>NZ_LMSW01000005.1:0-1024 GCF_001429645.1 Terrabacter sp. Soil810
CAATTAGAACACATGTTCTGCATATCTGCTTGGGAGAAGTAGGATCTGTGGATGACCGCGAATCCGGTTCGGGGAGAGGACTACCCGGCGACGTACCAGCAGCTGCTGGAGTGGTTCCCGGACAACCAGTCATGCCTGGAGTACCTGGCTGGGCTGCGCTGGCCGGGCGGGTTCGTGTGCCCGAGGTGCGAAGCGCGAGAGTTCTGGCGCACTGGTGCCGGGTTGTGGATGTGCCGGTCGTGCGGGCGGCGCACGTCGGTCACGGCGGGGACGGTCTTCGACCGGACCCGGACGCCGTTGTCGACCTGGTTCGCGGCGATCTGGTTCCTGACCTCGCAGAAGAACGGGATGTCCGCGCTCGGGCTGCAGCGGGTCCTCGGGTTCGGCTCGTACGAGACGGCGTGGGCCTGGATGCACAAGCTGCGCCGGGCCATGGTCCGCCCTGAGCGCGACCAGCTGTCCGGGATCGTGGAGCTCGACGAGACGATGCTCGGCGGCGTCACCCCGAGCAGCCACGGCGGATACGGCGACAAGGTCGCGGTCATGATCGCCATAGAACACAACGAGACCCGCCGCCTCGGCCGGGTCAGACTCGCCGTCGCGGACCACCCCGGCACCGCACAGCTCGTCGACTTCGCCACCCGAGTCATCGAGCCCGGCTCGACGATCCGCACCGACGGCGCCCGCACCCTGCGCCGGCTCGCCGACCTCGGCTACACCCACGAGTTCACCCTCGGCTACTCCGCACCCGACAAGGCCAGCGTCCTGCCCGGCGTGCACCTGGTCGCCTCCCTGCTCAAGCGCTGGCTCATCGGAACCCTGCACTTCCGCGTCGAGGAAGCTCACCTGCCCTACTACCTCGACGAGTACACCTTCCGGTTCAACCGCCGGAACGCGAAGTCCCGCGGGCTGCTCTTCTACCGGCTGCTCGAGCAGGCCGTCGACACCGACCCCCACCCGCTCAAGGACCTTCTCAAACCAGAAACCGGCATACCCGACTTCACCTAAGCAGATATGCAGAACA
>NZ_LMSW01000006.1:0-1104 GCF_001429645.1 Terrabacter sp. Soil810
TGTACTGACCCGACAGGTTGGTCAATCGGGTGATGGGTGGATTGTTCCCGCAGGCGGTGTGGGGGCGGTGGTGGTTGTATTCGTGGAGCCATGCTGGCAGAGCGGCTCGGCGTTCGTGTTCTGAGGTGTAGCAGCGGGCGTAGCCCCAGCCGTCGGCCAGGGTGCGGTGGAAACGTTCTATTTTGCCGTTGGTCTGTGGCCGGTAGGGCCGGGTGCGTGAATGCTTGATGCCCATCTCGGTGCAGGTATCGCGCCATAGGTGTGATCGGTACGCGGAGCCGTTGTCGGACAGCACCCGCTCGGTCGTGATCCCGCGGGTGGCGAACCAGGCCACGGCACGGCGTAGGACCGCGACCGCGGTGGGGGCGGTCTCATCGTCGTGGATCTCGGCGTAGGCGACGCGGGAGTGGTCGTCGATGACGGTGTGCACGAACGCGTGGCCCATCTTCGGGTTGTAGTGCACGTTCTTGGGTTTGTCTGGGGTCGCGGCGCGGTTGCGGTCTCCTTGGCTGCGCCCGACGTAGCGCCACCCACCGCCGTCGGGGATGTTGCCCAGCTTCTTGACGTCCACGTGCAGCATCGCACCCGGGTGCTCGTGCTCGTACCGGCGAACCGGCTCGCCGGTGGCCCGGTCCACGTGGGAGAGGCGGTTCAGGTGGCATCGAGACAGCACCCGGTGCGCAGTCGAGGGTGCGACGCCGGTCAGCGCGGCGAGCTGGACCGGCCCCAGGCGTTTGCGCAGCCGCAACGCCACGATCCGCTTGGTCGTGGCCGGGCTGGTCTTGGCCGGCATCGACCGGGGCCGGCTGGACCGGTCGGTCATCGCCTCGCCAGCGGCGTACCGATCGGCCCAGCGTTTGACCGTGGGCCATGAGCACTGGAACCGGGCGGCGACCTCGACGATCGGCACGTGCTGGTCGACGACGAGCTGGGCCACACGCAACCGGGCGCGAGGGGTCAGGGCAGCGTTAGCGTGGGACACGAGGGCCTCCTGTTTGGCGAAGTGAACCTTGAGCAGTTCCACTCCACCGCGGGAGGCCCTCCCATGTCAGCAGCTCACAACGATGAGTCGCATTCCCTCAACCAACGTGCCCGGTCAGTACA
>NZ_LMSW01000008.1:0-3345 GCF_001429645.1 Terrabacter sp. Soil810
CGCGTCGTGAACGCGATAGAGGATCGCATAGCGGTTGGCGCCGTTGAGTGTCTCGAAGAACGCCCTGGCCTGCAGGTCGGCCGCGAGCGCGGCGGGGACCAGGCCTGGACGGTCCTTGGCGAAGTCCAGATAGCCGTCTCCAGGACTGAGCCCAGGTTTCCTGTGGATTCAAGGGCGTCGCCATGCGAACCACTCCCAGCCGTAGCGTGTCCGGGCATGCCGCGCGGAGGACGAGATCTCCGTCCATGTCACTAACGAGGGCGTTGACCACGGGCGTCGCACCGCCGCAAGGCGGGCGCCTGTCCTGCTCCGGACGTGCCGAGAGCTGAGACCGTTGCAGTAGTCGTCTGACTGCAGTCGGTGAACGGGCTCGTCGAGGTTGCGCTGATCGATGACGTAGAGCCGGAGTGGGGGCGGTCACCAAGCGCTACGGTCAGTCTGTGGCCGCGACCAGTTCCTCGACTCCGACAGGTCGTGGCTTCTCCGACGCGGCCGCCATGCATGCGCTCACCGCACTCTCCGGCCCGTACCTGCCCTGGGGTTCGGGCGCGATGCGACCCGCCGGGCTCGTAACCGTCTGCAACGACATCGTCTTGAACGAACGGCGCCGCATCGTCGAGCTCGGCAGCGGGATCAGTACCGTTCTCCTGGCCCGCCTGATGACCCAGCGCCCACCGCACGGTGGCTTCCTGATGGCGAGCGTCGAGCACGACCCGCTCTGGGCCCGGTGGGTGCGCGCTCAGCTCGACCGCGAAGGCGTCGGGGCCGACGTCACGATCGTTCAGGCGCCCCTGTTGCCGCATCCCCGCGCCGAGTCCGGCATGAGCTGGTACGACGAGGCAGCCCTGGCCCAGGGACTGGGCGAAGCCTTGGGGACCGATCCCATCGACCTGCTGCTGGTGGACGGCCCACCCGCGCATGCCGCCGGCCACGGCTTGAGCCGCTACCCCGCCCTGCCGGTCCTCGAGAGCCGCCTGACCCCGGGCGCCACCGTCGTTCTCGATGACGTCGAACGTCCCGGTGAGCAGGAGGTACTGCGCCGCTGGGAGCAAGAGACCGGGCTCGCCTTCGACCGCAGCCTCGAGAGCGGGGGTGTCGCGGTGGCCCGGATGGCCGCCGAGGGCCCGGGCGGCGGCCATGGCTGACGGGCCATCGACCGGCCGCCGGCCGCTCACCATCGCCCGGGTCATCGGAGTACTGGAGCGGGGCGGGGCCCAGCTCTCTGCCCTGCGACTGTCCGCCGCCCTGCGCTCCGAAGGATTCGTCACCCGCCTCTACGCCGGGGACGCCACCGATGAAGGGATCGCCCTCGCGACCGCCTTCGGCGTGCCCGTCGAGACCTTCGCCCGGAACGCACATCTGCAATGGGTGCCGTCGACCGACTTCGCCGAATGGCTGCGTTCCCGCCTGGCAGACGCCGACCTTGTCCACGCCCACATGTTCGGGGCCTGGTGGGCGGCGGCGGCGGCCGTGCCCGACGGAGTCCCGCTCGTCGCGTCCGAGCACAACGCCGTGACCTGGCCGTACGGCGACCATGTCACCCAGGCTCGCGCCGCCGCCGGACGCCTTGCGGCCTTCTTCACCCACGGCCCCGCTGCCCGCGCCTTCGCCGTCTCGCTCGGCGTCCCGGCGGGGCGGCTGCTCGAGGGACGCTCCATCATCGAGGGTTTCGATGCACGGGCGCTGCCCGGGCTGCCCTGCCCCAGAGTGACCTTCGCCGGGCGCCTGCACCCCGAGAAAGGTCCCGACGTCCTGCTCGAGGCGCTGGCGATGCTTCCCGATCCGCCGGCAACGCTGCTGCTCGGTGATGGTCCGTTGCGGGAGTCCCTCACCGCCCGGTCTCGCGCCCTGGGCCTGGCCGATCGGATACACCTGCCGGGATGGGTGCGCTCGCCCGGCTCCTACATCGCCGGAGCCAGCGTGCACGTCGTCCCGTCCCGGGAGGAAGCCTGGTCACAGAGTGCCGTCCTCGCACTGGGCCTGGGGGTGCCGGTCGTTGGCAGCGCCGTAGAAGGGCTGCCCGTGACCTTGGGGCAGGGCCGCGGTGTGCTCGTCCCGTCCGAGGACCCCGAAAAGCTTGCACGCGCCATCGACGAGCTCCTGCACGGTCGCGGGGTCCCCGATCCGGGACCGGGGCGCATCTACGCCGAACGCTTCAGCCCCGAGCGGATCGCGCCGTACTACGCCGACACCTACCGGCGGCTCACCCATGAGGAACGACCCACCCGGCGGCGGGCTCAGGCCCCAGAGTAGTGATCGGCCGGTGCACGCACGTGGCGCCAACTGGTCGGTCGGCGCACTGCTGCGACACCCCGGCCTGTCGGGCCAGCCGGGTGACATCGACCGTTCACGACCTCGGCAGTCTTCTCGTGGACGGCTGAGCCCTCCGCTCAATCCGCACCCCCTGGACTGGTGACGCAGTGTCTGTTTCGGGCAGGCTGAGGCCATGCTGACGATCGGACAGCTGGCGTCCTACGCCGGGGTGACCATTCGCGCAGTGCGGCACTACCACCACATCGGACTGCTCCCGGAACCGGAACGCGACGCCTCCGGCTACCGCACCTACGACGCCGCCGCGGTGGTGCGACTCATCCGGATCCGCACCCTGGCCGACGCCGGCGTCCCGCTCGCCCGGGTCCGCGAGCTGCTCGACGCTGACCCGGAGACGTTCGCCGATGCGACCGCCCACATCGACCAGCAGCTACGTGCGCAGATCCGCGCGCTTCAGGAGCACCGCCGGCGCATCGCGCTGCTGGGCTCCGGTGACTCGTTGGCGCTCCCGAAGGACGTGGTCGACTACCTGGACCGGCTGCGTGCCACCGGAGCCTCGGAGGCGGTCATCGAGCCCGAGCGAGATGCCTGGATCCTGATGGCGGCGCGATGGCCAGAAGCGATCCCGGCGCTCATGGCCGAAAAGACGGCCCAGCTGGCCAACCCGAGGGTCGTCCAGCTCTACCGACTCATCGGTCGGATCGCAGAGGACTGGCAGGAGGAGGAGCTGCTGCGTGAGACGGCCGACCTGATGAGCGAGCTGCTCGAGGAGGCAGCGGCCGGCGGCGAGCTGGACCGACAGGACGAGCAGATGCCGGACGCGGCGTTCATCCGCCTGATGGACTCGTTCGCCGATGCCGCCCACCCCGCCGTCGCGCGGCTGCGGGAGCTGATCGCCGAGCGCGGTTGGACCGGGTGGACCCGGATCGAGAAGCGCCTGCCGTGAGCCGTCACGCTTGTCTGCGACGGTGAGTGCGTCACACCGCCGGGACGCAGCGTCGAATCCGGCCAGCAGTCAGTGGACGGTCTCGTGGTTGTGGCACATCTCGACGAACTTCGCGATGCGCGCGGCCC
>NZ_LMSW01000009.1:0-5643 GCF_001429645.1 Terrabacter sp. Soil810
AAAGTGTGTCCGGCTGCGTCCTACTCTCCCACACCGTCACCAGTGCAGTACCATCGGCGCTGAAGGGCTTAGCTTCCGGGTTCGGAATGGAGCCGGGCGTTTCCCCTTCGCTATGACAGCCGAAACTCTATGGAGATATCAAATTCGTGGTCATGCAGCCTGTGGCCCAGGGCTGTCATGGTTGCATGTTCCCGTTTGTATCTCGGGAACTGCACAGTGGACGCGTAGCATCTTTGTGAGTCAAGTTATCGGCTTATTAGTACCGGTCAGCTCCACACATTGCTGTGCTTCCACATCCGGCCTATCAACCCAGTAGTCTAGCTGGGAGCCTCTCGCCCTTGCGGGCCTGGAAACCTCATCTTGAAACGTGCTTCCCGCTTAGATGCTTTCAGCGGTTATCACTTCCGAACGTAGCTAATCAGCGGTGCTCTTGGCAGAACAACTGACACACCAGAGGTTCGTCCATCCCGGTCCTCTCGTACTAGGGACAGCCTTTCTCAAGTTTCCTACGCGCACAGCGGATAGGGACCGAACTGTCTCACGACGTTCTAAACCCAGCTCGCGTACCGCTTTAATGGGCGAACAGCCCAACCCTTGGGACCTACTCCAGCCCCAGGATGCGACGAGCCGACATCGAGGTGCCAAACCATGCCGTCGATATGGACTCTTGGGCAAGATCAGCCTGTTATCCCCGGGGTACCTTTTATCCGTTGAGCGACGGCGCTTCCACAAGCCACCGCCGGATCACTAGTCCCGACTTTCGTCCCTGCTCGACATGTCTGTCTCACAGTCAAGCTCCCTTGTGCACTTACACTCGAAACCTGATTACCAACCAGGCTGAGGGAACCTTTGGGCGCCTCCGTTACCTTTTAGGAGGCAACCGCCCCAGTTAAACTACCCACCAGGCACTGTCCCTGATCCGGATCACGGACCGAGGTTAGATATCCAGAACGACCAGAGTGGTATTTCAACGTTGACTCCACCATCACTGACGTGACGATTTCATAGTCTCCCACCTATCCTACACAAGCCGTACCGAACACCAATACCAAGCTGTAGTAAAGGTCCCGGGGTCTTTCCGTCCTGCTGCGCGTAACGAGCATCTTTACTCGTAGTGCAATTTCGCCGAGTTCGTGGTTGAGACAGTGGAGAAGTCGTTACGCCATTCGTGCAGGTCGGAACTTACCCGACAAGGAATTTCGCTACCTTAGGATGGTTATAGTTACCACCGCCGTTTACTGGCGCTTAAGTTCTCAGCTTCGCCGTGAGGCTAACCGGTCCCCTTAACGTTCCAGCACCGGGCAGGCGTCAGTCCGTATACATCGTCTTGCGACTTGGCACGGACCTGTGTTTTTAGTAAACAGTCGCTTCTCCCTGGTCTCTGCGGCCGATCACGCTCGGACAGCAAGTGTCGTCACGATCAGGGCCCCCCTTCTCCCGAAGTTACGGGGGTATTTTGCCGAATTCCTTAACCACGATTCACTCGATCGCCTTGGTATTCTCTACCTAACCACCTGAGTCGGTTTGGGGTACGGGCGGCTCGAACCTCGCTAGAAGTTTTTCTCGGCAGCATAGGATCACCCTCTTCCCGCATTCGCGGTCACTATCAGGTCTCAGGCTTCATGCGATCCGGATTTGCCTGGATCGCGCCCTACACCCTTGGACGTGGACAACCATCGCCACGCGGAGGCTACCTTCCTGCGTCACTCCATCGCTTGACTACTACCAGATCGGGTCGTGCGCTCCACACACCCGATGGACCCGAAGGTCCGGTGGGCGTGCTTCAGGCACTTAGCATCACTGGGTTCATCATGGGCGGTTCTTCGCCGGTTCCGGAATATCAACCGGATGTCCATCGACTACGCCTGTCGGCCTCGCCTTAGGTCCCGACTTACCCAGGGCAGATTAGCTTGACCCTGGAACCCTTGGTTATTCGGCGGACGGGTTTCTCGCCCGTCATTCGCTACTCATGCCTGCATTCTCACTCGTGTGGCCTCCACGGCTGGTTCACACCGCCGCTTCCCTGGCCACACGACGCTCCCCTACCCATCAACACGCCTGGACACCGAACCCGCAGGTGTCGGTGCCGAGCAGTATGTCAATGCCACAGCTTCGGTGGTGTGCTTGAGCCCCGCTACATTGTCGGCGCGGAATCACTTGACCAGTGAGCTATTACGCACTCTTTAAAGGGTGGCTGCTTCTAAGCCAACCTCCTGGTTGTCACAGCAACTCCACATCCTTTCCCACTTAGCACACGCTTAGGGACCTTAGCTGGTGATCTGGGCTGTTTCCCTCTCGACTACGGAGCTTATCCCCCGCAGTCTCACTGCCACGCTCTCACTTACCGGCATTCGGAGTTTGGCTAACGTCAGTAACCTGGTGAGGCCCATTAGCTATCCAGTAGCTCTACCTCCGGTAAGAAACACGTGACGCTGCACCTAAATGCATTTCGGGGAGAACCAGCTATCACGGAGTTTGATTGGCCTTTCACCCCTACCCACAGCTCATCCCCTCAGTTTTCAACCTAAGTGGGTTCGGTCCTCCACGCAGTCTTACCTGCGCTTCAACCTGGCCATGGGTAGATCACTCCGCTTCGGGTCTAGACCCAGCGACTCAAACGCCCTATTCGGACTCGCTTTCGCTACGGCTTCCCCACACGGGTTAACCTCGCCACTGAGCACTAACTCGCAGGCTCATTCTTCAAAAGGCACGCTGTCACCCCACACGCCCAACGGCGGGAGGCTCCAACGGATTGTAGGCACACGGTTTCAGGATCTATTTCACTCCCCTCCCGGGGTACTTTTCACCTTTCCCTCACGGTACTTGTCCGCTATCGGTCACCAGGGAATATTTAGGCTTAGCAGGTGGTCCTGCCAGATTCACACGGGATTTCTCGGGCCCCGTGCTACTTGGGAAATCCACCGGGAGTCCACACCATTTCGTCTACGGGGGTCGCACCCTCTATGCCGAGCCATTCAATGCTCTTCGACTATGACGCAGATTTCTTACTCCCTACCGGCTTGTCAGAACCAGTTGGCGGGTCCCACGACCCCGAACGTGCAACGCCTGACAGCTATCACACACGCCCGGTTTAGCCTCATCCGCTTTCGCTCGCCACTACTCACGGAATCACATGTTGTTTTCTCTTCCTGTGGGTACTGAGATGTTTCACTTCCCCACGTTCCCTCCACACACCCTATATATTCAGGTGCGGGTGACTGGACTTGCCTCCAGCCGGGTTTCCCCATTCGGAAATCCTCGGATCACAGTCTGGTTATCGACTACCCGAGGCTTATCGCAGATTCCTACGTCCTTCTTCGGTTCCTGGTGCCAAGGCATCCACCGTGTGCCCTTAAAAACTTGGCCACAAAGATGCTCGCGTCCACTGTGAAGTTCTCAAAATACAACCGGCACCCCACACCCAACCCAGACCAGCTGAGCTATCGGCGGGGCCCACGACCAGAAGAAACCAGCCGGCACACACCAGAGACCCGGAACAAACCGGGCCTAGCATGCGTCGTCCGATCCTTCAGGACCCAACAACGTGTCAGGCACCCACCCGACCACCACCACGTTCCACTGCTGAAACCAGCAAGTACTTGTGTGCGACGACCAGGAGAGCGCCAAATAATCGATGTTCCACCCTTGAGCACCCCCCACCAGACATTCGCCGGTGGCGAGGCCACTGCGCCACAGACCATGACGGCCGAGGCGAGTTGCTCCTTAGAAAGGAGGTGATCCAGCCGCACCTTCCGGTACGGCTACCTTGTTACGACTTAGTCCCAATCGCCAGTCCCACCTTCGACGGCTCCCCCCACAAGGGTTGGGCCACCGGCTTCGGGTGTTACCGACTTTCGTGACTTGACGGGCGGTGTGTACAAGGCCCGGGAACGTATTCACCGCAGCGTTGCTGATCTGCGATTACTAGCGACTCCGACTTCATGGGGTCGAGTTGCAGACCCCAATCCGAACTGAGACCGGTTTTTTGGGATTCGCTCCACCTCGCGGTTTCGCAGCCCTTTGTACCGGCCATTGTAGCATGCGTGAAGCCCAAGACATAAGGGGCATGATGATTTGACGTCATCCCCACCTTCCTCCGAGTTGACCCCGGCAGTCTCCTATGAGTCCCCACCATGACGTGCTGGCAACATAGAACGAGGGTTGCGCTCGTTGCGGGACTTAACCCAACATCTCACGACACGAGCTGACGACAACCATGCACCACCTGTACACCAGTCCGAAGACGCACCCATCTCTGAGTGATTCCGGTGTATGTCAAGCCTTGGTAAGGTTCTTCGCGTTGCATCGAATTAATCCGCATGCTCCGCCGCTTGTGCGGGCCCCCGTCAATTCCTTTGAGTTTTAGCCTTGCGGCCGTACTCCCCAGGCGGGGAACTTAATGCGTTAGCTGCGGCACGGATCTCGTGGAATGAGACCCACACCTAGTTCCCAACGTTTACGGCATGGACTACCAGGGTATCTAATCCTGTTCGCTCCCCATGCTTTCGCTTCTCAGTGTCAGTAATGGCCCAGAGACCTGCCTTCGCCATCGGTGTTCCTCCTGATATCTGCGCATTCCACCGCTACACCAGGAATTCCAGTCTCCCCTACCACACTCTAGTCTGCCCGTACCCACTGCAAGTCCGAGGTTGAGCCTCGGATTTTCACAGCAGACGCGACAAACCACCTACAAGCTCTTTACGCCCAATAATTCCGGACAACGCTCGCACCCTACGTATTACCGCGGCTGCTGGCACGTAGTTAGCCGGTGCTTCTTCTGCAGGTACCGTCACTTTCGCTTCTTCCCTGCTGAAAGAGGTTTACAACCCGAAGGCCGTCATCCCTCACGCGGCGTCGCTGCATCAGGCTTTCGCCCATTGTGCAATATTCCCCACTGCTGCCTCCCGTAGGAGTCTGGGCCGTGTCTCAGTCCCAGTGTGGCCGGTCGCCCTCTCAGGCCGGCT
The DNA here is from genome assembly GCF_001429645.1 of Terrabacter sp. Soil810. NCBI lineage: Bacteria > Bacillati > Actinomycetota > Actinomycetes > Micrococcales > Intrasporangiaceae > Terrabacter > Terrabacter sp. Soil810. Next base: position 4,965 of record NZ_LMSW01000009.1, read on the forward strand.
ACCCGTCGTCGCCTTGGTGAGCCACTACCTCACCAACAAGCTGATAGGCCGCGAGTCCATCCCAGACCGAAAAACTTTCCACACCATACCCATGCGGATTGGTGTCATATCCGGTATTAGCTCCGGTTTCCCGGGGTTATCCCAGAGTCTGGGGCAGGTTACTCACGTGTTACTCACCCGTTCGCCACTGATCAGACCAAGCAAGCTTGATCATCACCGTTCGACTTGCATGTGTTAAGCACGCCGCCAGCGTTCGTCCTGAGCCAGGATCAAACTCTCCGTTGATGTTCAAACACCCACCCCCGAAACGAGAGCGAGCAAACTTTGAACCCATGAAGGGCTCGAAAACCTGACTGAAGTCGAACAACCAGCTCAAAAAGCTAGAAGTTCAATTCAACCAAAGGATAATTCGCCAGAAACCAGACCGTCACCACGCCACTAGAGGACGAAGATCAACCGGCCAGGCCCCTCGACGAGGTAATTGGCATCGATTTTTGACACGCTGTTGAGTTCTCAAGAATCGGACACACACCATCAACCAGCTCAACGAGCCAGCCTCCGGGGCAACCCTTCAAACTTACCCGCCTCAAGCTTGGGAGTCAAACCCGCGAACCGCCCTTCAGGACGACCAGGCCCAACCCGCTTGGAATCAGCGGCACCACCCCCAAAGCCTACCGGA
>NZ_LMSW01000010.1:0-8029 GCF_001429645.1 Terrabacter sp. Soil810
GCGTTCAACAAGGACAAGGAAGGCCGAGACTGGGGCGTGCCGGTCCTCTACATGCGAGCCGCGCACGGGCAACTCTTCGAAGGCGCCGCAGACAAGAGCGCCCGTGACCGGGCCCGCGAGAGCGCCGAAGCCGACGTCAACGTCCGCGTCCGCGTCCGCGTCAACAATGTACAGACCGGCGGCGTCGTGACGGGCGCCGAGGTCAGCCGCATGCTCAGCGGACGGATCGCCGTGGTCATGACAGTCGCTGGAAACGGTCATGGGCGACCTTACCGGCACGCAGGCCGAGTTAGCTGGCGGATCGGTGAACGTTGAGATCGACGTCGACACGGTGGGAAAGGGGGGTAGCGTGCTGAGCTCAACCTCAGCTCGGCGTTGTCTCCGGTCGCCCTCGGGCACGTGGACGTCGACGTCGACGACGACGACGACGGGACCCTCCATTCCAGGCCTGACAATTGCGAAGTCTCCTGGAGGCCGTCTACCACCGGCGCCCTACCTTCACCGGGGAAGCGCGGGAGCAGACGGGCACCCACATCGAGGTCCGGCAAGAGCCGGCACGATGCGAACCGAGTTGACGGGAGTGGACGCCAACCTGAGCGGTGCCGCAACCGTTGTCGTCAACCAGAGGGGTCGAGCCCGTGGTAGAGGGTCCCTCACTGGGCTTCAAGGGTAGCGTCGACGCTCTTGCTTGCCGACGCGAGCGCAGGTCACCAACAGAGGAGGGCGACGATGGGCTCCGAGGTTGAGGTTACGGTCGCCGTATCCGGAAGGGAGCGACCTTGATGGACGAGGGCCTGTGGTCGCCGAGACTGGTGGCGCTCGACTTCAGTTCCCTTATGGAAGATGCAACGCGCGAGTTCACGGGGCGTGAATGGCTTCTTAGCGACATCGACCACTGGGTGGAGCACGGTGACGACCAGATCTTCATGCTCACCGGCGAACCGGGCATCGGAAAGACGGCCCTGGCGGCAAAACTCATCCGGCGGCGAGCCGACATCTGCGCCTACCACTTCTGCGCGGCCGGACGCAGCGAGACGGTCGTTCCGCACACGGTACTGCGTTCGCTGGCGGCTCAGATGGGACAGCGCGTGCCCGGCTACGGCGACGCGCTGGCAGGGACGATCGACCCGATCCATCTGTCCGTCCGTGTCGAAATCGACGTGGGAACCATGACCGGAGGTGAGATCACGGGAGTGGTGCTCGAGCGACTTATGTTGGCGGATCCGCAGCGTGAGTTCGACGTCCTGATCCGTGCCCCACTGGCGGCTCTGAATCCACCTCGACCGGCAGTCGTCGTGCTGGACGCCCTCGATGAAGCCTTCCTCTTCCGAGGACAACCGACCCTGATCGACCTCATCGCTCAGACCCCCTCCCTTCCATGGATCCGGCTCTTCATAACGACGCGCCCGGACCGTCGCATCCTCCGCCACTTCAGGCATGCGTCCGGCTATCACCTGCGGAGTGACGACCCGCGCAACCAGAATGAACTCGTTGAGTACGTGGAATCGAGCCTCCGGGCTGCCCTCCCCGCGTCCAGCCCAGAGGTGGCGCTCATCGCACAGGTGTCATCGGGGAACTTCCTTCACGCGAAGCTGCTGGTCGAGCACGTGACCGCCGGCCGGGGCCGCTCTCTCCTCACGGACCCCCCCCAACTCCCGAAAACTCTCAATGAGGCATACGCCGATTTCCTCTCGCGTTTCGACCGTCACGACTGGGAGACTCGCCTCGTCCGGCTCTTCGGCACACTTGCCGTCGCGGAGGAACCCCTCTGCGAGCGCCAGCTCTCCTGGTTCACGGGTACGCCTAGAACGGTTCTTCGTCAAGACCTCGCGGCAGCTCGCCAGCTCCTGCTCGTCACCGCGACGGACGGCGGAGATCGGTTTGCTCTCTTTCACCAGACCCTGCGCGACTACTTGGTTGACGAGCATCGGAATTACGACTTCTGGTGCGCTCCGGAGGATGCCCACCGGGCCATCGCCACCTTCTACGTGAACGAGCTCGGCAACGATCCGACCGCACTCGACAAGTACGCCGCCCGGCATCTAGGTGACCACCTCGTTGAGCTGGGTGACTGGGAGAATCTCATCCTGCTCCTCCAGAACGAGCACTTCTGGTTAGCCCTGGGCCGCGAGCTCTGCTCCCGCGAGCCCTACGGCGGTGGGCGACCCATCCAGGTTCTACTCACGCGCTATCTCGCCACTATTCCTGATGCGGCATTAGCCGGCACCCTTAAACTCACCAACCTCTCCGGGCCCGAGCAATACTTTGTCGGCCGGCTCAGCAACTTTCAGACGTGCAACCCATTCGCCTTCGCCTCGTGCCTCAATTACTACTCCGTCGAGACCCTGGAGCGAGAAGCTGCAGGAAAGCAAACCGAGTATACCTCCGAATGCCACCGGTGCCATGGCCGGGTCCACTACGGCCTCTTGGACATCGGCGGCCCGGACTACTTCGAACACGCATACTCCTGGTGCTCTACGTGCTTCTGGTCGGTGTTCGATTACCAGCACTCCGACGACATCAACCACGAGCCCCTTTACTTCGACCGCACGACTAACCTGTGGACCACGGTCAGCCCGTTCGAGTCCTAATGCGGTTGGGCTGCGGTTCCTTGACCACGTTGTGATCGCGGGACGGGCCTGGAGCAGCGTCAAGTGAGTGTGGCGAACGCTTCGTTCCGAGCGGCAGGAAGTAGTGCGGCCGACAGCGTTGCCCTGCGTGCCGCCAGCTCCTCGACCTCGGCGAGTCGGAGTTCGGCGCCGATCCGGCGTTGGGTGGGGATATCCGGCAACGGGACCTCGAGCGCCTCGAACTGGTCGATCTGTACCCGCTGTCGTCTCTGACCCATCCCGGATGTCGCTGCGGCCAGCTGTTCCGCGAGACCGCGCCAGCGCTCGAGCGGTGGGACCTCGCCCCCGCGGCGGCTAGAGTCCGCGGCGACGAAGGCAACCGGCGCCTGCACCAGCGCTGGGCCAGGTTCATGGACCGTCGTAAGCGTGCCACCACAGCCAACGTCGCCATCGCCCGCGAGCTCGCTGGCTGGGGCTGGTCCTTGGCCGTCTTGGACGACCAGTAGCGGCCATCTGACTGCCTCGTCGACCGGCCCACGTGGTGGCAGCGCGTGGAGCGACCCGCGAAGCTACTGTGAGCAGCCCTCCGGGGCCACGCTCGCTCCTAGACAAGCGAACCCGCTCCTGCCGAAACCCCGTCCTGCGGTAAACAACCCGCGCATATCAGTCTGACCGCGCGTCGCCATCGACACGCTCACCACAACAGGCCAACCGACGAGGTACGAGGCACCCGTCCCTCACGGGGACGGGTGCCTCACCCCGCCACTTGACAAGCACGCACGACATATCAGGTAGCCGTCCGCTGCCCGCTCCGCCTCGTCATGCTTCGCGACCTTCCTCGCTTCCTTGGGCATCGTGCTCCTGCCCTTGAGCATCTCGGTCATCGACAACCAGCCTTCCTCGCCGAACCTGTCGGCGTGTCGAGCCAGAAACACCCTTGGGCGGACAGTCCCCGCAGAACAGATCTGCGCGACGTGCCATTTGCACCGTAATCCGGACGGTCTCATGTGAGTCAAACGCCCCATCTGCACGGTTCGTCGGGTGCATGCTGGAATCGTAATCATCTCGTAAGGGGCGCCATGAGCACTCGGAACTATTCGCGGACTACAGACGACCGAACCCCGGAGCGGGAACGAGGGCGCCACGTCTAGGCGTGCTACGCAGTTGCTGCTTAACTTGGCTGTAGCTTTGCCAGCGTCGTGTCGCGGCACGTCTCGACGACGAGGACCGGCTCGCTCAGTGCGGCGTCCCGGACACCCTGCTCGCCACCCCGACCGAGCGGCACCGGCAGTTGGGGCGCGGCGATAGCGGTGACGGATCCATTTGGGCGTTTCGCCGGCGGCGCGAGCGGAGTCGGATACTGTGAGAGATCATGGGTCTGGGCGCCCGTGGTCTGTCTCGTCTCACACGATGAGTGTTTGTGCGATGTCGACAGATTCGAGCGCTGATAGCCGTGCTTCTCTGACCCCCATAGGCGATGAGCGTCGGAGCGGGCACCCAACGGGATTGCTAGGCGACACAGGAGTCTTCGGGAGCGCATCATGGTCGTAGACGCATTTAGCCGGGCGCGTGCGTTCGTGCAAGCGGCCGACCTTCCGGAGCCTCCTCCCATCGATTTCGATACACCGAAGGCCCCGCGGCCAGCGCTGGACGAGGCGAAGGAGCAGGCGGCGGTGGTCGGTGGGGAGGTTATTGCTTTCGTCCGAGGGGTCACTCGTGAGCAGCGGGCGGACATCGTTAACGCCTCTCTGCTGGCGCAGCTGGTGGCGAAGAAGAAGGTGCCCAGCCAAACCACCTTCGCAGATGTTGAGTATTGGTATGGCTGCTACTTCGAGGTCCTGTCCAGCATCGGTTTTGCTATACAGGACAAAGGCTTCGCCCAGTATCACGAAGAAACGGGCGACTTCCAGGCTCATGAGGCGATCCTGGAAGTCGCTGCCGGGCTGTTGGTGGGCGCCCCCGCTGCCTTGACCCTGGTGAAGACCACCCTGACGGCTCTTCAGAAAATGAGTGACGGCAGCCCATGGATCACCCTCTTCAACCGGGAGAGCCAGTCAGCGAACACCGCGCGTTTCCAGGTCGGGCTGGCGGAGTCCTCCCCCACTGACGGGCTGCTCCTAACGTTGATGTCTTTCGGCCTCGAGGCGCAGTCAAATCTCACGCAGGTCCTGTTCTTCAAGTTCCGAAAGAGCGACGTGACTCTCCGGCATCATTCAGGAAAGGTCACGGTCAGCGCGCCCGTGCTGGAGGCGGTGCGCCTGGATATCGCCGAACGGCTGGTCGACTTCGCTCAAGACTACGTGCGGCAGCTTCCCGATCTGGCCTGAATTGTGAGCGGAGGGACGAGGCGTGGAGTACGACCTGGTGTTCGAGGGTGGTGGTGCGAAGGGCATGGTGCTCGTTGGCGCCTGCCAGGAGTTCTTCAATCGGGGGCACACCCCCGGTCGGCTGTTGGGCACTTCGGCGGGCGCGATCACCGCGACGCTGCTGGCCGCCGGTTACTCGCCGGGCGAGATGCTCGAGGCTCTCGCGGAGAAGGCCGAGGATGGCCAGTCCGTGTTCGCGGGGTTCCTGGGACCCCCTGCAGCATTCAGCGAAGACAGTTTGAGGGAGAGTTCCACGCTTAAGCTGCTTGAGGGCGTGGACTTTACATTCGTGTGGAACAGAATCGAGAAATGGGTCGATTTCCGGTTGGTGCGGCTGCTCGCGGGAAGTGACCGTTTCCGTTCGGTGATCTCCCTGGTCGAGCGCGGCGGGTGGTTCGGCGCGGATCGCTTCGTCGACTGGCTGACCCGCAAGCTCGACGGCGGACAGATCGAGGGAGTGGCTCGGCGTTTCAGTGGGCAGACTCTGTCCGAGTTCCATCAGGCGACCGGAGTGGAGCTCTCGCTGGTGGCCTCGGACACGAGCGCGGGGAGCCTGCTCGTGTTGAATCACCACACCGCGCCAAAGTGTCCGCTCGTGTGGGCGGTCCGCATGTCCATGAGCATTCCGCTCGTCTGGGACGAGGTGATCTGGCAGTCCGATTGGGGCACGTACCTAGGACGGGATATCACCGGTCATGCGATCGTGGACGGCGGACTGCTCTCCAATTTCCCCATCGAGCTGTTCATCTCGAGCGAGGCCCCGATCACGCGCCTGATGGGCCAGAAGGCCCAGACTCCGGTCCTCGGCATGCTGATCGACGAGCGTCTGCCGGTCCCGGGCTCGAAACTCTGGGGCGTGCGCTTCGCGATCCGACCGGGGGAGCTGGCGACCGTGCAGCGTCTGCGCCGTCTTGTCGACACCGCCACGGGTGCCCACGACAAGATGGTGATCGACGAGTACGCGCGCCTGGTTGTCCGGCTCCCGGCGGGCGGGTACGGAACCACTGAGTTCGACATGAGCGATGACCGTCGGACGGCGCTGGTCGACGCAGGCCGGACCGCGATGGCCCTCTACTTCGACGCCCCTGACGACCTACTGCTGCCGACGGAAGGCGGGACGAAGGCTCCGGGTCCGGCTACCGACCCGTCGCTGAGCACGGCGGATCGCATCGCGCTCGGGATCCTCGGCCAGGGCGAACCGGTGTGAGATGGCCAGCAACGCCAGATGGAGCGTCCTGACGTACATTGCCGCACACAACGATCTCGAACCGCTCGGAAAGGTGAGCCGTCAGCAGATCCTCGGCGTGGGCAGCACACCCGAGGTCGTCCACGGGATGCTCTACGACGGGGCCGCCGGGGCGGCCCGCTATGTCGTCGGCAACGCCGGAGCGGTGCGCACGCAGGAGGTGCTGGGCGCCTTCAACTCGGGCGACCCGGATGCCCTGATCGAGATCGCGAAGTGGTTCTACGGCGAGAACCCGGCCGACAGGTACGGCCTGGTCCTGTGGAGCCACGGAACCGGGTGGACCCCGTCGGAAATCGCTCAAGTCGCCCGCGAGGCACGGCCCGGCGCCGAGCCCGCGGACGATGAAGCAACCGAACGGGCCCGCTCGTCAGGCAGCCGGGCGCTGTTCCGGTCGACCCTGCGGATGATCCTCACCCCCCAGCGCGAGGCGGAGCGGGCAGTCCTGTTCGACGACGGCACCGGCCAATCGCTGGACACGCTGGAACTCGAACGCGTGGCCCGCACAATCACCGAGGCCATCGGCAAGCCGCTCGAGTTCCTCGGGATGGACGCCTGCCTCATGGCGAACCTCGAGGTGGCGTACCAGCTCCGGCACGCGGTGCGCTATCTGGCCGCCTCCCCTGAGCTAGTGCCTGGGCACAGCTGGCCCTATCCGGCAATTTACGGAGACCTCAGGGACAACCCGGATCAGGACGGCGCGGCGCTGGCGCGAACCGTGGTGGACCGATACGTCGCATTCTATGAGGCCAACCCGCCCGGTGCGGGAGACGTCACTAAGGTCGGGCTCGACCTCGGCCGGATCGAGGAAGTCAAAGACGCGACGGACGAGCTTGCACGAGCGCTGCTCCAGGACATGGGCGCCAACAGTGGACTCCTGTGGAGCGCGCAGCACGCGACGCAGCAGGTGGAGTCTCGGAAGGGCGCGCGGGCGCCGAGCAAGTTCGACTACCACCTGTGGGATCTGGGCGCGATCGCCGAGGCCATCCGGCTATCGAACGACGCGGCGGACACCGTCAGGCGCGCGGCACACGACGTGCATGACGGGCTCCGGCCAGGCGCCGGAGCGGTGCTCGCTGAGGGCCACCTCGGCTCGTGGTTCGACGGCACTCGAGGCGTCTCGATCTACCTGCCGGTCGTCGAACGCATCTCTCCCTGGTACGCCGAGCTCACCTTCCCCAATGACACCCATTGGGGCGACCTGCTGGCCGCGTACCGTCAACAACTCTGAATTTCTGCGGAGGCCGACATGGAATACCTCGACATGGAACTGGAGCTGACCGGTTCCCTCCCCACTGACGGCGAGACGCGCACGGGTAAGTATAGGGTGCGCGTCTTGCGCTCGCCCGCGGGCGAGATGACCGCCGAGGAAGCCACCCCGGTCGAGTACGACGACAAGCAGCTGCAGTACTCGCTCGACCAGTTGGAACAGCGCGAGCTCGACACCGACGGCCTCCTCAAGCTCGGCCGCACCCTGGCGGCAATCATCCTGCCGACCAGCGGTAGTGACCGAGACGCCGGCGTGCGCGAGTTGTTCGCGCGGAGCATGGCCACCGCCACGGCCAACACCGGCTTGCGGCTGAGGCTGCGGCTGCCGGCCGAGCTGTCGGTGATCCCGTGGGAGTACATGTACATCGACCGCGCCGGCGGCGAGGGCGCCGACGGGTTCCTGGCACTGGACCCGCGCGTCGCGATCGTCCGGCACGACTCGCTCACCGTGCCGGCCAACCCACCGCTGCTGACCGGCGACATCAGGGTCGTCACCGCCATCGCCGCGCCCGAGGGACTGGTGCCGCTCGATCTGGATCGCGAGCAGCGCGTCCTGAACGAGGCGCTGGGCGGGCTGGACC
>NZ_LMSW01000011.1:0-280184 GCF_001429645.1 Terrabacter sp. Soil810
TCCCATGTCAGCAGCTCACAACGATGAGTCGCATTCCCTCAACCAACGTGCCCGGTCAGTACATCTAGGCCATCACCAGGACCCCGGTCGGTGGGTCAAGGGTCGAGCTTGCTCGATCGCGCAGCGACGCAGCCCTTGACGCGCCGACCGGGTCCGGACGATTGGGCCGCAGGGTGTCGAGCCTCCCCAGCCCGGTTGCTGTTGCGTCAGGCCCGAGGCGAGGGACGGCGCGCCAGCGCCGCCCGCAGCCCGGGCCCTGCGCCGGCGGAGCAGGCGCCTTGACGGAGAGAAGACATTCCTCACCAGGTCGAGAACGGTGGGACTGCGTGGGCGCAGCGGCCGTCGACATGGACGTGTCTCCATTTTCCCGTCCATTCGAGCCTCATGACCTCTACAGTCGCGGAGGTACGTCAATGGGAAAGTGATTAGACCGTCCGACTAGCCACAAGAGGGAGCGTTAATGGACCTGCGTCCTGGCGATCTGGTGAAGATCGAGATCCTTGGTCCGGATGAAGGGTGGGTGGATGACACCGCGAGCCGGCTGACCGCGGCCCTCACGCCGGACCTTCTGCTGATCGAGGGCAAGGAAACGGTGCCCGCCACATTCGACGGAGCCGCTGCGCTGATCGAGTTCCTGATCGGCACGGCGGCGGGTTTGAGCACGGAAGCGCTGCGGGCCATTATCGTTTCGGCTTGGCGCAAAGCTCGATCCGAGCCCACTTCCAGCGCCGGGTCGAAGCCCGGTGTCAAGGATGGCGCGGACGCGCCAGAGGTTACGGTGACCACGACCGCGGATGGTGTGGTCGAGGTTCGGGTGCGGCCGAAGGATTGAAATGCGGAATCTGCTCGTCGAGGACGCGGACCACGACGCCGTCTCCCTCACGCTGAGCTCGGAGGATGCCGTGTTCACCGGCGTCGCAGCAATTCCGCGTCTTGACCTCCTTCGTACCGGCACCGCCGAATTGCTGGTCAAGGGGGAGGACGCTGAGCTGGATCAGAGAGCTGGCCGTTATGCGTCGCTGCTCATTGGCGTGATGGAGCGGGCACTTGGCCCCGACGTTCAGTTGACCAATGGGGAACTAGAGGTCGAGGTCCGTTGCACGGCAGCAGTTCAATCGTTGATTTGGGAGACGCTGCGGCTGAGCGGGGATGAGGCGGAGTCAATCCGCGTCTTTCGCACTTTGCCGGGACTGGCTCCGACCGCCAGGCCCACCGAAGGCGGCGATCTGGTGTGGCTGGCGGCTCGTAAGGTCGAAGACAAAATCGCCCGTTACGGGGTCGCCGGTCCCGTGCTGGCTGAGCTTCGCATCACGGGGGCGATCATGCCGCGATGGGTCAGCACAGCGAGCACGCCGCAGCTCATTCGGGCTCTCCCACGCCGTGTCCCGCCGGATCCCGCACTTGCCCGCATCGTCCACCTAGACGTCCACGGCGGCACCGTCGCCCGCCCCGACGACAATCTGGTCAGGGCTGATTTTGTGGCGCAGTTTGGGCCGGAGACGATGGATGATCAAGAGTTAGAAGGGATCCTTGGCGATCTTGGCTGTAGGGTTTTTGTCTCGAATGCCTGCCACAGTGGTGACTTGCGAGACGCACAGCGTCTTCCCTTTCCCGCGCGACTGCTCAGCCGCGGGACGTCAGTTGCACTAGTAGCCCGAGGACCCGTGCCGGAACTGAGCGCCATTCACTTCCACCGCCACCTCTACGCCGCACTCTCCGTTGGTGCAAGCGTGCTCGACGCCCATGCTCAGGCGACCGCCCGCAGCGCGGAGGAATGGCAAGAGGACCGCGACCGTCGGGCTCGAGGTCTCATCCAGCCGATGTTGTGGGCGCGCTCCATCTCCTCGGCCACCGAGCCTGTCTGTGCCCCGGCTACGAATGGCCTACCCGAGGATCTCCCGGGCCTTCGGAATCACCTGATTGCCACCGCGCAACTCTTCGCCGCGGCCGAGGGAGGCGTCCTGGCCTCGGCGATGATTGCGGCAGAGGGCGAGCTCGCTGCGGGCCGACCCATGCCTCGACTGGTCTTCACTGATGCGGAGTTGAGTCGGCAATCTGCGGCAACTATGGGCAACACGATCCGCTGGGCGCTGGGCACGTCCCCAGATGCACCAACAACCTCCGGCATGGAGATACCACCGCTTCAATTCGAAGAACGTCGCGCGATGTTGCAGCAGCTATTCGGCTCCAAGTCCTCTCTGCTTGACGTCCTTGCCGTGTGCTCGGCCGGTGATCCAGTGCACCTCGCCGCAGCAGCCATGGCCAGTGAATGGGATCCGTTCCGTGCCCTGCTTCGCGCAGGCGAGTTGGGTCAGATGACTGGCGATGTGTCGCAGGATGATCCCGGCGTCCAGCTGGCCCACAAGGTGCTCGAGCCGTTCCCGAACGATCCTGTCATTCGTGCAACCCTCGCCGTGCCGTTGTTGGGCGTTGGCACCGATGCCGAGCTGGCTGGTGCATGGATCCCCCCGGCTCCCAAAGCCTGGATCGACCACGTCGCCGTCCCAGACGCGCGCATCTCCATCGTCAGGCACGCCGGGCATCATTTTATGAAGCCGGACCGATCAGTGCGCGATGCCGCGCGAGCACTATCGTCACCGAAGGCCCTCGCCTCGTTGCGATTGAGTCCAGCATGGCGCGGACCCGAGCTAAAGATGGCACGGCAGCAGTGGGATGTCGCTTGTGCGGAGGCTGCTGCCACGATGCTGGTCCTTTCTGTTGCCGCGCGACAGGCACAGGGCATCGATATAGTCGCACTCACGCACCTTCTCGGTCTGATCGGCAACACCGGATACGGAGACGCGGCGCGACTCGCCGAGGCGATGCGCAAGGGCCTTCCAGGATGGCCGCCGGTGCATCCCGACCTAAGTTCGGCCTGGGACGGCATAGTTGCGGATTGGTCTGAGCTCAACGGCGTCGGTGAATCCCTGCTGGAGAGTGCCCGAGCCGACGAAGGGTTAGACGGTCGCACGCGCCAGCGGAAGCACGCGTACCAACTGGCCCGTGGTGACGACCCGGCTTCGGCCCTAGTAATTGCGGTCACGATGCTGGCGACCGCCTCGCTACACAACCGCTTCGATTACTGCGAATGCCTCCACCTGCTTGGAGAAGCCCAGGAGCGTCTCGGCCGTGTACGCCTGGCCGCCGAGATGCTGCTCAAGGAGCGGGCCATAGACCCGCCGGCCGATCATCGGCGCTTGCACAACCGCGACCACCTGTACGAGCTTGTGTTTGGCCTCGAGCCCCGCGACGACGACCTACTCTTTACCGTCGCCATGGAGGGTGTCGCGATAGCCACCAGGTGCCACGATGGGCAGGCGCGGACACGCTTTCTGACCCGCGCACTCGTATGCGGACTCAACGCGTCCCAAGATGGGTGGCTGCGCAAAGTGGTTGATGATCTGCGCGCAGAAGACACAGTAGATTCGAGCCTTCTTGACTTGGTGCACGGATACCTGCACATCGACGCCGACAAGAAGGCAGCTGTGGCAGCGCTCATGGCGGCAGCCACCGCCCAGGGCACCTATGCTGCGCACGCGTCGCTTTTGCTTAGTGTCGTTGATCCGGAAGGCGCCGAGGCACATCTTTGGCGCGGAGCCCGGACTGATGGCGGCGGGTCCTACCAAACGCTTTGCCTGGACACGCTCGTGATGCAACTCATGCAGGCTGGGCGGGAGAACGAGCTGCGCACCGCGGTGTCAACGGTCTCTAGGGTCCCACGCGATCGACCGCCAATCTGGTACGCGCGAGCCGGTCTCGCTTACCTCGACGAAGATCCGACGTTCGGCCGCCTGCTGGTCGAAGCGCTTACAACGGATGGCGGCAGACGGCTGTCTCTCCTTACTGGCCTGGGGATCCCGCCAACCGCCTTGCCACTGCAAGCGGCAATCGACGCCATAGGCGAACTTGTCCACATGGTCGTCAACCCCGGGGATGGCGGGGTAGCGCCGCTAGCAGCCGCAGACAACATCGCCCGGCTCGCTCGCAAGCTCGACCCGCCCAACCGGCGATGGGCGGTGGCCCGCTTGCTGGGAGCCAGCGAGCAAACTTGGGATCAGCAGAACTTCGCCGTCGCAGCCGGGCTTCGTTCCCACGCCTGCGATCTACTGGCTGAACTCGGCGAGCCCGAAGACCTAGCAGCCTTGGCCGAAGAGATGGGATGGCTGGCGACGTTGAACCGGATACGCGGCCGCCCCACGGACGCGGAGGGACTCTTCCAAACGGCCATTGCGCTCGCCCGGAAGCATTTGCCGCCGTTTGGGATTGCGTCGCTCATCAGCCGATACGGCAACCTCCTGCATGATATCGGCGAGAGCGCCGCGGCTGCGCACCTGCACTGGACCGCTGTTCAGACCGCTCTGCCCAACCTCGCCACAGAAGCATTCCCTACTCCGGAAATCCTGGAGGTGGTATTCAACGCTGTTGCCGCGGTTGATCCAGAGAGCCCCGAACGCGGCCGTTGGGACATCATGTTGGTTAACCTGGCCAATACATTGACGGACAGCGGACAGCCCACCCCGGCGGCCGCGATCATCAACTGGATGGTCCTCCAGATCCAAGCTGGTCACAACGCCAGCGCTGAGACACGCATGCTGCTCGTCGGTGTGACCCGGCGTCTTGCGGGGAGGTAGGAGTCGCCTTTGAGTGCGATGACCTCGGCGTGGTGGACGAGCCGGTCGATCATGGCTGCGGCTACGACGTCGTCGCCGAGGACCTCGCCCCACCGCCCGAAGGGCTTGTTGCTGGTGACGATGAGCGAGGCTCGTTCGTAGCGGGAGGACACGAGCTGGAAGAACAGGTTCGCGGCCTCGGGCTCGAACGGGATGTAGCCGACCTCGTCGATGACCAGCAGCGGGTACCGGCCGAGGCGTCGCAGCTCGTCCTGCAGGCGGCCGTCGTGGTGGGCGCCGGCGAGCGGTCGACCCATTCGGAGGCGGTCGCGAACAGGACCCGGTGCCCGGCCTGGCAGGCGCGGATCGCGATCCCGGTCGCGAGGTGGGTCTTGCCGGTGCCGGGCGGGCCGAGGAAGACGACGTTCTCTCGGGCGGTGACGAAGTCCAGGGCGCCCCAGGTGCGCCCTGACCTCGCGCCGAAGGCCGCGGGCGTGGTCGAAGTCGAACTCCTCCAAGGCTTTTCGCGCGGGGAACCGGGCGGCGCGGATCCGGCCCTCGCCGCCGTGCGCGTCCCTGGCGGACACCTCCCGTTGCAGGCAGGCGAGCAGATACTCCTCGTGCGTCCAGGACTCGGCTCGGGCTCGTTCGCCGAGCCGGTCGATGGCCTCGCGCAGGCTGGGGGCCTTCAACGCTCGGGTCACGTAGGCGAGCTCGCTGGCGATGTCGCGTCCGTTCGCGGCCCGCGGCGCCTTGCCACTGCTCCTACCGGTGTTCCGAGCGGTGTTAGCGGTGGCCATCAAGCCACCTCGTCGTCGGTCAGGTCGGTCGGGTCGGTCGGGTCGGTCGGGTCGTTCAGGCCGAACGCTGCGTCGTAGGTGGTGAGGTCACGTTGCTCCACCGCGTCCGTGTCAGTGGTGTCAGTGGTGTCGGTGCGACGCCGGGCGCGGTGGGCCAGCTCGAGCGCGGCCTGGTGGTGGGCCGGGTCGGTCAGGCTCTGGTGCCTCGCCCAGCACCGCTCGTGCACGGCCACCACACGCCCGTCGAGGGTGACGGTGACCTGGGCGAGGTCGGCGAGCACCTCGACCCTGCGTCCGACGCAGGCCGGGTCCACGGAGTAGTCGTTGCTGTCGATGCGCACATAGTGGTCCCGCGGGAGGCGGACCTGGGTGCGCCATCCGATCGTCGGTGCGACCGGCGGCAGCGCCAGCATCCCGGCCCGGTCGGCGGCCCACCGGGCGGTTGGGGCGCACCCGGTCCGGCGCACCTGCCGGGTGTTCGCGACCGCGAGCCATTCGACGAGCTGGTCGTTGAAGTCGGCCGGGGAGGTGAAGGCCCGGCCGGGCAGGAACGAGGTTTCCAGGTAGCCGTTGGCCCGTTCGACGATGCCCCTGGCCTCCGGGTCCCGCGGGCGGCACTGGTGCACCGCGATCCCCAACGTGCCGCGGAACGCTTCGAAGTCATCGGTCAGCTTCGGCCGGCCGGCCCGCCACGAGCCAACCGCGCTCTCGTTGTCCCACACCAGCTCGCGCGGGACCGCGCCCGCCTGCTGCAGCAGCCGCCAGTGCCCGGCGATCAGGTCCGGTCCCTGCCGGGAGGGCGCCATCACTGCGAACAGCATCCGCGAGTACCCCGACGCCATCACCAGCACCGGCGGAGCTCCGAGCTGGCCGAACCCCAGCGGAACATCGACCGGCGGGAACCACAGATCGCACTGCATCCGCTCACCCGGCAGGTACTCCGTCCGCGAGGCTGGGTCCGGCGGCAGGTACAACGGCCGCAACACCCGCACCCGGTCCTTGAGCACCGTCAGCGACCGCTGCCACCCGATCCGCTGCGCAATCACCGTCGCCGGCATCGTGGGCGTCGCAGCCAGCAGCTCGCGGACCTCCGCCTCGACCGCGTCCACCGCCGACCCCCGGGAGGGACGCCGGTACCTCGGAGGCCGGTCGGACGCCAACGCCTTCTTCACGGTGTTCCTCGCGATCCCCAACCGTCGCGCGATCACCGCGATCGGCAGCCCCTCGCCCCGGCGCAACCGACGAATCTCGGCCCAGTCCTCCACACTGATCACCCTCCACAGGGTCACGCCAGGTGGTCAGATTTCACCCGTCGTTTCTGATCAGTTTTCATCCGTCGGCGACATGCTTGTAATCCCGGAGGGTTCATAGTGCCTTCGGAAGCGCTGCGAGTCACGCGCGTCATCCCTGCGTGAGAACGTCGCTGGGGATCGTCGCGTAAATTGAACCAGTTGGCCACCTATCAAGTTGGGGACGGACCCCGACACCCATCTCGGTGGCAACGCTGGACTTTCCAGCGGTACCCAGGCGCTGACTTTCGCTCAGCCCTGCGGACATCCCTTGCAGAAGTCCCTCTCGAAGATGCCAGTTACGGACGCTCCTGGTCGGCGAAGGGCTCATCCGTTGACCCAACGCTCAGGTCCCATACGCCCACATAGTGGCTCTTCCCAGTTGGGTGTGGGGTGACCGCGACGCGCGGGGTCGCTGCCTGAGCTGGGAATGGGTCGAGGTCCCGGAGGATCAGAGGACTCTTACCTCTTCTGATATCTAGGACCTCGACGTGCCCGAGCCTACGTCGTGCTGCTCTGCGCTGAGCAGCTACTGCGACCGTTGTGACCTTCTCGTCGGCCTGGGCGGCCTGCGCGTGACCGCCGTGGCCCGCGACGACCACGGTGCGTTGGCCGTTGCCGTGGAGTCCGCGCCGGCAGTGATGGGCTGCCCCTCGTGCGGGGTGGTCGCCCACCGACACGGCCGACTCGAGGTACGTCTCGTGGATGCCCCGTCGGCCGGGCGGCCGGTGACAGTCGTGTGGCGCCAGCGGCGCTGGGTGTGTCCCGAGACGTCCTGCCCGCGCGTCTCGTTCGTCGAGCAGGACGAGCAGATCGCCCGGCCACGGGCACTGCTGACCGCGCGGGCGTGCCGGTGGGCGATCGAGCAGATCCGTCGCGAGCACGCCTCGATCCACGGACTCGCGCGGCAGCTCGGCACCGGCTCGGACACGGTCTGGGCCTCGATCCTGCCGCTGCTGGAACAGGCCGCTGCGGACGAGTCCCGCTTCGACGGGGTCACCACCCTCGGGGTCGACGAGCACGTGTGGCACCACGTCAACCCAATCAAGCGCGGGCCGAAGGAACTGACCGGGATGGTCGACCTGACCCGCCAGCCTGACCCGAAGAACCCCGGCAAGCAGGTCGTGAAGGCGCGCCTGCTCGACCTGGTCGTCGGCCGCTCCGGGCCGGCCTACGCCGGCTGGCTCAAGCAGCGCGGCGAGGAGTTCCGCGGCTGTGTGGAGCTCGCGACCCTCGACCCGTTCCGTGGCTACAAAAACGCCATCGATGACCAGCTGCAGGACGCCGTCGCGGTACTCGACGCCTTCCACGTGGTCAAGCTCGCCGGTCACGCCGTCGACGAGGTACGCCGCCGGGTCCAGCAGGAGATCCACGGACACCGCGGACGCAAGAACGACCCGCTCTATCGGATCCGGAACATCCTGCACGCCGGCGACGACCGCCTCACCGAACGCCAACGGTCCCGGCTCGCCGCAGCGATCGCGGCGGACGAGCGCCACGACGAGGTGTGGGTCGCCTACCTCTGCGCCCAGCAGGTCCGCTCCGCCTACCACCAGGCCAGCCACACCGAGGGTCGCGCCGTCGCCGAGAAGATCCTCGACAGCTTCCAATGGTGCCCGATCCCGGAGATCGCCCGGCTCGGCCGGACCCTGGCCCAGTGGCGCGAGGCATTCCTGGCCTACTTCACCGCTGGCGGCGCGAACAGCGGCGGCACCGAAGCGATCAACGGCTTGATCGAGTTCCACCGACGCGTCGCGCGAGGCTTCCGCAACCGCGAGAACTACAGGCTCCGAATGCTCCTGATCGGAGGGGGCCTGAGCCTATGACCCCACACTCAACTGGGAAGAGCCGCTCCACCCCGCCAAGGCCGCGGTCCTTCAGCGAGGTCAGGAACGCCCGCCAGGGCGTCTCGTCCTCGCTGTCGCCGACGTCCAGCCCGAGGATCTCCCGGCCGCCGTCCTCGGTGACGCCGGTGGCGACCACGACGGCCTGGGAGACGACTTGTGCGCGGGCGGGTTCGCGCACGTGCAGGTAGGTCGCGTCGAGGAACACGTACGGGAACCGGGTGTGCCCGAGCGTCCGAGTGCGGAAACGCGGCGACCATCTCGTCCAGGCCGGCGCAGATCCGCGAGACCTCGCTCTTGGAGATCCCGGTATCGGAGCCCATCGCCGCGACGAGCTCGTCGACC
The DNA here is from genome assembly GCF_001429645.1 of Terrabacter sp. Soil810. Lineage (NCBI taxonomy): Bacteria > Bacillati > Actinomycetota > Actinomycetes > Micrococcales > Intrasporangiaceae > Terrabacter > Terrabacter sp. Soil810. The sequence goes on from NZ_LMSW01000011.1 coordinate 8,889, forward strand.
GCCCGGGTGGACACGCCGTTGACGTAGGCCTCCATCACGACCGCGTAGAGGGCCTGGTCGATCCGGCGGCGCGGGTTGAGGATGCTCGGGAAGAAGCTGCCCTTGCGCAGCTTCGGGATCCGCAGCTGCACGTCCCCGGCCGTCGTGGTCAACACCCGCGGCCGAGTCCCGTTGCGTTCGGTCTTGCGCTCCTGCGTGGCGCTCGTACCGGCCGGCGCCGATCACCTGCGTGGCTTCGACCTCGATCAGCTCGTGCAACGCCAGCTCGACCGCGTCCTGGATCAGGTTCACCCCCTCCCCAGTGCGGAACGCCTCCAACAACTCGGACAGGGCAGACTGAGACAAGGGCATCGGCGTTGACCCCTTCGATGAGTACTTGGCCGTACACACCGAAGATCCCGCCGATGGCCCCTCACGTCCTCACGACATGCCGGGGCCTCAAAACCCACCACTCAACGGGACTCACACCCTGGAAACCGCAACGGAACGCGCCCAAAACGGTGATTCTCGGGCGTGGGCGTCAATCGGTCCGCTTGAGTCGAACCGCGGCTTTCAGATTCTCAAGAGGGTGACTCGACCATCCTGGGCTCAGCTGTGGTCTCATCCCTGACAGGCTTGGCGCCCTTGGGCGCTGGGCGAGTACGGGCGGACGCAGACCTCGAAAGATCCGCCTGGGCGGGCTAAGAAGTCTTGACGTCAAGAGGTCGTGCGATAACTCGTGCGATAACTCCCGGTGATCCTCGGCGTGTCGCGGTCAACCACGGACACTTGCGCCGACATCCCGAACCTCCGCCCGCCCACCCCGTGAACGACAAAACCGCAGGTCAGAAGCTTCTGACCTGCGGTTTTGGGTGGTGGCCAGGGGCGGGGTCGAACCGCCGACCTTCCGATTTTCAGTCGGACGCTCGTACCAACTGAGCTACCTGGCCGGGACAACGAGTGGAACTATAGCCGACCCCTCGGGGCTTCCTGCAAACCGCCCACGGGTGGCGCAGGAGCGCACGTGAGGGATCGTCGGCGGGTATGGGGAGGTCAGCCGTCGGGGGCGAGCGCCGGGGTCCCGTGCCCATAACTTGCCAACGAACGAGGCAGTAGTGAAAGATTCAAGCACCCTGGGTCGTGAGAGGATGCCGCGACTCATTCTTCGAACCGCAGGGGAGAGACCATGACCGACCACGGATCCGCGTTGAGCGGGGACTGGGATTTCGACCCGGCCCACACCCGTATCGGCTTCTCGGCGCGGCACGCGATGGTGACGACGGTGCGCGGCTCGTTCAACGACGTGACCGGCCGCCTCTACGCCGACGTCGACGACATGGACAAGTCGTACGCCGAGGTGGTCCTCAAGGCCGCCAGCGTCGACACGCGCAACCAGCAGCGTGACGACCACCTTCGCAGCGCCGACTTCTTCGACGCCGAGAAGTGGCCCGACATCCGCTTCGAGAGCACGCAGATCGAGGAGGTCGAGGAGAACGCCTACATGGTCTCCGGCAACCTGACGATCCGCGACATCACCAAGCCCGTCACCATCCCGATCGAGCTCATCGGCGTGCAGACCGACGCCTTCGGCGCGCTGCGCGCCGGCTTCGAGGGCTCGCGCCGGATCAACCGCCGCGACTTCGGCCTCGAGTGGAACATGCCCCTCGACGCCGGCGGCGTGCTCGTCTCGGAGAAGATCTCGCTCGAGTTCGAGATCTCCGCCGTCAAGCGCGGGAGCGACCAGCAGGACTGACCCGCCGGAGGTCGAGGTGTGCGTCGCGCCGGGCGGCCCGTGACACCTCGACCGGACGGGTCGGTCAGGCCCCGGGGCCCTTGGTGCGCACGTCGGCGACGTGCGACATGGCCTCACGCAGCTCGCCGAGCCAGTCGCTCTCGTGCTGGGCGACGAGCTTGACGCACCAGGCCAGCGCCTCGGCGCGTGACCGGGCCACCCCGGCGTCGACGAGCGTGTCGAGCACGAGCCGCTCGGGCTGGCGCAGCCGTGTCATCGCCGGCGCTGCCACGTGCGTGAACAGCTCGGTGTGGTCGCCGACGCGCACGGCCCACGACACCTTCCGCTCGAAGCGGTGCTCGGCCTCGCGGGCGATCTCGATGCGACGGCCGCGGGTGTCCTCGCGGAACGCCTTGGCTCGACCGGCGCGCGCCTCGTCGCGCTCGGCGGCGCTCGACCCGTCGGGCAGGTCGACGTCGGCGACGGTGAGGACGACGGTGATCTCCTCGCGGTCGACGGTGATCTCGGGTGGCGTGCTGCGCCACTCCTCGGGCAGGCGGCCGACGAACCAGCCGCGCACCCGCTCCAGTGCCTCGTTCGTAATCATGTAATCAGGATTACTCCATTACCCGAGAGCGTCAACGTCTTACGCCGGAGGCAGAGGGCGAGGGCGCATGCCGTCGGGTGGCGAGCGGACGGCATACGCCCTCGGTGGAGGGTCCTGGGGCGGGAGCGCGAGCGTCAGCGGCGGCGCGCCCGGATCGAGTAGGTGCCGGTCCCGCTCGGTCGGTAGTGGCGCACCTGGGCGACGTAGCGACCGGGGGTGAGCCCGGCACGCACGCGCGCGTTGACGCCGTAGCCGCTGTCGTCGTCCTCGCCGACGAGATCGGTGTCGCTGTCGGGCCCGAAGAGGGAGAGGTAGACGTCGGTCGACCCGCGCGTCGACACCTCGTAGAGCCCGTCGCTCGCGACGTCGAAGGCGTAGAGGTCCTCCTCGCCGGCAGCTCCGATCGAGGCCTCGACCTTCGGGCCGTCGATCGTGAGGGTCGCCGCGTCGGTGACGACCGGGGCGCCCTTGGGATACATGGCCGCTCCCGCGACGAAGGCCTGGTCGAGCGCCGAGAGGTCGTCGTTGGCATGCGTGGCGACACCGTTGAGCGTCCACGTCGCCGGGAAGGCGTAGAGCATGATCGAGTCGGGGTCGAACTGCGTCCCCTTGATCTGGTCGACGGCGTACTTCATGAAGACGTTGTGGCGGACCTTGGCCTCGTCCCAGCGGTTCGGTGGTCCGGCGAGGGCCGCGATGACGACCGGTTCGTTCCATTCGATGCCGCCCTGCGGGTTCGAGTGCTCGTGCGCGAGCCCGATGGCGTGGCCGAACTCGTGGCCCGCCGTGCCGCCGTCGAGGAAGCCGAGGTTCATCGTCGCCTCGTTGCTCGGGATGCCCTTGTTGTCGGTGCCGACGTAGGACCACGCGCCGTCGGTGGGGTCGAACGAGACCCGGAGGTCGGCGTTCGGGTGGTTGCCGAAGTCGAAGGAGATGTTGCACGCGGCCTGCCACCACGCGGCCTGCTCGCGCGCCTTGGCCTGCTGCGCGGGCGTGCCCTCGAGGAAGCGGACCTTCAGCGTCGTGCCGTTCATCCACGCCTTGCCGATGGGCGAGATCGCGCGGTCCGCACCGTCCGGGCCCCGCTCGCGCCGGTGAGGGCGCATCAGGTCCTTGGGAAGGATCCGGTCGAAGCACACGTGCGGTGCATCCGTCATGGCGTTCCCCCAATCATTCCGGGGCGCAGTCGCGTCCACCGTCCATCGTCCTACCGCCGGCGGTCGCGCACAGCCGAATCGGCCGTATGCCGTGTGGTGGCGCTCGTGGGCCGCTGCGGGCTGGTTGACTCCTGCCCGAGCGACAGCCCACGATGGATGATTTGGGGACACCCCGAAGCAGAGGAGAAGCGCCGTGGGCACGGTGGTCATGTACGGCTCGGTGTCGGTGGATGGCTTCGTCGCGGACGAGAACGACCAGCCCGGACCGCTGTTCGACTGGTTGTCCGACGGTGACGTCCCGTTGGACGAGAGTGGCGAGCTGCTGGTGTCGCAGACGTCCTACGACTACATCCGGCCGTACTGGGACCAGATCGGGGTGACACTCGTCGGCCGCCACGTCTTCGACCTGACGGACGGCTGGGACGGGAAGCCTCCGAGCGGGATCGACCACGTGGTCGTCGTGACGCACCGGCCGCCGCCCGACGGCTGGGACCCCGAGGCGCCGTTTCACTTCGTCGACGGCGTCGAGGCAGCCATGGCCCAGGCGCAGGAGCTTGCGGGTGACCGCATCGTCGAGGTCGCCGCTGGTGACGTCGGGGGCCAGATGCTCGCCGCGGGCCTCGTCGACGAGGTGCGCATGGACGTCGTACCCGTCGTGCTCGGGTCCGGCAAGCGCTACTTCGGGTCGGTCCACGCCCAGCACCTGTTGGAGGGTCCCGACGTGGTGATCCGGGGCGACCGGGTGCTGCACCTGCGCTACCGAGTGCGCCGTTGACCGATCCGAGCGGGTGACACCAGATCGGGGCTCCGGCTGCGTCTGCGCGTCGCTGCCCGGGCCCGACGCGCCAGCCGACATCCAGCCGGCGACGACCCCCTCAAACGTGAAGAGCCGGTTCGGCGGCGGGCTCGGGACGCTCGGCTGCTGCGGTGGTCGCGGCATCGGTGCGGGCGAGCCGGCTCGGCCACCACATCCGTGCCCCGATGTCGAGGTTGAGGGCGGTGACGAGGACCGAGCGGACGATCAGCGTGTCGAGCAGGACGCCGAGTGCCACGGCGAAGCCGATCTCGGCGAACGCGACGATCGGCATCGTCGCGAGCACCGCGAAGGTGCCGGCCAGCACGAGCCCCGCCGACGTGATGACCCCGCCCGTCGCAGCGAGCCCCACGAGCGACCCGCGCCACGTCCCGACCTTCTTCGCCTCCTCGTGGACACGGGTCATGAGGAAGATGTTGTAGTCGATGCCGAGGGCGACGAGGAAGACGAAGACGAAGAGCGGGAACGAGGAGTCGGCGCCGGCGAACCCCAGCACGTGCCGGAAGACCAACGCGGACAGGCCGATTGCCGCTCCGAAGGAGAGCAGGACCGTCCCGATGAGGACGAGTGGTGCGGTGAGGGCGCGTAGCAGGAGCACGAGGATGAGCAGGACGACGCCGAGGATGACGGGGATGATCCGCTCGTTGTCGTCGGAGCTGGCCCGGAGCGTGTCGACGCGGGTCGCCGTGTCACCTCCCGCGATGGCGTTCGCACCCGGCACGGCCGCGATGGCCGTCCTGATCCGGTCGAGCGTCGCGGTCGCCGCGTCGGAGTCCGGGGCCGAGGTGAGGGTGGCCTGGATGAGCGAGCGGCCGTCCCGAGTCACCGGGTCGGCGACCGTGTCGACGCCGTCGACCGCCTCGAGCGACGACCGCACCTGGGCGGCGGCGGCCCCGTTCGCCAGGACGAGGACCGGGGACCCGCCGCCGGCGGGGAAGTGCTTCGCGACGATCTGCTCGCCGATCACCGACGGCGGCGTCGTGTAGTAGGAGTCCTTGTTCTGCAGCCCGACCGCGTTGAGCTGGAGCACCCCGAGCGACGCGATCGCGAGCAGGAGCGACGTCACCACCCACGTGCGTCGCGGTGCCCGGGCGATCCGGGCGCCGATGCGGGCCCAGACCCCGTCGCGGGTGCCGTCGACGGAGCCCAGGGTCGGGCGGACGGGCCAGAAGACCCAGCGGCCCAGGACGACGAGCAGGGCCGGCAGCAGCGTCAGCATGACGAGCAGGGCGACGGCGATGCCGATCGCGGCGACGGGGCCCAGTCCCTTCGTCGAGCTCATGGACGCGAAGAGGAGGCAGAGCATGCCGGCGACGACCGTGGCACCCGAGGCGAGGATCGCCGGGCCGGCGCGGTGCAGGGCAACCGCCATGGCCTCGTGCCGGTCGGCGTGACGGCGCAGCTCCTCGCGGTAGCGCGCCACGAGGAGCAGCGCGTAGTCGGTACCGGCGCCGAAGACGATGACCGTGAGGATGCCGGAGCTCTGCGCGTTGACCGTGAGGGTGTCGCCGTCGGCGAGGAAGTAGATGACGCCCTGCGCGACGAACAGGGCGGTGCCCGCCGAGACGACGGGAAGGAGCCAGAGGATCGGGCTTCGGTAGGTGATGAGCAGGATGAGGATCACGACGGCCATCGCGCTGTAGAGCAGCTTGCCGTCGATGCCGGAGAACGCCTCCGACGAGTCCGCGCCGTAGCCGACCGGCCCGGTGACGTGCATCGAGAGACCGGCGGGCCCGTTGGCGGCGATGTCGCGCATCTGCGTCGCCGTGGTGCTGAGGGAGTCCCAGCCGGCTTCCCCGGCGTCGACCGGGACGATGACCTGGAGCGCCTGGCCGTCGGCGGACGGGATCGGGCCGACCGAGTCGCGCTTGACCGGCTCGAGGGCGTTGAAGCGCGCGACCTGCGCGGTCACGGCGGCGAGGTCGGCCGGCGTGACGCCGCTCGGCCGCTCGTAGACGATGACGGCGGGGAACTCGTTGGTGCTCTGGAACGCCGAGATCTGGTCGACGACCTGGGTCGACTGGGCGTCCGCGGGAAGCCATGACGCGGCCTCGTTGTTGAGGACCGACTGCAGCTTCGACGACGGGCCGGCGAGGAAGCCGACCACGACGATCCAGAAGCCGACGACGAGCCACTTCGTCACCCGGGAGGACGGGATTCGCGCAAGCCGCCCGACATCGCCGATCCTGTTGTCATTCATGGCATTTGCCCCCTACCGGAGTCTGCCGCGCAGTCGCGGCCCCATCAACGCTAGGGCCGCCGACGGCCGCGCGAACAGGGGTTGGGGCCAGGTTGGGGGTCGACTTCAGGGTCAGGTGGGGGAGGACCCTGACCCCGCTGCCCCGTCAGGGCCGGGTGTCGACCGCCGCTCGCACCGGAACCGCCTACCATGGGTTCCCGTGCAGTTCCTCAACGGTCTCCAGCCCCAGCTCGACCTCACCTACGACGACGTCTTCATGGTGCCCAGCCGCTCGTCGGTCACGAGCCGCCTCGACGTCGACCTGTCGTCGGTCGACGGCTCGGGCACGACGATCCCGCTCGTCGTCGCCAACATGACCGCCATCGCCGGTCGGCGCATGGCCGAGACCGTCGCCCGACGTGGCGGCATCGCCGTCATCCCGCAGGACATCCCCGTCGAGGTGGTCCGCGACGTCGTCGGCTGGGTCAAGCAGCGCCACCTCGTCCACGACACGGCGATCACCCTCGAGCGGCACATGACGGCCGGCGAGGCGCTCGTCCTCATCGGCAAGCGGGCCCACGGTGCCGCAGTCGTCGTCGACGGTCCGAAGCCCGTGGGCATCGTCACCGAGAAGGACCTGACCGGCGTCGACCGCTACACGCAGGTGCACGACGTCATGCACGAGGACATGGTCGTGCTGCCCGACTCCATCGACCCGCAGGAGGCCTTCGAGCGGCTCTCGGCTGCGCGGCGCAAGGTCGCCCCCGTCGTCTCCGAGCACGGCGAGCTCGTCGGCATCCTGACCCGGGGTGGTGCGATCCGAGCCGGCCTCTACCAGCCGGCCGTCGACGACAGGCAGCGCCTGCGGGTGGCCGCGGCGGTCGGCATCAACGGTGACGTCGCGGCCAAGGCCGCCGAGGTGCTCGACACCGGCGCCGACGTCCTCGTCATCGACACCGCCCACGGGCACCAGGACAAGATGATCGACGCGCTGCGTGCGGTGCGGGCGCTCGACCCGCAGGTACCGGTCGTCGCCGGCAACGTCGTGTCTGCCGCCGGCACGCGTGAGCTGGTCGAGGCCGGTGCCGACGTCGTCAAGGTCGGGGTGGGCCCGGGGGCGATGTGCACGACCCGGATGATGACCGCGGTCGGTCGGCCACAGTTCTCGGCAGTGCTCGAATGTGCCGCGGCTGCAAGGGATCTCGGCAAGCACGTCTGGGCTGACGGTGGAGTGCGTCACCCGCGCGACGTCGCCCTCGCGCTCGCGGCAGGCGCGTCCAACGTCATGATCGGTTCGTGGTTCGCGGGCACGCTCGAGTCGCCCGGCGACCTGTACACCGACAACGACGGGCGCCAGTACAAGGAGTCGTTCGGCATGGCGAGCAGCCGGGCCGTGCGCAACCGCACCGCGACCGACACCGACTACGACCGCGCCCGCAAGTCCCTCTTCGAGGAGGGCATCAGCACGGCGCGGATGTACATCGACCCCGCGCGCCCCTCCGTCGAGGACGTCATCGACGAGATCGTCGCCGGGTTGCGCAGCAGCTGCACGTATGCCGGTGCGCGCACGCTCGAGGAGTTCCACGAGCGGGCGGTCGTCGGGCTCCAGAGCACGGCCGGCTTCGCCGAGGGGCGCCCGCTCCACACCTCCTGGTGACGCCGGCGCCCGACGGCGGCCCGTGTCAGCGGCGGACGATCGGCGCGAGACCTGCCGGATGATCCGCCGTCCAGTGGGGTGATCACCCCACCGAAGCGCAGACCATCACGCGGTCACCCTCGGGAGGCGACGGCATACGCGATCAGTGGCGCTTGCGGCCGACCTCGACGACGCGCCAACCGCGCTCGCGGGCGAGCTCGCGCAGCTCGCCGTCGGGGTTGACGGCCACGGCCTCACCCACCCGCTCCATCATCGGGAGGTCGCTGATCGAGTCGCTGTAGGCGGCGCACCGGGACAGGTCGTAGCCGCGCTCGGCCGCGAGCTTCTCGATCTCGATGACCTTGCCTGCGCCGTAACAGAACTCGCCCGTGAGCTGGCCGGTGTAGCGGCCCTGCTCGTCGAGCTCGCTGCGGGTCGCGACGGCACCCTCGAGCCCGAGCGCCGTCGCGATGCGGCTGACGAGCTCGATCGGCGAGGCCGACACGACGATGCGGTCGTGCCCGCGCTGGCGGGCCTCCGACAGCAGCGCCATCGACGCCGGGATCGCCTTGCGCACGATGCCCGGCACGATCGCGTCGGTCAGGTGGATGATGTCGGACTGCGGGATGCCGGCCACCGCCCGGAGGATGCGCTCACGCAGCGCCTCCGACCCTTCGTCGGTGGAGCCCTTGCGGTGGAAGGAGATCGCGTTGACGGTGTCCTTGACGAGGTCCTTCCACGGCACGTGACCGCCCCGGAAGGCGGCGATCGCGAGCGGGTAGTTGGCGGACCCCCGGATCAGCGTGCGGTCGAGGTCGAAGAAGGCGGCCGTCGGCACCGGTCGTGCTCCCGCCTCAGCCGACACGGGCCACCATCGGCAGGGCGGAGCGCCGCAGCGGGACCGGGGCGTTGACGGCGTGGGCGGCGTTCTTCGGCAGCGGTCGCGGGCGGTTGGGCAGGGCGAGGCGGAACACCTTGGCCCACGCCTGGTAGACCTGCTTGGGCAGCGGGCCGGTCGTGTACGGCAGTCCGTAGCGCTGGCAGATCTCGCGCACCTCGACGGCGACCTCGTGGTAGCGGTTGCTCGGCAGGTCGGGGAAGCAGTGGTGCTCGATCTGGTGGCTGAGGTTGCCCGTCATGATGTGCATGAACTTGCTGCCCGAGATGTTGGCCGAGCCGAGCATCTGGCGGATGTACCAGTCGCCGCGGGTCTCGCCCTCGATCTCCTCCTCGGTGAACGTGTCGACGCCGTCGGGGAAGTGGCCGCAGAAGATGACGGAGTGCGCCCAGACGTTGCGGATGGCGTTGGCCGTGAAGGTGCCGATGAGGGCCTGCTTGCCCGAGCCGAAGGGGACGGCGGCGAGCGGGGTGGCGGCGTAGTCCTTGGTGAACTGGCGGACGACCTTGCGGCCCATGGCCTTGAGGTCCTTCTTGAGGTCGTCCTTGGACTTCTCGCCGTCCTTGACGGCCTCGAGCTCGAGGTCGTAGATCGCGATGCCCCACTCGAAGAAGGGCGCGAGGATCATGTTGTACAGCGGGTTGCCGAGGTTGCCCGGGTGCCAGGGCTGGTCCTCGTCCATGCGCAGGATGGAGTAGCCCACGTCCTTGTCCTTGCCCAGCACGTTGGTCCACGTGTGGTGCAGGTCGTTGTGCGTGTGCTTCCACGCGGCCGCCGGCGTGACGAAGTCCCACTCCCACGTGGTCGAGTGGATGTCGGGGTCGCGCATCCAGTCCCACTGGCCGTGCAGGACGTTGTGGCCGATCTCCATGTTCTCGAGGATCTTCGCGACCGAGAGCATCGCGGTGCCGGCGACGAACGCCGTCTTCTTCTTCGAGAAGAGCAGGGTGGCGCGGCCGGCGACCTCGAGGGTGCGCTGGATGCGGATGACCCTGCGGATGTAGGCCGCGTCGGCTGCGCCACGCGTCGCGATGACGCGGTCGCGCAGGGCGTCGAGCTCCTTGCCGAGCTGCTCGACGTCGGCGTCGGTGAGGTGCGCGGCGGCGCGGGGGCGCTTCGCGGGTCCGCCCGACGCGGCGAGGATCGGCTTGCGGGGCCGGGTCGTCGAGGCGGTGCCCTCGACGACACCGGTGGCGGCGTCCTCGAGGGGCGTCGTCGTCGGTCGGTTCGTGGTGGCAGTCATGGTGGTTCCCTTCTCAGATGTCCAGGTGGACGGGTCCGGCGGCCGCGTTGACACAGGTCTGGATGAGCTCGCCCTCGTCACCGTGGACCTCACCGGTGCGCAGGTCGCGGACCTTGCCGGCGACCAGGGGGACGAGGCAGCTGCGGCAGATGCCCATGCGGCACCCGCTCGGCATGACGACGCCGCAGTCCTCGCCGGCCTCGAGGAGGGGGACGTCGCCGCCCGCCTCCACCTCCTTGTCGGACTTCTCGAACGTCAGCAGGCCGCCCTCGCCGCCGGACCCTTCCAGCAGGACGGGTGCGAAGCGCTCGATGGTGAGGTTCGTGTGGGTGGCGTCGTCGCCGTCACGCAGCCACAGGTCGGTGGCCGCGTCGAGGAAGTCGGTGGGACCGCAGGCGTATGCCGCCCGCTCGCGCCAGTCGGGACAGAGCGTCTCGAGGTCGGTGACGTCCGAGAGGTCGAGGCGGCGCGAGCCCTCCTCGCGGGTGAACCAGTGGCGGACCGTGAGGCCGGGGAACTGGTCGGCGAGCTCGAGCAGCTCGTCGTGGAAGAGGGCGTCGTCGCGGGTGCGCGCCGAGTGGACGAGCACGACGTCGGCGTCGGGTCGGCGCGGGACGAGCGTGCGGATCATCGACATGACCGGCGTCAGGCCGCTGCCGGCGGTCAGCATGAGCAGCGGGCGCGGGTGCTCGGGGAGCACGAAGTCGCCCTGCGGGGTGTCGAGGAAGAGGATGTCGCCCACCTTGGTGCTGCGGGCGAGGGCCGTCGACACGAAGCCGATCGCGGTCACCGTGATGGCCGGGTCGTGCCCGACGGCGGCCGACAGGGAGTAGCTGCGCCACTGCCGCACACCGTCGATCTCGACGCCGATGCGGGCCCACTGGCCGGCGGCGTGGGGGTTCCAGCCGCGGCCGGGACGGAAATGGATCGTCGTCGAGTCGGGGGTCTCGCGGACCACCTTCGTGACGACGCCCCGCAGCTGGCGCGCCGAGGCCAGCGGGTTGACCAGATTGATGATGTCCTCGGGAGCGAGAGGGGTCGTCAGGAGCGACGCCACCCGCCGGAGAGCTCTGATCTGGGTCATCCTCCTATGGTCGTCGCCCAAGCCCCTCGGGATCTTGGGGTGGCGCGTACTCTTTGGAGTGAGAAACTGTTGCGCGACGACAAAATGCAGGAGGTCGAAGTGGCGCAGGACACGTCTGACCCGCCGTGGTTGTCTCTGCCCGCCGAAGTGACGACCGTTCTGCGGCCCGTCGTCGGCGACATCGTCGAGGCCATCATCGAGGGCATACCCCGTGACGTGCCGGTCTATGCGATGCCGATGGAGGGCCGCTTCGGCCAGGGCGTCCGTCGGGGCGTGACGGTGGCGCTCAACCGCTTCCTCGACCTGCCGGGCACCCGCTTGCCGGCGCTGTCGGAGGACGGCAAGTGGGTCTACGAGAACCTCGGTCGCGGGGAGGTCCGCTCGGGCCGGAGCCTCGAGTCGCTGCTCGCCGCCTACCGCTACGGCGCCCGCGTCACCTTCCGCGCCATCTCGCGCACCGTCGACGTGTCGCAGCTGCCGCCCGACGTGCTGCTCTCGCTCGGGGAGTCGCTCTTCGCCTACATCGACGAGCTGTCGGCGGCGAGTGCGCAGGGCTACGCGCAGGAGCAGTCCGAGCGCGCCGGCGAGCAGCTGCGCCTGCGCGGTGAGCTGCTCGAGATGATCCTGCGCGGCGACTCCAGCGACGGTGGCGTGGCACGCCTCGCCGCGGCCGTCGGCTGGACCCTGCCCGAGGTCGTCGTCGTCGCGCTCGTGCCCTTCCCGCACGTCGACGGGCTGCGCGGCGCGCTCGGACCCGACGGTCTCGTCGCCGAGCGAGGCACGGACGTCGTCGTCGTCTTCCCGTTCGTCAGCCGCAAGCCGCGTCGGCGCGACCTCGAGCGGGCCCTGCGCGGGCGCCGCGCGATCGTCGGACCGGCGCGTCCGTGGCAGCAGGCGAGCGAGTCGCTGCACCTGGCGACGTCGGCGGGGGCCCACGGCGTGGCGCCGGGACCGGACCGGCCGCACGGCGACGCCGCCCCCGTGTGGGTCGAGGACCACCTCGCCGAGCTCGTCGTGCTCGCCGAGCCGCTCGCCACCGACGACCTCGCCCGCACGCGGCTCGCGCCGCTCGACAGCCTGCGGCCCGCCGTGCGCGAGCGCCTGACCGAGACGCTCCTGTCGTGGCTGCGCCACCAGGGGCAGCGCGCGCCGATCGCCGCCGAGCTCTTCGTCCACCAGCAGACGGTGGGCTACCGGGTCGCCCAGCTCAAGGAGCTCTTCGGCGAGGCCCTCGACGACCCGGAGGTGCGCTTCGAGCTCCAGCTCGTCCTGCGCGCCGGCCACCGCTGAGGTCACGTCACGGGCGGGGCCGGGCGCACGGCATACGCCCTCGGGTGGGCAGGTCGGGCGCCAGGACGCGGCGAACGCGCGACCTCGCGCCCGACGATCGATCAGAGCGCTCGGATCGGGGAGCCGTCGAGGTATGCCGTCACGTCCTCGACGACGCCGCTGAAGAACGTCGCGTAGACGTCGCGCGTCACGTAGCCGAGGTGCGGCGTCAGCAGCGTGCGCGGCGCGGTGCGCAGGGGGTGGTCGACGGGCAGGGGCTCCACGTCGAAGACGTCGAGTCCGACGCCTCCGAGGTGGCCACGGTCGAGAGCCGCCAGGAGGGCGCGCTCGTCGACGATCGGGCCCCGGGAGGTGTTGACCAGCATCGCGTCGGGTCGCATGAGCGCCAGCTCGCGCTCGCCGACGAGGCCGCGGGTGCCCTCGGCGAGGACGAGGTGGATCGAGACGACGTCTGAGCCGGACAGCACGTCGTCGAGCGAGGCCGATCGGACGCCCGCCTGCGCCGCCCGCTCGGGGGTGAGGCTGCGGCTCCACGCGACGACGTCCATCCCGAACGCGCGGCCGACCGCGGCGACCTGGGTGCCGATGCGACCGAGGCCGAGCAGGCCGAGCGTGTGGGCCGCGAGGTCGCGACCCACGGTCGTCTGCCAGCCGCCGTCGCGCACGGCCGTGGACTCGGGGACGAGCTGTCGGGCCAGCCCGAGGACGAGGGCCCAGGTGAGCTCGGCCGGTGCCGTCGCCAGGCTCTCGGTGCCGCAGACGGTGATGCCGGCCGCGGTCGCGGCCGTGACGTCGATGCTCGGGTTGCGGCGGCCGGTCGTGACGACGAGCCGCAGCCGGGGGAGCGAGGCCAGGACCGCGGCCGACAGCGGGGTGCGCTCGCGCATGACGACGACGGCGTCGTAGGGCGCGAGCCGCTCGACGAGCGCTCCTGCCTCGCTGACGTGGTCCCGGAACACCTCGACCGAGCAGGGGGAGCCCGGGTGGTCGGTGACCGGCGACCAGTCGGCGCTGGACAGGGCCACGCCCTGGTAGTCGTCGAGCACCGCGATCCGCACAGGGCACAGCCTACGAGGACCCCCACATGCGAGAAGCGCCGCTCTCTGATGAGAGCGGCGCTTCTGGTGTCTTGCGACCCCGACCGGGCTCGAACCGGCGACCTCCGCCGTGACAGGGCGGCGCGCTAACCAACTGCGCTACGGGGCCTTACTGGGTGGTGCGTGTCGAACTGTACTGCGTATCCCCAACGGGATTCGAACCCGTGCTGCCGCCGTGAAAGGGCGGAGTCCTAGGCCGCTAGACGATGGGGACCTGCCCGACCTATCCGTTGGGACGTCGAAACTATATGGGAGATTCCGGCACCGTCCAAATCGCCTCCGAACGGCCGTCCGGAGCCCCTTCGGCAACCTCTCCGGTCACCCCTTCGCCCAGGCCCGGACCTCGTCGACGGGCCACGTCGTGACGATGCGTTCGGCGGGGATGCCGAGGCGCTCGGCGCGCTCACAGCCGAGAGACTTCATGTCGAGCTGTCCGGGTGCGTGCGCGTCGGAGTCGATGGTGAAGAGGCAGCCGAGGTCGCGGGCCAGCTCGATGAGCTCGTCGGGCGGGTCACACCGCTCTGGACGCGAGTTGATCTCGACGGCGACGTCGTGCTCGAGGCAGGCCCGGAAGACCTTCTCGGCGTCGAACTGCGACGGCGGACGCTTGCCGCGGTTGCCCGTCACGAGCTGGCCGGTGCAGTGGGCGAGCACGTTGGTGTGCGGGTTGCGCACGGCGGCCACCATGCGGGGCGTCATCTCGAACGAGGGCTGCCGCAGCTTGGAGTGGATCGAGGCGGTGACGACGTCGAGCTGGTCGAGCATGTCGTCGTCCTGGTCGAGCGTGCCGTCGAGGTGGATGTCGACCTCGATGCCGCTGAGGAGCGTGAACGCGTCGCCCAGGCTCGCGTTGATCGCGTCGACACGCTTCAGCTGGTCGGCGAGGCGGGCCCGGCTCAGGCCGTTGGCGACGGTGAGGCGCGGCGAGTGGTCGGTCAGCGCCATCCAATCCTGCCTGAGCTCGACGGCGGCGAGCACCATCTCCTCGATCGGGCTGCCGCCGTCGCTCCAGTTGGAGTGGGCGTGCAGGTCTCCGCGGAGGGCGGCGTAGAGGTCGGCGCCGCCGGTGGTGAGCGGCGCGCCGTGCTTCTCCTCCGCCGAGACGAGGTAGGCCGGCAGGACGCCGCGCACCGCCTGGCCGATGATCGCGGCGCTCGAGTCGCCGATTCCCTTGATCTGCTTGAGGGTTCCGGCCTCGACGCGCTCCTTCAGCTCATCGTCGCTGATGAGCGTGATCGCCTCGATGGTCTTGCGGAACGCGTCGACGCGGTAGCTGCTCTCGCGCCCCCGCTCGAGGAGGAAGCAGATGCGGCGCAGCGCGTCGAGCGGGCTGATCGGTGCCTGCGGAGGGGTCGGCTGCTCCATGCCGAGCAGCCTAACCGCGGCACCGACGCCGTGCCCGCCTACTGCTGCAGGGTCGGCAGCGTGCTGCCGTCCGGCAGCTTGCCGGGCGCCGTCTGGGTCGACGGGACCACGCGTACGATGTCGCCGTACTGCTGGGCGATGAGCCCGGGCGACGAGCCCTCGTCGGCCATGACGACGACCTGGTCGCCGCGGGCGTCCTGCGTCACGGCGATGATCTCGATCCCCTTGGAGCGCCACAGCATCCGCTGGTCGAGGATCTCCTTCGCGACCTTCTCCTTCTCGGCCAGGGAATGGCTCATGACGACGAACTCCACATCGGTCGGTGACGGCATCGCGGCGGCCACGAAGGCCTCGAGGCCGGGGTCGTGCCGGGTGACCACGACGGCCACGCGGGCACCTGCTGGGTCGGCGGCATACGCCCCCGAGAAGACGTCGGGCCAGCGCGCGGCCACGGTGGGCTCGACGGCGTCGAACGCGTTGGTCTGCGGCGTCGAGAGCGTGCCGAACCACCGGGTCGTGTCGCGAGCAGGTGGGGCGGACGGGACGAGGTCGACGCCCGTGGGCGCCTCGCTGCCGGTGAGGGTCTGGGGCGATCGGGCGCCGTTGTCCGCGCCGGCGCTCCCCGTCGCGTCCTTCATGACCTCGGGCGCCGAGCCCGCGCTGGCGCTGCTCGACGACGCGCCGTGGTCGCCGAGCGCCCAGGTGCCGCCGACGGCGCCGACCACGACGACGGCGGCTGCCGCGCCGAGCAGCGCTGACCGGCGGCGGGAGGTGCGGGCCCGCCCGCGCATCAGGGCGCGCTGGGCGAAGAGGTCGTCGCGGGGTGGTTCGAGGTCGTTCATGGTGGACAGCGCCTTTCGCAGCTGGAGCTCGCCCTCCTCCGGCGCGGCGCCGGGCCCGCGTGTCGTGTCGTCGCTCATGGGAAAGCTCCCGCCCCGGTCAGTGGTGGTTCGGCCAGCCGGTCGCGCAGGGCGGCGAGCCCGCGCGAGATCTGGCTCTTGATGGTGCCCTCGGCCACGCCCGTGCACTCGGCGATCTGGGGCACCGTGAGGTCCTCCCAGAAGCGGAGGACGAGGACGGCGCGCTGCTTCTCAGGGAGGTCGCGCAGCAGGTCGGTGAGGGTCATCGCGAGCTCGCGGTCGTGGTCGGTGGTCGCCGGCTCGGGTGCCTGGTCGGTGAGCACCTCGCGACGTCGTTTGCGCTGGTCGTTGAGGTAGAGGTTCATCATCGTGCGTCTCGTGTAGGCCGTCTCGGCGCCGGTGGCGATCCGCGGCCACGCGACGTAGACGCGGGCGAGCGCCTCCTGGACGAGCTCGTCGCCGTCGGCCCAGTTGCCGCAGAGCAGGTAGGCGCGTCGGCGCAGCATGGTCTGCCGCTCCTCCACGAAGCTGCGGAACGCCGCCTCGTCCCTGCGTCTCATGTGCTCCCGCCGGTCCCGGTCGTCATCGGTGGTGCCGTTGCTGTCAGTGTCGTACACCCCCTAGGACACGGCGGCGCGTCGAACCGTTGCACCCGGGCCGGGATTCGCGAGATGGCATATGCCGGGTGGCGCGGTCGTCGTCGCGCAGTGGGCCCTGGTGCGGGCTCGGGGCACCCGGCGTCAGGACACTCGGTCGAGTGCCACGAGGGCGAGCATCACCGCGGCGATCGTCTCGCCGTCGGTGATGGCGCCGTCGCGGACGAGCCCGAGGACGTCGCGGACCGGGACGCGGCGGACCTCACGGATCCCCTCCTCGGCGCGGGCGGTGGTGTCGGCGGCGTCCGGGTCCGGCTCGAGCCCCCGCGCGAGGAAGACGACCTCCGGCGCGCGGCACACGCCGTTGAGGGCGTTCATCGTGCCGACCCGGAGCCAGTCCCGGGCCACGAGCCCGGTCTCCTCGACGAGCTCGCGGCGGGCGGCCGCAAGCGGGTCCTCGCCGTCGGTGCCTCCGGCCGGGACCTCGACGGAGCTCCCGACGGTGTGCCGTTCGAGCGTCACGAGGACGACCTCGTCGTCGTCGGTGAGGGCCACGACGAAGACGGCCGGCCGCTGCAGCTCGACGACGCCGTAGATGCCCTCGGTGCCGTCGGGTCGGGTCACGACGTCCTCGCGCACGCGGATCCACGGGTTCTCGTAGACGACCTCGGTCGCACGCACGGGCCAGCTCACGACGGATCTCCGGGACGCATGCCCCCGATCGTCCCACCCGTCACTCGAGTGAGCGTCCCGTCCCAGTCGAGTGAGCGCCCCGTCCCAGCGGCCGGGGTCGGTGGGTCAGTCGAGGAGGGTGATGAGCACCAGGGCGCGGCCGGCCGTTCCGGCGCGCACCTCGTCGAGGGTCGGCGGACGGTCGACGTTGACCTTGAGGGCCACCCGGTTGGCCCGCTTGGGTCCGAGCCGTTCGAGGAGCCGGTCGAAGACCTCCGCGACGCGGTCGGGATCCTCCTCGAGGACCGCGTGCGCACGGCGTCGCCGTCCGTCGACCGTCACCTCGAGGTCGGCCCCGCCCCGGAGGTTGGCCCGCCAGGCGCCGCCCCCGTAGGTCATGAGCTGCCCGTCGAGCTCGTGGCGGCCGACCGGGACGTCGTAGACGCGGCCCGTGCGCCGCCCGGTCACGTGCAGGACCAGCAGGCCCTTGCTCGCGATGCCGTGCAGGGGCGACGACAGCACCCACCGCATGACGGGGTTGACGAGCTTGACCAGGGCGGCGGGCGCCAGGGCCTCCTCGACCGCGGGCTTCGTCGTGTCGGTCACCGCCTCAGCATGGCACCGCGGCAGGGCCGCGGAGGGCGATCGCCGATCCCGCCCCCCGTCCCACTCGAGTGAGGTCCCGTCCCACTCGAGTGAGCACCCGGTCACGGCAGCTGCGGGTCAGGCGGCGCGCTCGAGGGCGAGGAGGCGCTTCTTCGTGGGGAGACCGCCGAGGTAGCCGCCGAGGGAGCCGTCCGAACGGACGACGCGGTGGCACGGGACGATGATCGGCAGCGGGTTCGTCGCGCACGCCGACCCGACGGCCCGCACGGCCCGCGGGCTGCCGGACGCCACGGCGACCTCGCCGTAGCTCTCGGTCGAGCCGTACGGGATCTCGCCCAGGTGCCGCAGCACGGTGAGCCGGAAACCGCGGGCCAGCCGCAGGTCGAGCGGGACGTCGAATCCCTGCCGGCGCCCGGCGAAGTAGTCGTCGAGCTCGCGCGCCAGCGGGTCGAGGCGGACACCCCCGCGGAGGATCCGCGATCCGACCGACGACCCGAGCGACTCGAGAACGCGGTCGTGGTCCTCGATCTCGAAGGCGACGCGTACGACCCCGTTCTCGGTCGCTGCGAGCAGGAGCGGTCCGACCGGCGAGTCGAGGAGGCGGTAGGTCACGTCGAGGGAGGACTCCGCCGAAGCGCGGGTGACCAGGGCGGCGTGGAGGGCGGCGAGGCGCTCGTCCTCGCCGGAGGCGGGCTCCGTCAGGAGCTGGATCGGGTTGTCAGACATGGGTGCTCACCCTTCCGTGGGGGGCGTAGGTGGACCGGAGCCGCGCGATGCCGTCGGCTGCCGCACGGCGTGCTGCCGCGGGCGTTCCGCCGACGATGCGGGCGACCTCGGGGTGGGGCAGCCCGGCGACGTGGTGGTAGGCCACGCAGAGGCGCTGCTTCTCGGGGAGGGCGGCGACCGCCGTCCAGAGGTCCCCGTCGGGCAGGGCCTCCTCCGGCTGGTCGGCGCGAGGGGCTGTGGCATCGGGCACCACCGCGACCGGCACGGCCCGACGGGCGCCGGCGCGGGCGACGTCGACGGCCTTGCGGTGCGCGATGGTGACGAGCCAGGCCCGGACGTTCGCGTCGTCGGGCAGGTCGGGCCAGGCCCGCAGGGCCGAGAGGAAGGTCTCGGACCATGCGTCGTCGGCCTCGGTCGGGCCGAGCACGGCGCGGCAGACGCGCAGCACCACGGCCCCGTGCTCGGTGACGGCCTGCTCGAACGGTCGCTTCATGCCCTGTAGACGCTCCGGCCTCCGGAAGTGTGAGGTCACCCAGTGTGACGGACGGGGCGGACCGCCCACTCGAGTGCGGCTGGGCGCTGTCAGAAGAGGCGGCCGGAGGTGGCGGCGGGGGGCTCCTCGAGCGCGAGGAGGAAACGCTTGCGGTCCAGCCCACCGGCGTACCCCACGAGCGAACCGTCGGCGCCGATGACGCGGTGGCACGGGACGACGACGGCGATCGGGTTGCGGCCGTTGGCCGTGCCGACCGCCTGGGCGAGGTTGCGGTCGCCGAGCGCCCGCGCCAGGTCGCCGTAGCTGCGCGTCTCGCCGTAGGGGATCTCGCGCAGCAGCGCCCACACCTTCTGGTGGAAGGCGTCGCCCCGAGGTGCGAGCGGGAGGTCGAACTCGGTCAGCGCGCCGGTGAAGTACGCGGCGAGCTGCACGCCGGCGGCCGCGAACAGCTCGTCGGCCGGGTCGCCGACCTCGCCGAGGACCGCGGGGTCCTCGGGGCGGTACTTCGCGGCATCCATGAGCACGTGGGTGATGGCGCCGTCCTCGGCGACGACGGTCAGCTCGCCGATGGGCGAGGGCAGGACGACGTGCGCGCGGCTCATGCCGGGTGGTCGCGCCGCGGTGTCGACCCGTGCGCAGCGACGATGTCGTCGTGCGTCGGGATGGGGAACTCGGCCGCGTAGTCGCCGTAGGCCCGGGGGTCCTCGGAGGGCTCGAGGTGGCAGGTCAGGGCGATCTCGCCGAACTCGCGGTGCACGGCCTCCTCGACCTCCTCCATGAGGTCGTGCCCCTGCTGCACCGTCCACGCGCCCGGCACGAGGACGTGCACCTCGGCGAAGCGGTGGTGGCCCGAGACGCGGGTGCGCAGCGCGTGGAAGTGGACCTCGCGCGTGACGAAGCGCGCCAGGATCTCGGCGATCGCGCTGTTGTCCTCCTTGGGCATCGAGATGTCCATGAGGCCCTCGGTCGACTCGCGGATGAGCTTCCACCCGGTCCAGACGATGTTGATGCCGACGAGGAAGGCGATGACGGGGTCGAGACGGGCGATGCCGGTGAGGCCGACGAGGAGGACGCCGACGACGACGCCTGCGGACGTCCACACGTCGGTCATGAGGTGCTTGCCGTCCGCGGTGAGCGTGAGCGAGCGGTGCTGGCGCCCGGCGCGCAGCAGGACCACCGCGACGGCGCCGTTGACGGCCGACGCGACGACGGAGATGGCCAGGCCGATGCCGACGTTCTCGATCGTCTGCGGGTGCAGGAAGCGCTCGACCGCGGTGTACATGATCACGAGGGCGGCGACGAAGATCATCATCCCCTCGACCGCCGCCGAGAAGTACTCGGCCTTGGTGTGCCCGTAGTGGTGGTTCTTGTCGGCGGGCATCGCCGCGACCTTGAGCGCGATGAGCACGGCGACGGCGGCGACGAGGTTGACGACCGACTCGGCCGCGTCGGAGAGCAGGCCCACCGAGCCGGTGATGCGCCATGCGATGACCTTGAGCGTGATGGTGACGACCGCCGCAGCGATGGAGAGGTAGGCGAACCGGCTCAGGTCGCGGGTCTGGGGCGCACGACCGGATGACGCGGGCGCTTCGGGCTGGTCCGGCGCGGGACCCGGGATCGCTGACACCACCCCAGTGTCGCAAACGCCACCGACGCCGATGACCTGCGACTCCTCTGCGGACGCGGTGACCGCCTCTGGTGAGGATCGTCCGGGACCGGGTAGGGGGAGTGGTATCCGAGCGAAGGCGAAAGGAGCCCCGACATGGGTACCGAGGACAAGGCCAAGAACATGGGTGAAGACCTGAAGGGCAAGGCCAAGGAAGCCACCGGAAAGGTCACCGACAACGAGCGACTCGAGGCCGAGGGCAAGCGTGACCAGGCCTCGGCAGACCTCAAGCAGCGGGGCGAGCAGCTCAAGGACGCGGGCGACGACGTCAAGGACGCCTTCAACCGCTGACCTTCCGGAGTGGGGTGGGCCGGTCCCGACGGGGACCGGCCCACTGCCGTCCCCGGGCCCGTTCGACGCGCCCACCCGCACCGAGGGCGTATGCCGTCCGGCCGGCTGGCCGGTTCAGGGACCTTCGTCCCCTTGTCAGCAGGGCGTCCGTCGGTGAGGCTCGACGGGACGATCTCTTCCCTCGAGAGGCCCTGCTGTGACGACATCGACGACCGCCACGACCACCGAGCCAGCCCCGACCGCGGTGCCGGCCCCGACCGCCGACGAGATCGCGTCGATGGACGCGTGGTGGCGGGCCGACAACTACCTGACGATCGGGCAGATCTACCTGCAGGACAACCCCCTGCTGCGGCGCCCGCTCGTGCCGGACGACATCAAGCCGCGGCTTCTCGGCCACTGGGGCACCAGCCCCGGGCTGTCGTTCGTCTACACCCACATGTCGAGGGTCATCCGCCACACCGGCCAGCAGACGATCTACCTCACGGGACCCGGCCACGGCGGCCCCGCCCTCGTCGCCGCGGGCTACCTCGAGGGCACGTACTCCGAGATCTACCCGGCCGTGACGTGCGACGAGGACGGCGTGAGGCGTCTCTTCCGCCAGTTCTCGGCACCCGGCGGCATCCCGAGCCACGTGTCCGTGACGACGCCGGGCTCGATCCACGAGGGCGGCGAGCTCGGCTACGTGCTCGTCCACGCCTTCGGCGCCGTCATGGACAACCCCGACCTGCTGGCCCTCGCCGTCGTCGGTGACGGCGAGGCCGAGACCGGCCCGCTCGAGGGCTCGTGGAAGGGCATCTCCTTCCTCAACCCGCGCCGCGACGGGGCGGTGCTGCCCGTGCTGCACCTCAACGGCCACAAGATCGCCGGCCCGACGGTGCTCGGCCGCAAGGACCCCGCGGAGGTGCGCAGCCTGCTCGAGGGCCACGGCTACGACGTGCTCGAGGTCGAGGGTGACGACGTGCCGGGCATGCACGAGCGCTTCGCGGAGACGCTGGCGACGGCATACGGCCGGATCCGCGCCATCCAGCAGGAGGCCCGCGCCGACGGGTGGGTCATGGGGGAGCGGCCGCGGTGGCCCCTGATCGTGCTGCGCACGCCGAAGGGGTGGACCGGTCCCGAGGAGGTCGACGGGATCCCGGTGACCGGCTCGTGGCGCTCGCACCAGGTGCCGCTGTCCGGCGTCAAGGACAACCCCGAGCACCTCGCCGTCCTCGAGACATGGCTGCGCTCCTACCGGCCCGACGAGCTCTTCGACGCGTCGGGAAGGCCGACCGACCTCGTGCTGCAGGCAAACCCGGAGGGCACCCTGCGGATGAGCGCATCGCCGCACGCGAACGGCGGCGCGCTGACGACCGACCTCGACATCCCCGACTTCCGCGACTTCGCGCGCGACGTGCCGGCGCCCGCGACCGTCCGGGAGGAGTCCACGCGCGCCATCGGCGAGATGATGCGCGAGCTCTACGTCCGCAACCCGACGACCTTCCGCCTGTTCAGCCCCGACGAGACGAACAGCAACCGGGTCGGCGCCGTCTTCGACGTGTCCGACCGGATGACGGCCGAGCGGGTCACCGCCGACGACATCAAGCTCTCGCACGACGGGCGCGTCATGGAGGTGCTCTCGGAGCACTCGTGCCACGGCTGGCTCGAGGGCTACACGCTGACCGGGCGGCACGGGCTCTTCGCGACGTACGAGGCGTTCGCCATGGTGAGCGCCTCGATGACCGTGCAGCACAGCAAGTGGCTCCAGGAGGCCAACAAGCTCGACTGGCGGGCCGAGGTGCCGAGCCTCAACATCCTGCTGACCTCGACGGCGTGGCGCAACGACCACAACGGCTTCTCGCACCAGGGCCCGGGACTCATCCAGACCGTCCTCAACGCGCGGGGCGACGTCTCGCGCATCTACCTGCCGCCGGACGCGAACTGCCTTCTGTCCGTTGCCGACCACTGTTTCAGGTCGAGGAACTACGTCAACCTCATCGTCATCGACAAGCAGCCCCAGCCGCAGTGGCTGACGATGGACGAGGCGATCGCGCACAGCGCGGCCGGCGCCGGCATCTGGGACTGGGCGGGCAGCGACGACGGCGACCGCGACCCCGACGTCGTGCTCGGCTGCGCGGGGGACGTCGTGACGATGGAGGTAGTCGCAGCGGCCCAGATCCTCAAGGAGAAGCTGCCGCAGCTGCGCGTCCGCGTCGTCAACGTCGTCGACCTCATGACACTGCCGCGGGCGCGCAGCCACCCCCACGGCATGGACGACGTGCGGTTCGGCGAGCTCTTCACCGACCACGTCGACGTCGTCTTCGCCTTCCACGGCTACCCCGGGGCGATCCACCAGCTCGTCCACGGCCGACCCGACGCCGACCGCTTCCACGTGCGCGGGTTCAGCGAGGAGGGCACGACCACGACACCGTTCGACATGGTCGTGCGCAACGGCGTCGACCGCTACTCGCTCGTCATGGACGCCATCAACAACGCCGGTCGGCAGGTGCGCGGGTCGAGCGAGGTCAAGGCGTGGTGCGAGGCGCAGCTCGCGAAGCACCACGACTACATCGTCGAGCACCTCGAGGACATGCCGCAGGTGCGCGACTGGGTCATGACGACCCCGCTCGAGGACTGACTCAGTCGCGGCGCGGTGCGATGACGACCTCGATGCCGTTGTCGCGGAAGGCCTGCAGCGCAAGGGGATCGGCAGACTCGTCGGTGACGAGGGTCCACGTGCGCGGCATCACGGCCCACGCGTGGAAGGGTGACTGGCCGAGCTTGTCGGCGTGGGCGAGGACGTAGGTGTGCTCGGCCCGGCTCATCATGAGCTCCTTGAGCCGGGTCTGCTCGAGGTCGGCCTCGCAGATGCCGCGCTCGGCGTGCACGCTGTCGGCACCCATGAACGCGCGGTCGAAGGAGAGCCGCTGCACGGCGGCCTCGGCGAGCGGCCCGACGAAGGCCTGGCTGAGCGGCCGCAGCCGGCCGCCGAGGGCGATGACGTCGATGCCGACGCTGTCGGCGAGGGTGCCCATGGCGCTGATGCCGGCCGTGACGACGGTCAGCTCGGTCAGCTCGGGGGTCTTGGTGATGGCGTCGGCGAGCGCGCCCATCGTCGAGCCGGCATCGAGCAGCACGGTCTCACCGGGCTCGATCTGGTCGGCGGCCCAGCGCGCGATGTCGCGCTTGGCGGCGTGCGCCTCACCCAGCCGCTGGCGCAGCGAGGCCTCGGGGTGGTGGGCGAGGCTCATGACGCCGCCGTAGGTGCGGGCCAGCTTGCCCTGCGCCGTCAGCTTGGCGAGGTCGCGGCGGATCGTCGACGCGGTCACGCCGAGCTGGTCGGAGAGCTCCTCCACGCTCGCGAGCCCACTGGTGGTGGCGAGGCGGACGATCTCGCCCCGACGCGTCTGTGCGGTGTGCTTCGCCACGCTGGGCACCCTAGGCGTCCACGGGCCGCGGCGCCATCTCCGCGCCCAGACGCAGCGCCTCGATCATCGAGCGGTGGTCGGCGATGCCAGTCCCGGCGATGTCGAAAGCCGTGCCGTGGTCGACGGACGTCCGGATGACGGGGAGGCCGATCGTGACGTTGACACCGGCCTCGAGGCCGAGCACCTTGACCGGACCGTGGCCCTGGTCGTGGTACATCGCGACGACGAGGTCGTAGTCGCCGCGGCCGGCGAGGAAGAAGAGGGTGTCGGCCGGCAGGGCGCCGTGGACGTCGATGCCGTCGGCCCGGCAGACCTCGACCGCGGGGTTGATCTTCGACGCCTCCTCGCCGTAGCCGAAGAGGCCGTTCTCGCCGGCGTGCGGGTTGATGCCGCACACGCCGATCTTCGGGTTCGGGGTGCCGGCGTCGACGAGGGCCTTGTGGCCGCGGCGGATGACGCGCTCGACGAGCCCCGGCTCGATGCGGTTGACGGCGTCGATGAGGCCGATGTGGGTCGTCACGTGGATGACCTTCACCCGCTCGGTCGACAGCATCATCGAGACCTCGGGAGTGCCGGTGAGGTGGGCGAGCAGCTCGGTGTGCCCGGGGAAGACGTGGCCGCCGGCGTGCAGCGCCTCCTTGTTGAGCGGGGCCGTGCAGATCGCCTGGACCTTGCCCGCCATCGCGAGCTCGGAGGCGACCCGGATGTAGTGGTAGGCCGCATCGCCGGCGACGGCGGACAGCCGGCCGAACGGCAGGTCCTCGGGCAGCAGGGCGAGGTCGATGACGTTGATGCGGCCGGGGATCTCGCTCGCCTCCTCGACGTCGTCGATCGTGACGATGTCGACGGGGACGCCCGCGATGTCGGCGGCCTGCTTGAGGCGCATCGCGTCACCCACGACGACGACGCGCGCCATGGTGGCGACGTGCGGGTCGGCCAGGGCCTTGACGATGATCTCGGGGCCGATGCCGGCGCCGTCGCCCATGGTCACGGCGATGCGGGGAAGGGCGGCGCTCATGAGTTCTCCTCGGTGGTCGCGCCGGGGGTGGCGCGGGTTGCGGTGTGAGTTGGCGTGGTGTCGGGGGGTGCGGCGCCGAGCACGTGCGTGGCGACGCGGGCGAGCGAGGTCGGGTCGCCGAAGCTGCCCGGGCGGGTGACGACGAGGCCCCCACCGGGAAGGCGGCTCACGACGGTGCCGGTCTCGACCTCCTCGACGACCTCGAGGGAGTGCACGTCGAGCCGGTCGAGGACGGCACGGGCCGTCTCGCCGCCGGAGAGGAACACGCCGTCGTACTCGTCGAGCAGCGGCGCAACCGCGGTGGCGAGGGCCTCGGTCAGGGCACGCGACCGGGTCGGGTCGGCGGGGGCGGCCGGGTCGAGCGCCACCACGACGACACTGCCGCCGCCTCGGGCGTCCAGCTCGGCGCGTACGACCCCGGGGTCGGCGAGCAGCCGGCCCGGCTGGACGAGGACCATCTGCGTGGTCCGCGCGGCACAGAGCTGCTCGAGCTGCGCCGAGACGCCGGGGGCGCGCGTGCCCAGCACGAAGAGCACGGACCGGACGGACCCGACGGACGGTGCGGACCGCATCGCACCCGCCGTTTCGGCGCCGCGGCCCTCAAATGGTGCGTTGTCGGTCTCCGGGGCCGCCATTCGGGGGCCGCGGCGCTGCTCTGGCGGTAGGGCACGCACGGCGGCGTCGGCCAGCGCTCCCGAGCCGACGAGGAGGGTGCCACGCCCACGGGCGGCGCTCGCGGCCACGGCGGCCGCGTGGACGACGTCGAGGTCGGCGTCGGTCACGGCGTCGCAGACGGCGACCAGTCCGGCGTCGGCGGCGGCCGCCAGAGCCTCGGCCACGGCCGCGACGCCACGGCTGACCACCGAGTGGGGCACGAGGACCGTCGCGAGCGGGTGCAGGGCTGTGGCCACCCGGTCGGGCGCCGCGGTCGCCTCGACGGCCCACAGGTCGGTGCGGTGCAGGGGCGTGCCACCGACGTGGAGCACGCCGTCGACCACGACCCGCTCGAGAGCCGGGTTGGCGACGGCGACGACCGGCGTGCGCTGCAGCTCCTCGGCCAGTGCGGACACCTCGGCGGCGACGTGTCCTCGCAGCAGCGAGTCGACCTTCTTGACGACGACGACTGCGCCGGCGACGAGACCGGCGGCTGCACGGACCGCGCCCTGGGCCTCCTGCTCGGTGAGTCGACGCGAGTCGGTGTCGACGGTGACCACCGCGAGGGGCTCGTCCTCGGTGCCGCCGGCGCCCGTGCAGGGTGCGTCAGGATGCACGATGGTGGCATCCGCGTCCCAGCCCGCCAGGACCACAATGCTGCGCGAAACACGCATAAGTGCGTGCGATGCGCACTCGGCGGCGCCGCTCAGGTCGTCAGCGACGATGCCCAGGGACGGTGCAGTCATGGTCTCCTCCTCACGGCGCTCAGGGCGTGTCTTGGGCTGTGCAGCAAGGAGATTGGCGTCCTTGCCGGTGGGGGCGAAGGGTTGGTCGGCGTGCTCCGGGAGTGCTCCGGACGGCATACGACCAACCGTCTCTTCACAAAAAACGCTACAGGTATTGCGCGAATCGCGCAACGGTGCGAAGGTGGTCCAACCCGAGGGGCGCACCGTGCGCCGCCGACGGGGAGGCCACCGCTCAACGAGGAGTCCCGATGCCCCAGCAGCCTGCACTGCTTCCCATGTCTGACCAGTCGACGCGCGAGGTCTCGCGTCGCTCGATTCTCAAGTTCGCCTCGCTGGCCGGCGCCGGAGCACTCTTCGCTCCCGCGCTCGCGGCCTGCGCCGGGCCCAAGTCCGCCACCACCGCGAGCACTGCCGGGGCAGGCGCTGCGGGGGGCACACTGAGCATCGTGCTCAACCGCAACCTGGTCAGCCTCGACAACAAGCTGAACCAGTACGACGCGGCCGTCACCGTCCAGCGCGCCGTGCGCGAGGCCCTGACGAAGATCGGCGACAAGCTCACCCCCGAGCTCATGCTCGCCGAGTCGTTCGAGCAGACCAAGCCCACCGAGTGGACCGTCAAGCTGCGCGACGACATCCACTACTCCGACAAGTCGAAGGTCACGGTCGAGGACGTCGAGACGGCGCTCCGGCTCTACTTCGAGGTCAAGGCCGGCTATGTCGCCTCGCAGTTCCCCGAGCAGCCCACCTTCGCCAAGATCGACGACCGGACCTTCACCCTGACGACGAAGAGTCCCGTCGTCTCGCTCAACTCGCTGATGTCCAACATCCTGATCACCCCGGCCAAGGACAACAAGGCCGAGGAGCTCGACTCCGGGCTCGGCACCGGCCCCTTCACCGTCGCGAGCTCCGACTCCGGCACCGGCACCTACCGACTCGTGCGCAACGACAACTACTGGGGCACGCCGGCCAAGCTCGACACGGTCAACGTCGGCTACCAGGAGGAGGAGGGCGCGCGCGTCATCGCGATCACCTCGGGCCAGACCGACGTCATCGACACGATCACGCCCGAGTCCGCGACGTCCCTCAAGACCAACGCGGACATCGACGTCATCGAGACGCCCGGCACGCGCCTCATCCACCTCTTCTACAACTTCCGCAAGCCGGCGGGCAGCCCGCTCGCCAACCCGAAGGTGCGCGAGGCGCTCACCTACGCGATCGACCACGAGTCGCTCATCAAGGCGCTCATGAACGGCCAGGTCACCTCGGCCGAAGGTGTCGTGCCCACGACCCTCGCCGGGTTCGCCAAGACGGGTGAGTACACCTACGACGTGGCCAAGGCCAAGCAGATGCTCGCCGACAACGGCGGCTCCGGCCTCAAGGTGAGGATCATCTGGGAGGACTCCGAGTTCGCCGGTGCGTCGCGCGTCCTCGAGGCCGTCTCGCAGATGCTCGCCGCCGTCGGTGTCACGGCCGAGCTGAAGATGATCCCCAAGGGCGGCGAGATCAACGCCTGGCGTCGCGGCGAGGCCGGCGACTGGGACATCCTGGCCAACGGCTACGGCAACCAGACGGGGCTCGCGCTGACGAACCTCCAGGGCCAGTACGGCGGCACGGCGGAGAAGGAGAAGACGCGCGACACCTACCACGGCTTCGTCGTCCCCGAGATCACCGCGCTGCTCGACCAGGCCGCTGCCGAGTCCGACGAGGCCAAGCGCAACGACCTGCTCAAGCAGGCACAGGACAAGATCTGGGCGGAGTGGCCGGCCGTGTGGGCCTGGACGCCGAACAACGTCCTCGCCAAGCGCAAGCGGGTCCAGAACCTCAACCTCCGGGCGACGAACTCCTACGACCTCGCCGCCGTGACCGTCTCCGCCTGACTCACAGGCGACCAGACCAAGGTGATCCCATGCTCAAGTACGTCCTCAAACGGGTCGGCCAGACGATCCTGACGGCCTTCCTGGCCGTGGCGACCGTGTTCGTCCTGCTCCGCATGGCCCCGGGGGACCCCGCCGCCAACTACGCGCCGCCGAACCCGAGCTCGGAGCAGCTCGAGGCGATCCGCCAGCAGTTCGGGCTCGACCAGCCGGTCCCCGTGCAGTTCTGGACGTTCCTGCAGCACCTGTTCCAGGGCGACGTCGGCACGTCGTTCTTCTTCAAGCGCCCCGCGCTCGACGTCGTCCTGGAACGCCTGCCCTACACGATCACCCTCGCGGTCGCGGCGATCATCGTCACCTCGGCCGTCGCGATCCCGCTGGGCGTGTGGATGGCGCGCCGCAGCAACACGGCTCCGGAGCTGGGAGCCAACATCGGCACCATCGCCGGTCAGTCGATGCCCGACTTCTGGATCGGCTTCGTGCTGCTCATCCTCTTCGCGGTCAACCTTCACTGGTTCGCGCCCTCGGGCTTCGACTCTGCGGCCTCGATCATCTTGCCCACCGTGACGATCGCGATCCTGCAGATCGCGCTCATCTCGCGACTCGTGCGCCGCGAGATGGTCGTCAACCTCGCGTCGCCCTACCTGACGGTCGCACGGTCGCGCGGGGTGTCGGAGCGTGCGCTGACCTGGCGCTACGCCTTCTCCAACGCTGCGCTGCCCGTCGTCACCGCGCTGGGCACCCGCTTCGCGGCCATGCTCAACGGCGTCGTCATCGTCGAGGTCGTCTTCAACTGGCCCGGCGTCGGTGAGCTCGTCGTCAACGCGCTCAAGCAGCGCGACTTCCCGCTCATCCAGGCGACCGTCCTCGTCACCGTGGTGCTGGCGCTCGTCGTCCAGCTGCTCGTCGACCTGCTCTACCCGCTCATGGACCCGCGGGTCCGACTCGGAGAGGCCAGCTCATGACCACCTCGACGAACCTGCCCGGCCACCCGCAGGTGCCGAACCTCGCCGAGGTGCCCGGCTCCATCCTCGGTCGCGAGTCGGCCGTGACGAAGGTGCTGCTGCGCCGCTCGGCCGCCGCGCGACGGGCCCGCTACAGCACCGTCAAGATCTGGGTCGGTGCGATCTGCGCCGGTGTCGTCGTCATCCCGGTCGTGCTGGCGGGAGTCCTCCCGCTGCCCGACCCGATCGTCGGCGCCCTGTCCGAGTCGTCGCTGCCACCGTTCAGCGCCGGTCACCTGCTCGGTACCGACCCCAACGGTCGCGACCTGCTCTCGCGCATCCTCCATGGGGGCCAGACGTCCCTCGTCATCGGCTTCCTCGCGATCTTCGTGTCGGGGCTCTTCGGCATCGTCGCCGGCGCCGCGGCCGGCTACTTCGGCGGCTGGGTCGACACGATCATCTCCCGGCTGCTCGAGGCGCAGATGGCGCTGCCGCTGCTGCTCATGCTGCTGCTCGTCGTCGCGCTCTTCGGCCCGTCGATCCCCGTCATCACGCTCGTCATCGCCTTCGCCCAGTGGCCCGAGCCGGCGCGCATCACCCGCGCGCTCGTGCTCGTCGAGCGGGAGAAGCCGTACGTCGCGGCGGCGCGCGTGCTCGGACTGCCGAAGTTCTCGATCCTCAGCCGGCACGTCGTCCCCAACATCCTCCAGCAGGTGCTCGTCGTCGTGCTCCTGCTGCTGGCCCAGGCCGTGCTGCTCGAGAGCGCGCTGTCGTTCCTCGGAGCCGGCGTCCAGCGGCCCTACCCGACGTGGGGCGGCATCATCTCCGACGGGCGCGAGCTCTTCGTCACGGGCAAGCCCTGGCTCGTCACCGTGCCGGGCCTGGCCATCGCGCTGCTCGTCGTCGGCGTCAACCTCATCGGAGACGGCCTACGCGACCGGGTGCGACGCGCGAAGGGAGACCAGACATGAGAGTCCTCGAGGTCACGGACCTGCAGGTCGAGCTGCTCACCGGCACCAGCGTCGTGCGCGCCGTCGACGGCGTCAGCTTCCACATCGACGAGGGCGAGACGGTGACGATCATCGGCGAGTCCGGCTCGGGCAAGTCGACGACGGCGATGGCCATCCTGCGCCTGCTGCCCGACGACCTCGCGGTCATCTCCGGCGAGGCCCGCATCGGCGGCCAGGACGTCACCGGGAGCCGCAAGGTCATCGACAAGCTCCGCGGACGAGCCGTCGCGCTCATCCCGCAGGACCCGATGACGGCCCTCAACCCCATCCGCACCATCGGCCGGCAGATGACCGAGGCCGTGCGCATCAAGTACCCCGACCTCGGCAAGGCCGAGGCGAAGGCGCGGGCCCTGTCGCTCATGGAGCAGGTGCACATCCGCAACCCCGCGAAGCAGTTCGACGCCTACCCGCACCAGCTCTCGGGCGGGATGCTCCAGCGCGTGCTCATCGCGATGGCGGTCTCGACCGACGCCGACCTCATCGTCGCCGACGAGCCGACGAGCGCACTCGACGTCACGGTGCAGGCCGGCATCCTCGACCTGCTCCTCGAGCTGCAGGAGCAGACCGGGATCGCGCTGCTGCTCATCACGCACGACCTCGGCGTGGCGCGCCTCATGAGCGACCGCGTCCACGTCATGAAGTCGGGCGCCTTCGTCGAGGGCGGCCCGGTGACCGACGTCGTCGACCACCCCCAGCACCCCTACACCCAGAAGCTGCTCGGTGCGATCCCCGAGCTGGGCCCCTGGGAGGACCCAGGCGTCACGCCGCCGCTCGTCAAGGAGGCCAGCCATGGCTGAGGACCTGCTCACCGTCAGCAACCTCGTCGTCGAGTACGGCAGCGGCAAGGACGCCTTCCGGGCCGTCGACGACGTGTCCTTCAGCGTGCCGCGCGGCGGCACCCTGGCGATCGTGGGGGAGTCGGGCTGCGGCAAGTCGACGATCGCCAAGGCGCTCGTTCGCCTGCTGACGCCGACGTCCGGTGTCATCGACCTCGACGGCACCGACCTCGTCCAGCTCACCGAGAAGCAGCTGCGCCCGATGCGCCACCGGGTGCAGATGGTCTTCCAGGACCCGTACGGCTCGCTCGACCCGCACCTGACCGCCCAGGAGATCGTCGCCGAGCCGGTCCGGGTCCGCGGGGAGAAGTCGCGCAAGGTCCAGCGCGACCGGGCCGCCGAGCTCATCGACCGGGTCGGGCTGCCGCGCACCGCCCTCGACCGCAAGCCGCCGGAGTTCTCCGGCGGACAGCGTCAGCGCATCGGCATCGCCCGGGCGCTCGCCTCCGACCCGGAGCTGCTCGTCTGCGACGAGGCGACCAGTGCGCTCGACGTGTCCGTCCAGGCGCAGGTGCTCGAGCTGCTCGCCGACATCCAGGCCGAGACCGGGCTGACCTACCTCTTCATCTCGCACAACCTCGGCGTGGTCCGCGCCATCGCGCAGGACACGGTCGTCATGCGCGCGGGCCGGATCGTCGAGAGCGGCCGCACCGACGACCTCCTCTCGCGCCCGCAGGCGGAGTACACCCAGCGCCTGCGCCGCTCGGCGCTCGAGCCCGGTCTCATGACCGGCATCAAGCCGCGACACCTCATCCGCCACATCGCCGCGTCCCGCACGGCCGAGACCGAGAAGGCCTCATGACCACTGCCGCCCTGCCCACGCTCGACCTGCCCGGCCTCGACCGACCGCTCTCGCGGCTCGTCCTCGGGACCATGACCTTCGGCGACACCGTCGACCTCGACACGGCCCGCAGCATGGTCGACACCGCGCTCGACGCGGGCATCACCTCGATCGACACCGCCAACGGGTATGCCGCCGGGCGCAGCGAGGAGATGCTGGCCGAGATCCTCGTCGGCCGGCGCGACGCCGCGACGATCGCGACCAAGGCCGGCATCCACCCGGGTGACGCCGGGGGCGCCCCGCTGCTCTCGGCCGCGGGACTCCGCTCGTCGCTCGAGGCGAGCCTCCGCCGGCTGCGCACCGACCACGTCGACGTCTACTACCTGCACCAGCCCGACCGGTCCGTCCCGATCGACGAGACCGTCTCCGCCCTGGGCGAGTTCGTCAAGGAGGGCACGGTCCGCGCCATCGGCGTCTCGAACTTCTCGGCATGGCAGATCGGCGATGTCTTCGCGGCGTGCGACGCGCTCGGTACGCCGAGGCCGATCCTCGCGCAGCAGCTCTACAACCTCGTCGCACGCCGCATCGAGGCGGAGTACTCCGAGTTCGCCACGACGAAGGGCCTCGCGACCATCGTCTACAACCCGCTCGGCGGCGGCCTGCTCACCGGACGCCACTCCTTCACGGAGACGCCCGGCGAGGGACGCTTCGGCTCGTCGGCGCTCGCCACCATGTACAGGGACCGCTACTGGAACGCCGAGACGTTCGCGGTCATCGAGGCCCTGGGCGCCATCGCGTCCGAGGCCGGAGTCACCCTCCCCGCGCTGTCGCTGCGTTGGCTGCTGAGCAAGCCGGTCGTCTCGTCGGTGCTGCTCGGGGGATCCAAACCACACCAGCTGGAGGCCAACATCACTGCTGCACAAGCCGGTCCGCTCCCCGACGACGTCGTCGCCGCGTGCGACGAGGCAGGCCTGGCGATCGCCGGGTCGATGCCGGGGTACAACCGATGAGCACGGCGATGGAGCGTAGCCGCGAGCGCGTGCTCGACTACGCGCGGCGGCTCCGGGCCCGCGATACGATCCTCGGCTACTGGGTCATCATCGACTCTCCCGTGTCGACGGAACGGCTCGCCCGGCTCGGCTACGACTACGTCTGCTTCGACGCCCAGCACGGCCTGCTCGACTACAAGGGCATCCTTGCGGGCATGACGGCCGTCGACGCCGGTGGCGAGTCGGTCGGCATGGTCCGGGTCGGCGCCAACGACCCGTTCCTCATCGGGCAGGCCCTCGACTCGGGTGCGGCCGGCATCATCGTGCCGCTCGTCAACACCGCCGAGGACGCGGCCGCCGCGGTGTCGTTCGCGAAGTACCCGCCGCTCGGCATCCGCTCCTACGGGCCCATGAGGTCGCAGCTGCGCATCGGCCCCAACCCGGCCGACTCCAACGACGCGACGGTCGTCCTCGCGATGATCGAGACGCCCCAGGGGCTCGAGAACGTCGAGGCCATCGCGGCGACGCCCGGCATCGACGGGCTCTACATCGGTCCGTCCGACCTGCGCATCGCCGTCGGCGGCGCGACGTCGTCCGACACCGCCGTCGACGAGGCCTTCGAGTCCGCCGTCGAGCGGATCCTGGCCGCTGCCGAGGCGGCCGGCATCGCGGCCGGGTTCCACACTCCCAGTGGGGAGGTCGCGGCCAAGCGCCTCGCCCAGGGCTTCACGCTCGCGACCGTCTCGTCCGACCTCATCCACCTCGAGCAGGCCGCGACGGCCCACCTCAAGGCGGCGCGGGGCGAGTCGTGAGCGTCGCCGGGGCATCCGCCGTGGGGCTCCCGACCGGCGGCGCCCTGCGCCCGCGCGACGGAGGCGGCCACACGGCATACCTCCCCACCCCGACGGTGCAGTGCCACGCGGCCAACCTCGCGTGGCTGCCGAACGGCGACCTCGCGTGCGTGTGGTTCGGTGGCACCCAGGAGGGTGTCAGCGACATCACCGCCTACCTCTCGCGTATGCCGTCCGGCGCGGACACGTGGCTCGACCCCGTGCCGCTCAGCGACGACCCGACCAGGTCGGAGCAGAACCCGGTCCTCTTCACGGCGCCCGACGGTGCCGTCTGGCTGCTCTACACGGCCCAGCTCGCCGGCAACCAGGACACGTCCGAGGTGCGGCGCCGGGTGTCCCGCGACGGCGGGCAGACGTGGGCGGCGCCGACGGTGCTGCTGCCCGCCACGGACGCCGGCGGCGTCTTCGTGCGCCAGCCGCCCGTGGTGACCGCGAGCGGCCGCATCCTGCTGCCCGTCTTCAACTGCGTGACGGTGCCCGGCGAGAAGTGGGTCGGCAACGAGGACACGTCGAGCGTGTGGTGGAGCGACGACGGCGGCGACACGTGGACCGAGGCGCAGGTGCCGGGATCGCTCGGCTGCGTGCACATGAACGTCATCGTCCGCGAGGACTCCTCGCTCTGGGCGTGTTTCCGCAGCCGGTGGGCCGACCACGTCTGGGAGACGACCTCGACCGACGACGGCCTGACGTGGGCCGACCCCACCCCGACCGCGCTGCCCAACAACAACTCCTCGATCCAGGCCGTGGCGACCGGTGGGGGAGAGGTCGCGCTCGTCTTCAACCGCAGCTCGGCGCTGGACGCCACGGAACGCAGGGTCTCGCTCTACGACGAGATCGACGACGAGGGTGTCGTGGACGGCCTGGACGGTCCCGTCGTCGCCGAGCCGTCGCCGGAGGAGGCGGAGGCCGCGGGTCGCCGCACGGCGTTCTGGGGAGCGCCACGGGCGCCGATGACCCTCGGCCTCAGCCCTGACGAGGGCCGGTCGTGGCCGGTCCAGGTCGACCTCGAGACCGGCGACGGCTACTGCATGTCCAACAACTCGCGCGACGGTCTCAACCGCGAGCTGTCCTACCCCTCGGTGCTGCCCGGCCCGGACGGCGACCTGCACGTCGCCTACACCTACCACCGACGCGCCATCAAGCACGTGCACCTTCCCGCCGACGTCGTCGACCGCCTCCGCCGGAGCCCATCCCGGTGAGTGCGGCGGCGCGGCCCGGGCCGGCCCCCACCCCACCTGCCGAGCGCGCGACACGCAGCGCGGTCGTCACGGGGGCCAGCTCGGGCATCGGTCTCGCCATCGCCCACGACCTCGTCGGTGACGGGTGGCACGTCCTCGGGCTCAGCCGCTCCCGCGGCGCGCTGTCGGACGCCGCCACGTGGGTGCCGTGCGACCTGGCCGACGGGATCTCGGCCGACGAGGCCGTGCGTGTGGTGCGTGGGACCGCGGCCGGCGGCGTGGACGCCATCGTCCACGCCGCCGGCCTGCAGTACTCGGCCGGCGTCGGCGAGCTGCGCCCCGAGCAGGGCGAGCGGATGTGGGCCGTGCACGTGCGCGGCGCGGAGCTCGTCGTGGGCGGCCTCGTCGGGTCGCTCGTCGCCGGCGGTCGCGTCGTCCTCGTCGGCAGTCGCACCATGACGGGGGTGCCCGGCAAGAGCCAGTACGCCGCCACCAAGGCCGCGCTCGCCGCGATGGCCCGTTCGTGGGCCGCGGAGCTCGCACCGCGCGGGATCACCGTCAACGTCGTCGCTCCGGGACCCACCCGCACGGCGATGCTCGACGACCCCAACCGTGCGTCGGTGCCACCGGTCGTGCCGCCCCTCGGCCGGCTCGTCGAGCCGTCGGAGGTCGCGGCGCTGACCCGCTTCCTGCTCGAACCGACCGGTGCCATGGTGACGGGTCAGACCATCGTCATGTGCGGCGGCGCGTCCCTGCCCTGACGGCGTGCGCCCGGGGGGAGGGGGCGGACGGCATGCGCTCGCCTGCTCCGATCGACACACGTCCGGGTCAGCCGCACCCGGTGCGCGGTGTGCAACCGGCCCGCACGTGCGTGGGTGTGTCTCGCGGCGGCGGACCGGTCAGGCGGTGACGTTCTGAAGGACGACGGCGAGCCCCCCGGCCGACCGATGCCGATGCAGGCGACGCCCCAGCACCCCCCGGAGTGCTGCAGGTCGCGCGCCAGGCCAACGGGGCTGACAGTGCCTGACCTGCGTAAACGTGTGGTGGGCCCCGTCGGGCTCGAACCGACGACCGGCGGATTAAAAGTCCGATGCTCTACCGACTGAGCTAGAGGCCCGGGGGGTGGGGAGTTCAGATGCAATTCCCCACGCAAGTTCGATCGGAACAACAGGGGTGTAAGTACCGGCCGAATCTCATCCCTCGGCAAGTATGCCGCAGTCCCACGCGCCTTGATGTGCGGCCCCGCCAGGGGAAGTGGGGCGGGACATGCGAGCGCAGGCAGGGTTCACGGCTTAGAAGCCTCCGATCACGAGGGCTGTGATCTGTCCATGAAGCGATGGGTGTCCCCTGAGTGCTAGCGGGTGAGGCCCAACGTTGCGATCAGGTCCTCGTGAAGCTCGAACCACACGCGGTGGCAGGAGTCACGGTCGGTACCGACGATCCAGGCCGGCGTGGCACGTGCGTGGGTCAGGGCTGTTCGGAAGCTGTGGTGGTAGCCCGAGAACCGTGCGAGACGTGAGGTCAGGAGCCGCTCGATCTCGGCCAGGGCCGTGGCGGCGGTCTCGAGCGTCGCGATGGTGTCCGTCAGGGTGGCGCGGTGGGAGCCGATGCCCATCTCGGTCAGCTGCCACGCCGTGAGGGCCCCGGTCACCACCTCGTTGAGCGGTAGGAAGTCTCGGTAGGCACTCTCGACGACACCTCGGGCACCGGTCTCGTCGAGCTCGGTGGCCATGAGGTCTTCGTCGTGGGCCTTGCCGGACTCGGTGAGCGACCAGCCCTCGTCACCGGCGAACGACGAGGGCAGGACCCATCCACGGCGCCAAGCCTCGCCCAGGGGTTGCAGTGCGGCGTCCGGGCTGACGTCGGCGCGGTGGGCGATGCGTTCGGTGTCGGCATAGCCGAGGACGCGCACTGCGTGCAGCACCCTGACCTCGACCGGGGTGGGGCTGGTCACTGCCCCTCCTCGGTGATCGGTCGGCCTTGGCTGTGCACGACGGTGGAGACGGAGCCATCAGTGCCATCGACGATCACTCGCTCTCCGCTGCTCAGTGCCGTCGTCGCGTCGTCGACGCCCGTGACCGCTGGGATGCCGAACTCCCGGGCCACGATCGCCGTGTGCGACAGGATGCCGCCGACCTCGGTGACCACCGCTGCTGCCCGAGCCAGAAGTGGAGTCCAGGCCGGTGAGGTCGCGCGGCACACGAGGACGTCGCCGGGGCGGAAGCGGTCGAAGTCGTCCAGGCCGTCGATGACCCGGGCGGGGCCCGCGGCGCTGCCGGGGCTCGAGCCCGTGCCCCGCACCAACAGTCGGACGGCAGCGCCGGACGTCCTTGCGTCGGTGGTGGCCGGCGAGCCGAGCAGGGCGGTCGTGGTGATGGGACGAGCCTGAAGCACCCACAGCACGCCGTCGGCCAGGGCCCACTCGATGTCTTGCGGGCCTGCAAGCTCGGCCTCGACCAGACGTCCGGTTCGGGCGATGTCCAGCACCTGCCCCGCGGTCAGGACCAGCTCTCCGTCTGAGCCTGGCGCGGGAGCCGGGGCGATGACGACGTGATCGCTCACGCCCCACCGTTGCGGCGTCACCCTGCCTTCGACCACCTGGTCACCCAAGCCGGGGGCGGCTTCGATGATCACCGCGTCGCCCCCGGTGACCGGGTGCCGGGTGAACAGCACTCCGGAGACGTCGGCGGGGACGCGGAGCTGCACGATGACCGGGACGGATGCCGGTACGGATGCCGGAACGGTTCGGGGATCACTGCTCTCGGCGGTCGGGTGACGTGGGTGACCCCGGCGGGTGGCGTAGGCGAGGGTCCGCAACGTGTTGCCCGATGCCGCGCAGCTGCGTAGCGCATCGGCGACCTCCCTCGGCGTCGTGACACCCAACGTGGTGTCCAGCTGGCCGGCGTAGGACGCTTCGGGTCCGTCCTCGCACATCGCGGAGGAACGCACGGCGAACGGCCCCGGACCCAGCTGGCGCAAGGCCGCTTCGAGCTCTCCTGCCCAGCTGTCGTCGCCGAGGGCGTCGACGACGACGAACCCGGCCGGAACGTGGAAGCCCGTGCGGAGCAACCGGCCCAGCTGCGCTGCCTTGGCGCCACATCGCCCGTCGGCCGCCTCCAGCCAGATCACCAGGTCCGCCGGAGACGCCTCATGAACCTGACTCGCCATCGCTGACGCGTCCTAGCACCCGGTTCAACCGCTGCTGTGCGGCCTGTGCCGAGGCGAGCCCGAGCGCGTCCGCGATCTGTGGCCACGTCATCCCGGCCGTCCGCGCCGCAAAGAGCAGGCCGGCCTCGACCTGGTCCAGCTCCGCTCGGGCGCTGGAGAGCAGCTGCAGCCCCGCGGTCACGACGGCAACATCGGTGCCGGCCTCGTGGCGGGCCGCCCAGACGGCGAACCGCACCAGGTCCCCGTCGGAGGGAGGCTGCCCCGAGGTCTGCCACGGTCGAGAACCCAGACCGGCGCCACCAGCGGCTCCTACGACCCCGCGAGCACCGTCCAGAGCAGCGGCACCATCCCAGTCATCGTCGCGCATCCCCAGAGCGCACCGCATCAACGGGATGTTGTCAACAAGACATTGAGCAACTGCTGGAACCGCCAGGTCGCCATCGTGCCCGGCCCGGCAGAACCGGCGACCCGGTCAGGACGTGCTCGGCGGCGCCGCGTCGGGCCGGAGCGGGTCAGAGGTGGCGGCCACGCACCCAGTCCTCGAGGGTGCCGTCGACCTGGCCGCGCATCACGAGGGCCCAGACCAGGACCGAGGCCGCGAGCTCGCCGACCGGCGCCGCGGCCGCCACGTCGTCACGGACCGCGGCGAAGCCCGGCTCGTCGGTCGGTCGGCGGAAGCGCAGGCGCGGTGAGTCCAGCACGATCGCTCGGGCGCTCTCCGGGAGGCTCTCGACGGTGGCCGGCCGGGCCGTGGCGGCGGCGCGTCGGGTGCGGACGGCCCGCACCCGCAGGAGGCCGCCGACGGTCACGCCGACCGCCGCGGCGGCCAGCACGACCGTCGCGCCGAGTGCGAGGTCGGACTCGCGGACGGGCCAGCGCCGGGCCACCGTGGCGACTCCGGCCGCGAGCACGAGCGCCACACCGAACGGCCAGGCGAGGCGCCACCACGTCGCGTCGCGCTCGAGCCGCTCCTGCTCGTAGTAGCGGGCCGCCCACTCCCGGACGGCGAAGACCGGGAAGCCGGACGGGACGGGCGGCGTCTGCTCGGCAGCGGACTCCGGAGCCGCCGAGACCATGGCATCGTGCGTGTGCCCGCGCCGCACCCTGCCGGTGCCGTGCGCCTCTCGCTCCTTGCGCATCAGGACCCCTGTCTGCTTTGTCACGTTTCGTGACCTTCAGCGTAACGAGGGACCGGGTCGGACGTGGGACGTCCACGCCCAGGGGGTCCCGCGGCTCGATGTCGTCCGAGCCGCGGGAGCGCGTCAGACGCCGGCGTCCGGCCGGTCCGAGTCCGCCGCGGCGGCCGGGCTCTCGACGGGACCGAGGGTGGCGCGCAGGTCGCGCCGGGCCGAGTCGATCACCGCTCGACGGGCCCGGAACTGGTCGGGGTCGGCAGTCGGGGCCGTCGCGAGGTCGGCCCCGACAGCCTCCACCAGGCCACGCAGGAGACCGCGAACGTCGGTGACCCGCTCGGCGCGTGCCCCGTCCGGCGCCTCGGTGGCCAGAGCGTGGAAGGCCTCGTCGATCTCGAGCAGGCGGGGCTGGGCGGCCGTCCAGATCGGCAGCGCCTCTGCGGCGCTGGGCCGCTCCAGGACCTGGGTGGTGAGAGAGTCCTCGACCCAGGACGCCTCCCGCTCGGCGGCGAGCAGACGGTCGTCCCAGGCCTGGAGCTCAGCCTGTGCCTGGCGACGCCGGATCAGGAACCAGGTGAGCGCGCCGAGCAGGATGAGCAGGAGCAGCAGCCACGGCCACCACGTCGTCCCCTCGTCGGACGTGGGCGCCGCTGCGACCTCGGTCGAGGTCGGTGTCGGCGTCGGGCTCTCGGACGGTGTCTCGGTCACCGTGGCGGTCTCGGTCTCGGTCCGAGTCACCGTGGCCGTCCTCGTCTCCGTCTGCGTCTGCGTCTCGGTCTTCGTCTGCGTCTGCGTCTGCGTGGCGGTCTCCGTCACGGTCTGGGTCTCGGTCGGGACCGTCCGGGTCGGCAGTGCCGGGAGTGCCGGATCGCTCGTCGCCGACTCGCTGGCCGCCGGTTCGCTCGCCGCCGGTTCGCTGGCGGACGGCTGCGATGAGCGCTCGACGCTCGGCAGCGTCGTCGGCAGGTTGACTGACCCGCTGCCGGAGCACGCGGCGAGGACCGAGATCACGGCCAGGGTGGCAAGCGCGCTGGCCAAGGCAGGAATGCGTCTCATGGCCGATTGTGCGCGCACGACACCCCGCTCGGGCGTCACCCCCGCGGGGTGAGATGGCGGGGAAGGCGAGGGTCGGGGACGCGCTCTCGGCCCGGGACGGCATACGCACTCGGTGGGTAGGGTGCAGACGTCAACGACTCGCAGGAGGACCGCATGAGCCTGGACCGACCGGT
The DNA here is from genome assembly GCF_001429645.1 of Terrabacter sp. Soil810. Classification (NCBI taxonomy): domain Bacteria; kingdom Bacillati; phylum Actinomycetota; class Actinomycetes; order Micrococcales; family Intrasporangiaceae; genus Terrabacter; species Terrabacter sp. Soil810. The sequence continues at coordinate 49,698 of NZ_LMSW01000011.1, forward strand.
CGCCCCCAACCCCTACGACCTGCTTCCGCCGGTGCCGTCCTTCACGGTGACGAGCGCCGACGTCACCGACGGGGCGCCGCTCGGGGACGACCAGGTGGCGGCCGCGGGCAACACCAGCCCGCAGCTGTCGTGGAGCGGTGCGCCCGAGGGGACGCAGAGCTACGTCGTGACCTGCTTCGACCCCGACGCCCCGACGCCGTCGGGCTTCTGGCACTGGGTGCTCGTCGACGTGCCTGCCGACGTGACGTCGCTCGAGACCGGCGCAGCCTCGGGAGCCTTGCCGGGCAAGGCTTTCCACGTGCGCAACGACGGCGGTGAGAAGGGTTTCGTGGGTGCCGCGCCCCCGAAGGGCGACATGCCGCACCGCTACTTCTTCGTCGTCCACGCCGTGTCGGAGCCGACACTCGGCGTCGACGACTCGGTGTCTCCGGCGGTCGTGTCGTTCAACCTCGCCTTCAAGTCGCTCGGCCGCGCCGTCGTCCACGGCACGTACCAGCACTGACGCCGTCGCCGTCACCCCGATGGCGTCTGCCGGGTCGCTCGCTGGGCGGCCCGGCTGACGTCAGGCGAAGGTGAAGTGACCGGACCTGGGGGTCCAGCCGTCGGGCGGGTCCTCACCCACGCGTCCGTCGACGGCCTCGCGCAACAGGTCGGCGTGACCGGTGTGACGGGAGTACTCCTCGACGAAGTCGGACACGAGGCGACGCAGGTTGGCGTGCCGGCCGTCGGGCATCGAGGCGTGAACGGGCTGGTCGAGGTCGCCCGCGTCGAGCGCTGCGCGGAGCCGGGTGCGTGATCGCTGCACGGCTCCGTCGTAGAGGTCGTAAAGGCTCTCGGCGGAGTCCTGAGCGGCCGACTCGAAGTCCCAGTCGTCGCTGCCGTCCCAGCCGGTCGCGTCCCACGGGGCGCCCATGGGCTCGCCGCGCAGCTTGTGCGTGAAGATGTAGTCCTCGTTCGCGGCGAGGTGCTTGAGGAGGCCGCCGAGGGTGAGGCTCGAGGCTCCGACGCGGGTCCGCAGGCCGGCGCCGTCGAGGTCGTCGGCCTTCCAGCGGAAGGTCGCTCGCATCCGCTCGAGGGAGCCCACGAGCTGCTCGACGTCGGTGCCGGCGAGCGGTGGCTCCCACGGGGTCTGGTTCGTCATCGGTTCGGTGCTCATGGACCGACCGTAGGCAGGGTCCCGGACGGTCGACGTCCGCCTCGTGAGGGCGGCGTCCGAAGGTCGTCGGACGACGAGACCCGCGCCGCCGTCGTCGGCGGTGCGGGTCTCGCCCGGGTCCGGGCGCACTGAGGGAGCGCGGTCAGGCGCTCATGAGCTCCTCGGTCTCGAGGTGGGTGCGCAGCTCGGCGAGCACCCGGCGCAACAGGCGGCTGACCTGCATGGCGCTCAGGCCCATCGTCTGGGCGATCTCGGCCTGCGTCATGTCGTGCGCGAAGCGCAGCTCGACGATCTCCTGCTCACGTGGGGGCAGTCGCTTGAGCGCCGTCCGGACGACGATGCCGTCGTCGAGGCCGGGGTCGGACTGGTGCTCGGCGCGGGCGTCGACGAGGTCGAGGACAGGGCGCCCGCCCTCCGTCGTGGCCGCGTCGAGCGACGCCGGCCGAAGGTTCGTCGAGGCGACCTGCGCCTCCTTGACCTGCTCGAGCGTCAGCTCGAGCGACGCGGCCAGGTCGGCCTGCGTGGGCTCGTGGCCCAGAGTCTGCTCGAGGCGGGTGCGCGCGTCGGTGACGAGCTGGCGCCGCTCCTGCAGGCCGCGCGGGGGACGGACGAGCCACCCGTGGTCGCGGAAGTGGCGGCGCAGCTCGCCGGTGATGGTGGGCGTCGCGTAGGCGCCGAACTCCGTCTCGTGGGACAGGTCGAAACGCCGAATCGCCTTGAGCAGAGCCAGAAAGGCGACCTGCTCGAGGTCTTCGCGGTCGAGACCCTTGCCGGAGTAGCGGTGGGCGAGCGACCGGGCCAGTGGCATGTGCAGCCGGGTCACCGTCTCGAGTGCCTGCGCCCTCTCCGTCTCGGAGTCCGAGGTGCGGAAGGCGGTGATGAGCTCACGGGTGCGGGCGTCCTTGCGGGGACCGCGCGAGGGGTCGGTCATGTCTGCTCCATCCAGGGATGTGGGTGGCGGCACCTTCTTGACCGACAGGAGGACCCTAGACAAAGTCTCAACATTGCACAAGGGCTGGACAGTCGAGCCCGGCCGATCCGGGCCCGCGCGCCCTCACGCAGGGCGGTGCAGCACCGCTCCCACGGGGGTGACCACGAGCTCGCCGTCTCCGACCTGCGCCACGGTGCCGTCGACGATCAGCGACCGGTCGCCGGCCTCCCGGGGCGGGAACACGAGCGTCACGCCGCCGCGATCCCCGACGAGCCGGGTCGCGGTCGCGCCGATCCGGTCGACGACCAGCCGGTCGCCGTCGAGCCTCGGCCGGACGCCGAGCACGTGCGGCCGTTCCTCCCCGAGACACACGAGGAACGCGTAGTCGTGGCGCCCCATCGCCTCGCCCAGCTCCGACAGCTCGACCTTGACGCTCATGGCGACCTCCACCGTCCGGGATCCGCACCGGCGGTGGCGCGGACGTCCCCACCATCGTCCACCCGCTCGTCGATCGCTCGTCCACCGACGACGGCGAGCTCCGCTGTGCGAGGGTGTTCGTATGCGTGTGGCGTTGATGGTGACCTGCCTCAACGACGCGATGTTCCCGGATGCCGGCAAGGCCGTGGTGACGCTGCTGCGCCGGCTGGGCGTCGACGTCGAGTTCCCCGCCGCTCAGACCTGTTGCGGTCAGCCGATGGTCAACACCGGCTACCTCGACGAGGCCGTGCCGGTCGTCCGCAGCTTCGTGCGGGCCTTCGAGGGCTACGACGCCGTCGTCACGCCGTCGGGGTCGTGCGCCGGATCCGCGCGCCACCAGCACTCGATCGTCGCGCGACGCTCCGGTGACCCCGGCCTCGCGACCGCGGTCGCCGAGATCTCCCCGCGGGTGCACGAGCTGTCCGAGTTCCTCGTCGACGTCCTCGGCGTCGAGGACGTGGGGGCGTCCTTCCCGCACGCCGTCACCTACCACCCGACGTGCCACTCGCTGCGGATGCTGGGCGTCGGCGACCGTCCCGAGCGGCTCCTCCGTGCGGTCCGGGGCCTCCGGCTGCTCGACCTCCCGCGGGCCGAGGAGTGCTGCGGCTTCGGCGGCACCTTCGCACTGAAGAACGCCGACACCTCCGTCGCGATGGGCGCCGACAAGGCTCGGCACGTGCGCGAGTCCGGGGCCGAGGTGCTCGTCGCCGGCGACAGCTCGTGCCTCATGCACATCGGTGGCCTGCTGACGCGCCAGCGGGCCGGGGTCCGCGTGATGCACCTCGCCGAGGTGCTGGCGTCGACCGAGGGCGCGACACGCGCCGGGGCCGCCCGATGAGCCGCACCTTCGTCGGTATGCCGCCGTTCCCCACTGCCGCTCGTGCCGCCCTCGCGGACACGCAGCTGCGTGCCAACCTCGCCCACGCGACGACGACCATCCGCGCCAAGCGAGCCGCCGTCGTCGCCGAGGTCGACGACTGGGAGGCGCTCCGGCTCCGTGCCGCCGCGATCAAGGACGACGTCCTGCTCCACCTGGACGAGCACCTCGTCCGGCTCGAGGAGTCGCTCACCGCGCGCGGCGCCGTCGTGCACTGGGCGCGCACCGCGGAGGAGGCGTCGGAGGTCGTGGCGCAGGTCGCCCGGGCCCACGGCGTCGACGAGGTGGTCAAGGTCAAGTCGATGGCGACGCAGGAGGTCGAGCTCAACGAACACCTTGCGGCGCAGGGCATCTCGGCGTGGGAGACCGACCTCGCCGAGCTCATCGTCCAGCTCGGCGACGACCTCCCGAGCCACATCCTCGTGCCCGCCATCCACCGCAACCGCGCCGAGATCCGCGCCATCTTCGAGCGGGAGATGGCGCGCGTCGGCCGCCCCGCTCCGGCCGACCTCACCGACGACCCGGTGCGCCTGGCCGAGGCGGCCCGCCTCCACCTGCGCGAGAAGTTCCTCCGCGCCAAGGTCGGGGTCAGTGGCGCCAACTTCGCCGTCGCGGACTCCGGCACCCTCGTCGTCGTCGAGTCCGAGGGCAACGGCCGCATGTGCCTGACCCTCCCCGAGGTCCTCGTGTCGGTCGTCGGCATCGAGAAGGCGGTGCCGACGTGGACCGACCTCGACGTCTTCCTCACCCTGCTGCCGCGCTCGTCGACGGGTGAGCGGATGAACCCTTACACCTCGACGTGGTCAGGCGTGACTCCGGGCGACGGCCCGCAGGAGGTGCACGTCGTCCTCCTCGACAATGGCCGCACCCGCGCGCTCGCCGACGAGGTCGGCCGGCAGGCCCTGAGGTGCATCCGGTGCTCGGCCTGCCTCAACGTGTGCCCGGTCTACGAGCGAACCGGCGGGCACGCGTACGGCTCGGTCTACCCGGGGCCCATCGGCGCCATCCTCAACCCGCTCCTCAAGGGCGTCGGCCACGACGAGCAGACCGACTCGCTGCCGTACGCGTCGTCGCTGTGCGGGGCGTGCTTCGAGGCCTGCCCCGTGCGCATCGACATCCCGAGCGTCCTCGTCGACCTGCGCGCCCAGGTCGTCGACGCCCACCGGTCGGGGGTCCCCAAGCCCGAGGCGCTCGCCATGCGAGCCGCGGCCGCCGCCTTCGGGTCGGGCGGCCGGCTCGCGGCCGCCGAGCAGGCGTCCGGCCTCGCGGGCCGTGCTCTCGACGCCCTCTCCTCCCTGACCCGTCGCGGCCGTCGTGCCGGTGGCCGCCGCCTGGTCGGTCGCCTCCCCGGTCCCGGTGCCGCCTGGACCGACGCGCGCGACCTCCCGGTTCCGCCTCGGGAGTCCTTCCGGGCCTGGTGGAAGCGCACGGACGGAGGCACCCGATGAGTGCGCGCGACGAGATCCTCGCGGCCGTCCGGGGTGCCGTCGCCACCGCGCGTCGCCCGGTCGAGGTCCCACCGCTCGACCGGCCCGAGCGGGAGGGCGACGTCGACCTGTTCGCCGCGCGGGTCGCCGACTACCGCGCCACCGTCGTGCGGTGCCCGCCCGAGGGCGTCGCCGCGGCCATCGCCGCGGCCCTGCCCGAACGTGCCACCGTCGTCGTCCCCGACGGGATGCCGTATGCCGTCCCCGGCGCGGTCCCCGACGCCGGCCTGTCGTCCGCGGAGCTCGACGCGACCACGGCCGTGGTCACGACGGCGACCGTCGCGATCGCGACGACCGGGACGATCGTGCTCTCGCACGGGCCGGGGGAGGGGCGACGGGTGCTGACGCTCGTGCCCGACGTGCACGTGTGCGTCGTCCGCGCCGACCAGGTCGTCGACGACGTCCCGGCTGCCGTGCGACGTCTCGACCCGGCGCGTCCGACGACGTGGATCAGCGGCCCGTCGGCGACGAGCGACATCGAGCTGAGCCGCGTCGAGGGTGTCCACGGACCCCGTACCCTCCACGTCGTCCTCGTCGGCCCGGCGGACGGCACGCCCCCGGGGGCCGTCAGCTGACGCGAGTCAGCGCCGGCCGGTCGTCGCCCACGAGGGCAGCGTCGTGCCGAGCGCCTCCAGCCGGTGTAGGAGCCCGCCGGGACGAGCCTGGCGTGGGCGCCGGGGGTTAGCCTGCGGGGATGAGTGAGAGCGACCACCACGCCCCGAGGCGGCCCGCCTTCTTCAGCGAGGCCGCCCTCGAGGCGCACGGTCCCGCCTACGACCCGACGGAGCAGATCCACGTCGCGCACGAGACGGCCCTCGCGCTCGTCCACGCCGGACGTGCGGCGTCCGACCCGGCCGTGACGCAGAAGCTCGTCGCGCTCGTCGACGACATCGGCCTGTCGACGCTCGCCGAGCTGTGGTCACAGCGCCCCGCCCGGTCGCTCCCGGGAGCGCTCTGGCGTCTTTACGTGCTGCGTGAGTGGGTGCAGCGGGCGCCTGAGGAGGCGAGCCGGGAGTATGCCGCCGGCATCCGTTTCACCGGCCCCAACCACGCCGTCGCCGGTGCGGCCGAGCCGCCGGGGCCCCAGGAGATGGGGCGGGTCATCGACGAGGTGCTGCGCGGTGTGTTCGAGGGCGACCTCGCCGTCGCCCTCGAGCGGGCCTCGGCGTTCTGCCGCGTCGTCTCGGCCGGCCGTGCCGACATCTCGTCGGGCGACGAGTCCGCCGAGCAGGCCGCCAACGTCCTCGTCATGGCCGAGGACCTCACCGTGTGCGCGCGCCTGTGGCGGGCCGACGCGCTGGACTGAGGCGGCTCGTAGTCGTCGGGGCTTGCGTCAGCGCGTCTTTGGTGATCCGTTCGGACGGCTTTATTCTTGGACGCGCGTCGGGTCGTGGTAGCCCCGGGTCCCAAATTCAGCCGCTACGAGCGGCCCAGTGCCGAGAGGCGCTCCCGACCCGACGCAACCTCGGTCGCCGTCACGTCACGGTCGTTCACGGCCCACCCCGATAGCACGCGCCACGCCCTCATCTCGTTTGGGGCTTCCCCCCACGGGCCCCGGGGTCGGCACCTAGATTGGACCCATGACGCCCGAGGAGGAGCGGTCCGGAGACCTGCTCGATGTCGCACTCGCCGACGAGATCGAGCTCGTGAGCGACCTCGTGGTGGCGGCGTCCTCCAGCCCGCGCCACTTCACGCCCGACGAGGTCGACGAGCTGCTCGGCATACCGGGTGAGGACCCCGGCGACCCAGCGGCCGGGCCCGCGGCAGCCGCCGACGCCTCCTCCCCTGAGATCCCCAGCACCGACGGCTCACGGGCCTCCGGGCCGTCGCTCGCCGACCCGGCCGAGTGACCCGTTCCCGTCCGCACGCCGAACCGGGTGCTGTGGGCGCCTTCCTGCACGCAGCTCCCGAGCCGCCCGGTCGGTCCGGCGTGAACGCCGGATTGACGCCGGGTTGCGCCGGAGTGACTCAGACGCCGTAGCATCTTCCCGGACCAGACCTCGATCGACCGGAGCGCCCCCGTGGGTTTTCGCCTCACACCCCAGGACACGAGCTTTTTCTCCCTCTTCACCTCCTCCGCCCAACTCCTCGTCGAGGCGACCCGGGAGCTGACCCGGTTCCTCGAGGTCGAACCCTCGAAGCGGCAGGCGGTGGCTGACCGGCTCAAGGACCTCGAGCACGCCGCCGACGACGCGACGCACGAGCTCATCAACAAGGTCAACAGCTCGTTCATCACGCCCTTCGACCGCGAGGACATCCACAACCTCGCCGCGTCGCTCGACGACTGCATGGACTACATCGAGGAGACCGCCGACCTCATCGTGCTCTACCGCATGGGCGAGATCCCCGAGGGTCTTGCCGAGCAGTTCGAGATCCTCGCCCGGATGGCCGAGGTGACCGCCGAGGCCATGCCGCGGCTGCGCTCGCTGAAGGACCTCAAGAGCTACTGGATCGAGATCAACCGTCTCGAGAACCAGGCCGACTCCCTCCACCGCAAGATGGTGGCCGCTCTCTTCAACAACTCGCCCGACCCGGTCAACGTGATCAAGGTCAAGGCCATCGTCGACGGCTTCGAGAACGCCGCCGACGCGTTCGAGAAGGTCGCCCACGTGGTCGAGGGCATCGCGGTCAAGGAGTCCTGACCCGCTGATGGACACAACCATCCCCGTCCTCGGGGTCGGTGCGGTCATCGCGCTGGCCATGGGCTTCAACTACACCAACGGCTTCCACGACGCGGCCAACGCGATCGCGACCTCGGTCTCGACCCGTGCCCTGACACCTCGCGTCGCGCTCGCCATGGCAGCCATCGCCAACCTCTTCGGGGCCTTCTTCGGCTCCAAGGTGGCCGCGACCATCGGCTCTGGCATCATCGAGCAGCCCGAGGGCGTCGACGGGCTCTGGCTCGTCGCCGCAGCCCTCATCGGCGCCATCGGCTGGAACCTGCTGACCTGGTGGTTCGGCCTGCCCTCGTCCTCGTCTCACGCCCTCATCGGCGGTCTCGCTGGCGCCGCGCTCGTGGCCGGCGTCGCCGTGAAGTGGGCCGTCATCTGGGAGAAGGTCATCATCCCGATGATCGCCTCACCACTCATCGGGCTCGTCGTCGGCTACCTCTTCATGACGGCCATCTTCTGGATCTTCCGCAACGCCAACCCGGGCCGGGTCACGCGCGGCTTCCGCCTGGCGCAGACCGCGTCCGCTGCCGCGATGGCCTTCGGCCACGGCCTTCAGGACGCCGCCAAGACCGCCGGTGTCGTGCTGCTCGCCCTCAACATCTCTGGCTACCACAACAGCACCACCGTCCCGATCTGGGTCCTCGTGCTCTCGGCCCTCGTGATCTCCGCGGGCACGTATGCCGGTGGGTGGCGCATCATGCGCACGCTGGGTCGGCGGATCATCGACCTCACGCCCCCGCAGGGCTTCGCGGCCGAGACCACGGCGGCGTCGATCCTCTACGTCGCCGGCCTCGCGCTCGGGGCCCCCATCTCGACGACGCACACGATCACCTCGGCGATCATGGGCGTCGGCGCGACCAAGCGGCTCTCGGCGGTGCGCTGGAGCGTGGCCGGCAACATCGTCGGCGCGTGGGTGCTCACCTTCCCCGGCGCCGGCCTCGTCGCCGTCGCCGCCTGGTACGTGACCGCCATCTTCCGCTGACCGCGCCACCGGCATACGACCAGTGCCCACCCGACCGTCGAGGTCGAGTGGGCACTGTCGTCCGTGGCCGCGGGCCGTCGGCCCGAGCGGCCTCGTGGCTCAGCCGAAGCGGCCGGAGATGTAGTCCTCGGTGGCCTGCTCGGTCGGGTTGTTGAAGATCCGCGTCGTGTCGTCGACCTCGACCAGCCGACCCGGCTCGCCGGTGGCCTTGAGGTTGAAGAAGGCCGTGCGGTCGGAGACGCGCGCCGCCTGCTGCATGTTGTGGGTGACGATCACGATCGTGAAGTCGTTCTTGAGCTCGTTGATGAGGTCCTCGATCGCCAGCGTCGAGATCGGGTCGAGCGCCGAGCACGGCTCGTCCATGAGCAGCACCTGCGGCTGCACGGCGATGGCCCGGGCGATGCAGAGCCGCTGCTGCTGGCCACCGGAGAGCCCGGCGCCCGGCTTGCTCAGGCGGTCCTTGACCTCGGTCCAGAGGTTCGCGCCCTTGAGCGACTGCTCGACGATGCCGTCGAGGGTCTTCTTGTTCTTGACGCCGTTGAGCCGCAGCCCGGCCGCGACGTTGTCGTAGATCGACATCGTCGGGAAGGGGTTGGGCCGCTGGAAGACCATGCCGACGGTGCGGCGCACGGTCACGGGGTCCATCGAGGCCGCGTAGAGGTCCTGGTCGTCGAGCATGACCTTGCCCTCGACGCGCCCGCCGGGGATCACCTCGTGCATCCGGTTGAGGGTGCGCAGGAAGGTCGACTTGCCGCAGCCCGACGGGCCGATGAAGGCCGTGACGGACCGGGGCTCGACCGTCATCGAGACACCTTCCACGGCCTTGAAGCCGCCGTAGTAGACGTTGAGGTCGCTGACGTCGATTCGCTTTGCCATCGTTCAGGTATCGCTTTCTCTTACTTCTTGACGGCGCCGAAGTGCGCAATGACGCGGCCGATGACGTTGAGGAGGAGCACGAGCAGGATCAGCGTGAGCGCCGCGCCCCACATCCGTTCGGCGGCGGTCGCGAGCGCGAAGTCGCCGCGGTCCTGGTTGATCATCATCGGCAGCGTCGGGAAGTTGCCGTTGAACAGGTCACGCTGGAAGTTCTTGGTGTACGGCGCGAGGATCAGCAGCGGCGCCGTCTCACCCATGACGCGGGCGATGCCGAGGAGCACGCCGGTCACGATGCCCGAGAACGCGGTGCGCAGGACGATCTTGACGACGGTCGCCCACTTCGGCACCCCGAGCGCGTACGAGGCCTCGCGCAGCTCGTTGGGCACGAGCTTGAGCATCTCCTCCGTCGAACGGACGATGACGGGGATCATGAGCAGCACGAGGGCGAGGGCCGCCGCGAACCCCGAGCGGCTGAAGCCGAAGGCCGTCACCCAGATCGCGTAGATGAACAGCGCGGCGACGATGGACGGGACGCCCGAGAGGATGTCGACGGTGAAGCTGATCACCCGGGCCAGGTGCCCGCGGCCGTACTCGACGAGGTAGACGGCGGTGAGGATGCCGATGGGCACCGCGATGAGCGCGGTGATGCCGACCATCTGCAGCGTGCCCTCGATGGCGTGACGAGCGCCGCCACCGAAGTCGTCGGAGTTGACGTTGCGCTGGTTGCCGGTCCACCAGGTCGACGTCGTGAGCATGTGGAAGCCCTTGCCGATCACGGTGCCGAGGATCCACACGAGCGGCACGACGGCGAGGAAGAAGGCGGCCCACATGACGACGCGGGCCACGACGTCCTTGACCGCGCGAGCCCGGTGGGGGTTGCTCATCTCGGACAGCGCGTCGCGACCCGATCGGCCACCGGGCGGTGTCGAGGTGTCCCCGGAGGCGACCTGGTCGTCGGGGACGCGGTCGTCGGGGAGGCGGCGGTCGGTGGCGGTGCTCATTCGGTGAAGGCCTTCCTGCGCTCGATGACCACGCGGGCGATGCTGTTGACGACGAAGGTCAGCACGAACAGGACGAGGCCGGCCGCGATGTAGGCGCCGGTCTTGTTGGGGTTGCTGAACTCCGAGGCGTTGTTCGCGATCTTCGAGGCGAAGGTCTCACCGCCGTTGAAGAGCGACCAGGACCACGGGTTGCCGTCGGCGAGGGCCGAGACGAGGAACGTGACGGCGATGGTCTCGCCGAGCGCCCGGCCGAGGGCGAGCATCGAGGCGGAGATGACGCCGGGTCGCCCGAAGGGCAGGACGGACGTGCGGATCATCTCCCACTGGGTCGCGCCCAGCGCCAGCGCGCCCTCCTTGTGCGCGGTCGGCGTCTGGTCGAAGACCTCACGCGAGAGTGCGGTGACGATCGGCAGGACCATGATGGCCAGGACGACGCCGATGAAGCAGATGGTCCCGCCGCTGATGCCCGTGGGGGCGAAGAGCGGGAACCAGCCGAGCTTGTCCTCGATGAACGACTGCACCGGCTTGAACACGGGCGCGAAGGCGATCAGGCCCCAGAGGCCGTAGACGATCGAGGGGACGGCCGCGAGGAGGTCGACGAGGCTCGCGGCCGGGCGGCGCATCCAGGTGGGGGCGTACTGGGTGAGGAAGAGGGCCACGGCCACGCCGACCGGCACCGAGAGCAGCATGGCGATGGCCGACGCGGTCACGGTCGTCCACAGGAACTCGAGGATGCCGAAGGCGGGCTGCTCGCCGCCGGGTGCCCACACCCGGCTGGTGAAGAAGTTCGCCGAGTTGTCCATCAGTGCGGGCACGGCCTGCACGATGAGGAAGATGGCGATCAGGGTCACGAGGACGATGACGAAGACACCCGAGACCGTGGCGGCGCCACCGAAGAGCCGGTCGCCGACGCGCCCCGTGGACGCGTGGTCCGCCTGCAAGGGTCTGCGCCCGTCGGGCCCGGGAGTCTGGTCCGCGGCGGACACACCCGTCACTGTCGACACGTGGAGGCCTCTTCCTTCGATGTGCGTCGTACTGGCGCAGGGGCGGACGCCGGGTTCGGCGCCCACCCCTGCGTGGACGACCCTGCCGGATCGCTCCGGCCGGGTCAGGTGGTCAGGAGATCGCGTCGACCGCGGCCTGGACCTTGGTCGCGACCTCGGTCGGGAGCGGGGCGTAGCCCTTGGCCTCGAGGCCCTTCTGGACCTCGTCCGAGGCGAAGGTCTTGAGGAAGCTCTTGACCTTCTTGCCCGTCTCGGCGTCGGCGTACTTCGAGCAGACGATCTCGTAGGTCACGAGGACGATCGGGTAGGCCCCGGCCTCCTTGGTGGCGTAGTCGATCTTGAGCGCGAGGTTGTTGCCGGAGCCGGTCTGCTTGGCCGTGGCGATCGTCTTGCCGGCCGACTCGGCGGTCAGCTCGACGGGGCCGGAGCCGGTGTCGATCTGGGCCATCGCCAGCTGGTTCTGCTGGGCGTAGGAGAGCTCGACGTACGTGATGCCGCCGTCCTGGCCCTTTGTCGCGGTGGCGACGCCGGCCGACTTCTCCTTGCCCTCGCCCTTGCCGGTCCACTTCTTGCCGGTCTCGTAGGACCAGGCGTCGGGAGCGGCGGCCTTGAGGTACTTCGTGAAGTTCTCGGTCGTGCCCGACTCGTCGGAGCGGAAGAAGACCTTGATCGGCGTGGCGGGAAGCGTGACGCCCTTGTTGAGCGCGGCGATGGCCGGGTCGTTCCAGGTGGTGATCTTGCCGTCGAAGATCTTCGCGGCCACCTCGGCGTTCAGCACGAGCTTGTCGACCCCCTTGACGTTGTAGGCGATCGCGATGGGGCCGGTCACCATGGGCAGGTTCCAGGCCTCGGTGCCGCAGGCCGCCTTGGCGTCGTCGGCCTCGATCTTGCCGTCCTTGGGCTCGGTCTTGAGGGCCGAGTCGGAGCCGGCGAAGTCGACCTGCTTGGCGATGAACTGCTTGATGCCGGCGCCGGAGCCGGTGGGCTGGTAGTCGATGTTGGCGTCGGCGCAGGCCGTCTGGTACGCCTTGATGGCCTCATCGATGGCGTTCTTCTGGGCCGAGGAGCCCTCGGCCTTGAGGTCGCCGCTGAAGCAGTCACCGGCGGCGGTGGAACCAGCAGCGGTCGAGCCGGCGCCGGGAGCGGCGCCGTTGTTCTCGGACGCGCAGGCCGACAGCGCCAGAGCGCCGGACAGGGCGATGGCGCCGAGAGCGCTGATACGCGAAACAGACACGAGTGTGATCCCTCTCGATGGGGTGTACCTGGTGGTCGTTCGGCAGATCCGAGCGACGTTGCTGGACGTTGATCCACGGCGAACATAGGTGCGCAGGATGACGAGTCGTCCACGTGCGGTTAACGCAGGGTGAACGAGGGGCGACGTCTTGGGGTGCGGCGCCGGCTCGGGATGCGGCGCGGCCCGGACCGGCCGACGATGAAGGATTGGGGAGCCTCGCAGACCCCGTCCGGTCTCAGGTGTCGATGCGCTCGACGTCGACGACGCGCGCGTCCTCGCCACGTCCGACGAGGTGGCAGACGAGCACCTCGCCCTTGTGCATGTCCTCGTCGGCCGCGCCCTGCAGGGCGTCCGCGACGCCGCCGCGTTCCGGCGAGTGGTCCACCCGGGTGTGGAGCAGGCCGAGCAGGGTCGGCAGCACGGGACCGTGGCTGCAGAGGGCGGCCGGGTCGCCGCGCTCGAGCAGCCGCTGCACCTGGGCGACCGCACCGACGGGGCTCTCGGCGAACCCCTCCTCCGACAGCACGTCACGGGTGCGCAGTCGCAGGCCCTGCCCAGTGGCATACGGCTCGACGGTGGAGACGCAGCGGGCCGAGGAGGAGGAGACGACGCGGGTCACGCCGTAGGACCCGAGCACGGCGGCGACGCTGGCCGCCTGCGCGCGCCCCACGGCATCGAGCGGCCGTCGCCGGTCGTCGCCCTCCCACTTGCCGCGCGGGGTCGCCTTGGCATGGCGCACGAACGCGAGCGGCCACGTGCGCAGCTCGTCGGCACGCTCGGCGCGGACGAGGGCGAGCAGCTGCTCGCGGTCGCGGGCGTAGTGGAGGCGGTCGTGGGCGGTACGGACGTCGACCCACGCCACCTCGTCGATCTCGTGCTCGAGCACACCGGTGCCGCCCGTGACGCGTGCGGTCCAGTAGTGCACCTGCTTCGTGGCAGGGCCGCCCGTGGAGTCGAGCACGGGGTACTCCGCCGACGGCAGGGGCACCCCGAGGCGCACGACGAGCCCGGTCTCCTCCAGCGTCTCGCGGGCGGCGGCGACGCACGGGTGCTCACCGGGGTCGAGCTTGCCCTTGGCCCAGGACCAGTCGTCGTACTTCGGCCGGTGCACGAGGGCGACCTCGAGACGTCCGTCGCGACGCCGCCAGGGCAGCGTGCCGGCGGCGGGGATCACTGAGGCCACGCGCGCCAGTCTGCCTGATGCGGCGCCACGAGGCGCCCCGACCGGCCCAACCTGCCCGTATGCCGGTCAGCCGAGCAGGTCGTCGAGGTCGCCGAAGCGCGGCGCGCGAGCACGCGGGCGGCGCATCATGGAACGATGAGCGACGACGACGACTTTCTCACGTGGGTGAAGACCGAGCTGTACGACGCCGAACTGGCCCTGCACAACGGTGACGCCGGGCCCCGACGGGCGCTGTGGTCGCGCCGTGAGCCCGTGAGCGTGCTCGGGGCCTGGCGCAGCGCGCAGGGGCAGCGTGAGCTCGACGAGCTGTTCGCGTCCCTCGGCAGGTCGTTCTCCGACTGCACGTCGTACGCGTTCGAGCTGCTGGCACATGACGTGGCGGGCGACATGGCCTACACCGCAGGCCTCGAGCACACGTCGGCCTCCGTCGACGGTCGGCCACGGACGTACACCTTGCGAGCGACACAGGTGTACCGACGCGAGCACGGCCAGTGGCGGGTAGCCCATCGCCACGGTGACACCGTGACCGACTGAGTGCCGTGCCCGTTCTGACCGCAGCCGCGCGCGACGGCCGTCGAGTCGCCGAGCAGTGAGCCTCAGCGGCGGCGGGCCTTGCGGCGTCGCCGGTCGTGGCGCTCGATGAGCTTCTCCTGCAGGTCGTCGAGAGGCTCGCCGGCCTCGGACAGGTGGTGGCGCACCCAGCGACCGTCGGAGCCGAGGTCCCAGCGGGAGGTGGTCTCGGCGAAGGCGAGGTCGATGAGGTCGGCGAGCTCGACGAGGTGCCCGGGCTCGACGATGCGCACGAGGGCCTCGACCCGGCGGTCGAGGTTGCGGTGCATCATGTCCGCGCTGCCGATGTAGACCTGCGGGTCGCCGCCGTGGTCGAACCAGAAGACGCGCGAGTGCTCGAGGAAGCGGCCGAGGATCGAGCGCACGCGGATGTTCTCGGACAGGCCCTCGACGCCGGGGCGCAAGGCGCAGATGCCGCGCACCCAGATGTCGACCTGGACCCCGGCGATGCTCGCCCGGTAGAGCGCGTCGATGAGCGCCTCGTCCACGATGGAGTTGGCCTTGATGACGATCCGCCCGGCCGGGGCGTCCTTGTGCCGCGACTCGTGGATGTCGATCTCCTCGTCGACGAGGTCGATGAGGCCCGACCGCACCGACCTCGGGGCGACGAGGAGGCGCTTGAACCTGCTGCGGGGCGCGAAGCCGGACAGGAGGTTGAAGAGGCGAGAGAGGTCCTCGCCGACCTGCGGGTCGGTCGTGAAGAGGCCGAAGTCCTCGTAGACGCGAGCCGTCTTCGGGTTGTAGTTGCCGGTGCCGATGTGGCAGTAGCGCACGAGCCCCTCGGACTCCTGGCGCACGACGAGGCACAGCTTGGCGTGCGTCTTGAGGCCGACGACGCCGTAGACGACGTGGACGCCGGCCTGCTCGAGCTGTCGGGCCCAGGAGATGTTGTTGACCTCGTCGAAGCGGGCCTTGATCTCCACGACGGCGAGGACCTGCTTGCCGGCCTCGGCGGCGTCGATGAGGGCGTCGATGATCGGCGAGTCGCCGGAGGTGCGGTAGAGCGTCTGCTTGATCGCGAGGACCTTCGGGTCGTTCGCGGCCTGCTCGATGAAGGCCTGCACCGACGTGGAGAACGAGTTGTAGGGGTGCTGGACGAGCACGTCCTTCTGCCGAACGGCCGTGAGCAGGTCGATGGCCTTGGCGCTCTCGGTCGGAGCGAAGTCCGGGTGCGTGCGCGGGAAGAACTTGGGGAACTCGAGGTCGCTGCGGTCGACGTCGGCGACGGTGAACAGGCCACGCAGGTCGAGCGGGGTCGGCAGCCGGTAGATCTCGCGGTCGCTGATCTGCAGCTCGCGGGCGAGCATGTCGAGGACCTTGGGGTCCATGTCGTCCTCGACCTCGAGGCGGATCGGCGGCCCGAACCGGCGGCGGGTCAGCTCCTTCTCGAGCGCGGTGAGGAGGTTCTCGGCGTCGTCCTCCTCCACCTCGAGGTCCTCGTTGCGGGTCACGCGGAAGCTGAAGTGCTCCTGCACGAGCATCCCGGGGAAGAGCTGGTCGAGGTGGCTCGCGATGACGTCCTCGAGCGGCACGAAGCGCTTGCGCTCGACCTCGGCGTCGATGTCCTCCTCGACGAGGATGAAGCGCGGCAGGCTCGGTGGCACCTTGACGCGGGCGAAGTGCTCGCTGCCCGTCTTGGGGTTCTGGAGCAGCACCGCGAGGTTGAGCGACAGGCCGGAGATGTAGGGGAACGGGTGCGCCGGGTCGACGGCGAGCGGCGTCAGTACCGGGAAGACCCGGTCCGCGAAGAAGTAGTGGAGCGGCTCCCGGTCGTCCTCGTCGAGGTCGTCCCAGCGGACGATGGTGATGCCCTGGTCCTCGAGCGAGGGCCGCACGTCGTGCTGGAAGACGCCGGCGTGCTGCTGCATCAGCTCGTGCGCGAGCCGGGCGATGCGCTCGATCAGCTCACGTGGCTCGAGCCCTGCGGCGGTGCGCACGGCGAGGCCGGTCGCGATGCGCCGCTTGAGGCCGGCGACGCGCACCATGAAGTACTCGTCGAGGTTGTTGGCGAAGATCGCGAGGAAGCGGGTGCGCTCGAGCAGGGGCACCGCAGGGTCCATGGCCAGCTGGAGCACCCGCTCGTTGAACTGCAGCCAGGACAGCTCGCGCTCGAGGTAGCGGTCGGCCGGCAGGTCGTCCTCGTCGTCGCTCGGCCCCGCGGCCCCGACGAACCGCCCGTTGGGTGCCCGCGCGGGGATGCGCCGGGTGGGCACCGTGCTCGTGAAGGAGCTGACCTCGGCGGCCTCGCTCGCGGCCTCCTCCGAGCTCATGTCGCGGACCTCCGTCGAGGCGGCGTCCTGCTCGTCGAGGTCGGTGGTGGTGAGACTGCCGGTGCTCATGTGCCCATCGTGGCACCGAAAGGCGACTCGGGGGTGAACTCGTCTCAGCCGACAGCGGGCGAGGACCGGGCGAACTGCCGGTGCACCTCGACGTCCTCGAAGCCGAGGGCGGCGTAGGTGCGCACGGCCGCGACGTTGTCCTCGTCGACGTACAGCACGACGCGGTCGAGGCCGAGCGAGCGCAGGTGGTCGAGGCCCAGCACCGTGACCGCGCGCCCCAGGCCCTGCCCCTGCCGGTCGGGTGCGACCGCCACGACGTAGACCTCGCCCACCTCACCGCCCGGCGGGTCGACCTTCGTCCAGTGCGAGGCGGCCAGCACGTCCGGGTCGGCGGCCTCGACGACGAGGATGAGGCCTGCCGGGTCCCACCACGGCTCCGCCATCCGCTGGTCGAGGTCGGCCCGCCGCAGCGACCCCTGCTCGGGGTGGTGTGCGAACGCCGCGGCGTTGAGCGCCAGCCACGCGTCCTCGTCACGTCCGGGCTCGAAGGAGCGGACGGCATACCTCGGGTCGAGCGACGCGGGCGGCCAGGCGGGTCCGTCGCGGAGCGAGCGGCCCATGACGTGGAGCGAACGCACGGGCACGAGCCCGAGGGCGGCGGCGAAGGAGGCGGCCGCGGACGCGTTCGCCCCGGAGCCGTGGCTCCACAGCCGCACGTCACCGGGCAGCGCGGCTGCGAGGGAGCGGCCGATGCCGCGCCGCCTCACGTCCGGTGCGACGACGAGCTCGGCCGACGGGGGCTCGCCGTCGGGCCCGACGCGCCACTGGGCGTAACCGACGACCCCGCCCGCCTCGTCGAGCGCGAGGACGTGATCGACGCCGTCGACGTCGCGCGAGGCGGTCGACAGCCGGAACTGCTCCGACAGCGGGGGAGAGCCGTCGCGCCGGGTGACCTCCTCCGCAAGGGTGAGGACGGCCGTGGCCTCCTGGGTGGTCAGCGGGTGCTGCTCGTCGCGCACGGCGAGGGTCGGCGGCATACGGCGATTCCACCACAGGGGGCACACGGACTCGCGACCGTCACCACTCTTTTACCGGACAACACCCATTTGGCACTCAGCCACGGCTAGCCTCCGCAGTGGATGCCACGAGCTCCGATCACCACCGATGACCAAGGGGAAAGACATGTCCCGTTCCACCCGCCGCTTCGCCGGAGTCGCCGTCGCCGGACTCTGCGCCGCGGCCGCGCTCGCAGCGCCTGCCGTTGCCGACAACGGCAACCAGAAGAGCGACCCGCAAGGCCCGCTGGTCGACATCCAGCTCCTGTCGTTCAACGACTTCCACGGCAACCTCGAGGCGCCGTCCGGGTCGAGCGGGCGCATCGTCGTCGGCCACGCGCCGGACGCCAACGACGTCGACAAGGACCTCAACAAGGCCGAGCCCGTGGACGTCACGGTCGACGCCGGCGGTGTCGAGTACCTCGCGTCCCACCTCGCCGAGGCCCGCCAGGGCCACCGCAACACGCTCACCGTCGCCGCGGGTGACATCGTGGGCGCCTCGCCGCTGCTGTCCGCGGCCTTCCACGACGAGCCCACGATCCTCGCGATGAACAAGCTCGGCCTCAACGTCACCTCCGTCGGCAACCACGAGTTCGACGAGGGTTACAGGGAGATCCAGCGCCTCGCCCACGGCGGCTGCATCGACGACGGCGACGGCCAGAACAACCAGAACTCCTGCCCGACCGGCTCCTTCCCCGGTGCGAGCTTCGACATCCTCGCCGCGAACGTCATCGAGAAGGCCAGCGGCAACACGATCCTGCCCGCCTACTCGATCAAGAACGTCAACGGCGCCAAGATCGGCTTCATCGGCATGACCCTCAAGGACACGCCCAACATCGTCACCGCCTCCGGCGTGGCCGGGCTGGAGTTCACCGACGAGGTGAAGACCGCCAACGCGCTCGTGCCGGTGCTTCACGCGCAGGGCGTCAAGGCCATCGTCGTGCTGATCCACCAGGGCGGGACCCCGAGCTCTGAGCCGTGGACGAGCCCCGTCGACCAGAAGACCTACCAGGCCAACCCGACCTATGACTACACGTGCCAGGGCGGCGGCAGCCTGAAGAGCGACTCGGCGATCCTGCCGATCGCAGCGGGACTCGACCCCGAGATCGACATGATCGTCTCGGGTCACACCCACCAGCCCTACGTGTGTGACGTCAAGGACCCCGCCGACAACGACCGGCTCGTGACCTCGGCGTCGTCGTTCGGCCGGCTCTTCACGGAGACCAACCTCCAGTTCGACAGGCGCACCCAGGACATCGTGCGGAGCTCGGTCGAGGGCACGAACATGATCGTCACGCGCGACACGAAGGACCCCGCGCAGACGGCGCTCATCAACCAGTACAAGGAGCTCGTCCGCCCCATCGCCTCCAAGGTGATCGGCCACATCACGCAGGACGTCCTCAAGGGCGGCGCCGGGGCCAACGCAGGGGGTGAGTCGCAGCTCGGTGACCTCATCGCCGACGCCCAGCTCGCCGACCCGTCGGTCGTCACCGGCGGCGACAAGCCGGTCATCGCCTTCATGAACCCGGGCGGCATCCGTGCGGACCTCACCTACGCCACCTCCCCGTACGGCGAGGCGCCCGGTGACGTCACCTACGACGAGGCGTTCACGGTCCAGCCGTTCAACAACTACCTCGTGTCGATGACGCTGACCGGTGAGCAGATCAAGGCGATCCTGGGGCAGCAGTGGACCGGCAGCAACGCCGGCTCCAACAAGAAGATCCTCCAGGTCTCGAAGGGCTTCTCCTACAGCTACTCCGGCACGACCCTCGGTGCCGTGACGCTGAACGGCAGCCCCCTCGTCGACAGCCAGTCCTACCGCATCGTGACGAACAACTTCCTGCAGGGCGGTGGCGACGGCTTCCCGACCTTCACGAAGGGCACCAACGTCTACTACGGCGGTCTCGACATCGACGCGTTCGCCAACTACCTCACGTCCTTCAACCCCACCGGCTACACGCCGGGTCCGCTGACCCGGATCTCCGGCAGCTGACCGAGGACCGACCCGGCACCACCACGAGGTATGCCGTCCAGCTCACCGAGCCGGACGGCATACCTCTGTGTGCCGTGGCTCGGGCGAGTGGGTCAGGCGTCGGCCGGCTGGGCCTCGGCCCGGTCGGGCACGAGACGGTAGCCCACGTTGCGGACCGTGCCGATGAGGGCCTCGTGGTCGGGCCCGAGCTTGGCGCGGAGGCGACGCACGTGCACGTCGACGGTGCGCGTGCCGCCGTAGTAGTCGTAGCCCCAGACCTCCTGGAGCAGCTGGGCGCGGGTGAAGACGCGCCCCGGGTGCTGCGCGAGGTACTTGATGAGCTCGAACTCCTTGTAGGTCAGGTCGAGCGGGCTGCCACGGAACTTCGCGGAGTAGGAGGCCTCGTCGATGACGAGCTCGCCCGAGGTGATCGGCAGGTCGAGGTCGGCGTCGTCGTCCTGGCCCTTCGTCATGGCGAGGCGCAGGCGCGCGTCGACCTCGGCGGGGCCGGCGGAGTCGAGCAGCACGTCGTCGAGGCCCCACTCGGCCGTGAGACCAGCAAGGCCGCCCTCGGTGAGGACGGCCAGCAGGGGGGTGCCGATCCCGGTCGTGCGCAGCACCCTGCAGAGGGAGCGTGCGCTCGCCAGCTCCCGTCGCGCATCGATGATGACGACGTCGCAGTCGGGTGAGTCGACGAGGGCCGTGGCCTCGGCGGGCAGGATCCGCACCGTGTGGCTGAGCAGCCCGAGGGCAGGCAGCACCTCGGCGCTGGGAGCCAGCGCGTTGGTGAGCAGCAGCAGTCGGGCCATCTCATGCAGGATAGGCGAGACTGGTCACCAACGGACGAGACCGCATCAACGATGAGACGGAGTGAGATGGCCCCGAGTGGACCCGAGCCGCGCACGGCCGAACCGGTCGGTGGAGCGGTTCCTGCGACCCCGGTCGCCGCCGCCTCCGCCGCGACGGTGACGGTGCGCTACTGGGCTGCGGCGCGTGCCGCCGCCGGGACCGACAGCGAGGTGCGGACCGGCGCGACCGTCGGGGAGGTCGTCGGCGCGGCCGTCGCCGCCCACCCCGACCTCGCGCGGGTCGCGCGGGTCGCGACCTTCCTGCTCGACGGCCGCAAGGTAGGTCGCGACGCACCCGTCGTCGACGGCGGGACCGTCGAGGTGCTGCCGCCCTTCGCCGGCGGGTGATGCACAATGGCCCCCGTGCCTGAGGACGACGCGGCCCTCCGCGAGCCCGGTCCCGACGCCTCCGTGGCCGCCGGGTCGCTCCGCCTACCGCTGTCGCCCGCGGGTGCCGACCGCATCCGGTGGGTCAGCATCGCAGCGACCCTCGTCGCCGCGGTGGTGCTCCTCGTCGCACAGGGGACCGGGTATGCCGCCACGCTGGGCGTGACCCTCGCGCTCGCTCTCGCGGTGGCCTGGGGATGGCCTCTGCTCACCGGGTCCTGGACCCCGACGGCGACGACCGTCGTGCTCGCCGTCGCGTCCGTGGCGATCGTGCTCAGTGCCCTGCGCCAGGACCTGCTCTGGGTCCCGGCAGCAGTCGCGTTCGGCATCCTGCTCGCCTTCTCCGGCCAGCTCGTCCGGCGCACCGGCCGCGAGGGGCTCGTCCTGACGCTGCTCTCGTCGTTCGGCGGCCTCGTCGTCATCGCCTCCGGCACGACGGCGGTCGTCGCGGCCAACAGCGACAAGGGCCGGGCGGTCGCCGTCGTCGCCATGGCAGCGGTCGGGGCGGCCGTCGTCACCGACCTGCTCGCCGGCGTCCGGGGCGCCTCGCCGTTCCTCGGGTTCGTGGCCCTCGCGGCCGCGGTGCTCGCCGCTGTCGCCGTCGCGACCCGCGGCACGCAGGTCGGCGCGCTCGAGGCACTCGGGATCGGTGCTGCCGTCGGCACGGTGTCGTGGTCGTTCCGCCGGGTGCTCGCGCTGCAGCCGGCCATGCTGACGGTCCGGGGACAGGTCGGCGCGGGGGCCGGGTCGGTGCTCGTCGTCGGTGCCGTCGTGCACCTCTTCTCCGTCCTCACCTGACTCCCCACCTCCCCAACCGTCGAGAGGCCACGTTCCGCCGCCTCCCACCGTCGAGAGGCCAGAAGCTCGGGTCAGTAGACGAGGGCCTGCGCACCCGGGGCCATGACCTCCTCGACGAAGACGGCCGCGCCCTTGATCACCGCACCGTCGACCAGCTGGTCCTGCGTCAGGTCGCGCCGGGCCGCACACTGCGTGCAGACGGTGAGCCGGCCACCCTCGATCACCGCGTCACGCAGCGAGACGAGCGGGGCGGCATACGGCAGCTCGAAATCCTCCGCCCGCCCGGGGACGGCCATCCACGTCGACTCGCCGGTGAGCCAGAGCGAGACGTCGACGCCGCTCGCGACGGCCGTGGCGGCGACCGTGAAGGCCTGCGAGAGGCGCTCCGGCGCCTCGGTGCCGGCGGTGACCTTGACGACGAGCGAGCGTGCGGGGGAGTCCATGGGATCAGGCTACGATCGGGCGCATGTTCAACCTCGACCAGGACATCCCCGAGCCGCTGCGACCCCTCGCCTGGCTCATCGGACGCTGGGAGGGCGCCGGCGTCGTCGGCTACCCGACGATCGAGTCGGCGCACTTCGGCCAGGAGGTCGAGGTCACCCACGACGGGCGAGGCTTCCTCAAGTGGGAGAGCCGCGCCTGGATCCTGGACTCCGAGAACGGCGCCAAGGTGCGCCCCGCGGCCGTCGAGTCCGGCTTCTGGCGCCCGCTCGAGAACGGTGAGGTCGAGCTGCTCCTCGCGCACCCCACCGGCATCCTCGAGCTCTACTACGGCAAGATCGAGCCGGCCAAGATCCAGCTCAAGACCGACGGCGTCCTGCGCGCCCCCGGGGCGAAGGAGTACAACGCCGCGACGCGGATGTACGGCCTCGTCGAGTCCAACCTCCTCTGGGTCATGGACATGGCCGCCGTCGGCCAGGAGCTCCAGAGCCACGTGTCGGCCACCCTCAAGCGCGTCGAGTGACCAACGGAATGAGGCGTGTGCCGTGAGCGTTCCAACCAGCATGAGCGACGTGGAGCTGCCCACCCGACCGGCGACGACGAGTCCGCTGCTGTCGCGCCCCGGCGCCGTGGCGGGCGAGGGGCTCGAGGCCGGCGTCGCCCTCCACCACGGCGACCCGATGCGCGAGCAGCGCCTCCTGGAGGAGGGCCTCGCGGTCGTCGACCTCTCGCACCGCGACGTCGTCACCGTCACGGGCCCCGACCGGCTCAGCTGGCTGCACTCGCTGACCACCCAGCACCTCCTCGGCCTGGAGCCGCGCCAGTCGCGCGAGGCCCTCATCCTCAGCCCCAAGGGCCACGTCGAGCACTCCCTGCACGTCGTCGACGACGGCGAGACGACATGGATCACGACCGAGCCCGGTGCCGGCCCGGCCCTCGTCGAGTGGCTCGACCGGATGCGCTTCATGCTGCGCGTCGAGGTCTCGCTCGTCACCGACGACTGGGCCGTGCTCGGCGAGCCGCACGACAGCGAGTCCGTCGAGGGCGAGCCCCTCGCCTGGCGCGACCCGTGGCCCGACCTCGTCGGCGACACGACGGCATACGGCCCGGTCGACGACCACCCCGGCACCGAGCGGTCCTGGCGAGAGGTCATCGTCCCGCGATCGGATCTCGTTGCGGCCGTGGGGGATCGGCCTCTAGCCGGTCTGTGGGCCGCCGAGGCCCTCCGGATCGCTGCCTGGCGTCCGCGTCTCGGCCTCGAGACCGACCACCGCACCATCGTCCACGAGCTCGACTGGCTGCGCACCGCGGTGCACCTGCACAAGGGCTGCTACCGCGGCCAGGAGACGGTGGCCCGCGTCCACAACCTCGGTCGCCCTCCGCGCCGGCTCGTCTTCCTCCACCTCGACGGCTCGGGTCACGTCCTGCCGGCGCAGGGGAGCGAGGTCCGGGCGGGCGACCGCGTCATCGGGCGCGTCACCTCGGTCGGGCGCCACCACGTCGACGGACCCATCGCCCTCGCGGTCATCAAGCGCAACACCGACCCGACCCTCGAGCTGCTCGTCGACGACCTCTCGGCCGCGCAGACGACGATCGTCGCCCCCTGACCGACGCGGCTGCAGCCGCTGGCAGGATGTGCGGCATGAGCACCGCACGCACCGCAGCGAGCACCCTGATCACCGTCGCGCCCACGGGCGCCGAGACCGCCAAGTCGGACGTCGCGGCCCTGCCCACGACGCCGGATGAGCTCGTCGAGACCGCCGTCGCCTGTGAGCGCGCGGGCGCCGCGTTGATCCACATCCACGTGCGCGACCGCGAGCACCAGCCGACGCTCGAGCCGGGCTTCCTCAAGGAGGCCGTCGACGGCGTGCGCGAGGCCACCGACCTCGTCGTCCAGCTCTCGACCGGCGGCTCCATCACCGACCCCCTCGAGAAGCGCCTCACCGTCCTCGACGCCGACCCCGACTCGTGCTCGCTGACGTGCGGCACGACCAACTTCGGCGACGGCGTGTTCCTCAACCCGTGGGGCTTCATGGTCGACCTCTACCGGCAGGCCCAGGAGCGGGAGGTCGTGCCGGAGTTCGAGCTCTTCGAGCTCGGTCACGTGCACGCGCTGCGCCGGCTCATCGACGAGTGCGGACTGCCCTACGGCGGCAAGGTCCACGTCGACTTCGTCACCGGGGTGCCGGGCTCGATGCCGGGCACGCCGCAGGCGCTGCTCGCCGGCGTCGCGATGCTCCCGCCCGAGGTGACGAGCTGGTCGGCCACCGGCATCGGCCGCGCGCACCTGCCGATCGTCGCCGCGGCCCTCTCGGCCGGCGGGCACCTCCGCGTCGGCATGGAGGACAACCTCATGTACGCCAAGGGTCGTCCCGTCGCGCACAACAGCGAGCTCGTGGCCCGGGCCGCCGAGATCGCCACGGTCATGCAGCGCCCGCCGATGACGACGACCGAGGCGCGAGAGGCCCTGTCGATCAAGGACCGTCGCACCCGCTGACACGCTCCTGCGCGGGGAAGAGTGCCCTCTCGACCCATCGGGTCGGGAGGGCACTCGTGCGTGCCGGGAGCCGGTGTGGGGCGTCTCACGCTGTCCAGAGTTTGCATTCTGCTTGCTGTAGTTAGCACAATGGAGGCATGAGCAAGCTTCCGCTACCCGACCTCGGGGCCTACTTGCGCGAGCAGCGCGAGAGCGCCCAGCTGTCGCTGCGGCAGCTCGCCGAGATGGCCGGGGTCTCCAATCCCTACCTGTCGCAGATCGAGCGCGGGCTCAAGCGCCCGAGCGCCGAGATCCTGCAGCAGATCGCCAAGGGGCTGCAGGTCTCGGCCGAGTCGCTCTACGTCCGGGCCGGCATCCTCGACGAGCGGGTCGCCGACGGCGACCCTGCCGCCGTGCCCGACGTCCTCTCCGCGGTCGCGCTCGACCCGGTCCTGACCGACCGGCAGCGCGCGGTGCTTGTCGACATCTACCTGTCGTTCGTCGGTGAGGACGAGACGACACCCGAGACCACGCCGCGGCCACCGCGCACCCCGCGCACCCCGCGTACCCCGGCGGCAGCACCGCGCCGGCGCCCGTCGCGCAGCACGTCCGCTGCCGCGACCCCCGAGCTCAACGAGAAGGAGAACTGAGATGGCACTCAGCAAGAAGATCACCAAGGCTGTCAAGGACGCCCAGAAGCAGGCCGAGGCCGCCGTCGCCGACGTGCGCGGCCAGCTGGTCCAGGTCGAGGACCGTATGCCCGATGTCCAGGTCGACCCGACGCCGTTCTACGCCGTCGTCGGCGCCGCCAACATCGCGATCGACACGGTCCGCACGGCCGGCGAGCAGCTCGAGGTCGCGCGCAAGCAGGCCAAGGGTGTCGACCTGCGCAAGGGCGCCAAGAAGGAGGCCGACCAGATGCAGAAGGACCTCCAGAAGCGCATCGTCGACCTCCAGGGCCGCACGACCGAGCTGCAGAAGCTGGCGACGACGTATGCCGAGCGCTTCGTCACCCGGGCCCAGGACCTCCCGGCCCGCGTCCTCAACGAGGGTCTCGTCATCGCGAGCAACGCCAAGGACCAGTACGACGCCGCCGCGGCCCGTGGCGAGAAGGTCGTGACCGACCTCCGCGCCCACGGTGAGCGCACGGCCTACGACCTCGCCGAGCGCGGCACCGCCACGGTGACCCGTGGTCGTCGCGTCGCCGGTGCTGCTGTGAGCGAGGGCGAGAAGGTCGCCAAGAGCCTCAAGGGTGTCGTCGTCAAGGACGCCTCCACGCTCGGCTCGCAGGTCTCCTCCTCGGTCGAGGCCGTCGAGTCGGCCGCCGCACCGGTCCCGGCCAAGCGCACCGCCGCCCACCAGACGGCGATCCGCAAGTCGGCGGCCCAGAAGGCCGCGGCCACGCGCAAGGCCAACGAGGTCGAGGCCACGACGACCCGCAAGGTCGCCGCTCGCAGCTCTGCCACGACCGACGACCCGCAGGCCACGGTGGCCCGCAAGGTCGCGCCGGCCAAGAAGGCGGCCAGGAAGACGGCCACCAAGACGGCGGCCGCGACCACGGGCGCGGCCAAGACCGCGACGAAGAAGGCCACGCCGGCCAAGAAGACCGCCAAGAAGGCCTCGACGGCCACGAGCACGACCGGCACCTCGACGGACTGACTCGTCGAGCCGGCGCCCCCCGGGCGCCCGTCCGTACGACAGGGCCGCCACCCCCACCGGGGTGGCGGCCCTGCTGCGTCGCTCCGGCATACTGCGGGACGTGTCCGTTCACCTTGCCCCGCCGTCCACCAACTCCGTCAGCGCGGCGCTCGCCGACGCCCCGATCGTCGCGCACGTCGTGCGGGACGGGTTCGTCGAGTCGGTGCACCACGGGACGGCCGTCGTCACGGCTCCCGACGGCTCGGTCGAGCTGGAGATCGGCGACTCGAGCGGCGCAGTCTTCCCCCGCAGCTCGAGCAAGCCCCTCCAGGCGCTCGCGATGGTGCGCAGCGGCCTCGCGACCGACGGCCACCTGCTGTCGCTCGCGTGTGCCAGCCACTCGGGCGAGGACTTCCACGTCGAGGGTGCGCGCGAGATCCTCGCCGGCGCCGGCCTGACCGAGGCCGACCTCCAGAACACCCCCGACTACCCCTACGACGAGTCCGCCCGCATCGGGTGGATCGCGAGCGGGCGACCGCGGCAGTCGATCGCGCAGAACTGCTCGGGCAAGCACGCCTCGATGCTCGCGACGTGTGTCGTCAACGGGTGGGACCTCGCGACCTACCGCGACCCCGCGCACCCGCTCCAGGTGGCCGTGGCCGAGACCGTCCGCGAGCTCACGGGCGCCGAGCCGAGCGCCGTCGCCGTCGACGGCTGCGGTGCGCCGATCCACGCGGTGCCCCTGCGCGCCCTCGCCCGCTCGTTCGGCCGTCTCGCAGCGGCGACCGAGGGGCCGGAGGCCAAGATCACCAGGGCCATCCGGGACTTCCCGGAGTACCTCGGCGGCACGCACCGCGACGTCACCGCCCTGATCCGGGGTGTCGACGGCCTCGTCGCCAAGGACGGCGCCGAGGCCGTCTACGCGGTGGGTCTGCCCGACGGCCGCGGCATCGCGGTCAAGGTCGCCGACGGCACGTCGCGCGCCCGCAGCGTCCTGCTGGCCGCCGTGCTGCGGCGCATCGGCGTCGGCAGCGAGGACGTCCTCGCGGTGCTCGAGCACCAGCCCGTGCTCGGCCACGGCCAGCCCGTGGGGTCCGTCGTCGCCGTCGGCGTCTGAGCCGGCCGAGGTGGCCGAGGTGGCCGACGCGGCCGGGACGACGGTGAGGTCGACGTGAGGGCGGTGCTCCAGCGCGTCACGAGCGCGAGGGTCGAGGTGGACGGCGAGGTCGTGGGCGCCATCGACCGCCCCGGACTGCTGGCGCTCGTCGGCGTCACCCACGACGACGGTCCCGAGCAGGTCGAGCGGATGGCCCGCAAGATCGCCGAGCTGCGGATCCTGCGCGACGAGGAGAGCCTCACCGATGCCGGGGCCCCCGTCCTCGTCGTCAGCCAGTTCACGCTCCACGCCGACACCCGCAAGGGCCGCCGCCCGTCGTGGAGTGCGGCCGCACCGGGGCCGGTGGCGGAGCCGATCGTCGCCGACCTCGTGGCCGCGCTGCGCGCTCGGGGGATCGAGGTCGAGCAGGGCCGTTTCGGCGCCATGATGCAGGTGTCGCTGGTCAACGACGGTCCCTTCACGCTCGTCGTGGACGTCTGACCAGGACGTTCGCGGCCGGCCCGACGGCAGAAGTCTGGGAGCCGGCTGGGAGAGGTCGGGCCCACGTCGCCGGGTTACGCTGCACCCATGCAGCTCTATGCCGGTTACCAGAGCCTCGTCACCCTCGTCATCGGAGTGGTGGCCCTGGGTTGCGAGATCTTCGCCTTCGTCGACGCCCTGCGCCACCCGGAGAACGCCTACGTCGCCGCGAGCAAGCGCACCAAGCGCTTCTGGCTCGTGATCACGGGCGTGGCCCTGGTCCTCGGGTCCGTCTCGGTCTTCAACCCGATCGGCCTGCTGGGTCTGGCCGCGTTCCTCGGGGCCGCGGTCTACCTCGCCGACGTGCGTCCGGCGCTGCGCCAGGTCAGGGGTCTCGGAGGCCGCTCCAACACCGGGTGGTGACCCTCACGCGTCCGCCCGGGACACCGGGCGCGCCGCGTACGGCACACTGGTGCACTCACAACCGATAGGAGAACCATGTCCGACCAGCAGCCTGCTGCTGCCGTCGTCGACCACGAGCTCGACGCCCACCAGCACCAGAACTTCTCGTCTCCGCGTCACACCGCGGACGAGTACGACCTGGGCAACCGCAACCCGACCGAGGACATCTTCGTCGCCGAGCGGCCGTGGGGCGAGTTCCAGCAGTTCGTCTCCAACGAGCAGGTCACCGTCAAGATCATCACGGTGCAGCCCGGCCACCGGCTCTCCCTCCAGCGTCACGACCACCGCGGTGAGATGTGGCAGATCCTCGACGTGCCGATCGACGTCACGGTGGGTGACCGCACCTGGAGCGCCCAGCCTGGCGAGACGGTCTGGGTCCCGCGCAACTCGATCCACCGCATGGGCAACTCCGGGGAGCACCCGGGTCGTCTCCTCGAGGTCGGCTTCGGCCACTTCGACGAGTCCGACATCGAGCGCCTCGAGGACGACTACGTCCGCTGAGCGCGGACGCACCACGACCACGCACGAAAGCACGTATGCCGCCGGGCCCGCCGGGCGGCATACGTGCGTCCCGGGGCTGGTCGGCACCGGCGGGCAAGGCGCCGGCTGACTCAGCCGGCGCGTGACCGGCCCGGGTCGAGCGTCAGCTCCGCCCACACCACCTTGCCGCCGGGGACCGGGCTGTAGCCCCACCGCTCCGACAGGGCCGCGACGATGTCGACGCCGCGCCCGCTGACGTCGTCCACCGCGGCCGGTCGCCGCCTGAGCGGGGTGACGGCCGCGTCCTCGACGCCGATGCGCAGACCGCCCCGACGCCGGTCGACGACGACACGGAACGGGGAGGCGGCGTGGGTCAGGGCGTTGGTCGCGAGCTCGGAGACGATGAGGGCGGCATCGGTCGTGAGCGTGTCGTGGTCCCACGCCCGCAGCACGTCGACGACGAAGTGCCGCGCCGCGGGCACCGACTCGGCCGTCGGCAGGTAGACCCGGGAGCAGGCGTGGCCGGCAGCCAGCCGGGCCCCGTCGGTCGAGGTCGCTGCGCCCACCGGCATCAGGTCGGTGTGCAGGTCGCACACCCGCCGCACGTCGACGAGCTCGGCGTGGTCGAAGGCGCCCGTGGGGTAGGCGCAGAGCAGCGAGAAGTCGTACTCGCGCAGCAGCTCGTTCCAGAGCAGCTCGAGGTCGATGGCCTCCTCGATCTGCCCGCGCTGCCAGAGCACGGCGACCATCTCGCCGAACCCCCGGATCGGGCGGCCGGCGCCGGAGGCCTCGCTGACGACCTCGCCGACCCGCCGCATGAACAGGTCGGGGTCCAGGTGGCCGTCGACGAAGAGCTCGGACAGGGTCTGCTCGGCGTCGAGGGTCAGGTAGCGTCCGGCCGCCACTCGCGCGGCGGGGTCGTGCCCGAGCTCGAGCAGGAGCGCCTCCACGGCGGCCCGGTGGGCTGCCGTGGCCACGACGACGACACACTCGTCCTGGTCCCACCCGTCCGCGACGAATCGCGCGACGGCGCCGAAACCCTCACTGTCGAGCGTGTAGAAACTCACCGCATGGCCTCGCCCCCACGCGGCCGTGCCGCCGTGCGACATGGTGCCGATGCTACGCCGCCGTCGAGCTCGTCGACGGCGGCGCTACCTGTGAGTGCCGAGTGGGGGAACAGAGCGGGACAAGGCGGCCCAAACCTGAGCGGCTGATCGGGATGGGCAGCTCAGCGGGGGAGCGGCGCCACCGCCGCCCAGTCGACGGTGAGCTCGCCGAGCCGCCAGCGTGCGGGACCGTCGAGCAACGGCCACCTCTCGCGTACCTCGGCCACGGCGGCGAGGAAGCGCTGGCGCGCACCCCAGGAGGACTGGGGGGCGCTGCGGGCCCAGGCGCGGTCGAGGTCGGCGAGGAACGCATGGACCGGTTCGCCCGGCACGTTGCGGTGGATGAGCGACTTGGGCAGGCGCTCGGCGACGTCGGAGGGACGGTCGAGGCCGCCCATCCGCACCGAGATGGTCAGGCTGACGGGACCGGTCGCGTCGACCGCGACCCACGACGCACGGCGCCCGATCTCGTCGCACGTCCCGTCCACGAGCAGCCCGTCCGGGGCGAGACGTTCCCGGACCAAGGCCCAGGCGGCCGGCACCTCGTCCTCGGCGTACTGCCGCAGCACGTTGAAGGCACGCACGACGGTGGGGCGGGCGCCGTCGTCGAGGGGCACCTCGAAGCCTCCGACGCGGAAGGACAGCCCGTCACGCTCGAGCGGCTTCGCCGCGGCGACCCGGGCGGGCTCGATCTCGATGCCGACGACCCGGACGTCCGCCCGCACGCGCTGCAGTCGGTCGTGCAGCTCGACCGCGGTGATGGGGGAGGCGCCGTAGCCGAGGTCGACCACGACCGGGGGCGTCGGGCTCCGTCGCAGTCGCCACGCCTGCGGTCCGGCGATCCACCGGTCGCAGCGCCGCAGCCGGTTCGGGTTCGTCGTCCCGCGCGTCACCGTGCCGACGGGGCGTTGACGTGGAGGCACCTCCGCAGCCTAGTCAGCGCCGCACGACCGCGGTTCGATGTGTTCCCCGGTCACGGGCGACCGCGGAATACATCGAATCGTGCGTGTGGTTGAGTCGAGGAAGAGCATGTCGACGAGCAGCGAGCAGGACGAAGGGATGCCGATGGCGGCCGATCCGAGACGTGTGGCGATGATCAGCGTCCACACCTCGCCCCTGGAGCAGCCGGGCACCGGCGACGCCGGAGGTCTCAACGTCTACGTCGCCGAGACCGCGAAGGAGCTCGCCGCGAGGGGCATCGAGGTCGACATCTTCACCCGACGCACCACCGGCGCGACGCCGGTCGAGGCCGACCTCGTGCCGGGCGTCCGGGTGCGGCACGTGACCGCCGGTCCCTACGAGGGTCTCGCCAAGGAGGACCTGCCGGGCCAGCTGTGCGCCTTCTCCGCCGGCATCATGCAGGCCGGGCTCTCGGTCCCCGAGGACCACTACGACCTCGTCCACTCGCACTACTGGCTCTCGGGCCAGGTCGGCTGGCTCGCCGCCGACCGCTGGCGGGTCGCGCTCGTGCACACGATGCACACCATGGCGCGCGTCAAGAACCTCCACCTTGCCGAGGGCGACCCACCCGAGCCGCGCGGCCGCGAGATCGGTGAGGTCCAGGTCGTCGAGGCGGCCGACCGCCTCATCGCCAACACCGACGACGAGGCCCGTGAGCTCATCGAGCTCTATGCGGCCCCGCCGGCCAAGGTGTCCGTCGTCCCACCCGGGGTCGACCTGTCGACCTTCACCCCCGGCGACCGGGGTGCGGCGCGCCGGGCCCTCGGCCTGCCGGTCGAGGGTGAGCTGCTCCTCTTCGTCGGGCGCATCCAGCCGCTCAAGGCGCCCGACGTGCTGCTCCGCGTCGCGGGCGAGCTGCTGCACCGGGACCCGTCACGCCGCAGGCGCCTCACCGTCGCCGTGCTCGGCGGACCCAGTGGAAGCGGCCTCACCCGGCCGCACGAGCTCGAGGAGCTCGCCCGCACCCTCGGCATCGACGACGTCGTCCGCTTCGTGCCACCCGTCGACCGTCAGGTGCTCGCGCAGTGGTACCGCGCCGCCGACCTCGTCCTCGTCCCGAGCCACTCCGAGTCCTTCGGCCTCGTGGCCATCGAGGCCCAGGCCTGTGGGACCCCGGTCGTCGCCGCCCACGTCGGCGGACTCCCGACCGCCGTTGGTGACGCGGGTTTCCTGGTCGACGGCCACGCGACCCCCGACTGGACCGACGCCGTCGAGTCCCTGCTGCGCGACGACGACCGCCGCCTCGCGCTGGGCTCCGCAGCGGTCGCACACGCCGCCCAGTTCGGCTGGGGCGCGACCACCGACCGGCTCCTCGAGGTCTACCGGCAGGCGATCCGCGAGCGGGCCGATGGCGGCAACGAGTCGCCCATCGACGAGGGTCAGAGTCTCGTCGGCGTCCCGACGGCGGTGATCCCGTGAGCGCCGAGCCCACCGACAACCCCGCAGACGACGACCCCGCAGACGACAACCCGGCCGCGGCCGCGGAGGCCCGCCTCACGGCATACCTCGGCTCGGTCGGTCTCGACTGGGAGCTCGGCGGACGCCCGGGGGAGTACGTCGTCACCCTGCCCGGGGAGAAGAAGCTCAAGACCGTCGTGTCGGTCCTCGTGCGCGACCGGACGACGAGCGTCAGCGCCTTCGTCATCCGCAACCCGGACGAGAACCACGAGGCGTTCTACCGCACGCTGCTGCGCAAGAACCTGCGGCTGCAGGGCGTCGCCTACGCCGTCGACACCGACGGCGACGTCTACCTCCGCGGTGAGGTGCCGACCGTCGCGGTCGAGCCCGAGCACCTGGACCAGCTCTTCGGGATCGTCCTGTCCGCGAGCGACGACGTCTTCAACGAGCTGCTCGCGCTCGGCTTCCTCGGCTCGATGCGCAAGGAGTGGGCCTGGCGGGTCTCGCGAGGGGAGTCCACCCGCAACCTCGACGCCTTCCGTCACCTGCTGGACGACAGGTCGGAGCCCTGATCGGCCGTCGCTAGGCTGGCCCGCATGACCTACACGCTCGTCCTCGTCCGTCACGGCGAAAGCGACTGGAACGCCAAGAACCTCTTCACCGGCTGGGTCGACGTCGACCTCACCGACCAGGGCCGCGCCGAGGGCGTGCGCGCCGGCGAGCAGCTCAAGGACGCCGGCATCCTGCCGGACATCGTGCACACCTCGCTGCTGCGCCGTGCCATCACGACCGCGAACCTCTCGCTCGACGCGGCGGACCGCCACTGGATCCCCGTCAAGCGCGACTGGCGCCTCAACGAACGTCACTACGGCGCGCTCCAGGGCAAGAACAAGAAGCAGACCCTCGAGGAGTTCGGCGAGGAGAGGTTCATGGAGTGGCGCCGCTCCTACGACGTGCCGCCGCCGCCCATCGCCGAGGACGACGAGTTCTCGCAGCACGGAGACGCCCGATACGCCGGCCTCGGCGCGGCCATGCCCGCCACGGAGTGCCTCAAGGACGTCGTGACACGGCTGATGCCCTACTGGGAGAGCGAGATCCAGAACGACCTCGCCGACGGCCTGACCGTCATGGTCGCCGCGCACGGCAACTCGCTGCGGGCCCTCGTCAAGACCCTCGACGGCATCTCTGACGACGACATCGCCGGCCTCAACATCCCCACCGGCATGCCGCTCGTCTACGAGCTCGACGAGTCGTTCCGCCCCGTGACCCGGGGTGGGCGCTACCTCGACCCCGAGGCCGCCCGCGCCGCCGCCGAGGCCGTCGCCAACCAGGGCCGCTGACGGCCCCGACCGTCGAACCGTCGAAAGGCCACGAACCGGAGCCCGGTTCGTGGCCTTTTCGAGGTTGCAGAAGGTGAGGGTCAGGAGTCGTGCTCGATGGCCTCGAGCACGTCGGCGTCCTCGGCGTCCTCGTGGTCGTAGCTCACCTCGGAGTCGTACTCACCGGTGACGAGGTAGATGACGCGGCGTGCCACCGACACCGCGTGGTCGGCGAAGCGCTCGTAGTAGCGGCCGACGAGCGTCAGGTCGAGGATCGCGCTGCGCGACCACGACGTGTTCTCGTCGAGCAGGGCGGCGAAGAGCTCGCGGTGGAGGTCGTCCATCGCGTCGTCGTCCTTCTCGAGGGCGATGGCCGCAGCGACGTCCTTGCTCGCGATGATCGACCCGCACTTGGCGACGATCGACTCGGCGACCTGGCCCATCTGCAGGATGTGCGAGCGCAGCTCCGGTGGCACTGCCGAGTCGGGCGTGCGCAGGCGGGCCACCTTGGCGACGTGACGGGCGAGGTCGCCCATCCGCTCGAGGTCGGAGCTCATGTGCATCGCCGTCACGACGATGCGCAGGTCGGTGGCCACCGGCTGCTGGCGGGCGAGGAGGTCGATCGACAGCTCGTCGAGCTCGACGCGGATGTCGTCGAGCTTGCGGTCTGCCTCGATGACCGACTCGGCGAGGTGGACGTCGGCGTCGAGCAGTGCGGTCGTGGCCCGGGAGATGGCCGACCCCGCGAGGCGCGTCATTTCGACGAGCTGGTCCGAGATCGTGTCGAGGTCCTCGTGGAACTGGTCGCGCATGGTCTTCCTGTCAGTTGCCGGTCGTGCGTGGTCGTGCGTGTCGTCGTGCGTGGTCGTGCGTGGTCGTGCCAGCGGTGGGTCGTGCTGCGGCGGGCGCCACCTCGGGAACCAGCCTGCCACTCGCGACGCGCGGGACGGCATACGAACGGGGTGGCACGTCCCCCGCTGGTGCAGAGGTTGGCAGGGCTTCGTGAATGGGTGGGGACGCCAAGGTGAACAGTGGGTTCGCGCTCAGCACGAGCGTGTCGCGCGTGGTCCGACCCTCCCGCGGTGATGCGTACGCTGAGTGTCGTGGACCCGACGACCGCGGCAACGCTCGGTGGAATCGCCGGCCTCGCCCTTGGCGGCCTGGCGATGGTCGCCGTGCGCCTGTCGGACCGCTCGACCGCCGCCGAGATGCCCCCGCCACCCGACCCGCCGCTGCCCCCCGGTGTCGGTGAGGTGATCGCGGTGCTGCGCTCGAGCGGCATCCTCGTCGACTCGTCCGACCGGGTCGTCAACAACAGCCCTGCCGCGGTGGCCCAGGGCCTCGTGCGCGGCCAGGAGCTCGTCCACCCGGAGCTGCTCCACCTCGCCCGCGCGGTGCGCCGCGACGGCGTCATCCGCGAGGCCGAGCTGGCCCTGCAGAAGGGCATCGGGGACGGCCGGCTCGTCGTCGCGGCCCGCGTGGCACCGCTCGGCGCCGACCATGTCCTCCTCCTCGTCGAGGACCGCTCCAAGGCGGCGCGCGTCGAGGAGATCCGTCGCGACTTCCTCGCGAACGTCAGCCACGAGCTCAAGACCCCGGTCGGCGGCATCTCGCTGCTCGCCGAGGCCGTCCTCGACGCGCACGACGACCCCGAGGCCGTGGCGCGCTTCGCCAAGCGGATCAGCGTCGAGTCGGACCGGCTGACCCGGCTGGTCAAGGAGATCGTCGAGCTGTCCCGCCTGCAGGGCGCCGACGTCATCAAGGACCCGACCCTCATCGACGTCGGGGCGTGCGCCGGAGATGCCGCCGACCGCAGTCGCCTCATAGCCGAGGAGCACCGCATCGAGCTCGTCACGGCCATCGACGAGGGCTGCGAGGTCTGGGGGGACGCCGAGCTCGTGACCACCGCGATCAGCAACCTCGTCGGCAACGCCATCGCCTACTCCGACACGGGCACCCGGGTCGGGGTCATGGTGCGTCGAGGTCGTGCGGGTGTCATCGACGTCTCCGTCACCGACCAGGGCCTCGGCATCGCCCCCGACGAGCAGCAGCGCATCTTCGAGCGCTTCTACCGCGTCGACACGGCCCGGTCGCGTGCCACCGGCGGCACCGGGCTCGGCCTGGCCATCGTCAAGCACGTCGCCGACAACCACGGCGGCAACGTGTCGGTGTGGTCCGAGCCCGGCCGCGGGTCGACGTTCACCATCGAGCTGCCCGCCGCGAACGCCTCCGCCGCGATCGCGCCCTCTCGACCGACGACGTATGCCGCCCTCCCGCCCGACGCGGCGGCTGCGGCGGCCACGCCGGCCGAGCCGGACGCTTCGGCCACGCCGGGTGCACCGGACCCGCCGGGTGCCGCACCGCCGCGCCGGCCCGACCCCGTCCGTCAACGCCTAGCCACGTCCCCACCGCCCGAGCAGCTCACCCAGTTCCCACGCTGCCCGACCCCGAGAGGCCTGTCTTGAGTCGCATTCTCATCGTCGAGGACGAGGTGTCGTTCTCCGACCCGCTGTCCTACCTGCTGAAGAAGGAGGGCTACGACGTCGCCGTGGCCGAGACCGGGCCCGACGGCCTGGCCGAGTTCGACAAGAACGGCGCCGACCTCGTCCTGCTCGACCTCATGCTGCCCGGCCTGTCGGGCGTCGACGTGTGCCGGGCGCTGCGCCAGCGCTCCTCGGTGCCGGTCATCATGCTGACCGCCAAGGACAGCGAGATCGACAAGGTCGTGGGTCTCGAGATCGGTGCCGACGACTACGTCACGAAGCCCTACTCCAGCCGTGAGCTGCTCGCGCGCGTCAAGGCCGTGCTCCGCCGGCTCGCCGAGCCCGAGGACCTGCTGCCCTCGACGCTCGAGTCGGGTCCGGTGCGCATGGACGTCGAGCGCCACACGGTCAGCGTCCAGGGCCGGTCGGCGTCCTTGCCGCTCAAAGAGTTCGAGCTGCTCGAGATGCTGCTGCGCAACTCCGGTCGCGTGCTGACGCGCATGCAGCTCATCGACCGTGTGTGGGGCAGCGACTACGTCGGCGACACGAAGACGCTCGACGTCCACGTCAAGCGCCTGCGCGCCAAGATCGAGCCCGACCCGGCCAACCCGGTGCACATCGTCACGGTGCGCGGGCTGGGCTACAAGTTCGAGGCCGGCTGACCCCCACCGTCGAGCGGCCACGAGTGGCCGCACCCACGTAGTCGAAAGGCCACTCCTCGCCGCGGGGAGTGGCCTTTCGACTACGTGGGTGGGCCGGACGTGGCCTCTCGACGGGGAGCGTCAGCTGCCGGTCGGGGCCGGCGTCACCGTGGCGTAGTAGCCGCTCGCCGTCAGCACCGGCACCTTGACGACGGTGGTGCCACCGGTGTCGGAGGTGATGGTGACCGGGGCGAGGCCGCCGGGCTTGGTCTTGACGTCGGTCAGCTGCAGGCCCTTGGTGGAGAGGTTGACCTGCTCGCGCGGGCCGAGCCGCACCTCGGAGCCGGTCGGGGCGCTGGTGGCGTTGGGGTCGGCCTGGGCGGCGATCTGGACGGTCATGTCCTGCTCGCCGAGGTTGATGGCCGAGCCGGAGATGACCACGGTGCCGTTGCCGTCACCGACGAGCAGGAGGTCGCGCACGGCGAGCTGGCCCACGTTGGCCGGCACACCATCGGCCGGCACGTAGGGGGTGTCGGTCTGGACGGGCGAGTTGACCTGGCAGCCGGTCGTCACGACGGCGAGGACGACACCGGCGAGCACGGTCGACACCCGGCGGGTGGACGGGCGACGCGCGGGGGTCAGGGCGGGGTATCGACGCTTCACGGGCGACAGCCTACCGGCGCGTGACCCCGCGGACCCGTGCACCCGCCGACTCGGCGCCGGCGAGCCGACGGACGGGCGCCGCGAAGGCGACGACACGGGGCCGGAAGGCCCCCGCGAAGCACGCCGAGCGGCCTTCTGTCAAGACGTCAATTACCGCGTGCCGCGCCCCCACTGTGGCTCTGACCTGCACTGATGCCAAATCCTGAGATCGCGATGTGCACAGCTTCGTGATAATCTGGAGGTCGCGAAAGGGGAAAACAGCAGATGGTTTTCAAGGTCGGCGAGACGGTCGTGTACCCCCACCACGGGGCTGCACTCATCGAAGAGATCAACACACGCACGATCAAGGGAGAGGACAAGCTCTACCTCAAGCTCAAGGTCGCCCAAGGTGACCTGACGATCGAGGTCCCCGCCGAGAACTGCGACCTCGTGGGTGTCCGCGACGTCGTCGGCAAGGAAGGCCTCGACCGCGTTTTCGAGGTGCTCCGCACGCCGCACACCGAGGAGCCGACCAACTGGTCGCGCCGCTACAAGGCGAACCTCGAGAAGCTCGCGTCGGGTGACGTCATCAAGGTCGCCGAGGTCGTGCGCGACCTGTGGCGTCGTGACCAGGACCGCGGTCTGTCGGCCGGCGAGAAGCGCATGCTCGCCAAGGCCCGCCAGATCCTCGTCTCCGAGCTCGCGCTCGCGGAGAAGACGAACGAGGAGAAGGCTGAGACCATCCTTGACGAGGTCCTCGCTTCCTGATCGGACAGCACACTGAACAACGAGACCGGAGCCGGTCGCGTCGGCGTCATCGTCGTCGCGGCCGGCTCCGGCTCGCGTCTGGGGGCAGGTCTGCCCAAGGCGTTCGTGCCCCTCGCCGGGGTGCCCCTGCTGGGGCACGCCCTGCGGGGGGTCCTGTCGTGCGCGACCGTGGTCCAGGTCGTCCTCGTCGTGCCGGACACCCACCGCGAGCAGGCCGCTGCCGTCGCTGATGGCGTATGCCGTGAGCTCGGGTCCGTGACGCCGGTGACCGTCGTGCCGGGCGGGGTCGAGCGGGGCGACTCCGTCGCAGCCGGTCTGCGCGCGCTCGGTGACGAGGTCGACATCGTCCTCGTCCACGACGCCGCCCGGTGCCTGACGCCCGTCGCGGTCTTCGACCGGGTGGTCGCCGCCGTCGCGGCGGGAGCCGTGGCCGTCGTGCCCGGCACCGCGGTCGTCGACACGATCAAGCAGGTCGACGCCGACGGGTTCGTCGTCGGCACGCCCGAGCGCTCGGCCCTGCGGGCGGTGCAGACGCCGCAGGGCTTCCGGCGTGACGTGCTCGAGCGTGCGCACGCCGTGTCGAGCGAGGCCACCGACGACGCGGGGCTCGTCGAACGGCTGGGCGAGCGGGTCCTCGTCGTCGAGGGCGACCCGAGGGCCCTCAAGGTGACGACGCCGAGCGACCTCGAGGCCGCCGCCCGCCTGCTCGCCACCTCCTGACCTCGATCCGACCTCGATCCGACCTCGGTTCGATGTGTTCTGCGGTCACGGGTGACCGCAGAACACATCGACCCCGGGAGTTGCCTATCCTCGGCAGCGTGACGACCGACCCCAGCACCGCCCTGTCCCGACCGACGGCTCTCATCACCGGTGGTGGCACCGGCATCGGTGCGGCCATCGCACGGCGGCTGTCGCGCGACGGCTTCGACGTCGTCGTCGCCGGCCGCCGTCGCGAGAAGCTCGACGAGGTCGTGGCCGACATCGAGAGCGCCGGCGGCTCCGCCCGTGCGCTCGTCATGGACGTCACCGACCCCGGGTCGGTGACCCAGGGCGTCGCGTCCCTCGACCGGTGCGACGTCGTCGTCAACAACGCAGGCGGTGCGCTGGGCGTGACCCGCGTCGAGGACGGCGACCCCGAGGAGTGGGAGCGGATGTTCGCCACGAACGTCGTCGGCACCCTCCGGGTCATCCAGGCCGTGCTGCCGCTCCTGCGGCGCTCCTCCCGCGCCACCATCGTCGACATCAGCTCCATCGCCGGTGAGCGCGTCTACGAGGGCGGTGCCGGCTACGTCGCCGCCAAGCACGGCACGTCCGTCGTCTCCGAGACGCTCCGGCTCGAGCTCAACGGAGAGAACATCCGCGTCGTCGACATCCGGCCCGGCATGGTGCACACCGAGGAGTTCTCCCTGACCCGCCTGCACGGGGACCGGGCCGCGGCCGACAAGGTCTACGACGGCGTCGACCGCCCGCTCGTCGCCGACGACGTCGCGGAGTGCGTCGGTTTCGTCGTGGGCCTGCCCCAGCACGTCAACATCGACACGATGGTGGTCAAGCCGGTGGCCCAGGCGGCCCCGCACAAGATCCACCGCGGCCCGATCGACTGGAAGGACGCCTGATGACCCACCTCCCGCGCGTCGGCGTGGGCGTCGACGTCCACGCGTACGCCCCGGAGGGCTCGGACCGGGAGCTCTGGGTGGCGGGACTGCAGTGGCCGGGGGAGCGCGGCCTCGACGGGCACTCCGACGCCGACGTCGCCGCCCACGCGGCCTGTGACGCGATCTTCTCGGCGGCCGGGATCGGTGACCTCGGCGCGCACTTCGGCACGTCGCGTCCCGAGCTCGCCGGAGCGTCCGGGGTCACGCTTCTCGCCGAGGCCGCGCGGCTCGTGCGCGAGGCCGGCTACGACATCGGCAACATCGCCGTCCAGGTCGTCGGCAACCGGCCCAAGGTCGGCGCCCGCCGTGCCGAGGCCGAGGCGGCCCTCGCCGCCGCGGCCGGCGCCCCGGTCTCGGTGAGCGGCACGACGACGGACGGGCTCGGCCTGACGGGTCGGGGCGAGGGCGTGGCCGCCGTCGCGACGGCCCTCGTCGTCGCTCGCTGAGGCCGCGCGAGGGCCGAGACACCTCGCCACGTCGGAACCGATCGACGGGCGCGCCGCTCGTAGTGCCGACCGCGTCCGCCCCCCGGCGGCTCGACGACTCACCTGAGGAGACCCGTGGACGACTCGTGGATGTGGCTGGTCTTCGGACCGGTCGCACTGATGCTCATCGTCTTCCTCGTCGCGATGTTCATCGCCCTCGCCGGCTGGAACCGTCCGGCCGAGCCGGAGCAGCTGCCGACCGCCTGGGACGTGCAGGTGCGGTCGCGTCGCGACGTCGCCGGTCCCGGCCGCATCGAGGTCCGCGACGGCCACGTCGCCTTCACGCCGGCGGGTGCCCAGGACGTCGCCTGGGCCGTGCCGGTCGCCGGCACCCGGGCGTCGCGCAACTACACGACGACGCGGTGGCCGGTGCTGCTGCGCACCACGGCCCACGGACGGATCTTCCTGCGTGTCGCTCCCGTCGACCACGACCTCGAGCACTCGCCGTGGGACCGGGCCCCGGTGCAGCGGCACGCCCAGCTCTTCCTCGCGGCGCTGCGCCGGGCCTGACGCTCGTTGCGCTGGGCCCCGCGGGACGTTTGGGTAGGTCATGGAGGGCCTCTCGGGCCGCACATCCGCAAGATCGACAGGAGTAGTCATGCCGCAGACCGTCAAGGGTGTCATCAGCCGCAGCAAGGGGGCCGACGTCGAGGTCGTCGACGTCGTCGTGCCCGACCCGGGTCCCGGCGAGGCGGTTGTCAGGATCGAGACCTGCGGGGTGTGCCACACCGACCTGCACTACCGCGAGGGCGGCATCAACGACGACTACCCGTTCCTGCTCGGCCACGAGGCCGCCGGCTACGTCGAGGCCGTCGGCGAGGGCGTCACCGACGTGGCTCCCGGCGACTTCGTCATCCTCAACTGGCGCGCCGTGTGCGGTCAGTGCCGGGCCTGCGCCAAGGGCAAGCCGTGGTACTGCTTCAACACCCACAACGCGACGCAGAAGATGACGCTGACCGACGGGACCGAGCTGACGCCCGCGCTCGGCATCGGGGCCTTCATCGAGAAGACGCT
Source organism: Terrabacter sp. Soil810 (assembly GCF_001429645.1). NCBI lineage: Bacteria > Bacillati > Actinomycetota > Actinomycetes > Micrococcales > Intrasporangiaceae > Terrabacter > Terrabacter sp. Soil810. The sequence continues at coordinate 91,031 of NZ_LMSW01000011.1, forward strand.
CGTCGCCGCGGGCCAGTGCACCACGGTGCCCGAGGCCGACGCCGCCGCCGTCGGTCTGCTCGGCTGCGGCGTCATGGCCGGCTTCGGCGCGGCCGTCAACACCGGCGGGGTGGGCCGCGGCGACTCGATCGCCGTCATCGGCTGCGGCGGGGTCGGCAACGCCGCGATCGCCGGCGCCAAGGTGGCCGGCGCGACGACGATCATCGCCGTCGACGTCAGCGACGCGAAGCTCGAGCAGGCGAAGCACTTCGGCGCCACGCACACCGTCAACAGCAAGAACACCGACGCCGTCGAGGCGATCCGCAGCCTCACCGACGGCAACGGCGCCGACGTCGTCGTCGAGGCGGTCGGCCGCCCCGAGACCTACGAGCAGGCGTTCTACGCCCGCGACCTCGCGGGCACCGTCGTACTCGTCGGCGTCCCGACGCCGGACCAGCAGGTCACCCTGCCGATGATCGACATCTTCGGCCGCGGCGGCGCCCTGAAGTCGAGCTGGTACGGCGACTGCCTCCCGAGCCGCGACTTCCCGATGCTCGTGGACCTCTACAAGCAGGGCCGCTTCGACCTCGACGCGTTCGTCACCGAGCGCATCGGCCTCGACGACATCGAGGCGGCGTTCGACAAGATGCACGCCGGCGAGGTCCTGCGATCGGTCGTCGAGCTGTGAGCGCCGACGGCGCGGCCGACCGGGTCACGCCCTCGCAGGGCGGCGTCCGCATCGACCACACGACGACCGAGGGCACCTTCAGCCTCGACGGCGGCACGTGGGAGGTCGAGAACAACGTGTGGGTCATCGGCGACGACACCCAGTGCGTCGTCATCGACGCCCCGCACGACGCCGCCCCGATCCTCGAGCTCGTCGGCGACCGCCGCCTGACCCACATCCTGCTGACGCACGCACACGACGACCACGTCACCGTCGTGCCCGAGCTGCTCGCCGCCTATCCCGGCGCGAAGGTGGCTCTCCACCCGGACGACCGGGTGCTGTGGGACCAGAGCCACCCCGACCTCACCCCGACCCTGGACCTCGCCGACGGCGACGTCGTGCAGGTCGCCGACGTCGAGCTGTTCGTGCTGCACACGCCGGGCCACGCGCCGGGCGCGTGCTGCTTCCACGCCCGCGACCTCGCCGTCGTCTTCACCGGTGACACGCTCTTCCAGGGTGGCCCCGGCGCGACGGGTCGGTCGTGGTCCGACTTCCCGACCATCGTCGAGTCGATCAAGGACCAGCTGCTCTCGCTCCCGCCCGAGACGACGGTCCTCACCGGCCACGGCCGCGCCACGACGATCGGCGACGAGCTGCCGGACGTCGAGGAGTGGATCCGCCGGGGTCACTGACCCCGCTGCGCCGCGTGACCCGGGCACACGGCATACGCCCTCGTGCCGTATGCCGTATGCCGTGTGCCCGAGGCCGCGGCGTCGCGCGCTCAGGCGCGGGGTGCGTCGCGCAGGAGGCTGATCTTCTGCCAGATCTTGCGGCTCATGCCGGTCGTGAGGTTCTCGATCTCGCTCACGGTGTCGAGCACGAGCGCGTCGGTCGACTCCTCGGCGCACAGGGCCGCGGCCTTCGAGGTCATCGACAGCAGCTCGGAGCAGTACTCGAGGTAGAGCGCGTAGTCGCGCACCGACATCGTGCGGGGGCTCACGACCTCGTCACCGGCGATCGTCCCGAGCCGGGTGTCGGGCAGCAGGGCGGCGGGGTCCTTGCTCATCTGGTGCATGTCGATGATGTGGGCGAGCGAGCGCAGGTGGTGCGGCCGGCGGATGAGGTCGTTGCGCACGACCCGGTCGGCGAGCGAGAGCAGGAACCAGATCGCGATCCCGGCGAACACGAGGTCGTTGATGAGGCTCTCGACGACCGGCAGCCACTCGAAGGCCGCGATCGAGCCGGCCCGGGCCAGCGCGTCGCGCACCGCGATGCCGACCGCGACGAGCGACACGGCGAGGACGACGACGATGAGGGCCCGCGAGGCCCACACCAGGGTGGCTCGCTGGGCGGGGGCGCGCCGGCGGCGGTCGAGGAGGGCGTCGACGACCTTGCCGAGCTCCTCGGTGGCGGCACGCAGCCCGGGGTGGCGGGGCAGGTAGGTGTCGATGCGCTCGCCGAGGTAGCTGATGACGGCGCGCACCTCGGAGCCGTCGAGCCGCTCGTAGCTCGTGAGCCGCGGTTGCGCCATGCGCCCGAGCGTAGACCGCGCGGTGCCGGCGTCGCGGGATCGCGCATGGTCGGGTGCGCAGCGACGCGCCGATAGACTTCGGCGGGTGAGCCTACGACTGTTCGACACCGCAACCCGGGAGCTGCGCGACTTCATGCCGCGCGAGGTGGGCAAGGTCGGCATGTACATCTGTGGCCTCACCACGCAGGGTGCGCCGCACATCGGCCACATCCGTTTCGCGGTCGCCTTCGACGTGCTGCGCCGCTGGCTCGAGGTCGGTCACGGCTACGACGTCACGCTCGTGCGCAACGTCACCGACATCGACGACAAGGTGCTCCGCAAGGCGGCCGACGCCGGTGAGGACTGGTTCGCCCTGACCTACCGCAACGAGCGCCTCACCTCGCAGGCGCTCGACGCGCTCGGCGTCGAGCCGGCCACCTACGAGCCGCGGGCGACCGGTCACGTGCCCGACATGGTGACGCTCATGGAGACGCTCATCGAGAAGGGCCACGCGTATGCCGCCCCCGACGGCAGTGGCGACGTGTACTTCGACGTCCGCTCGTGGCCCGAGTACGGCTCGCTGACCGGCCAGTCGCTCGACGACATGGCCAGCGCGGACGATGCCGACCCGCGCGGCAAGCGTGACCCGCGCGACTTCGCGCTCTGGAAGGGCCACAAGTCCGACGAGCCCGAGAGCGCGTCGTGGCCCACGCCCTTCGGCGCCGGTCGTCCGGGCTGGCACCTCGAGTGCTCCGCCATGGCGCGACGCTGGCTCGGCGACGAGTTCGACATCCACGGCGGTGGCATCGACCTGCGCTTCCCGCACCACGAGAACGAGCAGGCGCAGTCGCGCGCGGCCGGGCTCGGCTTCGCCCGCTACTGGCTCCACAACGCGTGGGTCACGGTCAAGGGCCAGAAGATGGGCAAGTCGCTCGGCAACGCCCTCGAGGTGCGCCACCTGCTCGAGTCGACGCGGCCGATCGTGCTGCGCTACTACCTCACGGCGGCGCACTACCGCTCGATGATCGAGTACCACTCCGGCTCCCTCGAGGAGGCCGCCGCCGCCGTCGAGCGCATCGAGGGCTTCCTCGAACGGGCGTCCCGGCGCGGCGCGATCCGACCGGTGTCCACCGCTGACCTGCCGGGCGCGTTCGTCGCCTCGATGGACGACGACCTCGGCGTCAGCGGCGCGCTCGCCGTCGTGCACGACACGGTGCGCGCCGGCAACAGCGCCCTCGACGAGGACGACGACGAGGCGGCCCTCGAGGCCGCCGGCGCCGTCGTCGCCATGACCGACGTGCTCGGCGTCAACCCGCTCGCCGCGCACTGGGGCTCCGGCAGCAGCCGCGAGGACGCCGCCGCCGAGCTCGCGCTCGAGGCACTCGTGCGGGCCCAGCTCGACGCCCGCCAGATCGCCCGCCAGGAGCGCGACTTCGACCGGGCCGACGAGATCCGCGACACGCTGACGGCGGTCGGCATCGAGATCACCGACACCCCGTCCGGGGCCCAGTGGTCGCTCGCCCGCCCGGCGCGCGGCGACGCCGACCCCACCACCGACCACCCCACCGCGGCCCTCGGGGCCGAGAAGGCACAGGGCTGACATGCCAGGCAACTCCCAACGGCGCGGCGCCATCCGCAAGAGCGGCAAGGGCGCGACCGTCGGCTCCGGCGGCCAGCGCCGCCGCGGGCTCGAGGGCAAGGGCCCGACGCCCAAGGCCTCCGAGCGCGAGTACCACCCCGCGCACAAGCGCGCCAAGGCTGCGGCGAAGCGCTCCGGCTCCGGTGCGCCCGGTCCGGGCGGCCGCGGCCAGACCCGGTCCAAGAGCCGCAGCAAGGCCTCGAGCGAGATGGTCTACGGCCGCAACTCGGTCGTCGAGGCGCTCCGCGCCGATGTGCCGGTCGCGACGATGTACATCGCCACGCGCATCGACACCGACGACCGCGTGCGCGAGGCCCTCAAGCTCGCCACCGAGCGGGGTCTCCCGATCCTCGAGACGCCGCGCGGCGAGCTCGACCGGCTCACCGACGGCGGCGTGCACCAGGGGATGGCGCTGCAGGTGCCGCCCTACGACTACGCCCACCCGAACGACCTCATCGACCCCGAGATGCCCGGCATCCCGCTCGTCGTGGCGCTCGACGGCATCACCGACCCGCGCAACCTCGGCGCCATCGTGCGGTCCGTGGCGGCCTTCGGCGGCCACGGTGTCGTCGTGCCCGAGCGTCGTTCCGTCGGCATGACCGCGTCGGCGTGGAAGACCTCCGCCGGTGCGGCTGCCCGCATCCCGGTGGCCCGCGCGAGCAACCTGACCCGCGCCCTCGAGGAGTTCAAGAAGGCCGGCTTCTTCATCCTCGGCCTCGACATGGACGGCGACGTCGAGCTGCCCGACCTCTCGCTCGCGACGGAGCCGCTCGTCGTCGTCACCGGCTCCGAGGGCAAGGGCCTGTCGCGCCTCGTCCGCGAGACGTGCGACCAGATCGTCTCGATCCCGATGAGCTCGGCCGTCGAGTCGCTCAACGCCGGGCTCGCGACGGGCGTCACCCTCTACGAGATCGCCCGCCAGCGCCGCCGCTGACCGGCCGGTCGGCGGCCGGGGGGAACGACTCATACGTGTCCGGGAACTCTCGGACCCTCTGCGACGCTGGTCCAGATGACCTCGATAGAGTGCTGACGCAGGTCAACTACGAGCTGTAGTACTACGAACCCCGACTGCGGTCATGCAGCGGGAGATGCCGGAGGACCGAACCCGTGGCGAAGAGCAACCGTGCCGAGACGGCCGCCCGAGCGGCGCAGCTGCGCGCCGAGGCCGCCCGCAAGGACCGTCAGCGCACGCAGGTCATCGCCGCGTCGGTGGCTGTCGTCGTGGTCGTGATCGCGGTCGTCCTCGGGGTCGTCATCTCGAACCGGCCGCAGGACGCGCCCGCGGCCAGCGGGGGAGCCGCGGCGCTCGCCACGCTCGAGAAGCTGCCCTCGAGCGTCTTCGACAGCGCGCCGGCTCCGACGCCGGAGCAGGCGCCCGCCAAGCTCCAGGGCGGCACGGCCCTGACCCAGGACGGCAAGCCGAAGGTGCTCTACGTCGGCGCCGAGTACTGCCCGTTCTGCGCCATGGAGCGCTGGGCGCTCATCGGGGCGCTGTCCCGCTTCGGCACCTTCACCGGCGTCACCGAGACGACGAGCTCGAGTGACGACGTGCACCCGGACACCCCGACGTTCTCGTTCAAGGACGCGAAGTACGCGAGCGACGTCGTCGCCTTCGAGGCCGTCGAGACGCAGGACCGCAACAAGCAGCCGCTCCAGACCCTGGACGGCGAGAACCTCGCGCTCTTCCAGAAGTTCAACCCCGGCGGCGGCATCCCGTGGATCACCTACGGCGGCACCCACGCCACCGACGGCGCGACGGTCGACGCCAACGCCTTCGAGGGCAAGACCTACGACCAGATCATCGCCGGCATCCAGGACCCCACCTCCGACATCGGCAAGACCGTGACGCCGGCCATCAACATGATCACCGCCCAGATCTGCGAGCAGACCAAGGGCCAGCCCGCCAACGTCTGCACGAGCCAGGCGGTCGCCTCCGCCTCCGTGCTGCTCAAGCGGTGACGCCGGCGTGAGCCCGCTGCACGACGACGTGGCCACCGGGGAGGCCCCAGTGGTCACCGGCCCGAGCCGGCCGGTGTGGCTCGCCCCCGTGTCGGTCGTCCTCGCCGTCGCGGGCCTGCTCGTCTCGGCCTACCTGACCTTCGAGCACTTCACGGCCAACGCGACCCTCGCGTGCAGCATCGGCGGGGTCATCGACTGTGCCAAGGTGACGACGAGCGCCTGGAGCACCTTCATGGGCGTCCCCGTGGCGCTGCTCGGGCTCGTCTTCTTCGTCGTCGCCCTCGGTCTCTGCCTGCCGCAGGTGTGGCGTCGGCCCGAGCGCTGGCTCGACGCGGTCCGCCTCGGCTGGCTCACGGTCGGCCTCGGCATGGCGCTCTACCTCGTGTGGGCTGAGCTCTATCGGATCCACGCGATCTGCCTGTGGTGCACGGCCGTGCACGTCGTGACGTTCCTGCTCTGGATCGTCGTGCTCTTCGGCCAGATCCTCTCGGCCCCGGCCGAGAAGCTCGCCGTGGGCACCGAGGGGGAGTGACGGCATACCGGCGCTGAGCGGGGGCTCCAGCCGTCGGTGGCGCACGGCACCCGTGCTCAGTCGAAGCGGCTGATGACCGGCATCTCCTCGGTGTCGACGCCGAGCACGGCCTTCTCCTCCGGCTTGGCCGGCAGGACGGTCGCGACGTAGTCGCGCAGGGCGTCCTCGATGGGGGTGTCGTGACCGGCCCGCTCGCTCATGTACCAGCGGTGCTCGAGCACCTCGTGGAAGATCTCGGCGGGCTCGAGGCGGCCGGTCAGCTCGCGTGGCACCGCGCGCGTCACCGGCTCGTAGATCTTGGCCAGCCAGTCGTGCGCGACGATCTCCTCGTCGTCGCCCTGACGGTCGGTGGCGGCGGTGTACGCGTCGAGGTCGTTGAGCAGGCGTCGCGCCTGGTTCTCGCCGACGTCGAGGCCGGTGAGGCGCAGCAGGCGGCGGGAGTGGTGCCCGGCGTCGACGACCTTCGGGGTGATGACGATCTCGGTGCCGCCGATGTCGGTCGTCATCGACAGCTCGTCGACGTCGAAGCCGAGCTCGTTGAGGCGGCGGATGCGCTCGTCGACCCGCCAGCGGTCACCGACCTCGAAGCGCTCCGTGCCGGTGAGGGCGTCCCACAGCGTGTGGTAGCGCTCGATGACCGACGCGGACACCTCGAAGGGGTCGGCGTGCTCCTCGAGGAAGCCCCCCGCCGCGAGGTCCATCAGCTCACCGGCGATGTTGACCCGGGCGATGTCGAGGTCGTGCTCGCGCTGGCCGTCGGACAGCCTCGCGTGCAGCTCGCCCGTCTCGGCGTCGACGAGGTAGGCGGCGAAGGCTCCGGCGTCGCGGCGGAAGAGGGTGTTGGACAGGGACACGTCGCCCCACCAGAAGCCCTCGAGGTGCAGCCGCACGAGGAGGACGGCGAGGGCGTCCATGAGGCGCACGGCCGTGTCGGGCCGGAGGTTCTGGCTGTAGAGCGCGCGGTAGGGCAGCGAGAACTGCAGGTGGCGCGTGATGAGGCAGGCGTCGAGCGGCTCGCCGTCGGCGGTCGTGCGCCCGTGCACGACCCCGAACGGCTCCACGCTCGGCACGTCGAGGCGGCGCAGGTTGCGCAGCATGGCGTACTCGCGGTCGGCGATGTCGTCCTTGATCTCCTTGACGGCGAGGACGCGCGGGCCGAGCTTGACGAAACGCACGACGTGGCGCGAGATGCCTCGGGGTAGCGCGGCGAGATAGCTCTCGGGCCACTCCTCCAGCGGTGTCGACCACGGCAGGTCGAGCAGTGCGGACTCGGGCCTGGCGGTGGTGATCTCGAGCGTCACGCGTTCATCGTGGCACGGTCGCGCGACAGGCGTCGATCAGCCCACAGCGCAAGGGCGGCCAGCGCGAGGAAGAGGACGGCGATGACGGCGCAGTTGAGCAGGGTGCGGCCCAGGCCGATCGAGCCCACGTTGAGGAACGGGTAGGGGTACCAGTCGACGAGCGGTCCGAGGGCGAGCGTGGCGGCGAGCCACAGCACCGGCCAGATGAGCGAGGGCAGCAGGTCGTCACGGGTCACCCGGCCCCGCGGACCGAAGGCGACCCAGCCGACGAAGGTCAGCACCGGGACGACGATGTGGAGCAGTCGGTCGCAGACGAGCGAGCCCGTCGTGTAGCTCGGCGACGGGGGAAGGGCGACCGCCGCGACGATGCCGGTCACCGTGATGCCGACGAGCGAGGCGAGCCGCACGACCCGGAAGAGCTGGGAGTCGATGCGGTCGCGGACGACGAGGTACATCGAGACGGCGACGAGGAGGTTCGCCTGGATCGTGAAGTAGCTGAAGTAGCGGCGCACCTGCTCGGGCCGGGCGGTCGTCACCGCGCTCGAGTCGAGGATGTTGTCGCCCGTCGCCACGAGGTAGAGCTGGAAGACGAGTGCGAAGACCGCGACGACGAGCGTCACGAGGTGCCAGTACCGCCCGATGGTCGACTTGGTCACAGCCGGAGCCTAGGGCCTCGGTGGCCGCTGACGCCGCACCTTGTCCAGCGTTGCGGGACAACGGCGCCGGGCCGGCACCCACGAGGGGTGCCGGCCCGGCGGCGTGATGCAGTGGTACGCGTGTGGCTCAGTCGCCGACGCGCAGCCCCGACTCGGCGTTGAAGACGTGCACGTGGCCGGCCTTCGGCTTGAGGTAGATCTTGTCGCCCTTCTCCGGGGGGCGGCGACCGTCGACGCGTGCGATGAACGGCACGGCGCCGGCGTTCTCGCCGGTGGCCTCGAGCAGCTTCTGCTCGGTGGAGCCGTAGATGTAGGCGTCGGCGCCGAGCTCCTCGACGACGTCGACCGTGACGGGGATGCCCGACTGGTCGGACGACAGCTCGAGGTCCTCGGGACGCACACCGAGCGTGACGTTCTTGCCGACGCCGGCGAGGTTCTCACGCGTCACCGGGACCGTGTGGCCGTGGAGGTCCACGCCGCCGTCGGTGACCGGCACCTCCATGAGGTTCATGGCGGGCGAGCCGATGAAGCCGGCGACGAAGACGTTGGCCGGGTGGTCGTACATGCGGCGCGGGCTGTCACACTGCTGGAGGATGCCGTCCTTGAGCACCGCGACGCGGTCACCCATCGTCATGGCCTCGACCTGGTCGTGCGTGACGTAGACCGTCGTGACGCCGAGGCGGCGCTGGAGCGAGGCGATCTGCGTGCGCGTCTGGACGCGGAGCTTGGCGTCGAGGTTGGACAGCGGCTCGTCCATGAGGAACACCTGCGGGGAGCGCACGATCGCGCGGCCCATGGCGACGCGCTGGCGCTGGCCACCGGAGAGGGCCTTCGGCTTGCGGTCGAGGTACGGCGTCAGGTCGAGGATCTTGGCGGCCTCCTCGACGCGCTTGCGGATCTCGGCCTTGTCGACGCCGGCGATCTTGAGCGCGAAGCCCATGTTGTCGGCGACCGTCATGTGCGGGTAGAGCGCGTAGTTCTGGAAGACCATCGCGACGTCGCGGTCCTTGGGGGACAGGTTCGTCACGTCGCGGTCACCGATGAGGATGCGTCCGCCGTTGACCTCCTCGAGGCCGGCGAGCATGCGCAGGGAGGTGGACTTGCCACACCCGGAGGGGCCGACGAGGACGAGGAACTCCCCGTCCGCGATCTCGATGTTGAGCTTGTCGACGGAGGGAATCGGGTTCCCGGGGTACTGCCTCGTCGCGTTGTCGAACGTCACTGTTGCCATGGCTTCATTGCCTTCCTTCACCGGCAGGAACGTGCCGGACGATCCGTTGTAAAGGGTGTGCCTGCCCGGGTGAGCAGGCATCGACATCATGTCCCACTCCGGGCACGTTGACCACCCCTCGCCCACGGGAGGGCCGCCGCGGGCATGGGTGGGGGACGTGTAGGCCCCGGCGGGGACCGCGGCGACCGGTCCCCGCTGGGTCCGATCAGGGATGTGTCCGGAACGTTGCAAAAAATTGCAGCAAGCGGGTTTCCGCTGTCTGCAACTTCTTGCTAGATTCCGGGGCACCGGTGGCGGCGTGTGCCACCTGGCTTCAAAGGAGAATCCATGCACAAGCGTGCGCTCGGCGCTGCTGCCGTCACGGGTGTTGCCGCCCTGGCCCTCAGCGCCTGCGGTGGGTCCAGCCCCACCACCCCGTCCGACACCGGCGCCGCCGGCACGAGCAAGGCGACGACCACCGGTGTCCCGGAGACGCCGAGCGGCACCGCTGCTCCCGTCCGTGACGCCAACGTCGACCTCGTCATCTGGACCGACGCCGACCGCTCGAAGGCCGTGCAGAAGTACGCCGACGAGTTCGCTGCCGAGAACGGCGTGACGGTCAAGGTCCAGATCTCGACCGACACCCGCGCCCAGTTCAAGGACGCGACCAAGGTCGGCAAGGGTCCGGACGTCATCGTCGGCGCCCACGACTGGCTCGGCGAGCTCGTCCAGAACTCGACGGTCGCGCCGGTCAACCTCAGCTCCGACGTCGCGGCCAAGTTCCTGCCGAAGGCGATCGAGGCCACGAAGTTCAACGGCCAGGCCTACGGCGTGCCCTACGCCGTCGAGAACATCGGCCTCATGTACAACAAGGACCTCGTCCCGAACCCGCCCAAGACCATGGACGAGCTCGTCGCCGCCGGCGAGAAGCTCGTCAAGGAGGGTAAGGCCAAGCAGGTCCTCAGCCAGTTCGTCTCCAAGGTCGGCAACGCGTACTTCGCCTACCCGTACCTCTCGGCGTTCCCCGAGGGCGGCATCTTCGCCATCAAGCCCAACGGCGACTACGACCCGAACAAGGTCATCGTCAACACCCCTGACTCGGTCAAGGGTGGCGACGTCCTCGCCGAGCTCGGCAAGAAGAAGGTCCTCTCGACCAACGTCGACGACACGAACCAGGACGCGCTCTTCGACACGAAGGCCGCCCCGTTCATGATCTCCGGTCCGTGGAGCGTCGCGAAGGCCAAGGAAGCCGGCATCAACTACGGCATCGCCCCGCTCCCGAGCCTCACCGGTGGCGGCGCCATGCGTCCGTTCCTCGGTGTCCAGATGTTCTACGTCTCGAGCAAGGCCAAGAACGCCGCCCTCGCGCAGGAGTTCGTCACGAACTACATCCCGCGCAAGGACGTCCAGCTGGCCCTCTTCGAGGTCGGCAAGCGCCCGCCGGCCCTCAAGGAGGCGTACGCCGAGGTCGCCGCGAGCGACCCCGACGTCAAGGCGTGGTACGAGGCCGGCATCGACGGCTCGCCGATGCCGAACATTCCCGCGATGAACTCGGTCTGGGGCCCCTTCGGCCAGGCGACCGCCGACATCATCGCCGGCAAGGCCGGCGCCAAGGAGCGTCTCGACGCTGCTGCCAAGGAGATCACGGCGAACATCGCCAAGGGCTGAGCTCCTCAGTCTGACAAGGGTTTCCGGGGTCCGTCCTGAGGGCGGACCCCGGAAACCCGGCCCGGGCACGGGCCATCGGGGAGCTCCGCGAGGGCTCCCCTTCGTGCACCTACGGCAACGGCGCCGGGTCGGCGCAAAAGGACGTGTCACATGAAGAAGCCCATCGCGCTCGCGATCAAGTGGGTTCTCATTGCAGTCGCCCTGCTGGGCATCCTCTACATCGCCACCAAGCTGGCTGCGGCCGGCAACGTCATGGCGGTCGTTCTCGCCGGACTCGTGGGGATGGGCGTCCTCGCCGTCTACGCGACGAAGCGGTCGGTCCCCCTGAAGTACCTCGTCCCGGGTCTGCTCTTCATGATCCTCTTCCAGCTGTGGCCGGTGCTCTACACCGCGAGCCTCTCGGTCACGAACTACGGCGACGGACACCTCTACAGCAAGGAGGAGTCGGTCACCGACATCATCGCCCAGTCGGTCCGCGAGGTCCCCGACACCCCGCGCTACAAGATGTCGGTCGCGATCGCCGAGGGCGGCGACCCCGCCACCGCGGACCTCGTCCTGTTGCTGACCAAGCCAGACGGCAGCACCTACGTCGGTGACAACGCCGGCCTCAAGCCGCTTCCCCCGACCGGTGTCGAGAAGACGCCCGTCGGCAAGATCACCAAGGCTCCCGGCTACACCATCCTCACCGCGAAGCAGGCGAACGCCCGGAGCAAGGACCTGTCGGCCATCGCCGTGCCGACCAGCGACGGGGGCGGCATCAAACCGGTCGGTCTCTCCGAGGCCTTCGAGGGCAAGGCGACGGTCACCTACGACTCGGCGGCCGACCAGCTGACCGACGCGGCCACGGCGCCACCATCGGTGTATGCGCCGAAGGACGCCAAGTGGGTCAACGTGGCCGACCCGACCCAGTCGTTCCCCCAGGGCTGGAAGGAGAACATCGGCCTGGCGAACTACTCCCGCATCTTCACCGACAGCACGATCCGCAGCGGCTTCATCAGCATCTTCATCTGGAACATCGCCTTCGCCATCCTGTCGGTGCTCACGACGTTCCTGCTGGGCATGCTCATCGCGCTGCTCTTCAACGACCCGAGACTGCGCGGCAAAGCGTTCTACCGGTCTCTGCTGATCCTGCCCTATGCCCTGCCCGGCTTCGTCACGGCGCTGGTGTGGAAGGGCATGTTCAACCAGGACTACGGCATCATCAACCAGACGCTGGGCATCTCCGTCGACTGGCTGGGAACGCCCGGCGGCGCCAAGGCCGCGATCCTCATCACGAACCTCTGGCTGGGCTTCCCGTACATGTTCATCGTCTGCACGGGCGCGCTCCAGTCGATCCCGCAGGACGTGCGCGAGGCGGCGACGATCGACGGCGCCAACGCCTTCCGGACGCTCCGCTCGATCATCATGCCGTTGCTGTTCGTGGCCGTCGGCCCGCTGCTGCTCGCGTCGTTCGCGTTCAACTTCAACAACTTCGGGCTCATCTACCTGCTCACCAAGGGTGGCCCGTTCAACGGCGCCGACACGAGCATCGGCTCGAGCGACCTGCTCATCACGTATGCGTTCCGCCTGGCCTTCTCCGGCAGCGCGCCCAACTACGGCTTTGCTGCGGCGGTGTCCGTGATCATCTTCCTGCTCGTGGCGCTGATGAGCATCCCGGGCTTCCGTCGCACCAAGGCCCTCGAGGAGGTCAACTGATGTCCGCCCCTGTTCCCACAGACCCCCGCCTCGACCACCGGCTCGAGGTCGAGACCGGCGAGCACGTCGACCACGCCCCGTCGCCGAAACGGCCGGGCGTCGGCGGGCAGGTCTGGTGGCGCCACGCCCTGGGCATCCTCGCCCTGATGTGGGCGCTCTTCCCGATCCTCTTCATCTACTCCGCAGCGACGAACCCGAGCGGCACGCTCAACACGGCGAGCCTGTGGCCCTCGGGCTTCTCGACGAAGAACTTCACCGACCTCTTCAACGACAGCTCGCGCCCGTTCTGGACCTGGTACAAGAACTCGCTGACCATCTCGTTCATCGGGGCGCTCGGGGCGGTCTTCCTCGGCGCGTGTGCGGCGTTCGCCTTCTCGCGCCTGCGGTTCAAGGGCCGTCGCGGCGGCATGATGTTCCTGCTGCTGACGACGTTCTTCCCGGCGCTGCTCGCCATCGTCGCGACGTACATCATCTTCGCGGCGATCGGTGACGTGCTGCCGGCGCTCGGCCTCAACACGGTCACCGGCCTGATCCTCGCCTACCTCGGCGGCGCGCTCGGGGCCAACGTGTGGCTGCTCAAGGGCTACTTCGACACCGTGCCACGCGAGCTCGACGAGGCAGCCATCGTCGACGGTGCGAGCCATGCGCGCATCTTCTTCACGATGACGCTACGACTGGTCATGCCGATCCTCGTCACGGTCTTCATGCTCGTCTTCGTCGGCCTCTACGGCGAGTTCATGCTGGCGAGCGTCTTCCTCACGGACGTCGAGAACCAGACGCTCGGTGTCGGTCTCTACGGCATGACGCTCGGCAACGACGCGAACACCCTGTTCGGGCGGTTCACGGCCGGTGCCCTGCTCGGCTCGATCCCCGTGATGCTGCTCTACCTCGCCTTCCAGCGTCAGCTGGTCGGTGGGCTCACCACGGGATCCGTGAAGTGACTCCTGCCCCGACCCGCCAGCAGACGTGGCTGAGCCAGCCGCACCACGACGGGTCGGGGCGGTACGTCTCCAACCAGACGCCCCGCCTCGGCGACCGCGTCGACGTGCTCGTCCGGGTGCCGCTCGAGGCCGAGGTCGAGGCGGTCCACGTGCGCACGTCCCCGGACGGCGAGGCGACCTTCACGGTCGCCCGCAAGGTGCGCACGACGGCCGTCGACGAGTGGTGGCGCGCGACCCTGACGTGCCACAACCCGGTCACGAGCTACCGCTTCCTGCTCACCGGCGGCCCGACGAGGTACGCGTGGCTCAACGGGACCGGTGTCCACGGGCGGGACGTGCCCGATGCGAGCGACTTCCGCCTCGTCGCGCACGCGAGCCCGCCGCCGGAGTGGGCGCTGGGGGCGGTCGTCTACCAGATCTTCCCCGACCGCTTCGCGCGCTCGAAGGGTGCCGACAAGCACGAGACGCCGGACTGGGCCGTCGCTGCGGCCTGGTCCGACCCGGTCGACCTCAGCCCCAGGGGCATCGCTCACCAGCTCTACGGCGGTGACCTCGACGGCATCACCGAGCACCTCGACCACCTCGAGTCGCTGGGCGTCGACGTCGTCTACCTGACGCCGTTCTTCCCGGCGCGCTCCAACCACCGCTACGACGCGTCGTCCTTCGAGCAGATCGACCCGCTCCTCGGCGGTGCCCCGGCGCTGCGCCGGCTCACCAAGGCCGCCCACGAGCGCGGCCTGAAGGTGATGGGCGACTTCACGACGAACCACACGGGCAACGCCCACGAGTGGTTCCTCAAGGCCGCCGGTCCCGGCGGGAAGAACACGCCGGAGCGGGACTACTACATCTGGGAGGACGGCACCTACGTCGCCTGGCTCGGCGTCCCGTCCCTGCCGAAGCTCAACCATCTCAACGCCGCGTTGCGCCACCGCATCTTCGAGGACCCCCAGGGTGTCGTACGCAAGTGGCTGGGTCGGTCAGGTGGGCTCGACGGGTGGCGTGTCGACGTCGCCAACATGACCGGCCGCTGGCGCGACACCGACGTCAACCACGACGTGGCTCGGCAGATGCGTGACGTCATGGGCCGGGTCGCCCCCGACGCCCTGCTCGTTGGGGAGCACTTCCACGACTACACGCCTGACATGCCCGGCGACGGCTGGCACGGCGTCATGAACTACGCCGGCTTCTGCAAGCCGACGTGGACGTGGCTGCGTGAGGAACCCAAGGACCCGCGGTTCCTCGGCGCCCCGGTCCCGCTGCCCCTGCTCGATGCCGGTGCGGTCGTCGAGACGATGCGTGACTTCACGTCGCGGATCGCTTGGCAGTCGCTCGTCCACTCGTTCAACCTCATCGGGTCGCACGACGTACCGCGCATCCGGACCCTCGTCGGCGCCGACTCCGTCGAGGCGGCGGTCGGTCTGCTCATGACCTTCCCGTCGATGCCGATGATGACCTACGGCGACGAGATCGGGATGGAGGGCACCTTCGGCGAGGACGGCCGCCGTCCGATGCCGTGGGACGAGAGCGTTTGGGACTCGGGGACGCTCGCGGTCTACCGCGGCCTCATCCAGGCTCGCCAGCGTTCGGTGGCGCTCCGGCGCGGCGGCCTGCGCTGGGTCTGCGCCGAGGGTGACGCCATGGTCTACCTCCGCGAGACGCTCGACGAGGTGGCTCTCGTCCACGTCGCACGGGACGCCCACGACCCGGTGGTCCTCGACCCGCGTCACCTGGCCGGGATCGAGTCCGGTTCGCCGCTCTACGGACCCGTCCCCAAGGTCGGCAAGCGTGCTGTCACACTGAGCGCCTCGGGGCCCAGCGTCAGCATCTGGACGTGGCGCCCCACCGACGACGGTCCACGGCACGTGCGACGAAGGGGGAGGTGACATGAGGGCACGACTGCGCGACATCGCCGAACAGGCGAGCGTGTCCGAGGCCACCGTGTCCCGAGTGCTCAACGGCAAGCCGGGGGTGGCCGAGTCGACACGCCAGGCCGTCCTCACGGCGCTCGACGTCCTCGGCTACGACCGACCGAGTCGCTTGCGCCGCAAGAGCGCCGGGCTCGTCGGCCTCATCGTGCCGGAGCTGACCAACCCGATCTTCCCGGCCTTCGCCCAGATCATCGAGAACTCCCTCGCGCAGAACGGCTACACGCCGGTGCTGTGCACGCAGGTCGCGGGGGGAGTGCACGAGGACGACTACGTCCAGATGCTCCTCGAGCGCGGTGTCGCCGGCATCATCTTCATCTCCGGCCTGCACGCCGACACGACGACCGACTCCGCCCGCTACGTCGCGCTGCGTGACCGCAACCTGCCGCTCGTCCTTGTCAACGGCTACATCGAGGGCGTCGACGCGCCCTTCATCAGCAACGACGACGTCGCCTCGATGGGCCTTGCGCTCGAGCACCTCGTGAGCCTGGGGCACCGCGAGATCGGTCTGGCAGTCGGACCCGACCGCTACGTGCCGGTCATCCGCAAGATCGCGGGCTTCCGCCACTCGATGCAGGAGCTGACCGGTCGCTCCGACGTCGACGACCTCATCGAGCGCTCGCTCTTCTCCGTCGAGGGCGGGGCGACCGCGGCCGGGCGTCTGCTCGACCGTGGCGCCACAGCCGTCGTATGCGGCTCGGACCTCATGGCGCTGGGCGCCATCCGCGAGGCCCGCAAGCGCGGCCTCAACGTCCCGCGCGACTTCTCGGTCGTCGGCTACGACGACTCGACGCTCATCGCCTTCACCGACCCGCCACTCACGACGGTGCGCCAGAGCGTCAACGCCATGAGTGCTGCGACGGTGCGTGCCCTGCTCGACGAGATCGCCGGGCAGCCTTCTCCCCGCGCCGAATACGTCTTCCGACCCGAGCTGGTCGTCCGCGGCTCGACGGGCGCTGTCCGGCGCCACTGAGCGTCCGCGCGACGTGGGGGAGTGCGGCCTTCCGGCGCTGGGCGCCGGCTCCAGCCCTCGACCGGCGGTCCGGGTTCTCGGCCTCCGGGGCCTCCACCGTTTCGGGACCGCGGCGCCGGGGCGGTCGAGGGCGTGGGGTTACGCCCACCGTTTGGGGGCCGCGGCGTCGAGGTGGTGCGCGTATGCCGGGTGGCCCGGTCGCCCGGTTCAGCTCGCGACGTGGGCGGCGGAGCAGAGGGACTGGAGTCGCGTCAGCAGGGCGGCCACGGCCGGCTCGTCGTCGACGCGGTAACGGGCGGCGGTCGAGCCGGTGCCGACCTTGACGGTGACGTCCTCGGGCCGGCGCATGCGCATGAACGCGTCCTCGTCGGTGACGTCGTCGCCGAGGTAGACGCGCGCGACGGCGCCGACGTGGCGCCCGAGCGCCGTGACGGCAGATCCCTTGTCGGCGTGGGAGACCGACAGCTCGAGCACCGACTTGCCCTTGAGCACCTTGACGCCGGGGTGGTCGAGGGCGACCCGCCGGGCGTCGGCGATGGCGGCGTCACCGACGTCGCGCGGGAGGCCGCGGACGTGGACGACGACGGCGGCCGACTTGTACTCGATCCCGGCCTCGGGGTGGTGCTCCTTGACGAGCGACTCGATGTCGGTGCGCAGCTCGGCCAGCGTCACCTCGTCGTCAGGGGTCACGGCTGCCGCCTCCATGGCCTCGCGCACGGCCCCGCTCGACGACTCGGCGCCGTGGCTGCCGATGAGGACGATCGGCTCGTCCTCGGTGATGCCGGTGAGGGCCCGCAGCGTGTCGAGGTCACGTCCCGAGACGACGGCGACGTGGACGCCCGGCAGGTTCGCGAGCGACCGCAGCGTGTCGATGCTGCCCGCCACGGGCGTGGCGTTCATGGGGTCGGCGTCGAACGGTGCGAGCACCCCGTCGAAGTCGGTGGCGACGAGCAGGACCGGGGCGGCCGCCGCCTCCTCGAGCGCCTCCGCGGACGGCGCGGTGGCGCTCACGACCCCGCCCTGTCCGCGACACCGCGCGACCCGCTGCGGGACTCGCTGCGGGACTCGCTGGGGGCGGGCATGAGCGGAGTCTCCTCCGCGTGCGGGGTCGGCTGCGGGCGTGCCTCGGCCCCCGGCAGCTCGGGCGCCGCGGCGAGCGCGGCAAGATAGCGCGCCGCCCAGCGCTGGACGTCGTGGTCGGAGACGCGCCGGCGCAGCGCCTTCATGATCCGCTGCTTGTCCTTCTCGGGGGTGTTGATGGCGCGCAGGATCGTCTGCTTGAGGCCCTCGATGTCGTGCGGGTTGCACGCGAACGCCTGGTGCAGCTCGTGCCACGCGCCGGTGAACTCCGACAGCACGAGGGCGCCGCCGAGGTCGTGGCGGCACGTGACGTACTCCTTGGCGACGAGGTTCATCCCGTCGCGCAGCGGTGTCACGAGCATGACGTCGGCGGCCTGGAAGAGCGCCGCCATCTCCTCGCGAGGGTAGGAGTGGTGGAGGTAGTGCACGGCCGGTGCGCCGATCTTGCCGAGCTCGCCGTTGATGCGGCCGACGGTCTGCTCGATCTCGTTCTTGAGGTTGCGGTAGGCGTCCACCCGCTCGCGACTCGGCGTCGCGACCTGCACGAGCGTCACGTCGGGCGGTCCGATGCGCCGCTCGCTCAGCAGCTCCTCGTAGGCCTTGAGCCGGTGCCGGATGCCCTTGGTGTAGTCGAGCCGGTCGACGCCGAGCATGAGGACCTTGGGGTCGCCGAGGCTCTCGCGGATCTCGCGGGCGCGGGCCATGACGTCAGGCCGTCGGGCGAGCGCCTCGAGGCCCTGGAAGTCGACGGAGATCGGGATCGCGGCCGCCCGGACCTGACGGTGCGAGCCCTCGACGGTGACGCGGTCGCGCCTGGTCTGGGCACCGAGCAGCTGGCGGCAGGCACGCACGAAGTTGCGGGCGTCGGCCTGGCGCTGGAAGCCGAGGAAGTCGGCCCCGAGCAGGCCGTCGAGCAGCTGGGCGCGCCACGGCAGCTGCGCGAAGAGCTCGACGGGCGGGAAGGGGATGTGGTTGAACCACCCGATGCGCACGTCGGGTCGCAGCTTGCGCACGATCTCCGGCACGAGCTGGAGCTGGTAGTCCTGCACCCAGACCGTGGCGCCCTCGGCCGCGACCTCGGCGACGGCCTCCGCGAAGCGCCGGTTGACCGTCTGGTAGCTCGACCACCACTCGCGGTGGAAGGTCGCCGGCACGATGACGTCGTGGTAGATCGGCCAGAGGGTGTCGTTGGAGAAGCCCTCGTAGTAGTCGCGGATGTCGTCGGTCGACAGCGGCACGGGGTGCAGGTGGATGCCGTCCTCGTCGAACGGCTCGGGCGCCTCGCCGGCGTCGCCGGCCCAGCCCACCCAGGCGCCGGGCTGCGTGCGCATCACGGACTCCATGGCGGTCACGAGGCCGCCGGGGCTGCGGCGCCACTCGACCTCGCCGTCGTCGGTGACGACCTTGTCGACGGGCAGGCGGTTCGCGGCGATGACGAGGTCGTAGGTCGGCCGAGCGGACGGCACGCAATCAACTCCTGCTGCTTCGAGGGGTGGTCCTCGGGCCGCGCCGTGCTCCGGCCCGGTGGGCAGGGGTGCGGCGGGCGCGATCGGTCTCACTCTAACGAGCGAACGGTGGCGCCCGGTCCGGTCCCGTTCTAGGGTCGAGTCAGGGCATCTCTGGTGGAGCGGGTGGCCGCCTGAGGGCATCGCGCCGAGGTGAAGGAGTCGCCGTGAAGATTTCTGACGTGCTGCGCTACAAGGGCAGCGAGGTCATCACCGTCAAGCCCGACGAGACCGTCGCCGGCCTGCTCGCACTGCTGGCCGAGCACCGGATCGGTGCGGTGGTCGTCAGCACCGACGGCTCGAGCGTCGACGGGATCGTCAGCGAGCGCGACGTCGTCCGCCACCTCCACAGCACGGGCACGAGCGTGCTCGAGGCGCCGGTGTCGCAGATCATGACGAGCGAGGTCACCACCGGTTCGGCCGACGACAACATCGCCGACCTCGCCGGGACGATGACCGAGATGCGGGTGCGCCACGTGCCGATCGTCGACGCCGACGGCAAGCTCGCTGCCATCGTCAGCATCGGTGACATCGTCAAGCACCGCCTGTCCGAGCTGCAGTCCGAGCGCGATCAGCTGCGCGACTACATCAGCAGCTGAGCACCGGGACGAAGGGGACCAACCACCACCGACCGGGACACTCCGCGGCGCGCTGCCGCAGGGTTCCTACGGCAGCGCGCCAGTCGCATACCGTAGGGGCATGACTGCGTACGACCGGACCGAGCGGGTGCCCACCCCGCGGCCCGGCGCGCGCACCGGTGGTGTGCCCGTGGTCCCGAAGCCCGGCGGTCCCGGGTCCCAGCAGCGCATCGGCCCGTACCGCCTCATCGAGGAGATCGGCGAGGGCGGCATGGGCGTCGTGCACCTCGCCCTCGACCCGCGCGGCCGCGCCGTGGCGATCAAGGTGCTGCGCGCGCACGTGGCCCATGACGCCGACGCCCGCCAGCGCCTGTCCCGTGAGGTCGAAACACTCTCGCGCATCCGCGACGCCCGGGTCGCGAGCGTCATCGACGCCGACGTCATGGCGCCCCGCCCCTACATCGTGACGCGCTACGTGCCCGGTCCGGCCCTCGACGAGGTCGTCGAGGAGCACGGCCCGCTGGCGCCCGCCGACCTGCTGCGCCTCGCCCGCGGCATCGCCGAGGCGATCCGCGCGATCCACGCGTGCGGCGTCGTCCACCGCGACATCAAGCCGGGCAACGTCCTCATCGAGGACGGCGACCCGGTGCTCATCGACTTCGGCATCGCGCACCTGCAGGACGACGTGCGCCACACCGTCGGCGGGCTCGTCATGGGCACGCCCGGCTACCTCTCGCCCGAGCTCGTCGAGGGTGCCGCCATCACCGACGCCACCGACTGGTGGGGCTGGGCCGCCACGATCACGTATGCCGCGTCCGGCCGTCCGCCGTTCGGCCGCGCCCGCATGGACGCCGTGCTCACCCGGGTCCGCGCCGGTGACGTCGACCTCGAGGGCGTCGACCCTCGGCTCGTGCCGCTGCTGCGCGCGTCGCTGTCACCCGACCCGAGGCTGCGGCCCCACGCCGACCAGGTCATCGCGGCGCTCGAGCTCTACGCCGCGGGGCGTGCGGCGACCGTGCCGACGCCGAGCGGCAACCCCTGGGACGACGGCCGCGCCGCGACTCCGGGCGACACACAGGTGGTCCAGAACGGCAGCACCGCCGTCATGCCGCCCGTGACGCCGGCGACTGCGCACCCGGCCGATACCCCGGTGCGGTGGGCCCCGCCCCCGACCGGCGCCCCGGCGCCCGCACCCGACCCGGCGGCATACGACCACGGCTGGGACGACGAGCCGGCGTCGGACCACGAGTGGGGCGGAGCGCAGGACTACGACGCCCTCCACGGGCACGGGGGCGAGGACGTCGAGCAGGCCCAGCAGGGCTACTGGCCCGAGGACGAGTGGGACGAGGAGGCGGAGCCGGCCCCGCGCGAGGGCGACCCCCGCATCGGCCTGCCGATGCGCACCGGCCTGCTGGCCGCCGTCGGCATCGCCTGGATCGGTGCCCTCATGGCCTGGCCGGGCATCGCCCTGCTCGTGCTCGTGGTGCTGTCGGCGCTCGCCCGCGCCACCGACCGCTCCGTCACGGCGCTCGTGCTGCGCCGCTACGACTTCGGGCGTCGGCGCAGCGACGTGCCCTTCGCCGTCGTCTCGAGCCCGTGGCACCTCGTCGTCGGCATCATCGCGACCGGGGTGGGACTGCTCCTGCCCGTCGCCGTGGCGCTCGCGGGGATCTTCGCGGCCGCCCTGCTCCTCGCCGGGACACAGGGGAGCGACCTCGGGCCCGGCGCCCCGATCACGCTCGCCGTCGGCGGCGTCCTGGGCCTGCTCATGCTGTGGTGGGGACCCGGCGGTGCCTCGCTGCGGCGGGGGTCGCGCTCGATCGCGCGGCGCCTCGTGCCGGCCGGCCTCGCCGCGCAGATCGTGTCCGGGCTGCTCGCCGTCTTCGGCGTCGTGGCCGCTCTCGTGGCGCTCCAGCACGGCACGAGCCTCACGTGGGACCCGTTCACGGCCAACCCGTTCGGGCACTGACGGCCGCGCACCGCCGCGTCTGTAGGCCCGCCCGGTGGGGTCTGTGGGTGCCTGATGCGACCTCTGTGCGGGCCCTGTGTCCCTAGCGCATCAACCCCTGTCAGAGGCTGGGAAAAGATCACGGAAGTGTCTCGACATTCCTTGTGCAGGGCTGGAACGTCCCGTACCGTCAGTGCTCGGCGGCCTCGACTCTCGGGTCGGACGGGAGCTGCAGCACTTGGCTCCCGGGTCGCTTCGTCGCGTCCGGCTCCACACGAACGCTCCCACAACTTCACATGGACACCCATCAATCCGTTCCCTGAGCGCGCCGAGCCTCGCCAGCCAGGGATGCAGCCCACAGCCGTGGGCCGGGCGAGGACGGGGGACCCAGTGTGACCAGTGAGTGCATGTGTGTCGAAGCGCATGACAAGAGGACGAGATCTGGTCTCGGGGTGAAGTCGCATCCGCGACAGGGCACCTGACGCCCCAACCCGACAGCTAACCCCGCAGGCGCGCGTCAGGAAGGAAACACCATGCAGTACATGTCGAAGCATGCTGCGACCAAGAAGGTCTCGGTCAAGCAGCGCATCGCGGGAGTCGGTATCGCTGGAGCCGCCACCATCGTCGGTGGCATCGCCACGGGCGGGTCGGCCAAGGCGGCCTCCGTCTGGGACCGCGTCGCCCAGTGCGAGTCGAGCGGCAACTGGCACATCAACACCGGCAACGGCTACTACGGCGGACTCCAGTTCGTGCAGAGCACGTGGCGCGGCTACGGCGGCACGGCCTTCGCACCGCGCGCGGACCTCGCCACCAGGGCCGAGCAGATCGCCGTCGCGCAGCGTGTGCTCGCCTCCCAGGGCCCCGGCGCCTGGCCGGTGTGCTCGCAGCGCGCGGGCCTGACGCGCGCCAACGGCGGCGCCACGTCGACCCCGGTCTCGCGGTCGACCGTGCGCAAGCCGGTGACGACGAAGAAGGTCGTCAAGAAGAAGACGTATGCCGTCACGTCCACCAAGAAGAACACTGCCAAGGGCGCCAAGATCACCGTCCGCAGTGGTGACACCCTCGGCAAGATCGCCGCGCGCTACCACGTGGCCGGCGGCTGGAAGTCCCTCTGGAAGGCGAACGGGGCCCGGGTCACCAACCCGAACCTCATCTTCGTGGGTCAGACTCTGCGACTCCCGTGAGTTCCTGATACAACTGAGCCGGACGGCCTCGCGCGACCAACCCCTGGGTTTGCGCGGGGCCGTCCTTTCGTCTCCCCCGGCCGAGCCGTGTGGGCGTATGCGGTCCGGCTCGGCTACGCTTTCGCCCGTCCGCGGCGCTCGCGCCGGGACGTGCTGGCGTGGCGCAACTGGTAGCGCACCTGTCTTGTAAACAGGCGGTTAGGGGTTCGAGTCCCCTCGCCAGCTCGGAATTTGATTGGTGCATAAGGGAACTGGCCTCCCAGCCGCACCTGTTTCTCATCTGTTATCTCAAAAGGTGGCGTCGGTTCCGAAAGGGACTTTGACCTGCGGAAACGTCGCTAGCCGGGCCGCCGTGGGCCCGGAAGTTGTGGATGCTTGTGTCCCTGAACTCGGCGTCTAATCGCACATGGATCGCACGACAGGGCCGGGTTTGTGGGTCACGGCAGCGTGCTCGAGGCATCTGATCGCCGCCTGAGTGGGGCCGCATCGCCTCGCAGCGCGCCGGGGACTCTTCGGACATGCCGGGTGGTTCAACGGGCCCGCCCCTCCCCGCGTGCGCGAGCCACCGACCGGTAAGAACCGGTGTGCGGACGGACTGGTGGGTAGGTGACGAGGCACAGCACCCAGCTGTCGTTCGCGCTGAGCAAAGGGGTCACCTCCCTGACGAAAGACCTGAGCAGCGGCAAGAACCGCAAGAACCTGAAGAGTCTTCCTTCGCCTTGCCCGAGCAGATGAAGTATCCGTATCCGATCCTCGATCTCGAGCATGCGCGGAATGCGCTGGCTCGGGTGGCACAGCACGGCACCGCGGCCGAGCAGGAGAAGGTCCGCGCGGCCGTGGTGAAGAAGTACCCGAGCCTGAAGAAGGACGACTGAACGCAACCCGATCGGCGGCTACAACCAGCCCAACCTCTTCCGGATCCACGGGTTCTTGAGCACGCTTGATTTCACCGCCCAACATGCCGAGCTCACGATCACCCGGCTTGGATGGTTCCTCCACACGCCCCGAGTCGCGCGATCGCAAAGCTGTGTCTATTCGCCGCCAGTCAACCCCCCGAGCGGTTGGCAGCCCTTCCGCACGACGGCCCGGCGGGGCGCGCGCCGTTCCGGACTTGCGACGCGGCTCCGTGCGGCGGACAAGCCATCGCCGGGCGAGGCCGATGCGGCGGACGGCCGGCTATATGACGCGAGGTCCTTGCGCATGTGCGTCATCGAGTTCCTCAATGAGAAGATGAGCTCCGCGGAGGTGCTCGGAGTCGAGCTCCAGCAGTTCGCCCAGGGCGAGCGTGTGGCGTGCGTGCCACGCGTGGTCGGGCAGACCAATGCAGCAGCGACGTCGTGGCGAGGGTCAGCGACTGGGCTACGAGCTCGAGGCCCGCGTCCCCTAGACCGAAATTGGACGAACGGTGCCTCCGGCCAGGGCCGAAGGGTGGGGAGCCAGAACGTCAACGTCAGCGACGCGAAGGCCAACGGACGGCTTCGGCTGATGATCAGCACCAACGATCAGCGAAGCGCAGCGGCCCAGACCGATCCCTGTCAAACTGCAGTACTCGGTACGTCGGACTGAAGTGGGCAGCGCCGAACGTGTATCACCGGGTCCAGGCCGGCGTTCTGTTGATGCAGGTGCGCTGCCTGCAGTTCGAGGAAACCTATGAGCCGTGAGTATCTAGATTTCGACCTCGCTCTCACGCCTGAGGGCCAGGGGTATGCCGCGCGCGTTGAGTCCTCGCCGGCCGGCCAGGTGTCCGCCCCCTTCACGCCGCCGTTCACGGATGACGAGCTCTTCGACTTCAAGGTGGCGGTCGGGCCTCCGCGCGTCGCCACACGACGCCTCGCGCCTGCCCCGCGGCGAGATGTGGGGATTGAGGACTACGGCCGGCGGCTCGCCGACGCACTGCTGTCGGGTGACGTCGCTCGAGCCTTCCGGGACAGCCTGGCCACAGCGGCCGCCCAGGACAAAGACCTGCGGCTGCGCCTCCGCCTCGACAAGGTGCCCGAGATCGCGACGGTGCCGTGGGAGTACCTCTACGACACCCGCCTCGACCGGTTCCTCACCTTGTCGCAGGACACGCCGATCGTTCGTCTCATCGCCTCAGCCGACCGGCCAGTGATCGACATCCAGCCGCCGTTGCGGGTGCTCGTCATGAGCGCCAGCCCGACTGACATGCCCAAGCTCGAGGTCGACCGCGAGCTGCAGCTGCTCCGGGCCACCACGGGGGACCTCGTCAAGAGCGGGCAGCTCGAAGTCGTCGTCTTCGAGCATGCGACCCTCACCCAGCTTCACCGAGCCCTGCTCGATGACTACCACGCCTTTCACTTCATCGGTCACGGTGGCTTCGACCGCCATGAGCAGACGGGCTTCCTCGCCCTCGAGAACGACGACGGCACCGCAAAACTGGTCAGCGGCAAGAATCTCGGCACGTTGCTCCACGACGCTCGCCACCTGCAGCTCGCCGTCCTCAACGCGTGCGAGGGGTCCATGACCTCCGGCCGCAACTCGTTCAGCGGCGTCGGTCAGGCACTGGTTCATCAGGGTCTGCCAGCCGTCGTCGCGATGCAGACCGAGATCTCCGACCGCGCCGCGCTCGTGTTCAGCCACGAGTTCTACTGGTTCCTCAGTCGAGGGCTGAGCATCGATGCAGCGATCTGCGAGGTCCGCAAGGCGATGGCCGTGTCCGCCGACGCCTCCGAGTGGGGCACCGCGGTGCTCCTGCGCTCAGGATCTGCGCAGCCGTTCAACATCACGGAGCTCGTGAGACGGACGCCGAACCGGCAGGACCGGATCGAGTCGCTCTACTCCGCGGCACAGGGCGCTCTCGCCTCGGAGGATACGAGCACGGCGCTGCCGCTGCTGCAACAGATCGCGGCCGAGAGTCCGGACTACGCGGACGTGACCGAGATCCTCGAGCGGGTCCAGCCCGAACCCGGCGACGCGACGGACACCCCGACGGACACTCCGGCACACGCGCCGGAAGACCTGCGCACGGAACTGCCAACGGACGAGCAGGCCGAGCAGGTCGCTCCACCAACGGAGTCCGCGACGCAGGTCCCCTCCGGCACTCGCCACCCGGCCGCGTCGCGCCTGCTCGGTGTCCGGACCAGCATCTGGACGCTGGGTGCACTCGCGGCCATCGTGGTCGCGGGCTGGCTCGTGTGGCGACACCTCCCTACTCTGCTGCAGAGGCTGGAACCGGTTGTCGCGATGGCGTGCGGATCCCACCCGACCGATAGCACCGGCATGCCGGCGAAGGCTACGACGGACCTCGCCGTCGGCTGCGCCGCCCTCACGCCGACAGTCGACGGCTCCTTCGACGACTGGCGCTCGGTCCCGGTCCAGCCGATCGACACTCCGGTCTCGGGATACGAGCCCTCCCCCCGCAACGGACAGCGCGGCACGTGGCACGCATTGTGGGACAACGAAGCTCTCTTCTTGCACGCCGTCGTGACTGACTCCTCGGTGCGCCCCGTCGACGTGAACGACCCGCCCCACTGGTACTACGGGGACGCGGTCTCGTTCGAGATCGGGCCCGACAGTACGGGCATGGCGACCACCGACCCGTTACGTCCGCGTCAGGACTTCTTCGTCATGCTCGGTGTGCTCGGCGACGACAGGGCCGGCGCGGCGGTAAGGCCCGCCGGCCGCCAGAGCGCTGGTGGCGGGGTGGACTGGTTCAGCGGTGGAACCGAAGGCAGGATCACCGCCGTCTCCCGTTCGGGCGACGAGGGCTACGAGATCGAGGCCCGCGTGCCGTGGAGCGTGATCGGCCACGCAGGCTCGCCCACGCGCGGACAGCATCTCGCGATGAACGTCACCATCAGCGACGCCGCCAAAGACGGGAAGCTAAGAATGATGCTCAGCAGTAATCCGCAGGCCACGAGGTCAAATCAGCTGCATCCGGCGACGTGGCAGAGCGTCGCCCTGACCGAAAGGTCGTGACTGTCCGGGCGACTTCATGCGCTGCTCGTCGGGATCGACGCCTATCCGCTCGGCAGGCCTCGGGCGGACGCTTGAATAGCGGCGCGGATATCGCGGACAAGATTGGTGAAGCAGTCCCGGTACCCCGGTGCGTGTCCGGTGGGAACAAGGTCGTTCTGGGCGCCGATGATCTGGTCCTCGGCCGCACGCGGGAGGCCGACGCTGTGGCGGCGACCGCCGATCCATAGCGAGCCCGGATTCTATTGGTCGAACTGATAGGACGCGGACGCGGCTCGACCGTCATCATCCCGGTCTCACCAGGTCGCAAGAACCGGCTGTGGCTACCAGTCGACGCCGCATGCTGGCCAAACCTCGAGTAGCCCCCGCCCATCGGTGACAACGCTTGAACCATGCTCACCGCTCTCTCCCGATGAGGGAGGGAGTGGCCATGACGGAGGTGACCGTGGCCGAGACGCGGACGAAGGTCGACCTCGATGTCTTCGTCCCCGCGCGCGGCCCGGGGTTGCCCTTGATGGCCTGGCTGCTGACGGGTGACCGGCAACGCGCCGAGGACCTGGCACAGACCGCGCTCGGCAAGGCGTGGCCGCGCTGCGAGTCCGGATCTTCACAGCGACCCGCTTGCCCGAGCGGACATGGCTGGTCATGGGTAATCGCACGAGGATCGCACGAGGCGCCGACGAGCGGCGGCGCCGGGCCGTGTTTGTGCAAGGCAGCGCCGTTTTCAGGGGTCGCGCCGGTCGAAGGCTTGTAAACAGGCGGTTAGGGGTTCGAGTCCCCTCGCCAGCTCTCTGACCACCGCAAAGCTGCTCGACGACAGGCTCACCACCGGGTCACCCACTGCTCTGCCTACCTTTTCGCCGGGGCAGGATCCTGGTCATCCGCTCCCGTGACGCACGTCGTGCGGCAAGGCGGGTCGGGCACCACCCCGTGGCGGAGTCCGTCCCCCGTCCGTTCGTGCCGCCCTCGGGTAGCAGTTCACGTGATGGCCACGGCGGTGCCGGTGACCTCGATCTCGGCTCGATCGGCGCGGATATCGACGACGAGGTGTCCAGGTCGCCCGAGATCCTCACCCTGATGGATGGTGACGGTTGCGGGTAGCGGCACGAGCTGGAGATCGCGGAGGTACGCGCCGAGCGCAGCGGCCGCGGCGCCGGTCGCGGGATCCTCGACGACGCCGCCTGGCGGGAACGGATTGCGCGAGTGAAAGAGCGAGCCGGCCTCGCGCCAGACCAGCTGGATCGTCGTCCATTCGCGCGCGGCCATGAGTGTCGCCAGCCGGTCGAAGTCGTAGTCGAGCGCGGCGAGGCGCCGGCGCGTGGCCGCGGCGATCACGGGATGCCAGGCGCCGGCATAGCCGATGCGTGGCGGCAGTGCGGGGTCGAGGTCGGCGGTGCCCCAGCCGAGTGACGCGAGCAGCTCCTCGAGATCCGCGGGTCCGATAGGGGAGATCCGCGCTGGCACGCTGGTGAGTGTCGCCAGGATGCGGCCGTCAGGATCGCGCCGGGTCTTGACCGGAACCGGGCCGCCGGCCGTAGCCAGGACGACCTCGCCAGGCCCGTCGCGCTCGGCCAGGGCCACCGCCGTGGCAATGGTGGCGTGACCGCAGAACGGGACCTCGGCCAGCGGTGAGAAGTAGCGGATGTCGGTGCCGCACAGGAAGGCCGTCTCGCTGTATCCCAGGTCGGCGGCGATCGCGAGCATGCGATCGTCACTCAACCCGGCCGCATCGAGCACGACACCAGCGGGGTTGCCGCCGTCGGGATGATCCGAGAACGCCACGTACCGTTGCACGGCCTCGCTCATGTCGGCATCATCGCAGGCCTGACCGCTTGCGGATGCCTCATGTGCGGGGTGCAGACGTCGCCGCTGGGCCCGGACGGACCTGAGAGCTGGGGTCGATCAAGGCCTTCCGGCGTGCCTCGACGAGTGAGCGGGTCCGCCGTCCTCGAGCAGGACGCGAACGGCTGGGAGGCCGTAGATGAAGGAGAGACGCTCGCCATCGGTGCGCGGGATGGGCGCGACCGCCCGCAGCTGCGGGAAACGCACTGCGAGCCGGGGCAGTGTCGTTCGCAGCTCGAGGCGCGCCAGCTCGGCACCGATGCACCGGTGCGGACCATGACCGAACGCGAGGTGAGTTCGAGGTCGGCCATCCGGCAGAAACTGGGCGGCGTCGTCGACGAACTTCGCGTCGCGGTTGGCCGCGCTGAGCGAGCAGACCACCAGGTCTCCGGCGAGGACGCGCTCGCCGCCGAGCTCCGCGTCTGCCAGCGCCACCCGGGGGAACGCCACCTGCACGACCGAGGTGTAGCGCAAGAGCTCCTCGACCCATCGGTCCACACCTTTACGGTCATCGTCCCGCAGGAGGTGTGCCGCCACGGAGTCCGTTCCGAGCAGGTATCCGCCCAGCGCCAACGCGCTCGTGGTGGACTCGAGTCCGCCGGTCCACAGGCCGTCGGCCAGACCTGCGATCTGGGTGTCGGTCAGCTCGGTGCCGTGATCGCGCAGGAGACGGCCGATGAGTCCCGGTGCCGGGTGTGCGCGTTGACGGCGCACGACCTCGAGGAGATGGCCGATGGCGTCGGAGATCGGTCCGAAAGGTCCCCCGCCTGATCCCGCGAGGTCGAACCGCTGGGAACTGAGCCGATGGAGCACGGCGTGCTCATCCTCATCGAGACCCAGCATCATGGAGATGGTGCGGGCGGCGACCGGACGGGCCAGGTGCTCGACGAGATCGACCGGCTCACCTGCGTCTCCGAGCCTTGACAGGTCGTCCAAGGCGTCGTCGACGATGCCCTCGATGAGCGGCTGCAGGTCCTGGAGGCGACGCCCGGTGAACTCGGGGACGAGCAGATGCCGCAGCCGCGTGTGCTCGGGCGGGTCGCACAAGCCCAGACCGCCAAGGTGGTGCTTCCCTGCGGCCGATGCCCCGAGCCGACCCACCAGGTCGTTGCTGTAGCCGGCGGAGTCCGCGAGCACCGAGCGCACGTCCGGGTACCCGGTCACGAGCCACCCGCGGAACCGGAACGGGAGCCGAAGCCTCGTCACAGCGTCTCGGTCGAGGAGGGCCGCCACCGGGTCGAGCCCATCGCGACGCACGAGGGTGTAGGCATCCTCGGGTACGCGGGGCCAAGCACGCGCGTGCCTGCCGTCTGCGCGGCGGCCGAGCATCCACAGGAGCCCACGTCCAGCGGCCCTCTGGAGCAAGCCGGTTCGCATGGCCCACCGTCGCACGTCGATGCCCGTCGGTCTGCGTTTTCGGGACCATTGGCCGAATCCCGCGAGATGGACCGCAAGATCCACGGGGGGCTGCCACGATGACCCGTGAAGGGGCCCACCGCCAGGCGGGTCCGGGAGAGTCTCGGGGGGTGAGGGGCGAGCGTGACCAGTCGTGCTGACCTCATCGTGTCCGGCCTGACCGTGGAGCTGGGCTCAGGCCCCAGCTGCGTCCGGCCCCTGGAGAACCTGTCATTCGTCGGTACCGATGGTCGGCTCATGGTGGTGTGCGCCCCGAGCGGCGGGGGCAAGACCACGCTGCTGTCGGTCCTGGCCGGCTTGTTGACACCGGCTCGAGGCTCCGTCACCTTCTCGGGCCGCGAGCTCGCGCTCTCGTCACGTCCGCAGATGCTGCAGCACCGTCGGGACTGCGTGGGCCTGGCGTTCCAGTCGTTCAACTTGATCGCCAGTCTCGATGCCGTCGAGAACGTCATGGCGCCGCTGCTGATGACGGGCGTCCAGCGCTCGGTCGCTCGACGGCGCGCCACCGAGCTCTTGTCCGGGATGGGTCTCGCTCACCGCTTGCACCACCGACCCGGGAGTCTCTCGGGCGGCGAGCAGCAGCGGGTCGCGATCGCGCGCGGCCTCGTCGGAGATCCTCCGCTGTTCTTGGCCGACGAGCCGACCGCCCACCTGGATCAACCGCAGGTCGGCGCGATGTTGACGCTCCTCCGCTCGCTCGTCCGGCCGGGTCGACTCGTCCTCGTCGCCACGCATGATCTCCGAGTAATACAGGCCGCCGACGACGTGGTGGACCTGACCACGCCATGCTGACCATCACCTTGCGCGACCTGCAGTGGCGAGCCCGCCGCATCGTCGTGGGCGTCTGCGCGGCCATGCTCGTCTTCGCCGTCACCCTGTTGCTCCAGTCCGTTCACGACAGCTTCCTCGAGGAGACGGACCGGACCATCACCTTCTTCGGCGGTGACGCCTGGGTCGTGACGCGAGGTCTGGCAGGTCCCTTCACCACGAACTCCCCGATGAGGACCTCGACGGCGGAGCTGATCGCGGACCCCCCTCGAGCAGTCGCCATGACCCCGGTGGCGATCTTCCGACACGTCGTCGACGGGGCCCAGTCCAGCGGTCCCGTCGACGTCAACGTCATCGCCTACCGTCCCGATGGTGTCGTCCAGCCTCGACCGACCGCAGGCCGGCCGCCTCGCGCCGAGGGCGAGGTCGCGGTCGACGAGAGCCTGGGCGTCCCGCTCGGAACAACCTTGACGCTCGCCGGTGTTCGTCTGACGGTGGTCGGAACCCTTGCCGGGCTGACGTACAACGGGGGTACGCCTACCGTGGTCATGACGCTCTCTCAGGGCCAGGCCATCGCCTACCACGGCGACGACCTGGCCAGCGCGCTCGTCATGCGGGGCAAACCCGCCGTTCTCCCACCAGACCTGGTGGTCATGACGCCGCGCGATGTCCGGGACGACCTACGCCGACCACTTCAGGTCGCGACCAGGACCCTTGGCCTCCTCTCTGTCCTCCTCTGGCTCGTGGCCGGCAGCATCGTGGCCTTCGTCTGCTACCTTTCGGCCCTCGACCGAGTGCGCGACGTGGCCGTCCTCAAGGCCATCGGTGCCGCTCCATGGCGGCTTTGCGCGACCCCTCTGATCGAGGGTCTCGCCGTGTCGGTGGCCGCCGCGGCCGGCGCGGTCCTCCTCGCGCAGGCACTCTTGCCGGCCTTTCCGCTGACCATCGGCCTCGGCCTCACCCCGTGCCTGGTGCTCGCGGTGGTCGCCATCGGTCTCGGGGTCGTGGCGAGCGTCGCTGGTATCACGCGAGTCCTCCGGGTGGACCCCGCCCTCGCGTTGGCAGGACCTTAGGCGAAGGGACGCGCCCACATCGGCGTCGGCCCGAGGAGGCGTCGATACGTGACGCGTCGGGTGCACGACCTCGCCGACGACCTGAGGACGTTCTGGACCGGCTCGAGCTGCGCCTCCGGCGCGGAAAGCGCAGGCACCCGGGCCGGGTCGCAAGCAGAGCGAATAGACGACGAGACCAGCAAGAGGGCCGGACCCCAAACAGGGGACGGCCCCCGACCACCCGACAGGGACACTCCACGGCCGCCGGCAGGCAGGGTTCATCCCCAGCGGGTGAGGCTGCACGGGCGGACGGCTCCTAGCGTTGTGGGCAACGCAGGCGGACCCGCACGCGTCGCGACCCATCGCCCCGTCGCGGTGCGGCACCCCGACTGTCGCCCGTGGTCTGTCGGCCCAGGCCTGCACCTCCACCGGACGCACTGATCCACACCTGACGCACACCAAGGAGAAGATGACATGACTCTCAACGTCGACGAGCTCGGTCCGGTGGACTGGATCGTCGTGGAGTTCGAGGGCAGCACCCTCAACGGCAAGATCGCCCCGATCCTCAAGGACTACGTGGATCGCGACCTCATCCGGGTCCTGGACCTGCTGTTCTTCAAGAAGGCGGAGGACGGCAGCTTCGAGGCGTTCGAGGCGACGGACATGGAGGACTCCGAGATCGGCGAGCTCCGCGCGTACGAGACCGAGCTGGCCATGCTGCTCAGCGAGCAGGACGTCGCCGACCTGGCCGAGACCATCGAGCCGGGCAGCTCAGCGGCCGTCCTGGTGTGGGAGAACCTGTGGGCGGCCCCCTTCGGCGCGGCGGTGCGTCACGCCGGCGGCCAGCTCGTGGCCAGCGGGCGCATCCCGATCCAGGCCGTCATCGCGGCCATCGAGTCCGACGAAGAGGAAGGAGCCTGACATGCCACTCGCAGCCAGGCGCAGGAGAAGGACAGTGGCCGCCGTCGGTGGCGCCGTCGTCGTCGCGCACGGAATTCACCGGCGCGGTGAGCGCCGTGAAGACCGGCGCGACGATCGCCGCGATCGCCGCTGACGCCTGAGTCCAGCCGTGGGGCCCGCCCAGGGCCCCACGGCGCTCCGTGCTGCCCTACGCCGCCGCCGGCTCCGGTCGGAAGGACGTGACGAGCAGGTGCAGGCTGAGGAGCAGGACCCAGAGCGGGAAGAGCAGGACGGCCCAGACCGTCCGCGGCGGCGCAAGGAGCAGGACCACCGCGACCACGAACCCCACCGCCACCAGCCACCGCGGCACGATGCCGGTGCGCCGGCCGAGGTTCGTGACGACCATGGTGAAGACCGCTGCCATGCGGATGCCGAACGTCGTCAGGAGCGCCGTGCTCACCGCTCCCACCTGGCGGACGTACTCCGGCGAGACGCTGTCGGGCCCGTCGTAGAGCGACAGCAACGCCCCGACGTCCGCGGAAGCGGCGAACAGCATCGCGACGAAGAGCAGGCCGGAGCCGAGGAAGGCCGTGGCGAACAGCTTGTCCTCTCGGGCCCCGAGACGGGAACGGATCACCCCGATGAACCACAGGAAGGCGATGCCGGCGTAGGGGGTCAGCTGCATCGCCAGCGCGACCCTGTCGCGGCGCGCCGTATCGGTGATCCACGTCGACCGCGTGCCGGTGCCCGGGAGGGCCAGGTACATCAGGATGATGACCGCTCCCAGGAGCAGGGCGAAGGCGATCCCGGCGATGGCTGCCGCCCTCGGCGTGCGGATCTCGTCGAGCACTCGCCCTCGCGGTCCGAGATCAGCGCGTGACTCGGCCAGACCGTCCTCGTCCTGATGCATGCTCATGCTCCAGTTGTATGCGCTCGCGGCCGCTGTCGGGACCGATCGTGGCAGACCGCCACGACACCGGCCTTCGGCTCGCCGGTCATGCGGGACAGATCCGGCGAGCGCGTCCACGACAGGGTCCGGCTGGACAGGGCTTGTCGTGGGTGCCACGGTGAGCTGCGCGTGGCGCCGGCACCGGCGGCACGAGGCGTGGGCTCGCGCGGAGTCCGGGATCCGACCAAGGGAGACACCTGGTGAGCGACAGCGTGTTCGTGCTCCACACCGGCGGCACCATCGGGATGGTCGACACCCCCGACGGCTACGCGCCGGTGGCTGGCGCGCTGGCCCCCTACGTCGACTGGATCGTGGAGAACTCGCGGGGCGAGCTGCCCCCGATCGTCTTCGAGGAGCTCGATCCGCCGATCGACTCCGCCAACGCGACGCCCGACGACTGGTGCGCCATCGCGCGGGTCCTCCACGAGCGCCGCAAGGAGCACCGCGGGTTCGTCGTCCTGCACGGGACGGACACGATGGCCTACACGGCGTCCGCACTCTCGTTCCTGCTCCCGTCGTTCGGCAAGCCCGTCATCGTCACCGGTTCGCAGATCCCCATCGCCCGCACCCGCAGCGACGGACGGCAGAACCTCATCGGGGCTCTCCAGGTCGCGGCGCGGTCCGACGTCCCCGAGTCCACGCTGCTCTTCGGGGAGGTGCTGCTCCGAGGCAACCGGGCCACGAAGGTCGACGCCTCGGGCCTCGACGCCTTCGACTCCCCCCGCTTCCCGCCGCTCGCCGCGATCGGCATCGACATCGACGTCCGGGACTCCCTGGTGCGCCCGGCCGGAGGAGAGCCCGAGCTCAGGGCCGGGCGGCTGGGGGAGGTCGCGGCCGTGCGGCTCTTTCCCGGGTTCTCGGCCTCCATCCTCGCGAACCTGTGCCGACCGCCGCTGCAGGGCCTGGTCGTCGAGGCCTACGGGGCGGGCAACGGACCGTCGAACGACCGGGCGTTCATGGCTGTGGTCGAGGCCGCCACGGCCCAGGACATCGTCGTGGTCGTCGTCACCCAGTGCGTCCGCGGCTCGGTGCAGCCGGGGGCGTACGCCACGGGGTCGGCACTCATGCGGGCCGGAGCCGTGCCGGGCTACGACATGACGTGCGAGGCGGCGCTCACCAAGCTCGCGGTCCTGCTCGGCCAGGGCCTCGACACCTCGGTCGTGGCCGACCTGATGCAACGTGACGTCGCCGGCGAGCTGACGAGGAGGGACGACGTCGCGGCTCCGACGGGGGCAGGGGCCACCTGATGTCGCAGCTCAGGCGCGCGGCGTCGTCAGGGCGCGGGCAGGCGCGACCGTCGACTGCGGGTCGAGGGCCTCAGCAGGCTCGCGTCGGCGCCTCCTGACCAGCTTGCCGAGCTCGACGACGACGGGGAGCGCGGCGGCCAGGGCTGCGCAGACGAGCCACTCGCGCGGCGTGAGCTGGGAGGTCAGGAGCGCCTGCTGCAACGTCGGGAGCTGGGTCGCCAGGAGCAGCATCCCCACGGGAACGAGGGCGATCGCCAGCGCCCTGAGGATCGGCGGGGTGAGGCCACTCGTGGGGTCGCGCCGGTTGACCACCGCGTTGAACGCGGTGCCGAGGCCCATCACGACGAACGTCATCGTCATGGACACGGATGCTCGCGTCGGGCTCGGCTCGTCCGGTCCGAGCACCAGCGGCATGAAGGCCGCGAGGAAGAGCACGAGCGCATAGGCCACCCACATGACGACCGCTGACCGGTTCGTGATGGGGATGCCGGGGTCGCGGGGCGGGCGGCTCATGACGTCGGGGTCGCCCGGGTCGACGGCGATGATGATGACACCCACGGCCGTGGCGAAGAACAGCAGGAAGAGCACCATGGTCGGGGTCATCGCGACACCCCGGTTGACGTCGAACACCGTCGCTGCGAGGAACAGGAACACCAGCGAGAGCAGCTGGGTCATCTGGTAGCGCACGTACGAGACGACCTTGTCGTAGACGCGCCTCCCGATCTCGACGGCATGGACGAGCGTCCCGAAGTTGTCGTCGGTGAGCACCATGCGCGCGGCCTGCTTGGTCACCTCGCTGCCGCTCCCCATCGCGACGCCGATGTCAGCCTGCTTGAGGGCGGCCGCGTCGTTGACGGCGTCGCCGGTCATCGCGACGATCATCCCCTCCTCCTGCATCGCGCGCGCCAGCCGGAGCTTGTCCTCGGGCGTCACCCGGCCGAACACGTGCAGGGCCGGCAGCTGCCGCTTCAGCTCCTCGTCGCTGAGCGCCTGCAGCTCGGCGCCGCTGATGGCCCCCGGACCCAGCCCCAGCTCCTGGCCGATCGCCTGGGCCGTGACGGCGTGGTCACCGGTGATCATCCGCACGTCGATCCCGGCCCTGAGGGCCGTCGCGACAGCGCTCCTCGCCTCGGCGCGCAGGGGGTCGATGATCCCGGCGAGCCCGACGAAGGACAGGCCCTGCGTCAGGGCCATCGGGTCTGCGGTCATGGTCGCCACCTCGTCGTCGGCGACGAGACGGGCCGCGAACGCGAGCACGCGCAGACCCTTGCCGCCCATCCGCTCGTTGGCCTCCTGGAGGCCGTCGAGCGCCTGCTCGATGGGAACCTGCGAGCCACTGAGCGGACCGCCGGCCAGGGTGCACCGGGCGATGACGACGTCGGGGGCGCCCTTGACGAGCTCGATGAGGTGCTCGGCGCCGTCGAGCGTCACCCGGTGGAACGTGGCCATGAACTTGTACTCGGAGTCGAAGGGCACCTCGGACAGGCGCGGGTAGGTGCGGCGGGTCTCCTCGGCGTCGATCCCGAGCTTGGCGGCGAGCACCACCAGCGCCGCCTCGGTGGGGTCTCCGATCACCGAGCCGTCGTCGCCGACCACCGCGTCGCTGTCGAGACACAGCCCCAGCCCCAGACGTGTGAAGTCGGGGACCGGAGTGCCGGCCACGGCCCGGATCGCCCCGCTCTTGCGGTAGCCCTCGCCGTCGACGGTGAACCACGACCCGCTCGCGTACAGCGTGGACACCATCATCTCGTTGAGCGTCAGCGTGCCCGTCTTGTCGGTGTTGATCGCGCTCGTCGACCCGAGCGTCTCGACGTCGGTGAGGTTCTTCACCACGGCCTTGGCCGCCGTCAGCTGCTTCGCCCCGATCGAGAGGAGTCCGGAGACGAAGGCCGGCATCCCCGTGGGGATCGCGGAGACGGCCATCGCCGTGCCCAGCAGCAGGAGGTCCTTGCCCGGTGTCCCGCGGACGAGACCGACGACGACGATGACGGCGACCGCTCCCCACGCGATGACGCCCAGCACCTTGGTGAGGGAGTCGAGCTCCTTCTGCAGCGGTGAACGCGTACGCGTGACCGAGCTGAGCATCGTCGCGATCTGGCCCATCTGCGTCTGCTGCCCGGTCGCCGTGACCACGATGGTGCCCGTGCCGCGTGTGATGGACGTGTTCTGGAAGAGCATGTTGGTCCGGTCGCCGAGAGCGACGTCCACGGACCCCAGAGCGGAGTGGTCCTTCGCGATCGGCACGCTCTCCCCGGTCAGCGCAGCCTCCTGGGCCTCGAGGGTGGCGGACCTGACGATGCGTCCGTCCGCCGGGACGATGTCACCTGCCTCGACCTGCACCACGTCCCCAGGCACGATCTCGGTGGCGGGGACGAGGGAGACGGCGCCGTCACGGACGACTCGCGCCTGTGGTGTCTGCATCTTGGCGAGGGCGTCGACGCTCGCCCGGGCCGTCAGCTCCTGCCGGGTGCCGAGGGCGAGGTTGAGGACGATGAGCAACCCGACGATCACGCCGGTCGACACCTGGCCGATGACCAGGCTCACGACCACGACGGCCACCAGCATGATGTTCATCGGGTCGCGCAGCTGGCTCGCGGCGACGACCCACGCGGACGGCGGCTTCTCGGCAGCGATCGCGTTGGGACCGAAGGTCGTCAGACGGCTCGCCGCCAGGGTCCCGCTCAACCCGGAGTCGGCGTCGGAGCCGGCCGCGGCCACGACCTCGTCGGCGTCCAGCGCGAATGGTGGGGTCTCGGTGTCCGCCGTCGACGTCGGCGTGCCGCTCTCGCTCATGGGTCGTCCCCTCAGCTCCGGGTGCCTCAACCTCAGCATCTGTCACGCTAGTACCAACCGGCCCCCCTGCGTGGCAGGTCCGCTCCGCCATGTCGTCCGACGATCCGCTGAGCGGTCACGACTTCCGTGCGAGCCTTGACCGCGTGACGAGTCAAGATCCGCATTCGGTGCGCGTCGCCGGGGTCGCCCTGGACCTCGAGCGTCTGACGTACGCGACCATCGTCGTGATGGCCGTCCTGTCCGCCTACTCCGGCTGGTCCGAGCTGTCGTTCCCGGCCGCTGCCGTCGTCGTCGTCTCTCCCGTCGTGGCCGTGTGCCTGGCGCATGCGTTCTCGGAGCTGCTCCAGGAGCACGCAGCGGTGCAGCGCGGGCTCACGACCTCGGAATGGCTCGCCGTGGCGCGCCGGCAGGTGCATCTGCTGCTGGCAGCCGTGCCCCCGCTCGCCGTCCTGGCCATCGGTCGGGCGACATCTCTCAGGACCGCCGACACCCTTCCCGTCGTGGAGATCACGGGGATGCTGACCCTGGCCTTCCTGTCGGCGATCGCGAGCAGGCGGGCCGGCCTCCGGGGACCGTGGCTGGTCGTCGGGGCGCTCGCCGGGGGCCTGGTCGGGCTCACGGTCATCGCTCTGCAGATCGTCCTGAAGCCGCACTAGTCCGCGGCGCAGGAGACCCCTCGCCGTCCGCGTCGCCGTCGCCCTCGTCCGTGCCGGACGCCCCGCTCGACGCACCGCTCGACGCACCGCTCGACGCCCCGCTCGACGCCCGGCGGAGGCCGATGGGCCACCAGATGCGGTCGCCGAGGTCGTAGGAGACCGCCGGGACGAGCAGGCTGCGCACGACGAGCGTGTCGAGCAGGACGCCGAAGGCGACGATGAAGGCGATCTGCACGAGGAAGAGGATCGGGAGCACCGCGAGCGCCGAGAAGGTCGACGCGAGGACGATGCCGGCGCTCGTGATGACGCCGCCCGTCACCGCGAGCCCCACGAGGATGCCGGGACGGGTGCCGCGGGCGCGCGACTCCTCGCGGACGCGCGTCATGAGGAAGATCGAGTAGTCGATCCCGAGGGCGACGAGGAAGACGAAGCCGTAGAGCGGTGTCGACGGGTCGGAGCCCGGGAAGCCGAACACGTGGTTGAACGCGATGGCGGAGACGCCCATCGTCGCGGCGAAGGACAGGACGTTCGCGGCGACGAGGACGAGGGGGGCCACGATCGAGCGCAGCAGCAGCATGAGCACGACGAAGATGACGGCGAGGATCGTCGGGATGATGACCTTGAGGTCGCGCTCGCTGGCGAGGCGCACGTCGAGGTTCGTCGCCGTGGTCCCGCCGACGAGGACGTCGGTGCCCACCGGGTCGAGGGACGACCGGAGCGTCTCGATGGTGTCCTCGGCCTCGACGCTGTCGGCGGCCGCGTCGAGCGTGGCCTGCACGATGACCTCGCCGTCGACGACCTTGGGGGGCTGGCCGGGCACGAGGCCCACCTGCGCGCTGCTGACGCCGTCGGTCGACTCGAGCACCGCGACCACGGCGTCGGCCTCGGCCTCGGGGACGGCGATCTGCACCGGCGAGCCCGACCCGGCGGGGAAGTGGCGTGCCAGCACCTCCTGCCCCGTGACGGAGTCGACCCTGGTGAGGAAGAGGTCGGACTGGGCGATTCCGCGGGCGTTGAGCGTCGGCAGGAACGCCGCACACGTCGCGAGGGCGAGGAACGTGACCACCCAGACGCGCCGCGGGTGGAGTCCGACCACGCCGGCCACGCGGCCCCAGATGCCCCGGGTGCCGACCGCGTCTGCCCCGTGCACGTGGTCGACGTGGGGCACCTGCGGCCAGAAGATGCGCCGCCCGATGAGGAGCAGGACGGCGGGCAGGAAGGTCAGCGACGCGACGAAGGCGCCGACGATCCCGAGGGCGCCCACGGGTCCGAGCCCCTTGGTGCTGCCGAGGTCGGACAGGCGCAGGCACAGCAGTCCGAGGACGACGGTCGCGGCGCTCGCGGCGATCGGCTCGAGGGAGGCCCGCCACGCGATCTTCATGGCCGCCCACGTCGACTCCTCGTCGTGCAGCTCCTCCTTGAACCGCGCGACGAGGAGCAGGGCGTAGTCCGTGGCGGCGCCGACGACGAGGATCGACAGGATGCCCTGGCTCTGGCCGCTCAGGCTGATGGAGCCGTTCTCGGCGAGGGGGAAGACGACGAGAGCCGCCAGCGAGAGGCCGAACATCGCGGTGATGAGCACGGCGAAGGGCAGGATCGGGCTCCGGTAGACGATGAGCAGGATGAGGAAGACGACGCCGAGCGCGACGAGGAGCAGGATCCCGTCGATGCCGCTGAAGGCGATGATGAAGTCGGCGAAGAACCCACCGGCCCCCGTGACGTGCACGGTCAGTCCGGTCGAGCCCAACGTCGACGCGGCGGACTCGCGCAGGGTCTGGGCGACGGCATACAACGCGGTGTCACCGTCGATGGT
The DNA here is from genome assembly GCF_001429645.1 of Terrabacter sp. Soil810. Classification (NCBI taxonomy): domain Bacteria; kingdom Bacillati; phylum Actinomycetota; class Actinomycetes; order Micrococcales; family Intrasporangiaceae; genus Terrabacter; species Terrabacter sp. Soil810. The sequence continues at coordinate 131,350 of NZ_LMSW01000011.1, forward strand.
GTCCTCGGCCTTGTCGGCGACGAACGGGACGGGGACGAGCGCGGCCTGCCGGTCCGGACTGGGGATCGCCGCCGTCGGGGGAGCCTGGAGGAACTGGCCGACGGTGCGCCCCGGCTCGGCGAGCTCGAGCCCGGGGATGCCGTCGACGTAGCGCTGGACGGCCGCGAGGTCGGCCGGGGTCAGTCCGCTCGGTCGCTCGACGACGACGAGGTAGGGGAGCGTCTGGGTGTCGGTGGTGCGGCCCACGAGCTTGCTCACCGACGTCGACTCGGCCGACGGGGGAAGGAAGTTCGCGTTGTCGTTGGTGGCGACCTCGGAGAGGCGTCCCACCAGGGGGCCGCCGACCCCGCCGATGGCGAGCCAAGCCAGCACGGCCAGGGCGGCGACCCACCGCACGGCGGCGCGGCCCTTCGGTCTCGTCGACCCGTGCCTGCCCCCGGATGCGTCGCTCATGGACACATCATGGAGCAGGCCGGGACCGCAAGGTTGGACAGCCGGTGGAGCCGGGTCACTCGGGGACGTCGGCGCCCGTCGGGTCGACGTCGTTCTTCGAGACGGCCGTCTCGAAGAACGGGGAGGCGAGGGCCGCGATGGCACCACCGATGAGCGGCGCGACGATGAACATCCACACGTGGGCGAGCGGCTCGCCACCGTAGAGCAGGGCCGGGCCGATGGACCGTGCCGGGTTGACCGAGGTGCCGTCGAGCGGGATGCCGACGATGTGGATCACGGTGAGCACGAGGCCGATCGCGAGTCCGGCGAAGCCCGGCGCCGCGGCCCGGCTGGTCACGAGGAGCACGACGAAGACGAGCAGGAAGGTGAGGACCACCTCGAGCACGAAGGTGCCACCCGCCGTGATGGTCAGGCCCCAGTTGTTGGTCCCGAGGGCGCCGGTCTCGTCCTTGACGCCGCCGAAGCTCGAGACCATGAGCTTGAGCAGGGCCGCGCCGAGGATCGCGCCGACGAGCTGGGCGATCCAGTAGTAGACGGCCTCGGTCGTCGTGATGCCCTTGCGCATGAGGACACCCAGGGTCACGGCCGGGTTGACGTGGCAGCCCGAGACGGGGCCGATGGCGTAGGCGAGGGCGAGCAGGACGAAGCCGAAGCTCAGCGCGACGGCGAGCCTGCTCATCGTCTCGAGGCCGACGACGGCGGCGCCGACGGCGAAGAACACGAGGATGAACGTCCCGACGGCCTCGGCCACGGCTTTGCGTGTGAGGTCGGGCGTCGGGCCGGCGACGGTGCTGGAGTCGGGCATGAGAGTCCTTCCGTAGCAGGGCGAGCGGGCCCGATCCCCCGGGACGCTCATGCTCAGAGTAGGGGTGAGGTGGTGCCGAGCGCAGTCATCTGTGCGCCGTTTCGCTGTGCGGCCCTGCACCGACCGACATCATGAGCGGCGTGAACCGATACCTGGCCGTGGCCCGGTCGACCCTGACGGGCCGGTGGGTCGGGCGTCGCTCGGCCTCCTCGCCACGGCTGCGCCCGCTCGACCTGTCGCCGTTCGAGGACGCGCTTCGCGACTTCGAGGACGACCGTGTCGAGCGCGTCGCCACGCTCGTGCGCGACGCGTCGATCGTCCAGCTGAGCCGCCTCATGGACTCGGTCCGCCTGACCTCGCAGGACCTCACTCTCCTGTGCCTCAGTCGGATTCGCGCACAGGACGAGACCCTGAGGTCGCTGCTCGAGCTCAACCCGCACGCCCTCGTCGAGGCCGCATCGGCTGACGAGCGGCGCCGGGCGGGGGCGTCGCCGTCCCCGCTCTGCGGCATACCGCTGACCCTCAAGGACAACATCGAGACCGCGCCACCTCTGCACACCACCGCGGGCTCCGCGCTGCTCGCCGACCACCTGGCCGAACACGACGCGCCGCTCGTGGCCCGGCTGCGCGATGCCGGCGCCGTCATCCTCGGGAAGGCCAACCTGTCCGAGCTCGCCGGCGCGATGTCGTCGCGGGCGGGAATCAGCGCCGTCGGCGGTCAGGCGATGAATCCCTTTGGGGCGCAGTTCTCCCCAGGCGGGTCGAGCAGTGGTTCGGCGGTCGGGGTCGCGGCAGGGCTCTGCATCGCCAGCATCGGCACCGAGACGTCCGGGTCGCTCCTCGCCCCGGCGGCCTTCAGCGGGGTCGTCGCGATGAAGCCGAGCCGCGGGGTCGTCCCCACCGACGGCATCGTGCCGCTCGTGCACACTCAGGACTCGGCCGGGCCCGTCGCGCGGTCGGTCGCCGACGCGGCCGCCGTGCTCGAGATCATCGCGAGGCACCCGGTGCGCACCGACCTCGCCGACGACGCGCTCGAAGGAGTGCGCGTCGGCGTCCTCCGAGCCGACGTGCTGTCGCAGCAGTCGCCCTTCGAGGACACCTCGGAGAACGCCGCGGTGCTCGGGCGCGTCGTCGAGGGCCTGACCCGCGCCGGGGCCGATGCGGCAGACGTCCTGCTCGGCCTGCGCGCCGACTCGCTGGACGAGTACGAGAAGGGATTCGTCGGGGTCGTGCTCGGTGGCCTGTGCCACGACACGCTGCCCTACCTCGCCGCGGCCACCGGGGCCCGCGGCGACGGTGTCCGCGTGACGACGGCTGCCGACCTCCTCGCGTGGAACCTCGCCGACCCCCGACGACGTATGCCGTCCGGCCAGGGCGTCCTGGACCTCGCCGTCCTGCGTGGCGCTGACGCCGACGCCTATGCCGAAGCCGCGCTCGGCTTCCGTGACCGCGCGGCCGCCCTCCTCGCCGAGACCTTCGACGGCACGCGCACCGAGCTGCTCGTGAGCCTCTCGAACCGGCACTCCTCCGTCTACGCGACCGCCGGCTTCCCGGCGGTCACCGTCCCGGCCGGCATGCGCAGCAACGGGATGCCGGTCGGCGCCACGTTCATCGGTCGCCCCGGTGAGGACGGCCGACTGCTGTCGATGGCCCACGCGTTCGAGCGAGTCACGCGGCTGCGTCGTGAACCGATCGGGGCAGGTCGCCGCTAGCCGGCCGATCGGGCGCTCCTGCCGAGCTCGTGGTTTCCGTGGTGCGCCGACGGTTCGGGGAGGAGACTCATCTGGGGGACCACAGGGACTCACAGCGCGATGGGGGACTCGCATGGGCGGGTTCGAAGAGGCGGGCGTTCAGCCGGTCGAGGTCGTCCACGATCTCGCCGACCGACTTGCGACGACGCAGGAGCAGCTGCGTGCCACGAGCGACATCCTCAAGGTCCTCACCGCCTCGACGACCGGCGGCGCCGCCAGTCGCGACGAGGTCTTCGACGCCGTCGTCGACAGCGCACGGCGTCTCCTCGGGGCGCAGGTGGCCCAGATCTACCTCGTCCAGGGTGACTCCTACGTGCTCGCGCGTTCGAGCGGGCTGACGCCCGAGTTCGTCGACTTCGTCTCGCAGCACCCGATCGCCCGCGACCGGGCGACGCTGGTCGGGCGCGTCACCATCGACCGGACCGTGCACCAGATCGACGACGTCCTCGCCGACCCGGACTACCGCCGCACCGACTTCCAACGGGTCGGCGGCTACCGGACGATGATGGGCGCTCCGATGGTGGTCGGCGACCAGGTCGTCGGCGCCATCAACGTCTGGCGCACCGAGGTCGCGCCCTTCGACGAGGCCGCTCAGGAGCTCCTGTCGACCTTCGCGGAGCAGGCAGCCCTCGCGCTCCGGCACGTCGAGCTCTTCTCCGCGCTCGAGAGCCGCTCGGCCGAGCTGGGCCGCAAGGTCGACCAGCTCGAGGCGCTCGCCGAGGTCGGCGAGGCGATCAGCTCGACGCTCGTCGCGGACGAGGTCCTGACCACGATCGTCACCCACGCCGTGGAGCTCTCGGACACCGACGGCGGGTCGCTCATGGAGTTCGACGAGGCGACCGGACTCTTCCGGGTGCGCACGGCCTACGGCACGAGCGCCGACGTCATCGACGCGCTGCGTGGCGCGGAGATCCACATCGACCGGACGTGGGTGGGCCGGGCGGCCAGCACCCGCGAGGTCCTCCAGATCCCCGATCTCGACGCCGAGCCCGGCCCGCTCGACCCCCACCTGGCCGTGCTGCACGGGTCGGGCTGGCGCTCGCTCGTCGCCATCCCGCTCGTGCGTCCCGACCGGGTCGTCGGGGCGCTCGTCGTGCGTCGCAAGTCGACCGGGTCGTTCAGCGACGAGACGTGCGACCTGCTCACCGCCTTCGCGAGCCAGTCGGCCGTCGCGCTCACCAACGCCCGTCTCTACCAGCAGCTCGAGCAGCAGAGCGTCGCCCTCGCCGAGGCCAGCCGCCACAAGTCGGAGTTCCTCGCGAGCATGTCGCACGAGCTGCGGACGCCCCTCAACGCCGTCATCGGCTTCTCCGAGGTGCTCCTGGAGCGGATGTTCGGCGACCTCAACGAACGGCAGGAGGACTACCTCGAGGACATCCACTCCGCCGGTCGCCACCTGCTCGCCCTGCTCGGCGACATCCTCGACCTGTCGAAGATCGAGGCCGGACGCATGGAGCTCGACCTCACGACCTTTCCCATCGACGACATCCTCGTCCAGGCGCTGTCGCTCGTGCGCGAGCGCGCCGCACTGCACGGCATACGGCTGACGCTGGAGGCGGCCGCCGGCCTCGGACTCGTCACGGCCGACGAGCTGCGCCTCAAGCAGGTGCTGCTCAACCTGCTGAGCAACGCGGTCAAGTTCACCCCGGACGGCGGCAGCATCGTCGTCCGGGCCTGGCGCGACGCGGAGGAGGTCGACGTCACGGTCACGGACACGGGCATCGGCATCGCGCCCGCGGACCAGGAGCGCATCTTCGACTCGTTCCAGCAGGGTNTGGACGCCTCTGGCTCACCAGCACCCCGGGCGACGGGAGCACCTTCGGGATCTCGGTCCCGCAGCCCGACGCCGACCGTGCGGCGGGCGGCGAGGTGTGGATGGTCGACGACGGCTCCCTCACCGGCCCGACCGTCGTCGTCATCGAGGACGACCCCCGCTCGGCCGAGCTCGTCGAGCTGCACCTGCGCGCAGCCGGCCTCCGCGCCGTCGGTGCGTCCACGGGCGAGCAGGGACTCGACCTCGTCCGGGCCCAGGACCCGGTCGCGGTCGTCCTCGACATCCACCTGCCCGGGATGGACGGGTGGGAGGTCCTGACGGCGCTCAAGAGCGACCCGACGACGGCTGACGTGCCCGTCGTCGTCGTCAGCGTCGAGCCGGAGCGAGGTCGTGGCTTCGCTCTCGGAGCGACGGAGTACCTCGTCAAGCCGGTGAGCGGCGAGCACCTCCTCGCGGCCGTGACCCGGTTGCTGCCACCGCCGCGCGCCGACGAGCAGACTCCCCGGCTCAGTGTCGTCGTCGTCGACGACGACCCCCTCGCCCTCAAGCTCGTGCGCAGCACGCTCGAGCCGCTCGGCTGGGAGGTGCACACGTGCGCGGGCGGCCAGCAGGCGGCGGACCTCGTCCGTGCCGTCGCCCCGTCGGTCGTCGTCATCGACCTGCTCATGCCCCACGTCGACGGCTTCGCCGTCATCGACGAGCTGCGGCCGCACCGCGACTCCGACGGGCCCCCCATCGTCGTCCTGACCGCGAAGTCCCTGACGCCGCAAGACCGCTCACGCCTCGAGGGGCGCATCGCGTTCGTCGCGGAGAAGGCCGGCATCGACCTCCCGGGTCTCGCGCGCCGCCTGGCGACCGTCGCGGCGGAGCACACGGGGGAGGGGCAGCCGTGAGCGACCTCCCCGTCGTGCTCCTCGTCGAGGACAACCCCCGCAACCTCAAGCTGGCGCGGGACGTGCTGGAGTATGCCGGCTTCTGCGTCGTCGTCGCGACCACCGGTGAGGAGGCGGTCGAGCAGGCGAGGGCGACCCTGCCCGACGTCATCCTCATGGACCTCCAGCTCCCCGGGATCGACGGCTTCGCCGCTCTCGAGCTGATCCGTGACCACGAGCCGACGGCCCACATCCCGATCGTCGCGTTGACGGCGTTCGCCATGCACCGCGACCGCGAGCGGGCTCTCGGCTCGGGCTTCGCGGGCTACCTCGAGAAGCCGATCAGCGTCCGTGAGTTCCCGGCCCAGGTGCGCCGCCACCTGCCCCGACGAGACGCGCCGAGCCCATGATGCCGGTCCCTGCAGCCACGGTCCCCTCGCTCGCCGGCGTGCGGGTCCTCGTCGTCGACGACCTCGAGCAGAACCGCAAGCTCATGCACGCCGTCCTCGAGCCGCGGGGGTTCCTCGTGCGCTCTGAGGCGTCGGGCGCCGCCGCGCTCGAGGCGCTCGCCGAGTGCGAGATCGACGTCGTCCTGCTCGACGTGCTGATGCCCGTCATGGACGGCTACGAGACGTGCGAGCGCATCAAGGCCGACCCTCGCACCGCGATGCTGCCCGTCGTCATGGTCACGGCCAGCGGGACCCAGCAGCGGCTGCGGGCCCTCGAGGCGGGGGCCGACGACTTCATCACCAAGCCGTTCGACCAGGCCGAGCTGATGGCTCGTGTCCGGTCCCTGGCGCGGGTCAAGCGGCTGCACGACACGGTGCTCGAGCAGACCGTCGCGCTGGAGCGCTGGAACGCCGAGCTCGAGAGCCGGGTCGCCGAGCAGGTCGACGACCTCGACCGGCTGGGCCGCCTGCGCCGCTTCCTGTCGCCCCAGATCGCGGGACTCATCGTCGAGTCCGGTGACGAGTCCTTCCTCGAGAGCCACCGACGCGACATCACGACCGTCTTCACCGACCTCCGCGGCTTCACCGCGTTCGCCGAGACCGCCGAGCCCGAGGAGACCATGTCGGTGCTGCGCGACTACCACGGCGCCCTCGGGGAGCTCGTCTTCGCGTACGAGGGCACGCTGGAGCACTTCGCCGGCGACGGGCTCATGGTGTTCTTCAACGACCCGCCGCCGTGTCCCGACGCGCCCGAGCGGGCGGTGCGGATGGCACTCGACATGCGTGACCGCGTCGACGAGCTCGCCTCCCGGTGGTCCCGGCAGGGGCACGACCTCGGCTTCGGGATCGGCATCGCGCAGGGCTACGCGACGCTGGGCCGCGTCGGCTTCGAGGGCCGCTGGGACTACGCGGCGATCGGGACCGTCACCAACGTCGCGGCGCGCCTGTGCGCCACCGCGGCAGCCCGGCAGATCCTCATCAGCCCCCGCGTGCGCGCCGGCCTCGACGAGCGCTTCGAGACGCGCTCGCTCGGGCCGGTGGAGCTGCGCGGCATCTCGCGGCCCCTCGAGGTCCACGAGGTCATCGGCACCACCGACCGGGAGGACGACCCATGAACCCGACGACCCCGACCCCGACCCCGGCCCCGGCCGACCCGACGACGCCAGCGCCGACGGCTGCCGGAGGTGGCCTCGACGACCTCGACGAGGCGGCCCGCGGCCGACTGTTCGACGACCTGCAGCAGGTCCTGCCCGAGGTCTGGCGCAGCTTTGGTCAAGGCGACCCCCGGGAGTCGGTGGTCGTCGTGCCGTCGATGAGCGTCGACCACCTCGCGCCGTCGGCGGGCGCCATGAACCAGGCGATGGAGGAGCGTTTCCTCTTCCTGCTGCTGCTGCTGCGCCAGCCATGCCTCCGGATGGTCTACGTGACGTCGATGCCGATCAGCGAGCACATCATCGAGTACTACCTGTCGCTGCTGCCCGGCGTCATCCCGAGCCATGCCCGGGCCCGCCTCGACCTGGTCTCGGTGGGTGACTCCTCCCCGAGACCCCTGACCGACAAGCTCTTGGCCCGCCCGCGGGTTCTCTCCCGCATCGCCTCCCTCGTACCGGACCCCGCGCGGTCGCACCTCATCCCCTACACGAGCACGACGCGCGAGCGTGACCTGGCGCTGATGCTCGGCATCCCCATGTATGCCGCCGACCCGCGCCTCTACCCGCTGGGCACCAAGACCGGCTGCCGCAGGGTCTTCGCCGAGGCCGGCGTCGACCATCCCTTCGGCGCCGAGGACGTCCACTCGGTCGACGACGTCGTCGACGCCGTGCTCGAGCTACACGCGTCTCGGCCCGACGCGCAGTGGGCCATGGTCAAGCTCGACGAGGGTGTCTCGGGCTCGGGCAACGCCCTCGTCGACCTGACCGACGTGGACGCCGCGGCGGCGGATCCGGGCGACGAGGGAGGCTCGCTGCGTGCGGTCGTCACCGACCGGGTGCTGGGGATGCAGCTCGAGGACGAACGCATCGAGACCGGGGCCTACCTCGGGCGGCTGGACGAGCGCGGTGGCATCGTCGAGGAGCGCATCGTCGGTGACGAGGTGCGCAGCCCTAGCGTGCAGCTGCGCGTGACCCCGCTCGGGGAGCTCGAGATCCTCTCGACCCACGACCAGGTGCTCGGAGGCCCGACGGGGCAGATGTACCTCGGCGCGCGGTTCCCGGCCGACCCGGCCTACGCGACGACGATCACCCGCGAGGCGGAGAAGGTCGGTCGCGTCCTCGCCGACAAGGGGGTGCTCGGCCGCTTCGCCCTCGACTTCGTCGTGGTCCGCCACGGGGAGCGCTGGCAGACCCACGCCATCGAGATCAACCTGCGCAGGGGCGGCACGACGCACCCGTTCCTCACGCTGCAGTTCCTGACCGACGGCACCTACGTCCACGAGGAGGGCCGCTTCGTCACCCCGTCCGGCGCCGAGCGCCATCTCGTGGCGACCGACCACCTCCAGGACACGTCTCTCCGGGGCCTGGGTGTCGACGACCTCTTCGACCTCGTGGCCCGGGCGGGGCTCCACTTCGACCAGTCCCGCCAGGCGGGCGTCGTCTTCCACATGATCAGCTCGATCACCGAGTGCGGTCGCGTGGGCATGACGGCCATCGGGGACACGCCAGACTCCGCCCAGGATGTGTTCGACCGGGCGGAGTCGGCGTTGCTCACCGAGGCGCGGGCGTCCCTCGTGCCGCTCCCCGTGCCCCATCGGGGGCGCCTCGGAGAGGGTCTTCGGTGACCGCTCAGGGGGCGATCGAGGCGGAGTGGATGAGGGCGCCGACGAAGGCCTGGTGCCACGTCAGGCGGGCCACGACGGACCGGGCCGATGCACCGCCGCAGTCGCACTCCCACGTCCAGCCGCCACGGGACAGGCGCGTCACTCGGGGGTGGTGGTGCGCCAGGTCCGGGTGGACTCGTCGTCGTGTCGTCGTCGTGGTCATCGAAGTGCCTTCCCTCAGTGAGGGGTTCGCCGCCCCTCGTTCCGCGGATGTCGTCGTGCGGTCACGTCCTGATGTCGCCACTCATGACGGTCCCGCTGATGCGCGCAGGTGTCTGTGCGCGTGGCGACACCCCGGGCGTGCTCGTCGGCACCCAGTCGCCGCGAGGGTGCTGCCGTGATGCTCGAGCTCGGGCTGTTGTCCGACCTCGCACCGAGCGAGCGCCGGGAGGTCGTCGCGACGATGCACCGGCACACGTACGCCACGGGCGAGGTGGTCTTCCACGAGGGGGACACCGCGGACTCCGTGCACTTCGTCGTCGAGGGGCGTGTCGTCGCCCGCCGGTCGTCGGAGCAGGGTGACCGTTTGGCGTATTCCGTCATGGGTCCGGGTCAGGCCTTCGGGGAGCTCGCGATGATCGTGCGCGCCGGGCGACGCACGGCGACGATCGAGGCCGTCGAGCCGACCGTGACCCTGGCCCTGGCCTTCGCGGACTTCGAGCGGTTGTGTGCCAAGCACCCGGAGGTCAGTCGGCTGCTCGTGCGGCTGCTCGCGGCCCGGGTGAACCGCCTCACCGAGGCGCTCATGGAGGCCCTGCACACGCCGGCCGAGCTCCGAGTCGTGCGCAGTCTCGTGTCCCTGTGCGGGGTGTATGCCGTTGGCGCGCAGTCACGCTCACCGGTGACAGTGCAGCTGAACCAGTCCGAGCTCGCCGAGCTCGCCGGCGTCACCAGGCCGACGGCCAACCGCGTCCTGCGCCGCCTCGAGTCGGGTGGTGTCGTCGCGCTCGACCGTGGGCGCGTGACGGTCGTGGACCCCGGGGCCCTGCGCCGGACAGCGACCGTCACCCACCCACTCGGGCACGCCTGACGACCTCCGTCCGCGACGTGACAGGACCCACCGCTCTGGCGTGGGTCGGGCGGGCGGCCTCGGACGAACGCGGCGAAGTCGTCCTCGTCCTCTGGTGAAGGCATCGTGAGTGCCTCTCTGTCGGTTCCCCCTGTCGGAACCGACGACCCGGGAATGGTTGCACGCGGCCGACAGGTCTTCTCCCCGAACACGTATGCCGTCCGCCCGGGTGGGCGAACGGCATACGTGGGTGCTCGGCGGGCCCGGGCTCACCTCGGGACGACGTACCTCGGCTCGGTGAAGGAGGACGGGTTGCTCAGTCCGATCTCGGGGTGCAGGACACTGCAGTCCATGGCCAGGGTGCATCGCTGGACGGTGTTCCGCGCGGCGGGAGTCAGCGGCTTCGACGTGTTGCGCGAGATGACGAGCGTGGACTCGTCGTCGCCGAGGTGCCACGTCCAGCCGGAGACCACGCGGTCCCCGGTGCCGCCGAGGACGACCGTGCCGTCGCTGACCCGCACCACGCCGGCGCTGAACCAGAAGCCGCCGTCGAGGTAGTGCGAGCCGACGAGGTAGGTGCCCCTGCTCGAGAAGGCGGTCGGCATGAACATGGTCGGGTTCTGGCCCGCGCCGCACCTCTCCACCGTCTTCGGGAACGTCGACCTCGTCAGGTCGACGACCGCCCAGCACGCCTCGTCCATCGCGTCCGTCGCGACGAACCACTGGAGAGCGGCCCGGCTGCGGTCCGGGGAGACCGCCACGACGTGCGCGGGGAGCTTCCGGGACGTCCCCGTCGCGACGTCCCACTCGAGCGAGCCCGTCGTCGTGTCCCCGGTGAGGTAGGCGAGGTCACCGACGATCGCGCCTGGCTCGCGGTCGTCCGTGCGCTGGGCCACCTTCGAGCCGTCAGCGGCGTAGACCACGACCGTGTCGGAGTCCCCGCTCTTGGCGAGCACCCGTGACCCGTCGGGCGACACGGCGTACGTCCCGCTGACCCCGAGCGAGGTGACGAGGCGACCGCCCGGCGACAGGATCTCCATGATGCTCTGCGAGGGCCCGTCTGACATGTGTGACGCGACGACGAAGCCACCGTTGCCGAGCACGGCGAACGTCTCGACGGCGGTGCCCTTCTGGAGCCGGAAGACCTTGTCGCCGAAGCGGATCGTGTCGTCCAGCGCGTAGGCCGTCCCGCGCGTCGCCACCTGTGCCGTGCCGCTCGGCGGGATCGTGCCCGTCGCCGTCGGAGGCGCGCTGGTCAGCGGAGGGGCGCTGGTCGGGGGAGCGACCGTGCCCGTGCCGGTCGTCACCGACGGCGTCTGGGTCGGCACCGAGCTCGGCGACGACGGGACCGACGTCGACGAGGTGGTCAGCGCCGGGACCGGCGGCGTGCCGCGGCCCGCGGACCACACGGTCGGCACCGCCACGGCGATGACGGCGACAGCGGCCGCCGCCCCGAGCACGGCCCGGTTGCGCCGGTCGCGACGACGGCGCGCGATGGCGACCGGTGCGAAGTCCCCGGACACCTCGATGCCGCCGGCGTGCTGCCTGAGCAGGGCCTGGAGCTCGTTCTCCTGGTCTGGCGTGGTCAAGACGTGACCTCCTTCATGCGGCTGCGCAGCGAGCTGATGGCTCGGCTCGTGTGGCTCTTGACGGTGCCGACGGAGACCCCGAGGATCTCCGCCGTCTGGGCCTCCGTGAGGTCCTCGTAGTAGCGCAGGACGACGGCGGCCCGCTGCTGCGGTGCGAGCGAGCGGACGTGGGCCCACAGCTCGCTGTCGTGCCCCGTGACCGGCGCGGCTGCCGGGTCCATGACGCGGATCAGCTCGCTGTCGGTGCGCTCGCGATGTCGCCAGGCGCGCCGCCACCACGTCGTGTGCTCGTTGACCATGACCTTGCGCACGTAGGCGTCGGGCGACTCGACGGTGCTGATGTGGTCCCACTTGCCGTAGACCTTCGCCAGCGACGACTGGACGAGGTCCTCGGCGCTGTGCGGGTCCCCGGTGAGCAGGTACGCGAATCGTGCGAGCGAGGTCTGTCGCGCTCGCACGTAGGCCGAGAAGTCGACCTCGCGCTCGGTGTTTCCCACTGACATCCCCTGTCTGGTGTGGCTGGACGCACCCTCAACGCGGTGGGGCCGCCCAGAGGTTGTCATCGGGCACGATCCTCTCCGGGGAGGGTGCGTCTGGCACATCGGGCACGTCGGGACCGGAAGGCATTCCGGCGCTGAGCGCCCGCTTCAGCCTCGGGTCAGCCGTGGATAAACGTCTCGAGGACGCTCGCGAAGCGGTCCGGCTGCTCGAGGTGCGGGAAGTGGCCGGCACCCTCGAAGAGCACGACCTCGGCGCCGGGGAAGACCTCGTGAGCCCGCTCGGCGTGGCCGACGGGGATCATCCGGTCGCGGGTGCCCCAGATGACGAGCGTGCGGATGTGGTCGGCGGTCGTCAGGTGTCCGTGCGCGTTGACCGTCTGGCCACCGGGGTCGATGACCCCGCGGGTGGTGGCGAGGAAGGCGCGGCGGCTCTCGGCGTCCGAGAGCGACGTGAAGCCCTTCCAGGCCGCCGAGACGTCGGCGCTGGGACGCCACCCGAGGCCCCGCACGGCCCGGCCGACGGTCTCCACCCGCTCCCGCACCCACGTCGAGGCGATGACGGGAAGCACGAGCTCGGCCCCGGGGAGCGTGGCGGAGCGCAGCAGCGGGCTGACCGACCGCCCGAGGCCACCGCTGGAGACGAGGACGAGCGCCTCGACCCGCTCGGGGAAGAGGTAGCAGAACTGCATGGCGATACCGCCCCCGAGCGAGTGGCCGACGAGGGTGACCCTCGGGATCTCGAGCCGGTCGATGAGGTCGCGCAGGATGGCGGCGTGCGAGCCGAGCGAGTAGTCACCCACGGGCTTGGCCGAGGCGCCGTGCCCGAAGAGGTCGGGGATGACGACCCGGTGCTCGGTGTCGAGGCGGTCGACGAGGTGGGTCCAGTTCTCGTGCGAGCCGAGCAGCCCGTGGATGAAGAGGATGGCCGAGCCGTGACCGGTGTCGACGTAGGAGAGGTCGTGCCCACCGAGGTTCGCGACGCTCGCCGGGTAGCTCAGCTCGGCCTCGTCGCGCGGGCCCTGCGTCCTGGTCATGGTGCGTCGTCCTCCCACCGGGTGCGTGCGGCCGGGGACTGCGGTCGACCGCGATCCACACCTCCAGCCTCTCTCTCCTCAGGGGCCGCGTGCCCTCCCTGAGATACACGTCACCGGCGGCGCTCGCCTGTTAGCGTCGCGGCGCATGATCTACCACCTGGCCGAGCAGGCCCACTGGCAGCAGGCCCTCCGCGACGGCAGCTACGTGCGTTCGACGCGCGGTCGCTCCCTCGCCGAGGAGGGGTTCATCCACGCCTCGTCGGCGCAGCAGTGGCCGGTCGTGCGGTCCCGCTTCTACGCCGACGTCACCGAGCCGCTCGTGCTGCTGCACGTCGACGAGTCGAGGCTGACCTCGCGTGTCGTCCACGAGGTCGGCGACCCCGCCACGGGTGAGACATTCCCGCACCTCTACGGCCCCATCGAGGTGGACGCCGTCGTCGACACGACCGTGCTGGCACCACCCCACGCCTGACCCGTCGAGTGGCCACGTCGTGCCCACTGTTGCACGTCGAGAGGCCACGTCGCGTGCCCCATTGAACGTGGAGAAGCCGCGGCTCATGCCCGTCACTCGGGGCTGATGCGGCCCCGGCCCGACTTCACCTGCGACCGGCGCTTCTTGCCCTCGATCCGCCGCCGCTTCGAGCCGAGCGTCGGCTTCGTCGCGCGGCGTGCCGGAGGCGGGGGCGCCAGACCTTCGCGGAGCAGGTCGGCGAGCCGCTCACGGGCCGCGGACCGGTTGCGCAGCTGGGAGCGCTGCTCGGAGGCCACGATCGTGAGCCGGCCGGCGACGAGGCGACCCGCCAGGGCGGTGACGAGGCGCTCCCGCTGGGTGGGCGTCAGGGCGGTCGACGCCTCCGGGTCGAAGACGAGCTCGACCCGGCTGTCCGTGGTGTTGACGCCCTGACCGCCCGGGCCGGACGACCGGCTGAACCGCTCGACGAGCTCGACCGCGGGGATGACGAGACCGCGCGGCAGACCGGGGCCGGCCGCGATCACGAGGTCACCGCCGGGCTCGTTCACCGAACCATTGTGCCGCCCGGCCGACCACCTCGCTGCGGCACGTGCCTCCCACGTATCTGGCGGGGCCGCTTCGCCCTCCGTCCGGTGACGGCAACCAGAGGGCGCGCACCCATCCACCGTTCCGCCGTCGCCGTGCGCCCTCGGCAGGCACGGGCGCGAAGGATGCCCGGAGGGGACAGGTCATGCAGACGGACCACTCGACACACGTCACCGTTCTCGCGCCCGAGTCGGATCACGACCGGCGCTACCAGCTCGGCGAGGACGACCTCCTCGTCGGGCGTGCCGAGGCGTGCGACCTGCGCTTCGACGATCCCTACCTCAGCCGGGTCCACGCCAAGCTCGAGGTCAGGTCCGGTCGGGTACGCATCCGGGACCTCGGCTCATCAGGGGGCACCTGGGTCAACGACGAGCCCGTCGATGGCGTCGTCGAGCTGCACGCCGGTGACGTCGTGACCATGGGTCGGGTCCGGCTCAGGGTCTCGACCGACGACTCGGGGACGCGTGTCCTGCCACCGGCCGGGCCGACCCCGGCCGGGGCTCGGGCCCGAACCGGTACCGACCGCCGCGCCGAGCCGGGGGTTCGCTACGACGTCGACGAGCAGCGCGCCGGCACCATCAACAACGTCGGGCGTGACCAGTACAACGCCTACATCCACCAGCGAGAGAGCTTCTTGCGCGAGATCGCCGCGACGCGGACCAGGGCCCGATGGCTCCTGTGGACCGGGTTCGTCGTCTTCGCGCTCGGCTTCGGCGTGCAGCTGTTCGGCTCCATGGGCTTCATGCAGGGCATCACGGGAGCCATCGACGAGGGCTTCACCGCGGCGCCGGGAACGACGAACCCGCCCACCCTGCCGTCGATGGGCAGCTTCCAGCTCGCCTTCACCGGAGCCGCGGTCTCGTCGGTCGGCGTCGTGCTGTTCGTCATCGGACTCGTGCTTCACGTCGTCGCCGCCTCGCGGCGCAAGCGGGTCGACCGGGAGATGCCCGCACGGCCCTGGTCGCACGACTACTGAGGAGACCGCCATGACCTTCAACATCAACAACCAGAACGCCGGCACCATCAACAACGTCGACGGCGACCAGCACGTCCACGGGGGGCAGCACTCGACGGTCCACCTGCGCCAGGACCTCAAGCAGGGTCGAGACGCCTTGGCCGACCTACGTTCAGCGATCGATGCCTGCCCCGAGGCGTCGGCAGACCCTGTGGCACGGCACGAGGCCGCGCGCATCGACGAGGCACTCGGAGTGCAGGAGCCCGACCGGGCGGTGGCGGCCTCGGCCCTCGAGCGACTGACGCAGCGGCTCAGGTCGATCGGCGCGCTGGCGTCGGCCGGTGCCGCCCTCGTGGAACCGATCCGCGCCCTCGCCGGCTGGCTCGGGCCACTGGCCGGCGGCGTGTCGACGATGCTGCCCGTCTGAGGGTCGCCCGGAAGACGCGTGTGCCGCCCCCAGCGACTGGGGGCGGCACACGTCGGGACGGGGAGCGGTCTCAGCGCGGCGGCATACGCAGGGCGCCGTCGAGGCGGATGACCTCACCGTTGAGCATCGGGTTGTCGACGATGTGGCGCACGAGGTTGGCGTACTCCTCGGGGCGACCGAGGCGCGACGGGTGCGGCACCTGCTTCTCGAGGACCTCCTTGACCTCGCCCGGGAGCCCGGCGAGCATCGGCGTCTCGAACGTGCCGGGTGCGATCGTCATGACTCGGATCGCCTTGTCGGCCAGGTCCCGAGCCGCCGACAGCGTGAGCCCGACGATGCCACCCTTGCTGGCGGCGTACGCGGCCTGGCCGATCTGGCCGTCGAAGGCGGCGATGCTCGCCGTGTTGACGATGACGCCTCGGTCGCCGTCGACGGGCTCGTTGCCGAGCATCGCCGCGGCCGCGAGACGCAGGACGTTGAACGAGCCGACGAGGTTGATGTCGATGACCGTCCGGAACGTGTCGAGGGCGAGCGGTCCGCCTCGTCCGAGGACCCGGCCGGGCGTGGCGACGCCCGCGCAGTTGACGGCGATCCGCAGCTCCCCGAGCTCGGTGGCCCGCTCGATCGCGGCCTGCACCTGTGCCTCGTCCCGGACGTCGGCGGCGACGAACACGGCGCTGCCCTGGCGCTGCGCGTTGAGCTCGTCGACGAGGGCCGGCGCAGTGGATCCCTCGAGGTCGATGATGACGACGGTCGCGCCGTCCGCGACGAGACGGCGGGCGGTGGCACCGCCGAGGCCGGAGCCGCCACCGGTGACGACGGCGACGGTGGACGAGTTCAGCTGCATGACAAGGCCTTTCGCGGGGACGGGCAGTCGGGAGGGGGGAGCGGAGGCTCAGCGGGCGAGGAGCTGGCGCGAGATGACGAGGCGCTGGATCTGGTTGGTGCCCTCGAAGATCTGGGTGACCTTGGCCTCGCGCATGTAGCGCTCGAGCGGGAAGTCCTCGGTGTAGCCGGCGCCGCCGAGCACCTGGACGGCGTCCGTCGTCACGCGCATCGCGGCATCGGTCGCCACGAGCTTGGCGACGGCGGCCTCCTTGCCGTAGCCGCGGCCGGCGTCCTTGAGCCGGGCGGCGTGCAGGTAGGTGGCGCGGGCCGACGTGACGGCGGCCTCCATGTCGGCGAGGAGGAAGGCGAGGCCCTGGAAGTCACCGATGGGGCGCCCGAACTGCTGGCGCTCGGTGGCGTAGTCGGCTGCGGCGTCGAGTGCCGCCTGCGCGAGTCCCGTCGCGGCGGCGGCGATCCCGAGGCGCCCGGCGTCGAGGGCGGACAGGGCCATGTGCATGCCCTGCCCCTCCTGGCCGACGAGGCGGGACCCGTCGACGTGGACCGCGTCGAACATCACCTGTGCGACGGGGTCGCAGTGCAGGCCCATCTTCCGCTCCGGCTCGGCGAAGCTCAGGCCCGGTGCGTCGCCCGGCACGATGAACGTCGACAGTCCCTTGCCGCCGTCGTCGGACGTGCGCGCGAAGGTCGTGTAGTAGTCGGCGTGGCCCGCGTGCGAGATCCACGCCTTGGTGCCCTTGAGCGACCAGCCGTCGTCGCTGCGGGTGGCCCGGGTCGTCATCGAGGCGATGTCGGACCCGGCGAGGGGCTCGGAGAGGCAGTACGCGCCGAGCTGCTCGCCCGAGAGCATCCCCGGCAGCAGGGCCTCCTGCTGCTCGCGGGTGCCGAAGGTCGCCACGGGGTATGCCGTGAGGCTGTGGACGCTGACCCCGACCGCGACGCTCATCCAGACGGAGGCGATCTCCTCGACGACCTGGAGGTAGACCTCGTAGGGCTGGTCGGCCCCGCCGAACTCCTCGGGGTAGGGCAGCGACAGCAGGCCCGCCCGGCCGAGCGTCCGGAAGGTCTCGCCGGGGAACGTGTGGGCGCGTTCGGCGTCGTCGACCTTCGGCGCGAGGTCCTTGCGGCAGATCTCCCGCGTCAGCTCGATCAGGTCGGTGGCTTCGTCAGTCGGCATCAACCTCGTCGCTGGCATGGCTAGATACTAGGACGTCCGAGCATTTCGTCCAAAGTGTGAGACGTGAGGGGCTCCTCGTCCTGTTAGGAGCCAGTTAGGCGACGTCGGTTCAGTGGGTCGGACAGGGCACCACCACACCGCTCTTTGGAAGGACACGACATGTTCAGGAGATTCGCAGTCGGCTTGGTCGCCATGCTCGGCGTCGCAGCCGCACTCGTCGGCACCGCGCCGACCGCCAGCGCCACGGCTCGCAACGGGGTGTGCGAGTCCGGCGAGTTCTGCCTCTACTACAACAGCGGAAACGCGGGATCCCGCGTCGACCTCGTCAACTCCCAGCGCGACTACGGCTCGGGGTCCGGCTGCATCACGTTCGTCAGCAGCGGGTCCGGCCAGGGCCAGTGCGTCAAGAACAACACCGCCTCGGTCTGGAACCGCACCGGCACGTCGGTGTTCGTCTTCTACAACAGCGACTTCGGCGGGGTCTACGACGAGGTCCCCAACGGCGCGCAGGTGGACCTCAACGCCAACGTCAAGAACAACAACGCCTCGCAGATCATCGGCGACGCGTCGCTGCGCTTCCCGCTCGGCGTCACGCAGGCCGACATCAAGAACCGCACACCGCACTGGTGCTGGGACAGCAAGGTCAACTGCCACCACGACTACAACGCGTCCGACATCTTCGCTGCGACCGGCACCTCGGTCCTCTCGCCGGTCAACGGCACCGTGATGACGCGCAACGTCCGTGCGGGCAGCACGGCCTGCGACAGCGTCGGCAGCACCGTCACCGTCAAGGACGGCTTCGGCCGGCTGTGGTACTTCGCCCACATGGACGACAGCCCCGCCCCGGTGGTCTCGGTCGGGCAGTCCGTGACCAAGGGCCAGCGCCTCGGCTACGTCGGCACGAAGTACCACGCCCTCTGCACCGACTCGCACCTGCACATCGACATGCGGGTCGGCGTCGACTCGCGTGTGTCGTGCAGCGCGGCCGCCTGCGCGGACTACGGCTTCGTCAACAACCAGCCGCTGCTCCGCAACGCCTTCCTCGCGCTTCCCTGAGCGGGCACGTCGGCGGCCGGGACCACGTCGGTCCCGGCCGCCGACCCGCCGGTCGCCCTCGCCTGCCGAGCCCCAGCCATGGTCACGGGGCCGGCCACCCGGCATACGTGCTCGGGAAACCGCGCGACGGCACGACCTCGCGGGCCCTACGGTCGAGCCGTGCTCACGCTCCTGCGGCGTCCGCTGCGCGAGGTGGACGCGACGGCCACCTTCTACGTGCTGACGGCCGTCGCGGCGTTCGCGTATGCCGCGTGCTTCACGCTCAACCTCGTCTTCCAGTACCGCGTCGTCGGTCTCGACCCCTTCCAGATGGTGCTCGTCGGCACGGTGCTCGAGGCGACGTGCTTCGTCTTCGAGGTGCCGACCGGGATCGTCGCGGACCTGTGGAGCCGACGCGTGTCGGTCATCATCGGGTTCTTCCTCGTCGGCGTCGGGTTCGCGGTCGAGGGGGTCGTCGCGACCTTCGCCGCCGCGATCGTCGGCAACGTCATCTGGGGCATCGGCTACACGTTCACGTCCGGTGCGCTCCAGGCGTGGATCACCGACGAGGTGGGGGAGGCGCACGTCGCGCGGGTCTTCACGAGGGAGACGCAGCTCGACCTCGCCTTCGGCTTCGTCGGCATCCTCGCTGCCGGAGGGCTCGGCCTGATCGCCCTCAGGGTGCCGATCATCGTGGCGGGCGTGACCCTGGTGCTGCTGGCCGTGGGCCTCGCGGTGACGATGCCGGAGCGCC
Organism: Terrabacter sp. Soil810; assembly: GCF_001429645.1. Lineage (NCBI taxonomy): Bacteria > Bacillati > Actinomycetota > Actinomycetes > Micrococcales > Intrasporangiaceae > Terrabacter > Terrabacter sp. Soil810. Next base: position 150,652 of record NZ_LMSW01000011.1, read on the forward strand.
ACTTCCACCCGACACCGCGCGGCGAACGGGAGACGTTCGGGCACCTCAAGGACCAGCTCGTCGCGGGCCTGCGGATCGCGCGTGGGCGGCAGGTCGTGCGCGTCTTCCTCTTCGTCAGCGTGCTCGTCGGGCTCTCGAGCGAGGTCTTCGACCGCCTGTGGCAGGTGCGCGTGCTCGACACGTTCGAGATGCCCGCGTTCCTCGGCAGCGACCCGGCCGTGGCGTTCACCGTGTTCGCGCTCATCGGCTCGGTCGTCTCGCTGCTCGCGTCCGGGGCGAGCGGCCGCTGGCTGCCGGCTCGGGTCGTCGACGAGAACCCGGGACTGCCGGTGGCGCTCGCGTCCGCGGCGCAGGTCGTGGCCGTCGTCGGGGTCGCCCTCCTCGGCAACCTGTGGCTCGTCCTCGCGGCCCTGTGGCTGCACAACGCGAGCAGCGCCTTCAGCGCGCCGATCCAGGCGACGTGGCTCAACCGCAACCTCGAGTCGGCCTCGCGCGCGACGGTGCTGTCGATGAACAGCCAGGCGAACGCCATCGGCCAGGTCGCGGGTGGGCCGCCGCTCGGCGCCCTCGCGACCCGGACCTCGATCCCCGTGGCCCTGCTCGTCTCCGCGGCGGTGCAGCTGCCGTCGGTGCTGGCCTTCCTCCGGATCCGCCACACCACCACCCGCTCACTCGAGTGAACAGAGTCGGCAGCGGGTGTCAGCGCGGGTAGGTGCGCACCTCGGTGGCCTTGACGGCGGCCCAGACACCCTGACCGACCTGCAGGCCGAGCGCCGTGACCGACTCGAGCGTCACCTCGGCTGTGAGGGGCACGTCACCGACGAGACCGACGCGGGCCGACTGGCCCTGCATCGTCACGGATGCGATGCGCAGCCGCCACGCGTTGCGGGGCGACCCCTCCGGCTCGTGCCGGTGCAGCGACACCGCGCTCGGCGGGATCGTCGCCCACACCGCGCCCTCGGTCGGACTCGTCGTGACGATGAGACCACCGTCCGCCGTGTGCACGTGGCCATGTGAATCGCCTTGTGCGGCATACAGGTTGAGCCCGACGACCGTGCCGACATACGCGCTCCGCGGCTCGCTCAGCACCTCGGCCGGCGTGCCCGCCTGCGTCACCCGCCCGTCCTCGACGAAGACGAGGTGGTCGGCGAGCGTCAGCGCGTCGAGCGGGTCGTGGGTGACGAGCACCGTCACCCCGTCGTATGCCGTCAGGCGGGCCGCGAGGTCGCTGCGCGTCCGTGCGCGCGTGTCGGGGTCCAGGGCGGCGAGCGGCTCGTCGAGGAGCAGCAGGGCCGGGTCGGTCGCGAGCGCGCGCGCGAGGGCCACGCGCGCCTGCTGACCGGAGGAGAGCTCCCGGGGTCGCGAGGTGGCGCGGTCGGAGAGGCCGACGCGTTCGAGCTCGGTGCGCGCGCGCTCCCGGGCCTCGTGCCGGCTGATGCCGCGGCTGCGTGGGCCGAAGGCGACGTTGTCGAGGGCACGCAGGTGGGGGAAGAGCAGGCTGTCGGCCAGCATCAGACCGACGGCACGCTGCTCGGGTGCGAGGCGGCGGCGGCCGTCGTCCCAGACGTCGCCCGCGACCCGGATGTGGCCCTCGCCGAGGGCGAGCACGCCGGCGAGTGCGAGGACGGTGGTCGTCTTGCCCCCACCGTTGGGTCCCAGCACGCCGATCACCTGGCCGGGCTCTGCTGTCAGTACCACGTCCACCTCGATCTCCCCGCGTGACAGGCAGATCCGCGCGTCGAGGCCCTCGCCGGCGGCGACCAACCTGCTCATCGGAGCCACCGTCCGCGCAGCACACCGAGCACGAGCACGCTGACCGCGAGCAGCATGATCGAGATCGAGATCGCCACCTGCGGGTCACGCTCGAGCTCGACGTAGACGAGCAGTGGCAGCGTCTGGGTGCGCCCCGGGAAGTTGCCGGCGAAGGTGATCGTCGCGCCGAACTCCCCGAGTGCGCGCGCCCACGCAAGGGCCAGGCCACCGGCGATACCGGGAAGCACGAGCGGGATGCCCACCGTGCGCAGGTAGCGCAGGTCGCTCGCGCCGAGCGTGCGCGCCACCGACTCGAGCCGGGGGTCGAGGCCGCGCATGGCACCCTCGACGGCGAGCACGTAGTAGGGCATCGCGACGAACGTCTCGGCGAGCACGACCGCCACCGTCGTGAACGGGATCTGGATGCCGAGCGGCGCCAGGTGCTGCCCGATGAGCCCGTTGCGGCCCCACGTCATGAGCAGCGCCACGCCGCCGACGACCGGCGGCAGGACGAGGGGCACGGTGAGCAGTGCCCGCACCCAGCTCGTGGCGCGGTGGTCGGAGCGGGCGAGGAACCAGGCCAGGGGAGTGCCCAGCAGCAGGCACAGGACGGCCGTGACCGACGTCGTCGTCAGCGAGAGCCGCAGCGCCGGAAGGACGGTCGGGGTCGCGAGGTCGGACGGGATGCGGGCCCAGTCGGCGCGGAGGAGCAGCGCGACGAGGGGCAGGACGAGCAGCAGCAGGGCGAGCGCTGCCGGCACGCCGAGCGCGACCCGCGAACGCCACCGGCCGGCATACCTCATGTCAGGTCATCCTCCCGGTGGCCCGACGGCCCGCTGCTCAGGGCGCGCCGAAGCCGAACGACTGCACGGTCGCGAGACCCTTGGCGCTCAGCAGGTAGGCGACGAAGGCCTTGGTCGCCGCGTCGTCGGAGAGCCTGATGACGGGGTAGGACAGGCTCGTGTTGAACTGCGACGGGATCTCCACTCCGGTGACGGCGTCCTTCGCCGCGACGACGTCGGAGTGGTAGACGACGGCGGCGTCGGCCTCGGCGAGCTTGACCTTGGAGAGGGTCGCCTTGACGTCGACCTCCTTGCTCACGACGTTGGGCACGATGCGCGCCTTCTTGAAGGTCGCCTGCGCGGCCTTGCCGCACGGCACCGTGTCGGCGCAGAGCACGACCTTGACGCTCGGCTTCGCGAGGTCGTTGATCGACGTGACCGCACCGGGGTTGCTCGGTGGCACGGCGATCTCGAGGACGTTGGTCGCGAAGCTCTGCGTGTCCTTGACGGCGGCCTGGTCGAGGGGCTCCGCCGCGGCCGTGCCGGCGAGGGCGATGACCGAGGCGGGTGCGCCGTTGTCGACCTGCTGCACGAGGGTCGCGCTCGACCCGTAGGACGTCTCGACGGTCACGCCGGGGTTGGCGGCCTCGAAGTCCTTCTTCAGCTGGTCGAAGGACTCGGTGAGCGACGCCGCTGCGAGGACCGTCACGGTGCCCTCGAAGGAGGCCGCCGAGGCACCCGACTTCCCCGGTTGTCCGGTGCCGTCGGCGGACGTCGTGGGGGTGCTGCTGCCGCACCCTGCGACGAGCAGGGCGGTGGCGAGGGTCGCGACGGCGGCCGCGACGGCCCCACGCGGGGTCCGGGCGCTCCTGGGGTTCCGGGCGCTCCGGGGGCTCCGGGGCTGCGCGGGGCGCGATGGCCCGGCGCTCACGCGGGGACCTCCACGACGACGTGGGTCGACTTGACGCTGGCGACGGCGACGGATCCGACCTCGAGGGCGAGGTCGTCGACGGACTCGCTCGAGAGCAGCGAGACGATGCGGAAGGGCCCGCACTGGAGCTCGACCTTGGCCATGACGGTGTCCCGGGTGATGGCGGTGACGATGCCGCGCATCCGGTTGCGGGCGGATGCGCCCCCGATGGCGCCGACCGCAGCCGGATGCGCGAGCTCCTGGGCCACCGCTGCGAGCTGGGCGCCGTCGACGGTGCGTCGGCCGGCGTCGTCGGTCGCCCCGTCGAGGCGGCCGGAGTCGACCATGCGCCGGACGGTGTCGTCGGAGACGCCGAGCAGGGAGGCTGCCTCGGTGATTCGCAGATGCGGCATGAGCGTGACATTACACCCGCAGGTGCGGGAGCCGCTGTGCTTGCGTATGCCGCGTGCGCACCTCGAGCGGCCAGGGTCGGCCACCGCGGGTGGTGCGGTTGGTGGCGGCAGGGGGTTGACGGGAGGGATGGCACCGGCGTTTAATCAACGTATTAGTTGATCAAGGAGTTAGTTGACAATGATCCTCTCGCCCGTATCGGAAGCCGACCTCGACCGCGCCTTCGCGGCCCTGGCCGACCCCGTGCGCCGCGCCATCATCGCCCGCCTCAGCCGGGGCGCCGCGACCGTCAACGAGCTCGCCGAACCGTTCGAGATCAGCAAGCAGGCCGTCAGCAAGCACATCCAGGTGCTCGAGCTGGCGGGTCTCGTGAGCCGGACCCGCGACGCCCAGCGCCGTCCGGTCCACCTCGAGGCCGCCCGCCTCGAGGCGATGACGGCCTGGATCGACCGCTACCGGCTCGCCGCCGAGCAGCGCTTCCGGTCGCTCGATGCCGTCCTCGAACGCACCACCCAGCCCGCCATCCAGGCGGACGCAACCACACCGATCACCGACAAGGAGCAGCAGTCATGACCAACCCACTCACCCTCGACATCCCCGCGGGCAAGCCGTGGATCGACTTCACGCGCGAGTTCGACGCCCCCGTCGAGGCCGTGTTCAACGCCCACCGCGACCCCGAGCTCGTGCGCCAGTGGCTCGGGCCGCGAGGCTACGAGATGCAGATCGAGCGCTGGGACTTCACGTCCGGCGGCGGTTACCGCTACACGCACCGGGACGGGGACAACGTCTACGGCTTCCACGGCACGTTCCACACCGTGCGCGAGAACGACCTCGCCATCCAGACCTTCGAGTTCGAGGGTGCGCCCGACGAGGTCGCCATCGAGTTCATGCGCTTCGTCGACCTCGGCGACGGCCGCTGCCGGCTCGAGGGGCACAGCGTCGGCCCGACCGTCGAGGGCCGCGACATGATGGTCGAGAGCGGCATGGAGAAGGGCATGGCCCAGGGCTACGAGCAACTCGACGAGCTGCTCGGAGTCGCCGCCCCCGCGACGGCGCAGGGCTGAGCGCCGTGGACTGGACCCTCGAGGTCGTCATCGTCCCGGTCAGCGACCTCGGGGCCGCGATCGCCTTCTACCGTGACCAGGTCGGCTTCGACCTCGACCACGAGACGCAGAACGAGCACATGCACGTCGCGCAGCTGACGCCGCGCGGCTCCGGGTGCTCGATCGTCGTCGGCGACCTTCCGTCGCAGAAGGCGATGGCGCCCGGCTCGCTGCACGGCATACAGCTCGTCGTGCCGGACGCCGCCGCCGCGCGCGAGGAGCTCGTCGGCCGGGGAGTCGAGTGCTCCGAGGTCCAGGTCATCGACCCTCGCGACGGCGGCACGTTCTTCGGCTTCACCGACCCCGACGGCAACTCGTGGGCCGTCCAGGAGCTCAAGGTCCGGGCAGACAAGCCGCTCATCCCGCACGAGGCCCGCGGCCGTTTCGGTGAGGGCGTCGAGCTCTGACGCCCCGAGCGAAGTGCCCACTCGCGGTCGAGTGGGCACTTCGCCGGCGTCCGAGGCCACCGGGTCCCCGGTTCAGGCCATGACGCTCATGCGCGCCGTCCGGTGGTCAGTTGCCGTGCACCGCCTGGACGAGATCGGGCAGCAGCACTCCCGCATTCGGAGTGCCGAGACCGGTCACCGGGTCCCACCCGGTCGTGGCCGGATATCCCGCAACGCTGGGATCGGCCGTGTTGTCGCCCAGTGTCACGTCGTAGAAGTCGGCGGCATACCGAGCGGGGTTGGCGCCGATCCGGTAGAGGCCCGGGTTGATCAGACCCAGCCCGCCGCCGTTGATCTGGTCGGCGATGGCGACGAGCCCCGCCCACTGGGGACAGGACAACGACGTGCCTCCGATGTCGTACCAGCCGGTGCTGCAGGGAGTGCTCCCGCAGAAGAGGCCGGCCGTGCCGTCGGGTGGCAGCGACAGGTAGACGAGCGCGCCCGTGCCCGCACTGGCCTGGAGGGCGATGTCGGGAACGCCGCGCTTGGTGCCGATCGGCGTGCTGCCGGTGGGCAGGGTCGACTGGTAGGCGGGGGTGTCGAAGACGTGGCTGAAGCCGCCGCCCGAGAAGGTCCACCCGACCTCGGCTGCGCCCGGGTTTGCCTGGCACTTGGCCGGGGGGTGGATGCTGTCGACGACGCGGCCGGCGCTCGCCTGGGCGTCGGTGCACAGGTAGGTGCCTCCCACTCCCGTCACGAGTGGGTCGGATGCCGGCCACTCCACGGTCGGGTAGGGGATGAGGGCGCCGCCGGCCTTCACCGGCTGCTTCATCGTGTTCGCCGTGCCGCCGTCACCCGACGACCCGAGCACCGTGACGCCGCTCTGGGCGGCGGAGACGAAGGCATGCCGGAGGTTGAGCAGCGACTGGGAGCTGCCGAAGGCGTCCTCCGCCGAGGCGAAGCTCTGCGAGATGACGTTCGCGAGGTGATGGTCGACGACGTACTGCTCGGCCGCCATCATCTGCGGGAAGCCTTGGACTCCGAGGGTCTCGGAGTTCGGCGTGGTGACGAGCAGGATGTTGGCGCCGGGGGCCATCGAGTGGGCCGTCTCGACGTCAAGGGCGACCTCGAGCGCCCAGGCGGCCTTGTCCTGCAGGCCGGTGCCCTTGCTGGTCGACGGTGGCGCCTTGGTCGCCGGGCTGCCCTGGAGCTGCAGCTCGCTGAAGGTCGGCATGCCGGCAGCGCACGACACCGACTCCTCGCCGCACATGGCGGGGAGCCCGAACGCCTGGTCGTACACGTGCAGGTCGTGCGCCATCGTGTCGCTGCCGTGCGAGTCGACGATGGCGATGGTCATGCCGCGGCCGTCGAAGTGGCTGTCGATGAGGCCCTGGACGTTGTAGGCCGCGCGGGTCGACGTCGGCGTGAAGCACCGCCGCCCGACGGAGTAGCACTGCGCCTCCGTCGGCGGAGTCGTCGAGGCCGAGACCTGGACGTAGTCGGACACGGTCGGGTGCAGGCCCGACAGGGACGTGGTCGTCCGGGCTGGTGAGGCGGGTGCCGCGCTGACCGGTGCGAGGGCGCCGCTCGTGGCCGCGCCGAGGGTGGCGAGGGCGAGGGCGCTGATGGTCGCCACCGCTCTCGGCTGGGTGTGGATCATGGTTGCTCCGAGCTCCCCGAGTGCCTGTGATCTGCGGATCGATCCTTCGGCTCACCGGCGACACGACATCGTCGTCGACAGCCACTACTCAGGGAACCGCCGAAGCGAGGTCGCCACCACAACTCACCGGACATTCAGTGCGAGTTCACGGGTTCCTCGCAGAATCGCGAGTGCCCGGGTCGCTGTCGACACCCACCCACCCCAAGGCGCCGGAAGCCACATGTCGCTCGGGTGCACATTCAGTGGTGTCTGCCGTGCTGGACGACGGTATGCGCGGCCCGAATGGGCAAGGGATCACGGAATGCGCACTTTCCCGTGGAGGCGCCCGGGTTCCGTCCCGCCCTCGCCGGACGGCATACTGACCCCCATGAGCAACGTCCCCCAGCAGCGGCTCCTGCAGACCGCGATCCCCGGCCCCAAGTCGGCCGCGCTCCAGGCCCGCAAGACGGCGGCCGTGTCCGCCGGAGTCTCCACCGGCCTGCCGGTCTACATCGAGCGGGCCGGCGGCGGCATCCTCGTCGACGTCGACGGCAACCAGCTCATCGACTTCGGCTCCGGCATCGCCGTGACGACCGTCGGCAACGCCGCGCCGCGCGTGGTCGACCGCGTCACCGCGCAGGTGCAGGACTTCACCCACACGTGCTTCATGGTCACGCCCTACGAGGAGTACCTCGAGGTCGCCGAGGCCCTCAACGACCTGACGCCCGGCGACCACGACAAGCGCACCGCGCTCTTCAACTCCGGCGCCGAGGCCGTCGAGAACGCCGTCAAGGTCGCGCGCCACTTCACCGGCCGCAACGCCGTCGTCGCGTTCGACCACGCCTACCACGGGCGCACCAACCTCACGATGGCCCTGACGGCCAAGAACATGCCCTACAAGCACCGGTTCGGGCCGTTCGCCGGCGAGGTCTACCGCGCGCCGATGAGCTACCCCTACCGCTGGCCGGGCGGCGCCGCCGACTGTGCGAAGGAGAGCTTCGACGCGTTCGTCACCCAGGTGCACGCGCAGGTGGGCGAGGACAACCTCGCTGCCGTCATCCTCGAGCCGATCCAGGGCGAGGGCGGGTTCATCGTCCCCGCACCGGGATTCGTCAAGCAGGTCGCCGACTGGTGCGCCGACAACGGCATCCTCTTCATCGCCGACGAGGTGCAGACCGGGTTCTGCCGCACGGGTGACTGGTTCGCGAGCGAGCACGAGGGCGTCGTGCCCGACCTCATCACGACGGCCAAGGGCATGGCCGGCGGCCTCCCGCTCGCCGGTGTCACGGGCCGCGCCGACGTCATGGACTCGATCCACGGCGGTGGCCTCGGCGGCACCTACGGCGGCAACCCCGTCGCGTGCGCGTCAGCCCTCGGCGCCATCGAGACGATGAAGGAGGAGGACCTCTGCGCCCGCGCCAAGCAGGTAGAGGCCCTCTTCGTGCCGCGCCTGCAGGCCCTCGCCGAGAAGTACCCCCAGATCGGCGACATCCGCGGCCGCGGGGCCATGCTCGCCGTCGAGCTCGTCAACGGCCCCGGCGACCTGACCCCGAACGCCGCCCTGACCGGCGCCGTCAACAAGGCCTGCCACGCCGAGGGGCTCGTCACCCTGACGTGCGGCACCTACGGCAACGTCTTCCGGTTCCTCCCGCCGCTCGCCGCGAGCGACGACCTGCTCTCCGAAGGGCTCGACATCTTCGAGAAGGCGTTCGCCGCCTCCGTCTGACGCACGTTCCCGAGTGCGTATGCCGTCCGGTTGCCTTGCAGCGCAACCAAGCCCGACGGCATACGCCCTCCACGACAGTGAGGCCCGCCCCGAACGGGGGGCGGGCCTCACTGCGTCACAGGGGGATCCGCGTCAGCGGAGCCAGACCTTGACCTGCATCGAGGTGCCGAACTGGTTTTCGATGCCGATGTTGACGCCGTTGTTCGGGACCTTGACGCCGGTGTACGGCGTGCTCGAGTACCAGAACTGCTTGGAGTCGTTGAAGACCGGCTTGGCCGCAGCACCGGCGACCGGGAAGGCCACCCCGTTCTTGTGGAACGTGAACGAGTCCGACTGCTGCGTCGAGAACGGCGCATCGTAGCCGGCGATGCGCGCCCGCAGGAGCGTCCCGTCGGACAGCAGGCGCGGCTCGGGGTTGGCGTCGACCGGGAGGATCAGGCCCTGTCCGGGGTGGGCGCCCGTGTTGTTGTCCGCCTGCGAGGTGTCCCAGTAGCTGACGAGCAGCCCGTCCTGGTACGGGAAGTGCTCCACCTTGTCGCCGTTGGTGTTGAGCCACCCGAAGTTGTACGGGCCGCTCTTGAGGTAGGCGTCGAACGACACGTAGTTGCGGTACGAGGCGATGTAGTAGTTGTCGTACGCCGTGGAGACGCTCGCCCCCACGGACGACCAGCCGCTCGCCGTCCAGCCCTCGAGGCCGCCCTCGGCACCGCTGTCGACGACGGTCGCGCCGTTGCTGACGACCAAGACGTCGTCGACGAACCAGCCGAGCTCGGTGTAGGCCGGGTCCGTGTGGTAGCGGAAGCGCACCTGCACCGTCTTGCCCGCGTAGGCGGACAGGTCGAAGGACGCGTCCTTCCAGCCCATCTGGCCCTCGGCGCCGCCGCTCCAGCCGGTGATGCCGTTGCCCTCGGCGGCGCGGGTGTCCGTGCCGGGGATGGCCGTCCAGCCGGAGCCGTCGTTGACCTCGACGAAGCCGTAGTCGCAGCCGCAGTCCTCGATCGCGTAGTTCGTCGCGAACGTCAGGGTCGACGTGCCGGAGCCGAGGGCCACCGAGCGGGTCAGGGTCGCCTCGGTCGCGTTGGCGCGCCCCCCGTAGAAGTCCTTCGAGCCCGTCCTCGGGGTGACGAGGGGCGAGACGACGTTCTTCTTCGGCAGCGGGACGATGACCGCCTGCTTCTTGTCGGTGTTGTACTCGTGCGGGCCGACCATGACCTTGGCGCCCTTGGCCGTCGGCGTCACGACCTGGTAGTCGAGCCAGCCGAGGAAGAGCTTCTCCCACGCGCCGAAGTCCGAGCCGCGCGCGCCGATGGACTGGTCGTTCGGACCGGCCTGGCGGCTCTGGCTCATCATCGACCACCAGTTGACGCCGTTGTCGGCGCCGGTGGCGGAGTCGTACAGGTCGGGCAGGCCGAGGTCGTGGCCGTACTCGTGCGTGAAGACGGACATGCCGCCGTTCTCGGGCTGGATCGTGTAGTCGCCGACCCACATGCCGGTGTCGGCGATCGGGGTGCCCGTCGCCCCGCCGGGACCGCCGGGCGCGGTCGAGGCGTACCAGCGGTGCGACCAGACGGCGTCCTCACCCTGGTAGGGGTCACCGTCGGCCTGGTCGCCACCGGAGTGGACGATCTGGAAGTGGTCGATGAAGCCGTCGGGCTCGTTGAAGTTGCCGTCGCCGTCGACGTCGTAGCGGTCCCACTGGTCGTACAGCGCCAGGTCGGCCTTGATCTGGTCGAGCGTGCGGCCGGCGGCCTTCTGGTCGGCAACCCACTGGTTGACCGCGTCACGGACGAGCGACCACGTGTTGCTGCAGACGTTGCCGGCGCACGGGTAGCCGTTCGAGCGGCCGTACCGGGCCTCGTTGTAGCGCACCTTGACCCAGTCGGAGACCTCGCCGTCGATGCTGTAGCGGCCCGAGCTCTGGCGCTCGTACCACTGCTTGACGCTCTCCTGGGTGCCGCCCTGACCGATGGGGCCGCCGGCACCGAAGTAGAGGTCCTGGAAGTACTCGCGGCTGTAGTTCGCGTTCCAGTTCGTCGAGTTGTCGAGCGTGCGGTCCGGCTCGGGGATCGCGTTGTGCAGCGGGCCCTCGAACGTCGTCGGGCCGGGCGTGGCCGGGTCCGTGTCCTGGTCGGGGTAGCGCGATTCGCGCTCGTTGCCGAACTCGGCGAGGATGACGAAGATCTTGTCGGTGCCCTCGCGGCTCAGCTCGACGTACTCGTCGGTCGGGCCCTGGCCGCCGGACGCGCCCTTGACCTTGACGACCGTGCTGTTGCCCTTCTTGACGGGCGTGGCGGTGCCGTTCAGCACCTGCTTGATCGCCGTCTCCTTGAGAGCGCGGCGCTTGTCCTCCTTGGGGTTGGGGAGCTCGTCCGACCCCTGCTGGGCGGCGGCGTCGGCCGGCTGGTGGGCGACCCGGTCGACGGTCGGTTGGGCGCCGACCATGGGAGCGCCGACGGCGACCCCCATGCCGGCTGCGAGAGCGAGGCTGAGCAGCCCCCTGGACGTCCTGCGCACTGATCCTCCTCGACTGGCAGCCGTCGTCGGCCGCCGGTCCGCGCGATGCGCGTGGCCCGATCCGGGTCACGCGCACCAGTGGTGTCGGGTTGGGGCTCCCCCGAGCAACCCGAGAAGGAGAATGGCAGGGCGGACCGCTCCGCGCCAGAGGTTGGGGCCATCCATTTTCAGGAGATCCTCAGGTGGCGGGCAGGGTGTTCCGAAGAAGTGGCCGTATGCCGGGTGGTCGACGGAGGATCCGGAGCCGTGCTCGCCGGGCGCGTCCGCGTCCCGGCCAGAGCGTGTGACGCGGCGTCAGTCGAGGGGGGCGACGTCGGGGCGCTTGGCCTGGCGGTGGTCGCCCGAGCTGCGCCCGGTGAGGCGGCGGTGGACCCACGGGCCGACGTACTCCTTGGCCCACTGCGCGTTGGCCTGCAGCGCCTCGCGGCGGCCGATCGGGGGAGCAGGCTCGAGCGGGGTGGCCCAGTCGGTCTCGGCCGGCGTGTGGCCGAGGGCCTCGAGCGCGGCGAGGGCGACGCGGCGGTGGCCCTCGGTCGTCATGTGGATGCGGTCCTCGGACCACATCCGCCAGTCCCGGAGGGCGTGCAGGCCCCACTGGTCGATGACGTGGGCGCCGTTGCGACGGGCGATGCTCCAGATGTTGGCGGTGTGGATCGCGGCGCGACCCCGGGTGGCCTTGACGAGCGGGGCGTCGGCCGGGTCGACCGGCGTGGCCATGAGGACGTCGGCCCCGGTCGCGCGGATGCGGGCGACGGCGGCCTCGAGCCGCGCGGCGAGGCCGTCGAGGTCGGCCTTCGGGCGCAGGATGTCGTTGCCGCCGCCGACGATGCTGACCAGGTCGGGCTGGAGCGACAGGGCGTCCTCGAGCTGCGGGCCGACGACGTCGGCGAGCTTGCGGCCGCGCACGGCGAGGTTGGCGTAGCCGAAGTCGAGCCCCTCGCTGCGAGCGATCTCGGACAGGTGCGACGCGAGCCGGTCGGCCCAGCCGGCGAACTCGCCGTCGTGCCCGAACGTCGGGTCGTCGTCGCACATGCCCTCGGTGAACGAGTCGCCGATCGCGACGAAGCGCGTCCAGACCGTGGGTCCGGAGCCGTCGGGTGCGGGCTGGGTCATGTCAGCCTCCAGTCGATGGGTGCCGCGCCCTGCTGGGCGAGGAGGTCGTTGGTGCGGCTGAAGGGCCGCGAGCCGAAGAAGCCGGAACGCGCCGACAGCGGGGACGGGTGGGCGGACTCGATGCGCGGCACGTCGCCGAGCATGGGGGCGAGGGACTGCGCCTGCCGTCCCCAGAGGATCGCGACCAGTGGTCCGCCGCGCTGGACGAGGGCCGAGATCGCTTGTGCCGTCACGGTTTCCCAGCCCTTGCCCTGGTGGCTGGCTGACGCGCCGGGCCGCACCGTGAGCACCCTGTTGAGCAGCATCACGCCGCGCTGGAACCACGGCGTCAGGTCGCCGTCGCCCGGCGTCGGGAGGCCGAGGTCGGTGCCGAGCTCCTGGTAGATGTTCTGCAGCGACCGGGGGACCGGGCGCACGTCGGGCGCGACGCTGAAGCTCAGGCCCACCGGGTGGCCGGGTGTCGGGTAGGGGTCCTGCCCGACCACGAGCACGCGCACGTCGGGCAGTGGCAGCGAGAAGGCGCGCAGCACGCGGTCGCCGGCCGGGAGGTAGCCGCGACCTGCCGCGACCTCCGCGCGCAGGAACTCGCCCATCGCGGTGATGGTGTCGGCGACCGGCTCGAGCGCCGGCACCCACGTCGGGTGGACGAGGTCGCTGAGGGGGCGGGCTGGCACGGCCACACGCTACCCCTGTGCGGTGTACGACAGAATCGACCCCGATGAACCTCACACTGCGCGGACCCGCCCTCGTCGACGACACGGTGCTGCCCGACGTCCTCGTCCACGTCGAGGGCGAGCGCATCACGGCCGTCACGCCACTCAGCGCCGGCGCGGAGCCCCCACCCGGCGCCGACGCGGCCGAGCGGGTCTCGGGGACGATGCTGCCGGCATACGTCGACATCCACTGCCACGGCGGCGGCGGGACGGCGTTCACCGACCTCCGCGACGACGCGGCCGCCGCAGCGGCCGAGCACCACCACGCGCACGGCTCGACGAGCCTTCTCGCCAGCCTCGTGACGATGAGCCCCCGTGACCTCGAGCGGGGCGTCGCGATGCTCGCCGAGATCGCCGACGACGGCTTCGTCGACGGCATCCACCTCGAGGGTCCGTGGCTGGCCGAGGCCCGCTGCGGCGCCCACGACCCGACGCTCCTGCGTGACCCCTCGCTCGCCGAGGTCGAGCGCCTCATCGAGCTCGGCCGCGGCCACATCCGCCAGGTGACGCTCGCCCCTGAGCGCGCTCACGGCCTCGACCTCGTCCGCTGGCTCACGTCGGCCGGCATCCACGCGGCAGTGGGTCACACCACGGCCACCTACGCGCAGGTCGAGGCGGCGGTCGCGGCCGGCGCCGACCTCGCCACGCACCTCTTCAACGGCATGGACCCGTGGCACCATCGCACGCCGGGCGCCGTTGCGGCACTGATGCGTTCGGCCGCGCGCGGTCACGTCACGGTCGAGCTCATCGCCGACGGCGCGCACCTGTCGGACGACACCGTGCGCACGGTCCTCGACCTCGTCGGCGCCGACCACGTCGCCTTCGTCTCCGACGCCATGGCGGCGGCCGGCGTCGGGGACGGTGCCTACGTCCTCGGCGGGCTCTCCGTCGTCGTCGACCGCGGCATCGCCCGCCTCACCCGTGACCCCGACGGCACGACGCCCGGCTCGATCGCCGGGGGCACGAGCCACGTCGCCGACATCGTGGCCCGGGCCGTCGCCGCCGGCGTCCCGATGGCGTATGCCGTCCGCCCCGCCACGCGCACGCCTGCCCGCGCGCTCGGGCTGGCCGACCGGGGGGCGCTCGCCGTGGGATCCCGCGCCGACGTGGTCGTCGTCGACGAGGCCGCCCGAGCGACCCGGGTCATGAGACGCGGGCGGTGGCTGGAGTCCCCGCTGCCCTAGGCTCGGCCGGTGACTTCTCCCCGCTGGTCCACCGCTGTCTTCGACCTCGACGGCACGCTGGCCGACACGATCAACCTCATCGTCGAGTCCTACCAGCACGCGTTCCGCACCGTCATCGGCCGCGAGGAGGACCCGGACGTGATCCGTTCGTGGATCGGCCGGCCCCTCATCGGCGCGTTCCGTGACCACTCGCCCGAGCACGCCGACGAGCTCTACGCGACCTACCTGCAGTGGAACGCCGACAACACCGAGCGCCTCATCCGCGGCTACGACGGCGTCGTCGAGGTGCTCGGCGACCTGCGCGCCGCGGGCGTCCACGTCGGCGTCGCCACGTCGAAGCGGCGCGAGTCGGCCGAGCAGGCCATGGACATCCTCGGCATCAGCGAGCACGTCGACGTCCTCGTCGCGATGGAGGACACCGAGCGGCACAAGCCCGACCCGACGCCGCTGCTGCTCGCGCTCGACCGGATGGGTCGCGGCTCCAACGACGCCGTCTACGTCGGTGACGCGGTCGTCGACGTGCTCGCCGGCAAGGCCGCGGGCATGGACACCGTCGCCGTCACGTGGGGCGCGGGCCTGCCCGACGCCCTGCACGGCGTGCGACCCACGGCCGTCGTGGCGACCGCCGGCGAGCTGCGCACCGCCCTCATCGGCTGAGGTCCTGGGGGTCCCGGTCGGCACCAGGCGGCCCGCAGGCTGCGTCCCAGCGACCGAACGCCGCGTTCGGTCGCGAACGCGCCGTCAGAACACTGAGCTCGACACCGAACGCGGCGTTCGGTGTGGAGGGGTCGGAGGGGTCGGAGGGGTCGGAGGGGTCGGAGGGGTCGGAGGGGTCGGAGGGGTCNGTCGCAGGGCCTAGCATCTGTGCGTGCACAGCTTCGACAAGGACGCCGACCACGTCGCCGTCGACAAGGTCCTCAGCTACGCCCGCGAGCGGCTGCTCATGGACCCGATCCCGCTCGACGGCGCGCAGCCCGAGGACTACCTCCGGGCCGCGGCCGGCCAGACCATCACCCCGCAGGGTCTCGGCTCGACGCGGGCCATGGAGCTCTTCGAGCACACCCTGGCGCCGGCCTGCCTCTCGACCGACCACCCCCGCTACCTCTCCTTCATCCCGTGCGCCCCGACGCGCGAGGCCGCGGCGTTCGACGTCGTCGTGGGCGCGTCATCGATCTACGGCGGGTCGTGGATGGAGGGCGCCGGCGCGGTCTACGCCGAGAACCAGGCCCTGCGCTGGATCAGTGACCTCGCCGGCCTGCCCGACTCGGCGGGCGGCGTCTTCGTGCCCGGTGGCACGGTGGGCAACCTGTCAGCGCTCGTCGTGGCACGGCATACGGCCAGGGCTCGCGCGAAGCAGGCGGGCACCGGCGCGCGCCCCTACCGGATCGCTGCGACGGACAACGCGCACTCGTCGGTCGTCTCGATGGCCGCGGTCATGGACGCCGAGGTCTGCGGCGTCCACGTCGACGAGAAGCTGCGCCTGACCGGTGCTGAGCTGCGACGCACGCTCGAGGAGCACGGCCCCGAGACCTTCTTCGCCGTGGTCGCGACGAGCGGCACGACGAACTTCGGTGTCGTCGACGACCTCGAGTCGGTCGCCGAGGTGTGCCGCGAGTACGGCCTGTGGCTGCACGTCGACGGTGCCTACGGCGGCGCCGGGCTCGCGGCCCCGTCGGTGCGCCACCTCTTCAACGGCATCGAGCACGCCGACTCCTTCATCGTCGACCCGCACAAATGGCTTTTCGCGCCGTTCGACTGCTGCGCCCTCATCTACCGCGAGCCCGAGCTCGCACGGGTCGCGCACACGCAGGAGGCCGGCTACCTCGACGTCATCACGAAGTCGGCCGAGTGGAACCCGACCGACTACTCCATCGGCCTGACGCGGCGGGCCCGCGGCCTGCCGCTCTGGTACTCCCTCGCGGTCCACGGCACCGACGCCTACGTCGACGCCATCGAGAGCACGCTCGAGGTGACGCGCTTCGCCGCCGACGAGATCGGGCGCCGCGACTACCTCGAGGCGGTGCGCGAGCCCGACCTCTCGGTCGTGGTCTTCCGGCGGCTCGGCTGGTCGCCCGAGGACTACCAGGCGTGGACCGACCGGCTGCTCGCGCAGGAGTTCGCCTTCGTCGTGCCGACGACGTTCCGCGGGGAGACGCTGACGCGCTTCGCGATCGTCAACCCGCACACGACGAAGGAGGACGTCAACGCCATCCTCGATACGATGGCCTGACGCCCGGGGGACGACCGCACGACCGGACGCGACGACGCGTCACGGGTGGGGCTCATGAGGCTGGTGGGACGCATGTTCCGCGCCTTCCGAGCGCCCCGCCGACGACATGCCGCGCCACGCCCGGGCTGAATGACACCCTTGTCATTTCGGTCTAGGGTGTGACCGGAGCCAACGCACGACGTGAGACGCAGCACCACTCCAGCGAGACGGGGACATGAGCACAGAACACGCCACGGCGCAGCCGCACCGTCACGAGTCCGAGGACGGCCTCAGTGCGCGCGACCTCGAGATCCTGGCGTTCGAGCGCCAGTGGTGGAAGTACGCCGGCTCCAAGGAGCAGGCCATCAAGGAGCTCTTCGACATGAGCTCCACGCGGTACTACCAGGTGCTCAACGCGCTCCTCGACAGCCCGGAGGCCCTCGAGGCCGACCCGATGCTCATCAAGCGCCTGCGCCGCATGCGCGCGAGCCGCCAGCGGGCGCGCACGAGCCGCCGCCTCGGCATCAACGTCTGACCCGTCCCTCACGTCGCCCGTCCCCCCGATGGGCAGGTGGCCGCTCGAGCCAGTGATGCGGGCCCTCGCAACGCGCGCGTGGTTCACTTCCCTCATGGCCGAGGTGACGATCCGCCGCGCGTCGGCCGACGACGCCCTCATCGTCGCCGCGCTGCACCTGCAGTTCGCCCGCGAGCTGGGTATGCCGTCCGAGACCGGCTACCTCGACCGTTTCGTCGACGCGTGGCTGGCCGAGCGGCCCGACCGGCCGACGTGGATCGCCGAGAGCCGCGGCGAGCACGCCGGCATCCTCGAGACCCGGCGCATCCGCGCGCTGCCGTGGCCCGGTCGCAAGGACGTCTCCTGGCTGCACGTCGGTGGCCTCTTCGTGGCCCCGGGCTGCCGTGACCGCGGCGTCGGCCGCGCCCTCACCGAGGCGATGATCGAGTGGTCGCGCACCACCGACGTCAAGTGGATCCGGCTCAACGCCCCCGACGACCGCGCGCAGGAGTTCTACGAGCGGCTCGGCTTCAGCTCGCCCGGTCGGCTCATGGAGTTCGACCTCCGGGAACCGCAGTGAGCGGTGGCCCCTTCGTCGCGGCCCCCGGCCCGACCAACTCCCTCGTCGACGTCTCCGGCGTGCGCGTCGGCCACTGCACCCGTGACGAGCCCGGGTGGCTCACAGGCGTCACCGTCGTGCTCGCGCCCGAGGGCGGTGCGGTCGCCGGTGTCGACGTGCGCGGCGGTGGCCCCGGCACGCGTGAGACCGACCTGCTCGACCCCCGCAACCTCGTCGACCGGATCAACGCGATCGTCCTCGGCGGCGGGTCCGCCCTCGGCCTCGCCGCCGCCGACGGTGTCGTGGACGCCCTGCTCGACGACGGGATCGGCTGGCCGATGGGCGCGCCCGGACACGTCGTGCCGATCGTGCCGTCCGCGATCCTCTTCGACCTCGGACGGGGCGGCACGTGGGGCCACCGTCCGCGCGCGGAGGACGGGAGGGCGGCATACGCCACTGCGTCGGCCTCGGGCGTCGCCCAGGGCTGCGTCGGCGCCGGGACCGGCGCGAAGGCGGGCGGCTTCAAGGGCGGCGTCGGCTCCGCGAGCACCGTGCTCGAGTCGGGTGCGACTGTCGCGGCGCTCGTCGCCGTCAACGCCGTCGGCTCGGCCGTCGACCCTGCCACCGGGCTGCCGTATGCCGTGGGCCTGGGTCTCGGCGACGAGCTGGCCCACGTGGGTCGGCCGAGCGCGGCAGAGCTCGAGGAGTCCCGGGCCCGGGCCGAGGCGCTGCCCGCCGACGCCGGCCGTCCGGGCCTCGCGACGACGATCGGGGTGATCGCGACGGACGCCACCCTGTCCAAGGCCCAGTGCCAGAAGATGGCCGGCATCGGTCACGACGGCTTCGCGCGGGCGCTCAAGCCGGTGCACACGCTCTTCGACGGCGACACCCTCTTCACGCTGGCGACGGGGGAGCGGCCGGCACCCGACCCGGTCGAGCAGACGCTGCTGATGGAGGCGGGCGCCGACTGCGTGGCGCGAGCGATCGTCCACGCGCTGCTGGCGGCGACGTCGGTCGACCGCTCGGCCGACGGCGGCGTGATGCTGCGCTCGTGGTCCGACGCGTTCCCGTCCGCGATCGCGCGCTGACTCTCGGGAGCCGGCGCGCTGAGACCCGGAGGGCTCAGCAGTAGGGATGGACCAGCTCGTCGGAGAGCTGACGGGTCAGCTCGCCCCGGAGACCGGCCAGCTCGCGGTCGGCGCCGTGCTGCACGTCGGAGGCGCCCACGGAGCGCTCCGCGGCGCGGGCCTCCGCGAGGGAGAGGCGCAGGTCGTCGCGGGGGTGGCTCGCGTCCCAGCGCAGGTCCTGCTCTCGCGCCCGCTGGCGTGCGGCCGCGACCTGCTGCGCCGTCGGGCCCGGACGCTCGCGCACCGTCTCGAGGACCGCGAAGGGGTCCTCTCGACGTCGCGCCCCGGCGGCGGCCAGCGTGTGGAGGCCGGGCAGGTTCTCGGTCGTGACGAGCAGGCGCACGACGGCGGACGTGCCTGCGACCTCGGCGGCCCGGAGGTCGGCGAGGTACTCGCGGCGTTGGGACTCGACGGCGGCGAGGCGCTCGAAGAGCAGGAGCAGGAGGTTTGCGGGCGCGGAGAGCACGCGGAGGACCAGTGAGCCGACAGCGTTCATGGTCGCCTCGGAGACATCGCGACGGTCGTCGACGAAGTCTGAGTAGGCGTCGTCGGGCAAGGGGGTCAGGAGCGTGGCGGCGCGACGCAGCACGCCGTGCGCGACGGCCGCCAGGTGGCTGAGGGCCGTGTCCCGGCCGCGGAGATGTCCCATCTCGTGGGCGAGCAGGGCGAGGCGCTCGTCGTCGGTGAGCAGGGTCCAGAGCGGTAGCCCGATCACGAGCGCCTGACGGCGCCCCCAGCCGATTCGAGCGACGCCCGCGTTGAACTCGATCGAGACGGCGATGAGGTCCGGGGCCGGCGTACCGACCGACTCGGCCACGGCTGCCACGAGCCGGTGGGTGCTCGGGTAGTCATCGGCTGGCAGCAGTCGGACGTCCTCGAGCCGGTGGGGCCGTGGCGCGATGGCAACCACGATCAGCCAGCCGAGGACGACGGCGAACCAGCCGATGACGTTTTTCGAGGCGACGGTGGCGATGACGAGCAGGACCACCGCGATGGCATACGAGGCGAGTACGAGCACCGAGATCGCGATGACGCCACGTGACGTGCGGGTCGAAGCCTGGGGGCGCTCGCCCCGACTCACCTGGGCGAGCAGGACTCCGTGGATCCGGGCCGAGGCCTGGTCGAGTGCCTCGACTCGCCGGCGGGCGAACCACGAGAGTCCAGGTCGCGGTGGGGCCGCGGCGGCGGTGGACGTGGGCGAGGACGAATGTGGGTGGAGCTCGGACAACGGACGGCCCTTCGGCGGTGGGTTGGTGCCCCGGATGCTACGGCTGCGTCGATCGTCGCGGGCTGTTTGCCCGGGCACGGTCGCGACGGGCCCCTCCACGAGGGCCAGAGCAGGGCCCACATCTGGGGCGCGGGCCGCAAGGTCGTGGAGCTCTCCCGGCACCTGGTGCCGAAGGATCTCCTCGAGCCATCCCGCGGATCATCCACACCCCCTCGTCGGGGTGGCTCGTCAGCCACAGGCAGACGCCGCCGCTGTGCGGCATCCAGGATGCGCGGTCACGCTCGGAGGCATGGACCTGTCGTGCGCGCACCGACTGCTCCGATCGCAGGACGGGGTGATCTCGCGGTCCCAGGCCCTGGAGTGCGGCCTCGACGACAACGGCCTGGAGAGGCTGCTGCGCCGTCGAGAACTGGCGCGGATCCACCCGGGCATATACGTCGACCACACCGGGCCCGCCACGTGGTCGCAGCGCGCCTGGGCCGCCACGCTCTTCCACTGGCCCGCGGCGCTCGCCGGGCCGTCCGCGCTGCGGGCTCACGGTGTCAGATCGTTCACCGGGGGAGGGCGCGCTGACGCGTGGATCGACAAGGGGATCCGTTTCGGACGCGTGGCCGACGTGGACCCGGTCCATGTCGTCGTGGACGCGAGTCGACGGGTCGTGCCACCGAGTGGTGTCGTCGTGACCCGTCGGTCCGACTTCGAGAGTCGCGTCCTGCTCCACCTCGCGCCGCCGCGTCTCCGCCTCGACGAGGCCCTTCTCGACGTGGCGTCGAGCTGTCGAGGCGAGGCGGACGCCGTCGCCGTCCTGTCGGATGCGTGCCAGGAGGGAGCGACGACCGCCTCACGCCTTCGCGCCACGCTGGCCGCACGTGGGCGGTTGCCTCGGCGACGGCTCCTCCTGGCGATCCTGGACGACATCGCGAACGGGACGATGTCGGTCCTCGAACGGCGCTACCTCTCCGAGGTCGAGCGAGCGCACGGCCTGCCGACGGCGCGCCGGCAGGTCCGCGCCGTCACGAGGTGGGGAGTGACCTACCGCGACGTCGAGTACCCGGAGCTCGGGGTCGTCGTGGAGCTCGACGGACGGTTCGTCCACGCAGGGCCGGCGCGCGAGTGGGCCGATCTCGAGCGCGACGTCGACGCCGCGAGTCGTGGTGATGCCACCCTGCGACTGGGTTGGTCCCACGTTCTCGAGCCCTGTCGCGCGAGTCTGCTGGTCGGGCAGCTCCTCCGATCCCGCGGCTGGGACGGCGAGCTCACGTCGTGCGGCCCGAGCTGCGGCGTGGCTCGGTCGAGGCATCGGGTCGCGTGAGGGCCGTCTGCGTGGGCCGCAGGTCGTGGAGTGCAGTCGGCACCACGTGCCGGGAGAACTCCACCACCGGACCCGAGGCGCCCGTCGGCGCGGAGTCAGGGGGCGGGTGGGGTGAGGTGGTCCCAGCCTCGGCGGATCGCTGCGCCCAGGTCGTCGAGCGGGTAGGGCAGGCGCGGGTCGGGCTCGCGCAGGGCCTCCTCGAGGGAGCCCGCACCGAGCCGGCGCTCGCGGATCACGGACGCGACCGCGGCGATCTCGTCGCGCTGCCGGGCCACGAACGCGCCGTCGACCGGGCGTCCGTGGCCCGGCACGACGACGATGCGGTCAGCGGCCTGGACGAGGTGCGAGGTGAGTGTGTCGGCCCACTCGAGCGGCCAGCAGTCACTGCCGAACGACGGCTGGGCGCTCTCCTCGACGAGGTCACCGAGGAACATCGCGTCGGTGTCGGGCACGAGCACGGCGACGTCGCCGTCGGTGTGGCCGCGACCGGCATACGTCATCGTGACCACGCGGTCACCGAGGTCGATGGTCGCGTTGGAGCCGAAGGTGCGGTCGGGCGCGCGCACGACGGTCGCCATGACCTCGGCGGCGTCGCGCTCGGTGTAGCCGTGCTCCGGACCGGCTCCCGGGTCGGCCCGGAAGGCGGCCTTGATCCGCTGGGCGTCATCCTCGATGGTGCGCCCGACGTTGTCGTGCGCATGCACCGTCGCGAGGTCGAAAGCGGCGTTGCCGAACGTGTGGTCGAAGTGGACGTGCGTGTTGACGACGTGGTGCACCTCGATGTCACGGCCGAGGCGTCGGACGTCGTCGAGCACCTGGCTGCCCTCGACGTCGCTCGCACGGGTGTCAATGACGACGGCCCCGTGGCGGCCGAGCACGAGTCCGACGTTGACGTCCCACTGCCGGTAGCGCGCGACGAAGACGCGATCGGCGACCTCGACGAAGCCCGTCGTCGTCGCCGTCGTGGCTCCCTCGGGCGGTGCGGTCATGCCGCGACCCTTGGTGTGATCCACGTCTCGCCGAGCATGGGTCCACCGTAGCGGCCACGTCCTGAGGAGGCGTCCGGCGCCCGGTTCCTCTACGTTTGTGGACCATGTCGACCGAGATCCACACCTCCACTCCCGGCTCGAAGTCCCGACGCAAGGTCGTCATCGCTGCCGTCCTCGCCTCGATCGCCCTGCTCTCGACCGGTGCCGTCGCCTTCTGGTCCGGCGACAGCTGGAGCGACGAGGCGATGTCGTCGGGCGGCTTCCCCGGACTGCCCGGGGGCGACTGGTCGAGCACGACCTCCGACGACGGCTGGGGCTCGGCAGACACCTCCACCGCCGCCACCAGCGGGGCCGGCGCGACCGGGGCGACCGGGGCCCGCCGACCCGGGACCACCCGACCGCGGGCCACCGCTGTCGTCGTCGAGCCGGCCTCCCACCCGACCTCGTCGGTCCCCACGACGACGGCGCCCGCTCCGTCGCCGAGCCAGGCCACCACTGCGCCCGCACCGAGCTCGACCGCCGCCCCGAGCCCGAGGCCGACCAGGGGCAACCCGAGGCCGAAGCCGACCTCGACGAAGAAGCCCATCCCGACGCCCAGCCCCTCACCCACGTCGAGCGACGGCGGCTGCGTCCTGCTCGTCATCTGCTGAGCCCCGCGGCCCGCCCGACCGTGCTCGGGCGTGAAAGCCTGTCGGCATGGACTGCGTCTTCTGCTCGATCGTGGCGGGGGAGGTCCAGGCCGACGTCGTGCTCGACGAGCCGGACCTCGTCGCCTTCCTCGACCGCCGCCCCGTCTTCAAGGGCCACGTCCTGCTCGTGCCGCGCCGGCACGTCGACACCCTGCTCGACCTGCCCGCGGACCTGCACGCCACGCTGCTCGGGGCGACCCAGCGCCTCGCCGCGGCCGTCGTCGAGGCGCTCGGCGCGCAGGGCACGTTCGTCGCGGTGAACAACGTCGTGAGCCAGTCCGTGCCGCACCTGCACGTCCACGTCGTGCCACGGACCAAGGGCGACGGCCTGCGCGGTTTCTTCTGGCCGCGGACGACCTACGCGTCGCCGGAGGAGTCCGCCGCGCACGCGGCCCGGATCGCCACCGTGCTGGCACCGGCCGGGGACGCCTGAGCCGACCCCACGGCATACGCCCTCACCCGAGCGGGTGAGACGTTTGCACTCTCACCCCGAGAGTGCCAATAATGGCGTTAGCACTCTCCCTAGGGGAGTGACAGAAATGGGCCGTATGCCGAGGGGCTGGGTTCGCAGCTACATGAAGCTGGGGAGACCGGTCCCGTCCGTCGCGGGCGTCATGCGGGCCACCACCAACGATTCGCGTGGGAGGAACCACCCGAATGGCCAAGACCATTGCGTTTGACGAAGAGGCGCGTCGCGGGCTCGAGCGAGGAATGAACATCCTCGCCGATGCCGTCCGCGTGACCCTCGGGCCGAAGGGCCGCAACGTCGTCCTGGAGAAGAAGTGGGGCGCCCCCACGATCACCAACGACGGCGTCTCGATCGCCAAGGAGATCGAGCTCGACGACCCGTACGAGAAGATCGGCGCGGAGCTCGTCAAGGAAGTTGCCAAGAAGACCGACGACGTCGCCGGTGACGGCACGACGACGGCGACCGTGCTCGCCCAGGCGATGGTGAAGGAAGGCCTGCGCAACGTGGCCGCCGGCGCCAACCCGATGGCGCTCAAGCGCGGCATCGAGAAGGCCGTCGAGGCCGTCACCGCCCGCCTGCTCGAGCAGGCCAAGGAGATCGAGACCAAGGAACAGATCGCCTCGACCGCCAGCATCTCGGCGGCCGACGAGGAGATCGGTGCTCTCATCGCCGAGGCGATGGACAAGGTCGGCAAGGAAGGTGTCATCACCGTCGAGGACTCCAACACCATGGGCCTCGAGCTGGAGATGACGGAGGGGATGCGCTTCGACAAGGGCTACATCTCCGCCTACTTCGTCACCGACACCGAGCGCATGGAGGCCGTCCTCGACGACGCCTACGTGCTCGTCGCGAACTCCAAGATCGGCAGCATCAAGGACCTCATCCCGCTCCTCGAGAAGGTCATGCAGTCAGGCAAGCCGCTGCTGATCATCGCCGAGGACATCGAGGGTGAGGCACTCGCGACGCTCGTCGTGAACAAGATCAAGGGCACGTTCAAGTCGGTCGCCGTCAAGGCTCCCGGCTTCGGCGACCGCCGCAAGGCCATGCTCACCGACATCGCCATCCTCACCGGTGGCCAGGTCATCTCCGAGGAGGTCGGTCTCAAGCTCGAGAACGCCACCCTCGACCTGCTCGGCCGCGCTCGCAAGGTCGTCGTCACCAAGGACGAGACGACCATCGTCGAGGACGCCGAGGACCGCTCGCAGATCGAGGGCCGCATCGCCCAGATCAAGGCCGAGATCGAGAAGTCGGACTCCGACTACGACCGCGAGAAGCTCCAGGAGCGCCTCGCCAAGCTCGCCGGCGGCGTCGCCGTCATCAAGGCGGGCGCGGCCACCGAGGTCGAGCTCAAGGAGCGCAAGCACCGCATCGAGGACGCCGTCCGCAACGCGAAGGCTGCCGTCGAGGAGGGCATCGTCGCCGGTGGTGGCGTGGCTCTCATCCAGGCCGCCAAGGCGCTCGACGAGCTCGTGCTCGAGGGTGACGAGGCGACCGGCGCCAACATCGTGCGCGTCGCGACCGAGGCCCCGCTCAAGCAGATCGCGATCAACGCCGGTCTCGAGGGTGGAGTCGTGGCGGAGAAGGTGCGCGGCCTGGAGGCCGGTCACGGTCTCAACGCCGCGTCGGGTGAGTACGTCGACCTGCTCGCCGCCGGCATCATCGACCCGGTCAAGGTGACGCGCTCGGCGCTGCAGAACGCAGCCTCGATCGCGGCGCTCTTCCTCACGACCGAGGCCGTCATCGCCGACAAGCCCGAGAAGAACGCGCCGGCCATGCCCGGTGGCGACGACATGGGCGGCATGGGCGGCATGGGCTTCTGAGCCCAACCGTCTGAGCAGCACCGCAGCACGTCGCAAGGGCGGCTCCTCCTCACGGGGGAGCCGCCCTTGGGCGTCTCGGGCGTCCCGGGCGTCCCGGGGTCCCAGGCGCCCGTGAGGCAGAGCGGCGTATGCCGTGTGCCCGCGAGGGACTCAGCGGGCGAAGAGGGCGCGCGTCGCGTTCTCGTGCTCGGCATACGCCGAGGACGCCTTGAGGGTGAGGCGGCCGACGTCGGCCAGCGCCTCGGTCATCTGGGCCTGGATGCGCTGGTAGTCGTGCATGACGCGCTCGAACTCGACCTTGGCCGGGCCCTGCCAGTCGGCGCCCATGCCGGCGAGGCGCCCGCGCAGCTCGGCGGTGCTCGACGTGATGGTGTCGGCGAGGCGGTTGATGTCGCCGGCCGCGGCGGCGATGCGTTCGGTGTCAACGACGGAACGGGACATGGGTCTACTCCTCGATCGGTGGACCGGCCGGACGGCGGCCGCGTGTGTTCGAGGCTAGGTCGGGCGGAGGGGCGGCGGCGCGCGTCATCCACAGGGGACCCGACGGCGTACGTGATGGGGCTGGCCTAGGCTCGGGGCCATGACCGTGTGGATCGACCAGCCGATCTGGCCCGCCCACGGTCGGCTCTTCGCCCACCTCGTCAGCGACACCTCCTACGACGAGCTGCACGCCGTCGCCCGCGCCGCCCAGCTGCACCCGCGGTCGTTCGACGGCGACCACTACGACGTGCCGCAGGGGCGGTGGCAGGACGCGGTCGACGCCGGCGCCACACCGACGGGCGGGGCCGACCTCGCGCGCCGGCTCAACGCGTCCGGCCTGCGGCTGCGCAAGCGCAAGCGCGACCGCGGGGTCCTCCGCATCCTCGACGTGTCGTTCCCCAACGGCTCGAGCGACGTCGACCTCGTGGCCTCCGACGACCCGATGGACCCGGCCCGCGTGCTGGCGGCGATGGTCTTCGTCCGCGACCGGCGCGGCGACTTCGTCGTCGTGCACAGCGTGCGTCGCGGCGAGTGGGGCTCTCCCGGTGGGTGGCGCGAGGACGACGAGACACCGGTCGAGAACGCCGTGCGCGAGACGTTCGAGGAGACCGGACTCAGGCTGCGTCACCCGGACGTACTGCCTTGCGGCTACGAGCGGTTCACGCCTCGCACCGACGACAACCTCTTCGGTCGCGACAAGCCCTTCCTGCAGGTCTTCCGAACCCGGCTCGACGACGTGCGGCCGGAGCTCACCGACGGCGACGACGGCATCCACGAGACGCGCTGGGTGACGCCGCAGGAGTACGCCGAGCTCTGCGGCCACCTCTTCTGGTGGGCCCTCGCCGTCGAGGTCTTCCCGGACCTGCGCGGCCTCGCCCGCCCCCGCTGAGACGCACGTATGCCGCCCACCTAGGTGGACGGCATACGTGGTCTCTCGTGGTGGGTTCACCTGTCGCCCAGGCGGACCCGCGCGCTCAACGCTGGTTCGTGAAGTTCAGCGCGACGTCGAGGTCGGCCTCACGCAGCATCCGCTGGACGGCCTGGAGGTCGTCGCGGGACTTGCTCGACACGCGCAGCTCGTCGCCCTGGATCTGGCTCTTGACGCCCTTGGGCCCCTCGTCGCGGATGAGCTTGTTGATCTTCTTCGCGTTCTCCTGCGAGATTCCCTCCTTGAGGGGCGCGTCGAGGTGGTACTCCTTGCCGGAGAGGCGCGGTCCGGCCTCGGGGACGTCGAGGTGCTTGAGGCTGACCTTGCGCTTGACGAGGTGGGTCTGCACGACGTCGAGCACCGCGAGGCAGCGCTCCTCGGTGTTCGCCTTCATCTTGATGACGTCACCCGCGAGGTCGACGGAGGCGCCGACGTTCTTGAAGTCGTAGCGCGTCGCGATCTCCTTGCTGGCGCTGTTGACCGCGTTCGCGATCTCCTGCTTGTCGAACTTGCTGACGATGTCGAACGAGGAGTCGGCCATCGGTGGGGTCCTTCCGGATGCTGTTGTCTGGTCTGTCGGGCGGGCGCTCGAGACGCGTGCGGACGCGACGAAAGCGCCGCCGCGGGCCCGATTTCGGACCGCGCCCGATCTCTTGCTATCCTTCCAGACGCACCAAGGCAGGTTGTCCGAGCGGCCAATGGAAACGGACTGTAAATCCGTCGCGAGAGCTACGAAGGTTCGAATCCTTCACCTGCCACCCAGTGCTCAGAAGGGCCTCTGACCAGCGGAAACGCCGGTCAGGGGCTTTTCTGCTGTCTGGCGGCGGGGGCCCGCTGGTGGCCGACGACGGCACTTTACGAGTGTCTGTGGGGAAATCTGCCGGGGCTCGACGCAGAGATGGCTGCAGGACGCGTAGACGCGGAGGAGTACGTTCACGCTGTGCGCCGCCCGATCGGCGACCTGGGTGACGGGCGCCGGCGTTGAGCCAGAGCGAGACCGCTGCGTGCCGCAGGTGGTATGGCCGGGCCTTGGGTATGTACATGGCGTGTCAACTCTGACGGGGCAGCGGCTGGGGCCGGCTCTTGACATCGATGCTCGCCTCACCGGCCTCGAGCGCACCGTGGATCTGCTGCTGAACCTGACGCCGGTCAACGCGGCCGAGGCGTGGGTCGACTTCGAACGCAGTGACTATGGCAGCGCGCCGACGCTGCGGCTGCGGCCCCTGGACTTCGACCCGGACCTGGTGCGGCGTGATCTCTACGGGCTCGAGATCGAGAACGTCACGGATCCCGCACTCCACGCACTTCTGCGATCCAAGCGGGACGAGATAGCCAGACAGGTCACGGCTCTGGAGGATCGCGACACGTCGCGCTTCGTGTACGGGTCACTGCAGCTCTACGGGGGGATCACCCGGGTCTTGGCAGCGGATGCGGAAGAGCTGCTGCGGCTCATCCCCGCCCAGGTCCCCAGCGGGCGCAGCGTCACCGCCGGGGCTTTTGCGGAGGCCGCGCGTGCCGAGTTCCATCGATACGGCGCCCAGTATCCGGGCTTCCCCGTGAACGTCCAGGTGCGCGAGGACATCTCGGAGCTGATGGTGTCGTTCGGCCAGCTGCTCATCCCCGAGGCCGCAGCGATCAGGGCTGACCGCGTCGAGGCGTTGCTGCACCATGAGGTCGGCACTCACGTCGTCACGTACCAGAACGGTGCCAGGCAAGCGCTGAAGCTCCTGACGATCGGCCTGCCGGGTTATGACGAGACCCAGGAGGGACTCGCCGTGCTGGCGGAGTACCTGGTCGGCGGGCTGGACCCCCGGCGGCTGCGGGTGCTCGCGGCGCGCGTCATCGCCATCGACCAGATGCTGCACGGAGCCGACTTCTTGGAGATCTTCGAGTCGCTGAGGGCGGACCATGGGATCCCGGCGCGGACCGCGTGGGCCATCGCCATTCGCGTCGTCGTCGCGGGCGGGTCCGTCAAGGACGCGATCTACCTCCGCGGGATCAGCCGCCTCCTCGACCTGCTCGCAGAGGGCGTCAACCTCGACGTCCTGTTCGTCGGCAAGCTCGCGGTCGACCACATTCCGCTGATCCAGGATCTGCTCGACCGCAAGGTGCTTGAAGCGCCATGGGTCCGTCCGCGCTGGCTCGACGTTCCCGGCGCGCAGGAACGGCTGGACGGCATACGCGCGGGCATGTCCGTCACCGACCTCTACGAAGGAGCCGTGCCCACATGAGACTTGCCTTCCTCGTCAACGACGTCGCCACGGAGATCGACGAGTACACGACCACCAGGCTGGCGAGAGCCGCCGCCCAGGGCGGCCACGAGGTCTGGTACCTCGGCGTCGGCGACCTCGAGCTCGGAGAGCGAAACGGGCAGCTGCTCGGCCGGGCTCGGATCGCGACGCTCGAGGGCGGAGACACGCTTCGAACGTTCATGGGCCGCGTCCAGGAGGGCGACGCCGAACGAATCGTGTTGGACGACCTCGACGCCGTGGTCCTGCGCAACGAGTCGATCGACGACCTGCAGGAGCGCCCCTGGGCGAGCCCACTCGGCGCCGTCTTCGGCCAGATGCTCAAGGCCCGCGGCGTTGTGGTGGTCAACGACCCCATGTCCCTGATCCGCGCCACCAGCAAGCTGTACCTGGAGGAGTTCCCCGAGAAGATCCGACCCCGGTCACTGGTGACGCGCGACCCCGAGTCGATCGAGCGGTTCGTCCGCATGGTGGGTCACTCCGTCGTCAAGCCGCTCTACGGAGCCAAGGGCCGAAACGTCTTCATGATCAAGGACGCCGACGAGACCAACCTCGCCCAGATGACCGAAGCGGTGCTGCAGGACGGCTACGCGATCGTCCAGGAGTTCATCGACGGGGGAGAGCGGGGAGATGCACGCATCTTCGTCCTCGAAGGACGCATCCTCGAGCGCGGTGGAAAGCTCGCGGCGTTCCGACGGGTGCCCACCGGCAACGACCCTCGAGCCAACATCAGCACGGGCGGGCGCTCCGTTCCTCTCGAGGTCAGCGACGTCGAGCTCGCCGTCGTGGACGTGATGAGCGAGAAGCTCGTGGCAGACGGGATGTTCCTCGTGGGCATCGACGTGATCGGCGACAAGGTGGTCGAGATCAACGCCGAGAGCCCCGGAGGGATGCAGAGCGTCGAACGGCTCTACGACGTGGACGTCTGCCCCACCGTCATCGAGGCCTTGGAGCGCCGCACCCGGTCGAACAGGTGACAAACCCTGTCGAACGCGAATGTGCCGCGCTCTCAAGCGAGCAGTTGGGCGTGGGTGACCTCAGCACCGCGAGCCGTGAGCATCTCAAGGACTCCGAGGAACTCTTGACTGTCATGCACTTCCAGCGCGAAGACGGACAGGTCGCCGGTGCGCTGGGAGCCGACGGCATACGGCCAGAGGTCGTCGTGCTCGATCTCGCCCACGACGACGACTTCTGCTCGCACAGGCATCCGATACCCAGAGCGCCGGGCCTCGAACCAACGAGCGTCGTCGCTGCACGTGGCAGTCGCTGAGTGGGGCTGTCACGCACTGAGAGCGTTGCAACCCCGAGAGGTGTGGCTGCAGTTCGTGCTAGCCGGTCCAGCGCGGGATCTGCTTGCGGCTGAACCTGGTCCAGACCGTCTCGAACTCGGCCTCGGCACGTTCGGCCCGAACCTGCTCCAGAGCGTGGAGCCGACCAAAGGAGAAGCTGTTGTCCCCGGCCAGATGCGCCTGCACTCCCAGCTCGCGCAGACGGCCGCGCGCGTTGACCGAGTCCTGGTGCGCGCCGAGCACCTTCTGCGCCTGCTTGGCGGACTTCGCGAGTGAACGAGCCCGCTTGCCCAACGGGGGTACTGCGACCTCGGCGGCGTAGCGCAGGCGCTTGGCCTTCTTCCGGGCCTCGTGGAACGCCATGTCGCGGTGGGCGGCGTCCGGGGCGGCCTCGATCGCTCGCACCGCGCGACGAAGCCGCTTCAGGTCACGGGCCAGCAGACGCGGCATCATCGTGCGAGCCGACGTGTCCGCGTGCGGTCGCAGCGGCGGGCTGGCGACGAGAGTGTCGAGGGTGTCGAGCAGGTGCCAGTAGCGGTCACTGTCGAGTGCTTCGCGGGCCCCCACGAGCCCGGTCTGGTGATCAGCGCGCAGCTGGTCTTCGATGCGCGTCACGGCAGAGCCGATGACCAGCTCATCCGGCTCCGACGAGACCAGGGCGAGCAGGTGCTCACGTAGCACGTGCGCGTCGCGCGCTGGCGCGAGCGACCGGCCGAGCCAGCGCAGCTCCTCCTGCACGGGATCGGTGCGGGTTCGGTCGAGGATCGGTCGGAAGGTGCTGAGCGCGGACCGCAGCCGCCGGGCGGCGATCCGAAGCCGGTGGACCGACTCGGGATGGCCGGCCCGCACCCCGGCGTCGTGCTCGTGCAGACGAGCGGTCTGTTCGGTCAGGTGCGCGGACAGCAGCTGGCCGGCGGTGCCCCTGGCGAGCTGCTTCTTCGATGGCCGCACCTGCTCGACGCCTGGGATCTCGCCCACGACGCGACCCAGCTTCGACCCGGCGCTCGCCGGGACCGCGCCGGCAGCGAGCAGGACCGCGGTGACGGCGTCAAGCACTGAGGCAGGGCCTGCGTCGAGCTCGACCTCCCATTCCCTCCAGGTCTGGTCGGGTTCGTCGTCGCCGAGCAGCTGACCCAGCACCGCGTCGTCGCAGACCCGCGCGACCACTGCGCCCTCGGCATCACGCAGGGCGTACTCACGCCGAGTCGTGTTCACGATGGCGATCGGTGCGAGGGGGCGGGCCCGTGCGATGGCGCCCACTCGCGTCCGTAGCTGGTCAGGCACGTCACCGCCTACAGGCCCGAGTGGCTCGCGTATCTCGGTCCTGGTGTCTGGTCCGGCAGGCAGCTTGAGGTGCCACCCCGCGTCCGTGCCGCCCGTGCGGCGCCGCAACGTGATTCGCGCGCGGGCGAGGTCGTAGTCCGGGGTGTCGAAGTAGACAGCTTCGAGCTGGAACTCGCTGGGTTGGTCGACCGAGGACACGCCCTCAGCGGAGGTGAGGTTCGGCAAGACGGTTCGTGTCTCGACGTCGAACTTTCGCTCTGTCTCGTCATGCTGCGAAGCGGCCATGCTCCTGATCTTGACGCATCCTCGGTTGCCATGGGTGGCTTGCCCCGGCCCCGCTGGTGTCGTCCGCTCACGCAGGGTCGTGGAGCAGTTCGACGTCCACAGCCAGTGCCCGGTGGTCAGAGACGGCGAGCGCCACGGCCTCGCCTCGGTGGGTCCGTACGTTTCCACGCACGAGCACATGGTCGATCTGCTGGGTCGGTCCGGCCGCGGGGTAGGTCAGCAGCTGCACGCCCGATGTCATCCCCGTGAGGTGCGTCGCGCGCTCGGGTCCCATGTTGAGGTCACCCATGAGCAACACCGGTCCGGTGTCGTCGGCGATGTCGGCAACGAGGCGGCGCAGCTGACGGCCGTTCCACCAGTCGATGAACGACAGGTGCGTGTTCACCACCGTGACTTGGCCGCCGGGGGACTCGACATCTGCGACGACGGCGACCCGAGGCTCGTCGCGCACCAGCTCAGGGAGGCGGCGACCGGAGAAGCGCATCGGGACCCGCACCGGCACCGGTGCGAGCCGCACGACCCGCCACCCTCGCACGGGGAAGCGCGACAGGAGGGCGATGCCGTACGCGGCAGCGTCGGGCTGCTCCTCGCCGGTTGACGCGATCCAGGTCGCACCGGGGCTGCCGGACAGAGCCGCCACGAACCTGTGCTCCGGTGCCTCCATCGCCTCGGCGGCGATGGTCGTGAGGTCGGCGTGGTCCGAGCGGTGCTGGTTGTGGTCCACCTCCTGCATCGCCAGGACATCGACGTCGAGGCGGCGGATCGCCTCGCGGAATCCGACGAGATTGACGTGCTGGTCGGTCGGCACGCGTCCGTTGAGGATGTTGAACGTCGCGACTCTCATGACAGGCTCCTACCCGCCGGCCCGTCGGCGCACGCGAATGCGGGCTGTCGGCGCACGTGCTCGTGTGGGTAAACCAACACCATGGGAGTGGACGACGCGCCGGACCTTCGGGAGGCGCTCAAGACCGTGGCCGTGGCACTGAAGCGGGCGGGCGTACCGTTCGCGCTGATGGGTGGCTATGCGGCATGGGCCCGTGGAGGGCCGGAACCCGACCACGACGTGGACTTCCTCGTCGCGGACGAGGACGCGGACCTTGTGGCCCAGCACCTGGCTGACGAAGGGCTCGATGTCGTGCAGCCGCCGGAGGACTGGCTGTTCAAGGTCTACGCCGACGGGGCCATGGTCGACATCATCCACGGACCGGTCGGCGGGGCCGTGCACCGTGCGGAGGTCCGGCGCGCGACGCCGATGGATGTCCTGTCGGTCGAGATGCCAGTGCTCGAGGCCACAGAGCTGCTCGTGCACAAGCTGAACGCGCTCGACGAACACTACTGCGATCTCGCCAAGGTCCTTCCGGTCACGCGGGCCCTGCGAGAACAGGTCGACTGGGACCGCGTCGGGCGTGAGACCGCGGGCAACGACTTCGCCGTCACCGTGCTCTTCCTGCTTCGACGGCTGGACATCATCTCCGGCTGACCGTGTCAGGCGAGGGCTACTCCAACGTCCGTCCCTCCCGGTGCCCCTCCTCGTGTACGAGATGGGGGTAGGCCGCGGCGTGGGATCCGAAGGCTGCCGCGCGGGGAGCTCAGTCTGTCTCCTCAACGGTTGCGCAGCGACCCCGACCGGTGCGGGCCGCGAATCCTCCGCTGCAGGCGCAGGTCGTCACGAAGACCGGGCGGCATCGGCAGCCCGCGTCGAACCAGCTCGGCGGCATATCTCTCCGTGGCGTCGAGCAGCGCGCCCCGAGCGGCCATCAGAAGAGCCGCATCGACCCGCCCGGACCGCAGGACTCGCACGTCTGCCTGAGCTGCGTGGACGAGCGACATCAGTTCCGACAGCTGCGGTGCGGCTGGTGGCACGACCGGCGGATCGGTCCGCATCGCTGACTCCGGTCTGTCGCCGCACGGTGCGCCGACCTCATTCCCGAACCCTACGCCCGCTGAACATCGCCGGGCCCGTGCTGGCCCTCGAGGAAGGGGCGACCGATCCACGGCTCGCGAGCATCAGGACGGGGAACCCGAGGGGCTGGAGGAGGAGCGGGTCGCCACCACGGGCCTCACAATGGACCTGTGCACGACTGCCAGGTGCGCGGCGGAGGGTGAAGGACATGTCCACGAGCTCAAGCCCCGACTCGGGCCGGTCCCTACCGGACTGGGCTCTGGGGCAAGCGATGAACGACCTGGACGACGACGACACCGCCGGCCGCGACGAACGGGCGCAGGAACTCGTGCAGGACTTCGAAGACGAACGGCACGACGAGGATGACGACGCGGACGAGGGAGGCGAGGGCTGACCCAGCCGCGACGCCGGCCCTCCGGTGTCGTGAGTGCGGCATGCTCGGAGCATGACCGACCCTGCTGACTGGTTGCTGACCCGGGCCGAGCGGGGCAACCCCTCCACCCGGGTGGACGACCTGCACGGCCCTTTGGCCTGGTCCGAGGGCAACCACGTCCGTCCGCTCATCCACGGCGCGACGTACTTCCGAGAGCTGTACGACGCGGTGGAGGCGACGGGGCCGGGTGACCTGGTCCTCTTCACCGACTGGCAGGGCGATGCCGACGAACGGCTCACCGGGGAGCCCGGCAGCGAGGTGGTCGAGGTGCTCGCACGCGCGGACCGGCGCGGGGTCGTCGTCCACGGGCTGGTGTGGCGGTCGCACGTCGACCAGACCGGATTCTTCGCGACCGAGAACCGCCACCTCGGTGAGCAGCTGCAGCGCCGGGGCGCCGAGGTGCTGCTCGACATGCGGGTGCGCGCCGGCGGGTCCCACCACCAGAAGTTCGTCGTGATCCGCCACCACCAGGACCCAGGCCGCGACGTGGCCTTCGTCGGCGGTATCGACGTGGCCCACAACCGGCGCGATGACGCCACGCACCAGGGTGATCCGCAGCCCCAGCCCCTCACCGAGGAGTACGGCCCACACCCGCCGTGGCACGACGTCCAGGTGGCGATCCAGGGGCCGGCCGTCCACGACGTGGAGACGGTGTTCAGGGAGCGCTGGGGCGACCCGGCGCCGCTGTCGCGCGCTCCGTGGCGTCGGCTGGCCGACAGGGCTCGCGGCCTGGACGCCACGCCCGCCCGCCTTCCCGAGCAGTGGCCTCCTCCGCCGCCCGCAGGTGACCACGTCGTGCAGCTCCTGCGGACCTACCCCGACCTGGGCCGGGGCCGGGACTATCCCTTCGCCAGGGGTGGTGAACGCAGCGTCGCCCGCGGCTACGCCAAGGCAGTCCGGCGGGCCGAGCGCCTCGTCTACGTCGAGGACCAGTACTTCTGGGGCCATGACGTCGCGCGGGTCTTCGAGGAGCAGCTCCGGAGGCAGCCGGACCTCCACGTGGTCGTCGTCATCCCGTTGGTCCCCGACCTGACGGGTGTCAATCGCGTGCCGCAGCTGCTCGGCCGTCACCGCGCGATCGGGCGGCTGACGGAGGTCGCTCCCGGCCGCGTGACGGCCTACGGTCTGGTGAACCACGCCGACGTCCCCGTCTACGTCCACGCGAAGGTCTGCATCGTCGACGACACGTGGGCGAGCACCGGCTCCGACAACTTCAGCCGTCGCTCCTGGACGCACGACTCGGAGCTCACGGCCGTCGTGCTCGACGAGTCCTACGCCCGCGACCTGCGTCTCACCCTTGCCGCCGAGCACCTCGACCGGCTCGACGACGTGCGCGACCGCGGCCTCGAGGCGACGATGGGCGACTGCCTGGATCCTGCTGACATGGTCGAGGTCTATGCCGACCATGCCGCACGGCTCGACGCGTGGCTCGCCGCCGGGAGCCACGGGTCGCGACCGCCGGGGCGGCTGCGCCGGCTGCCTCTGCCGCAGCTCACGGCCCGGCAGCGGCGTTGGGCCACGCTCCCGCTCGACGTGATCCAGGATCCCGACGGGCGACCGCCGGCGTTGCGCAAGGACGAGCGCTACTGAGACCTCGCCTCGCGACCCCGGCCGTCGTGGCCGCGACGGCTGTCCGGTCGGGCCGACCGGAGGCCGGGTGTCTCCGAAGCCAGCGGTGCCCCGGTCCCCGGCGCCCCTCCACGAGGCCGGGGACCGGGGCGATCGCGGCACTCGACGGCCGGACGAGCCGGTGCGCTGCGGCATACCCCCTGACCGACCCGTGCCGTCGCGCAACCGGATGGAACCCCTGATCCGGGCCGTCGGTGACCTGCGAGCCATCGACCGGCCATGCCCACTATCAGCCCTGGCGTGGCCGCGGGGTATCCGCCGGAGGGGGAGTGGGCGGGTCGTTCGCCGGCGGAGCCGACCTGCGTGAAAGCGGCCGCACGCGGGTCGAGGGCGTTCTACGGTGGCCACCTCGCCCGAGGTGGGACGAGCGAGTTGCAGGAGGGGGTGCACGATGACGCTCAGCGACCTGACGATCCGGGCCCTGCGCCATGCCGACCAGGTCATGCACGAGGCGGACCGCAGCGACGTCTTCACCGTCTACGACGCCTGCCGGGCGGCCGTCGGGGCCATCACCAGACTCGACGACTTCTACGTCGCCCTCGTGCACGAGCAGGACCGCGAGCTGTCCTACCCGTACGTCTTCAGCAACGGGCGCTACCTCGAGACCGGAACGCTTGCCTACGGCCCGAGCGGGGTCGTGGCCTGGGTGCTCGCCTCGCACCGGGCCTATCGCTACCGGGACGACGGTGGTGCCCTGCTCAACCGGGGAGTGCGGTTCGGCGACGGGCAGCTCTCCGCCGACGCCGTCGTCGTGCCGATGCTCGGCGTCGACGGGGTGGTGGGCCTGTTGGGTGCGTTGTCGGACACCCCGGACGTCATGACCGACGAGGTCGTGACGGCGCTGACCTGGCTCGCGGCGCTGGTGCTCGACCGGATCCATGCGGCCAGCCCGGGTCGGCGTCTCAACCTCGGGGCGGTCTACCCGGAGCTCTCGGACGACGGGCGTGCCGGCACCCTGATGGCGGTCAACCAGGCGTCCTCGGCGCTGACCCGCCTGGCGCTCGACATCGAGGAGACGGCCGAGGAGCTGCCGCCGGACGCAGACGACGGCGCTCGCGACCGGCTCGCCCTGCTCAGCCGACGCTGCTTCGAGGTGCAGGCTGCCCTCATGACCCGTCTCGGCGGCCGCGCCGAGACGGCCCGCGGGAGGAGTCCGGTGACCGACCCGCTCGAGGGGCTGTCCGCGCGGGAGCGGGAGGTCGTCGCCCTCGTCATCGGCCCGGACGGCGACCCGGGCAACGCAGGGATCGCGG
The DNA here is from genome assembly GCF_001429645.1 of Terrabacter sp. Soil810. Taxonomy (NCBI): domain Bacteria; kingdom Bacillati; phylum Actinomycetota; class Actinomycetes; order Micrococcales; family Intrasporangiaceae; genus Terrabacter; species Terrabacter sp. Soil810. The sequence goes on from NZ_LMSW01000011.1 coordinate 187,534, forward strand.
CCGCCCTCGACATCGGCACCGCGACCGTGAAGACGCACGTCGCCTCGGTGCTCGCGAAGCTCGGGCTCCAGCACCGCAGCGAGCTGCGCTGGCTGGTGCGCCACGGGCCCGGCTGAGGGACCGCGCGGTCGTCCGCGCGCGGTCGTCCTCGTGGTCGTCGACCTAGCGGAGGTCCTCCTCGCTGACGCCGAGACGCACCTTGCCCTTGCTGGGGCAGTCGTCGGCGTGCGCGAGCGCGTCCTTGCGGGCCTTGTCGCGGGCTCGTCGCGCGGGGCCCGTCCAGTCGCAGCTCTTGCAGTAGCCGAGCACGAACGAGCCGTCCTCCTGGGTCGTGTCCGCGTCGACGCGCTCGAGGGTTGCGTGGTGCTTGTTGCCCTCGCCGTCCTTCACGGTCAGCTCGTCACCGCGACGCCTGAAGAACCGCGGGCCACCCCCAGACTTCGCCATGGCGTCATCGTCGCCTGCTTCACGGCCGGGCACCAGTGGCCGTTCAGCGAACGGATGGTGTGCCACGTGACCCAGCCCGTCATGAGGTGCCGGCGCCCCCGTGATCGGATCATCGTGTGGACGCGATGGCAACGACGCCCGGTTCAACCGCATCACCGTCCGCGAGAGTCGCGATCCTGCCGTCGGTGAGCTCGATGACCGCGTCGGCGGTGGCGAGGTGCTCGTGGTCGTGGGTGACCATCACCGTCGTGAGGTTGCGGTCGGTGGTCAGCTCACGCAGCAGGTCGAGCACGGCCTCTCCGCGGTGGCGGTCCAGGGCGCTCGTGGGTTCATCGACCAGCAGCAGGGACGGCTGGTTCATCAGGCCTCGAGCGATCGTGACACGTTGACGTTGTCCGCCGGAGAGCTGGCTGGGGCGCTTGTCTGCCTGGGGGACGAGTCCCACCGCGCCAAGCAGGTCCATGGCCTGGATCCGGGCGGCATCCATGTCCCTCCCGGCGATGTGGGCGATCACGAGCAGCTGGTCCAGGGCCGTGAGTGAGGCAAGCAGGTTGGAGGTCTGGAACACGATGCCGATCCCCTCCCGTCGCGCCTTCGCGGTCTCGGTGCGACTGAGCTGGGCGAGGTCGCGCCCGTTGAGCAGGACGCGCCCGGAGTCGGGGGTGATCAGTGTGGCCGCCACAGCGAGCAGGCTGGACTTGCCTGAGCCGGAAGGCCCGACGATCGCGGTGAGGGTGCCGGGTTCGGCGGTGAGACTGACGTGGTCGAGGGCGGTGAGGCGCTGCTCGCCGTCCGGGTAGGTGAGGGTGACGTCGTCGATGTGGAGGGTCATCGTGCACTTCCCAGGGCAGTGAGGGGGTCGACGGAGGTGACGGTGCGCAGCGAGACCGCCGCACCGACGAGGCCGAGCAGGATCATCACCGCGCTGGGGAACAGCAGGGTGGGCAGGGCCAGGACGAACGGGACGGCGGTGCCGGCGAAGGCTCTGATGGCTGCCCCGATCGCGGACGCGGCTGCGGTGCCGAGGGCCGTGCCGATGGCGAGCAGCGCCAGCGCCTGACCGAGTGCGTCCTTGAGCAGGTAGCCCGTGGAGGCACCGACGGCCTTGAGGATGGCGATCTCGCCGCTGCGCTGGACGGTCCAGACCGTGAAGAAGGCGCCGATGACCAGGGCGGAGATCGCGAACAGCAGGACGCGCATGAGCTGCAGGGACCCGTTCTCGGAGGTGTAGGAGCCGATCCCGGAGAGCGACTCGGCCACCGTGAGGGTGCGGGTACCGAGGGCTTGGTCGGCGGCGGCGAGATCGGCTCCGCCGGTGGTGGTGAGGGCGATGACGGTGGCGTTGCCCGGCGTCAGCCCGGAGGATGGCGCGTTCTCGGTGGCCGCCCAGATCACCGGGGCGTGCGAGAACTCGTCATCGCCGGAGACGGCCTCCACGGTGACGAGCTGACCCGTCAGCTCGATCTGGTCACCCGCGGCGACCTCGAGCGAGGCGGCGGCCTTCGAGGACAGGACGACCCGGTCGGTGCCGACTCGCGGTGCCAGCGCGGAACCGGCCGGGACGGCGAACACCGCGACAGCGGCGCTGCGCCCGCGCCCGCTCCCGCTCCCGCTGGCACGGGTCATCGCGATGCGGACCGGATCGGCGCTGACCACGCCGTCCACGGAGGCCCACTCCTGCTGGACGGAGGGGGTGATCGAGGACTCGGTGAAGGCCAGCTTCTGTCCCTCGGCCGGGGCTGAGAACACGAGGTGGTCGGCGGGCAGGTCGGTGATGGCGGAGGTGTTGCCCCGCGCGAGTCCGGCGGTCAGGCCGGACAGCAGGACGACGAGCATGGTGATGAGGGTGACGACGGCCCCCATCAGCGCGAACCGCCCCTTGGCATGGCGGAGATCTCGGATGGCGACGAACACGCCGGTGGCTTCCTTTCCACGGTGTCCCGGCTCGTGCACGCCCGCCCGTGGGCTCCAGCGCTCGGATGACCGGCGCGCCGCGGTTGCGGCGCCACAGGCAACGTTCCTCGATCCGCACGCTCGCGGCATCGGGCGTGAGTACGGATCCGCGCGATCAAGAGATGCAGTGGCCGTTCAACCCTTTGATGGATGCGCCACCTCGCGTCGGCGCCATAGGCTCTCCAGCGACATGATCCACGGTGCCCGGAGCCAGCCCCATCACGATGCGGCCACCCGCCGGTGGGAACCGACCCCGGTGCCGGCCCTGCTGCGAGCGGGGTTGCACCTGCTGGTCGGCGCACTGCTCGTCCTCGTGGCCGGGCGCAGCGCCTCCGACCAGGCTCCCGGCTGGCCGTGGGTCGTGGCATTCGCTGCTCTCGTGGGAGTCGTCTATGCGGTCGGAGCCAGGTCGGCGGTCGTCGCCGGGTCCCAGCTCGCGGCCGGCGCCTGGCTCGCGCTGTTGCTCTCGGCCTGGGTCGCCCTGCTGATCCTGACCCCGGAGGCCGTCTACCTGGCGTTCCCCTGGTTCTTGCTGCTGCTGCACCTCCTGCCGCCGCGGCAAGGGCTCGCAGCAGTCGCCGTCGTGACCCTGGTGTCGGTCGCCGGGTTCGGCTGGCACCAGGAGACGTTCACGGCTGCAATGGCGATCGGACCCGTGCTGGGAGCCGTTGTCGCGATCGCCACCGTCTTCGGCTACCAGGCGTTGCAGGCCGAGTCGGAGCAGCGACGGCAGCTGATCGTCGAGCTCGACCGCACCCGCACCGAGCTGGCCGCCGCCCAACACCGTGCGGGCGTTCTCGACGAGCGAGAACGCCTGGCTCGGGAGATCCACGACACCCTCGCCCAAGGCCTGTCCAGCATCCAGCTGCTCCTGCAAGCGGCCTCCCGCTCCCTGGACCCCGACCGCGAGGTCGACCCGGCCCGGGCGGCGGTCCTCGTCGAGCAGGCCCGCGTCGCCGCGAAGGACAACCTGGCAGAGGCCCGCCGCGTCGTCCGCGCCCTGACCCCGGGCGACCTCGAAAGCTCAACCCTGCCGGCGGCTCTGCAGCGACTGTGCGACACGACCGCCTCCCGGACCGGCATCGACGTCGTCTTCCACGACGAGGGTCCGGCGACCGCCGTGGCCAAGCCCGTGGAGGTCGCCCTGCTCCGGATCGCCCAGGGCGCGCTCGGTAACGCCGCGCAGCACTCGCGAGCCACCCGCGCCGATGTCACCCTGACCATCATGGACAGCGAGGTGACCCTCGACATCGTCGACAACGGGATCGGCTTCGCCACCGACGCGCCCGCCGCCGACAAGCCCGGCAGTGGGGGCTATGGCCTCGGGTCCATGCGCTCTCGGACTGCCGAGCTCGGCGGCACGCTGACGGTCGAGTCCCAACCCGGCCGCGGCACAGCGGTATCGGTTCATCTCGACCGGGTCAGCGCGACCCCAGCCACCGGTGAGCGCCAGTGACTGCGATCCGTCTCCTTCTTGCCGACGACCATCCGGTGGTGCGCGCGGGACTGCGCGCCGTCCTGGAGTCCGAGCCGGACATCGCGGTCGTCGACGACGTCGACACCGCAGAGGCTGCGGTCGAGCGTGCCGGCCGCGGTGACATCGACGTCGTCCTGATGGACCTCCAGTTCGGCACCGGCCTGAGTGGCAGCGCCGCGACCCGGCAGATCACCATGGCGCCGGCCGCTCCACGCGTCATCATCCTGACCACCTACGACACCGACGCCGACATCATCGCTGCCGTCGAGGCAGGCGCCTGCGGCTACCTGCTCAAGGACGCTCCACCGGATGAGCTCAGTGCGGCCGTGCGTACGGCCGCAGCGGGGCAGTCGGCCCTCGCGCCCGCCATCGCCGGCCGCCTCATCGAGCGGATCCGCATCCCGTCACAGGCATTGAGCACCCGGGAGACCGATGTGTTGGTCCTCGTGGCGGCGGGCAGGTCGAACCAACAGATCGCGTCCGAGCTCTTCGTGTCCCAGGCCACCGTCAAGTCACACCTCGTGCACATCTTCGCCAAGCTCGACGTGGACTCACGAACCGCCGCGGTGGCCGTGGCCGTCCAGCGAGGACTGATTCGCCGGAGCGATCGCCCACGGTAGACAGATCATCGGCACCACCCGGACACTGACACCGACGGCCGCAGAGGAGGAGACGTGTCCCGCTTCGGATTGACTGCCCTGGCTCTCCTTGTCGTCGTCGCGACTTCCGGCTGCGCCGTCAGCGACGGATCCGGCGGCGCGGCGGATGCCACGAGCACCCCCCGGGCCGCCGAACCCACGAGCGGTGTCGACCCCGAGGCTCTCGCGATCGCTGATCTCGCTGCCCTGACAGGCGTCGACCCTGCCGACATCGACGTGGTCACCCACGAGCGGGTCACGTGGCCCGACGGCTCGCTCGGCTGTCCCAAGCCGGGCTACTCGTACACGCAGGCGCTGGTCGACGGCTATCGCATCGTGTTGCGTGCCGGGGCCGAGGAGTACGTCTACCACGGAGCAGACGGGCAAAAGCCCTTCCGCTGCGTCCAGACCGGCTCCAACGGGGCAGTCGGCGGCTGAGTCCGCGTCACGAGGTCGGCGCACGCGCCGTCTCGAGCGCGCGGCGGGCGCTGGTGGCGGCGCGCAGAAGCGCCGCACCGACCGGCAGCGACCGGTGCTCGTCGGAGAGGATCTCGACACCCCACGGCCCGGCCCAGCCGGCGGACCTCAGGGCCGCGATCATGCCCGCGAGGTCGAAGCTGCCCTCGCCGCAGTACCGGCGGCGGTGGACGGTGTCCTCGAAGAGGGAGCCGACCACCTGTGGGTCCGCGTCGTTCAGCTCGACCCCGATGATGCGTTCGAGCGGCACCGTCGCCAGGTCCGACGGTGGCGTCCCGGCGCGGGCGATGTGCCAGGTGTCGATGATGACGCCGCCCGCCGGGTGCCCGGCCTCGGTGACCAGTCGCAGCCCCTCCTCGAGCGATGCGACGTTGGACCACGGGAAGAACTCGATCCCGAGGCGGGCGCCCACGTCCTGCGCCTGGGCGGCGAGCTCGGCGAACCGTGCAGCCCAGAGGCTGCGGTCCCACGGCGCGTTGTCGCCGTCGGGGGTGACCTTGAGGTGGCGGGCACCCAAGGTCTCCGCGGCCTCGAGGAGTGCCCGGCGCACGCGGTCGGACTCGTGTCGGTGGGCTCCATCGTCCCACCAGTACGGGATGCCCTCCAGCTCGAGGTGGGTGATCCCGCTGTCGGTGAGCAGGGCGCGAATCCCCTTGAGGCCGTATGCCGTCACGGCCGCAGGGAGGTCGTCGGAGAGGAGGCCGAAGCCTGGGTACCCGGCGGCCGACGCGGCCTCGACGCGCTCGCGCAGGGTGAGCGGGCTGCGCAGGTCGGCGCGGTCGGAGGCGGCGTCCCCGGCACTCGTCCAGCACGTGGCGAGGAGGTCGTCGGGTGCGGATCGGGACGTCATCGGACGGCCCTCTCGGGGTCGACGTGCGTGGGTCGGGGGCCCAGGCCCACCGCCTCGTAGCACTGGTCGATGAGGCGCATCGTCAGCACGGCGTCGTCGGCGTCGGGACGGGCCGGGGTGCCGGTGCGGATCGCCGTCGTGAGGGCCTCGAGCTGGTAGGTGTACGAGGAGCGTCGACCGAGGTGCTCGGTGCGGGTGCCGGCTGCGGTGGTGACGACGAGCCGGTCGTCGTGGTGGGGGTTGACGAAGTCGGTGATGACCGCCTCGCCGGCGGTGCCGACGAGGCGATGGCTCATCTCGTGGTGGTCGCTCGCCATGCTGCAGCCGGCGGTCCCGGTGACGCCGTCGGGGAACTCCAGCTCCGCGGTGAGCCACTCGTCGACCCCCGGGTGACCGCTCCGCTCACCGCCGGTCGCGCTGACCAGAGCAGGCTCGCCGCCGGCGAACGGGGCGAGCAGGCGCAGGGTGTGCAGGCTGTAGCAGCCGAGGTCCATGAGGGCCCCGCCGCCGAGCTCGAAGGACCATCGAGGGTCTGACGGAGCGGGAGCCGGCATGTCCATGACGGTCTCGACGTGTCGCAGCTCGCCGATCTCGCCGCTCGCGAGGATGGCGTGGAGTCGCGCGACGAGTGGGTGCCAGAGGTAGTGGAAGCCCTCGAAGAACTGTCGGTCGCTCCGGCGCGCGGCCGCAGCGACGGTCTCGGCCTCGGCCGCGTTGCTCGCGGACGGCTTCTCGGTGAAGACGTGCTTGCCGGCGCCCAGCGTGGAGAGGTTCCACGGCCCGTGGAGGCTGTTGGCCAGCGGGTTGTAGACCACCTCCACCTCGGGGTCCTCGATGACGTCGAGGTAGGAGTCGTGGACCCGTTCGACGCCATGGGCCTGCGCGAACGCGCTGGCCCTGGAGCGGTCGCGAGCGGCGACGGCGACGAGTCGGGCACCGGTGATCCTCGCGGGTTTCACGAGGGCGAGCTCGGTGATGCGTGCGGCCCCGAGGATGCCGAGGCGCAGCGGCTCCGTGGCCGGCATCTCGCCGGTCGAGCCCGTCATGGGAGCCGGACCTCGTCGATCCGCACGGGGCGGTGCTCGCGCAGGGACAGGGCGGCGGCTTCGGCGATGTAGGCCACGGCGAGGGCGTCATCGACCGTGCACGGCGAGCTCCGCTCTCCCGCAACGACATCCGTGAACGCCTGCAGCTCGGCGCGGAAGGCAGCCGTGAGCCGGTCCATGAAGAAGGTGGCCGGCGGTCCGGCGGGCCAGGTCGCTCCCGGCTCGAGGTTGCGCAGGGGAGTCGTGTCGCTCCACCCGGCTGCGACGCTGTCCTCGGTCCCGTGCAGCTCGAGGCGCACGTCGTAGCCGCGCGGGTTGTAGCGGGTGTTCGACACGACCGCGGTGGCGCCGTCGTCGAAGGTCAGCAGGGTGGCCGCCGTGGCGACGTCGCCGAGCTCGGCGAAGAAGTCCGCGCCCCGTGCGCTCCCGGTGGCGTACACCTCGACGACCTCCCGGCCGGTCACCCAGCGGACGGTGTCGAAGTCGTGCACGCTGCAGTCGCGGAAGATCCCGCCGGAGGTCTCGATGTACGCGCGCGGTGCGGGCGACGGGTCCAGCGTGGTCGACCGCACCGTGTGGACCCAGCCGAGCTCGCCGGACTCGACAGCGGACCGGGCGGCGCTGAAGGCGGGGTCGAAGCGGCGCGGGTAGCCGACCTGCACCGGTGTCCCGCGTTCGGTCACGTGGCGGGCGATCGCCACGGCCTCGGCGAGGTCGCCCGACAACGGCTTCTCGCAGAAGACCGGCACCCCTGCCTCGACGCCGGCCCGGATCAGCTCGGTGTGCGCGTCGGTGGCCGCGGCGATGACGATGGCGTCGACACCGCCGGCCAAGAGGCTCGCGGGCGAGTCGGCCACGTCGGCGCCGACCCGCTCCGCGACGGCTCTCGTCGCGGCCGGGACGACGTCCGTCACGACGAGGGAGTCGACGGCGGGCAGCCGGGACAGGGTGTCGGCGTGGAACGAGCCGATTCGACCGAGACCGATCAGGCCAAGGCGCATGGGTTCTCCTCGGGGCGGGTGCGAGTGCCACGACCCCGCGCACCCGATCCGCCGAGGCGACCGAGGACGTCGTGGTCCCGGTTGATGACCCCAGCGTGGGGCTCCTCGCGGCGGCGTGGCGCCGGCCGAACCCCTCAATAAGCCCTCAGTACCGCAGCCCGCCCGCGCCGGTCGTCAGTGGGCGTGGATCCGCGGAGGGATGTTGTATGCCGTCACGACCTCGACGTGGGCCGCGACCGAGGTGGGGGCGCCGGGCACGAGGCGGTGGGCGCGCATGACCTGGCGCACGCCGGCCCGCATGTCCGCGTGGAGGTCGTGGTGCAGCACGGCGGTGAGCACCCCGGAGCGCAGCAGGTCGAGGTTGTCCTCGTCGAGGTCGTGGGCGACGAAGACGACCGGCGTGAGGCCGGCCGTGGTGAACGCACCGGCGATGGCGCGGTTGCCGCCGCCGACCGAGTAGACCGCACGCACGTCCGGCTGCGAGCGGAGCAGATCGGCGATCAGGGCGCCCATCGTGGCGTCGAGCCCGTCGCTGTCGGAGATCGTGTGGACGCGCCGGTCGGGGTCGAGGCGGGAGAGGGTGGCCGTGAAGGCGTCGGCCCGCTCGCGCTCACCGAAGAAGAACGACCGGCTCAGCGTGAGCAGCACGTCGCCGGGCCGGTCGCCGAGCACCTGCGACACGAGGTAGGCGGCCGTGGCGCCGGCCGCGGCGTTGTCGAGCCCGACGTAGGCGACCCGTGCGCTGTCATGCAGGTCGGTGACGAGCGTGACGACCGGGATGCCGCGTGCGGCGAGGCGCGCCACGGCGGACGCCACGGCGGGGTCGTCGGGTGCCTTGAGCACGACGCCGTGGCAGACCCGTCCTCGACGACCGAGGCCGTCGAGGACCTCGACGGCGGCGTCCACGTCGGCGTTCTCGCGCAGGTGGAAGCGCGCTCGCACCGTAGCGGGTCGCAGGGCCGGCAGCTCGTCCTCGAGGGCGGCGCGGACGGCCGAGCTGAAGCGCGACGGTGCCTGGACCACGACGTCGAGCAGGAGGGTCCGTGCCGCGAGCCGAAGCTGGGTCTGCTGGCGGTCGAGGTCGAGCACGGCCTGCTCGACCGCGCGCACGGCCCGGGCGCTCGCCCCCGGACGGCCGTGGAGCACCCGGTCGATCGTCGCCTCCGACAGGCCGGACTGCTCGGCGATGTCGCGCACACGGTGCGACCTGGTTCGGTGCGGGGCCATGAGCACGAGAGTAGTCCGGACACCCCTTCCACTGAGGTGTTTCTGAGGTCTTCCGGTCCCTCGACGACCACCGCTCCGACCGCATCCTTGAGGCACTGGCCACGACCGCACCTGCGGTGCAGGCCCACCCGCACCACTACCGATCACCCCTGATCACCGTCGATCCGCCCGAGGAGGGCACCATGACCATCACGCCGACCAGCGCACGCACCGGCTGGATCCGTCCCGAGGACGCTCGGCTGTCCGACCTGCTCGCCGTGCTCGACGAGACGACCGACCTCGCCGACTACCCGCACGCGACCCGGGTCGAGCAGGAGGTCCTCGTCTACGACTGGGCCACCCTCCGGCACACGGCCGCGGACGACGCGACGAGGGGCGACGTGCAGGCCGAGCTCGGGCGAGCCCTCTCCGACGGGCCCGGGATCGTCGTGCTGGCAGGCGCTTTCGGGGCCGAGCCGCTCGACCGCGCGACCGCCGCCTTCGAGCGGATGATCGCCGAGCAGCGCGCGAGCGGCACGGCTGCCGGCGACCACTTCGCCAAGCCTGGAGCGAACGACCGCATCTGGAACGCCCTCGAGAAGCTCGCCGTGGCCGACCCCGCGGCCTTCGTCGACTACTACGCCAACGACGCCCTCGCGCTCGCCGCGCAGGCCTGGCTCGGCCCGGGCTACCAGGTCACCTCGCAGCTCAACGTCGTCAACCCCGGCGGCGCCGGCCAGACGGTGCACCGCGACTACCACCTCGGCTTCCAGTCGGCCGAGACGTGCGCGCGGTACCCGGCGCACGTGCACGCCCTCTCGCAGGTGCTGACGCTGCAGGGCGCCGTCGCCCACGTCGACATGCCCGTCGAGTCCGGGCCGACGCTCTACCTGCCGCACAGCCAGAAGTACACGCACGGCTACGTCGCCTACCAGCAGCCCGAGTTCCAGGCGTACTTCGTGGCCCACCACGTGCAGCTGCCGCTCTCGGCCGGCGACGCCGTGTTCTTCAACCCCGCACTCCTGCATGCTGCCGGCACCAACCACACGACCGACGTGCGCCGCATGGCGAACCTGCTGCAGGTCAGCTCGGCGTTCGGTCGGGCGATGGAGACCGTCGACCGGGCGCGCGTCGTGGAGGCCGTCCACCCGGCCCTCGTGGCGGCCCGTGCCGCCGGGATGCCGCCGCGCGAGGTCGCCAACGTCGTCGCCGCGAGCGCCGAGGGCTACGCGTTCCCGACGAACCTCGACCGGGACCAGCCCGTCGACGGCATGTCGCCGCGGACGCAGGCCGAGCTCGTCACCGACTCCCTGGCCGCCGACGTGCCTCTGGCCGAGCTTCGCGACGGCCTGTCGCGCCAGCAGTCGGGCCGCGAGAGCCACTGAACCGGCCTGCGGCTCAGGGGCGCCCGCGGGTCGTCGACGAGTCGCAGCAAGGACACGGTGTCGAAAACGCCCCACGCGAGGCCTGCACGTGGTTGGGTACCGTCGCGCCCATCGGCGCCGCTCCGCAGCCGCGGTGACCCACCTTCCATATCTGGAGGCAACTCGTGTCGTTCGTCGACGCCATCAAGACCGTCCTGTCCAAGTACGCCACCTTCTCCGGCCGCGCCCGTCGCTCCGAGTACTGGTTCTGGGCGCTGGCGGCGGCCATCGTCGGCATCATCGCCAATGTCATCGACCAGGCGATGGGTGCGAAGCCGGGTCAGGTCGGCGTCCTGTCCGGCATCGTCGCGCTCGCCCTGCTCCTGCCCAACCTCGCGGTCATGGCTCGTCGCCTGCACGACACGAGCCGTAGCGCCTGGTGGATCCTCATCGGCCTCGTCCCGTTCGTGGGCGCCATCGTCCTGATCGTCTTCGCGGTCCAGGACAGCCACGGCGACAACCAGTACGGCCCGTCGCCCAAGGCCGTCGGCAGCGCGCCCTCCTACAGCTGACCGTCCACCGAGAGGCCCCGTTCCGCGCTCGCGGGGCGGGGCCTCTCGTGTGCGGTGCTCGCAGTACCGTGGAGCACGAGGCAGCCCTGACCGTTCGACCCCACAGATCCGGAGACCCCAGCACCGTGACGTCGCAGCCCGACTGGAGAAGCGGAACCCCACACCCCACCGGCGGCTACGACAAGGTGATCGTCGCCCGCGGGGACACGCTCTACTTCACGGCAGCGCGGCTGCACCGGCTCGACGGGCCGGCCGTCGAGGCCGAGGACGGCAGCGTGCAGTACTGGGTCCACGGCAAGCGGATGACGGAGCAGGAGTACCACGACCGCCCCGCGACGTGAGACGCCGGAGGGCGGAGCCGGCGGCTACCGGTGGGCGGCGTCGTACGCGGAGACGACCGACTGCGGGATGCGTCCCCTCGCGGGTGCGTGGTGCCCCACCTCCGCCGCCCAGGCGCGGATCAGCGCGTTGCGGGACTCGCCCACGGCGGGAAGCACCGTCGTCAGGCGCGTGGGTCCGGTGTGCGTCCGTCGTTCGTCGCCGGCGCGCCGTGCCTTCTCCACCCACGCGTCCAGCGTCGAGCGGAGTGCCTCGGCGTGGGCCTCGGAGAGGTCGATCTCGAAGGTGTCACCGTCGATCCCGAAGGTGACCGTCTCCGCGGCCTCCGTGCCGTCGAGGTCGTCGACGAGGGAGACGATGGTCCGGCGCATGGCTCGAGCGTAGTGGGCGCCGGACCGTGGTCGGACCCACCCTCCCGTCTGTGTAAGGTAAGCCTTACCTACTCAGGCGTGCCTCGGACGAGCCCGGCACGCCTTTCCGGATCACGAAGGCAGCTCACATGACCTCCCGCCCCTATACCTCCATCGGCGTCGCCATCGCGGCGGCCGGTGCCCTCGCCCTGACGGCCTGCGGCTCCGGTTCGTCCGCGGACGGCGGCTCGAGCGCCGGCACGGGCAGCATCACCGTCTACAACGCGCAACACGAGAGCCTCACCAAGGAGTGGGTCGACGCGTTCACGAAGCAGACCGGCATCGAGGTGACCGTGCGCAACGGCGACGACACCGAGATGTCCAACCAGATCATGCAGGAGGGCGCGGCATCGCCGGCCGACGTCTTCCTCACCGAGAACAGCCCCGCCATGACGCAGGTCGAGAACGCCGGGCTCTTCGCCGACGTCGACCAGGCCACCCTCGCCCAGGTTCCCGCCGGCTTCCGCCCGTCCACGGGCAAGTGGACGGGCATCGCGGCCCGCTCGACGGTCCTCGTCTACGACAAGCGCACGCTCCAGGAGAACCAGCTCCCCGCCTCGATGCTCGACCTCGCCAGGCCGGAGTGGAAGGGCCGCTGGGCCGCGTCGCCGTCCGGCGCCGACTTCCAGGCCATCGTCTCGGCCCTGCTCGAGCTCAAGGGCGAGGCCGTCACGAACGACTGGCTGACCGCGATGAAGACCAACGCCAAGGCCTACAAGGGCAACAGCACCGCGATGAAGGCGGTCAACTCCGGCGAGGTCGAGACCGCGCTGATCTACCACTACTACTACTACGGCGACCGGGCCAAGACGGGCGAGAACTCGGCCAACGTCGGCACCCACTACTTCAGGAACCAGGACCCGGGCGCCTTCGTCTCGGTCTCCGGCGGTGGCGTGCTGAAGTCGTCGAAGAATGCCGCTGCCGCTCAGTCCTTCCTGAAGTTCGTCACCGGCAAGGCCGGCCAGGAGGTGCTGCAGAAGGGCACCTCCTTCGAGTACGCCGTCGGCTCCGACGTGCCGTCGAACCCGGCGCTCGTGCCCCTGAAGGACCTCCAGGCCCCGACGGTCGACCCCGCCAAGCTCAACTCCGCCACGGTCACCGATCTGATGACCAAGGCGGGTCTGCTGTAGTTCTCGGGTGACCACCGACCTCACCGGACCGGGCGCGCACCGCGCGACCGGCGCCGGCACGGCTCCCACGCCGGGCCCGGGCACCCGCCCGGGTCCGGCGTCCGGGCGTCGGCGGCCGCCCGTCCTGGCGGTCATCGCCGTGCTCATCGCCCTCTTCTCGCTCGTGCCCCTCGGCTACGTCATCGCAATGACGGTGGCGACGGGATGGGATGCCGCGGTCGCCTTGATCTTCCGGGCGCGGGTCGGCGAGCTGCTGCTCAACACGATCCTGCTCATGTTCTTCTCGATTCCCCTGTGCCTCGCCCTCGGAGTCGGTGGCGCGTGGCTCGTCGAGCGAACGAGCTTGCGCGGCAACAGGTTCTGGGCGCTCGCGCTGGCGGCGCCGCTCGCCATCCCGGCGTTCGTCAACAGCTACGGCTGGGTGTCGGCCGTCCCGTCCCTCGCCGGCCTCTCGGCCGGCGTGCTCATCTCGGTGCTGTCGTACTTCCCGCTCGTCTACATCCCGGCTGCGGCGACCCTGAGCCGCCTCGACCCGTCGCTCGAGGAGTCGGCGGCCTCGCTCGGGCTCGGGCCGTGGCAGGTCTTCCGACGGGTCGTGCTCCCACAGCTGAGGCTCGCGATGACCGGGGGCGCGCTGCTCGTCGGCCTCCACCTGCTGGCCGAGTACGGCGCCTTCGCGATGATCCGGTTCGACACCTTCACGACGGCGATCATGGTGCAGTACCAGTCGACCTTCAACGGCGCCGCCGGCAACATGCTCGCCAGCGTGCTCGTCGTCCTGTGCCTCCTGCTGCTCGTCGCCGAGGTGCGCAGTCGCGGCACCGCTCGCTACGCCCGCGTCGGCTCCGGCGGGCAGGCCGCCCCGGGGCGTATGCCGCTGGGCGGGCTCCACGTGCCGGCGCAGCTCGCGCTGCTGCTCCTCGTCGTGCTCGCCGTCGGCGTCCCGATGTGGTTCGTGCTCCGGTGGGTGGTGCTCGGCGGCTCGGAGATCTGGGTGCCCGAGGAGATCATCCCGGCCCTGCTCCAGACGCTGCTGTACGGCGTGGCCGGTGCGGCCGCGACGACACTCGTGGCCTTCCCGATGGCCTTCCTCGCCGTGCGGCGCCCGAGCTGGTTCACCCGCTCGCTCGAGCTGTCCAACTACATCACGAGCTCGATGCCCGGCATCGTCGTCGGCCTCGCCTTCGTCACCGTGAGCATCCGGTTCCTGCCGGCGTTCTACCAGACGGCCGTCGTCCTCGTCGCCGCCTACGTGCTGCTCTTCCTGCCCCGTGCCCTCGTCAGCCTGCGCTCGGGGCTCGCGCAGGCTCCGCGCGAGCTCGAGGAGGCGGCCCAGGCGCTCGGTGTGCGCCCCTTCGGCGCCTTCGTCCGGGTGACGCTCAGGCTCACCGCACCGGCGGCGGCCGGAGGGGCGGCGCTCGTGTTCCTCGCCATCGTCAACGAGCTGACGGCGACCCTGCTGCTCGCCCCGAACGGCACCACCACGCTAGCGACGGAGTTCTGGGCCAAGAGCAGCGAGATCGACTACGCCGGCGCCGCGCCGTACGCCCTCCTCATGGTCGTGCTCTCGGCGCCGATGACCTACCTGCTCTTCCAGCAGTCGAAGAAAGCGGCCGGACAATGACCACGACATCCCCGTCGACCCCCAGCCCACGGGTCGGCTACCACGACCCGTCGGCGCGGGGCCGCCTCGAGGTCAGCGGCCTGACCAAGAGCTTCGGCCCGCAGCAGGTGCTGCGCGGCGTCACGCTGTCGGTCGACCCCGGCAGCACCACCGCGATCGTCGGCCCGTCGGGCTCGGGCAAGACCACCCTGCTGCGGCTCATCGCCGGCTTCGAGCGTGCCGACGCGGGCGCGGTGACCCTGAGCGGGCGTGCGCTCGCGAGCGCCGACGCCTGGGTCCCGGCGCACCACCGCGACGTCGGCTACGTCGCCCAGGACGGCGCCCTCTTCCCGCACCTGACCGTCGGCCAGAACATCGCCTTCGGCATCGACACCTCGGCCCTGTCCGGTGGCCGCAAGGCCGCACGGGCACGAGTCGCCGAGCTGCTCGAGATGGTCTCGCTGGACAGCGCGCTCGCGGCACGGCGCCCGCACGAGATCTCGGGTGGGCAGCAACAGCGCGTGGCGCTCGCGCGGGCCCTCGCCCGTGAGCCGGAGCTGATGCTCCTCGACGAGTCGTTCTCGGCCCTCGACGCGGGCCTGCGGGTGGCGACCCGACGCACCGTGGCCAAGGTGCTCCACGACGCCGGCATCACGACCGTCCTCGTGACCCACGACCAGGCGGAGGCGCTCAGCTTCGCCGACCAGGTCGCCGTGATGCGCGACGGCCTGCTCGCGCAGGTCGACAGCCCGCTCGAGGTCTACACCCGGCCGGTCGACCGCGCCACGGCCGAGTTCCTCGGTGACGCGGTGATGCTCGAGGCGTGGGTCGACGGCGATACCGCCACGTGCTCGCTCGGGGCGGTCCCGGTCGCGGAGACGTCGCTGCGCGGCCGCGTCCAGCTCATGCTCCGGCCGGAGCAGATCCGCGTCGACGAGCACGGCCCGATCCGCGGCGTCGTCGTCGACACCGACTACTTCGGCCCCGAGAGCACGGTCCGGCTCGAGCTGACGTCGAGCCGCGAACCCGGTTGCGAGACATCGGCGCTCGCGCGAGGTGGCGAGATCATCAGCATCCGCCACTCGAACGCGTTCATCGCCGCCAAGGGCACCGAGCTGCGGCTGCGCATCGAGGGCGAGGCCATCGCCTTCCCCGCCCTCCTGCCGAAGTCCCCGTCGTCCCCGTCGTCCCCGACGGGCCCGGGCGCCTAGCCGGCGATCGCCCCGGAGTCTGCGCGGCCCTCAGGGCATCGGCACCGGGACGTCGGTGCCGCCCTGCGGGGTGACGCGGCCGCGCACCCGCACGACGCTCGGCATGGGCACGAAGCCACCGGCCAGGAGGGCCTCGCCCTGGCGGAAGCGCGCCGCCTGCGCGATCAGCCCGCGGGGGACGAAGCCGAACACGGACGCGAGCTGCTCGAGGTCGTCGCGTGAGTTCATCCTCATCAGGGTGAGGTTGTCGCACTGCGACACGATCCCGGGGTGCACCTTGGACGGGCGCTGGGTCGACAGGAGCAGCCACAGACCGTACTTGCGGCCCTCGGCGGCGATCTGGATCAGACGGTCGCGCACCGCGACCCCGAGCGGGGTCTCCGGGTCGGGCGGGCACAGGTTGTGCGCCTCGTCGACGACGATGAGCAGCGGGCGACGCTCCCCGCGGCGGGCCCAGAGGTCGTCGAGGACGGCGAGGGCGACGGCGAGCTGCTCCTCGGACCGGTCGTAGCCGCCGAGGTCGAGCACGGTTGCCGCCGGTCGGCGGGCGATGACCTCGGTCGCAGGGGTCGCGCCGAACGCCCACGTCTTCGTCCACTCGACGACCCCGAGGTTCTCGAGGCGCTGGGCCAGGGCCTCGGCGTCCGGGTCCCCGAGCGAGCGCAGGTAGGGCACGATCTGTCCGGCCTCGACGGTGTTGAACTCGCCGTCGAAGAGGCGCAGGAGCGCGTTGTACTCAGCGCGGTCGACCACCGGGTCCAGCCGCAGCACCGCGGCCTTGGCCCGCGACGTCAGCTCGGTGAAGCGCACGCGCAGCGGTGAGTCGGGGTCGTCGGGCCGCAGGACCACGACCTCGCGCTCCTGCAGCGCGCGTGCCTGGTCCGAGCCCGGCTCGACGGCCTGCTCGTGCAGCCGCACGAAGTCGCTGTTGGGGTCGAAGACGACCATGGGCAGCCGGGTCGTGACGAGGATGCGCTCGAGGAGCACGCCGAGGGCGTACGTCTTGCCGGAGCCGCTCTGGCCGCACCAGAAGGTGTGCCGGTTGAGTCGGTTGGGCACGAGGGCGACGCCGACCGAGTCCTGGCCGGCGAGCTGGCCGAGGTGCAGCTCCGGGTCGGTGCCCGACAGGAGGCGATGGACGGCGTCGGGGCGCGTCGGGCGTACCGCGACGTCGTGCCAGGCGGCGTCCGCCGGCCGCGCCTGCGCACCGGAGCCGACCTGCACCAGCGTACCGGTCGCCGCGAAGCCGAGGCCGTCGCTCGAGACGTCCTCGACGAAGGCGAGCACACCGTCCTCGCCGTCCAGCTCGAGGTAGTCGCCCGCCAACGGACGCTCGCTCGCCGGGCCCCGAGCCACGAACGACCTCCCGTCCGTGGACTCCAGGTGGGTGGCGACAGGCGCTGGCTCGACCTCGGCGTTCGCAGTCATGGACCCATGATGCTCACCCCCGGCCCGCGTGGGCACCCCTTGGCGCAGAAGGCCTCCCGTCCCGCACGAAGATCACCCTTGAGGGGTGACCGCAACGACTCCCGACGTGACCATGCTCGGAGCAGGAGCGGGCGCGACGTCAGGTCGGTCCGCGACCGGTCGAGCGCCGGGAGGGCCCATGGAGCAGTCTGACTTCGTCCACACAGGACAGAAGGTCGGCCTCGTCATGGCCTCCTTCGTGACGCCGTCGACCCTCGCGCCGTCCTTGTCGAAACGCTCGTGGGCCGACCAGGGCATCATCACCGGACTCTCGAGCGGGTCGAGCTACCTGCTCGCCCTCACGGCACAGGACGTCATCGACGTCGTCGCCGGGGCGGCGGCGTCGTGGGTCGTGTTCCCCGACGCGTGGTCCGAGGACCGGCGCCGTTCGGCGGCTGCCCTGGGCTGCGAGCTGGCGATGGCGCCGCTGGGACTCGGCCTCGCGGCCTACCTCGACCGGCGGGGTGTCGCCACGGCCAGGGAGGGCGTCCTGCGGCAGGGCGCCTGGCGGATGGGATCCGCGGCCCTCTGTGGCTCGGTCCTCATCGGCGCCACCGCCGGGGTGCGCCGGCTCGACCGGGCCATCGGCGCCGACGGGCGCCTCGCGGCGCTGCCCCTGTCGATCCCCGTCGGCCTGGCGACGTCTGCGGTCCTCGAGCGGACCCGGCGGACCGGCTCGGAAGCCGGGCTCGACACGGTCGACGACGTGCCCACGCTCAAGGGTCTCGCCGCCGGCGGCGGCGTGCTCGCGGTCCTCTACGGGGCCGGCTGGGTCGAACGATGGACCGCCGAGCAGGTGCGGCGCCTCGCCCCGGGCCAGACGCCCGGTGCCGGGCTCGCCTGGCAGCTGGCCTCGCACGCCGTCTTCGTGGCCGGGGCCGGCGTCGTCGTCAGTGCCCTCTGGACCCGCGCCATGCAGCGCATCGAGGCCGTGACGACCACGGTGGACCCGTGGATGCGCGCGGCACCCGGCGTCTGGACCGATCCGATGACCAGTGGCGACCCGGCGAGCCTGGTGTCGTGGGACTCCCTCGGGCGTGAGGGCCGGCGGCACGCCGTCACCTACGTGCGACCCGCGCCCGTAGCCAACCCGCAGGCCCTCCCCGACGGCAGGACACCGCCCGACCTGTCCATCGCGACGGTCATGGGCGAGCCCGCCCGCGCCCACCCCGTCCAGGTGTTCGTCGGCCTCGACAGCGCACCGACCCCCACCGAGCGCGTCGAGCTCGCGATCGCCGAGATGGACCGGACCGACGCGTGGTCCCGGTCGATGCTCATGCTCGTGTCTCCGACCGGGACGGGCTACGTCAACTACGTCGCCATCGCCGCCGCGCAGTACCTCACCCGCGGTGACGTCGCGAGCGTCACGATGCAGTACTCCAAGCGCCCGTCGCCGCTCTCGCTCGGCAAGGTCCGCGACGCCCGCCAGCAGAACCGGCTGCTCTGGCTGCGCATCCTCGAGCGGGTGCGCGCCATGCCCCCGGACGAGCGGCCCGAGGTCGTGCTCTTCGGCGAGTCGCTCGGTGCGCACACGAGCCAGGACGTGCTGCTCGGCTGGGGGACCCTCGGCCCGCAGGCGCTCGGCATAGACCGGGCCCTGTGGATCGGGACGCCCGGCGGCAGCAAGTGGATGCACGAGGTCACCGGCGCCCCGCGGCCCGACGTCGACACGAGCCTCGTCGCCGTCGTCAACGACCACGAGCAGCTCGTGGCCCTGGGCCAGGAGGCACGGGACCGGCTGCGCTACGTGCTGCTCAGCCACGACAACGACGGCGTGACGAAGTTCGGTCCCGACCTGCTCAACCGCAGACCGCCCTGGCTCGGACCCGGCCGCCCGCGTCGCGAGGACGTGACGCTGCGGTCACCACGCGGCATACCTGCAGGGATGCGGTGGCGTCCCGTCACGACGTTCTTCCAGACCCTCATCGACATGAAGAACGCCCAGCTGCCGGGCGAGTTCAGGGCCTGGGCCCACGACTACCGGGCCGACCTGCCGGAGTTCGTCCGCGACGTCTACGGCCTCGAGTGCACCGACGAGCAGATGCAGGCCATCCAGGCCGCGGTCCGCGTCCGCGAGGAGCTCCGCGAAGGGGTCTTCGCCTGAGGTCCCCACCGACAGCACCACCAGATCGACCCCAGACCTGGCGCAGAAACCGCCAGAACCAACCACAACCAGGCACCACCAACCGAACGGAGAACGCCATGGCCGGCGCCACCCCCACCGCTCCCACCCGTCGCGCGCGCACGCTCTGGGCGGCCGGTGCGAGCACGTTCGCCGCGACGATCATGCTCGTCGTCGGCGTGTTCCAGTTCATCGAGGGCCTCATCGCCGTCGTCAACGGCAACGACTTCCTCGTCAAGACGCCGAACTACCTCTTCACCTTCAACGCGACGGCGTGGGGATGGTTCCACATGATCATCGGCCTGTGCGCGGCCGTCGCCGGCGGGTTCATCTTCACCGGCAACGTCCTGGCCCGGTCGGTCGGCGTCGCGCTCGCCGTGCTCTCGGCGCTCGCGAACTTCCTCTGGCTGCCGTACTACCCGCTCTGGGGGATCGTCATCATCGCCCTCGACGTGCTCGTCATCTGGGGACTGACCTCGGTCGACCTCAGCGATCTCTGACCGGGTGCGCTCAGGCTCGGGACAGCCAGGCAGGCCCGAGCTCGAGCAGCTCGGCGCGCAGTGTCTCGTCGTCGACGTCGTCGAGCTTCGGGTCGATGCCGGCCGCGGCGACGCCGGCACCGACGACGGAGACGGCGATGCGGCGGCGCAGGTCGGGCGTGGGGCCGAGCAGCAGTGAGGTCAGTCGTCCGACGAGCGAGGTGAGGTCGTCGTGGGCCGCCATGATGCGCTCGACCTCGGGGTCGCGCATGAGCGCCGCGACGACCTTGCGGTGGCCGATCATGAGGTCGACGAGCCCGCGCAGCGCCGCCATCGCCGCCCCGTCGGGGGTGGGCAGCGACTCCGCTGCGGTGACGAAGGCCGTCATGTCGACGAGCGCCTCCTCGAGGACGGCGAGGACGATGTCCTCCTTGGCGTGGAACTGGTAGTAGACGGCGGCCTTCGTGACCCCGAGGTCGTCGGCGATCATCTGCAGCGACGTGCCGCTGACCCCGTGCACGGCGAAGAGCTCGACGGCGGCGTCGATGACGCGCCGCCGGCCGTGGCCCCGCGGGGCCTGGGGTCGAGCCATGGTCGCCTCCGTCGCGTCGGGTGTCGGGGACCGGTGTCGTATGCCGTGTGCTGCCGGCCGTGCCCACCGGGCGAGCCGTTGGGGCCCGCTGGGAGGTGGTGCGCGTCACCCTAGCGGAGCTAGCCGATCGGCTTGTCAGTCACTTAGCCGATCGGTTAACTTTGATCGGACGGTCAGCGACGCCCGGTCGATCCGCACCACCACCTCGAGCTCGCGCCCCCGTCGCGGCGAGCCACTGCGAGCCACTTCGAGCCCCTGGAGTCACCCCGATGGCCACCCTGCTCTACCGGATCGGACGCTTCGCGTTCGGACGTCGCGGCGTCGTCGCGTCTGCCTGGTTCGTCCTGCTCGCCGTGCTCGCCGGGGTGCTGCTGGCACTCGGCAGCGCACCGACCTCGAGCGTCACGATCCCCGGCACCGAGTCCCAGCGCGCGCTCGAGGCGCTCGCACAGGAGTTCCCGCAGGCGAGCGGCGCGTCCGGCACCGTCGTCGTCCGGGCGCCGGAGGGGCAGACCCTCGTGGCGCCCGCCTCCAAGGCCGTCGTCGACGACGTCGTGGCGCGGGCCTCGAAGGTCCCCGGGGTCGTCGGCGCGCTGAGCCCGTTCGACACCAAGGCGATCAGCCAGGACGGGCGCTACGGCCTCGTCACCGTGCAGTTCGACCGGACGGCCGACGAGCTCAGCGCCGACCAGCGCGCCGCCTACGAGGCCCTCGGCGACGACGCCCCGGCCGGGTGGACGGTGGCCGCGGGCGGCGAGCCCCTGCTCGCCACCCCCGAGATCGGCTCGACCGAGGGCATCGGTGTGCTCGTGGCCCTCGTGGTGCTCGTCATCACCTTCGGCTCGCTCGTCGCGGCCGGCATGACGATGGTCAACGCGCTCGTCGGCGTGGGCGTCGGCATGATCGGCCTGCTCATCGTCGGGCACGCTGTCGAGCTCTCGAGCGTCACGCCGGTGCTGGCCCTCATGCTGGGTCTCGCCGTCGGCATCGACTACTCGCTCTTCATCACCTCGCGCTACCGGCACAACCTCGCCCTCGGCCTCGAGCGCCAGGAGGCCGCCGCCCGGGCCGTGGGCACCGCGGGCACCGCCGTGGTCTTCGCCGGCCTGACGGTGATCATCGCCCTTGCGGGTCTGTCCGTCGTCGGCATCCCGTTCCTGACCGCGATGGGTCTCGCCGCCGCCGGGACCGTCCTCGTCGCCGTCCTCGTGGCTGTGACGCTGCTGCCGGCCCTGCTCGGCTTCGCGGGCGACCGCGTGCTGTCCCGACGCCAGCGTCGGGCCGACCGCGACGAGGGGTTCGGGACCGACCTCGACGAGCGTGCCGGCAACCGCGGCTTCGCCTGGGGCCGGTTCACGGTCCGCCACCGCGTGCCGGTGCTCGTCGCCGGCGTCGTGCTCCTCGGCGCGGTCGCCCTCCCGGCCGCCGACATGCGTCTCGCCCTGCCCGACGACGGCACCGCGCCGGTCACGAGCAGCAAGCGCGTGGCGTACGACCTCATCTCCGAGGGCTTCGGCGAGGGCTTCAACGGCAGGCTCGTCATGGTCGTCCACGGCGACACCCCGCAGCAGGCGCAGCAGGCCGCGGCCGGCGCCGCGAAGGCCGCCTCCGCCCTGCCGGGCGTGCTCGCGGTCGCACCCGGGCAGACGAGCGCCGACGGGCGGACCACGATCCTCGCCGTCATCCCGAAGTCGGGGCCGACCGCCCAGGCGACCGTCGACCTCGTGCGCGACCTGCGCTCGTCGCTCGCCGTGACGTCCGCGGCCACCGGCGCCGATATCTCCGTCACCGGTGTCACGGCCGTCGGCGTCGACGTGTCCGACAAGCTGTCCGCCGCTCTTCCCATCTACCTGCTCGTCGTCGTCGGGCTCGGCTTCGTGCTGCTCATGCTGATGTTCCGCTCGCTGCTCGTGCCGCTCAAGGCAACGCTCGGCTTCCTGCTGACGATCGGCGCGGCGTTCGGCGCGACGGTCGCGATCTTCCAGTGGGGGTGGCTGTCGTCGCTCGTCGGGCTCGAGACCGCGGGTCCGCTCGTCAGCTTCCTCCCGATCCTGCTCATCGGCATCCTCTTCGGTCTCGCGATGGACTACGAGGTCTTCCTCGTCTCGCGGATGCGCGAGGACTTCGTGCACGGCGAGACCGCGCGTGAGGCGGTCGTCGCGGGCGTGGGCCACGGCGCACGCGTCGTCGTCGCGGCGGCGCTCATCATGATGTCGGTCTTCGCCGGCTTCGTCCTCGTCGAGGACCCGATCATCAAGTCGATGGGCTTCGCGCTCGCGTTCGGTGTCGCCGTCGACGCCTTCGTCGTGCGCCTGTCGCTCGTGCCGGCCGTCATGTCGTTCCTCGGCGACAAGGCGTGGTGGCTGCCGCGCTGGCTCGACCGGGCGATGCCCGACGTCGACATCGAGGGCGAGAAGCTCCGTCCCACCGGCGGATCCGCCGGCGCCACGGTCACGGACCCGCCGGTCGCCCAGCCCGCTCCCTGACGTCGCCGACCCCGGATGCCGTGGGGGAGAGGGGGCGCGGCATCCGGGGTCGCGGCGTCAGCGGAGCGCGATCACGAGGACGAGGACCAGGGCCGAGACCGCGACGACCCCCGCGGTGGCGGCCGTGCGGGCCAGCGTCGGGGCGGCGACGGCTCGGGGGTCGCGGCCGTCACCGGTGCGCAGCAGGCGGCGGCCGTCGCGGTAGCGGCGTCGTGCCGTCAGGGCGAGGTCGGCGCTCCACACCAGGCCGAGTCCCGCCACGGCATACCCCGTCGGTCCGAGCTGCTGCGGGAGCACGCGCAGTCCGATGAGCGAGCCGACGGCGACCGAGAGCGCCGTGCGCCGCCAGGCGAGCGACGTGCGCTCCGCCTGCAGACCGGGGTCGGCGGGGGAGGTCACAGCAGCAGCCCGACGACGACGGCGAGGGCGACGAGCCCGAGCAGCACCGCGATCGGCAGCTTGAGCCCCGAGGACGGCAGGGGCGCGAGGTGACGCATCGCGCGCTCGGTGCGCACCCACGAGAGCCAGGCCTGCGCCGTCGCGGCGATGCCGGCGAGCACGAGCAGGACGGAGATCGTGACCCGCAGCCACTCGGTCACGGGCAGCTGCAGGGCCTCGACGGCGAGCCCCGCCGCCACGAAGGCCAGGCCGGTGCGGATCCATGCGAGGAAGGTGCGCTCGTTGGCGAGGCTGAAGCGGGGGTCCGGGTCCTCGCCCTCCTCGAAGACGGAGCGGGGGAAGCGTCCGCGGTCCTCGGCCATCGGTGCGTCGTCCTCCTCCTCGACCACCCCTGCGCTCGCAGGGGTCGCACCGATCATCCTCCCGCGGCGGGTCGACCGGTCGCTGCGGCACGCGCGTGATCCCGCCCCGGTCGTGGCGGGGCGGGCCCCGGTGACCGCGCCTGGCTCACGCGGGAGCCCCGGCCTCAGCCCGGGAGGGCGACCGTGCCGGCGAGGGCGGCGTCGAGCTTGTCCTGGCCCTCGAAGGAGTTGGGCCGGCCGGCCCCGGACTCGACGAGCGAGCGCAGGCTGCCGAGGACGTACTGTCCCCAGGCCGTGTGGCACACCTCGTAGCACTCCTGCTCGGGCGAGAGCCCCACGTGGGTGAAGCGGACGAGGGTCCCGTCGTCGGTCTCGGACACCTCGAAGGTGACGGTCGTGCCCTTCCACTCCTCGTGGTCCTCGGTGAAGGACAGCCACGCGTCCAGCACGAGCCAGCTGACCCTCCGGTCGGGCTCGAGCTCGGTGATCCGGAACGTCGACCAGTGGATGTCGGGCACGGAGTAGGAGAACTCCGCCCCGAGGCGGTCGGTGGGCCCCTCGATCGTGCCCGACCACCAGGCGCGGACGTCGGTGATGGCGGCGAAGGCCTGCTCGGGCGTCTGGTCGACGGTGAACGACAAGGTGAGGTCGGTGCTCATGGTCCTGCTCCCATCCATCGGTGCCGTCACCCGGTGGTGACAGTCACTTGCATCATGCAAGTCACTGTAGGACCGGGTGCTTTCATGATGCAAGCACTTGGCTAGGATGGGTTCGTGCTCGGCAGGACGTACGACCAGCAGGTGTGCTCCATCGCCCGCGCCCTCGAGGTGGTGGGCGAGCGGTGGAGCCTGCTCATCGTGCGCGACGCGCTCTTCGCCGGGGTGACCCGCTTCAGCGACTTCCAGCACAACCTCGGCGTCGCCACCAACATCCTCAAGGCCCGCCTCGACGCGTTCGTCGAGACGGGCGTCATGGAGCGGCGCCGCTACTCCGAGCGCCCAGAGCAGTTCGAGTACGTCCTGACCGACAAGGGCCGCGAGCTGGCGCCCGCGCTCATCGCGCTGACCCAGTGGGGCGACCGCTGGGCGGCCCCCGACGGGCCGCCGATCCTCTACCGCCACGCCACGTGCGGCGACGCCGTCACCCAGGCCGTCGTCTGTGCCACGTGCGGCACCGTCGACGCCGACGAGGTGCGCGTGAGGCCAGGTCCGGGCATGCCCCAGGAGTACCTCGCGCAGCGCCGGCCACGCCCCACCGGCTGAGGCCCGCTCGCTTCAGGCTCGCCGGGTCATGCGGATCACGGGAGAGGTGTTCGTCGTCACGACCCTCGCCCCCGACGCCCCGAGTGCCTAGGTTGGGACCCATGACGCAGGTTCCGACACGCACCCTGGGCGACGGCACGACCCTCCCCGCCACCGGCTTCGGCACGTACCCCCTCACGGGGGAGGACGGCATACGCGCCATGGTGACCGCGCTCGAGGCCGGCTACCGGCTGCTCGACACGGCCGTCAACTACGGCAACGAGGCGGAGGTGGGCGAGGCGATCCGCCGGTCCGGCGTGCCCCGTGACGAGATCGTCGTCCAGACGAAGGTGCCCGGCCGCGACCACGCGTACGACCGCGCCATCGCCTCCGTCGAGGAGTCGCTCGAGCGCCTCGGCCTCGAGCGGGTGGACGTCGCGCTCATCCACTGGCCCAACCCGAGCGTCGGCCTCTACGTCGACGCCTACCGCGCGCTCGTCGAGTGCCGCGAGCGCGGGCTCGTGCGGTCCGTCGGCGTCAGCAACTTCACCGAGCAGCACCTCGCCGACGTCATCGAGGCCACCGGCGTGACGCCGGTGCTCAACCAGGTCGAGCTGCACCCGCTCTTCCCGCAGGAGCGCCTACGGGGGGTGCACGAACGGCTCGGCATCGTCACCGAGGCGTGGAGCCCGCTCGGCAAGCGCAACGCGCCCTTCGCCGCCGACCCGGTGGCCGCGGCTGCCGAGGCGCACGGCGTCGAGCCGGCGCAGGCGATCCTGCGCTGGCACGTGCAGCTCGGCGTCGTGCCGCTGCCGAAGTCGTCGGACGCCGAGCGGCAGCGCGCCAACCTCGACGTCTTCGGTTTCGAGCTGAGCCAGGACGAGGTCGCCGCGATCTCCGCCCTCGGCCGTGAGGACGGGCGTCTCTTCGGCGGCGACCCGAACACGCACGAGGAGATGTGAGGCGCGAGCCGTCGACCTAGGCCAGGAAGCCGCGCACGGCGGCGAGCTGCTCGACGTCGAGCCGGAACCAGGCCCAGCTGCCCCGGCGTTCTCGGCTGAGGATGCCGGCGTCGACGAGGGTCTTGAGGTGGTGGCTGACCGTCGGCTGCGAGACCTGGACGGCCTCGGTCATGTCGCACACGCACGCCTCGCAGCCGGGCGAGGCGCTGATGATGCTGAGCAGCTGGAGGCGCACCGGGTCGGCGAGCGCCTTGAGCAGCGCTGCCCGGCGGTCGGCCTCCGTGCGGTCGAGGGGCTCGACGGGCGCAGTGCCGCAGGCGGAGATCTCCTGCGGGGTGGTGCTCAGCGTGGTCACGCTCACGGGTTCACCCTCCGTTCACCGGCATCGACGATGATCCATATTGACACACACCGATGAGGCTGCCAACGTGGACGTATCGACCACCGTCGATGCGTCTGGCAGTGACCCCGCCCGTTCGAAGGACTCCGGTGACCAACCCGCCCAGCCCCAGCGCCCCGCCCGAGACCACACCCGGGAGCATGTCCGGAGGCACGCCCGCGCCGCATGACCCCGTGGCGGCGAAGCTCTCGACGCTCGACCGCTTCCTGCCGGTGTGGATCGGGCTGGCCATGCTGGCCGGCCTGCTGCTCGGGCGTCTCGTCCCCGGGCTCGGCGACGGCCTCGCGCGCGTGGAGGTCGACGGCGTCTCGCTGCCGATCGCCCTCGGCCTGCTCGTCATGATGTATCCCGTCCTCGCCAAGGTCCGCTACGACCGGCTCGACTCGGTGACCGGCGACAAGCGCCTCCTGCTGAGCTCGCTGTTCCTCAACTGGGTCCTCGGACCGGCCCTGATGTTCGCCCTGGCGTGGATCTTCCTGCCCGACCTGCCCGCCTACCGCACCGGCCTCATCATCGTCGGGCTCGCCCGCTGCATCGCCATGGTCATCATCTGGAACGACCTCGCGTGCGGGGACCGCGAGGCGGCCGCGGTGCTCGTCGCGATCAACTCCGTCTTCCAGGTCGTGGCCTTCGCCGGGCTGGGGTGGTTCTACCTCTCGGTGCTGCCCGGATGGCTCGGCCTCGAGCAGACCGGCATCGACGCGTCGACGTGGGACATCGCCCGGTCCGTGCTCATCTTCCTCGGCATCCCGCTGCTGGCAGGTTTCCTGTCCCGCCGTATCGGGGAGCGGGCGCGTGGGCGGGACTGGTACGAGACGAAGTTCATCCCGAGGGTCGCCCCTTGGGCGCTCTACGGCCTGCTCTTCACGATCGTCATCCTCTTCGCCCTCCAGGGTGAGGCCATCACCTCGCAGCCGCTCGACGTCGTGCGCATCGCGCTGCCCCTGCTCGTCTACTTCGCCCTGATGTGGGGCGGCGGCTTCGGGCTCGGAGCGGGCCTCGGACTCGGCTACGAGCGCACGGCGACGCTCGCGTTCACGGCGGCGGGCAACAACTTCGAGCTGGCGATCGCCGTGGCCATCGCGACCTTCGGCGCTGCCTCCGGGCAGGCCCTCGCCGGCGTCGTCGGCCCCCTCATCGAGGTCCCGGCCCTCGTCGCGCTGGTCTACGTCAGCCTCGCCCTGCGCAAGCGCTTCACCGCTCGGCCCGGCAGTCCGGGCGCGCCGCTCACGCAGGCTGCCGGGTCGCGCCATGCCTGACCTGCCGGCGCACGAGTCCGCACCGTGCTGATGCCTCGCCTGCCGTTCCTCGACGACCTGCCGCGGTTCCTCTTCTTCACCGGCAAGGGCGGCGTCGGCAAGACCTCGCTGGCCTGCGCCACGGCGGTACGCCTCGCGGGGCAGGGCAAGCGGGTCCTGCTGACGAGTACCGACCCGGCCTCGAACGTCGGACAGGTCTTCGGGGTCGGCATCGGCAACACGATCACACCGGTGCCGACCGTCCCGGGCCTGGACGCCCTCGAGATCGACCCTCAGCAGGCGGTCGACGCGTACCGTGCCACCATCATCGACCCGGTGCGCGACCTGCTGCCCGCGGCGGAGATCTCCGCGATGACGGAACAGCTGTCCGGTGCGTGCACGACCGAGATCGCCTCGTTCAACGAGTTCGCGTCGTTGCTCGCCGACGAGTCCGCCACCGCTGCGTACGACCACGTCCTCTTCGACACCGCGCCCACGGGGCACACCGTGCGACTGCTGCAGCTGCCGGGGGAGTGGACCACCTACCTGTCCGACGGCAAGGGCGACGTGTCGTGCCTCGGACCCGTGGCCGGCCTGGATCGTCGGCGCCACGACTATGCCGGCGCTCTGGCCGCGCTGACGGACCCCACGCGTACGCGCCTGGTCCTCGTGACCCGGCCGCAGCGTTCCTCCCTCCGTGAGGCCGCGAGGACGTACGAGGAGCTGCGCGAGCTGGGCATGACGAACGCCCACCTCGTCGTCAACGGCGTCATGCCTTCGTATGCCGTCACCGGCGCCCCGGGGGACGAGCTGGCCCACGCGGTCCGCTCCCGTGAGGAGGCGGCCCTCGACTTCCTCCCCCACGCCGTGGCCGCGCTGCCCCGGACCACCCTGCCGCTGCTGGCCGTCAACACCGTCGGCGTGCCGGCCCTGCGGGCGCTCTTCGAGCCCGAGGCTCCGTCGCTCCCAGAACCTGCCGCTGAGATCGCTTCGCTCCCGGACGGATTCACGGATCTGCGTGGTCTCGTCGACGGGCTGGAGGCCGACGGGCACGGGCTCGTCATGTGCATGGGCAAGGGCGGAGTCGGCAAGACCACGGTCGCCGCTGCCGTCGCCCTCGAGCTCGCCTCCCGAGGCCACGAGACGCTGCTCACGACCACCGACCCGGCGGCGCACCTGAACGAGACACTGCAGGCCGAGACCCCGCACCTCACCGTCGAGCGCATCGACCCGGAGCAGGCGATCACCGAGTATCGGGCGCGGGTGATGGCTGGCAACGGCAAGGCCTTGGACGACGCCGGCCGAGCCGTCCTGGCTGAGGACCTCAAGTCGCCGTGCACCGACGAGGTCGCGGTCTTCCAGCAGTTCTCCCACGTCGTGTTCCGATCCCGGAAGCAGTTCGTCGTGCTCGACACCGCGCCGACCGGGCACACCTTGCTCCTGCTCGACGCGACCGGCTCGTACCACCGTGAGATCACCCGGCAGATGAGCGAGGGCGCGCACTTCGTGACCCCGCTCATGCGGCTGCAGGACCCGGCCCAGACCAAGGTCGTCATCGTCAGCCTTCCCGAGACGACCCCGGTGCTCGAGGCCGAGGAGCTGCAGGACGACCTCGTCCGGGCCGGCATCACCCCCTGGGCCTGGGTCGTCAACGGCAGCCTGGCCGCGGCAGGGCCGAGCTCGCCGTTCCTGCAGGCCCGCGCCCACGCCGAGGCGGAGCCGCTCACCCGCGTGACGGAGCTCTGCCAGCGCGTGGCCGTCCTGCCGCTGCTGGCCAGCGAACCCGTCGGCGCCGCAGCGCTGTCCGAGCTCACCCGTCCCCTCACGGAAGGCAACCTGGTCGATGCGCACTGACACTCCCGCCGGCGGACCCGACTACGACCGGATCGTCGAGGACCTGACGTACAAGTACGACGGGGTCTTCTCCAAGGAGTCGGTGGCGCAGGCCGTCGCAGATGCCCGAGCCGCCCTCGAGCCGGTGTCCCGGATCCCCACGTACCTGCCGATCCTCACCGCCAGGTACGCCACCACTCAGCTGACGGCGGCCGCTCAGGCCGAGGGTCGGATCACCAAGCAGGTCCCTGAGCTGCTCTTCGTCTGCGTCCACAACGCGGGGCGGTCCCAGATCGCCGCGGCACTGGCCCAGCACCTGTCCGGCGGTCGTGTCCACGTCCGCTCGGCCGGCTCAGCCCCTGTCGGTGAGGTCAACGCCACCGCCATCGCCGTCCTCAAGGAGCGCGGGATCGATCTCTCCGAGGCCTACCCGAAGCCGCTGTCGGACGACGTCGTGCGCGCCGCGGACGTCGTCATCACGATGGGCTGCGGCGACGCCTGCCCGATCCTGCCGGGCAAGCGGTACGAGGACTGGGACGTCGTCGACCCCTCCGGCCAGCCCATCGAGACCGTCCGCGACATCCGCGACGACATCCAGGGCCGCGTCACCCGGCTGCTCCGCGACCTCGGCATCTGACCCTCCCCCACCCTCGACCCAGGAGCACTCATGACCGACAAGCCGTCCGTCCTGTTCGTCTGCATCCACAACGCCGGCCGCTCCCAGATGGCCGCCGCCTACCTCGCCCACCTCTCCGGCGGCGCCGTCGAGGTCCGCTCTGCGGGATCCGCTCCCGCCGACCAGGTCAACCCCTCGGCTGTTGCCGCCATGGCCGAGGAGGGCATCGACATCACCGCCGAGACCCCCAAGATCCTCACGACAGAGGCGGTCAAGGAGTCCGACGTCGTCATCACCATGGGGTGCGGCGACACGTGCCCGATCTTCCCCGGCAAGCGCTACGAGGACTGGGAGCTCACGGACCCCGCCGGCAAGGGCATCGAGGCGGTGCGGCCCATCCGTGACGGGATCAAGCAGCGCATCCTCGGCCTGCTCGAGTCCCTGGACGTCACGCCGGTCAACGCCTGACGCGGCGCGGTCGGCTGGCGCGGCCATCGGCGAGGGACTCCCTTCCGCGATCGTGCTCACCGCGCGAGACTGGTCCCATGGCCCCTCCCACGGCCCCCCTGGCATCGACCGAACGCCAGCGCATCCACGCTGATCTGGACAGAGTTCGTGCCGACTTCCGAGACCTGGTCGCCGGCGCCGGCCCTGACGATCTCCGTCGCTCCACTCGTGGGACCCGGTGGACCAACGGTCAGCTGCTGTGGCACATGGCCTTCGGCTTCCTCATCGTGCGACGGCTGCTCCCGCTGGTGCGGATGTTCGGGCGGCTACCCGACGGGTTCAGTCGGGCCTTCGCGGCGATGCTCGACGCCGCGACGGGACCGTTCCACAACGTCAACTTCCTCGGGTCCGTCGGCGGCGCGCTCGTCTTCCGCGGTCCACGGCTCACCCGACAGCTCGACCACACCATCTCGCGGCTGCACCGCCGGCTCGACGCCGAGTCAGCTGAAGCGCTCGGTCGACGGATGCACTTCCCGCTCGGCTGGGACCCCTTCTTCCGGGACACGATGACGCTGGCCGACGTGTACGCGTACGGCATGCAGCACTACGACTTCCACCGGAGGCAGCTCACGATCGAGCTGTAGCGGCGGCCCCCCGGGTCCGAGCCCGAGGGCGTCGTGGGCTGCTGCCGGCCGGATCAGGCGCTGACCGGCGCGAGCAGCTCGGCCATGACGGCGAGGACGTCGGGATCAACCCGGTAGTACACCCAGCTCCCACGTCGTTCGGACTCGAGCAGCCCGGCCTCGCGCAGCTTCCTGAGGTGGTGGGAGACGGTCGGCTGCGAGACGCCGACGTCCTGGATGTCGCACACACAGGCCTCGCCACCCTCGGCGGAGGCGATGTTGGAGAACAGCCTCAGTCGCACGGGGTCGCCCAGCGCCTTGAACATGACCGCCACGCGCTCCGCATCCGTCTCGCTGATCGGGGAGCGTGCCAGCGGTGCGCAGCAGGCTGCGCCGGTGACGTCGACGACGGGCAGTGGATTTGACATACGTCTATGTTGACATCTGTCTATGCCAGTTGCAAGATGGCTGTGTCGACATCGACAACCATCGAAACCGCGTGGTTCCGCCCGGCGGCGGCACCCCGACCGAACCGGAGGCGTCACGTGACCACCACGACCCCAGCACCCACCGACACCGCCGTGAGCGCTTCGCCATGGACCGCCGCGCCCGTCGCTGTCATCGGCGCCGGCCCGATCGGTCTGGCCGCGGCGGCACACCTTCTCGAGCGGGGGCTCGAGCCGATCGTGCTCGAGCGCGGCGACCGTGCCGGCTCCGCCGTGGCGTCCTGGGGCCACGTGCGGCTCTTCTCCCGCTGGTCAGAGCTCGTCGACCCGGCCGCTCGACGCCTGCTCTCCCGCCTGGGCTGGGTCGAGCCCGACCCGAACCACTACCCGACCGGCGCCGAGTGGGCGCAGGAGTACCTCCAGCCGCTGGCCGACGCCCTCGGTGACCGCATCCGAACCGGCGCCACCGTGACCGGCGTCGCCCGGCGGGGCCGAGACCGGGTCGTCGACTCCGGCCGCGAGGAGCAGCCCTTCACCGTCCACGTGCGCCATGCAGACGGGCGAACGAGCCGGGTCACCGCCGGCGCCGTCGTCGACGCCTCCGGCACGTGGACGCGCCCGAACCCGCTCGGCAGCGACGGCTACCCGGCAGACGGGGAGCACGAGCCCGACGTCGCGGCCCACGTCTCCTACCGCGTCCCCGACGTCAGCAAGGCAGGCGATGTGGCGCGTTTCGGGGGACGGCGCACGGCAGTCGTCGGGTCGGGCCACTCCGCCCTCACGGCGCTGGTCGCCCTGGCCACCCTCGCCGAGAAGGTGCCCGGGACGAAGGCTGTCTGGGTCCTGCGCCGGGGGGCCGTCGGCAGCGCCTACGGCGGCGGCGACGCGGACCAGCTGCCCGCGCGCGGCGCCCTCGGCCTGCGCGCACGCGAGGCTGTCGCGGCAGGACACATCGAGGTCGTCACCGGGTTCCGGACGCAGGCCGTCGAGCCCGTCGGCAGCGGCGCTCTGGTCCTGGTCAGCGAGGACGGACGCCGCATCGACGGCCTCGACGAGGTCGTCGGACTGACCGGGTTCCGCCCGGACCACTCGATCATGTCGGAGCTGCGCCTGCGCCTCGACGACCGGCTCGAGGCGCCCGTCGGACTCGCGCCGCTCATCGACCCCAACGTCCACTCGTGCGGCACCGTCTACCCGCACGGCGCCCGCGAGCTGGCCCAGGACGAGCAGGACGCCTACGTGGTCGGGATGAAGGCCTACGGCCGCGCGCCGACCTTCCTGGCGCTGACCGGCTACGAGCAGGTCCGCTCCGTGGCGGCCGCGCTGGCCGGTGACCACGAGTCCGCCTCACGCGTGGAGCTGACGCTCCCGGAGACGGGGGTCTGCGGCGGGGCGGGCCTGTTCGACGATCCGGACGCGACCACGGCCGACGGCGACGCGGGGCAGGTCGGCGGCTGCTGCGCACCCGCCGTCCCGCAGCTCGTCCAGATCGGCGCCCCGTCCAGCAGCGGGGGTGCGTGCGGACCCACCGGATGCTGACCCCTCTCGCCGACGACGACGGCCCGGCGAGCACGGCGACGTCGAGGGCCCGCTCCGGCGTCGCCGTCGCCACGGCGTCAGGCCTTCTGCACCGTCCCCGCTGGGCGCTCCCGGCGCTGTGCATCACCCAGGTCGTCGGCTGGGGCGTGCTCTACTACGCCTTCCCCGTCATGCTGCCCGCCCTCACGCACGACACCGGCTGGCCCGCGACGACCACGACCGCGGCGTTCTCCGCCGCGCTCGTCGTCTCGGCCCTCGTCGGCATCCCGGTCGGACGCCTCATCGACAGGGCCGGACCGCGCCGGCTGATGACGGCAGGCTCGCTGCTCGGCGCCACCGGGTTCGCCGTCATCGCCGTCGCCCCGAACCTGCTCGTGTTCACGTTCGGATGGATGCTGACCGGTATCGCGATGGCAGCGACCTTCTACCAGCCTGCTTTCGCCGCACTCACGCGCTGGTACGGCCATGACCGGGTCCGGGCCCTGACCATCCTCACCCTCGCCGGCGGCCTCGCCAGCACCGTGTTCGCCCCGATCACGGCGACACTCACCGACCGCCTCGGGTGGCGTCACGCCACCCTCGCGCTCGCCGGCGTCGTCCTGGTCATCGCGGCACCGCTGCACGCCGTGGGTCTCCGGGGCCCGTGGCCACCGCACCCTCCCGACCATGCGTCGAGATCGGTCACGGCCGTCGCACTGAGTGCTCGCGCCATCACCACGAGCCGGCCCTTCCTCCAGCTGGCCGTCGCGCTCACGCTGTCCGGGTTCGCGATGTACGCCGTCGTGTTCGGGCTCATCCCGCTGCTCACCGAACGCGGTGCCTCCACGTCCCAGGCCGCGTGGGCGCTCGGGCTCGGAGGCCTGGGGCAGACCATGGGCCGCCTGCTCTACGCGCCTCTCGCGGCGCGCACCAGCACGCGGACGCGCACCGCCGTCCTCATCCTCGCCGGGGGCGTGACGACCGCGCTCCTCGCGTCCCTCGCCGGGCCGATCTGGCTCGTCACCCTCGTGGCCATGGGCGCCGGGATGGTCCGCGGCAACCTCACGCTCCTGCAGGCGACCGCCGTCACCGATCGGTGGGGGACTCGTGCGTACGGACGTCTGACCGCGACCCTGGCAGCCCCGGTGACGATCGCGTCGGCGACGGCGCCGTGGGTCGGAGCCGCCCTCGCAGGACAGCTCGGGGGGTACCCGGCCTTCTTCTGGGTGCTTGCGGCGATCTCGGCCGGTGCAGCCTGCATCGTGTCGTTCACGTGACACAGGTCGCGGAGTCTCCCGGACGTGCGTCAGTCGCGCGGCTCCTCGTCGTCGTCCCAGTGACACGTGCACGAACACGTGTGGTCCACCGTGCCGTTCGCCGGGCACCTCTTGTGCCAGCCGTTCTCGCACTCCGCGCTCATGGACATCCGCTCACCCCTTGATGAGGTCTCCCTCTCCCACCGGCCGACCGCTCCGTGGCGGTCTACGACGCACCGGAGTCGCGTCCGGCCACTCGGCCCGGCAACCGGCGTTCAGCCGGTGGACGCACCCACGAGGAAACGCCTCAATCCTGAACGACGGCTGGGGGCAGGGGTACGGTGAAGCCGGGCCGAGCGGCCGGTCACCGCGGTGGTCGGTGGTCGAGCGTCCAGCCCGGATCGTGTCGCCTGCGTGACCCCCTCACGAAAGTGCACCGTGATGCCCCTCCCAGCATGGCCCGTCCCCAGCAGCCAGAGCCCTGAGCCCCCAGACCCCTCCGGGCGACCGGGTGGGTCGTCCGGCGAGGGCTGACGCCGTGCACTCGGGGACGGCGCGGGCCACCGACGAGCACGTCGGTGGCCGCCGCTCCGCCGCCTGCCGGCCCTCGCCCAAGCACCGTCCGCCGGGCCTCACGGTCCGGACGGTGCGCCGTGCCGCGATCCCGGCGCCGGTGCCACTGGCCTCCGCGACCGAGCGGGCCCGCGGCACTCTCGTGCTCGTCGCAGGCTCGGTCGGCACGGGGAAGACGACCCTGCTCGCGGACTGGTCGGAGGCGCTCGAAGGGCGCGGCGACCTCGTCGGCTGGGCGTCCCTCGACCGCGAGGACAACGACCCTCAGGTCATGGCCGAGACCCTTCTCGGTGCCGTCCGTGCGGCCGTCGGACCCCACGTCCCCGCGATCGACGAGGAGACGGTCCCGAGCCGGGTGGGGCACGCCTTCGTCTCGCGCCTCATCGGTCTCGCCGGCGAGGCTCCCACGGACACGTGGCTCGTCCTCGACGACCTGCACCTCGTCCGCGACCCGCGCTGCGTCGAGCTCGTCGGGCTGATCGTCCGCTGGGCGCCGCCGTACCTGCACGTGGTCATCGGCACGCGTGCCGACCCCGGTCTGCGCCTGGCGCGGCTGCGTCTGGAGGAGCGCCTGGTCGAGGTGCGGGAGCACCAGCTCCGCTTCTCCGTCGACGACACGCGAGAGCTGTTGTCCCGACACGACCTCGACCTCGACGACGGGCAGGTGCGCCACCTGCAGGAGCTCACCGAGGGCTGGGCCGCGGGCGTCGCCCTCGCGGCCGTCTCGCTGGCGCGCGGTCGTGACGCCGAGGGGTTCCTGCGCGAGTTCGCGCGGAGCCACCGTGCGATGTCGGGCTACCTCGTCGAGGAGGTGCTCGCGAGCCTCGACGAGTCGACGCGGGACTTCCTCGTCTCGACCTCGGTCCTCGAGGACCTCACACCCGAGCTCGCCGCAGCCGTCACCGGGCGCGACGACGCGGGTGCGCTGCTCGAGGCGCTCTCGTCCGACAACGCCATGGTCACCGTCGACCGGGTCGGGCCCCCGACCTACCGCTACCACGTGCTCCTGCGCAGCTACCTCGGCGCGATGCTCGAGTCCCGGAGCCTCCGGGGCGCCCGAGAGGTCCATGCGCGCGCGGCCCAGTGGTATGCCGCCCACGACGTCCCCGGGCAGGCGTTGCGTCACGCCGAGGCGGCCGGTGACCTCGGCCTCATGAGCGACGTCATCCACCACCACGCCCTCCACCTGCTCCTCGACGGCCGGGCCGCCGACGTCGAGGCCGCGGTGCGCACGGTCCACGAGGGTGACCCGGTCATGACGGCGGTCGCAGCGCTCGCGAGCCTCGACCTGTCCGATCCGGTGTCCGCCCGGGTGCAGCTGGCGTCGCTGGCGACCCAGCCGGGGACGTGGCTCGCGGGCGCGACCGATGGCGACCCCGCGTCCGCCGACCCCGCGGGCCGCGACCCCGGAGTGCTTCCCCTCGAGCGCCTCCTGTCCGTCGGCCTGCGCTGGCTCTCCTTCGTCGGTGACGACGCCGGGCGCCGCCGCACCGAGAGCCCGCCCGAGCACCTGGGAGTCCAGCCCACCGGGGACGAGAGGGTCACCGACGGCCTTGCCGCAGAGCTCTCCTCCACGTTGCGGACCTGGTCGGTCGGCCGTCCCGCACCAGGCGCGGTCACGCTCCCGGGCGTCGACCTCCCGACGAGTCCGTATGCCGCAGAAGGCCTCCCGAGGCGCGGTCGGCCGGCGGGGCGCGTCCCGCACGCGCGGACCGACCTGACCCTGCTCGACGAGCTGACGAGCGGAGGCGTCCTGCTCGGTGCCGGCCGGCTCGACGAGGCGCGGGCGGCCTACGGCGCCGCCCTGGTGACCGCCCGCGACGCCGGCCACGTCCTGTCGGCCCTGCAGGCCATGGTCGGCCTCGCCTCGGTCGCCGCCGGCCAGGAAGACCTCGTCCACATGAGGGCGTGGTCCGAGCAGGTGCTCGCCGACGCCCAGGGCACCCCCTGGGCGATGTCGCCGCGGCTCCTTCCCGCCCACGTCCTGGCGGCGTGGGGTGCCTTCCACGTCTTCGACGCCGAGACCGCTCGCGAGCGCAACCGCACCGCCCTCGAGCTCGTCGCCGCGGTCACGGCGGTCCCGCCCGTCG
This sequence comes from Terrabacter sp. Soil810, assembly GCF_001429645.1. Taxonomy (NCBI): domain Bacteria; kingdom Bacillati; phylum Actinomycetota; class Actinomycetes; order Micrococcales; family Intrasporangiaceae; genus Terrabacter; species Terrabacter sp. Soil810. The sequence goes on from NZ_LMSW01000011.1 coordinate 224,408, forward strand.
CGGGGGCTCCCGACCTGGACCCGGTGGACGGCCCCGACGCGACCTCCACGGCGGCGCGCGGCCTGGAGCAGCTCGCGCGACTCGCGAGGATGCTCCAGGCGCACCTCGACCTCGACGCGGCGGCGGCCGAACCGGGTGCCCGCCAGGACGTCGCGACCCGCGTCATGGCCGACGCCCGGGCCGTCAGCCGCCTGTCGATGACCCCGGCGATGGCGGTCGCGGAGCTCTCCAGAGCCCATCTCGTGGTGCTGCTGGCAGGCTTCCCACGGCTGGCCATCGAGATCGAGCAGCTGTGCGCGGCCCTGCCCGGCAGCGAGGTCGAGACCGCGGTGATGACGTCGGTCCGCCACCTCAGGGCCGGCGAGGACGTCGCGGCCCGGACGGCCGCCGCCCCCCTGCTGTCCCTCGACCCCGCGAGCCTGCCGCTTCGGCCCGCGGTCACGGCGCACCTGGTCAAGGCGGTGGTCGCCCACCGCAACGCGCAGCCGACGGTGGCCCACGAGGGCCTCGTCGTCGCCCTGACCCGCGCCGCGCCGCAGCGCGCCCTGCGGATGGTCCTCGAGCTCGCGCCCGAGGTCGCCGACGTGCTCGCCGTCGGGGCCGGGCGGTTCGGTGAGCTCGAGCCGTTCGCCCTCGTGCTGCGCGAGCACGCGCTGGAGGCTCCGGTGCCGCCGACCGAGCCCCTGCTCGACGTGGCGCTCAGTGCGCGCGAGCTGAGCCTGCTGCGTGAGCTCCCGTCGCTGCTCACCGTCGCCGAGATCGCCGACGCCCGTGCCGTGAGCCGCAACACCGTCAAGACACAGCTGCGCTCGCTCTTCCAGAAGCTCGGCGTGGGCTCGCGTCGCGATGCCGTGGCCGCGGCCCGTCGGCTCGGGCTCCTCTAGGTCGCGGGTCACCCGCCCGGGGTGACGCCACGACCCGCCGAGCGCGGCACGATCGGACCAGGAGCCATCGGCATCCGGTTCGACCCACGAAGGGGGCGGCGTGCGCTACGAGTTCATCCTGGCCGAGCAGGTCCCCGAGGTCGCCCGCGCGGCGTTTCCCGAGCTCGACGAGTCGACCGTGGAGATCGGCACGAAGGGCTCGGTCATGTACGGCAGGGTCGTCGACGCTCCCCACCTGCACGGCATCCTCGACCGCTTCCAGGACCTCGGGTTCACGCTCCTCGAGCTGCGGCGCCTGCCGGACTGAACCCCGGTGACCCAGGAGTCCGTGGGGGACCACGAGGCTCGTCCCCACGAGCCGAGGCAGTCCGGGCCCCCGGAGCGGCCGTCGCGACCGGACCCGCTGCTCCCGGCCGTGCGACGACGTGCCCTGCCGGTGGGCTGCCTCAAGATCGGGATCACCCTGGTGGCGCTCTGGTGGTTCGCCCGCGTCGTGCGTCGGGTGAACTGGTCGTCGGTCTGGGACGCGGTCACCGATCTCTCCCTGCTCCAGGTCGCGGCCCTGCTCGCCGTCGTCGCGGTGCGCCAGTGCCTCAACGCCGGCCCGCTCGCAGTCTTCGTCCCCGCCCTGGGCCTGCGCCACGCCGTGTCCAACGACCTGTCCGCCAACCTCGTCGCGACGGTCGCACCGCCACCGGGCGACGTCGTGCTCCGCATCGCGATGCTCCGGTCGTGGGGGATCCCCGCCGCCGAGGGCGTCGCCGGCATCACGCTCAACACCCTGACCTACTACGTCGCGCGCTTCGGCGCGCCGGTCCTCGGGCTGGCACTATCGGCGGTCGCCGGTCAGGCCGAGACGGCATACGTCTGGACGGCGGTCACGAGCGGTGCCGTCAGCCTCGTGGTCGTGGCGGGACTCGTCATCGCGTCGAGGGGGGAGCGGCCGGCCGCGCGCGCCGCCGGATGGGTCGCCCACCGGCTGCGGCGGGTGAGCACGCGGGTCGACCCCGTGGCGTGGTCGACCCGCGCTGCCGAGTTCGTCCGGCAGTCGGGCGACGTGCTGCGCCGCGGCTGGGGCCGGGCGATGGCCTGCCAGCTCGGGCTGGTGCTCAGCGAGGCGCTGCTGCTCGTGCTGTCGCTGCGCTTCGCCGGGGTGCCCGCCGTCGTGGCGCCCACCGTGACCATCGTCGTGGCCCTGCTCGTCAGCTACCCGCTCACGGCTCTGCCGCTCGCCGGGGTCGGGGTGCTCGACGCCGCCGTCATCGCGATCCTGGGCCTGGAGCAGGGGCTGTTCGAGGCGGAGGCGGTCGCCGGCCTCGTCGTCTTCCGCGTGTGCTGGATGCTCGTGCCCCTCGCGCTCGGTGCGGTGACGGTGACGAGGTGGCGTCGCGGGCACGTCGCCGAGGCCGCGGCCCTCAGAAACGCCACACGAGGGGGATGACGGCCACGGCCACCGCCATCCACAGCAGCAGGACCGGCAGCCCCAGGCGCCAGTAGTCGCCGAAGCGGTAGCCGCCCGGACCCATGATCATCATGTTGGCCGGCGTCGCGATCGGGGTGAGCAGCGATGCGGCGCCGGCGACCGCGACGAGCATGAGCACCGGCTGCACGGAGACACCGGTCTCCTGGGCCGCCGCGACGGCGATCGGCACGACGATGAGCACCGTGGCGGTGTTGCTGACGACCTGGCCGACGATCGCGGTCAGGGCGAAGAGCGCGACGAGCAGCACGTAGGGTCGGCCGTCGCCCACGACGTCGATGAGCCCCTTGGCGACGAGGTCTGCCGCACCGCTCGTCTCGATCGCGGTCGACAGCGGGATGAGGCCGCCGATGAGCACGACGGTCTGCCACGAGACGGCACGGTAGGCCTGGTTGACGCTGATGACCCTGGTCAGCACCATCGCGGTCGCCGCGGCGAGGCCCGCGATCGCCGGGGGCACGACCCCGAGAGCGAGCACCACGACCATGACGAGCAGGACGACGACGGCCCGTCCCGACCGCGGGCCGAGCGGAACTGCCTGTCGCCGAACGAGATCCGGTGAGTCGACGAGCAGCACGTCCCGATCGTGGACGAGCTCCTCGATGGCCGTCCACGTGCCGTGCAGCAGGAGGCTGTCACCGGCGGTCAGCTCGACCGGCGTGGCCCCCACGTCCTTGCCGAGCCGACGGATGCCGAGCACCACGAGGTCGCTAGCCCGCATCTGTCCGGGGAAGGTCGTCTCGCCGACCAGCGGCGAACGCGGGGGCACGACGACCTCGGCCACACCCACCTCGCGGTTCATGATCCCGGCCGACTCGACCGTGATCGGCCGCATCGCGACGGCGAGACGCAGCTCGGGCACGAGCCGGCTCACCGCCTCGCTCGCCCCGCTGACGACGACAACGTCGTCGTCGCCCACCGGGGTCGAGCCCGTCACGGCGTGTCCGCCCGCGCTCTGCACGCCGATGAGCGTCACCCCCGGGTATGCCGCGAGGTCGAGCCGCGCTGACGGCACCCCGACGACGGGCGACCCGGGACGGACCCGGAGGCGGTAGAAGCCGTCGTACAGCTCGTAGTACGCCGCGAGCCGGTTCGCGTGACGGCCGAGGTCACGCACCGGCTGCGACGAGGTCCGTCGGGGGAGCACCCGGGGTCCGAGGAGGACGCCGAGCGTCACGGTGCCGATCACGAGAGGCAGCCCGACGACAGCGAAGTCGAAGAAGCCGAACGGCTCCGAACCGGCCTCGACGGCTGCGTTCGAGACGATGACGTTGACCGGGCTGCCGGTCAGCGCGAGGAGCGAGCCGGCGCTCCCGGCGAAGGCCATCGGCATGAGCATGAGTGACGGCGACCGCCGGATGCGGGTGGCGAGGACGAGCACCATGGGCAGCAGGGCGGCGACGGAGCCGTTGAGGGTGATGACGGCAGTGAGCACGGCGCACAGGCCGAGCACGGCGACCATGAGCCGCACCGCCCCGTCGCCGACGACGTCGATGAGCCGCTGGCCGGCCCACGTCGTCACGCCGGCCGAGTCGATGGCCTCGCTCACGACGAAGAGGGAGGCGATGAAGACGACGACGGGGTCACCGAAGCCGGACAGCGCCGTGTCCGCGTCGACGAGGCCGGTCGCGTAGAGCGTGAGGCAGGTGAGGACGGCCACCCCACCCACGGGCAGCCGGTTCCAGACGAAGAGGACGACGGTCGCGCCGAGGACGACCAGGCTCGTCGTGGCCGGGCTCATGGCCCCATCGTCCGGGCACTGGGCCGTGGTGCGGTCACCCACGACGGGTGAATCGGGCCCGGCCTCGGGACGGCCATGCTCGGAGGGACCACGGTTCATCGCCTCCGGAAGGAGTTGGGCGTGAGCACTCCAGCCATGCGCACTCTGGATCCCATCCCGTCCACGCGCTCGTCCGCCACGGTCGACGTCCTGACCCAGCTGCCCGGTGCCGACGAGGTCGGAGCGGTCGCGGTGCCCGTCGCAGAGGGTGCCGAGCCACCCTCCGAGCTCGGGCAGGACGCCGCCGCTCTCGCCGCGGCGGGCTTCACCGGCAAACGCGGGCAGACGATCGTGCTCCCTGGCGGGGGGCGAGCCCTCGTCGCGGTCGGCATCGGCAGGGTCGACGACGTCGACGAGGCCGCGGTCCGCGACCTCGCCGCGACGTTCGCACGGGCCGTGCCGCAGCACACCCGACTCGCGGTGGAGCTGCCCGACCGGGAGATCGGGCTGTCGCCCGGCGACTTCGCCCGGGCCGTGACCGAGGGTGTCCTCCTCGCCCGCTGGCGCTTCCGCATCAGCGAGTCCGACGACGACCCCGTCCTCGAGCGGCTCGTCATCGTGACCCCGGCCGACCACTCCGAAGCGGTCGTCGAGGGCGTCCGTCGGGGTGAGGTGCGCGCTCGGGCGGCAGCCCTGGGCCGCGACCTCGCCAACTGTCCGGCCGCGGCGCTCACGGCGACCCGCATCGGCGAGGTCGCCCAGGAGCTCGGCCCGGACGCCGGCCTCGAGGTCGACGTCGTCGGGCTCGACGAGCTCATCGAGATGGGCTGCGGCGGACTGCTCGGGGTCAACCTCGGCAGTGTCGAGGAGCCCCGCATGGTCCGCCTGCACTACGCGCCGGAGGGCGAGTCACGAGGGCACCTCGCCTTCGTCGGCAAGGGCATCATGTACGACTCCGGCGGCATCAGCCTCAAGCCGAGCGACGAGTCGCACGCGCAGATGAAGAACGACATGACCGGTGCCGCAACCGTGCTCGCGGCGATGACCGCCCTGCGCGACGTCGGGTGCCGGACGGAGGTGACCGGCTATCTCATGTGCACCGACAACATGCCCTCCGGCTCGGCGCTCAAGCTCGGCGACGTGCTCCGGATGCGCAACGGCAAGACCGTCGAGGTGCTCAACACCGATGCCGAGGGACGCCTCGTCATGGCCGACGCCCTCGCCCTGGCCGTCGAGCTCGACGTCGACGCGATCGTCGACATCGCCACTCTGACGGGCGCGTGCCTGCGGGCGCTGGGCGTCGACATCGCCGGCGTCGTGGGCAACTCGGACGCGCTCGTCGAGCAGGTCCGCGCGGCCGGTGACGCGGTCGACGAGCCGGTCTGGCCGATGCCGCTGCACCGCCGCTACCGCTCGCAGCTCGACTCGCCGATCGCCGACATGACGAACATGGGCGGACCCAACGCCGGCCAGATCACGGCCGCCCTCTTCCTCGAGGAGTTCGTCGGCGGCAAACCGTGGGCCCACATCGACATCGCCGGCACGGCCCAGCTCCCGGAGGCCAGGGGCTGGCGCAACAAGGGGGCCACCGGCTTCGGCAGCAGGCTCCTCGTCGAGCTCGCCTGCGCGTTCGAGAGGCCGGCGGAGGTGGACGCGTGAGCACCATCGCCCAGACACCGGACCCGGCCGCCGACGAGGACGGAGCGGCCTCGGGCAAGCCGGGCGGGACCCAGCGCTTCCTCGACGCGATCGAGCGCCTCGGCAACAAGGTGCCGCACCCGGCCCTGATCTTCCTCGGGCTCATCATCATCGTCATCGTGCTCTCGCACGTGCTCTACCTCACCGGCGCGAGCGTCACGGCCGACGTCGCCGAGCCCGGCTCGGTCCCCGCGGTGCCGGACTACGAGGGCGGCACCGTCGTGCCCGGCTACCCGCACCCGCCGGTCGGTGCGGTCCCGGACTACGAGATCGAGCGCGAGACGATCACCGCCAACAGCCTGCTCACGGGCGACGGCATCCGTTTCATCTTCACGACGGCCGTGCAGAACTTCAACGACTTCGGCGTCGTCGCCGTCATCCTCGTCGCGATGATCGGTGTCGGCGTGGCCGAGGAGGCGGGGCTCATCGCAGCCCTGATCCGCAAGATGGTCAAGGTCGCCCCGCGCGGCGCGATCACCTTCATCATCGTGCTCCTGGGTGGCATCTCGAGCGTCGCCTCCGACGCCGGCTACCTCGTGCTGATCCCGCTCGGGGCCGCGGCGTTCGTCTCGCTCGGGCGCCACCCGCTCGCCGGCATCGCGGCGGCATACGCCGGCGTCAGCGCGGCCTTCTTCGTCAACGTCCTCATCACTCCGGCGGACGGCATCATCACCGAGGTGACGAACGAGACCATCGGCCTCGTCGCGCCCGACGTGGAGCTCAACGTCACCCAGAACTTCTTCTTCAGCACGGCGTCGCTCCTCTTCTGCGCCGTCGTCATGACGTGGGTGACCGAACGTCTCCTCGAGCCCCGCCTGGGAGCCTGGAACCGGTCCGAGGCCCCCGAGGCCGCCGAGGCCCCCGAGGCCGCGGCCGCAGAGACGGCGCAAACCGACGAGGAGATGGCCCTCGAGTCCCGCGGCCTGCGCATGTCGCTCATCTGGACGCTCGTGGCCGTCGCCGTCGTCACCCTCCTCACCGCCCTGCCGAACGCTCCGCTACGCAACCCCGACACCGGTGAGATCTTCGGCTCCTCACCCTTCATGAGCAGCCTGCTCTTCATCATCTCGATGCTCTTCCTCGCGGCAGGACTCGGCTACGGCCGGGGGGCGAAGACGCTCATGGGCAGCACGAACGTCATCAACGCGATCGTCAAGACCTTCAACGGCCTCGGCGGCCTGATCTTCCTCATGCTGCTCATCGCCCAGTTCATCGCGTACTTCAACTACTCGAACATGAGCAGGCTCGCGGCGACGGGGCTGGCCGACATCCTCGAGAGCGCCAACATCGGGGCGCTCGCGCTCCTCGTCGGCTTCATCCTGCTCGTGGCCGTCATCGACCTGATCATGCCGGGCGTCATCCCCAAGTGGGCGATCCTGGCGCCGATCTTCATCCCCCTCTTCTACCGGCTCGGGATCGCGCCGCAGACGGTCATCGCGGCCTACCGCGTCGGCGACGGACCGATGAACGTCATCACACCGCTCATGGTGTACCTGCCCTTCATCGTTCTCGTGTGCCAGCGCTACCAGAAGAAGGCCGGACTCGGCACGGTCGTGTCGATGATGATCCCGTACACCGCCATCGTCCTCGTCACGTGGATCCTCTTCTTCGTCGCGTGGTATCTGATCGGGATCCCTTGGGGTCCAAGCGCTCCCGTTCACCTCAACTGACGCCGTCGGCAGCCGGTGACGTGACGTGGACGTGAGGGCGGACCGGTCCGGGGGCAGCGTCCCAGGCCCCGTCGGCGACCCCCGGTCCGTGGCGCCGGACGGTCCGGTCGCCAGGGTGTCGACCGGCCACCTGCCCGACGACGCCACGGTCGGGGGACTGCTGCGGGCCGCATACGACCGGCACCGCCACGTGGCCGACGGGGAGGTCGCGACGTACATCCCACAGCTCGCCGGGGCCGACCCGGCCTGGTGCGCCGCCTCCGTCGTCTCGGTGTCGGGGCGCGCCTTCGAGATCGGCGACGTCGGCGTGCGCTTCTCGATCCAGAGCGTGTCCAAACCCTTCGTGCTGGCCCTCGTCGTCGAGGCGCTCGGGCACGACCGGTCGCGAGACCTGCTGGGCGCCAACGCGACCGGCCTGCCCTTCAACTCGGTGATGGCCGTCGAGGTGCACGACCACCGCACCATGAACCCCATGGTCAACGCCGGCGCCATCGCCACGACGAGCCTCACCCCGGAGGTGGCCGGGCTCAGCCGCGACGGCAGCGGCGCCGAGGCCGCGTGGGCCGTCGTCGTCGACGGGCTCTCGGCCTTCGCCGGACGACGTCTCGCCGTCGACGAGGACGTGTACGCGTGCGAGTCGGGCACGAACCTGCGCAACCGCGGCATCGCCCACCTGCTGCACAGCTACGGCCGGGTGCACTGCGACCCCGACGTCGCGACCGACCTCTACACCCGACAGTGCTCGCTGTCCGTCGACGTCCACGACCTCGCCGTCATGGCCGCGACGCTCGCCGACGGCGGCGTCAACCCGGTGACGGGCGAGCGGGTCGTGTCGGACGGGACGTGCGCGCGCGTGCTGGCCGTCATGGCGACCGCGGGCCTCTACGAGCTGTCGGGCGACTGGCTCTGGGAGGTCGGGCTCCCGGGCAAGAGCGGCGTCAGTGGCGCCGTCGTGACGGTCGCGCCGGGCAAGGGCGGACTGGCCGCGTGGTCGCCGCCGCTCGACGCCGCGGGCAACAGCGTCCGGGGCCAGCTCATCACGCGCTCGCTGAGCCGGGCGCTCGGGCTCAACGTCTTCGCCTCCGCGCCCGATCCGCACCCGCCGGGGCCCTGACCGACGTCGCGGGACGTCCTCGGCCGGCACCGGGGTCCCGGCCGGTCCCGCGCAAACGGCTGGCGCCGCGCCGGCCGCGGTGGCGACAATCGTCTGGTGGACATCGACCTGTTGGTGACGGGTGGCGTCGTCCGCGGGGTCACCGACGGCGACCTCGTGGTCTTCAAGGGCATCCCGTACGCGGCTCCGCCGGTCCCGTTCGCCGCACCCGAGCCGGTGCGGCCCTGGCACGGCGTGCGCGAGGCCGTGACCTTCGGGGCGGCGCCGCCGCAGTCGGGAGCCTTCGGGATGGACGCCCTGGCCGACCGCGGTGACGACTGGCTGACCCTCAACGTGTGGTCACCCGACCTCGACGGCCGGCTGCCCGTCATCGTCTGGATCCAGGGCGGCGCCTACGTCTTCGGCAGGTCAGGTCTTCCGGAGTACGACGGAAGCACTCTCGCCCGGGGCGGGGTCGTCCTGGTGACCTTCAACTACCGGGTGGGCCTGGACGGCTTCGGCTGGGTCGAGGGGACGCCGCCGAACCGCGGCCTGCTCGACCAGGTCGCGGCCCTCGAGTGGGTCCGCGACAACATCGGGGCGTTCGGTGGTGACCCGGACCGCGTCACGGTCTTCGGCCAGTCCGCCGGCGGCGGCTCGGTGGCGGCCCTTCTCGCCATGCCGCGTGCCGCCGGACTCTTCCACCGGGCCGTCGTGCAGAGCATGCCCGGCACCTACTTCACCCCCCGGCTGGCCGGCGACATCACGCGGGCGTGCGCGGCGGCGATCGACCTCGACCCCGCCGAGCTGCCCGGGGCCGACCCCTGGGCACTGCCGGCGGCCGGTGACGCCGTGGCGGCGACGATGCCGCGCCACGCGGACCGCTGGGGCCGAGCCGCCCACGCGCTGGTGCCCTTCGCGCCGGTCGTCGACGGGGACGTGCTCCCGACGACGCCGTGGCTCGGGCTGACCGGCCGGGTGGCGGTGCTGGTCGGTCACACGCGCCACGAGCAGCGGCTGCTCACGGCGCTCGCCGGACTGCTCGGCGAGGTCACCGAGGACCAGGCCGCCGAGGCCGCCGAGATCTTCGGCCCGGACCCGCAGCGCTACCGCGACAGCTTCCCCGACCCCGAGGAGCTCTACGACGTCGTGCGGTCGGACTGGCTCTTCCGCATGCCGTCCCTGCACCTCGCGCAGGCCCAGCTGGCGGCGGGCGGCCGGGCCCACCTCTACGAGCTGACCTGGCCGGCCCCGGGCATGGGGGGCGTGCTCGGCGCCTGTCACGGCCTCGACGTGCCCCTCGTGTTCGGCAACCTCACGCAGGGCCAGCCGGCCGTGCTCATCGGTGAGCCGACGGCGGAGGCCGAGGCGGTGTCGGAGCAGATGCGGCTCGCGTGGACGGCGTTCGCGACCAGTGGCGATCCCGGCTGGCCGTCCCACGACACCGGTGCGACGCGACTCTTCGACGCGGAGCCTTCGGTCACGGACTACCCGGAGCAGGTCTCCCGCGAGATCTGGCACGAGCCGCCGGGCGTGCTCGACCTGGTCCGCACGGACTGACGGCGTGGCCGGATCGGCCGGATCGGCCCGGGCGGGCCCGCCCGGGCCGGATCAGCTGGTGGCCGGCGCGACGGGCGAGACCGGGGAGACGGTCGGCAGGCCGAAGCCGTCGACGAAGACGTTGACCGTCACGCTGCCGGCCTTCTCGAAGCGGAAGCTCACAGGCAGGAGCCGACCCGCCCGTACGTCGAGCTTGAGGTCGACCATCTCGAGGTGCAGACCGCCGGGGTACTGCAGGGACACGACGCCGTTGCCCGGGACGTCGACCTGCACGGGGGCCTCGGGCCCGTCGGTGCCCTGGCGCATGACGACCTGACGCGCGTACACCGAGCTCACGCCCACGAGCCGGTCGGCGGCGTCGCCGTCGTTGGCGAGCGTCGTGAACAGGCCGGTGTTGGACCCGCCGAGCAGCTTGCGGTCCTCGGGCGCGTCGACGCGCGTCGCGAGGAGCCGGATGCGGCCGACCTCGGCGTTGACGCTGGTGCCGCGAGCCGGGTTGGTGATGCGCGCCTGCACGGGGTCCGGCTGCGAGGTGCACGCGGCGAGAGGGACGACGCTGACCGACAGGAGGGCGACGACGACGATCGGGCTGGTCCTCATGGTCGTCAGGCTAGGAGCGGTGAAGGCCGGGGCGATTCCCCCGTCGAGGGTGATCCTGTCCGGCCGGACGGGGTCGGGCGGGTCAGCCCGTGCGGGGCCCGAGAGCGCGCACGACGGCCCTCAGCACTGGGCGTACGGCGTCGTCGTCGGGCTCGGCGTCGCGGGAGTGCGCGGGGTCCGGGTCGCCGTGCCCGCGCCATCGGGGGATCGGGGCGTCGTCGGCGTCGGCGTCTTCGCCGGCTTCGGTGCGGCGATCCCCTTCCTGACGAGAGCGCGGATCTTCGCGTAGTCGGGGTCCCACGGCGTGATGCCGTCGTCGAGGGTCAGGGTCACGCTGTTGACCTTGGCCTTCTGCGCCCGCTCGACGAGGTCGACGAAGGCGGGGAGGCTCTGGGCCGGGATGTCGGTGTAGATGTTGTCGCGGGCGATCCGGGCCAGCTGCGGGTACTGCCCCACCATCTTCGCCGGGTTGACCTGCTCGACGATCGCCTGGACGACGCATCGCTGCCGGGCCTGCCGGAAGGTGTCGTTGTCGGCGGCGCGGGAGCGCGCGTACCAGAGCGAACGCCACCCGTCGAGGTGCTGGCGCCCGGGGGTGAAGTACGCCTTGACGTCGACGATGCGCTGGTCGGCCGTCACGTGGCCGCCGATCGGCAGGGGCCCCCCGGTGCCGGCGTTCTTGACGTTGATGTCGAGCCCGCCCATGGCGTCGATGAGGAGGGAGAAGCCCTTGAGGTCGATGACGACGACGTGGTCGATCGTGAGCCCGACGATCTGCTGGACGGCGCCGCGGATCTCCTCCCGGCCCGGCACGACGCCTTGGGGATACGCGCCCGGGTGGTCGACGGCATACGCCTCCGCCTCGTTGTAGAGGTTGGTGAGCATGCACTGGCCGGTCACGCCGGGCTCGTTCTGGGCGCAGGATCGCTCGGGGGAGCCGAAGCGGCCGGACGGGTAGCGGGCGAGGAGGGGGCTGCCGGGGGCGAGCGGCGCCTTGAGCAGGTTGCGGGGCATCGAGATGAGCGTCGTGCGCCCGGAGCGCGTGTCGATGCTCGCGACGATCATCGAGTCCGTGCGGGTGCCGACGCGGTCGGAGCCCGCGTCGGAGCCGAGCAGCAGGAGGTTGACCCGGGCCTGCTCAGCCCACGGGTCGTCGCCCTCGACGACCTTCGCGCCGACGCCGGGTCGCGCCGGTGGCGCCGAGAAGACGACCTCGACGGTGTCCTGGGTGATGAGGGCGTAGTCCGCCGCCGTCCAGGCCCCGCCGCCGACCACGAGCACCATGAGGGTCGTGAAGGCTGCGAGCAGGCGGGTACGGGCCCGGTCGAGCGTGCCGGGTCGGGCCTGGACGGCGGTGAGGACGATCGACGCGCACCAGACGAGTCCCCACAGCGCGATGACGATCACGGCGCCGCGGAGCAGACCGGGTCGCGCGACGACCATGAGCGCGGCGCTCGTGGCGCCCTGGGTGAGCAGGCCGTACGCGCCGACGGCGAGGGCGGCCAGGGTGACGCCGAGGATGGTCCAGCCGACCCAGCGGCTCCGGGTCTGCGTCAGACCCGCACCCGGCAGGAGGGTGCCGAGCGCCGTGAGGCCGAGTGAGCGGCGGAAGCCCGATCCCAGCTCACGGCGCACCTGGCTGCGGCGCTGCCCGTCCTGTGGGGCGGGTGACGGGTCCGGCGCGGCCTGCGGTCGCGGCTCCTGTGCGGCGGCGCCGTCCGGCTGCATCGTGCTCCTCCCGGCCTGGCGTCGTGCGCAGGTCACCGAGCGCCATCATGCCGCTCCGGAGCCTCCAGCAGAAGCACCGTGTGCCGGAGCGTGGCCGGAGCATGGTCGGAGCATGGTCGGAGCATGGTCGGAGCATGGCCGGAGCGCACTTCGCGCGGGTCAGCCTCGGCTGATCGACCCGGTCTCGACGACCTCCAGGGCGAGCAGGTGCAGCTTGACGTTGCGGGCCATGCTGGCTCGGCGGAGGTCGTCGAACGCCTCCTCGCGGGTGAGGCGGCGCAGCGCCATGAGGATGCCGATGGCGGCGCCGATGTCACGGCTGTGGGCGAGGGCGGCCTCGAGCTGGAGGGCTCGGGACTCGGCGGCGTCGAGCCGCTCGAGGGCCTCGAGGAGGTAGGTCTCGACGGGTGTCAGGTGGTCATCGGTGTCGTCGGCCGCTCCGAAGACCGTGTCGACCCCGTCTCTGGGCGAGGTGCCCGCCACGACGTGTGGCTCCATGCGAAAACTCCTACTGGTACCCCGCCGGCGGCCTCTGCTCGACCGCGAATGGCGCCTGACCAGCCTAGGGGACACTCCCGACCCGTGGTGCCGAGCGGGCTGCGCGACCGGGCCGATCGGGGCGGCCCCTCTCGGTCCGCCGCGACTGAGGATGACCGGGCTGGGTACACGTCACCTGGCGGCATCGTCGCCCTTCAACCAGTCAGGGGCGGCGGTGGCGTCGCTCTCGGGTCGAGGTGCCGGGCAGACAGCGAGACGGCACCCGCTCGGGGGATCGGGTGCCGCCTCACCCATACCATCGCGGCCCACGCCCTTCCGTTACAGCCGCCGGCTCGCGTATGCCGTCACGGGCGTTCGCCACGCTCCGCCGGCTCCGCGCCGTGCTGGGCGCCGTACACCGCGGCCTGGGTGCGCCGCGCGAAGCCGAGCTTGGCGAGCAGGCCCGACACGTAGTTCTTGACGGTCTTCTCGGCGAGGTGCAGGCGCTCGCCGATCTGGCGGTTGGTCAGCCCCTCGGCGATGAGGGTGAGGATCTCCTGCTCCCGGTCGGTCAGGGTGTCGGTGCGCGAACCCGGCCGGGCCGGGCCACTCCGTCCCGGCGCGTGCGTGCCCGTGCCGTTCGCCGGGCCGTCGCCCTGGGGTCGGCGGATCCGCTCGAGGAGGCGCTCGACGAGTGCAGGGTCGATGAGCGAGTGACCGGCCGCGACGTGCGCCACCGCCTCGGTCAGCGAGGTGCCGCGGATCTGCTTGAGCAGGTATCCCGAGGCGCCCGCCATGACGGCGGCGAAGAGGGCGTCGTCGTCGTCGTAGGAGGTGAGGATGAGACAGCGGGTGCCGGGGCTGGTCACCTGCACGTCGCGGCACACGTCGATGCCGCTCCCGTCGGGCAGGCGCGCGTCGAGCAGCGCCACCTGCGGGGCGAGCGTGGGGATGCGACGCAGCGCCTCCGCGGCGGTGCCGGCCTCTCCGACGACCCGGAACCCGTCGTGCGACTCGAGCAGGTCGACGAGGCCGCGTCGCACGATCTCGTGGTCGTCGAGCAGGAACACGGTGATCGGGGTCGTCACGGGCTCAGCAGGGCGGTCCATGTCAGTACCGTCTCCCTCTCGTCGGTCGTGAGCGTGCAGTCCCCTCCGCGGTGGCGGGCACGGCTCGTGAGGTTGGCGAGGCCGCGGTGCCGGCGCTCGAGCGGTCGGTCGGCCCGGTCGGTGCTCCCGGTGCTCCCGGTGCTCCCGGTGCTCCCGGTGCTCCCGGTGCTCCCGGTGCTCCNNNGCCGGACGGGCCGCCGTCGTGGCCCCGCGTGGCGGGGCCGTCGTCGGTCACCTCGACCGTGACCTCCTCGGCCGTGACGGCGACGCGGACGTTGACCGCCGTGCAGCGGGCGTGCTTGACGACGTTGGTCAGGGCCTCGCGGAGCACCGCCGTGACGTCGTGGAGCAGGACCGGGTCGATGACGGTGGCGACGGGGCCCTCGAGCCGCAGGGTCGGCTCGACGCCGACGCCCGCGGTGGCGGCGGACACGACCTCGAGCAGCACGGCGCGTGCGTCGGGCGACGACGGCGGCTCCTGGAGCTCGAAGATCGACGCGCGGATCGTCCGGATCGTCTCGTCGAGATCCTCGACGGCACGGCCGAGGGTCCCGCGCACCGCGGTGTCGGCCGCGCGCTCGCTGGCCGCCTGGAGCGTCAGCGCCGTGGCGAAGATGCGCTGGATGACGTGGTCGTGGAGGTCGCGGGCGATCCGGTGGCGGTCCTCGAGCACGGCGACGCGCTCCTCGTCCGCGCGGCCGTCCGCGAGCTCGAGCGCGAGGGCCGCGTGGGTCGCGAGCTGCTCGGCCATCTCGACGTCCGCGGGCGTGAAGGGACGGCTCCCCGCCCGTCGGGCGACGACGACGGCGCCGCGCACGCCCGCCTCGCCGACGAGGGGGCACGCCATGGCCGGTCCGCCCGAGCCGTCCTCGGCGACCGAGGCGAGAGTCGGGTCGGCCGGCCCCGGCGTCTCGGCGAGTACCGCCCGCCGCTCGCGCATCGCCGTGCCGGCCAGGGACGGGCCCGAGCGGTAGGACGTCCCGACGAGGTCGTTCGCGCCCAGGCCGCGCGCGACCTCGACGACGAGCCGGACGGCATGCGCGAGCGGTCCGTCGGTGCCGGTGGGGACGACGGCACCGTGCTCGGGGAAGTCGAGGGTGACGACGTCGGCGTCGGCCAGGCGCAGCACCGCGTCGGCGATGCGGACGAGCACGTCGTCCCCCAGGCCGGGCCGCAGCAGGTCGCGGCTGATCTCGGCCGAGGCGCGCAGCCACTCCTGCCGTCGCCGGGACTCCTCGTAGAGGCGGGCGTTCTCGATGGCCACGCCGGCACTGGCCGCCAGGGCGACGACGAGGTCCTCGTCGTCGGAGGTGAAGTCCGAGCCGTCGAGTCGCTCGGCGAAGTAGAGGTTGCCGAAGACCTCGCCGCGCGAGCGCACCGGGACGCCGAGGAAGCCGTGCATGGGCGGGTGTCCGGCAGGGAAGCCGACGGATCGCGGGTCGTCCGAGATGGCGTGCAACCGGATCGGCTCGGGCTCCTCGATGACCGCGCCCAGCACCCCCCGACCGGTGGGCAGGTGGCCGATCCGCTCGACCACGTCGGGATCCATGCCCGAGTGGATGAACTGCTCGAGCCGGCCGTCGACGCCGATGACCCCGAGCGCGGCGTAGCGGGCGCCCGCGACCGTCCGGGCGGCCTCCACGATGCGCCTCAGCACCGCGGGCAGGGCGAGCTCGGAGACGACGGAGCGGTTGGCGGCGAGCAGACCACGGAGGCGGTCCTCCGCCGAGCCCACCGACCCCACCACCGACCCCACCGGGTGCGAACCGGAGGGACTGGGCGAGGACGACCGTCGCTCGACCATCAACGTGCCGTCCGCGCCGGGCCAGCGGGTGCCCGCACCCGTCGACCGGTGGTGCGCGTCGCCGTCATCACCCAAGGCTAGGCCCGCGCGGTCCGGCCGGTGGGTCGTTGGGGCAGGTCGCGAGCGGTGCTCAGCGGGCACTGCGTCGCGCGGCGGGCGGGACCCGCTGCGACCCGAAGGAGCGGCCGGTGATCCGCTCGACGCTGATGCCGATGAAGACGTTGCGCACGCCTCCGGCCCAAGGCTCGGCGCCCTCGACGGTCCACAGGTGCGTCAGCAGGGCGGGCGACGCGACGGCCTGCGCGCGACCGCGGGCGATGACGCTCCACCCCGTGTGCGCGGTGTCGTCGAGGTCGTCCACCTCGAAGACGACCTGGGTCGGGCGCACGAGCTCGGAGAGCACCCCGAAGGGCGACGTGCGGAAGACGATGAGGTCGGCCGCGCACGCGTAGCTGATCGGGAAGATCTGCGGTCCGTGGCCCGCGTTCCACCCGATCCGGCCGACGTCGCGGGACTCGAGGAGGGCCTGGGACTCGGCGGGCGTCAGGTCGGCGTAGTTGATCCGCCGGCTCGACCGCTGCCCGTGCGGCTGCTCGGCGCGGTCGCTCCCGGGCGACCGGCGGGTGCCGTCGGTGCCCTCGCCTGTTGGGTGCTGTCCGGACGTCGTCGTCATGTCAGGTCCTCGAGGTCGGGCCGGCCGAGGCCAGGTACTGCGGGCGGTGGATGCGGGAGGTGTCACGCCCGACCGGGCGGCCCAGCTCGACGGCGCTGACGTGCCTCGGCTCGGGCGTCACGGCGCGCAGCATGGCGCGACACCGGTCGAGCTCGGCCCGGACCCGGGCCAGCTCGGTGCGCAGCTCGAGGAAGTGGGCGAGGTGGTCGCCGACGCTCCGGGCCCACGCGTCGACCGCGCGCCAGTCGGCGCACCAGGTCATCGGGATCGTCGACCGGCCGTCCTCCGGCCCGACCGCGGTCCCGCCGTCGGGCGGCTCGGTCGGCCGGATGGGCACCGAGGGTCTCCCGCTCCAGTGGCTGACGTGCAGGTGGTCGACCGAGACGACGAGCTCGAAGCCGTCCGTCGACGTGATGGCCACGCAGGGGCGACACGTGACCCGGTGCCCGGCATGGGCGAGCTCGTCGGCGATCGCGGCGGCGATGGCCTCGTCGATGCCGGCGGTCGTCGCCGCGAAGGAGGAGTCCGGCCCGGCCGTCGCGTCGGTGCCCGCACCGGACGGGCTCTCGCCGGTGACCTGGGGGACGGTGTCAGGCGGTGGCGGTGGGGTGGAGTACGTGATGAGGACGGTGCACATGGTGCTCTCCCTGGTCGACGCCGTCGGGCGCGGCGCTGCCTCGATCGTGCGCGTGACGGGCCGCCCGGTGCCACGGCCGAAGGTCGCCGGGTGTCGGGACCAAGGTCCCGGAACGGACAGGACCGACGCACCTGTCGCGCGCCCGTGTCCGGGGCGGACGCTGGGCACAGAGGTGAGCACGATGGACGAGACGACACGGCCCGAGCCCAGTCCGGCGACCTCCGAGGCGCCCAGTGCGGCGGCACGGGCCGACGGGGCGTCGGGGGTCGACGCGGCTCGGCAGATGGGCAGGATCGTCGTGGGCGTGGACGGCTCGAAGCAGAGCCGGAACGCGCTGCGCTGGGCCTGTGCCGATGCACGCGCCAAGGGCTCCGTGGTCGTCGCGGTTGCCGTGTGGCACCTCTACCCGCTGGCGCCGCCCGAGCGTGTCGGTGCGTCGCCGTGGTGGTTCACGGCCGACCCCGAGGAGGCCACCCGAGCCTACCTCGGGGAGGTCGTGGACGAGGTGACCGACGACTTCCCGGACGTCGTCGTCGAGCAGAAGGTGCTCTCGGGCCACGCTGCCGAGCAGCTGATCGGCCTGTCCGCGGTGGCGGACGCCGTCGTCCTGGGAGCGACCGGGAGCGGCGGGTTCGCCGGGATGGCCCTCGGTTCGACGAGCCGGGCCGTCGTCGAGCACGCCCTCAGCACGGTCGTCCTGGCCCGCTGACCTGCCACTGGCCGTCGGGCGCTCGCCGGGCGAGCCCCAGCGCGGCGAACGCGTCGAGCCAGCCCTCCATCGGCCACCAGCCCCATCGCTGCGCGAAGCGGTTGGCGTTGGCGACGACGTCGTGCACGTGCTGCACGGGCGGCGACGTCGTGGGGTGGTGCTGGTGGTGCGCTCTGGCGCCCCCGACCCAGAGGAGGCTCCCACCTGCGGCACCGAGGCGCTGGCCGAAGTCGGTGTCCTCGCCGCCGTAGCCGACGTAGGCCTCGTCGAAGCCCCCGACCGCCTCCCACGAACGCACGGTCAGGGCGAACGAGAGGGACCAGAAGAGGCGCAGGTCGTCGGCGGGCCGCACCTCGTCCGTCGCCAGGACCGGCCGACCCGGGTGCGGTGCAGCCAGGGCCGCCAGGTCGAGGTCGCGGTAGTCGTGTCCGGCCGGCGGGGGAGGGAGATAGGCCACCTCGCCCGACAGGACGAGCGGCGTCCCGCCCTGCTCGGGAGTCCGCCTGCGCTCGTCGTCCAGCACGGCGGCATACCGCTCGACGAGCCCGGGCGAGGGGATGCAGTCGACGTCGAGGAGCACGACGTGCTCGGCACCGGCGCGGGCGGCGACGTCGACGCCGAGGTTGCGCGCAGCCGCCAGGGGCAGGTGTCCCTCCCGTCTCGGCAGACGCGGGACGCGTACCTCCCAGTCCCCGGCCTGGGCCGTGGCCAGCGCCGCGACGTCGGGGTCGTCCATGGCGACGACCACGTGGGTGTCGGGTGGTCGGGTCTGCCGCCGCAGGCCCCACAGCTGGCGCTCGAGGTGGGCGTGGCGCCCGTGCACGATCGTCACGACGGCCACGACGGGGCGCCGCTCGTCCCGCGATGCCTCCGCCCGTGCCGCGGCCCGGGCGGATTCCGGACGGATCACGATGCCGTCCGGACGTCGTGAGCCACCCGGCCGTGCTCGTCGGCGAGCTCGTCGATCCTCGCTGCGGCCGAGGCCGCCCCGTGACCGGTCGACCACCGGCGCCAGCCCTCCCCGCCACGGTCGAGGGCCCGCTCGAGCAGACCGGGCCACGCCGACGCGTGCGGCCAGGTGGGGACGCCGACGGCGACACCGAGCCGGTCGACGGCGGCAGCCGTGGCGACCTGCTCGTCGAACGGGCGCGGCTGGGCCACGACGACCGCGGGGCGTCGGGCCGCGGCGACCTCGGCGACCGCGTTCTGGCCACCGTGCGTGACGACGACGTCCGCGGATGCGAGCTCGGCCCAGAGGTCGGGTGACGGCGAACCCGGCCCGCGCTCGACCCACTCCCAGCCGGGTGTGGCGGCACAGGCCGCGGCGACCTCGGCAGCCGACGTGGACCGTCCGCCCCCGCCCCAGAGAACGAGGACGCGGCGCGTCGCGGGCCTGACGGACGGGCGTCGGCTCGGGGGGACCCGACCGTCGAAGCGCGACATGCCGCCGACCGCCCACAGCCTGGCGCGCCGGGCCGCGGGCCACTCTCCGGCGTGGGCTGCTTCCGGCCAGGGTGCGAGCAGGGCGTCGGCGAGGTCGTACGCGAGGGCGTGGGCGCGGTCGGTGCGCTCTCCCGGCATCGCGACCACGACGACCGGCACCCCGCAGAGCCGGAGGAGCGCCGTGACCTCGACGGACACGTCGACGACGACGAGCGACGGGCGCGTCCGGGCGACCCATGCGGTCAGGGCAGCCGCCCGACCCGCCAGCCCGAGGTCGTGCCGCGGCACCCAGTGCAGCACGCCACCCGCCGTGGGGTCGGCCCCGGTGACATCGGCCGCCGGCATCCGGTCGTCACGGTCGAGGTGCAGCCAGTCCGAAGCCCACCCCTCGGGTGCGGGCAGCGAGCTGATCCCGGTGACCGGCGCCCGCAGGTGCTCTGCGATCGCCTGCAGACGCGTGAGGTGGCCGAGTCCCTGGTGATGGACGTAGTAGCCGATCATGCCGCGCCCGACAGCGCGGGGAGTGACTCGTAGACGGCGAGGTAGCTCTCGACCATGCGGTCGATCGAGCAGGCCGCGACGGCGTGCGACCGACAGGCCCCGCGGTCGAGGTCGACCGCGGCGGACACGGCCTCGGCGGCCGCCGCGTCGTCACGGTCGCGGTGGAGCAGCACCCCGACGCCGGGAACGACGAACTCGCGGAGCCCGCCGCGGTCGAGGGCCACGACGGGGGTGCCGCAGGCGAGGGACTCCGCGGCGACGAGGCCGTACGGCTCGTCCCACTCCGGCGTCACGAGCATCGCCGCGCTCGAGCCGACGAGGGCGACGAGGCCGTCGGTGTCGAGGTGGCCGACGTAGTCGACGTCGTCGCCCAGCTCACCCGCGACGTGCCGGGCGAAGTAGCCCGCGTCGCCGACCGGCCCGGCGATGCGCAGCCGACGGCCGGCCGCCCGCGCCATGGCGATGGCCCGGTGCGGGGCCTTCTCCGGCACGAGGCGGCCCACCCACACGAGGTCGTCACCGCCGGGTCCGGGGACCCACCGGTCGACGTCGACCCCGTTGTGCACGACGTGAGCCGGGGTGACGTGGGCCCACGATCTCGCGGTGTGCTCGCTGACGGCGACGAAGTGGCTGTGGCGCAAGGGGTTCCGCGATCGGGAGCTGATTTCGATGGCGGGTTCGAGCCACGGCGTGGGCGGGGTGTGAAGGGTGGTCAGCACGGGCGACGGCAGTGAGTCGGCCATCGCGACCGGGAGGTGGTGGAGGCTGTTGTTGTGCACCACCGCGACGTCGGGGCGTCGCTGGAGCGCCAGCATGACCTGCAGGTACGCGTGGTGCTCGCGCAGCCACACTTCGGGGACCATCGACGTGTCGCTCCGGGCCGTGTCGCTGAGCCGCAGGGGTGCGACGTCGAGCTCGGTCGCTCCGAGCCCCGGGTCGCTGCCCGGCCCGGCGAAGAACGACACGTCGACACCTCGAGCCCGCAGCCCCCGGACGAGGTGCCAGGTGAGCGACTCCAGTCCACCCGCGAACGGCTCCGCGATCGGGTGCTTGGCCGCCGCGAGGATCACGATGCGCACGCCACACCCCGCTTCGCTGCGGTGGCCAGCACGGCGGCATACACCTGCTCGTGCGCGCGCGAGACCTCGTGGCGCTCGCGTCTGCGCTCCTCCGGCCGGGCCCGCCACGACGGACGGTCGCGGTAGGCGCGAACGAGGGTGTCGCGCAGCGGCGGTGCACCGCTGTCGAAGCCGGAACCGGGTGCGCCGTAGAGCAGACACGGGCGCTGGTCGGCGTAGTGGCCGCAGTCGGGTGCCACGACGGTGGTCCCGAGATCGTGGCAGGCCTCGAGCCAGCCCGAGTGCGTGCCGAACCGGTACGGCAGCACCGACACGTCGAGAGACTGGAGGTAGTCCCAGAGCTCGTCGTCGCTGAAGTAGTCGTGCACGTGCAGCTCGACGTGGTCCGCGGCGGCGAGCTCGCGGAGCCGGGGCTCGAGGTCGGTGGCGTGTCGGGGGTGGCCGGGTGTCATGACGTCGGTGTGCGCATCGACGCGGAGCCGGGCGCCCGGGAGGTCGGGAAGCGTGGCGACGATCTCCTCGATGACCGGTAGGGGGTCCATGCCCGCGCGGAGGCTCTTGGCGTGGACGCCGATCACGAAGCCGGAGTGGGGGACCCGCGGCCGGGAGATGAGCGGCTCGTCGACGACGTGCGGATGGGGGACGACGCGGGCCTCGCGGCCCCACCGCTCGGCGATCTCCGCCGCAGCCCCGGGGGTGAGGGTCAGCACGGCGTCCGCCGCCTCGACGAGGACCCCTAGCTGCGCGTCGTGCAGGTCCCGCTCGTGGTGGTGCGGGTTGCGCAGGTCGTGCACCGTGAGCACGAGGGGTCGGCCGTGGCGCCGCAGGCTCGACACGACCTGCGAGAGGTCGTCGGGAGCCACGGCATCGAAGCCGAAGTGGACGTGCATGACGTCGAACTCACCCGCGTGCGCGTCGACCCAGCCGGGCTCGAGCATGCGCGGAGGCCACCACTGCGCGTCGGGCACGTCGGCACGCGGACGAGGGTCCGGCAGCCTCGTCACCGTCGTGTCGCCGTCGGGAGGGGCGAGGTGGCGGACGTAGACGTGGCCTGCGGGGACGGATGCGATGACGGGGCTCAAACCGGGTGCCTCTCGGTGCACGCCGCCCGACGCACCGATGGAGGGGGCGCCGGCGCGGGTTCGGGGGGCCGCTGGTCTGGAGCCTCCACCCGTCCCATACCCGGGTGGCGGCCGGGCCACACCGTTCCGGCGGATCCCGCGAGGTATGCGAGGTTTCGCCGGACCCGGGGGCGTGGGGGCGTATGCCGTCAGGCGGGCCGGGCGACCCCGCCGCGCTCGCGACGGCGCTCGAGGTAGCGCATCACGGGCGTGGCGAGCGTGCCGTGCACCATGACCGACAGCAGGATGGTGAACGCGATCGTCGACCACAGCCACCGCTCGTCCGCGAAGGCGTGCTCGCCCGCGGCGAAGGCGAGGTAGTAGAGCGAGCCGATGCCGCGCACCCCGAAGAACGCGGTCGCGAGGGTCTCGCGCCGGCCGAGGCCACCCGGGAGGTCGGCGGGACGCGCGCGCAGTCGCAGGCTCGCCCAGCCGGAGAGCGGGCGCACCACGAAGACGAGGGCGACCGCGATGAGGACACCGCGCCAGTCGAGCTCACCGAGCACACCCTTGGTCATCGCCATGCCGAGCATGAGCAGGATGATGAGGGTCAGCAGCCGCTCGAGGCGCTGCACGACCTCGTGCATCGTCCGGTGGTAACGGTGGTTGCGCTCGGCCGCACGCAGGGTCATGCCGCACGCGAAGACCGAGAGGAAGCCGTAGCCACCGACGAGCTGGCTCAGGCCGTAGGTCATGACGAGGGCGGCGAGAGCGAGGAGGGGCTCGCCCTGCTCGGCGAGGCGCAGCGAGCGGCGCGGCGACCGGAACGCGACCTTGGCCAGGCCCCAGCCGACGGCGACGCCGACGAGGACGCCGATGACGACCTTGCCGACGAGGTCCCATGCCAGCCAGTGCAGGCCCCACGACGAGACGCTGCCGGCCGAGGCGAGCAGGATGGCTGCGGTGACGAACGGGAAGGCCAGTCCGTCGTTGAGGCCTGCCTCGGAGGTGAGCGCGAAACGGACGTCGTCCTTCTCGTCCACGGGCTCGCCGAGTGCCTCCTCGTCGTCGTCCACCCCGTCGCCGGTCGAGTCACCCGGGTCGTCCGAGGTCTCGACGGCGTTCTCGCCGTCGACGCGCGGCCCCTCGACCTGGACGTCGCTCGCGAGCACCGGGTCGGTCGGGGCGAGTGCGGCGCCGAGCAGCAGCGCGGCGGCCGGGGCGACCCCGAGGCCCCAGCCGAGCAGTGCCACCGACGCGATCGTCAGGGGCATCGCGATGGCGAGCAGACGCCACGTCGGGGACCACGACGCCCACGACGAGCGGCTGCGCCAGTCGAAGGAGCGGTCGATAGCGAGGCCGACGCCCATCAGCGCGACGAGGATGGTGAACTCGGTGACCCGCTCCACCTGGGGCCGGATCACCACGGGGTCGAGGCGCATCCCCTCGGGCAGGGGCAGCAGGCCGATGCCCATGCCGAGGACGAGGAGCACCATCGCGGCCGACACGGCATACCGGTCGAGGACAGCCGGGAGCACGGCCGCGAGCAACATCGCCAGACCGGCGATGAGGTAGATCAGGTTGATCGACATGACGACATGCGGGGTTTGCTCCTCGGGGTGGGCCTCATGATGACCTACCCGCCACGGTGGCCCGCCGATCGCCGGGGGCCGACGATCGGGCGCGGCGAGACCCGGCGAGACCCGGCGAGACCCGGCGAGACCCGGCGAGACCCGGCGAGACCCGGNTAGACCCGGACGTTCTCGTCCACGCCACCCGGCTCCTGCGGCCTGCCGGCTCCTTTTTCGGCCGGCAGACCTGCGCAGCAGACGCCCCGGGACGCATGGCACGCTGTGTCCATTGCACCGCCGGCGGTGCACACGTGCAACCCGAGCATCGCCGGTCCGTGATTCCTCGCCACACGGTGCATCGGGGGCTACGGTCGACGGAGAAGGAAGCGTGGTGGAAGCCTTGGGCGTGGACGAGCCGGCACCGGGTGACGATGCACTCCGCGACGTCGCCGAGACGTTCGCGACGCTCGGGTCGGACCTCGGCTCCATGGGTCCCGACGACACCCTCGACGCGCTCGCCCGGGCTGCCGTCGAGCGCGTGCCGGGCGCGAGGTGGGCGAGCGTCACGAGCTACGAGCACGACCGTTTCCGCACCGTGGCCGCCACCGACGACATCGCCCGTCGGGCCGACGCGATCCAGTACGCCGTCGGCTCCGGGCCGTGCCTCGATGCCATCGTCGACGACACGCTCTACCGCCCACGCGACCTGCGGTACGACGACCGGTGGCCCGAGTACGGCGAGCGGGTGTCGAGAGAGCTCGGCATGCGCAGCATGCTGTCCTACCGGCTCGGCCACGACATCGGCGACCGCGTCGACGGCCTCAACATCTACTCCGACGAGGTGGCCGCCTTCGGAGAACGGTCCGAGCTCGTCGGGCTGATGCTGGCGACGCACGGCGCACTGGCCGTCGCGCTGACGGCCAACCAGGAGCGGGTCGAGAACCTCCAGAAAGCCCTGCTGTCCAACCGCGAGATCGGCGTGGCCATGGGCGTGCTCATGGCCCGGCACCGCGTCACGCGCGACCAGGCATTCGGGCTGCTCCGGATGGCGAGCCAGAACTCCAACCGCAAGCTGCACGAGGTGGCCCTGCAGGTGGCCGACACCGGGGCGCTGCCGCCGATCGCCGGTGACCGTCCGCGGCGCGAGCCCGCCGCGGAATGAGACGGCTCGGGCTCAGCCCCTCACGAGGCGGTGCTCATCTCGTCGGTGACGTCAGGCGGCTCGTGCGAGTCGGGATCGTGCTCGGTGAGCTGGTCGTGGAGGCGCACCGTGATGCGGCGCAGGGTCCGTGACACCTGCATCTGGCTGACGCCGCGCGCCTCGCCGATCTCGCGCTGGGTCATGCCCTCGACGTAGCGCATGAGGAGCAGCTCGCGCTCGTCGTCGTCGAGCTCGGTCAGGGCCTCGGCGAGGCACACGCGGTCGTCCGCACCGGCGAGACCATCGTCGTCCGCCGCGAGAAACGCCGCGAGGCCCGGCCGATCCTCGTCGGAGGGGCTGCAGTCGAGCGACAGCGGGCGGAAGCCAGTGGCTGCTGTGGCCACCTCGCGGACCTCCTCGACGGTCGCCCCGACCGCCTCGGCCAGCTCGGCGTCCGTGGGCGTGGCGCCGAGCTCCTGCTCGAGTCGGGAACGCACGGACTGCAGGTTGGCGCGCAGCTCCTGCAGACGCCGGGGCGGCCGCACGACCCACCCGCGGTCACGGAACCACCGCTTGAGCTCGCCGGAGATCGTGGGCACCGCGTAGGCGGCGAAGGACGGGGCGTGGCCCGGCTCGTAGCGACGGACGGCCTTGACGAGGGCCAGCCGGGCGACCTGGACGAGGTCCTCGTGCTCGACACCGCGTCCGTCGTAGCGGCCGGCCATGGAGGCGCAGAGGTCGAGATAGAGGTGCACGATCTGCTCCACGACCTGCTCCGACTCCTCCGGTGTGTCGGTGGCCGCGAGACGGCGGAAGAGCTCGGACGTCTCCACGTCGCGCTCGGCGAACGACATCCGGGGGTGCTGAGGGCGCTGCGACATGACTCATCTCCGGGGTGCGGTGACGGAGTCGGCGCTGTGATTGGACCGCTCAGACCTTTCGACAGTGCCACGCGAGCACGGTTTTCGCAACCGTCGGGATGCCGTCGGATGCGGCCACTGAGTTCGCTTGTGTCCACTGGGAACCGCTCGTGTTTGGTTGGCGCAGGGGTCGGGTACGCCCACCATGTGCGCGTCACGTGTCCCGCCCTTGTCGCCGTCGTCGCCGGCCTCTCCCTGACGGCCTGCTCAACCGCCGACGAGCCGGAGGTGACGGCGGTGACACAGCGATTCCTCGGCCTGGCCGGGTCGGACCCGGCGGCAGCGTGCACACTGCTCGCCCCGCGCACCGTGGAGCGGCTGGCAGACGATGCGGGAGACTGCGCCGCAGGCCTGCGGGACGCTCGTCTGCGTGCTCCTGACAGCATCCGGACCGTCACCGTCGCCATCGACTCCGCCCAGGTGGTCCTGTCGGGCCAGGTGGTCTTTCTGGCGAGATTCGACACCGGCTGGCTGGTGACGGCCGCGGGATGCACACGCGCGTCGTCCGACGACGCCGTGCCGTACCGCTGTCCCGTCGAGGGAGACTGACGTGAAGGTGATGTTCCTCCTCTACTGCGTCGTCATCGCCACAGGCTTCGTGCTGGCCTTTGCCGTCGGGGTGATGGGTCGATGAGCACCGGGCACCGCGGCGGCGTGAAGGCCGCGTGGCAGCACAACAGCCTGACCATCGTCTTCGGTGTGCTTCTGCTGGTCTTCGTCGTCGGCCAAGCCATCTCCGGACTGGCCGAGTACGACGAGACTGCGAGAACCATTGGGCTGCAACAGATCTCGATGCTCCGTTACGTGACGTCGTCGTCCTTTGCCGTGGATCTGCTCGAGAACTGGCAGTCGGAGTACCTCCAGTTCACCCTCTACATCCTGCTGACGATCTGGCTCGTCCAGAGGGGTTCGTCGGAGTCGAAGAAGCCGGGTGACGAGGGGCGCGGCTCCGACGAGGAGCAGCTCGTCGGTCGGTTTGCGCGGCCCGACTCACCGAGGTGGGCCCAGCGGGGCGGATGGCGCCGCTCGGTCTACTCCCACTCGCTCCTGCTGGTCATGGGCGTCGTCTTCGTGCTGTCGTGGTGCGCCCAGGCCGTGACCGGGCGGGTGGCCGAGAACCAGCAGCGGATGCGCGATCTGCGCGACCCGATCGGTCTCGGGGACTACGTCGCGGGTCCGGACTTCTGGTCGCGGACCCTTCAGAACTGGCAGTCCGAGATGCTGGCCATCGGCTCGATGGCCGTCTTCGCGATCTACCTGCGTGAGCGCGGCTCCCCTGAGTCCAAGCCGGTGGGAATGCCGCACGACGTGACGACCTCAGACGACTGACCGCGTCACCCTGCCCGCGACGGGTAGGGGGAGGGCGTACCGCTCCCCACTGGAAGGACCGACCGTGTCCAAGATCGCCGACCGCGCCGAGAGCATGGTGCGCCATGACGACGAGGGTGGATTCCCCGCCCAGCAGCAGGAGCCGCCCGGGCTGACGAGCGAGATGCGTCCCGTGCCCGACCACGGCGAGGAGACCTACGTCGGGCACGGCAGGCTCGAGGGCAAGCGAGCGCTCATCACCGGTGGCGACTCCGGGATCGGACGCGCGGTCGCCATCGCCTACGCCCGCGAGGGTGCCGACGTCGCGATCAGCTACCTGCCGGGGGAGCAGTCCGACGCCGAGGACACGCTCGGGTGGATCGAGAAGGCAGGCCGCACCGGCGTGCTCGTGCCCGGTGACCTCGTCGAGCGCGAGGCCTGCATGCACGCCGTCGCCGACGCGGTGCGCGGGCTCGGTGGCCTCGACATCCTCGTCAACAACGCCGGCTACCACTGGGACCGCGGCCCCGAGGGGCTCGTGGGCCTCCAGCCGGAGCACGTCGAGCGTGTGCTGCGCACCAACCTGCACGCCGTGATCTGGCTGTGCCAGGCGGCGCTGCCGCATTTGCAGCCCGGCTCGGCGATCATCAACACGACCTCGATCCAGGCCTACGACCCGTCGCCGGCCCTGCTCGACTACGCGGCGACCAAGGCAGCGCTCAACAACCTCACCGTCAATCTCGCGGCGTCATTGGGCCCCAAGGGGATCCGCGTGAACGCCGTGGCACCGGGACCGATCTGGACGCCCCTGCAGCCCGCAACACGTGACAGCAAGAAGATCGAGACGTTCGGGGCGGACACCCCGCTGGGCCGCGCCGGCCAGCCGGGCGAGGTCGCGCCGGCATACGTCTTCCTGGCGTCCCCGGCGGACGCGAGCTACGTGTCGGGCACTGTCCTCGGTGTCACCGGCGGTGGCGCGGTCTTCTGAGGTCGGTCGGTCAGTCGTCGCGCTCCCACGGCGCGTCCTCGCCCATCTTGGCGTAGTACTTCTCGAGGTGGCTGCGCACGCGGCCGCGGTCCTGGTCGGGCAGGTCGACTCCGCCCCGCGACCCCTGCATGACGGCGGCCGCGGCCATCACCCCACGCGGGACGGCGCGTAGCCGACCGTCGACGACGTCGGCCACGAGCAGCTTGTATGCCGTGAAGTTCGTCGTGTTGTCGGCGTCGTACCAGACGTGGGCGTCGCGGTACTTCTCGTTGGGCTCGCCCGTGGCGCCGGCCCACTCGCGCACCCGCTTCTCGGCTGCGTCGCCGTCCCACGCCCGGTCACGGTCGGCGAGGGGCAGGTCCTGGAAGCTCGTCACGCTCATCGGTGGTCTCCTTGCTGTGCGGTGCTGGTCCCGGCTGCTGGATGGTGAGGCGGCCTCTCAGGGCCGCAGGACGACCTTGAGGCACGCGTCCTGTTTCTCCTGGAAGATCCGGTAGAGGTCAGGGGCGTCCTCGAGGCTTCCGTGGTGCGTCGCGAGATCCTCGAGGCCGAGCACGTCGTCGTCGGTCCGGACGATGTCGAGCAGCTCGTCGCTCCACCGGCGCACGTGGCACTGGCCCATGCGGATGGTGAGGCCCTTGTCGAAGAGCTCCATCATCGGCATGGGGTCGACCGCGCCGCCGTAGACGCCGCTGATCGAGAGCGTGCCGCCGCGGCGCACGGCCGACACCGCGGTATGGAGTGCGGCGAGCCGGTCGATCCCAAAACGTTCGACGGCACCCCGGGCCATGGGCTTCGGGAGACGGCTGGCCGCGCCGATGACCTTCTCCGACATCGGGTTTCCGTGAGCCTCCATGCCGACGGCATCGATGACCGCGTCGGGTCCCCGGCCGTCCGTGAGCTCGAGCAGGGCCTGGGTGACGTCAGTGTCCGAGGCGTCCACGACCTCGGCGCCCCAGGCTCGGGCCTTCTCGACCCGATCCGCCACGAGGTCCACGCCGATGACCCGACCGACGCCACGGTGCAGCGCCGACCGGACCGCGAGCTGTCCGACCGGACCCAGGCCGAGGACGGCAAGGGTGTCGTTGCCGTTGACGTCGGCATACTCCACGGCCTGCCAGGCGGTGGGCAGGATGTCAGAGAGGTAGAGGAAGCGCTCGTCGGGCATCTCGTCGGGGATGACGATGGGTCCGAAGTCGGCGTGGGGGACGCGGACGTACTCCGCCTGGCCGCCGGGCACCGAGCCGTAGAGGCTGGTGTAGCCGAAGAGACTGGCGCCCTTACCGGCGTCGGTGTTCTGCGTCGTCTCGCACTGCGCGAAGAGGCCTCGCTGGCACATCCAGCACCGGCCGCACGAGATGTTGAACGGCACGACGACGCGGTCACCGACCGCGAGCGTGGCCACGTCCGGACCGATCTCCTCGACGATCCCCATGAACTCGTGCCCGAGGACGTCTCCCGGTTGCAGGTACGGCGCGAGCACCCGGTAGAGGTGCAGGTCGGAGCCGCAGATGGCCGTCGACGTGACACGCACGACGGCGTCGGTGGTGTGAGCGATGACGGGGTCGCGTACGTCGGTCACCCGAACGTCCTCGGTGCCGTGCCAGGTCAGTGCCTTCATGACGCGGTCCTACCCATGCGCGCCCGTGGGAAAACCCAGGGGTGGACAGGTGTCGGGGTGGAGGCGAGGAGCGAACATGTGCCCGAACCAAGAGATCGTCCCCGAGCGACCCGTGGCCCTCGTTCTCGGCGCGTCCCGAGGCCTCGGTCTCCTCATCGCCGAGCAGCTCTTGAGACGTGGCCACCTGGTCGTCGTCGCGGCCCGGGACGTGGCGGAGGTCGAGGTGCGGCGAGAGCACTGGAGGCCTTCGGGCCGGTCCGCGCCGAGCGCTGCGACGTCCGTGACCGCCACGAGGTGGGTGACCTCGTCGGTCGCGTCGAGCACTCCATCGGCCCCATCGAGGTCCTCGTCACCGTGGCGGCCGGCATCATCCAGACGGCTCCCGCCGAGTCACTGGTCCTGCACGAGTTCGAGGACGCCATCGAGACCATGGCCTGGGGCCCCATCCATGCGGCCATGACGGTGCTGCCGCACATGCGTCGCCGGGGGCACGGGAGGATCGGGACGGTGACGTCGGTCGGCGGCATGGTCTCCGCCGCACCTGCTGCCGTACGCGACGGCGAAGTTCGCCGCCGTCGGCTTCTCGGACGGCCTCGCATCAGCCCTGAGCGGTAGCGGCGTCACGGCCACGACGATCGTCCCCGGTCTGATGCGGACCGGGGGACACCTGCACGCGAGTTTCGGCGGCGATCCCGCCGCCGAGTACGCGTGGTTCGCCCCCGCCGCCTCGCTCCCGCTGCTCTCGATCGACGCCGACCGAGCCGCTCGGCGCATCGTGGACGCGGTGCTGGCCGGTAGGCCGATGGTCGTGCTGACGCCGTTGGCGTGGGTCGGGATCCGGGTGCGGGGCCTCGCGCCGGCGACGACGACGCGCGTGATGGGGCTCATGGGCCGGCTGCTGCCGAGCGCGCCGTCACGCGCTGGGGCGCACACCGTCGACGGCGTCGAGGCACGACGGAGGCTCGGGTCGCCCGTCGTCGACCGCTTCGCGACACTGGGCGACCGAGCCGCCAGACGCAACAACGGCTGAGTGCAACCTGACGTGTCGAGCGCGAGGTGAGTGGGTAGGCGCACGGTGCAGGTCTCGACCAAGGAGGCACCATGGCACGCAGGACACCCGGACCATCGGTCAAGGACAAGCATCTTTACGAGTCGCTGCGCGACGACGGGGCGAGCAAGGAGAAGGCTGCTCGCGTCTCCAACGCGGCTGCCGCGAGCTCTCGCTCCGCCGTGAGCCGCAAGGGCGGCCGGGCGGGCGACTACGAGGACATGACGAAGGACCAGCTGATGAAGCGCGCCCGCGAGGTGGGCATCGAGGGCCGGTCGAGCATGAACAAGTCACAGCTCATCTCCGCCCTGCGCCACCACTGAGGCGCCCAGGGCAGAACCTCAGAGGAGAGGGTCCTCGCCGTCGCGTACGACGAGCAGCCAGCGGAAGCCGTAGGCCTCGAGGTCGATCTCGACCCGCCCCGATGCCGAGACGTCGAGGTCGGGCCGGTCCCCGAGCACGTCGACGAGCCGCGCGCCCGCCGGGAGACCCGGCACCGTGAGCGGCACGACGGCTCCCTCCTCGCCGAGGTTGTGCACGGCGAGCATGGCCCAGTCGTCGCAGCGGCTGACGTGCGCCAGGACAGACGGCACGGGGTGGTCGAGCACCTCGACCGTCGCCCACCCGCTCTCGGGCAGCTGCCGGTAGCGACGGGCCAGACTGCGCACGAACCACCACAGCGAGCCCGGGTCCCGTCGCTGGTCGGAGACGTTGACGTGCTCCGGTCCCCAGACCCCGTCGGGCATGGGCCGGGTGAGGCGGCGCGGGGTCGCGGTCGAGAAGCCGCCGCTCGGTGCGGAGGTCCACTGCATGGGGGTGCGCACCGCGAGCCGCCCCGGCACGTCGAGGTTCTCGCCCATGCCGATCTCCTCGCCGTAGAAGAGCACCGGGGTGCCGGGCAGCGAGAACGTCAGGGAGTACGCGAGCCGCACCCTCCGCTCGTCACCGCTGACCATGGGCGGGAGGCGGCGTCGCAGACCTCGGTCGTAGAGCTGCATGTCGGGGTCGGGCCCGAAGGCGTCGAAGACCTCGTGCCGCTCCTTCTTGGTGAGCTTGTCGAGGGTCAGCTCGTCGTGGTTGCGCACGAAGCTCGCCCACTGGCTCGTGATGTCGAGCGGGGGCCTCTCGCGCAGCGCAGCGGCGAGCGGGCCGGCGTCGCCGCGAGCCAGGGAGAGGTAGAAGCGCTGCATCCCGATGAAGTCGAACTGCATGTTGAGCCCGTCCCCGTCGTCGCCGCCGAAGAACCGGCGCTGCTCCGGGTAGGGCAGGTTGACCTCGCCGAGGAGCACGGCGTCGCCCACCCGGCGGGTCACGAAGGACCGGACGTCACCGAGGTAGCGGTCGGGGTTGAAGGCATCCGCGTCGTCGACGCCGGGCACCCCGTCGCGGGCGAAGAGGAACGGCACGGCATCCACCCGGAACCCGGACACCCCGAGCTCGAGCCAGAAGCCGAGCGTCCGTGAGATCTCCTCCTGGACAGCCGGATTCGCGACGTTGAGGTCGGGCTGGTGCTTGTAGAAGTGGTGGAGGTAGTAGTCGCCCGTCTTCTCGTCCCGCTCCCAGATGCTGTCCTCCTGGTCCGGGAAGACGACGTCCTTGGGGCTCGACCGCGGCTTCGTGCGGCTCCACACGTAGTAGTCGCGGTACGGGTCCTCGCGGCTGCGCCGCGCGGACTTGAACCACGGGTGCTGGTCGGACGTGTGGTTCATGACGAAGTCGACGACGACCCGGATGCCGTGGTCCCGGGCGGTGCGCACGAGCTCGACGAAGTCGCCCAGGGTGCCGAGGCGTGGGTCGACGCCGAAGAAGTCGGTGATGTCGTAGCCGTCGTCCTTGCGGGCCGTCGGGTAGAACGGCATGAGCCACAGGCACGTCACGCCGAGGTCGGCGAGGTACTCGATGCGGTCGGTCATCCCGCGCAGGTCGCCCACGCCGTCACCGTCGGAGTCCTGGAACGTCTCGATGTCGGCGCAGTAGAGGACCGCGTTCTTCCACCACACGTCGCCCGTGTCGCTCATCCTCATGAGGCCACCTCCCGTGCGCCCTGCGGCGCGTCGCCCTGTGCCACCGGACTCGTCGGAGACAGCCGCGGCAGCACGGTGGTGCCGAAGGCGTCGATGAAGGGGGCCTGGTGCCGGCCGACGAAGTGGACGTAGAGCTCGTCCCAGCCCATGTCGACGTAGTCCTGGAGCCACTGGGCGTGGCGCCCGAGGTCGGACGAGACGAGCACGGCCTCGCGGACCTGCTCGGGCGAGACCTTCTCGCCGATGAGGTCGAAGGCCTCGACGGTCTCGGTGTCCCACGCGACCGGCGGCCCGATCACGTTGCTGCGCCACTGGTCGTGGGCGACGTGCAGGGCCTCGTCCTCCGTGGGCGCCCAGCTGACGTGCACCTGCAGGCGTGCGGGACCCTTGCCGCCGGCGTCGCGATAGGCGCCCAGCACGCGACGCAGGGTGTCGGGCGGCTGGTTCACGGTGATGAGGCCGTCGGCCCAGCCGGCGTGACGCGCGGCCGTCTCGGCGGTCACCGCCGGCCCGACGAGGTCGGGCACCGGGTCCGCCAGCGTCCAGAGCCGCGCTCGGTTGACCGAGACGAGGCCGTCGTGGCTGACCTCCTCTCCGGAGAGAAGGCGTCGGATGACGTCGACGCACTCGAGGAGGCGGGCGTCACGGACCTCCTTGCGCGGCCACACCTCCCCGGTCACTCGCTCGTTCGAGGCCTCGCCCGACCCCAGGGCAGCCCAGAAGCGTCCGGGGAACATCTGCCCGAGCGTCGCGATGGCCTGTGCCGTGACGGCAGGGTGGTAGCGCTGCCCCGGAGCCGTGACGACGCCGAAGGGCAGGGACGTGGTCGCCAGGGCCGCGCCCAGCCAGCTCCACGCGTACCCGGACTCGCCCTGCCGGCTGCTCCACGGCGAGATGTGGTCGGACGACATGGCAGCCGTGAAGCCGGCGTCCTGCGCCGCGCGGACGTCCTGGAGGAGCTGGGCGGGGTCGATCTGCTCGTGCGAGCAGTGGAAGCCGATGACGGTCATGCCTCCCCACGCAACCGCACCGGAGGGTGCGCCGTCAACGCCCAGCGGTCCGGCACGCTTGCGGTTGTTGGGATCTCGGTTGAATGGGTATGACGCATGACCCTGTCCGTCCATCCGCACTCCGGTCGACGCTCAGGGGGCTGCACGCCAGGCTGCGACCGACCTCGCGGTGGCCAGCTCGTCCACGACGGCCGAGGAGAGCAGTGCGTGCCCGTTCGCGTTCGGGTGGTCGCCGTCGTCGAGCAGGTCGCCCGTCGGGTCCCGGGTGCCCGACGCGCCCTTGAGCGGGCTGTACGCGTCGACGTAGACGGCGCCCGTCGACGCGGCCACCTGCTGGACCGTGTCGTTGACGAGCCGGGTCAGCGAGTCGCTGCCGAGGACGAAGTCCTCGCCGAGGGCCCGCCCCACCGAGCCGTCGACCGTGACGTTCCAGTAGCCGAGGAGGGCGATGCGCAGGTCGGGCCGGTGGTCGATACGACTTATCGCCGCGATGATCCGGGTCAGGCCGTCGTGCAGTCCGGCGAGGGTGGTGGACCAGCAGTCCGACCCCGCGGCCGGGAAGCAGCCCTGGTCGTCGACGCGGTCGAGGTCGAAGTCGTTGGCGCCCACCTCGACGATGACGAGGTCGGCGTCCGCGAGGTGGTCGCGCGTCGCGGGCGACGAGAGGTCGTCCTCGACGTCCGCCGTGGTCCAGCCCCCGTTCGCGTCGTTGTGCACCACCCAGCTCCGGTGCGTCAGCCGCCCCAGCCGCTCACCGACCTGCTCGACGTAGCCCGTGCATCCGCACGTCTCCGCCGAGGGCACCGAGTCCCCCAGCCCGACGACCGTCAGCGGTCCGGGCGGCGTCGGAGATGCTGTCGGCGACGATCCCGCCGACGGGATCCCGCTCGTGACAGTCGGTTTCGTGGCTGGGCCGGACTCACGCAGCACGTCGGTCGTCCCGAGACCGGGCACGACACCGCCCAGCGCCAGCGCCATGACGACTGCGATCCCGATCAGCACCGCGACCCGGCGCGACGGCATCCGGCGCCGGCGCTCACGCACGGAAGCCCGGCAGGGTCTGTGCCAGCCACACGAGGGCGGCCGGGACGTACGGCGTGAACACCGAGTCGCGGTGGCCGCCGTGGGCGAGGACGGTGCCGGTGACGTCGAGCGGGCTGCGGGCGACGCTGAGGAACTTCGAGGTCGTCGGGTACGACAGCGGGTCCTCGCGGGAGGTCAGCACCCACATCGCCACGGGCGGCGGTGCCGTGCGCGCCATCGTGACGAGGTCGTAGCCACGCCCGCTCGCCGCCGTCAGGGGGTCGTACGCCGCGCTGAAGTCCGGGCGGAAGTAGCCGAGGAGCACGACGGCGGCCCCGAAGACGTCGGGGTGGCGCATCGACAGGGACGCCGCGCACCATGCGCCGTAGGAGTATCCGAGCGTGGCCCACGACGTCCGGGTCTGCTTGACGTGGAAGTGGTGCACGGTCCACGCGGGGATGTCGTGGGCGAGCCACGTGTCCGTCTGTGGCTGTCCTGCACCACCGTTGACGCACTCGGTGTCGAGGCTCGCCGGGGTGTCGATGCGCGGCACGACGACGATCGAGGGGGCCAGTCGGCCCTCGGCGGTCAGGGCGTCGACGGAGCTGAGGAAGTCGAGCTTGAGGAAGCCCCGGGGTCCGCTCGGGAAGCCGTGCAGGCCCAGGATGACGGGGTAGGTGCGGGAGGACCGGGGGTCGTAGCCGACCGGCAGGTGCACGTAGACCTGTCCCTCGGCGTTCGACCGCGAGTCGACCACCGTGTACGTCTGCAGCCGCGAGCCCGGCTGGGGGAGCGGCGGCAGCACGGCCGGTGCCGCCACGCCTCGGAGCCCGGGGCCCGACACGGGGGCCGACACGACCTCCGGGCTCGTCCCGCCGTGGTGCACCTGGACGGACGTCGAGCGGGAGCCGAAGAGGTCGCCCCAGCTCGAGTAGAAGAGGTACTGGTCGTTGAGGGCGGCGCCGGCGAGCGCGAGGACGAGGACGTTGAGCAGCACGACCTGGACGCCACGCACGACGGCGCGCCCGACCCTGCTGCCCCACCGGGGCCATCCGGCGACGACGAGCCCGAACACGACGAGGGCGAGCACGGCGAGCAGGACGACGGGGCCGGCATCGGTCAGCTCCATGCCGGGCTCGTCTCGCGGTCGGCCCGGCGCGTGGTCACCGGGCGCACGAACGGGAACGTCAGCACCGAGCGGATCGAGCTGTGGGTGAGGAGCATGACGAGGCGGTCGACGCCGATGCCGAGGCCACCGCTGGGCGGCATCCCCAGCTCGAGCGCGTGGAGGAAGTCCTCGTCGACCTCCATCGCCTCGGGGTCGCCCGCGGCGGCCTTGAGCGACTGCTCGGTGAGCCGCGCCCGCTGGTCGACGGGGTCGGTCAGCTCGCTGTAGGCCGTGCCGACCTCCATGCCCGCCACGACGAGGTCCCAGCGCTCGGCGAGCCCCGGCGCGCTGCGGTGCGGTCGGGTCAGGGGCGAGGTCTCGACGGGGAAGTCCGTGTAGAAGGTGGGCAGGACGGTCACCGGCTCGACGAGCTCGGCGTAGAGCTCCTCGATGACGGCCCCGGCGCCCATCTCGGGGCGCACCGCGATGCCGTGGTCCTCGGCGAGGCCGAGCAGCACGTCGAAGTCGGTCTCGACGGTGACCCGCCGCCCGACCGCGTCCGACACGGCGTCGAGCACGGACACGACGGGCCACTCGCCGCTGATGTCGACGAGCTCGACGCCGTCCGAGCCGTCCGAGCCGCCCGATCCGGTGAGCGGCAACGGGATCGCCTCGCGACCGTGGACGGTGCGTGCCGCCTCGCGGACGAGCCGCTCGGTGAGATGACGCATCGTCGTGTAGTCGGCGTGCGGCTGGTAGACCTCCAGCGAGGTGAACTCGGGGTTGTGCGTCGCGTCCGCCCCCTCGTTGCGGAAGTTGCGACCCAGCTCGAAGACCGGGCCGAGGCCGGCCACGAGGAGTCGCTTGAGGTGCAGCTCGGGCGCGATGCGCAGCGACAGATCGATGCCGTACGCGTTGATGAAGGTCCGGAACGGCCGCGCGCTCGCGCCGCCGTGGGTCGTGTGGAGCATGGGCGTCTCCACCTCGAGGAAGCCGGCGTCGCCCAGCGTCCGCCGGATCGAACCGACGACGGCGGACCGGCGCCGGAGCAGCTCGACGTCGCGCGGGTGGACGAGCAGGTCGGTCGAGCGTCGGCGCGCCCGGGTCCCGGGGTCGTCGAAGGCGCGGAAGGGGACCGGGTGCAGGCACTTGGCCTCCATCCGCCAGGCCTCGGCGAGCAGGCTCGGGGTGCCCGTCCGCGAACGGCCCGTCGTGCCCTCGACGCGCACGAGGTCGCCGACGTCGACGAACGACGTGAGCCGGTCGAGGCAGGGGCGACCGACCCGGGCCGCGTCGAACAGCACCTGCAGCCGCGCCTCACCGTCCACGAGAGTGGCGAAGGCGACGCCTCCGTGGTCGCGCACCTCCCGGACGCGTCCGACGACCGACAGTGTCCGAGGGGTCCGCCACGCGTCCGGGCCGAGGGCGGCGACCGGGGTGGTCGTGACCGACGCGGCGCCGACGGGGTAGGCGTCGACCCCGGCCTCGCGCATCCGGTCCAGCGCCGCGACCCGGTAGCGGAACTGGTCGGACCGGCGCGGGCCGAGCGCCTCGACGTCGACGGGGGGTGCGCTGATCGAGGCCGCCTGCGCGAGGTGCACGGGGTCGAGCTCGGTGGGCACGCTCCGGAGAGACGGGTGGCGCACGAACCCCTCGGCAGCCCCGACGGCGAGGACCACCTGCGGCAGCGACACGGCATCGTCGTAGCAGAGGAACCGCGGCTGCCACGTCGGCTCGTACTTCTCGTTCGCGCGGTAGAGGCGCTCGAGCTGCCAGATGCGGTCGAAGAGCCCGAGCACCGAGGCGCCCACCCGCGTCAGGGACCCGGACCCGAGCCTCTCGGCATCCTCGAAGACGGTGCGGAACATGCAGAAGTTGAGCGAGACCCGGGCCAGGCCCAGCCGGCGGGAACGGGCGAGCAGCTCGCTCACCATGAGCTCGGTGACGCCGTTCGGGGCGTCGGGGGAGCGCCGCATGACGTCGAGCGAGACCCCCGAGCGCCCCCACGGCACGAGGGACAGCACCCCGACGAGCGACGCTTCGGCAGCGTGCGCGGTCACGTGCAGGACGTCGCCGTCCGCGAGGTCGCCGCCCCGACCGAGGGCCATCGAGAAGCCCCGGTCGGTCTCTCCGCTGCGCCACGCCTCGGCGCGCTCGGTGATCTCGGCGAGCTCGTCGGCCCGCAGCTCGCGCTGTCGCCGCACGCGCACCTCGAGTCCGGCCCGCGTCGCCCGCGCGACGGCGTGGCGCACCGGCGAGAGCGACGTCCGACGCAGGTCGAAGCGTCGGGGATCGAGGATCGCCTCGTCACCGAGGAGCAGCACCCGCATGCCCCCGGTGGCGGCATACGCCCGGGCGCCCCGCTCGCTCGCGCCCACCACCGCCGGCACCCACCCGAACTCACGCGCCTCCGCGCGCCAGGCCTCGATGGCAGGCTGCCAGCTGTCGGGATGACCGATCGGGTCGGCACTCGCCAGGGACACCCCGGCGACGACCCGGTAGGTCACGGCGGCCCGGCCGTCGGCGGAGAAGACGGAGGCCTTGTCGCGGCGCGTCGCGAAGTAGCCGAGGGAGTCCTCGGCGCCGTGGTGCGCGAGGAGCCCGCGCAGGGCCACCTCGCGGTCCGGCGACCAGCGGCTGCGCGGTCGCGCGGAGGCGAGGAAGAGCGTGACGGCCGCGAGGATCGTCAGGCCGGCGCAGACGGCCACGACGTCGACGACCCACGGCGGGACGAGCGCCAGGGCGCGCCGGCTCATCCCTCCGAAGACGGCGAGCACGGTGTCGACGAGGGGGTCGACCTGTGACCGGGGTGCCCCGACCGCGCCGAGGAGCAGCCACGCGACGCCCAGCGTCACCGCCGAACCCACGGCAAGGGCTGCGAGCGCGAGGCCCCACGAGCCTCGCTGGAGCCGTCCCGTGAACTCGTCACGGATCCGCCAGAGCCACCACAGGGCCAGGGCGGCGACCAGCGTCGAGACGATGTCGAGCCCGCGGCCCAGGTCACCTCGGCTCACCCACATCTCGGTGCGGGGCAGCCGAGCGGCAGGGACGAGCGCCACGAAGCCGACGTAGATGCCGAGGACCTGGAAGACGGCGACGAACCACAGCCCGATCCGCTTGCGGCCGAGTAGCGCCCGGGTGGCGAGAGCGAGGACGACCACCGACACGAAGGTCGGGGCCACCGGCACGTTGAGGAGACCGAAGATGCCCTCCGCCAGGAACGGGTGCGGCCGGCGTCGGGCCAGGAGCGTCAGCAGGAGTGCCACGAGGGTGGCGAGCGCGTAGACGCCGGTGAGCAGTCGCGCGGGACGGTGCGAGGCCGGCGCCCGCGAGATTCGGGTGCCCATGGGCCAGACGATCCCCCGCACCGCTGGGCGACCGCTGGGCGTTGCCTGCGAAGGGCCTCACAGCCCGTGCCCAGCCAGCACCCAGCGTGGTGCGCGCGGCGGTGCCTCAGGAACCTCTCAGGTACGCGGTCCACCGTCGCGGGTAGGTCGGGGGTGGACGCGGACGACGCACTGAGCGTCCGGTACGGGCGCCCGGAGCATACGAGACACGGGCCGTGCGACGGCTCGTCCGATCGGTCGAGGAGGCTGTCGTGGGTCGAAGCAGGTGGGTGGTCGGTGGGGCCGGCGTGGGTGCGGTCGGACTCGCGGCCTGGGACCTCCTCCAGCGCAAGCACACGATCCTGCGCCGTTACCCCGTGGTCGGGCACCTGCGCTACCTGCTCGAGGACATCCGGCCCGAGCTCCAGCAGTACTTCGTCGAGCGCGACTGGGACGGCCGCCCGTTCGACCGTGACACGCGGTCGGTCGTCTACGAGCGGGCCAAGGGCATCCACGGAGAGCGCCCCTTCGGCACGGAGCTCGACGTCAACGAGGTCGGCTACGAGTACCTCGTGCACTCGGCCGCGCCGGCCGACCCTCCCGACGAGCCTGCCCGTGTCGTCGTCGGCGGCCCGGACTGCTCGAAGCCCTACTCCATGGCCCTGCTCAACGTCTCCGCGATGAGCTTCGGCGCCCTGTCCGCCAACGCGATCCGCGCCCTCAACCGGGGTGCAGCGCTCGGGGGTTTCGCCCACGACACGGGCGAGGGCGGGTTGTCGCCCTACCACCTCGAGCACGGCGGCGACATCGTCTGGGAGATCGGTACGGGCTACTTCGGCGCTCGCACCAAGGACGGTGACTTCGACCCGGCGACCTTCTCCGACAAGGCATCGGGGGAGTCGGTCAAGTGCGTGTCCCTCAAGCTGAGCCAGGGCGCCAAGCCCGGCATCGGTGGTGTGCTGCCCGGCGCGAAGGTGACGAAGGAGATCGCCGACATCCGGCAGGTGCCGCAGGGCGAGAAGTGCGTCAGCCCGTCGAGCCACCGGGTCTTCCACACGCCCGTCGAGCTCATCGAGTTCATCGGCCGCATGCGTGAGCTCGCCGGGGGCAAGCCGACCGGCTTCAAGCTCTGCGTCGGGTCGCGGGTCGACGTCCTCGCGATCTGCAAGGCGATGCTCGAGGTGGGGACGACACCCGACTTCATCGTCGTCGACGGCTCCGAGGGAGGCACCGGCGCGGCCCCGCTCGAGTTCGAGGACCACGTCGGGATGCCGCTCACCCACGGCCTCATGACCGTGCACAACGCGCTCGTCGGGGTGGGTCTGCGCGACCGCGTCCGCATCGGCGCGAGCGGCAAGGTCGCGGCCGGCAACGACATCGTCAAGCGCGTCATCCAGGGCGCGGACTACACCAACTCGGCCCGCGCGATGATGATGGCGGCGGGGTGCATCCAGGCCCAGCGCTGCCACACCGACAAGTGCCCGAGCGGCGTCGCGACGCAGAACGCCCGCCGTGCACGGGCGCTCGACGTCGGCGACAAGAGCGAGCGCGTCCACCGCTACCAGCAGGCCACCGTCGACGAGGCGATGCGGATCATGGCGGCCATGGCCGTCACCGACCCCTCGCAGCTGTCCCCGCACCACCTGCGCCTCAACGTGTCGGCGACCCGCAACCAGTCCTACGCCGAGCTCTACGACTGGCTCGCCCCCGGCGAGCTCGTGGCCGAGCCGCCGCGGGACTGGGCCCACGACTGGGCGACCGCCAGCGCCGACCACTTCGGCCCGGGAGCACGACCCGTGCACCTCTGACCGCCACCCACCGGCCCGGCGTTCGCAGCCCGGCCGTCAGGAAGGACCTCCCATGACCACCGTCGCCGAGCACATCATCACCTCGTTGGCCGACGCAGGCGTGACCCAGGTCTGGGGCGTCGTCGGCGATGCCCTCAACCCGCTCACCGACGCGATCCGCAGGCAGGAGCGCATCGAGTGGGTCGGCGTGCGCCACGAGGAGGTGGCGGCCTTCGCCGTCAGTGCCCAGGCCCAGCTGACCGGCTCGCTCGGGGTGTGCATGGGCACGGTGGGGCCCGGTTCGATCCACCTGCTCAACGGGCTCTACGACGCGAAGAAGTCGCACGCGCCCGTGCTCGCCATCTGCGGCCAGGTGCCGAGTCCCGAGATCGGGACCGACTTCTTCCAGGAGGTCGACAACAACGCCCTGTTCGCCGACGTCTCCGTGTGGTCCCAGACCCTGACGTCTGCCGGACAGCTGCCCTACCTGCTCGAGCAGGCCGTCAACGCGGCCCAGTCGCTGCGTGGCGTCGCCGTGCTGACCCTGCCCGGGGACGTCGGTGACCTCTCGCTCGACAAGGGCGTGCGGCCCGCGACGTTCGCACCGACCGGCGTCCCGGCCGCGGCCCCGGATGCCCAGGTGGACGCCGCCGTCGCCGCCCTCGCGGGAGACGCGCCGGTGACGCTGCTCGTCGGCTGCGGCGCGCGGGAGGCCCGGTCGCAGGTGCTCGAGCTCGCTGACGTCCTCGCCGCGCCGATGGTGCTGACGCTCAAGGCCAAGGAGGGGCTCGAGCGCGACAACCCCTTCGAGGTGGGCCAGTCAGGGCTCATCGGCAACCCGGCTGCCGCGAAGGCCATGGACGACTGCGACGTGCTCGTCCTCGTCGGCACCGACTTTCCCTACCGCGACTGGTACCCGACGGGGAAGACGGTGGTCCAGCTCGACGCCCGGGGGGAGCACGTCGGGCGCCGCACGCCGGTGCAGCACGCCCTCGTCGGTGACGCCGCGGCGACCCTGGACCGGCTCGTGCCGCGTCTCGAGCGACGCGCGGACCGCGGGCACCTCGAGACGGCCGTCGCGGCATACGGCAGGTGGCGTGATCGGCAGCGGTCGCTACTCGACCCGGGCCACGACCGGACGCTCCTCGGGCGAGCCCGCGCCGTGCTCGACAACCCCGACGAGCGCATC
The DNA here is from genome assembly GCF_001429645.1 of Terrabacter sp. Soil810. Lineage (NCBI taxonomy): Bacteria > Bacillati > Actinomycetota > Actinomycetes > Micrococcales > Intrasporangiaceae > Terrabacter > Terrabacter sp. Soil810. Next base: position 266,398 of record NZ_LMSW01000011.1, read on the forward strand.
CGCCCCGAGGCCGTCGCAGCGGCCGTCGACCGGCTGGCGCCCGAAACGACGATCTTCACGAGCGACACCGGCATGTCGACCGCGTGGCTCGCGCGCTTCGTGACGATGCGCGGCACCCGGCGGCTCGTGGGCTCCTACAACCTCGGCTCGATGGCCAACGCGCTGCCGATGGCGCTCGGCGCGCAGGCCCTGGACCGCACGCGTCCGGTGGTCGCGTTCGCCGGCGACGGCGGCCTGATGATGCTGCTCGGCGACCTGCGTACGGCCGTGACGTACCGGCTGCCCGTCGTCGTCGTGGTCTTCGACAACGGCAGGCTCGGCATGGTCAAGCTCGAGCAGGAGCAGGGTGGGCTGCCGGAGTTCGGGACCGAGCTCGACAACCCCGACCTCGCGGCCGTCGCTGCGGCGATGGGTCTGACGAGCCGCCGAGTCACCGAGCCCGACCAGCTGGACGACGCCGTCGGGTGGGCTCTGGCCGCCGACGGGCCGGTGCTGCTCGACGTCGTGACGAACCCCGACGAGGTCGCGATCCCGCCGAAGCCCAAGGTCGCCCAGGGTTGGGGCTTCGCCATCGCGAAGGCCAAGGAGGCCGTGGAGAGCAGGTAGACGTGTGTCGTCTCTTCGGGATGAGTGCCGGTCGGGCGCGGGTCTCCGCGACCTTCTGGCTCCTCGACGCGCCCGACAGCCTGACCCGCCAGTCGCACGTCAACCCCGACGGCACCGGTCTCGGCACCTTCGACGAGGCCGGCCGCCCGGTGCTCGAGAAGCAGCCTCTTGCGGCCTGGCACGACGCCGAGTTCTCGAGCGAGGCGAAGGAGCGGCGGAGTGCGACCTTCGTGGCGCACGTGCGGCACTCATCCGGCACCGCGCCCCGGCCGGAGAACACCCATCCCTTCGAGCTCGACGGCCGCCTCTTCGCGCACAACGGGGTGGTGGAGGGCATGCCGCTCCTGGAGCAGCACCTCGGCCCGGCGATGGGACGCGTCCGCGGAGACACCGACTCCGAGCGCCTGTTCGCGCTGGTCACCGCCGAGACGGCTGCCGCCGGTGGGGACGTCGGTGCGGGCATGGAGCGGGCCCTCGGCTGGGTGGCAGAACACCTGCCCGTGTATGCCGTCAACGTCGTCCTCACGACACCGACCGAGCTGTGGGCCTGCCGCTACCCCGACACGCACGCCCTCTGGCTGCTCGACCGCCGTCGACCCGTCGAGGGCCTCGACCACCGCAGCGAGTCCGGCACGCACGTCGTCAGCGACGACCTGGCGGACGCCCCGTGCGTCGTGGTCGCGAGCGAGCGCCTCGACCAGGACCCGGGGTGGCGGATGCTCGACCCCGGTGTGCTCGTGCGGGTCGGGCCGGACCTGGCCGTCACGGAGGGCGCCGTCGTCGACCCGGAACCGCGGCACCGGCTCGAGCCGGACGACCTCGGTGCGGCCGCGGCCTCGCAGCGCCCCACCGGGCGGTGAGGCTCAGCCGGCGTCGACGACGCGGCGGACCAGGTCGGTCCACGTGGCGACCCCGCGGTCTTCGGCCGCCTCGAGGACGCGCTCGGCGCCCTCGTCGACCACCAGCCCGCCGCCTGACCGCACCCCGGCACACCGCCTCGTCGTCGGCACCCGCCGACCACCCGCTGGGCTGGGCCCGGACCGAACGTCCGGGCCCAGCGCCATACCCGGGCGGCCGTCGGAAGGCGCGCGTCGCTGCGCCGGGGACCGGTGCGTGTCTCAGTCGGCTGGGGTCGTCGCGGCGATGACGCGGGTCAGCGAGCCGTGCAGCGCCTCGAGGTCCTCGATGCGCAGGCCGAGCCGTTCGACGATCTGTGGCGGCACCTCGAGCGCCTGCTCGCGCAGGCGCCTGCCGCGCTCCGTCAGGGTGATGGCGAGAGCACGCTCGTCGTCGGGGTGTCGGTCGCGCGTCACGAGACCCGCGGCCTCCAGACGCTTGAGCAGGGGGGAGAGCGTGGCGGGTTCGAGGCTGATCAGCCGGCCGATCTCGCGGACGGTGAGGGGGGACCGCTCCCACAGGGCGAGCATGACGAGGTACTGCGGGTGGGTGAGCCCGAGCGGCTCGAGCACCGGTCGGTAGAGACCGATGACGTTGCGCGCGGCCACGGCGAGGGCGAAGCAGACCTGCTGGTCGAGCTTGAGCAGGTCGTCGGGCGAGACGGTCGGCGCGTCGTGGGAGCGGGTGACCGGGCGGCGTGACGGTCGGATGCCGGTAGGGGTGCTGGCGCTGCGGGTCATCGGGCCTCGTCCTCGGAGTCGCGGGATCTGTGTACACTAACAGTTAGTGCACTAACTATCTGGAGGCAGCATCGTGTCGTCCTCGAGGCCCCGTGAGGGACTGTCGATCTGGTATCGCATCGGCTACCGGCTGCGCCTGATCGGCCTGACCGTCTTCGGCCCGGCCCAGCTCGGCGAGGGCAACGACCCCACGGCCCGGCTCGCACGCGAGCGCGCGGCCAAGGTCGCCGCGGCGCGCGCGGCGCGCGACGCGCACTGAGGGACCCCACGACCCGCCGACATCCGTTCGCGCGCAACGGGCCTCGCGCCGCGCCGACGGGAGTACCGTCGGAGGTGACGCATCGGACCCTGGAGGTGCCATGGGTGATCGTGTAGGACTCATCGTCATGCTGGCCGTCGTCGTGATCCTCGTCATCGGTCTGCTCATCGTCGGACCTCGGCGGTCCCGCAGTGGACGCGACGGGAGCGAGTCCCTCAACAAGCACCGCGACGACACCGAGCAGGCGCGTCGCGACCATCCCGAGGGTGCCGAGCGGTCCCACCTCGTCGGCAACCCGCCGGTCGACACGATCACGGCCGACGGCTGGGGCGTGGCCCGACCCGGTGAGGGGGCCGAGCCGGAGGAGCTGCCCGTGGACGTCCACCCCGAGCTCCACGAGGAGCGCGGTCGCCGCCGACGTCACTAGAAGGCGACGCGGTCGCTCAGTCGCGGGTCAGTCGCCAGGTCGTCGTGCTCGCGTAGGTCTCGCCGGCGCGAAGCACCGTCGAGGGGAAGTGCGCGTGGTTGGGCGCGTCGGGAAACCCCTGCGTCTCCAACGCGATTCCGGCTCGGGGGCCGTATGCCGTGCCGGAGGTCCCCACGACCGTGCCGTCGAAGTGGGCCCCGGTGTAGACCTGCACGCCCGGCTGGTCGCTCTCGATCACGAGGGTGCGTCCCGACGCGCCGCGCAGCGTCGCGACGTGGCGCAGCCCCGTCCCCCGCACGACGAAGTTGTGGTCGAGGCCCTGGCCGTGGACGAGCTGCTCGTCGTCCCCGGCGAGAGCGTCACCGAGGCGGGTCGGCCGGCGCAGGTCGAAGGGCGTCCCGGTCACGTCGCGCACCTCGCCGGTCGGCAGCAGCTGGGCGTCGGTCGGCGTGAAGGCGTCCGCGGACACTGCCAGATCGTGCTCGTCGACAGGGCCTGAGCCCTCGCCGTCGAGGTTGAAGTACGTGTGGTTCGTCAGGCTCAGCACGGTGGCGCGGTCGACCGTGGCGCTGTAGTCGATGCGGACGAGGTCGGGCTCGACGCGGTAGGTGACCGTGACGTCGAGGGCACCGGGGAAGCCCTGGTCGCCGTCAGGGCTGTGCAGCGCGAGGCGCACGTGGCTCGGGCCCTGCTCCTGGACGGTCCACGCGCGACGGTCGAAACCGTCGAGTCCGCCGTGCAGGGCGTTGTCGCCCTCGTTGGCCGTGATGGTGTGCTCCACGCCGTCGAGCGTGAACCGGGCCCGGGACAGACGGTTGCCGTAGCGTCCGATCGTGGCGCCGAGGTAGCCGCCGTCGGCGGCGTACGTCATCGGGTCCGCATGTCCCAGAGCGACGTTCGTGTCACCCTCAGCGTCCGTGACGAGCAGCCGGCGCACCGCGGCGCCGGCCGTCACCACCTCGAGCACCAGGCCGTCGGCGACGAGCTCGATCGAGGTCGGGGTGGTCGGTGCGGACGATGGCATCCGGGGCTCCTGCAGGTGGTCGGCGGTTCGGCTGAGGTAGAAGGTCGACGTCGACCCCGAGGGGCCGCGGTGAGGCGACCCGCGTCGTGGCGAACGTACGACCCGGGCGACGCCACCGCCCAGAGTGACACGCCCGCGCGTGCCGGTTCGCTGCTCGCCGCGCGACTCGGACGGCGTGACGTGGAATACGTCTGCCCGGCGGGCCGCGAGTGAGCACAATGGGGCGATGGTCGAGACGAACTGGGCAGGCAGCCATACGTACCGGTCCCGCATCGAGCGGGTGCGCTCGGTCGAGCACCTCCAGGAGGTCGTCGCTGCGGCACCGCGCGTGCGCGCCCTCGGGTCGCGGCACAGCTTCACCGACCTGACCGACATCACGGACGTCGACGACGGCGTGCTCGTGTCGCTCGATGACCTGCCGACCCGGGTGGACGTCGACCCGTCGACCCGCACGGCCCGAGTGACGGGCAGGGCGGCATACGGCGACGTCGCCACCGCGCTCCAGGCGGAGGGGTGGGCCCTCGGCAACCTCGCCTCGCTCCCGCACATCTCCGTCGCGGGTGCCGTCGCGACCGGCACGCACGGCTCGGGCATCGGGAACGGCTCTCTCGCAACGGCCGTCGCTTCGCTCGACCTCGTCGGCCCGGACGGTGAGCTGCGCACGGTCGGCCGTGGGGACACCGACTTCGGCGGCAGCGTCGTCGCTCTCGGTGCGCTCGGCGTCGTCACCTCGGTCACCCTCGACGTCGAGCCCACCTATGACGTGCGCCAGGAGGTCCGCACCGGGCTGTCCTGGGAGACACTGGCGTCCGGGCTCGACGCCGTCATCGGCAGCGCCTACAGCGTCAGCCTCTTCACCCGGTGGGGCGACGCCGGCATCGACCAGGTCTGGCTCAAGAGCCGCGGCGACGAGGCCCCGCCCCGGCCTTTCGGTGCCCCGGCAGCGACGACGTTGCACATGTTCGCAGACGGCGACACCGAGGCGGTGACCGTGCAGGGCGGTGTCCCCGGGCCGTGGCTCGACCGGCTGCCGCACTTCCGAATGGCCTTCACCCCGAGCCGCGGCGAGGAGCTGCAGAGCGAGTACCTCCTGCCGCGCGAGCACGCCCTGACCGCGATCGAGCGGATGCGCGGCCTGCGCGAGCGCCTGGCACCGGTGCTCCAGGTCAGCGAGCTGCGCACCGTGGTCGCCGACGACCTCTGGCTGAGCGGCTCCTACGGCCACGACGTCGTGGCCGTCCACTTCACCTGGAGTCGCGACCAGGAGCGGGTGTATGCCGTCCTGCCGGCGATCGAGGCGGCGCTCCTGCCGCTCGGGGCGCGTCCGCACTGGGGCAAGTGCTTCGTCGCGGGAGTCGCGGAGCTCGAGCCGCTCTACCCGCGGATGGCCGACTTCCGGGCGCTGCGCGACCGGGTCGACCCGGACCGGGTCTTCGGCAACACCTTCCTCGAGCGCGTCATCGGCTGACCGCCCCGCGCCCGCGCCGGGGCTCAGCGGCGCTTGCGGCCGCTTCTCTCCGCCCGGGCTGCGTCGATCTCGGCGGTGACCGAGCGCAGCGCGGCCGCGATGGTGCCCAGCGAGGCGGCCACGCCGGGCAGCTCGTCGGCGCCGATCGGGTCGAAGGCGTGCGGCATCCAGTCGCGCACCTCGCGCAGCCGGCGCACCCCGGACTCGGGGATCTCGACGGTGCTCCGTCTCCGGTCGCTCGGGTCGGGCACACGTCTGACCATCTCGCGCCGCTCGAGGCGGTCGACGAGGGTCGTCGTCGAGCTCGTCGTCAGGCCCAGCTCGGTTGCGAGGTCCGTCTGGCCCATGGGTCCGCGGGCGAGGAGATAGCTGATGGCCCGGCTCTCGTTCACCGTGAGGTCGAGGTGGGCTGCCACCGCGATGCGGTAACGCTCGCCGGCGAGGATCAGCTCCCGAAGGGCGATCGTCGCGTCGTCGCGGGCATGGGCGCGGGGGCTCACGCGCACCACCTCCTGAGATCCATCTCATGTGCCGATCTGGTCGCTTGATTGTCTAATTAACTACCCGTACCGTAGCTGGTGTCGGGAGCCTGGGACCACCGCGCGCGGTGACCCGGGATCCACCGGACTCGGGGTTGAGCAGCCAGCCCCGAGTCCGAGACCTCCACTGACGCTGCGACGGGGCGAGGCGGACAGACATGGACGGCGACGACATGGCGGTCGAGAGACTGCTGACCCCCGCGGAGGTCGCGACGATCTTCCGCGTCGACCCCAAGACGGTGAGCCGCTGGGCCCGGTCGGGCCAGCTGCACGCCCTCCGGACGCTGGGCGGACATCGCCGCTACCCGGAGAGCGAGATCTGGGCCCTGCTCGAACAGCAGCAGGGTTAGGCGCTGCGGGGCGTCTGCAGCGCCCCGTCGCGCAGCGCCCCCGCGAACGACGTGATCTCGCCGAGAGCGCCGACGAGACACGCTTGGTAGGCGTGGTAGACGTCCGGGCGCCCCTGCCAGACGACGCTCGACGGGACCAGCTCGGGTGACAGCTCGTGGCGCCACGAGCCCTGCTCGGGGTCGACGAACCACTGGTGGGCGTGCTCCCACCAGCGGTCGTACCACGCGGCATACGTGGGATCGCCGGTGGCGAGGTGGAGCGTGCGGGCGGCGCCGATGGCCTCGGTGACGACCCAGTGCAGCCGGTCGCGCACGACGGGCCGGCCCTCGAAGTCGGTGGTGTAGACGAACCCCTCGTGGCCGTCGACGTCCCAGCCCTCGTGCACCGCGACGTCGAAGAGCGAGCGTGCCTCGTCGAGCAGCCAGGCCGGCGCCTCGGCCCCGAGGGCGTGGCGAAGGTGCAGCGACAGCCTCGACCACTCGAGCAGGTGGCCCGGCGTCACGCCGAACGGGCGGAACTTGTCGGTCGGACGGTCGCGGTTGTAGTCCGGGCGCGGCTCCCAACGGGCGTCGAAGTGCTCAGGCAGCCGGTAGTTCCACGACCGCGCGAAGCCGTGCACGACGCGCTCGGTGATCCGGAGGGCGTGCCCGAGCCAGCGCGGGTCGCGGGTCACGTCCCACGCGGCGAGCAGCGCCTCCAGGGAGTGCATGTTGGCGTTGACGCCGCGGTAGTCCTCGAGGTCGGTCCACGTGCGGTCCCAGACGTCGAGGGCCAGGCCGTCGGACTCCCGCCAGAACCGCTGCTCGAAGGTCTGCAGCGCGCCGTCGAGCAGCTCGTCCGCGCCGGGGCGCCGCGCGGCCGAGGCGGACGTCGCCGCGAGCACGACGAACGCGTGCTCGTAGGCCCGCTTGTCGGCGATGTCGGGCGACCCGTCGCCGTGCACCGAGGCGAACCAGCCGCCGTGCTCGCCGTCGTGGAGCAGCCCGCCGGGGGCGAAGGTCGCGACGCCGTGGTCGACGACGGGCTCGAACGAGGCGTCGCCCTCGAGGACCGCCAGGGCGGCCACGTGGGTCATCCGCGCCGTGATCCACAGCTCGACGCCGTATGCCGGGTCGAGCCTCCCGTCGTCGCCGAGCCACCCGAAGCCGCCGCCGGGGCGTTGCGCCGCACGCGCGAGGGCCCGCAGTGAGCGCCGCTGCTCCGCGAGCCGGTCGAGGTGGTCCGGGGGCAGCGGGGTGTCGGGCATGCCCCCCAGTCTGCCGAGGTCGCGCCCCGGCCGCTGCCGGTCCGCGTAACGAACTGGGGTCAGAAGTCGCCCGCGTCGCGTCGCAGCCGGGTCAGCACGTCGACGAGCGAGCGGACGTCGGCGGCGCCGAGGTCGGGCTGCTCGAAGACCTCGGTGTTGAGGGCCGTCGTGGCGCGCTCGGCCAGCTCCCGGCCGGCCGGGGTGAGGGCCACGAGCATCGCGCGACGGTCCTCGGGGTGGGTCGAGCGGGTCACGAGCCCGGCGTCCTCGAGGCGGTCGACCGCGTTGGTCACGCTCGTGGGATGCACCTGCAGGCGGCTGCCGATGACCTTCATGGGCAGCGAGCCGCGCCGGCTGAACCACAGGAGCATGAGCACCTCGTAGCGCGCGAAGGTCACCCCCAGGGGGCGGAGGGTCGCCTCGACCCGGGCGAGCACGATCTGGTGCGCGCGCATGAGGGAGGTGATCGCGGCCATCCCGTCGGCGGCGGGGCCCCACCCCTGCTCGACCCACTGCTCCCGCGCCCGGGCGATCGGGTCGAAGCCGAGGCCCGAGCCGGCGGCGACCCCGGCGCCCGCGCTGCCCGCCGCGTTGGTCTGCGCACTCATGGCGTCATCGTAGGACGCGGACGCGTTGACGTCCATTAGTAGGAAGTCCTACTATTTTTCCATGTCCGACGCAGCGAAGCGCGATCTCCACCAGCCGTCACACCACGTCCGTCTCGTCACGGCCAGCAGCCTGTTCGACGGGCACGACGCCTCGATCAACATCATGCGGCGCATCATGCAGACGCAGGGCGCCGAGGTCATCCACCTCGGACACAACCGCTCCGTCCAGGAGGTCGTCGACGCGGCGATCGAGGAGGACGTCCAGGGCGTCGCCGTCAGCTCCTACCAGGGCGGCCACGTCGAGTACTTCGAGTACCTCGTGAAGCTGCTCGAGGAGAACGGCGCCGGCCACATCCGTGTCGTCGGCGGCGGGGGCGGCGTCATCGTCCCCGAGGAGATCGCACGGCTGCGCGAGTCCGGCGTCACGATCTTCAGCCCCGAGGACGGCCAGCGCCTCGGCCTCGCCGGCATGATCAACACCGTCGTCGCCGACTGCGACTTCGACCCGTGGGAGCTGAGTGCGCCCTCGCTCGAGGCCGTGCTCGCCGGCGAGCGGGCCTCCGTGGCGCGCGCCATCACCGGCGCCCAGGAGGGCGACATCGGCGACGCCATGCTGGCGGCCGTCCGCGAGGCCGCGGGCCGACGCCGCGTGCCGGTCCTCGGCATCACCGGCACCGGTGGCTCCGGCAAGTCGAGCCTCACCGACGAGCTCATCCGCCGCCTGCGCCTCGACCAGCAGGACAAGCTCCGCGTCGCCGTCCTCGCCGTCGACCCGACCCGCAGCCGTGGTGGCGGCGCCCTGCTCGGCGACCGCATCCGCATGAGCTCGCTCGACGGCGACCGCGTCTTCTTCCGCAGCCTCGCGACGCGCGGCGGCTCGCAGGTGCCGACCCACTTGGACGATGTCCTCGACATCGTACGGGCCGCGGGCTTCGACCTCGTCATCCTCGAGACGCCGGGCATCGGCCAGGGCGACGCCGCCGTCATCGACTACGCCGACGTCTCCCTCTACGTCATGACGCCGGAGTTCGGCGCGAGCAGCCAGCTCGAGAAGATCGACATGCTCGACCGCGCCGACGTCGTCGCCATCAACAAGTTCGAGCGTCGCGGCGCCGAGGACGCCCTGCGCGACGTCGGCCGCCAGATGGTGCGCAACCGCGAGGCCTTCGGCAAGGACCCCGCCGACATGCCCGTCTACGGCACGTCGGCCGCCACCTTCAACGACGACGGCGTCACCGCGCTCTACCAGGAGCTGCGGGGCCTGCTCGCCGACCGGGGCATGCCGGTCGAGGAGGGCGTGCTGCCGCGGGTCGCCACCCGGCAGTCCACCCGCATCGCGACCATCGTGCCCGCGTCGCGCGTGCGCTACCTCGCCGAGATCAGCGACACCGTCCGCGGCTACCACGAGGCCACCGAGCGGTATGCCGCCGCGGCCAGCCGGGTGCAGCGGCTCGAGTCGGTGCGCGGCGAGCTCGCGGCCGCCGCAGCGGCCGACGACGTCGACAGCGCCGAGAGCGCGGTGCGTGCCGTGGAGGCCTTGCTCGACCAGGCCCGCACCGACGTGCCGACCGCGGTGGCCGGGGCCCTCGCCTCCTGGCCGTCCGTCGTCGAGTCCTACTCCGGCGACGAGCAGGTCGTCAGCATCCGGGGCAAGGAGATCCGCAACGTCCTGACCCGAGAGTCCCTGTCGGGCAACAAGATCCCCCGGGTCTCGCTGCCGCGCTACCGCGACCACGGCGAGCTCGTCAGCTTCCTGCGCCGCGAGAACCTCCCCGGCTACTACCCCTTCACCGCGGGCGTCTTCCCGTTCAAGCGCGAGGGGGAGGACCCCGCCCGGATGTTCGCGGGGGAGGGCGACCCGTTCCGCACCAACCGGCGCTTCAAGCTGGTCTCCGAGGGCCAGCCCGCCACCCGTCTGTCGACGGCGTTCGACTCCGTGACCCTCTACGGCCGTGACCCCGACCCGCGCCCCGACGTCTACGGCAAGGTCGGCACCTCGGGCGTCTCCGTCGCGACGCTCGACGACATGAAGGCGCTCTACGACGGCTTCGACCTCGTCTCCCCGACGACGAGCGTCTCGATGACGATCAACGGTCCGGCGCCGACGATCCTCGCCTTCTTCCTCAACACCGCGATCGACCAGCAGCTCGACGCCTTCCGGGCGCGGGAGGGCAGGGAGCCGAGCGACGGCGATCGCGAGGAGCTCACGGCATACGCCCTCGCCAACGTGCGTGGCACCGTGCAGGCCGACATCCTCAAGGAGGACCAGGGCCAGAACACCTGCATCTTCAGCACCGAGTTCTCGCTCAAGATGATGGCCGACATCCAGGAGTGGTTCATCGAGCGGAAGGTCCGCAACTTCTACTCCGTGTCGATCTCCGGCTACCACATCGCCGAGGCCGGGGCCAACCCCATCAGCCAGCTCGCGTTCACCCTCGCCAACGGCTTCACCTACGTCGAGAGCTACCTCGCGCGCGGCATGGCGGTCGACGACTTCGCGCCCAACCTCAGCTTCTTCTTCAGCAACGGCATGGACCCCGAGTACTCCGTGCTGGGCCGTGTGGCCCGCCGCATCTGGGCCGTCGCGATGAAGGAGAAGTACAACGCGGGGGAGCGGTCCCAGAAGCTGAAGTACCACGTGCAGACATCGGGCCGCTCGCTGCACGCGCAGGAGATGGACTTCAACGACATCCGCACGACGCTCCAGGCGCTCATCGCCATCTACGACAACGCGAACTCCTTGCACACCAACGCTTTCGACGAGGCCGTGACCACGCCGTCGGAGGAGTCGGTGCGCCGTGCCCTCGCGATCCAGCTCATCATCAACCGCGAGTGGGGCCTCGCGATGAACGAGAACCCGCTCCAGGGATCGTTCGTCATCGACGAGCTGACCGACCTCGTCGAGGCCGCCGTCCTCAAGGAGTTCGACCGCATCACCGAGCGTGGCGGCGTGCTCGGCGCGATGGAGACCGGCTACCAGCGCGGGCGCATCCAGGACGAGTCGATGCTCTACGAGCACCGCAAGCACGACGGCAGCCTGCCCATCATCGGCGTCAACACCTTCCGCAACCCGCACGAGGGCGAGGTGCCCCGCACCGTGGTGCTGGCCCGCGGCACCGAGGACGAGAAGCAGAGCCAGCTCTCGCGGGTCCGCGCCTTCCGGGCGGCCCACGAGGTCGAGGCGAAGGCGGCGCTCGAGGAGCTCAAGGCGGTGGCGATCGAGGGTGGCAACGTCTTCGACGTCCTCATGCGCGCGGCACGGGTGTGCTCGCTCCAGCAGGTCACCGAGGCCTTCTTCGAGGTCGGCGGCCAGTACCGCCGCAACGTCTGACCCCACCCTCCAACCGTCGAAAGGCCACGAACCGTGCCGGTGACGCTCGCCGACGACCTCGCGTATGCCGTGTCGTTGCCGACACCGCCACGCCGGGTCGTGTCGCTGGTGCCGTCCATCACAGAGGCCCTGGCGACGACCTGCCCGGAGCGGCTCGTGGGCGCCACCGACTGGTGCACGCACCCGGAAGGCCTTGCCGTGCAACGGGTTCGAGGCACGAAGAACCCCGACCTCAGGGCCGTCGAGGCGCTCGAGCCCGACCTCGTCGTGGCCAACAAGGAGGAGAACCGCGAGCTCGACGTCCGGCGGCTGCGTGACGCCGGCGTGCCCGTCTGGGTCACCGACATCGAGACGGTGCCGGCGGCACTGGACTCGCTCGGGCGGCTCTTCCGCGACGTGCTCGACGTGGGCACGCCCGACTGGCTCGTCGCGGCCGCTGACGAGTGGGGAGGCCCGGTGCCCGAGACGGTCGTCGACGTGGCCGTGGCGATCTGGCGCGACCCGTGGATGGCCGTCGGCCGCGACACCTTCACCGGCGACCTCGTGTCCCGGCTCGGCTGGCGCAACGTCCTCGCCGGCTCCGACGACCGCTACCCGCACGTCGACCTCGACGAGCTCGACCGTGAGGGCGTCGTCGTCCTGCTGCCCGACGAGCCCTACGTCTTCACGCCCGACGACGGGCCCGAGGCGTTCGACCGCGCGCGCACCGCTCTCGTCAGCGGCCGGCTGCTCACCTGGTACGGCCCGAGCCTCGTCGGGGCCCGGGCGTCCCTCACCGCAGCGGTCGAGCGCTGACTCCGCCCGCGTCAGCACATGCCTGACACCCCGGGCGACAGCACGCGCCTGAATCCGCCGGCCAGTTTGTGGCCTCTCGACGTTCGAGGACCGTCGAGAGGCCACAAACCGCGTCCGCCCGGAGGCGGGTCGGGCATCGGGGCGGCGTCGTCCCGTCAGTCGTCGGCGACGACGAGCAGGCCGGCGAGCATCAGCCGACGAGCCAGCTCGAGCCCGACCATGTCGGCGCGCAGGACGCCACCGGCGACCAGGGCGACGAACGTGCCGACGTCGTGCGACTCGACCGGGAAGTCGGCGAGGCGGCTGCGCAGCCGGGCCGGGCCGTCACCGGAGGGCACGAGCCGAGCGGCCACGTGCGGCCGCAGGCGGAGCGTCGTCTCGGGGCGAAGGGCGTCGGCCGCCGCCACCTGGGCGAGGGGGCTGATCGGGGCCGGTCGCTGCGAGCCGCGGGCTCGTGCCTCGAGGGCGTCGACGACCGTGGCCACGTCGATCTCGCCGAGGGCGCGTACGAGCGCTGCCCGCACGAGCTCCACGTCCGGGGCGATGGCCTCGTGGTCGAAGCCAGTGGGTGCGACGCCGAGGGAGGCCCTGATCCTCTCGTCGCGGCTGGCCTCGGCGACCGCGATGGAGACGAGCTCGTCGGCGACGTGCCGGCGCGTCCACACGTGGACGCCCAGCGTGAGGTGCGTGCTGACGCCGCCGAGGGCCGTCGCCGAGTGCACCCAGCCGCGGGGGAGATAGAGGACGTCGCCGGGGCGGAGCGTGAACTCGTGGTCCGGCGCGCGCCGCCCGATCTCCTCGACCTCGGCCCGGTGGTCGGTCCACGGCTCGTCGCGCAGCGGGGAGTCGTGCACGGGGGGCCGGACACGCCAGCGCTTCTCGCCACCCACCTGGAGCACGAAGACGTCGTGCACGTCGTAGTGGTCGCTGAAGCCGGTGTTCTGGCTCGGGGTGACGTACGCGTTGGCCTGGACCGGGTGGCCCAGCTCCTCCGCGAGCTGCTGGGTGAAGTCGATGAGGGGGCCCCACGTGCGGTGCAGCCCTTGCAGGACGATCGTGGCTCCGTCGGCGAAGTGGCCGAGGAGCTTGTCGTCGCTCACCTGGTCGGCGACCGACGCGCCGACGCCGCCGCCCTGGGTGAACTCGCGGTCCCCCAGGGTGTGCCCGCCCTTGGCGACACGAAGGAAGGGGGACCGGAGACCGCGACGGGAGATGAGCTCGTCGACGGCGTCCTCCCCGAAGAGGTCGAGCAGGCCGCCCGGCAGGTCGGCCGCGCGGGTGACCACCGGCGTGTGCGCCCAGTGGTCGCGGGCGAACTCGTCGGCGGCGAACGGCACGAGACGCGCCAGCGCCGAGCGCCCACGGTCGTCCGTGGGCACCCGGCTCGTCGTGCCAGCGGTCATCAGATCGAGGAGGTCGGGTCCGCTCCGGCCCCACCGTCGGCGCCGCCGTCGTGGCTGCTCGTGTCGGCTCCGCCGTCAGCAGGGCCCTCGGTG
>NZ_LMSW01000011.1:280201-543204 GCF_001429645.1 Terrabacter sp. Soil810
GGCGCCACCGTCGGCGCCGCCGTCGTGGCTGCTCGTGTCGGCTCCGCCGTCAGCAGGGCCCTCGGTGNAGCGCCACCGTCGGCGCCGCCGTCGTGGCTGGTCGTGTCGGCTCCGCCGTCAGCGGGCCCCTCGGTCGTCGGGTCGTCGCTCACGGGGTCCAGCGGGCTGTCGCTCATCGCTTCTCCTCCACAGGGTGTGCCGCGGCGCCGGACGACGCCGTCGACGTGCACCTACCCACTGGGCGCGCTCCGGGCACGTCGCGGCCCCACCTTCAGGTCAGGTGGTCGAGGTCCCCACGCGTCCACGCCGCGTGACGGTCCGCCGCCCGACGCAGCACGGCCTTGGCGTCCGACGGCACGACGGCACCGAAGTTGTTGTAGAGCCGGTCGAAGTGCAGTCCCTCGAGCTGACCCGCGATGCGCTGGACGACGTTGCCCGACAAGGGGATCCGGTTCGGGTAGCTGCGCATGAAGCTCACCGACCGGCGGTCGGGGTTGGGGAAGACCGCATCTCCCGCGAGCAGCACGCCGCGCCCGTCGGCGCCCGCCTTCCACTCGACGACCGCCTGGCCGCGGAAGTGCCCACCGACCCGGTGCAGGGTGAGCCCCGCGGCGATCTCCCGCTGTTCGTCGTAGAGCTCGACGAGCGGGTCGTGGCGCCGCACCCACTCGGCGTCGGGGGCGGCCACGAGCACCGGCACGTCGCCGAGGGCGTGGGCCCACTCCGTCTGCACGCCGTACATGTGCGGATGGCTGGCGGCCACGGCGAGCGTCGGGCCGAGGGAGCGCACGAGCTCGACGGTCACCTCGTCGATGTAGCCGACGCAGTCGAAGAGGAGCACGCCCTCGGCCACCCGCAGGACCATGGTCTGCTGCCCGATCCCGACCTCGGGCTCGGCACGCAGGCCCCAGAGGTCGGTCTCGACCTCGTCGACGGTGATCCGGGTCCCGGCCTCCCGAAGCTGCTGCACGGTGGTCCATCGCTGCCCTTGCTCGGGCACCCACTGTCGCTCGTCCTCGCAGACGGCACACGCGCCCGGCGGCTCGGGCAGGTCGTCGGTCTCGACGGCGCAGGTCGCACAGATCCAGATCACGCGCCAAGCCTGCCCCTCCGCGGCGGGCCGCACCAGCGGGTTTGCGGGAGGATGCAGGGGTGATCCTGCACGTGCGCGCCGCCGTCGAGCAGCTGTATGCCGTCCCGCCCGCTCGGTTCACCCCGTTGCGTTCCGAGCTGGTGGCCGAGGCGAGGTCGGCGGGCGAGAAGGACCTCGCCGCCTCGGTCGGTGCCCTGCGCAAGCCGACCCTCGCCGCCTGGGCGGTCAACCACTTCGTCCGCGAGCACGCCGACGAGCTGGAGGAGCTCCGGTCGTTCGCCGAGCTGCTCCGTGAGGCGCAGCGCAGCCTCGACGCCGACCAGCTGCGCCTGCTCGGCCGCGAGCGGGCCACGCGCGTCGACGCTCTCGCCGATCGCATCGCCCAGGTCGCGGCGCAGGACGGTCCGGGACTCGGCGCGGGCGCGGCCCAGGAGGTGCGCGAGACGCTGACGGCGCTCATCGCCGATGAGGACGCCGAGGCCTCGGTCCTCACGGGCGCGCTCGTCAAGTCACTCAGCTACTCCGGCTTCGGTTCGGTCGACGTGGCCGATGTCGTCGCCATCGCGGACCTCGACGCGGACGACGACGACGCCGCGGCCGGTCGCCCCTCGCTCTCGGTGCTGCCCGGGGGTGCCGGAGGCGGCGACCCGGTCGACCTCGAGGAGCGGCGACGGAGCCGGCGGACCGCGGAGCGCGCCCGCCTCCAGTCGACGCTCGAGACCGCGCGGGCCGACCTGCGGGCCGCGGATCGGCAGGTCGCGGTCCTCACGGCCCGTCAGGAGGAGGTCGTCGAGGGCATCGCCGACCTCGAGCGGCGGCTCGCGACGGCGAGGGCCCGGCTCGAGAAGGTCACGGGCGAGCTCGACGACGCGACCGGCATACGCAGTCAGCGTGAGCAGGAGGAGGCCGCGGCCCAGCAGGGGCTCGACGCGCACGACGCGCACGACGGGGCGTGACGTCCGTCGCGGCCAGGACGGCCGGCGACGTGGCTACTTCTTGCCCTCCGAGGCGTGGTCGCGGGAGAACCAGTGCCGCAGGGTCGCACGCAGGCCGGTCGGCTGGGGCTCGGCCGCGGGCGTCGGCGGCTCGGCGGCCTTCGCCCGAGCCCGGGGCAGCGCGGGGAGCCGGGCCGTGAACGACGCGTGCTGGTGTTCGGCGTGCTGCCGCTCCCCGGGCTGGGGAGCGGCAAGCTGCGGCAGCAGCTCGTACTTGCGCGAGTAGATGTCGAAGAGGGCGAGCATCAGCGCGGCCACGGGCACCGCCACGAAGGCTCCGGCGACGCCGAAGAGCGCCGCACCGAACATGACGGCAGCGAAGGACACCGCGGGATGCACGTCGACCGCGTCCGCCGAGATGCGGGGCTCGATGGTGACGTTCTCGATCTGCTGGTAGACGAGGGCGAAGCCGAGCAGCGCCACCCCCTGCCACGGCTCCGGGCCGACGAGGCCGACGAACACCGGCAGCGCGATCGCGATGTAGGTCCCGATGGTCGGCACGAACTGCGCCACGAGGCCGGTCCAGATGCCGAGGGCCAGCCAGTAGTCCATGCCGATGATGAGCATGAACAGGCTGGACAGGCCGCCGCAGATCGCGGCGAGCACGAGCCGGGCCGACAC
This sequence comes from Terrabacter sp. Soil810, assembly GCF_001429645.1. NCBI lineage: Bacteria > Bacillati > Actinomycetota > Actinomycetes > Micrococcales > Intrasporangiaceae > Terrabacter > Terrabacter sp. Soil810. The sequence goes on from NZ_LMSW01000011.1 coordinate 282,911, forward strand.
GTAGCCGCCGGTCTTGATGACCGCGAGGTCCCACGCCACCCCGATGACCTCCTGCTGGCGCGGCGGGGCGAGCTGAGCGACCCAGCGACGCAGACGCAGGCTGTCGGCCGAGAAGTAGAAGGTGAAGAAGAAGAAGGTGATGGACGAGAAGAAGGCACCGAGCACGGCGGCGACGGCACCGATGAGGCCGCCGGCGACGCTGCCGGCCAGACTGCCCAGACCGCCGACGTCGCTCGTGAACTGGGCCAGGAACGCGTCGGGGCTGAGCTCGGAGCCGAAGGTCTCGTTGGCCCACGTCGTCGCCTTCTGGACGAGCGCCGGGATCGAGGCGACGAAGGTGGCGAGCTGGTCGGCCAGCAGGTTGCCGAACGCGAGCATGAAGACGATGCAGAAGACGAGCACGCCGAGCATGACGATCATCGTCGCCATCCCGCGTCGCATCCGGCGCGAGAGCCGCGCGACGGCCGGCTCCATGGCGATCGAGGCGAGCATGGCCATGATGAGGGTGAAGATGACCGAGCCGCCGTCGTCGATGACGAACTTGCCCAGGGCGGCGATCGCGACGATGGCGACCGCGAGCCAGCCCGCGCGCCACACGCTGCGCCGGTCGAAGCGCACCTGGACGTCGACCAGGCGGGTGTCCACGTCACTCCCGACGCCCGGTTCGGTGCGCGCCGCAGCGCCCGCCGGGGTGCCCGGTGGTTCGACATCGGAGCCGAGCCGCCCGGTCGACGGTTCGGCGGTAGGACCGGTGTCCGGCTGACCATCGATGGGGCCGCTCATGCCCGCATCCTTCCAGTAGCGACGCCCAGAGTGCGTGAACTGCTCGATTTCGTATCCGCGCCGCCGACCGTGTAGTCTCGCCGTCGCACAACAGGTCGACCTGAAGGCGTTCTCGCAGCGGTTTCTCGGTGTCGGCCGTGCCCCAATAGCTCAGTCGGCAGAGCGTTTCCATGGTAAGGAAAAGGTCTAGGGTTCGATTCCCTATTGGGGCTCTGGTCGGTCGGGCTCCGGTCCCCGTCGCAGCAGCGGCGGGCCGGGGGACGACAGCCCATGGCGGGGTAGCTCAGCTGGTTAGAGCGCACGACTCATAATCGTGAGGTCGCGGGATCGAGCCCCGCTCCCGCTACCACTTCCGCGCGCACCGGTTCGATTTCTCGAATCATCGGGGTGTCGCGTAACCTTGGACGTCGCGCCTGCGTGTCACCCCGGGATGCCGCCCGGAACGCGTGACGCGCCGCGCGACACCCGTCGCAAGACGACCGAACACCCAAGTACGTTTCCGAAAGAGCAGGTTGCCGTGGCCAGCAAGAGCAGCGACGTCCGTCCGAAGATCACGATGGCGTGTGTGGACTGCAAGGACCGCAACTACATCACCAAGAAGAACCGTCGGAACAACCCCGACCGCCTCGCGATGAACAAGTTCTGCCCGAAGTGCGGCAAGCACACGGAGCACCGCGAGACCCGCTGACCCCAGCGCACCCATCGACCGCTCCCTCGGCCACCCGGCCGGGGGAGCGTCGTCGTTCCCGGACGCCCACCGGTCGGCGCGGGCGCGGGTCGGCGGCGGTGGATAGGCTGCCCCGTATGCCGGTGAACGCAGACTTCCAGGGCCGGGTGTACCCGCCCACCGAGACCTATCGGGTCAGTGCCGCCAAGATCCGTGAGTTCGCCGAGGCGGTCGGTTCGGCCGACCCGGTGCACGTCGACGCCGACGTGGCGCGGGCCCGTGGCTACGCCGACGTCATCGCGCCGCCGACGTTCGCCGTGCTCATCGCCCAGCAGTGCGACGGGCAGCTGATCCGCGACCCCGAGGCCGGCATCGACTTCTCCCGCGTCGTGCACGGTGAGCAGCGCTTCGTCCACCACCGGCCTCTGACGGCCGGCGACGCCGTCGTCGGCACGCTCCACGTCGACACCGTGCGCGAGGCCGGCGGACACGCCATGGTGACCACCCGCACCGAGCTCGCCACCGAGGCGGGCGAGTCCGTGTGCACCGCCACGTCGACCATCGTCATCCGAGGAGCCGAGTGATGAGCGCCCAGCCGAGCACCCCGACCGCCACGCCGGTGCGGTCCTTCTCCGACGTCGCGGTCGGTGACGCGCTGCCGTCGATGACCGTCCACGTCGACCGCGCCCGCCTCGTGCAGTACGCCGGCGCCTCCCTCGACCGCAACCGCATCCACTGGGACGAGCCGTTCGCCAAGGCGGTCGGGCTGCCCGACGTCATCGCCCACGGCATGTTCACGATGGGCTCGGCCGTCACGCTGGTCACCGACTGGGCCGGCGACGCCGGCCGCGTCGTCGAGTACGGCGTGCGTTTCACCCGCCCCGTCGTCGTGCCCTACGACACCGGCGCCGACATCGAGGTCGCCGGCGTCGTCAAGTCCGCCGACCCCGAGACCAAGCGGGTCACCGTCGAGCTGACCGCTACGGCCGCCGGCGAGAAGGTCCTCGGCCGCGCGCTGGCCGTCGCCGTCCTCGACTGAGCGGGCCGGACCACCGCGTGCACGAGCAACACGACGTCCCCCTGTCGACCCTCACGACCATGAGGGTCGGTGGCCCGGCGTCCCGCGTCGTCACCGCCGAGACCACCGACGAGCTCGTCGACGCGGTCCGTGAGGTCGACGACGCCGACGAGCCGCTGCTCGTCGTCTCGGGCGGCTCCAACCTCCTCGTGTCCGACGACGGCTTCGAGGGCACGGTCGTGCGCATCGCCACCTCGGGCATCACGCCCGAGTCCGCCGACTACTGCGGCGGCGCGGTCGTGCGCGTGGCCGCGGGCGAGGTCTGGGACGACGTCGTGGCGCACGCCGTCGCGCAGGGCTGGGCCGGCGTCGAGGGCCTGAGCGGCATACCTGGGCTCACGGGTGCTACGCCCATCCAGAACGTCGGCGCCTACGGCCAGGACGTCTCGCAGACCGTGGCCCAGGTGCGCACGTGGGACCGCCAGGAGCAGGCCGTGCGCACCTTCATGAACGCCGACTGCGCGTTCACCTACCGCCACTCGCGCTTCAAGGGGCACTCGCGCTACGTCGTGCTCGACGTGGTGTTCCAGTTCGAGGTCGCCGACCTCAGCCGCCCGGTGGCGTATGCCGCCCTGGCGAAGGGCCTCGGCGTCGAGCTCGGCACGCGCGTGCCCCTCTCGGACGCCCGCGAGGCCGTCCTCGAGCAGCGTCGGGCCCGCGGGATGGTGCTCGACGACGCCGACCCCGACACGTGGTCGTGCGGGTCGTTCTTCACCAACCCCATCCTGAGCCGGCACGAGTTCGACGACCTCGTCGAGCGCGTGGGGGAGCGGCTCGGGNGGCTCATCGACCATGCCGGCTTCGCCAAGGGCTTCGGTCTGCCCGCACCGGCCGCGCTGTCCACGAAGCACACCCTGGCCGTCACCAACCGGGGCGGAGCCACGACCGCCGACGTCCTCGCCCTCGCCCGCCAGGTGCGCGACGGGGTGCACGACGCCTTCGGTGTCACCCTCGTCAACGAGCCGGTCATCGTCGGCGATCGGCTCTGAGGCTCGTCCCCCGATCCCGAGCTGCACGACGAAGGCCCCGGTTCCGTTGGGAACCGGGGCCTTTCGCGTGACGCGGAGCGCTGCCGCTACTTCGTCAGGACGACGGAGAAGGTCTTGGCCGGGATGTTCTTGTCCGTCGTGCTGACGGCGTAGGCCGGCCGGTTGAAGGCCAGGCGCAGAGTGCTCGTGGTGCCCTTGTCGACCTTGAAGAAGACCCAGCCGCGGTCGCGGTCGTCGCGCTTCGTCGTCAGCAGCGGGTCGGCCTTGTAGGCCTTGCCGAACTCGGCCGTCGGCGCGACGTTCTGCTTGGGGCTCGCCGCGACGAGCGTCAGCATCTTCGGGTCGAGCGAGGCGGAGTAGCGCGATCCGGCGGCGAACTCGACCTTGACGCCGACGATCTCGAAGGCCTCGGCCCCGACGGGCTGGTTCTTCGGGAAGGGCAGGTTGCGCGAGACGCGCAGCGCCGTGATCGTGTGGCCGAGCTGGGGGTCCTTGATGACGGCCTTGATGGTGCGCGTCGAGTACTTCGCCGGCGCTGCCGACGTCGGAGCGGCGGTCGTGGTCGGCGCTGTGGTCGTGGACGCCGTCGAGCTGCTCGTCGCGGCCGGCGTCGTGCCGGCCGGGGCCGTCGGGTCGGCGGTCACGGGCGACTCCCCGCTGCACGCCGCGAGCGCGACGACGGGGGCGACGAGGCCGACCACGGCGAGTCGTCGCAGACGGGCGCCGGAAGCGGTCGATGGGCGGGCGTGGGCGGGGGCAGAAGTCTTCATCTCCCGCCCAGCATGACCGGGCGCACCGATCCTGAGCAAACCCGGTGGGGCGGCGCCGCGAGCGCGGACGTGCTGGGTCCGGCCCGTTATGCCCGGTTACGACCCGGTCCTGCGTGTGGTCGGTGTCACGCCGTGCCGGCGAGCCAGGTGTCGACGTCGGCGAGCGCGGCCTTGCGGAGCCGGTCCGGCATCCGGCTGCCCTCCAGCGAGCCGCGAGCCAGCCGGGCGAGGCCGGCGTCGTCGAAGCCGAGGTCGCGGGCCGCGGTGTACTGCGCAGCCAGACGGGACCCGAAGAGGAGGGGGTCGTCCGCGCCGAGCGCGACGGGGATGCCGGCCTCGACGATCCGGTGCAGCGGCACGTCCCTGGGATCGGCGTACACGCCGAGCGCGACGTTGCTGCCCGGGCACACCTCGAGCGTCACGCCCGCCTCGGCGACGGCGTCGAGCACCTGGGGGTCCTCGACGCTGCGCACGCCGTGCCCGATGCGGTCGGGGTCGAGGTGCTCGAGCGTCTCCATGACCGACTGCGCACCGAGGAGCTCCCCGCCGTGCGGCACGAGGGCGAGGCCGGCTCGACGGGCGATGGCGAAGGCCGGCGCGAAGTCGGCGACGGCCCCGCGTCGCTCGTCGTTGGACAGGCCGAAGCCGACGACGTCGCCGGCCTCCTCGCCCGCGTGGTGGGCCGCGAGGCGGGCGAGGGTGCGGGCCTCCAGCGGGTGGCGCATGCGGCTCGCCGCGACGACGACACCCACGCCGATCTCGCCGTCCGCCGAGACCGCGCGGGCCTCGTCGAGCACGATCTCGAGAGCGGGCGTGATGCCGCCGACGAAAGGCGCGTACGACGTGGGGTCCACCTGGATCTCGAGCCAGCGCGACCCCTCGGCGGCGTCGTCGGCCGCAGCCTCGCGCACGATCCGGCGCATGTCCTCCTCACCGCGCACGCACGACCGGGCGGCGTCGTAGAGGCGCTGGAAGCGGAACCAGCCACGCTCGTCCGTGGCCCGGGCGAGCCGCGGGGGCCAGCCCGTCACGAGCGCGTCCGGGAGGCGGATGCCGTGTCGGGCGGCGAGGTCCCGCACCGTGTCGATGCGCATCGAGCCGGTGAAGTGCAGGTGCAGGTGCGCCTTGGGCAGGTCCTGCACCGCACGCGTCATGCGGGTCAGTGTGTCATCCGGTCCCGGGCGGCGCAGAGAGGCCACGGCGCGGCTGGTGCCGGGGCCGTGGCCTCTCTGCGGGTCGGCCGGACTCAGTCCTCGTCGGGCTCGTCGGCGATCTCGTCGACGACGTGCATGGCGGCCTCCTCGGCCGACGCCCCGGCGCCGTCGACGCCCACGTCGCTGGCCCAGGCCTGCTTCTCGTCATCCTCGTGCGCGCCCTCGTCGTCGGCCACGAGCCGCCCGGCGCGGGCGTCGCCCACCTCGTGGTCGCCGAGCCAGTCGTCCTCGGCGTCGATGGAGTCGGGGTCGTCGCCGCCGACGCGGTCACCGTCGAGGCCGCTCTCGTTGTCGGGGGCCCCGTAGGCGGAGTTCGGGTCGGGGACCTCCTGCCGGATGCGCTCGTCGATCGTCTCGTCGATGGACTCCTCGTAGGCCGTCGTGCCGTGGGCCGTGACGCCCTGGGGCCGGTCGTTGGGGGAGTAGCCGCGGTCGAGCACGTCCTCGAGGTCGCCGTCGTCGAGGGTGTCCTCGGGCTGGAGCTGGTCCTCGTCGTCGACGCTGTAGGTCGTCAGGTCGTCGTCGATGGTCTCGTTGGGATCCAGGTCGCTCATCGCGAGGCTCCTTCGGTGGCGGTGGTCGTGGTGGTTCCTGCCGACGGCGTCGCGCCGTCGCCCGCTGCCCCTACCCCAGAGGCGCGGTCCCGCGTCAGCTTCTCGGCGGCGGCGAGCGCGACGCACGTCGCGACGCCGGCCATGGCCGTGAGCACCTCGTCGAGCACCGGGAAGGTCGGCGCGAGGCGGATGTTGCGGTCGCGCGGGTCGTTGCCGAGGGGGAAGGACGCGCCCGCCGGCGTCAGCGCGATGCCGGCCTCCTTGGCGAGGGCCACCACCCGGGACGCGGTGCCGTCGAGCACGTCGAGGTTGACGAAGTAGCCACCGGTCGGGTGGCTCCACTCGGCGACCTCGAGCCCGGCGAGCCCGGACGTCAGGGCGTCGTCGACGGCCGCGAACTTCGGCGCGATGATCGCGCGGTGCTTGCGCATGTGCGCCCGCACCCCGTCGGCGTCGCGGAAGAACTCGACGTGGCGCAGGTGGTTGACCTTGTCGGGCCCGATCGAGCCCATCGCCAGGTGCGAGAGGTACCACGTGACGTTGGCCTGGCTCGCGGCGAGCACGGCGGCGCCGGCGCCCGCGAAGGTGATCTTCGAGGTCGAGGCGAACATGATGGGCCGGTTCGGGTGCCCGGAGGCGGCGGCGAGGCTGAGGATGTCGGCGCTCTTGGCCTCGTCCTCGGTGAGGTGGTGGAAGGCGTACGCGTTGTCCCAGAAGATCGTGAAGTCGGGTGCCGCGGTCGGCATCGCGGCGAGGCGCGCGGCCTTCTCCTGCGACACGATCGCGCCGGAGGGGTTGGCGTAGGTCGGCACGATCCAGATGCCCTTGATGCTCGGGTCGTCCTTGACGAGAGCCTCGACCGCGGCCACGTCGGGCCCGTCGTCGTGCATCTCGACCGTGACCATCTCGATGCCGAACTCCGCGAGCATGGAGAAGTGGCGGTCGTAGCCGGGCACGGGGCAGATGAAGGTGACCTGCTCCTCCTGGCTCCACGGCCGGGGTGACTCGACGCCGCCGAAGAGCAGGAAGTCGACGATGGTCGTGTGCATCATCGTCAGGCTCGAGTTGCCGCCGGCGACGACCTGGCTCGGCTCGACCCAGAGCAGCTCGGCGAAGAGCTCGCGCAGCTCGGCCAGGCCCTCGAGCCCGCCGTAGTTGCGCACGTCGACGCCCGCGCGGTCCTTCGTCGTCGTCGGCAGGTGCAGCAGGTCGTCCGAGAGGTCGAGCTGCGCGGCGGACGGCTTGCCCCGCGTCAGGTCGAGCTTGAGACCGCGGGACTGCAGGGCCTCGTAGGCCGACCGCTGCTCGGCGAGGAAGCCGGCCAGGTCGTCGTCGGACAGGGACGCGAGGGGGGTGCGCGGGTTCGTCACGTCTCGATCCTGCCACTGCGCCCCTCCGCCCGGGCGCCCGAGTCCGTATGCCGGGTCGAACCGTCCCGCCACGGGCTCGGCACGTGTCCGCCGGGTTGCCCAGCGAGCTGCCCGGCGGGTGGCCCGCTATCGTCCGGAGGGCGCCCACCGAGGGCTCGTCGAGGGGGTTTCGGGCCGGTTCGCGTTGGGGCGCACCGTCCCGTATGATCGTCCCTCGGACGGCTTCGCTGGCCATGCTGACGCATGCCGTCCCGCCGTGGACACCCAACGTCCCCGGCGAAGGGCAATAGCTCAATTGGTAGAGCTCTGGTCTCCAAAACCAGCGGTTGGGGGTTCGAGTCCCTCTTGCCCTGCGCATCCCAGTGATGTGGTCGTCGTGCAAGGCGGCACGCGGCTTCTGCCCTGACGTGGAACCCCACGGTCCGGGTGTGGCGCCCGCGGGCCGACACCCAGGCAGAAAGAAGGAATTGTGACGGAGACGAGCGCCAAGCGCGGGTCCGGCCGTGCCGACAAGGCTCGTGGCGGCAACCCCGTGTCGCGTCTCTTCGGCGCGATCAGCCTCTTCGTGCGCCAGATCCTCGACGAGCTGCGCAAGGTCGTGCGGCCGACGGGTCCCGAGCTCGTGCGCTACACGACCGTCGTGGTCGTGTTCGTCGTGATCATGATGGCCCTGGTGTCAACGCTCGACTTCGGTCTGAGCCGCCTGGTCTCCTGGGTCTTCACGGGTTCGGCGACCTGAGGCACGAGCCCACGGGCACCATCGCGGGATGTCACCGCCAGCCGTCACCGGCTGGTCCACGAGCAAGGAAGTAGGTCAGAGCGTGTCCGAGCAGTTCGCCCACGAGGGCGCCCCGAACGGCGAGAGCACCGAGAGCGACGTCGTCGACCCCGCGGTCGAGACCGACGAGCTCACGGCGTCCGACGTCGAGTCGGGTGCTGAGGACGACGCCACCGACTCCGACAGCGACACGGTCTCCGTCGACGAGTCCGAGCCCGCCCTGTCCGCCGAGGACGACGAGTCCGCCGAGGACGACGAGTCCGCCGACGACACCGACGAGTCCGATGACGACGCCGAGCCTGCGGTCCAGGGCAGTGGCGACCCGGTCGCCGACTTCAAGGCCGACCTGCGCACGCGCTTCGGCGACTGGTACGTCATCCACTCCTACGCCGGTTACGAGAACCGTGTGAAGGCGAACCTCGAGACGCGTATCCAGACCCTCAACATGGAGGACTTCATCTTCGAGATCGAGGTCCCCATGGAGGAGGTCACCGAGATCAAGAACGGCCAGAAGAAGCAGGTCCGTCGCGTCCGGATGCCCGGCTACGTCCTCGTCCGCATGGACCTCACCGACGAGAGCTGGGGCGCCGTGCGCCACACGCCGGGCGTCACCGGCTTCGTCGGCAACGCGCACCAGCCGGTGCCGCTGTCGATCGACGAGGTCTTCACGATGCTCGCCCCGAACTTCGAGGCCGCTGCGGCCGCCGACGGCTCGGGCGCCGCGTCGAGCTCCGGCGCTCCCAAGGACGTGCGTGTCGTCGACTTCGAGGTCGGCGAGTCCGTCACCGTCATGGAGGGGCCCTTCGAGACCCTTCCCGCCACGATCTCCGAGATCAACCCCGACACCCAGAAGCTCAAGGTGCTCGTCTCCATCTTCGGCCGGGAGACCCCGGTCGAGCTCTCCTTCGCCCAGGTCGCCAAGATCTGATCGAGGGTCGTACGACCTCGTGCGGCTGACCGCACGAGGACATGCAACCGGGTCATCGCCCAAGGCGTCGGCCCAGCAACACAGAAGGTAGGCATCCATGCCCCCCAAGAAGAAGGTCTCCGGCTTCATCAAGCTGCAGATCCAGGCCGGTCAGGCCACGCCCGCCCCGCCCGTCGGCCCCGCCCTCGGTCAGCACGGCGTCAACATCATGGAGTTCGTCAAGGCGTACAACGCCGCGACGGAGTCCCAGCGCGGCAACGTCATCCCGGTCGAGATCACGGTCTACGAGGACCGCTCGTTCACCTTCGTGACCAAGACCCCGCCGGCCGCCGAGCTCATCAAGAAGGCCGCCGGCGTCGCCAAGGGTTCCGGCGAGCCGCACAAGACGAAGGTCGCCAAGCTCTCGCGCGAGCAGGTCCTCGAGATCGCCCGCCAGAAGATGGAAGACCTCAACGCCCACGACGAGGAGATGGCGGCGCGCATCATCGCCGGCACCGCTCGCTCGATGGGCATCGACACCGAGCTCTGAGCTCGACGTCACCCCGGCCGCACGGCATACGGACCGTATGCCGTCGGCCACGTGGGAGGGCCAGCGCTGGCCCGCACCACGACTCCACCACCACGCAAGGAGCAGTTCCATGAAGCGCAGCAAGAACTACCGCGCAGCCGCCGAGCTCATCACGCCCGGCAAGGTCTACGCCCCCCTCGAGGCCGTCCGCGTCGCCAAGCAGACCGCCAAGGCCAAGTACGACGAGACCGTCGAGGTCGCCATGCGCCTCGGCGTCGACCCGCGCAAGGCCGACCAGGCCGTCCGCGGCACGGTCAACCTGCCGCACGGCACGGGCAAGACCGCCCGCGTCCTCGTCTTCGCCAACGGCGACAAGGCCGAGGCCGCCCGTGAGGCCGGCGCCGACCACGTCGGCTCCGACGACCTGCTCGAGAAGGTCCAGGGTGGCTGGCTCGACTTCGACGCCGTCGTCGCGACCCCTGACCTCATGGGCAAGGTCGGTCGTCTCGGCAAGGTCCTCGGTCCGCGTGGCCTCATGCCGAACCCGAAGACCGGCACCGTGACGATGGACGTCGCCAAGGCCGTCACCGACATCAAGGGCGGCAAGATCGAGTTCCGCGTCGACAAGCACGCGAACCTCCACTTCATCATCGGCAAGGCGTCCTTCGACGAGACGAAGCTCGTCGAGAACTACGCCGCTGCCCTCGAGGAGATCCTGCGTCTGAAGCCGGCCAGCTCCAAGGGCCGCTACATCGAGAAGGCCACCGTCTCCACGACGATGGGCCCGGGCATCCCGCTCGACTTCTCCAAGACGCGCAACCTCCTCGCCGAGGAGGAGCAGGCCTGATCGCCTGACCCAGCAGTCGAGGAGCCCGTCACCCCACCCGGGGTGGCGGGCTCTCGTCGTTCGCGCCCGTCCCACTCGAGTGGCCTCGTGGTCACACCCGTCCGGCTCCCGGGATCGGTGGGGTGCTCGGCGCGATCTGAGGTGTTTGCGCGGGTACGGTCGAACGATGAGTCGTCACAGCGCACGCACCACGACACGTTCCCGATGGGTCCTCGGCGCTCTCGTCGTCGGACTCCCTCTGTCCCTGTTGCCGGCCACGGCCGGCGCTCAGCCGGCTGCGGCCCCGACAGCCGCCACCGTCGACCGCGGGTGGCACGGCCAGCCCACCCCGCTGCCGAAGGTCCCGGTCATGACGGGCTCCGGTGGCGCGGTCAGCTCGGTCGACCGGGACGCCTCGCAGGTCGGCATCGACGTGCTGGCCCGGGGCGGCAACGCGGCGGACGCCGCGGTCGCGACCGCGGCTGCCCTCGGTGTCACCGAGCCCTACAGCGCCGGCATCGGCGGCGGTGGCTTCCTCGTCTACCGCGACGCCCGCACGGGCACGGTCTCCACGATCGACGGGCGCGAGACGGCGCCCGAGTCGTTCACGTCGACGTCGTTCGTCGACGAGACGACGGGCGCGGCCTACCCGTTCGCCACGGCCGTCAACTCGGGTCTGTCGGTGGGTGTCCCCGGCACGCCCGCCCTGTGGGACAAGGCCTTGCGCGACTACGGCACGTGGTCGCTCAACGAGGCGCTCAAGCCCGCCGAGAAGCTCGCGGCCCAGGGTTTCGTCGTCGACCAGACGTTCGCCGACCAGACCACGGCCAACGCGACGCGCTTCAAGACCTTCCCCGAGACGGCCCGGGTGTTCCTGCGCGACGGCGGGGCGCCTGCCGTCGGTTCCGTCTTCACCAACCCCGACATGGCCAAGGCCTATAGGACGCTGCGCACCCAGGGCGTCGCGGCGCTGTATGCCGGGTCGCTGGGTCAGGCGGTCGTCGCCGAGGCGAGCGCCCCGCACACCGACGGCACGAGCGTGTTGCCCGGCCAGATCAGGATGGACGACCTCCGCGCGTACCGGGCCCTGACGAAGGACCCGATCCACTCGCAGTACAAGGGCTACGACGTCTACGGCATGCCGGTCCCGAGCTCCGGCGGCATCGCCGTGGCCGAGATCCTCAACCTCATGGCGGCCTACGAGCAGCGCACCGGGGTCTCCACGGGTGACGTCGACCAGGTGCAGTACCTCCACCGGTTCTCCGACGCGTCGGCCACCGCGTTCGCCGACCGGAACCGCTACGTCGGTGACGTATCGAACGTGCCGGTGCAGGAGCTGACGAGCACCGGCTTCGCGGGTGAGCGCTCCTGCCTCTTCGACCCGACGCATGCGCTCACGCGACCGATTGCTCCGGGCGTCCCCGACGGGTCCTACGTCTCCACCTGCCCGACGGCGCTGGTCTCGTCGCAACCCAGCGAGGGCCAGTCGACGACGCACCTGACGGCGACCGACCGGTGGGGCAACGTCGCCTCCTACACGCTCACCATCGAGCAGACCGGTGGCTCGGGCATCACCGTCCCGGGCTACGGGTTCCTCCTCAACAACGAGCTGACGGACTTCAACTTCACGCCGACCCAGGGCAGTGCGCCCGACCCGAACCTGCCGGGGTCGGGCAAGCGGCCGCGCTCGTCGATGAGCCCGACGATCATCCTCGATGACGGCAAGCCGTTCCTCGCCGTCGGCTCGCCCGGTGGCGCGACGATCATCACGTCGGTCTCCCAGACGATCCTCGGCTACCTGGACCGCGACCTCTCGCTCGTCGACGCGGTCGCGGCGGCACGCCTCAGCTCGCGCAACGGGGCGGAGGGCGCCGAGCCGACCATCCTCGACGGCCCGACCGGCGCCGGCCTCCGGGCCCTCGGGCACAACCTCGTGTCGGCCGGCACGCCCAACGAGATCGGCGCGGTCACGGCGATCCGGAGCCTCGCGGACGGCCAGTTCGAGGCCGCGGCCGAGACGACCCGGCGTGGCGGTGGCTCGGCGATGGTGGTCGACCCCCGCTGACCGCGCGGCTGAGCGATCCGTAACCGTGAGGCCGGTCCCCGTCCGGGGCCGGCCTCACTCATGCCGTCAGGGTCAGGCCGGCCTGGGGGTCGGCCAGGGCCACGCCGTGCAGCCCTTGAGGCCGTAGGTCTGCTGCATCATGACCGGCGCCACCTTGCCCTTGCCGCCGCAGTAGGCGTGCGCGTGACCGATGCCGTGCCCGACCTCGTGGTTGACGAGGTAGGTGCGGTAGCCGGCGACGTCGCTGCCGTAGGCCTCGGCCCCCAGGACCCAGCGGCGCAGGTTGAGCACGACCCGACCCGAGTTGTGGCAGCTGACCTGGCCCCGCGTCTGCAGCGGCGCACACAGCCGGTCGGTCGTGTCGGGGCTCGCGAGCGTGATGCGCAGGTCGACGGCGGCGCCCTTGGCCGCGGCGGCGGGTGAGACGTCGACGAACCGGACGCCGTCCTTCGCCTGCCAGCCGCGCGGGTCGGTCAGGACGGCGCCAACGGTGGTCGCGAGGTCCTCGCCCCGGATGTCGAGGCCGCCCTCCAGCTCGACGGTGTAGCGGACCGTGCGGCCGCTCGCTGGGGCCGGGCGCAGGGCTGCGGCGGGCATCGCCACGACCGTGAAGGTGCCGGACCCCTTCTCGATGACCGCGCCCTTCTCGTCCTTGCCGTCGTCCTTGCCGTCGCCGGAGCCGGTGGCCGACGTGGCCCCGCCGACCTGCGAGTCGGTCGCGGCATCGGGTACCCGCTCGACCTGGTCGATCGTGACCGCCGGCGCCGTCCCGGCCGTCATCGCGACCCGAGAGGCGCGCGAGACCGCGCCCTCCGGGACCGGCTCGCCGGCCCCGGCGGACGTCACCACCCAGAGGTCGGCGGCGACGCAGAGCACGACGGCGAGACCCGCCCACGTCCGACGGCGGCGGATCGCCTGCCGTCGCGACGGGGTCGGACGGCGGACTGCGCTGCCACTCCCCATAGGTGCCACGCTAGGTCACGTACCCGTTGCGGTGGGGGATCGCGCGTCGGACCCGCCGACGGGTCCCGGGCTCGATTTGGTCCGCGACGGTCCAGCCCGTACTCTGGTCCACGACCAATGACCGCCGGTTGGAGGGCGTGGGCAACCACGATCTCCCGAAGGTTCCGCACGATGCGGGCAGCCAGCGCAGGACACTCAGCCTCACGGCATACCTCGTGTATGTCGCTGCGAGCCCCGAGCGCCCTGCGCCGGGGCTCTTTTCGTGCAGGCCCTCCGGGCCCCTTCGACAGGCGGCACCACGCAAGGGAAGGAGGCCCAGATGGCGAACTCCGAGAAGACGGCTGCCATTGCCGAGATCGCGGACAAGTTCCGTGAGTCCGGCGCGGCCGTTCTCACCGAGTACCGCGGTCTGACCGTGGCCCAGCTCTCGCAGCTGCGCACCTCGATCCGGGAACACGCCACCTACGCCGTGGTCAAGAACACGCTCACGGAGCGCGCCGCCAAGGAGGCCGGTATCACGGCCTTCGACGGCCACCTCCAGGGCCCGTCGGCCATCGCCTTCATCACCGGTGACCCGGTCGAGGCGGCCAAGGGTCTGCGTGACTTCGCCAAGGCACACCCCCTCCTCGTGATCAAGGCTGGCGTCCTCGACGGCAAGACCTTGTCCCCCGAGGAGATCACGAAGCTCGCGGACCTCGAGTCCCGCGAGGTTCTCCTGGCCAAGCTTGCGGGCGCCATGAAGGGCTCCCTCAACAAGGCCGCCTACCTCTTCGTCGCTCCTCTGTCGCAGACGGCCCGCGTGGTCGACGCCCTGCGCCAGAAGGTCGAGGCGCAGGGTCCCGCCACGCCGGCTGCCGCCGACGAGGCAACCACCGACGTCGCCGAGGGTGGCGACGAGAGCTGATCGCGCTCCTGCGCACCAGCTCGATTCAACAACACGCCACTCACGGCAATATCTAGGAAGGAAGCCACCATGGCGAAGCTCAGCACCGACGAGCTCCTTGACGCTTTCAAGGAGATGACCCTCATCGAGCTCTCCGAGTTCGTGAAGCAGTTCGAGGAGACCTTCGAGGTCACCGCTGCTGCCCCCGTTGCCGCGGTTGCCGCCGCTGCCGGTGGCGGCGCTGCCGCCGTCGAGGAGGAGGAGAAGGACTCGTTCGACGTCGTTCTCACCGCCGCGGGCGAGAAGAAGATCCAGGTCATCAAGGAGGTCCGCGCGCTCACGAGCCTCGGCCTCAAGGAGGCCAAGGACCTCGTCGACGGCGCCCCCAAGCCCGTCCTCGAGGGTGTCGACAAGGCTGCGGCCGAGAAGGCCAAGGAGCAGCTCGAGGGCGCCGGCGCCAGCGTCGAGCTCAAGTGATCTGACCCGGCACTGCCGGGATCACTGCTGTACCGCAAAGGCGGGTCCGACCATCTGGTCGGGCCCGCCTTTCGCTGTGCTCTGGTCGCGGTCGCCGGGCTGCGTGGGCGCGACCCGCGACGGCGCTCGCGGCGTGGAGCGTCGGCGGGCGTATGCCGTCACGCTTGCTCCCAGCGCACGGGCCCGCCGCCGATGCCGCGACCACCGCCACGCCCCGCGCCCTCGTCGACGCTCGCCCCCGGGTCGAGGTGTTTCGTCGCCACTGTGCGCGACGAAACACCTCCACGGAACTCGGCCGGCTCCGGGTCGAGGTGAAACGTCGCGGCTGGGCGCTACGGCATACCTCGACCAGGGAGCGTGGCGGGGTCAGGCGGCGTGGGCCAGGGCGTCCTTGAGGGCGGCGAGGACGAGGGCCACGCGGTCGGGGCGGGCGTTGTGGCCCATCAGGCCGATGCGCCAGACGGTGGCGGCGAACTCGCCCACCCCGGCGCCGATCTCGAGGTTGTGCCGCTCGAGCAGGTAGGCGCGGACCGCGGCCGAGTCGACGCCGTCAGGGACCCGGACCGTGGTCAGCTCGGGCAGGCGGGAGCCCTCGGCGGCGAAGAGGGTCAGGCCCATCTCCTGCAGGCCGTCCTGGAGCAGACGCCCGGCATCGGCGTGACGGTCCCAGACCTTCTCGAGGCCCTCGTCGGCGATGCGCTGCAGGCCGGCGTGGAGGCTCGCGACCATCGCCGTGGGGGCGGTGTGGTGGTAGGTGCGCTTGCCGGATCCGGAGGCCTCGCCGACGTAGCCGCCGAGCAGGCCGAGGTCGAGATACCACGACGACGGCTTCTCGACGCGCCGGTCGAAGGCCCGGTCGCTGATGGTGAAGGGCGCGAGGCCCGGAGCGACGCCGAGGCACTTCTGGGTGCCGGCGTAGCCGATGTCGATGCCCCACTCGTCGGCGCGCAGCTCGATGCCACCGATGCTCGTGACGGCGTCGACGAGCAGCAGCGCGTCGCCCTTGACGGCGCCGAGCGCTGCGATGTCGGAACGGACACCGGTGGACGTCTCGGCGTGCACCGCGGCGATGATCTTCGGGGACGGGTGGGCGGCGGCGACGCGCCCGACGTCGACGGGCGTGCCCCACTCGTGGTCGACGCGCACGACCTCGGCGCCGTGGCGGCCCGCGACGTCGACCATGCGCTCTCCGAAGAGCCCGTTGACGGCCACGACGACGACGTCGCCGGGCGAGACGGTGTTGACGAACGCGGCCTCCATGCCCGCCGATCCGGTCGCCGAGAGCGGCAGGGTGCGGCGGTTGTCGGTGCCCCAGACATGGCGCAGCAGGTCGCACGTCTCGTCCATGATCGCGAGGAAGTCCGGGTCGAGGTGCCCGAGCAGCGGTGCGGCGAGCGCCAGGGTCGCCTCGGGGTAGGGGTTGCACGGGCCCGGGCCGAAGAGGTGCCGGTCGGCGATGGGGCGGCGGGTCGTGGTGGGCGGCGTCGCGGTCATCAGAATCCTGCTCCGGGGTTGAGGATGCCCTGTGGGTCGAGGGCGTTCTTGATGCGGTGGGTGAGGGCCATGACGTCGGGCCCGAGCTGCTCCGGCAGGGCCGCTCGCTTGAGGCGGCCGACGCCGTGCTCGCCGGTGATCGTGCCGCCGAGCCCGATCGCGAGGCTCATGACCTCAGAGAACGCCTGTGCCGCACGGGCCCCGGCGTCGTCATCGCCCGCCGGGTAGACGATGACCGGGTGCGTGTTGCCGTCGCCGGCATGGGCCACGACCGGGATCTCGACGGCATGGCGTCGGGAGATCTCGGCGATGCCGGTGAGCAGGTCGGGCAGGCGCGGCACGGGCACGCCGACGTCCTCGAGCATGATCGCGCCTCGGCGCTCGATGGCGACGATCGCGGCGCGACGGGCGGCGACGAACATCTCGCCCTCGGCGGCATCCGTCGTGGTGAAGCACTCCCGCGCGCCGCCCTCCTGGCACAGTCGCTCCATCACGGCGATCTCCTCACCGCGCGCCGCACCCGGGGCGTCGGACTGCGCCAGCAGCATGGCACCGGCCTCGCGGTCGAGCCCCATGCTCCGGTGGTCCTCGACGGCGTTGACCGAGGCCTGGTCCATCAGCTCCATCATCGACGCGCGCAGCGTGTTGCCGACGGCCACGACCACCCGAGCCGCGTCCTCGACGGTGTCGAAGGTGGCCACGAGGGTGGCCGGCGGCGCCTGGGCCGGCACGAGCCGCAGGGTCGCCCGCGTCACGACGCCGAGGGTGCCCTCGCTGCCCACGAAGAGCTTGACGAGCGAGAGGCCCGCCGTGTCCTTGACCCGCTGGCCGCCGAGGTGCACGAGCGTCCCGTCGGCGAGGACGACGTCGAGGCCGAGCACGTAGTCGGTCGTGACGCCGTACTTCACGCAGCACAGGCCGCCAGCGTTGGTCGCGACGTTGCCGCCGATCGAGCAGATCTCGAACGACGACGGGTCGGGCGGGTACCAGAGCCCGTGCTCGGCCGCGGCCTGCTTGACCTCCACGTTGAGCGCCCCGGCCTCGACGACCGCGGTGCGCGTGCTCGGGTCGATCTCGACCGTCCGCATCCGCTCGAGGCTCAGCACGATGCAGCCGTCGATCGCGTTCGAGCCGCCGGAGAGCCCACTGCCGGCCCCGCGTGGCACGACCGGGACCTCGTGCTCGCCGGCCCAGCGCACGGTGGCCTGCACGTCGGCCGCGCTCGCCGCGCGGACCACGGCGAGCGGCACACCGGCGGCGGCGTCAGCCGTGTAGTCGAAGCGGTAGGCGGCCACGCTGTCGGGCTCGGTCAGCAGCGCACCGGGCGTCAGGGACCCGGCGAGTCCCTCCAGGGCCCACAGGTCGGGAGCGTCCTTGCTCACTGTCGTCACGCGACCACCGTAACCACGACGGGTCCGCTCGCGCGTCCCGGGCGAGCCGATGGCGTATGCCGTCCCGTCCCTCAGGTGTCCGTCGTCAGCACCCGGAGAGTGCTCGTGCCACGCGCCGTCGATCCGCGCACCGGTCCCGGTAGGTTTGCCCGCATGGGATGGCTGTCGCGCACCTTCAGGCCCGCTGCTGACGACGCTCCGGACACCGGCGCCGAGCACGTGGAGCCCGTGGACACCGACGCGCCCACCGCGGACACCGACGCGCCCACCGTGGACACCGACGCGCCCACCGTGGCACCCGGACCGGCCGCCGCACCGGCACCATCGACCCCGCCGGCCGCTCCGACGTCGCCGTCACCCTCTGCGCCGACGACGGACGCGTCGAGCCCGTCGGGGCGCTACGGACCGCTCGTGTGCGTGACGCGCTTCGACACGGCGCCGGCCGAGCTCGAGTGGCAGCTGCCGCTCAACGGCGAGCTGTATCGGCTCATGCCGGGGGCAGACCGTCCCGACTACTCGCTCCTCGTCCTCGAGCGCCCGCTGCACTTCTACCCCCGCGAGGGCTTCGACCTGCGTCGTGTCGAGGCCGAGCAGCAGGTGCAGGACCGCAAGGGCCGCACCATGGTCCGCGTGCACGCACTGCTGCTGTGTGCCCGCTTCGTCGGCCAGCAGCTGCACCCGGGCATGACCGACCTCGCCGTCAACCTCGCCTACGTCATCGACAACTCGCTGGCCCGCGACGCCGAGGTCGACTTCGCCAAGATCGAGTTCGCCGCGATCGGCTTCCTCAGCGAGGGCCACGCCCCGAGGGCCGCCACCGAGCCCGCCCGCGAGGAGGCCGCCGCCGAGCCCGCCACCGAGCAGACCACCCAGGCAACGGTCGCGGCGGCGACCGAGCCGAAAGAGCCGGTCACGTCCGATGACGACTCGGGCGGCCGGCATACGCCCTCGGAGGTGCTCGACGAGCTGGCGACGACGCTGCGCCGCGGCATCGAGGAGCAGCGGGGGGCGCCCGTCCAGCGGATGACCGCCGCCCTGACCCTCGACACGGACCACCGCCTGACCGGCCTGTCGGGCAACGCCGACGGACAGGCGCCGGTGCCCAGCCCGGACACGTTCGGCCGCCTCGCCGAGGTGCTCGGCCGCCTCGCCCGGCTCGACGGGGCCGACCGGGTCGCCGCCGTCACCGTGCGCGTCGACGGGGACGCCGTCAGCCACGAGGTCACGGCCACGCACGACTGACGGTCAGTCGCCGGAGACCTCGCGGTAGCTGCGCACCCGCGCCGGGTCGGCCAGGCGGCCGACGCTGATCTCCCACATGCCGCCGTCGAAGCTCTCGTAGACGAGCACGGCGTCGTCGGTGTCCACCGCGACGAACTCGACGAACTCGCACGTGCCCTGGAGGCCCAGACCCGTGTCGCCCTCGGCGGTGTAGGTGAGGGACCCCGCCGCGAGGAGCGACCAGTCGCGGCCGTCGAGACTCATGCCCGCCCGGTCGGGGTCGCCGAAGAGGTCGTGCCGGGTCAGCCAGTGGATGACGCACTCGGCGCCGCGCGGCTGCAGCGAGAGCCACTCCCGCGGGCCGGACGAGGTGATGCAGTGCTCGCCCCACCGGGTGCCGGCGAGGTCGAACCGGACGGTCCCGACGACACGGTACGTGCTGCCCTCGACCTCGAGCAGCGCCCCCGGTGCGACCTGTGACGGCCGCAGCTCTGCTCGCACGCATCCTCCTGGCTCCACAGGTCTCGCACAGGCTAGCCGCGCCGGGCCCTCCCGGCCGGGAGAACCCGACTCGCGCGTAACTTCCGCCCGGCGCCCTCGTTTCCCCCGTAGCCGAGTCGAGACGGCCAGGAAGACATAGGTGGATGCCACATGGGTGTGGAGATCGCGGTCACAGGTCTGACCAAGACCTTCGGTTCGCAGACGATCTGGCGGGACGTGACCCTCACGCTTCCCGCGGGGGAGATCTCGGTCATGCTCGGGCCCTCGGGCACCGGCAAGTCCGTCTTCCTCAAGACACTCGTCGGGCTGCTCAAACCCGACGCCGGGTCGATCGTCATCAACGGACGTGACCTGACGCGCCTGCGTGAGGCCGACCTCTACGAGGTGCGCAAGCTCTTCGGCGTCCTCTTCCAGGACGGCGCCCTCTTCGGCTCGATGACGCTCTACGACAACGTCGCCTTCCCGCTGCGCGAGCACACGAAGAAGACCGAGGCGGAGATCCGGCGCATCGTCACCGAGAAGATGGATCTCGTCGGGCTCTCCGGCGCCGAGGGCAAGCTCCCGGGAGAGATCTCAGGTGGCATGCGCAAGCGGGCCGGGCTGGCGCGGGCCCTCGTGCTCGACCCCGAGATCCTGCTCATCGACGAGCCGGACTCGGGCCTCGACCCGGTGCGCACGAGCTACATCAACCAGCTCTTCGTCGACCTCAACGCGCAGATCGACGCGACGTTCCTCATCGTCACCCACGACATCAACACGGCCCGCACGGTGCCGGACAACATCGGCCTGCTCTACCACAAGCACCTGGCGATGTTCGGGCCGCGCGAGATGCTGCTCAGCTCGGAGGAGCCGGTCGTGCGGCAGTTCCTCAACGCCCAGACGATCGGTCCGATCGGCATGTCCGAGGAGAAGGACGCCGACGAGCTCGCCGCCGAGTCGGGCCAGGAGCTGCCGCCCCTGCCGCCGATCGCCCTCCAGCTGCCGACGAGCGACGGCAAGCCCCGTCGCGCCGAGCGCCCCGCCGGGGGCTGGTGCCGCGACAACGGCGTCACCCCGCCTCCGGGCTCGTTCGAGTCACGCAACGCGGGCATCCCCGGTGTCCGGGTGGAGGTGAGCTGACGTGGCCGCACCCCTCACCGGCGCCCTGCGCCAGTCCGGTTCGCTCTTCGCGCTGGCGCTCGACGTGTTCCGGGCCCTGCCCAAGCGACCGTTCCAGGTCAAGGAGTTCATCCAGCAGGCGTGGTTCATCGCGAGCGTCACGATCCTACCGACGGCTCTCGTCTCCATCCCGTTCGGCGCGGTCATCGCCCTCCAGCTCGGCACCTTGACGCGCCAGCTGGGCGCCCAGTCCTACACGGGCGCCGCCAGCGTCCTGGCCGTCCTGCGCGAGGCCAGCCCGATCGTCACAGCGCTCCTCATCGCCGGCGCGGGCGGCTCGGCCATCTGCGCCGACCTCGGCTCGCGCAAGATCCGTGAGGAGATCGACGCCATGGAGGTGCTCGGCATCAGCCCGATCCAGCGCCTCGTCGTGCCCCGTGTGCTCGCCTCGATGCTCGTCGCGGTGCTGCTCAACGGGCTCGTGTCGGTCGTCGGCGTCGTCGGCGGCTACGTCTTCAACGTCATCGTCCAGGGCGGCACGCCGGGCGCGTACATCGCGAGCTTCACGGCCCTGGCCCAGCTGCCCGACCTCTGGACCGCAGAGGTCAAGGCCCTGATCTTCGGGGCCATCGCGGCGGTCGTGGCGGCGTACAAGGGGCTCAACGCCGGCGGTGGTCCGAAGGGCGTCGGCGACGCGGTGAACCAGAGCGTCGTCATCACCTTCATGCTCCTGTTCGTCGTCAACTTCGTCATCACGGCCGTGTACTTCCAAGTCGTCCCGCAGAAGATCTGAGGAGAGGGCGATGGCGACGAAGACCCAGACCCGACCGAGCACGGAGCGGCTGCTCCACCTCGCGAGCCGGCCCTCCCGCGCGCTCGACTCGCTCGGCGAGCAGATGCGCTTCTACGTGCGCTCCCTGGCGTGGAGCGGGCGCACGATCCGCCGCTACAAGAAGGAGATCATCCGCCTGCTGGCGGAGGTCTCCCTCGGCACCGGTGCGCTCTCCGTCATCGGCGGCACGGTGGGTGTCATCGCCTTCCTCGCCTTCTTCACCGGCACCGAGGTCGGCCTGCAGGGCTACTCCTCGCTCGAGCAGCTGGGCACCGGAGCCTTCACGGGCTTCTTCTCGGCCTACCTCAACACCCGCGAGATCGCCCCGCTCGTCGCGGGACTGGCGCTCGCGGCCACGGTCGGCTGCGGCTTCACCGCCCAGCTCGGCGCGATGCGCATCTCGGAGGAGGTCGACGCTCTCGAGGTCATGGGCATCCCGTCGCTGCCGTTCCTCGTGACGACGCGCATGATCGCCGGCTTCATCGCCGTCATCCCGCTCTACGTCCTGGGCCTGCTCAGCTCGTATGCCGCCACGCGCTTCATCTCGACGGCGTACTTCGGGCAGTCGGAGGGCACCTACGACCACTACTTCCACCTGTTCCTGCCACCGGGTGACGTGTTCTGGTCGTTCGCGAAGGTCATGGTCTTCGCCGTCGTCATCATCCTCATCCACTGCTACTACGGCTACACGGCGTCGGGCGGCCCCGCCGGTGTCGGCGTCGCCGTCGGCACCGCGGTGCGCACGTCGATCGTGGCCATCAACATCGTCGACTTCTTCCTGTCCCTCGCCATCTGGGGCGCCACGACGAGCGTGAGGATCGCCGGATGAGCGACACCAGCCCCGGCCCGCTCACCCAGCTGACGCGGTGGCGCATCGGCGTCAAGGCCTACGGCATCGTCTTCCTCCTCGTGCTGGCGCTGCTCGTGGGCCTCGCCGTCGCGTCCTTCCAGAAGCGCTTCACGCCCGTCGTCATGGTCACCCTCGAGACCGACCGCCTCGGCAGCCAGCTGCAGGAGAGCTCCGACGTCAAGCTGCGCGGCCTGCTCGTCGGCGAGGTGCGCCACGTCGAGGCGACCCCGACGGGAGCCCGTCTCGAGCTGGCGCTCCAGCCCGACGAGGTCGCCGGGATCCCGTCGAACGTCAGCGCCCGGCTGCTGCCCAAGACCCTCTTCGGCGAGCGCTACGTCGACCTCGTCACGGCCACCTCGAACGCGCGCCCGATCCAGGCGGGCGACACCATCCCGCAGGACCGCAGCACCGTGTCCATCGAGCTCGAGACGGTCCTCGACAACCTCTACCCGCTCCTGCGCACCGTGCAGCCGGCCAAGCTCGCGACCACCCTCAACGCGCTGTCGACGACGCTCGACGGCCGCGGCGACGAGATCGGTCGCAACCTCGTGCTCGTCGACCGCTACCTCGAGGCGCTCAACCCCAGCATGCCGACGATCCGACACGACATCTCCCTGCTGGCCGACACCGCAGACCTCTATGCCGGAGTCGCGCCCGACTTCTTCCGCCTGACCGAGTCGCTGCGCGTCCCGAACAGGACGATCGTCGAGAAGGACCAGCAGCTCGCGGCCTTCCTCGTCGGCACCGCGGGCTTCGCCAACGAGGCGGCCGGCTTCCTGCGCGACAACGAGCAGCGCATCATCCAGGTCGGCCAGGTCAGCAAGCCAACCCTCCAGCTGCTCGCCGAGTACTCCCCGATCTACCCGTGCGTGGCCTCGGGCCTGGTCAACTGGCTCCCGCGCGCCAACGCGGCCTTCGCGGGCGGCACCTTCCACATCACGCTCGAGGTCGTGGCCCCCCGTCAGCCGTACCGGCCGGGGGAGGAGCCGCGCTGGGACGACACGCGCGGCCCGCACTGCTACGGCCTGCCCTCGCCCGACGGGTCGCAGTCGAACCCCTTCCCCGGCAACCACTTCGACGACGGCACCCAGCCGGCGAGCGACGCGACGCCCTTCTCGGCCGTGCCCGAGGCGCTGCTCGGCAAGGCCCCCGCCGCTGACTCCGGCAGCGCCGGCACGACCGACGAGCAGCGCGTCGTCGCGGCCCTCCTCGCCCGTGACGGCCAGTCGTCCGACGGGGGAGCGAGCAGCATCCAGACCCTGCTCGCGGGACCGATGATGCGCGGCACGGTGGTGAGCACCCGATGAAGGTCAAGGGCTCGCTCATCAAGCTCATCGTCTTCGCGGCGGTGACGCTCTTCGCGACGAGCATCCTCGCGCTGACGATCGCCAACATCCAGCTCGGCTCCAAGGCGACCTACACGGCCGTCGTCACCGACGCGACGGGCGTCATCGCCGGGCAGGACGTCCGCATCGCCGGGGTCCGGGTGGGCGAGGTGACCGACGTCCGGGTCGCCCACGACGCGACGTCCGAGGGCGCCACCGCCGAGATCGACTTCTCGGTGCTCAAGAGCTCCGTGCTGACGCGGGGCACCGAGGTGACGGTGAAGTACCGCAACCTCGTGGGCCAGCGCTACCTCGCGCTGAGCCAGGGCGCCGGCGCCCCCGCGCCACTTGCCGACGGCTCGACGATCCCGCTCTCGCGCACTCACCCGGCCCTCGACCTCACAGTCCTCTTCAACGGCTTCAAGCCGCTCTTCGCCGCACTGTCGCCGAGCGACGTCAACGAGCTGTCGGGCCTGCTCATCCAGACGCTGCAGGGGGAGGGTGGCGACGTCAACTCCCTGCTCGCCAGGACGGCCGGCCTCACGTCGGCCATCGCCGACCGCGACGCCGTCATCGGCCGCACCATCGACAACCTCAACACCGTCCTCGGCACCGTCGACGCCCACGACCAGCAGCTGCTCTCGCTCATCGACCAGCTCCAGCGCTTCACGAGCGGCCTCGCCGCCGACCGGGAGACGATCGGCCGCTCGCTGTCCGGGATCAACACCCTCTCGGCCGAGACCGCCGACCTGCTCGTCTCGACGCGCCCGCTCATCAAGGACGACGTCGCCCAGCTGCGCACGCTGGCCACGACGCTCAACAAGCCGGCCAACGTCAAGGAGTTCGAGGACTTCATCACCGGCGCGCCGAGGCGCATCGCCACGCTGACGCGCACGGCGACCTATGGGTCGTGGTTCAACTTCTACCTCTGCAAGTTCGACACGAAGAGCCCGATCCTGCCCGGCGTGAGCCCCACCTACGAGGTCTCGTCAGCGAGGTGCGAGTCATGAGCATCCCCTTCCGAGAGCGCAACCCGGTCCCGATCGGTGCCATCGGCCTGCTCGCCATCGCTGTCGTGCTCTACCTGGCGTTCAACGCCTCCAGCCTTCCGCTCATCGGCGGCGGGACGGCATACAGCGCGGCCTTCTCGGAGGCCGGGGGCATCAAGCCGGACGACGACGTCCGCATCGCCGGCGTCAAGGTCGGCAAGGTGACGGGCGTCGACCTCGAGGGCGGCCACGTCCGTGTCGACTTCACCATCACCGAGGACGCGAGCTTCGGCCGGCAGACCGGTGCGTCGATCCGGATGAAGACGATCCTCGGCGAGAAGTACGTCGCGCTCGACCCGAAGGGCCAGGGCCAGCTCGAGGCCGACGCGCAGATCCCCGTCGCGCGCACCGTCAGCTCCTACGACGTCATCAACGCCTTCCAGGACCTCACGACGACGACCGAGCGCATCGACACCGACCAGCTGGCGAAGTCCCTCACGGTCATCGCGACGGAGTTCAAGGACAGCCCGCAGTACGTCAAGGCCACCCTCGACGGGCTCTCCCGCCTCTCGCGCACGGTGGCCGGCCGCGACGCCGAGCTGGGCTCGCTGCTCCAGCGGGCCAACAGCGTCTCCGGCCTCGTCCGCAGCCGCAACCAGCAGGTCAGCACGCTCATCAGGGACGCCGACCTGCTCATGGTCGAGCTCGTCAAGCGTCGCGACGACATCCGCACGCTCTTCCGCAACACCTCGGCGCTCGCCAAGCAGCTGACGGGTCTCGCCCGCGACAACCGGGCCCAGCTCAAGCCGGCGCTCGCCGAGCTCGACAGGACGCTCGCGATGCTCCAGAAGCACGACACCGACCTGCAGAAGACGATCCGGGCGATGGCCCCCTTCACGCGGGTCTACGCCAACACGCTCGGCACGGGACGATGGTTCGACACGTGGGTCTCCAACCTCGTCGTGCCCGTCGGCACGCCGGGGCTCGCGCTGCCGGGCACGCAGCTGCCCGACCTGCTTCTCCCCGGCACCTCCGGAGGTGGCCGCTGATGACTGCGCCCCAGGGTTCCCGTCTGCCGTTCGGCCGGCTCCACGGCCCCGCGACCGTCCTCGGCAAGGTGGTCACCGGTCTCGTCGTCGTCGCCCTGGTCGCGGCCGGCGTCGTGTTCTGGCCCCGCCGGGCCCAGACGTCGGTGAGCGCCGACTTCACCCGTGCGGTCGGTCTCTACCCGGGCTCGGACGTGCGCATCCTCGGGGTCAAGATCGGCCAGGTCGACACCGTGACGCCGGAGGGCGACCACGTGCACGTCACCTTCAGCTACGACGACACGCACCGCGTTCCGGCCTCGGCCAAGGCCGCCATCGTCGCGCCCTCGCTGGTCTCCGACCGCTACGTCCAGCTGCTGCCCGTCTACGAGGCCGGCCCCGCACTGACGGCCGGCACGCGAATCCCTTTGGAGCGCACGGCAGTTCCCGTCGAGCTGGACCGCGTGTCCCAGAGCCTCGATGACCTCATGGTCGCGCTCGGTCCCGACGGCGCCAACAAGGACGGCGCGCTCAACGAGCTGCTGCGCACGTCGGCGGCCAACCTCGACGGCAACGGCGACACGATCAACGGCACGGTGCACGACCTGTCGACCGCGCTGTCGACCCTGTCCGGCAGCCGCGACGACCTCTTCGGCACCGTGAAGAACCTCCAGTCCTTCACCTCGATGCTCGCGACGAACAACACGCAGGTGCGCCGGCTCAACGCCGACCTGGCGACGGTCGCGACCCAGCTGAGCGAGGAGCGCGAGAACCTCAAGGCGACCCTCGAGAGCCTCGGGGTCGCGGTCGAAGAGGTGTCGGGCTTCGTCTCCGACAACCGAGCGCTGCTCAAGAGCGACCTCGACCGCGCGGTCACCGTGACCAACGCCTTCGCGAAGAACCGTCAGGCCCTCGCCCAGCTCCTCGAGAACGCGCCGGTCGCCCTGTCGAACCTCCAGAACGCCTACCACCCGCAGACCGGCACGCTCGACACCCGCAACAACGCGAAGGGTCTCGACGACCCGTTGCTCCTCGTCTGCTCGATCCTCACCGGCCCGACGAGGACGGGGAACACCAGGCTGTGCGACTCCCTGAAGAAGGCGCTGCTGCCCCAGCTGCCCACCCTGCCCTCGCTGCCGAGCGGCGCTGCGCTGCAGGGCACTCCGCAGTCGAGTGGCCTCGTCAACCTGCGGGGCGCCGACCCCACTCTCGGTGGACTGCTCGGAGGCTCCCGATGACGTATGCCGTCCGCTCCCGTTCCCGACGTGGGTCCGCCGTCGTCGTGCTGGCCTGCCTCGCTCTCGGGGGCTGCAGCGCCTACGACCTGCCGCTCCCGGGCGGCGCCGGCACCGGCGACGACTCCTACACCGTCACTGCCGAGTTCGCCGACGTGCTCGACCTCGTGCCCCAGTCGTCGGTCAAGGTCAACCAGGTCACCGTCGGGACCGTCGAGGACATCCAGGTGACGGGCTGGACCGCGACGGTCCGGCTGCGGCTGCCCGGCACCGTCGTGCTGCCCGACAACGCGACGGCCGAGCTCAAGCAGACCTCGCTCCTGGGCGAGAAGTACGTCGCGATCGCCGCCCCGACCGACGTGCCGTCGCAGGGCCGCCTCGGACAGGGCGACCGCATCCCGCTGTCGCGCACGAGCCGCAATCCCGAGGTCGAGGAGGTCCTCGGCGCGATGTCGCTGCTGCTCAACGGTGGTGGTGTCGCCCAGCTGAAGACCATCGAGGCCGAGCTCAACAACGCGCTCCGCGGCCGCACCGGCGACGTCAAGGACCTGGTCACGCAGCTGAACACCTTCGTCGGCGGACTCGACGCCCAGAAGGGCGAGATCGTGCGGGCCATCGACAGCATCGACCGGCTCTCGTCGACGCTGGCGAAGAACCAGGCCAAGATCGCCGCAGCGCTCGACGAGCTGCCCAAGGGGCTGACGCTCCTCGCCGACCAGCGCCGACAGCTGACGGCGATGCTCACGGCCCTGCGTGACCTCGGCGAGGTCGGCACCCGGGTCATCCGCGGTTCGCGGGCCGACCTCGAGGCCAATCTCAGGGCGGTCAGCCCGATCTTGCGGCAGCTCAACAAGGCCGGTGACGACCTGCCCAAGAGCTACCAGCTGCTGCTGACCTACCCCTTCCCCAACAACGCCCAGAACACCATCAAGGGCGACTTCACCAACCTCTGGGCGACCCTCGACACCAACCTCGACACCATCGCCGGCAACCTCGGCGTCGGCAGGCTCCCGGCCCTGCCGGACATCCCGGGGGCGCCGCTGCCGTCGGTGCCGTTGCCGTCGGTGCCCGTGCCCTCGGTCCCGCTCCCGAGCGTCACCGTGCCGTCGGTGCCCGGCGTGCCCCTGCCGACGACGCTGCCCGGTGGCCTGGTCGGCTCGAGCCGTTCCGGTTCGGCGGGCGACGGCTCCGCCGACGGCTGGGCCGACGCCGCGTCGTGGTCCACGCTCTTCCCCACGGGAGGCTCTCGATGATCACCCGCACCGTCCGGCTCCAGCTGGCCGCCTTCGCCCTCCTGTCGATCACGCTCGTGGCGGTCCTCTCGGCGAGCTACGTCGGGCTCACCGACAAGCTCGCCGGGGGCAGCTACGTCGTGTCCGCCGACCTCGCCCAGTCGGGCGGCATCTTCGTCGGCGCCGAGGTCAGCTACCGCGGCGTCACCGTCGGCAAGGTCGAGGGGATGCGCCTGTCCGGCGACGGCGTCGTCGTCGACGCGAGGCTCGACCGCGGCACGGAGGTCCCGAAGGACACGAAGGCCGTCGTCGAGAACCGGTCGGCGGTGGGCGAGCAGTACCTCGACCTCCAGCCGCGCACCGCGCGCGCTCCCTACCTGGCGTCGGGCGACGTCATCCCGCGAGACCGGACCGCCTTCCCGCTCCGGATCGACCAGCTGCTCCAGCACGTCGACGACACCGTCGCGTCGGTGCCGCGCGACGCCCTCGTCACCACCGTCGACGAGCTGGCCGAGGCGTTCAAGGGTGGTGGCTCCGACCTGCAGCGGCTCATCGACTCCGGTGACGCCCTGACCACCGCTGCGTCCGAGGCGCTCCCCGAGACGACGCGCCTCCTCGACGACGGCCGCATCGTCCTCGACACGCAGGTCAGGAGCGGTGACGACATCCGCACCAGCGTGTCCGGCTTCGCGAACGTCGCCGACGCTCTTCGGGAGGCGGATCCCGACCTACGCGTGGTCCTCGACCGAGGGTCCGTCGCCGTCGAGCAGCTCGACGCGCTCATCTCCGAGAACAAGCAGAGCCTGGCGGCGCTCCTCGCCAACTTCATCACCATCGGCAACGTGACGACGGCCCGGCTCGACGGGATCGAGCAGCTCCTCGTCACCTACCCCGACGTCGTGACGGGCGGCTTCAGCGTCGTGCCCGGCGACGGCACCGCCCACTTCGGTCTCGTGCTCAACGTCGACGACCCCAAGGCCTGCGAGGCCGGCTACGAGGGCACGACGAAGGTCGACCCGCACCGCACCACGGGCCTGCCGCCCGTGAACCTCGACGCCCACTGCGCCGCGTCGCGGGGCTCCGGGGTCAACGTCCGCGGAGCGCAGAACGCGCCCAAACCCACCCGAGGGGGACAGAGCGGGCAGAGCTACCCCATGTCCTTCGGGGCGACACCGGTCGCTCTCGGCAACCGGGCCGTGACCTCCGGCAGCCCTGCCTCGTTGTCAGTCCAGTCGCCGGTCGCTCCGGCCGGTGGCGACGAACGGACCGACAACGGCACGAGCTGGCTCTGGATGATGCAGGAGGCGCTCCGCTAGCCGGTGACGGAAGGAAATCCCTCGATGACGATGGTCACCACCCGCTCGGAGACCGAGCGGCCCTCGCGGTCGCCCGAGACCTCCGCCGACCGCGAGCCGCGCGAACCCCGCGAGACTCACGACCCCACTGACGCCGCAGTGGGCTCCGGTCACCCCGACGCGCCACGTGCGGGCCTTAGGGGTGTCCGCACGTGGCGCCCCACCCCCCGGCTGCTGTGGACCGTCACGGCCGTCCTGCTGCTCGTCGCCGTCGCCGTCACGGCGACCCTGGGCCGCTCGGCCTGGCAGCAGCAGCGCGAGGCCGACAGCCGCGCCGCCGCCCTGGCCGCCGGGCGCCAGATCGCCGTCAACTTCGTGACGATGAACGCCGCCTCGTTCGACGCCGACACCCAGCGTGTGCTCGACGAGTCGACGGGAGCCTTCCGGAAGGAGTACGCCTCCACGCTGGCCCAGCTGGAGCCCGTCGTCACCGCCAACAAGACGGTCTCGACGGTCGAGCGGGCCGAGGCCTCGCTCGTGTCGGGCGACGACGACTCGGCCAAGGTCATCGTCGGGGTCGTGGCCCCCACGTCCAACGCCTCGACACCCAAGGCAGAGAAGAAGACGTACCGGCTCCGGCTCGACCTCGTGAAGGTCGGCGACGCCTGGAAGGTGAGCACCCTTGACTTCGTCAGCTGATCCCCGCCGCCCCCTCGCCGCGCCCGCCGCGGGTCCTCGCAAGCGCGTGGCCGGCGCCCGGCGACGGTCCGCAGGCGCCGACACCGGCGCCCCCGCGACCTCGACCCTCGTCCTCGACGACAGGCCCGCACCGACCGCCGACGACCCTGCCGGCGATCGCGGCTCGGCCGGCCTGTGGGCCTCCGCCATCGGCGTCACGCTCGCGCTCGCCCTGCTCGCGGCCTCGCTCGTGTACGCGCTGCGCCCCGCGGTCTCCGACACCGACCGCACGGCCGCGGTGGGATCGGCCCGGACGACCCTGGAGAGCCTGCTCAGCTACAGCGGCTCCGCCTTCGACAAGCACGTCGGCGAGGTCACCCCGCAGCTGACGTCCCCGTTCAAGGACCAGTTCACCAAGGTCGCGGCCACCGACATCAAGCCGATGGCCGTCAAGAACGACGCGATCGTGCAGGCCAAGGTCTACGACGCCGGCGTCATGGACGCGGACGGCGACGGCGGCGAGGGGACGACCGTGCGGGTCATGGCCTTCGTCAACCAGGCCACGACCACCAAGGCCCAGCAGGCTCCCGCGATCGACCAGAACCGGGTCATCGCGACCATGCGGAAGGTGGGCGATCGCTGGCTCGTCAGCGAGCTGTCCGCCTTCTGACAGGGGGAAGAAGGGGGAAGGTCCCGGGCGCCCGCGAGGTCGTCCGGGACCGAGGCGCCCACCGATGTCCCGCGGCACGACGCACGGGGGACTGGTGCAGCGACCGAGGCTCGGACCACCCTTGGGCCCTGCGGCATACTGCACGCTGTGAAGCTCATCCAGGCCAATGGCGTCCCAGAGTCCCTCGCCCGCGTCGACCAGCCCGGCACCGCGCCCATCCGGGTCGGCGTGGTGCAGCACGAGTGGGTCGACGACCCCGCTGCCCTCCTCGAGACGCTCCGTGACGGCATCCGCACGGCGGCCGAGGCCGGCGCCTCCATCGTCTTCCTGCCCGAGCTGACCCTGTCGCGCTACCCGGCCGACACGCTGCCAGCGGGCACCCCGTCGGCGCTCGCCGAGGATCTCGAGTCCGGCCCGACGGTGACCTTCGCCCGCGATGCCGCCCGCGACTTCGGGATCCCCGTCCACGCCTCGCTCTACGAGCGCGCCGACGAGGGCGACGGGCTCGGCTTCAACACCGCGGTCGTCGTGGCCCCGAGCGGGGAGGTCGTGGCCCGGACCCGCAAGACCCACATCCCCGTCACGGCCGGCTACTACGAGGACAAGTACTTCCGCCCCGGACCGCCCGACGACGCGTATCCCGTTGTGGCACTGGGTGACCCGGCGCTCAGGCTCGGCCTGCCGACCTGCTGGGACGAGTGGTTCCCCGAGGTCGCGCGCCTCTACTCGCTCGGCGGCGCCGAGGTGCTCTGCTACCCCACGGCCATCGGGTCCGAGCCCGACCATCCCGACTTCGACACGCAGCCGCTGTGGCAGCAGGTCATCGTCGGCAACGGCATCGCCAACGGCCTCTTCATGGTCGTGCCCAACCGCTTCGGCACCGAGGGCCTCATCACCTTCTACGGCAGCTCGTTCATCTCCGACCCCTACGGTCGCGTCCTCGTCCAGGCCCCGCGTGACGAGGCGGCCGTCCTCGTCGCCGACCTCGACCTCGCGCAGCGACGCGACTGGCTCGAGCTCTTCCCCTTCCTCGAGACCCGTCGGCCCGACTCGTATGCCGCCCTGACCGCACCCGTGCGGGACGAGCACCGTCGCGAGGTGCAGCAGTGACCGATGCCGTCCCGGCGCCGAGCGGTGCGGGAGGCGCGGCGGGAGCGGGTGAGCCCGGCTGGCTGATGCCGTCCGAGACCGCCCGGCACGACTGCACGTGGATGGCCTGGCCGAGCCAGGGCTACACCCTCGGCGAGACTCCCGAGGAGGTGGCCTCGGCGCGCCGCACGTGGGCGGCCGTCGCCGACGCGGTCGTCGAGTTCGAGCCGGTCCGGATGGTCGTCGTGCCCGCCGACCTCGACGTGGCGCGGGCGCACCTGCACCCCGACGTCGAGCTGGTGCCGGCCGCGCTCGACGACGCGTGGATGCGCGACATCGGCCCGACCTTCGTCCGTTCGGCCGACGGCTCGCGTCTCGGCGCGGTCGACTGGGTCTTCAACGGCTGGGGCGCGCAGGCGTGGGCCACGTGGGAGCACGACGCCCGGGTCGGCGGCTTCGTCGCGGGTCTGTCCGGGGCCGAGGTCATCGGCTCGTCCCTCGTAAACGAGGGCGGTGGCATCCACGTCGACGGGCTGGGCACGGTGCTGCTCACCGAGACCGTCCAGCTCGACCCGGGCCGCAACCCGGGTCTGACCCGCAGCGACGTCGAGGCGGAGCTCGCGCGCACCATCGGGGCCACGACGTGCGTGTGGCTCCCGCGAGGCCTGACCCGCGACTACGACGAGTTCGGCACCCGCGGCCACGTCGACATCGTGGCGACGATCCCGAGGCCGGGGGTCGTGCTGCTCCACGAGCAGCAGGATCCCTCGCACCCCGACCACGCCGTCTCACGCGCCCTGCGCGAGCTCCTCGAGGACGCCCGTGACGCGCGTGGCGAGCGGTTCGAGGTCGTCGGGGTGCCGGCCCCGCGCACCCTCGCCGACGCCGAGGGCCCGGTCGACTGGTCCTACCTCAACCACCTCGTCGTCAACGACGGCGTCATCGCCTGCACCTTCGGGGACGAGCAGGACGAGGCGTCGCTCGCGGTGCTCGCCGAGGCGTACCCGGGTCGGCGGGTCGTCGGTGTCGACGCGCGCCCGCTCTTCGACCGTGGTGGCGGCATCCACTGCATCACCCAGCAGCAGCCCGCCCTCTGACACCGACCGGGTCCGTCCCACCACGCCAGGGCCCCGGACAGCCCCGGACCGCCCCGGACGTCGAGTGGGCACTCTCCCCGCGGAGAGTGCCCACTCGACGTGGAGGGGCCGCGGGTGGCCCGGCGGCTCAGGCCTGCGGGAGTCGCTTGTGGATGTCCTCGCTCATGCGCACGACCGAGAGGTAGAACTCGAGGGTCATGCGGATGACGGCGAGGTAGATGATGACGAAGACCGGGCCGAGGATGAGCGCGGCGAGGCCGGTCCCGACGCTGTTGGCGAAGCCGGCGAACACGAAGATGAGCCAGCTCGCGACGAGCGCCACGGTCGCCAGCAGGTAGACGAACCGCACGAGGATCGGCGTGACGAAGTTCGTGAAGCTGAAGTCGAAGAGCGCGGCGAAGAAGCCGGCGCCCTCCCTGGCGGGGTCCGGGATGCTCGACATGCCGCTCGACCCACCGGTCGGCGCCACGGGCGGCGGCGGGGGAGGGGTGCTGCCGGCGACCGGTGCGTCCGGTGCGCCCGGGGCGGCCGGCACGGGCGACGCGGGCGAGGCGGGCTGGCCGCTCGGGATCGGCGTCGTCGGGTCGCTGCCGGCGGGCTGGTTGAAGGACGGTTGCTCGGGCGGGTTCGGATCGGACATGGCTTCCCTCTCGGAAGGAGACGTCAACGGATCTCTGGCGTGCTCCATGCTAGGGCGGGGCCCTGTCCAGAGGCCCGGATCGGCACCCTCGCGCTGCGCGTCGTCGCAGGTCAGCGGGGTTCTGGCCCGCGCTGCGCGGCGTGTCGCGACGCGCCTGCCGAGGGGTGGGTCTTGACGTCGGGCCCGCGGAGGGCCATATTCGTCGCGTTCGCATCGCGAGCTCCCGGTCCGGGAGGCGTGGCAGGTCACGTCGAGGGCGCCGGTCGTTCCAGACCGGTGGGCGCCTCGACAGACGATCTCCGTCTCTTGACCCGGCTGGACACTCCTGCCCTTTACCGGTAGGCTAGGCCTTTGCGCTGCCCATGCCCACCCTTCGCGACCTCGGTCAGGCCAATCACCATGCCATCCGGCATCCGGTATGACCTCGGGACCCGCGAGCGGAGCCATGCGGCAACGCGGATCTGAAGATTCGAAAAAGGCCCGTGGAAGGACCCTCCTTGGCTGCCTCGCGTACTGCGACGAACATGTCCACCGCACAGACCCCTTCGGGGCGTCTGTCCTTCGCGAAGATTCGCGAACCACTCGAGGTCCCCGACCTCCTGGCGCTTCAGACGGAGAGCTTCGACTGGCTGCTCGGCAACGAGCGCTGGCAGGCTCGCGTCGCCGCGGCCAAGGCCGAGGGACGCACCGACGTCCCGGACCGGTCCGGGCTCGAGGAGATCTTCGAGGAGATCTCCCCGATCGAGGACTTCAGCGGCTCCATGTCGCTGTCGTTCCGCGACCACCGCTTCGAGGAGACCCGCAAGACGATCGAGTCGTGCAAGGAGCGCGACCAGACGTACGACGCACCGCTCTTCGTCACCGCCGAGTTCATGAACGCCCAGACGGGTGAGATCAAGAGCCAGACGGTCTTCATGGGCGACTTCCCGCTCATGACCGAGCGCGGCACCTTCATCATCAACGGCACCGAGCGTGTCGTCGTCTCGCAGCTCGTCCGCAGCCCGGGCGTCTACTTCGAGCGCACGCCCGACAAGACGTCCGACAAGGACATCTACACGGCCAAGATCATCCCGAGCCGCGGTGCCTGGCTCGAGTTCGAGATCGACAAGCGCGACATGGTCGGCGTCCGCGTCGACCGCAAGCGCAAGCAGTCGGTCACGGTGCTCCTCAAGGCCCTCGGCTGGACCGAGGCCCAGATCCTCGAGGAGTTCGGCGAGTTCGAGTCGATGCGCCTCACCCTGGAGAAGGACCACACCCAGGGCCAGGACGACGCGCTGCTCGACATCTACCGCAAGCTGCGCCCGGGCGAGCCGCCGACCAAGGAGGCCGCGCAGACCCTGCTCGACAACCTCTACTTCAACGGCAAGCGCTACGACCTCGCCAAGGTCGGCCGCTACAAGGTGAACAAGAAGCTCGGTCTCGACGCCTCGATCAACGACTCGACCCTGTCGATCGACGACATCGTCAAGACGATCAAGTTCATCGTCACGCTGCACGACGGCCAGGACTCGATGAAGGGCGTCAAGAACGCCGAGGAGATCGACGTCCGCGTCGAGGTCGACGACATCGACCACTTCGGCAACCGTCGCCTGCGCTCCGTCGGCGAGCTCATCCAGAACCAGGTCCGCACGGGCCTGTCGCGGATGGAGCGTGTCGTCCGCGAGCGCATGACGACGCAGGACGTCGAGGCGATCACTCCGCAGACCCTGATCAACATCCGCCCTGTGGTGGCCTCGATCAAGGAGTTCTTCGGCACGTCGCAGCTCTCGCAGTTCATGGACCAGAACAACCCGCTCGCGGGTCTGACGCACAAGCGTCGTCTGTCCGCGCTCGGCCCGGGTGGTATCTCCCGTGACCGCGCCCAGATGGAGGTCCGTGACGTCCACCCGTCGCACTACGGCCGCATGTGCCCGATCGAGACGCCGGAAGGCCCGAACATCGGCCTCATCGGCTCGCTCGCGTCCTACGGTCGCATCAACGCGTTCGGCTTCATCGAGACGCCGTACCGCAAGGTGACCGGCGGTCACGTGACCGACGACGTCGACTACCTGTCCGCCGACGAGGAGGACCGCTACGTCGTCGCCCAGGCCAACGCGCCGCTCGACAAGCAGAACAACTTCACCGAGGACCGCGTGCTCGTGCGCACCAAGGGTGGAGAGGTCGAGCTCGTCCCCGGCGACGAGGTCGACTACATGGACGTCTCGCCGCGCCAGATGGTCTCGGCCGCGACCGCGATGATCCCGTTCCTCGAGCACGACGACGCCAACCGTGCCCTCATGGGCGCCAACATGCAGCGTCAGGCCGTCCCGCTCGTCAAGAGCGAGGCGCCGATCGTCGGCACCGGCATGGAGTTCCGCGCCGCCCTCGACTCGGGCGACGTCGTCCGCGCCGAGAAGGCCGGAGTCGTCCAGGAGGTGTCGGCCGACCTCGTCACCGTCGCCAACGACGACGGCACGTACCAGACCTACCGCATCGCCAAGTTCGCGCGCTCCAACCAGGGCACGAGCTACAACCAGGTCGTCGTCGTGAACGAGGGCGACCGTCTCGAGGCCGGTGGCGTCATCGCCGACGGTCCCGCGACCGAGGGTGGCGAGATGGCGCTCGGGCGCAACCTGCTCGTGGCGTTCATGTCGTGGGAGGGCCACAACTACGAGGACGCGATCATCCTCAGCCAGCGTCTGGTCCAGGACGACGTCCTCTCCTCGATCCACATCGAGGAGCACGAGGTCGACGCCCGCGACACGAAGCTCGGCCCCGAGGAGATCACCCGGGACATCCCGAACGTCTCCGAGGAGGTCCTCGCCGACCTCGACGAGCGCGGCATCATCCGCGTCGGCGCCGAGGTCCGTGACGGTGACCTGCTCGTTGGCAAGGTCACGCCCAAGGGCGAGACCGAGCTGACGCCGGAGGAGCGCCTGCTGCGCGCCATCTTCGGTGAGAAGGCGCGCGAGGTCCGTGACACGAGCCTCAAGGTGCCTCACGGCGAGACCGGCACGGTCATCGGCGTCAAGGAGTTCCGTGCCGACCTGGGCGACGACCTGCCGCCCGGCGTCAACCAGCTCGTCCGCGTCTACGTGGCCAACAAGCGCAAGATCACCGACGGTGACAAGCTCGCCGGCCGCCACGGCAACAAGGGCGTCATCTCCAAGATCCTGCCGGTCGAGGACATGCCGTTCCTCGAGGACGGCACGGCGGTCGACGTCGTGCTCAACCCGCACGGTGTGCCGCGACGCATGAACCTCGGCCAGATCCTCGAGCTGCACCTCGGCTGGGCCGCCTCGCGCGGCTGGAAGATCGAGGGCAACCCGGAGTGGGCCAAGGAGATCGCGCCCGACGCGCACGAGGCCCCCGCGGGCACGCGCGTGGCGACGCCGGTCTTCGACGGTGCGTCGGAGGACGTCGTCACGGGTCTGCTCGACTCGACGCTCAAGACGCGCGACGGGGTCCGCCTCATCGACGCCTCGGGCAAGACGCGCCTCTTCGACGGCCGCTCCGGCGAGCCGTTCCCCGAGCCCGTCGCGGTCGGCTACATGTACATCCTCAAGCTCCACCACCTCGTGGACGACAAGATCCACGCTCGTTCGACGGGTCCGTACTCCATGATCACCCAGCAGCCGCTCGGCGGTAAGGCCCAGTTCGGTGGCCAGCGCTTCGGTGAGATGGAGGTCTGGGCCCTCGAGGCGTACGGCGCCGCCTACACGCTCCAGGAGCTCCTGACGATCAAGTCGGACGACGTTCCCGGCCGCGTGAAGGTCTACGAGGCCATCGTCAAGGGCGAGAACATCCCCGACTCGGGCATCCCGGAGTCGTTCAAGGTCCTCCTCAAGGAGATGCAGTCGCTGTGTCTCAACGTCGAGGTCCTGAGCAGCGACGGCACCACGATCGAGATGAAGGAGTCCGACGAGGAGGTCTTCCGCGCGGCGGAGGAGCTCGGCATCGACCTGAGCCGGCGTGAGCCGTCCAGCGTCGAAGAGGTCTGAGAAGGCCACCTAACGACAAGCGGTGCGTATGCCGCTGGGCCCGCTCAGCGGCATACGCCCCCTCGTCAACGAACACCACTCAGACCAAAGACTTAACGAGAGTTACGAGAGAAGGAACCACGTGCTCGACGTCAACTTCTTCGACGAGCTGCGCATCGGCCTCGCCACCGCGGAATCCATCCGCCAGTGGAGCCACGGCGAGGTCAAGAAGCCCGAGACCATCAACTACCGCACGCTCAAGCCCGAGAAGGAGGGCCTGTTCTGCGAGCGCATCTTCGGCCCCACCCGGGACTGGGAGTGCAACTGCGGCAAGTACAAGCGTGTCCGCTTCAAGGGCATCATCTGTGAGCGCTGTGGCGTCGAGGTCACGCGCGCCAAGGTGCGCCGTGAGCGGATGGGCCACATCGAGCTCGCCGCCCCCGTCACCCACATCTGGTACTTCAAGGGTGTCCCGAGCCGCCTCGGCTACCTGCTCGACCTCGCCCCGAAGGACCTCGAGAAGGTCATCTACTTCGCGGCCTACATGATCACGTCCGTCGACGAGGACCAGCGTCACGCTGACCTGCCGTCGCTGGAGGCGCAGATCCAGGTCGAGAAGAAGGAGATCGAGAACCGCCGCGACGCCGACGTCGAGTCGCGCGCGCAGCTGCTCGAGCGCAACGTCGCCGAGCTCGAGGCCGAGGGTGCCAAGGCCGACGCGAAGCGCAAGGTCCGCGACCAGGCCGAGCGCGAGATGAACAACATCCGCAAGCGTGCCGACCAGCTGGTCGAGCGCCTCGAGCAGGTCTGGGACCGCTTCAAGAACCTCAAGGTCCAGGACCTCGAGGGCGACGAGATCCTCTACCGCGAGATGCGTGACCGCTTCGGTCTGTACTTCGAGGGCGGCATGGGCGCCGCGGCGATCCAGAAGCGCCTCGAGTCCTTCGACCTCGACGCCGAGGCGGACCTCCTCCAGGAGATCATCGCCACCGGCAAGGGCCAGAAGAAGACCCGCGCCATCAAGCGCCTCAAGGTCGTCAACGCCTTCCAGATGACGACGAACCACCCGTCGGGCATGGTCCTCGACGCGATCCCGGTCATCCCGCCGGACCTGCGCCCGATGGTGCAGCTCGACGGTGGCCGCTTCGCGACCTCGGACCTCAACGACCTCTACCGTCGCGTCATCAACCGCAACAACCGCCTGAAGCGCCTGCTCGACCTCGGTGCCCCCGAGATCATCGTCAACAACGAGAAGCGCATGCTCCAGGAGGCCGTCGACAGCCTCTTCGACAACGGCCGTCGTGGTCGCCCGGTCACGGGTCCCGGCAACCGTCCGCTCAAGTCGCTGTCCGACATGCTCAAGGGCAAGCAGGGGCGTTTCCGCCAGAACCTGCTCGGCAAGCGCGTCGACTACTCCGGCCGTTCGGTCATCGTCGTCGGCCCGCAGCTGAAGCTGCACCAGTGCGGTCTGCCCAAGCAGATGGCGCTCGAGCTCTTCAAGCCGTTCGTGATGAAGCGACTGGTCGACCTCGACCACGCGCAGAACATCAAGTCGGCCAAGCGCATGGTCGAGCGTGCCCGCCCGGTCGTGTGGGACGTCCTCGAAGAGGTCATCACGGAGCACCCGGTGCTGCTCAACCGCGCACCCACGCTGCACCGTCTCGGCATCCAGGCGTTCGAGCCGCAGCTCGTCGAGGGCAAGGCCATCCAGATCCACCCGCTCGTCTGCTCGGCGTTCAACGCCGACTTCGACGGTGACCAGATGGCTGTCCACGTGCCGCTGTCGGCCGAGGCGCAGGCCGAGGCACGCATCCTCATGCTCTCGAGCAACAACATCCTGAAGCCGGCTGACGGTCGCCCCGTCACCATGCCGACCCAGGACATGATCACCGGCATCTACCACCTGACCGACGCGGTCGACGGTGGCGGCATCGGTGCGGGTCGCGCGTTCTCGTCGCCCTCGGAGGCCCGCATGGCCTTCGACCGTGGCGAGATCCTGCTCGGCTCGGCGATCAAGCTGCGCCTGACGGACGCGGTGCCCCCGGCCGGCTTCGAGCTGCCCGAGGGTGTCGAGGCCGGCGAGGACGGCATCGTCAAGAGCATCACGCTCGAGACGACGCTCGGCCGCGCGATCTTCAACGACACGCTGCCGCTCGACTACCCGTTCGAGAACCGCCCGGTCGACCGCAAGCGCCTCTCGGCGATCGTCAACGACCTCGCGGAGCGCTACTCCAAGGTCCAGGTCGCCGCGTCCCTCGACGCCCTGAAGGAGGCCGGTTTCCACTGGTCGACCCGCTCGGGCTGCACCGTCGCCATCTCCGACGTCACGACGCCGGACAACAAGACGGCGATCCTCGAGGGCTACGAGACGAAGGCCGCCAAGGTCCAGACGCAGTACGAGCGCGGTCTCATCACCGACGACGAGCGTCGTCAGGAGCTCGTCGAGATCTGGACGCAGGCGTCCAACCAGGTCGCCAAGGAGATGGAGACCAACTTCCCGCGCACGAACCCCATCTACCGGATGGTGTCCTCGGGTGCTGGTGGTAACTGGTTCCAGATCCGTCAGATCGCCGGCATGCGTGGCCTCATGGCCAACCCGAAGGGCGAGATCATCCCGCGCCCGATCAAGGCGAACTTCCGTGAGGGCCTCACGGTGCTCGAGTTCTTCATCTCGACGCACGGTGCCCGTAAGGGTCTGGCCGACACGGCGCTTCGTACCGCCGACTCCGGCTACCTCACTCGTCGTCTCGTCGACGTGTCGCAGGACGTCATCATCCGTGAGGACGACTGCGGCACCGAGCGTGGCCTCAAGCTGCCGATCGCCCAGGTCAACGAGACCACGGGCACGCGTGCGCCGAGCGAGGTCGTCGAGGCCTCGGTCTACGCCCGCACGCTGGCCGAGGACGTCGTCGTCGACGGCGAGACGCTCGCCGTGGCCGGCATCGACCTCGGTGACGTCGTGATCGACGCGCTCTACGCGGCCGGTGTCGACGAGGTGCGGATCCGCTCGGTCCTCACCTGCGACAGCAAGGTCGGCACGTGTGCGGCCTGCTACGGCCGCTCGCTCGCGACCGGCAAGCTCGTCGACATCGGCGAGGCCGTCGGCATCATCGCGGCCCAGTCGATCGGTGAGCCCGGCACGCAGCTGACGATGCGTACCTTCCACACCGGTGGTGCGGCTGCGGCCGACGACATCACCCAGGGTCTGCCGCGTGTCGTCGAGCTGTTCGAGGCGCGTACGCCCAAGGGTGTCGCCCCGATCGCCGAGGCCACCGGCCGCGTCGAGATCGAGGACACCGACAAGGCGCGTCGCGTCCTGCTCACGCCCGACGACGGCTCCGAGCAGCACGCCTACCCGGTCAGCAAGCGTTCGCGCCTGCTCGTCGGCGACGGCGACCACGTGACCGTGGGTGACAAGCTGGTCCAGGGCGCGATCGACCCCAAGCAGGTCCTTCGCATCCTTGGCCCGCGTGCCGCCCAGAAGCACCTCGTCGACGAGGTGCAGCGGGTCTACCGTCAGCAGGGTGTGTCGATCCACGACAAGCACATCGAGGTCATCGTGCGCCAGATGCTGCGGCGCGTGACGATCATCGAGGCCGGCGACGCCGACCTGCTGCCCGGCGAGCTCGCCGAGCGTGGTCGCTTCGAGGAGGAGAACCGCAAGGTCATGGCCGAGGGTGGCCGTCCGGCTGCCGGTCGTCCCGAGCTCATGGGCATCACCAAGGCCTCGCTCGCGACCGAGTCGTGGCTGTCGGCCGCGTCCTTCCAGGAGACGACCCGCGTGCTCACGCAGGCCGCCATGGAGGCCAAGTCCGACCCGCTGCTCGGCCTCAAGGAGAACGTCATCCTCGGAAAGCTCATCCCTGCCGGCACGGGCCTGCCCCGCTACCGGAACGTCAAGGTCGAGCCCACCGAGGAAGCCAAGGCCGCGATGTACTCGCTGCCGAACTACGACGCCTACGACTACGCAGGTTTCGGTTCGGGCACCGGCGAGGCCATCCGTCTCGACGACGAGGCTCTCGGTCTCGACCAGTTCTGACCGGTCCCGTCCACCGCGTGAGCGGCGGACGACGACCACCACGTATGCCGCTGGGCCGGCTCCCCGACAGGGGAGCCGGCCCTCGGCGCGTTCGGGGGAACACCGGTTTCAGCGCGGCGACAGCGGACAAATCGGACTAGTCTCGCGGGCAAGGTGAGTGTCCGGCGGGCGCCAGGGCCGGCCGGCGACACCCTCGGGAGGTCGTCATGTTCGGTGCTCCTCGCTCGCTCAAGGTCGTGCGTGGCTCGCGTGGTCCGCGCCACCGCCCGGTGCGCTGGCCCTTCCTCCTGGCGGTGGCGATGCTGGCCGTCGCCGCCATCGTCGCCTCGGCGCCACCCGGGTCCGGCGCCACCGTCTACTCGACGGGCGACGCCGCCCTGCGCCGCGAGGTGGGACGGCTCATGACCGACCCGAGCGTGACGGCGTCGACGGCGCACGTCGGGGTCGTCGTGGCCGACGCGTCCACGCGCACGCCGGTCTACGTCCGCTACGCCAACACCCCGCTCGCCCCCGCATCGACCCAGAAGACCTTCACCGCGGCTGCGGCGATGTACACGCTCGGCAGCGGCTACCGGTGGCGCACCGACGTGTACGCGCCGTCGGCCCCCGTCGGGGGAGTGGTGTCGGGGCGGCTCTACCTCAAGGGCGCCGGCGACCCGACGCTGCTCGAGCGCGACCTGACGGCGCTGGCGAGCGCGCTGCGGTCCAAGGGCGTCACGCGGGTCACGGGTGACGTCGTCGCCGACGCGTCCGCCTTCGACGAGGTGCGCTACAGCCCGTACTGGTCGACGTCGTACGCGTCGAGCTACTACGCCGCCCAGGTGTCGGCCCTGACGCTGGCACCCGACACGGACTACGACGCGGGCACGGTCATCGTCTCCGCGAGCCCCGGCACGAGCACGACGAGCGCGCCCCGTCTCACGGTGACGCCGGCGTCCGCTGCCTCGCACGTGCGCGTCGTCAACAGGGCACGCACCTCCGCCACGGGCTCCATGACGACGATCGCGGTCACCCGGGCCTCCGGCACCAACACGCTGACGGTCACGGGCCAGGTGCCGCTCGGGCACTCGGCCGCCAGGAAGTGGGTCACGGTCGACGACCCCGCCCTCATGACGGCGCGGGCACTGCGCACCCGTCTCGTCGCCGTGGGCATCCGGGTCGACGGCACCGCGGTGCGCGGCACCACCCCGGCCGGGCAGTCCCTGCTGGCGCGCCACACGTCGATGACCCTGGGGCAGCTGCTCGTGCCCTTCCTCAAGCTGAGCAACAACGGACACGCCGAGGCCATCACCAAGACCCTGGGGTCGAGGTATGGCCGCCCGGGCAACTGGGCCGACGGCACGAAGGCCCTGCGCGACTACGCCGCCCGCGTCGGCATCCCCGTCGCCGGCCTGCGGTTCGTCGACGGCTCCGGGCTCGCGAGGGCCAACCGCCTGACACCCAGCCAGCTCGCGACGCTGCTCGACAAGGTCCAGCGCACGTCGTGGTGGCCGACCTTCCGCGCCGCGTTACCGGTCGCGGGCACTGACCCCGTCCGATGGACCGGGGGCACCCTGGCCGGCCGGATGCGGGGCACGGCCGCCGCCGGCAACCTCCGCGCCAAGAACGGCAGCCTGACCGGCGTCACGTCCCTCGCGGGCTACGTCACAGGGGCCGACGGCCGTCGCTACGTGTTCGTCATGATCAGCAACTACTCCGGCATCTCGCCGCGGCCCGTGGAGGATCGTCTGGGCGTGCTGCTCGCGCGGTGGCGCATGACCAACCGCTGACCCGCGGGACCCGCTGCGTCGGTAGGGTGGTCGCATGACCGAGCCCACGGCCGACGAGCCCAACGCGACCGAGCCCGCCGACCACGCGTCGCCGGCCGCGCCCACCGCCGACGAGCCCCGCGAGGCCACTGAGCCCACCAAGCCCACTGAGCCCACCGAGCCGACCGAGCCGACCGAGCCGACCGAAGCCACCGAGGCCGACAGCGGTCCGACGCCGACGATCATCGTGCTGACCGAGGAGGCGCTCAAGCCGGTCGACGTCGACAAGATCATCGGTCTGCACGAGGAGGACGCGCCGACCTACCGCGTGCTCGTCCCCGCCGACACCGAGCGCAACCTGCTCAGCTCCTTCCTCAACCACCTCAGCCTCTTCGAGATGCGAGAGGCCCTCGAGTCCCTGCGTCCCGTCGACCGGACCGGGGCCCACAGCGACGCCGACACCGCACTGTCGACCACCTTGGCCGAGTTCGAGGGACACGACGTCGTCGCCACCGGGGAGATCACTGCCGACGACCCCATGCCGACGCTCGTCGAGGAGGTGGCCCGTCTCGGTGCGCGCGAGGTCGTCGTCGTCACCGAGCCGCACGCGGTCGAGGACACCTTCCACACCGATTGGGCCTCCCGGGCCCGCGAGACGCTCGGCGTGCCCGTGCTGCACATGTATGCCGGAGACTGGCGCCTGGGCTGAGCCGGCCGACCCCGACCCGACCCGAGCACTCGTCGGGGTGACGTGCCCCGCGCGCCGCAGCGGACGGCATACCGCATCGGCCCCGCAGGGGCCGGTCTATCCGATTTGGTCGGCGTGCCGCGCCCCGGTACGCTTGAACACTGTGTCTGAGGCACGTACTCAGGCATGCGCGATGACGGCCTCGGTGCCCTGTCCGCCCGCTCGCTGCGGACGCGACATCACTGCGGTCCAGAGCACACCTTCCGCCGGGCAACCGCTCCGACCGACTACCTTCCGGCAGTCGTCACGAGGGGAAGTGCAGGGGGAAGTACCGGTTCCGACACACCCGACCTCGGGGGTCGAGGAGCCGAACAGCCAAGGAGTCGTCCGCCAGGACGACTGACAACGAGCAACGTTA
Source organism: Terrabacter sp. Soil810 (assembly GCF_001429645.1). Classification (NCBI taxonomy): domain Bacteria; kingdom Bacillati; phylum Actinomycetota; class Actinomycetes; order Micrococcales; family Intrasporangiaceae; genus Terrabacter; species Terrabacter sp. Soil810. The sequence continues at coordinate 327,278 of NZ_LMSW01000011.1, forward strand.
TGGAGTAACCAGGTTGCCTACCATCAACCAGCTGGTCCGCAAGGGCCGCCAGGACAAGGCCAGCAAGGCCAAGACCCCGGCGCTCAAGGGCTCGCCCCAGCGCCGCGGTGTGTGCACCCGCGTGTACACCACCACCCCCAAGAAGCCGAATTCTGCCCTGCGCAAGGTCGCCCGCGTGCGCCTCTCCAGCGGCATCGAGGTCACGGCCTACATCCCCGGCGTCGGCCACAACCTGCAGGAGCACTCGATCGTGCTCGTGCGCGGTGGTCGTGTGAAGGACCTCCCGGGTGTGCGTTACAAGATCGTCCGCGGCACGCTCGACACCCAGGGTGTCAAGAACCGCAAGCAGGCTCGTAGCCGTTACGGCGCGAAGAAGGAGAAGAGCTGATGCCTCGTAAGGGACCCGCTCCGAAGCGCCCGCTCGTCGTCGACCCGGTCTACCAGAGCCCGCTCGTCACGCAGCTCGTCAACAAGATCCTCCTCGACGGCAAGAAGTCGATCGCCGAGATGATCGTCTACGGCGCCCTCGAGGGCTGCCGCCAGAAGACCGGCACCGACCCCGTCGCCACGCTCAAGCGCGCGCTCGACAACGTCAAGCCGGCTATGGAGGTCAAGAGCCGTCGCGTCGGTGGCGCGACCTACCAGGTGCCGATCGAGGTCAAGCCCAACCGCTCGACCACCCTCGCCCTGCGCTGGCTCGTCGGCTACTCGCGGCAGCGCCGTGAGAAGACGATGACCGAACGCCTGATGAACGAGATCCTCGACGCGAGCAACGGCCTCGGCGCCGCTGTCAAGCGCCGCGAGGACACCCACAAGATGGCCGAGTCCAACAAGGCCTTCGCGCACTACCGCTGGTGACCCAGCGGTCCGGCCGGTATGCCGGGAGCCCGCTCCACGGCATACCGGCTGGGCACGCGCCCGCCCGTCGCACGACGCGGCCCACGGCGCCCACGATTTTCACCCCACGACGAATGAGACGAGAAACCTGACGTGGCACTCGACGTCCTGACGGACCTCAAGAAGGTCCGCAACATCGGCATCATGGCGCACATCGACGCTGGCAAGACCACGGTGACGGAGCGCATCCTCTTCTACACCGGTGTCAACCACAAGATCGGTGAGACCCACGACGGTGCGTCGACGACCGACTGGATGGAGCAGGAGAAGGAGCGCGGCATCACGATCACGTCTGCCGCCGTGACCTCCTTCTGGGAGGGCACCCAGATCAACATCATCGACACCCCCGGACACGTGGACTTCACGGTCGAGGTCGAGCGCTCGCTGCGCGTCCTCGACGGTGCCGTCGCCGTGTTCGACGGCAAGGAGGGTGTCGAGCCGCAGTCCGAGACGGTGTGGCGTCAGGCCGACAAGTACGACGTGCCGCGCATCTGCTTCGTCAACAAGATGGACAAGCTCGGCGCCGACTTCTACTTCACCGTGGCGACCATCAAGGACCGCCTCGGTGCCGAGCCGCTCGTCATGCAGCTGCCGATCGGTGCCGAGAACGACTTCCTCGGTGTCATCGACCTCGTCTACATGCGTGCCCTCGTGTGGCCCGGCGACGCCAAGGGCGACGTGACCATGGGTGCCAAGTACGAGATCGCCGAGATCCCGGCCGACCTCCAGGCGAAGGCCGAGGAGTACCGCATGGCCCTCGTCGAGCGCGTCGCCGAGTCCGACGACGACCTCATGGAGAAGTACCTCGGCGGCGAGGAGCTGACCCCCGAGGAGCTCAAGGCCGGCATCCGCAAGCTCACCGTGAGCTCCGAGCTCTACCCGGTGTTCTGCGGCTCCGCCTTCAAGAACCGTGGCGTCCAGCCGATGCTCGACGCCGTCGTCGACTACCTCCCGTCGCCGCTCGACGTGCCGCCGATGATCGGCCACAAGCCGGGCGACGAGGCCGTCGAGCTGACCCGCGCACCGTCCACCGAGGAGCCCTTCTCGGCGCTGGCGTTCAAGGTCGCGACGCACCCGTTCTTCGGCACGCTGACCTTCATCCGCGTCTACTCGGGCCACATCAGCTCGGGCACGAGCGTCATCAACTCGACGAAGGGCCGCAAGGAGCGCATCGGGAAGCTCTTCCAGATGCACGCCAACAAGGAGAACCCCGTCGAGGAGGCCCTCGCCGGCCACATCTACGCGGCCATCGGCCTCAAGGACACGACGACCGGCGACACCCTGTCGGACATCAACGAGCAGATCGTGCTCGAGTCGATGACCTTCCCCGACCCGGTCATCCAGGTCGCCATCGAGCCCAAGACCAAGGGTGACCAGGAGAAGCTCGGCACGGCCATCCAGAAGCTCTCGGCCGAGGACCCGACCTTCCAGGTCCACCACGACGAGGACACCGGCCAGACGATCATCGCCGGCATGGGTGAGCTGCACCTCGACATCCTCGTCGACCGCATGAAGCGCGAGTTCAAGGTCGAGGCCAACGTCGGCAAGCCGCAGGTGGCCTACCGCGAGACGATCCGCCGCGCCGTGCTCAAGTACGACTACACGCACAAGAAGCAGACCGGTGGCTCGGGTCAGTTCGCCAAGGTCCAGGTCAGCTTCGAGCCCCTGGGCGAGACCGAGGACGGCTCGATGTACGAGTTCGTCAACGGTGTCACCGGTGGTCGCGTCCCGCGTGAGTACATCCCGTCCGTCGACGCCGGCATCCAGGACGCCATGCAGTACGGCGTGCTCGCCGGATACCCCCTCGTGGGCATCAAGGCGACCCTGAACGACGGCGCCTACCACGACGTCGACTCCTCGGAGATGGCGTTCAAGATCGCCGGCTCGATGGTCCTCAAGGAGGCCATCAGGAAGGCGGACCCGGTCCTGCTCGAGCCGATGATGGCCGTCGAGGTCCGTACGCCCGAGGACTACATGGGCGACGTCATCGGTGACATCAACTCCCGCCGTGGCCAGATCCAGGGCATGGAGGACATCAGCGGCGCCAAGGTCGTCAAGGGCCTCGTCCCGCTGTCCGAGATGTTCGGCTACGTCGGCGACCTGCGCTCCAAGACGCAGGGTCGCGCGAGCTTCTCCATGGAGTTCGACTCCTACGCAGAGGTCCCCAAGGCCGTTGCCGAGGAGATCATCAAGAAGACCCGCGGGGAGTGACTGCGGGCCATCCCGTAGTCTCTTCCATCGGAAACCACCCCAACAGCGCCACGTCCTGCCCTGGTCGTACGGCGTAACACGAGATAGTCCTGAGGAGGACCACAGTGGCGAAGGCAAAGTTCGAGCGGACCAAGCCGCACGTCAACATCGGCACCATCGGTCACATTGACCACGGCAAGACGACGCTGACGGCTGCGATTTCCAAGGTTCTGCACGACAAGTACCCCGACCTGAACCCCCAGTTCGCGTTCGAGGACATCGACAAGGCTCCCGAGGAGCGCCAGCGCGGTATCACGATCTCGATCGCGCACATCGAGTACCAGACGGAGGGTCGTCACTACGCCCACGTCGACTGCCCGGGCCACGCTGACTACGTGAAGAACATGATCACGGGTGCGGCTCAGATGGACGGCGCGATCCTCGTGGTCGCCGCCACCGACGGCCCCATGCCGCAGACGAAGGAGCACGTCCTCCTGGCCCGCCAGGTCGGCGTCCCCTACATCGTCGTGGCGCTCAACAAGGCCGACATGGTCGACGACGAGGAGATCCTCGAGCTCGTCGAGATGGAGGTCCGTGAGCTCCTGTCGCAGTACGAGTTCCCGGGCGACGACCTCCCGGTCGTGCAGGTCTCGGCGCTCAAGGCGCTCGAGGGCGACGAGAAGTGGGGCCAGTCGGTCCTCGACCTCATGGACGCCGTCGACAACTCCATCCCGGAGCCCGAGCGCGACGTCGACAAGCCGTTCCTCATGCCCGTCGAGGACGTCTTCACGATCACCGGTCGTGGCACCGTCGTCACCGGTCGTATCGAGCGCGGCATCCTCAAGGTCAACGAGGAGATCGAGATCGTCGGCATCCACACCGGTCCGCCGGCCAAGACGACCGTCACGGGCGTCGAGATGTTCCGCAAGCTCCTCGACGAGGGTCGCGCCGGTGAGAACGTCGGTCTGCTCCTTCGTGGCACCAAGCGCGAGGACGTCGAGCGCGGGCAGGTCATCTGCAAGCCGGGCTCGATCACCCCGCACACGGACTTCGAGGCTCAGGTCTACATCCTCTCGAAGGACGAGGGCGGCCGTCACACGCCGTTCTACGACAACTACCGTCCGCAGTTCTACTTCCGTACGACGGACGTGACGGGTGTCGTGCACCTGCCCGAGGGCACCGAGATGGTCATGCCCGGCGACAACACCGACATGACGGTCGAGCTCATCCAGCCGATCGCCATGGAGGACGGCCTCAAGTTCGCCATCCGTGAGGGTGGCCGCACGGTCGGCGCCGGTCGCGTCACGAAGATCATCAAGTGATCTGACGCTGCACCTGCAGCACTGCTTCATCGGTAGGGCCCGTTCCGCTTCGGCGGAGCGGGCCCTACCGCTGTCCCGAGGGCACGCGGTCGCGGAACGCCCGACGGCCCGAGCGGCGTGGAGCGTCGGTGGCCGCTACCAGCGTCACCGTCCTTGCGTATGCCGGTTGGCCGCCTCCGATGCCGCTCGTGCCGTCGCGCGTCCCGCTCCTCAACCGTCGAGTGGCCAAAGCTTGCCCCCTGCGAACGGTCGAGTGGCCAAAGTTTGCCCCCTGCGAACGGTCGAGTGGCCAACGTTTGCCCCCTGCGAACCGTCGAGTGGCCAAAGCTCGCCGTCCTTCTGAGCCGCGGGTCAGCTCAGGGACGGGTTCCGGTGGTGTAGCGGACCTGTTGGGTGAGGTGCAGCTGGTCGTCGTCGCCCCGGTCCGCTTCCAGAGCGGTTGCGATCAGGGCCATGGCGTCCGGGAGCTCGACGTCGGGGACGGCGGCCCAGAGCTGGCGCATCCCGAGCGTCATCGTCCAGGCGCGCCAGGCGGCGGCGTCGGGCAGGGTGACCTCGAGGGACTCGTCGTGGCTGTCGACGTCGGTGGCGCCGGCGGCCTCCATGAGGGCGGCCATGGTGTCGGTGCTGGCAAAGGGGCCCGCGCGCCCGGTGGTCCGGGCGTCGACGACCTCGGGCGGTGCATACGCCATCAGCACGGCCTCGGCGGCCGTCCAGGCGGCGTCGGTGGGGCCGAAGGTCGACAGGCCCAGGCGACCACCCCGGCGCAGCAAGGTGACCCAGCCCTGGACGGTCTCGACTGGCTGGGGGTCGAAGAAGAGGACGAGTGAGGCGGTGACGACGTCGAACGAGCCGGGCTCCGTCGAGAGCGGGGTCGCCTCACCGGTCCGGGCCCCGAGGGTGGTGACGGCTCGGGTCTCGGCCTCGGTGCGGAGCAGGTCGACCATGGCGGGCGAGAGGTCGACCGCGGTCACGTGGCCCGTGGGGCCGACGGCGGACACGAGCGGGAAGGTCGCGGCCCCGCGGCCGGCGCCGACGTCGAGGGCGTGGTCACCCGGACGAGGTGCGGTCAGCTCGACCAGTCGGGCACCGATCGGCCCGAACCACGGCACACCGCCCTGGTCGTAGCCGGGGGCGAGCTGGTCGAAGAGCGCGGCGACACCGGCGCGGCGTTCGGAGGGGTCCATGGCCCGATGGTCCTCCTCCGGCGGGTCCGGCGGGAGGCCGAGCCGCGCCTGATCCGCGCCGCGTTACTGGCCGAGGGCGACGAGGACGACGGTGTCGGAGTCGGCTGCGAGGTAGGCCTTGGCGCGGAAGGAGCCCTCGGCGAAGAGCGCGTCGAGTGCCGTGGAGCGGAGCAGCTGACCCGACGGCACGGCGGAGCGGACCCCGTCCTCGACGTCAGGCGTCTCGGTGGCGGGCTTTGGGGAGGCGGCCCGCAGGGTGGCTGCGGTCTCGGGGGAGACCTCGACGACGGCGTCGATCCAGTACGTCGACGGGCCCGGTGCGTCGCCGCCGAGCGTCCCCGACATCCACGTCGCCGAGACGGGCCGGCCCAGGGCGCTGAACCGCTTCGTCAGCGGCTCGAGGTCGGTGCGGACGTCGCCGGTGCCGGTCTTGGTCGCGCTGCTCACGGTGCTCCTCGTGCGGTCGGTGGTGGGCATCGGGTCGGTGCTGCACCCGCCGGTCACAGCCAGGGTCAGCAGGGCGGCACAGGCGGCCACGGCGGATCGGGTCCTCATCGGCTGCTTCCTCGTTCGTCGGCTCGGTCCTCACGGCCCAGGCCCGGGGTGCGCTCGACGTCACCGGAGCCCACGTCGATGCTCGGGGGCGGTGTGCCGACGGGCCACGTGATCGTACGCGTGACGTCGCCGCTCGACGGGAAGGGCTTGGCCCAGCCGATCTCGGTGAAGCGCCCGTTCTCGTTGTCGCCCGCGCCGCTCGCGATGTCGGACTGGTCGGGGTTGAAGTTGTAGTAGTCCTCGGCGTGCACGGTGACCTGCATCGACACCTGGCCGTTCTCCACCGTGACGTCGGCGCTGCTCCACTGCTGGTAGCCGCCGATGGTCTTCTGCCAGTTCTCGGTGGTCGGGTACGCCGTCGCGAGGTGGGCGTCGCCGGTCATGCTGAAGTGCACGTTGCCGTTGCGCACCATCTCGTCGACCGCCGCTGCCGTGCGGGCGACCTCGTCGTTGACGTTGGCCGCGATGGACGGGTCCTCCTTGTAGCCCTCCTCGTAGTCGAAGCGGGCCGGCTCGCCGTCGTTGTCCCAGTAGTGGGCGTACATCGCCGTCGCGTCGTCGAGGTCCGACTTGACGAGGCGCCCGCCCTCGAGCTTGGCCATCCACTCGAGCTTGGCGATGTGGTCGTGCCAGTTCGAGTCCTTGGAGTCGTACGCGAAGCCCTCGTCCCACTCGATGTCGGGCTTCTTCGGCTCGCCGAAGTCGTAGCCGTCGACCGGGCCTCCGGTGCCCGTCGTCGCGGGGGCCGGAGGAGTGGTCGGGGCCGGCCCCGGGGACGGGGACGGTGTCGGCCCGAACGACATCGGGACGGCGCCGCCGAGCAGTGCCCCACCGCCCGGACCACCCGCGCTACCCGGACTGCCGCCCTGCTCGCTGGTCCCACGCTGCCTGGCGGCGTTCTCCCTCAGGCGGGCTCCGAGGCCGTGGAGGGCCCGCTCGAGGGCGTCGATGGACGGGGCGGACGAGTGCCAGTCACCGCGGAAGGCGTCGAAGTCCCTGCCGCCCCACGCCGTGCCGAGGGCGCCGAAGGCGTAGTCCACCGCGCTCCGCGTGGCCCGGCACTCGCCGGCGAAGCGGTCGAGCTGACCCGCGGCCCGATCGAGGGCGTCCGGATCGGCGCCCTTCCTGTACACGACCACGGCAGTTGCCCTTCCCCGAGCTGTCGACGTCCGCGGCGGCCGAGGGGTGGCCGCTGCGCCATACCTTAGGCAGGAAGGCCGGCCGCGAACCATGGGGAGCACTCCCCGCGGGTCAGGCGTCGACGCGGCGCCAGAACCACGGGGTCACCTCGGCGAGGAGCGCGGCGACCGCCTGCCGGACGACCTCGGAGTGGACCACCGTGACCGCCTCATCGCCGTGCAGCACCTGCTCACCGAGGGCGACGTGCAGCGAGCGCAGTGTCCGCATGGTGTTGCTCGCCTCGGCGGGCACGGGGCCCGGGGTCCCGGCAGCGAACATCGCCCGGACGTGGTCGAGCCACGCGACGGCCATCGCCTCGTCGACGTCGTCGCGTGAGAGCGTCAGTGCGATGGCGCACGCGAGCCGGTCGTCCTCCCGGTCGCGCCACACGAAGTTCGTCGGCGCGACCATGCGGCGGGCCAGGGCGTCGAGCAGGGCCGCTGCATCTCCGACGCCGGCGGCGCCGCACTCTCCGAAGAAGTCGGCACCGTCCGCGACCGCGTGCACCCAGCCCAGCTCTGGATCGTGTCCGCGAGGCGAGGACGAGGGGCGCGAAGGCGCGGTCCTCCGCCCGCTCGTGATCGAGCCGCTCGAGCATCGCCGAGGCGAGCCGGCTCCGGTCGTCCGCGGAGAGGTCACCGTCGCGCACCCGGCCGGCCAGGGCGGCATACGCCCGTTCGTCCCGGACGGCTGGGTCGGGTGAGGCGAGGTCGTCGACGAGCGACCGCAGCGAGGCGTCGGGCATGCGGGCGAGCCCGGCCAGCCCTGCCAGCCCGGCCGTCCCGGCCGCCGGGTACCAGTCGTGCCGGTCGTTGCCGCCGGGCGCCGTATGCCGTATGACTGGCCCATGGTGGCGACAGGGGAGTCGGTTCGGCGCGTCCGTGGAGGGCTGGCGCGCGTCGCCGTGGTCGTCGTCTCGGCCGCGATGGTGTGCGCAGGCGCGGGGTGCTCGAAGGCCGGAGGGTCGGCGCTGGCCGCCCGCGCGGGCGAGCCGTCGGTCCCGACGTCGACCGCGTCGGCCGTGTCGTCGATGGCATCGTCGGAGCCGACGACGCCTGCCGCCCGGACGGTTCCGACGAGCTCGGCAGCCCCGCTCCTCGTCGGGCGGCGGGTCACCGCGGCACGTGCCGGACTCTCCTTCGAGGTTCCCGCAGGGTGGCAGGCGCTCGACCCCTCGGCCGCCATGGGCGCCGGTGCGGCAGCGCTGCCCGACGCGGCCAAGGAGCTGGCCGCGAGCTCGGGCCTGTCGGTGGACGAGTACCTCCAGCGCATCGGCACCGCCATCGAGGTCATGGTCATGGGCCGCCCCGTGCGCGGCTCGGCCGACAACATCTCGGTCATCCCGACGCCGCTGGCCCAGCTGCCGACCGCCGACGACCTGCGTTCGCAGCTCGAGGCGGTCGGGGCGTCGGTGACGCGCGTGGACCGGACGACGACGCCCATCGGCCCCGCGATCGTCGTCGCATCACGGCTGCCGATGGGTACCTTCACCACCCACACGCGCTCCGTGGCGGTCCGGCACGACGGCCACGTCACCTACCTCACGGTGACGGCGACGACCCGGTCCGGCGCCGACTCGCTCCTGCGGGACATGCTGGCCAGCCTGCGGCGCGTGTGAGCCGTCCACGACCCTGGTCGGCCGGGGCCACGTGCAGCCCGCCTTCCGGGGCCGTCGCTCGTGGGCCGGAGGGCGGCGGATAGGGTCGGGAGCCATGGCGCACTCGTTCGACACCGACACCGAAGCCCAGGGCCTCATCGACTACGTCGACGCCTCGCCGACGCCGTTCCACGCGTGCGAGCAGGCCGCCGCACGACTCGTCGCCGAGGGCTTCACCGAGGTCGTCGAGACCGAGCCGTGGCCCACCGAGCCGGGTCGGCGCTACCTCGTCCGCGGCGGCTCGCTCATCGCCTGGGACACCACGGGCGCCCACGGCGCCGGGTCGGGCCCGGCGGCCGGGTTCCGTGTCGTCGGGGCGCACACCGACAGCCCCAACCTGCGCGTCAAGCCGAACCCCGACCACTCCCGGGCCGGCTGGCAGATGCTCGGCATCGAGCCCTACGGCGGCCTCATCCTCAGCTCGTGGCTCGACCGCGACCTCGGGCTGGCCGGCCGGGTGGCCGTGCGCGGCTCGGCCGGTGTCGAGACGCGCACCTTCCACGGCCGCGATGCGCTGCTGCGGGTCGCACAGCTCGCCATCCACCTCGACCGCACCCAGAACGAGGCGCTCACCCTCAACAAGCAGGCGCACATGGAGCCGCTCTGGGGCGTCGGCGACGAGCCCGGCGACTTCGTCGGCTACCTCGCCGAGCAGGTCGGGGTCGACCGCGAGGACGTCCTGTCGTGGGACGTCATGACGCACCCGGTGCAGCCGTCGACCCGGCTCGGCCGGGCGCGCGAGCTCATCGCCGCCCCGCGCCTCGACAACCTCGCGACGTCGTACGCCGGCGTGCGTGCCCTACTCGACGCGGTGGCCACCGAGCCCGCCCACGTGCCGGTGCTCGTGCTCTTCGACCACGAGGAGATCGGCAGCACGTCCGAGCGCGGCGCCACCTCGACGCTGTTGCCCTCGGTCCTCGAGCGCATCGTCACGGCCGGTGGGGGCACCCGCGACGACTACTGGCGGGCGCTCGCGGCCACCGTCATCGCGTCGGGCGACATGGGCCACGCGACCCACCCCAACTACGCCGAGCGCCACGAGCCCATGCACCAGATCCGCGTCAACGGCGGCCCGGTGCTCAAGGTGAACACCAACCTGCGCTACGCGACGGACTCCGTCGGTGCGGCGGCGTTCCGGATCGCCTGCGAGCAGGCCGGGGTCCCGATGCAGACCTTCGTGACCCGCAGCGACCTCCCGTGCGGCTCGACCGTCGGCCCGGTGACGTCTTCGCTGACGGGCGCCACCACGGTGGACTTCGGCGCGGCCGCCCTGTCGATGCACAGCACCCGCGAGCTCATGGGCGCCGAGGACCCCGCCATGTATGCCGGTGCGCTGAGCGCCTTCCTCGCCCCGGCCTGAGCCGCCGACGGAGGAGCGGCGCGAGGCCTCGGGTGCGGCGCCCTCCTGGCCCGGTCCACCGCGTGACCGGCCCCGCCCGCGCCGGGCGACCGGACGGCATACGCCGGCGGGGTGGTCCTGCCCGGGGCCCGACGGGTGCGAGGATGAAGGCGTGGAGACCACGCTCGTCGTGCCGGACCGGCCGACCCTCGTCTACGACGCCGACTGCGGGTTCTGCACGCGCAGCGTGCAGTTCGTCCAGCGGTGGGTCGACCGGCGGGACCGCTACGACGTGCGTCGCTGGCAGTCGCTCGACCTCGCGGCGGTCGGCCTCACGGCCCAGGACTGCGACGAGGCCGCCCAGTTCGTCACGGCCGACGGCGAGGTCCGGTCGGGTCACCGCGCCATCGCGAGCGCCGCGACCCACGGCGCCCCGGGCTGGCGACCCGTCGGGGCCCTCCTCATGGCACCGGGGGTCTCCTGGGTGGCCGCGAGGGCGTACCGATGGGTGGCCGACCACCGCCACCAGCTGCCGGGCGGCACCGCCGCGTGCGCCGTCCCGCGACCCTGACGGCGCGCCACGTGCGCGGCCCTGCCGTGGCGTGCCGCCTCGATTTGATAGTGCGGTGCGCGCTCTGGCACACTGTTCAGGTTGCTTGACGCGCGTCGCTGACCCATGTCGGTGCCGCCGCCCCTTGAGAGCCTCCTGACGGGGACTCGCCCGGACTCCTCTCGGAGGCCCGAGGGAAGCGCAAGTTACCCGGTTCGGCCGGGCAATCCACACGAAAGTGGCACTCAGGTGCGCACCTTTCACCGCGAAGCGGGCGCGACACGCCCGACCTCGGGGGTCGGATGGCCAAGGGAACCGGTAGTCAGAAGCGAGAGAGAGACGTTCATCAGATGGCGGGACAGAAGATCCGCATCCGGCTGAAGTCGTACGACCACGAGGTCATCGACAACTCGGCTCGGAAGATCGTTGACACAGTGACGCGCGCCGGCGCGACCGTGGTGGGACCCGTCCCGCTGCCGACGGAGAAGAACGTCTTCGTCGTCATCCGGTCGCCGCACAAGTACAAGGACAGCCGCGAGCACTTCGAGATGCGCACGCACAAGCGCCTCATCGACATCATCGACCCGACGCCCAAGGCCGTCGACTCGCTGATGCGTCTCGACCTGCCGGCGGACGTCAACATCGAGATCAAGCTCTGAGGCGGTTGAGATGACTGTTGCTCAGAAGAACGTCAAGGGCGTGCTCGGCGAGAAGCTCGGCATGACCCAGGTGTGGGACGCAGACAACAAGCTCGTCCCCGTGACCGTGGTCAAGGCCGGCCCCTGCGTCGTGACGCAGGTGCGCGCCGACGAGACCGACGGCTACTCCGCGGTCCAGATCGCCTTCGGTGCGATCGACCCGCGCAAGGTGAACAAGCCCATGAGCGGCCACTTCGAGAAGGCCGGCGTCACGCCGCGCCGTCACCTCGTCGAGCTCCGCACGGCCGACGCCGCCGACTACGAGCTCGGCCAGGAGATCACGGCCGAGTCCTTCGAGGCCGGACAGCGCGTCGACGCGACGGGCACGACCAAGGGCAAGGGCTTCGCCGGTGTCATGAAGCGTCACGGCTTCCACGGCGTCAGCTCCTCGCACGGTGCGCACCGCAACCACCGCAAGCCGGGCTCCATCGGCGGCTGCTCGACCCCGGGCCGTGTCTTCAAGGGCATGCGCATGGCTGGTCGCATGGGTGGCGTTCGCCAGACGACCCAGAACCTCCAGATCCACGCCGTTGACGCCGAGAAGGGCCTCCTGCTCATCAAGGGTGCCGTCCCCGGCCCCCGCGGTGGCATCGTCCTGATCCGCACGGCTGCGAAGGGTGCATGATCCACATGGCCACGAAGACCCCCACGCTTCCCGCTGACATCTTCGACGTCCAGACCAACGTCCCGCTGATCCACCAGGTCGTGGTGGCACAGCTCGCGGCCGCTCGTCAGGGCACGCACTCGACGAAGACCCGCGGCGAGGTCCGCGGCGGTGGGCGCAAGCCCTACCGCCAGAAGGGCACCGGTCGCGCCCGCCAGGGCTCGACCCGCGCCCCGCAGTTCGCCGGCGGTGGCGTCGTCCACGGCCCGCAGCCGCGTGACTACTCGCAGCGCACCCCCAAGAAGATGAAGGCCGCCGCCCTGCGCGGTGCCCTCTCCGACCGGGCCCGCTTCGACCGCATCCACGTCGTCGACTCCATCGTCTCGGGCGACCTGCCCTCGGCGAAGGACGCCGCCGCGCTGCTCGCCGGTCTGACCGAGCGCCCCAACCTGCTCGTCGTGCTCGAGCGCGGTGACGAGGTGGCGTTCAAGTCGGTCCGCAACCTGCAGAACGTCCACGTGCTGGTCGCCGACCAGCTCAACACGTACGACGTCCTGTGCGCCGACGACATCGTCTTCACCCAGGCTGCGCTCGACGCGTTCGTCGCCGGTCCCGTGAAGGCCGACAAGGCCGACAAGGAGGCCACCAAGTGAGCATCCACGCCAAGGACCCGCGCGACATCCTGATCGCGCCGGTCGTCTCCGAGAAGTCGTACGGTCTGCTCGACGAGGGCAAGTACACCTTCATCGTCGACCCCCGTGCGAACAAGACGGAGATCAAGATCGCCATCGAGCAGATCTTCAACGTCAAGGTCGACAAGGTCCACACCCTGAACCGTCAGGGCAAGACCCGTCGCACCCGATTCGGCCTCGGCAAGCGCAAGGACACCAAGCGTGCGATCGTCTCCCTCCGCGAGGGATCGATCGACATCTTCGGTGCGGGCGCCTGAGATCGACGAAGAATAAGGACACACGAACATGGGTATCCGTAAGTACAAGCCGACCACTCCGGGCCGTCGTGGCTCGTCGGTCGCCGACTTCGTCGAGATCACGCGTTCCACCCCGGAGAAGTCGCTCGTCCGCCCCCTGTCGAAGACGGGTGGCCGCAACAACGCGGGCCGCATCACCACGCGTCACATCGGTGGCGGCCACAAGCGTGCCTACCGCGTCATCGACTTCCGTCGCCACGACAAGGACGGCGTGCCGGCCAAGGTCGCTCACATCGAGTACGACCCCAACCGCACCGCGCGCATCGCGCTCGTCCAGTACTCCGACGGCGAGAAGCGCTACATCCTGGCCCCGAACAAGCTGAAGCAGGGCGACCCGATCGAGAACGGCCCCGCGGCCGACATCAAGCCGGGCAACTCGCTTCCGCTGCGCAACATCCCCGTGGGTACGGTCGTCCACGCGATCGAGCTCAAGCCCGGTGGTGGCGCGAAGATCGCCCGCTCCGCGGGTGCTCGCGTGCAGCTCGTCGCCAAGGACGGCCCCTACGCCCAGCTGCGTATGCCGTCCGGTGAGATCCGCAACGTCGACGCGCGCTGCCGCGCGACCGTCGGCGAGGTGGGCAACGCCGAGCAGAGCAACATCAACTGGGGCAAGGCCGGCCGCATGCGCTGGAAGGGCAAGCGCCCGACCGTCCGTGGTGTCGCCATGAACCCGGTGGACCACCCGCACGGTGGTGGAGAGGGCAAGACGTCCGGTGGACGTCACCCCGTCAGCCCCTGGGGTCAGGCCGAAGGCCGCACCCGCAAGGGACACAAGGAAAGCGACAAGCTCATCGTTCGTCGCCGCCGTACTGGCAAGAAGCGCTGATAAGGAGCCTTTGGAATGCCTCGTAGCCTGAAGAAGGGCCCCTTCATCGACGACCACCTTCAGAAGAAGGTGGACGCCCAGAACGAAGCGGGCACGAAGAACGTCATCAAGACCTGGTCGCGTCGTTCGGTCATCAGCCCGGACATGCTGAGCCACACCTTCGCCGTCCACGACGGCCGCAAGCACGTCCCGGTGTTCGTCACCGAGTCGATGGTCGGCCACAAGCTCGGCGAGTTCGCGCCGACCCGCACGTTCAAGGGTCACGTGAAGGACGACAAGAAGGGGCGTCGTCGCTGATGCCCACCGAATCCAAGGAAGAAGTCATGGAAGCCAAGGCTTCGGCTCGGCACGTCCGTGTCAGCCCCCAGAAGGCTCGCCGTGTCGTGGACCTGATCCGCGGCAAGGCCGCCACCGACGCCATCACGACGCTCCAGTTCGCGCCGCAGGCCGCCTCGGAGCCGGTGCAGAAGGTGCTCGAGAGCGCCATCGCCAACGCCCGGGTCAAGGCCGACCGCGAGTCGGTCGCCTTCGACGAGCGCAACCTCGTCATCACGGCCGCGTTCGTGGACGAGGGCCCGACGATGAAGCGCTTCCGTCCGCGTGCCCAGGGCCGCGCCGGTCGCATCAACAAGCGCACGAGCCACATCACCGTGGTCGTCACGCAGCCGGAGAACACGAAGGGAGCCCGCTGATGGGTCAGAAGGTCAACCCCCATGGCTTCCGTCTCGGCATCACGACGGACCACAAGAGCCGCTGGTTCGCCGACTCGACGAAGTCGGGTCAGCGCTACCGCGACTACGTCAAGGAAGATGTCTCGATCCGTCGCCTGATGGAGAAGGGCATGGAGCGCGCCGGTATCGCCTCCGTCGAGATCGAGCGCACCCGTGACCGCGTCCGTGTGGACATCCACACGGCGCGCCCGGGCATCGTCATCGGCCGCCGCGGCGCCGAGGCCGACCGCATCCGCGGCGAGCTCGAGAAGCTCACGGGCAAGCAGGTCCAGCTGAACATCCTCGAGGTCAAGAACCCCGAGATCGTCTCCCAGCTGGTCGCCCAGGGCATCGCCGAGCAGCTCTCGGCCCGCGTGGCGTTCCGCCGCGCCATGCGCAAGGGCATGCAGTCCGCCCAGCGCGCCGGCGCCAAGGGCATCCGCGTGCAGGTCTCCGGCCGCCTCAACGGCGCCGAGATGAGCCGCACCGAGTTCTACCGCGAGGGTCGCGTCCCGCTGCACACGCTGCGTGCGCAGATCGACTACGGCTTCTACGAGGCCCGTACGACCTTCGGTCGCATCGGCGTCAAGGTGTGGATCTACAAGGGCGACATGACGGCAAAGGAACTCGCGGCCCAGCAGGCCGCGGCCCCGCGCCCGTCGCGTGGTCCGCGTCGTGACGGCGGTGACCGTCCGAACCGCGCCCGTCGTGGTGACCGCAACGAGACCGCCGCTGCTCCGGCAGTGAACGAGACCGCTGCTGCCGAGGCCCCCGCCGCGGCCAGCACCGAGAATGAGCAGGCCTGACCATGTTGATTCCCCGTCGAGTCAAGCACCGCAAGCAGCACCACCCGAACCGTCACGGTGCGGCCAAGGGTGGCACGACGATCGCGTTCGGTGACTACGGCATCCAGGCTCTCGAGCCGGCCTACGTCACCAACCGTCAGATCGAGTCCGCTCGTATCGCGATGACCCGCTACATGAAGCGTGGCGGCAAGGTGTGGATCAACATCTACCCCGACCGTCCGCTCACCAAGAAGCCCGCCGAGACCCGCATGGGTTCCGGTAAGGGCTCGCCGGAGTGGTGGATCGCCAACGTCAAGCCGGGTCGCGTCATGTTCGAGATCTCGGGCGTGGCCGAGCCGGTGGCGCGTGAGGCCATGCGTCTCGCGATGCACAAGCTCCCCATGAAGTGCCGCTTCGTTCAGCGTGAGGGTGGTGACATCTGATGGCAGTCGGAACCAAGGACCTGGCTCCCGAGCAGCTGCGTGGTCTGGACGACACGAAGCTCGCGGACGAGCTGAAGAAGGCCAAGGAAGAACTGTTCAACCTGCGTTTCCAGTCGGCCACCGGCCAGCTGGACAACCACGGCCGTCTGCGCGCCGTCAAGAAGGACATCGCGCGCATCTACACCGAGATGCGTGAGCGCGAGCTCGGCATCGGCTCGGCCCCCGCCGCCCCCAAGGCGCCGGAGAAGGCCGAGAAGGTCGAGAAGAAGGCTGCCAAGGCCGACAAGAAGGCCGACAAGGCCGAGAAGGCTGACAAGCCCGAGAAGGCTGACAAGGCCGAGAAGAAGGCCAAGAAGGCTGACAAGGCGCAGGAGGCTGACGCATGAGCGAGCAGGAGAAGGTCGTGAGCGACCAGGCGAGTGAGCGCAACTACCGCAAGACCCGTCAGGGATACGTGGTGAGCGACAAGATGGACAAGACCGTCGTCGTCGAGGTCGAGGACCGCGTCAAGCACGCGCTCTACAGCAAGGTCATCCGCCGCACCACCAAGGTCAAGGCGCACGACGAGCAGAACGAGGCCGGCGTGGGCGACCGCGTGCTCATCATGGAGACGCGTCCGCTCTCCGCGACGAAGCACTGGCGCATTGTCGAGATCCTCGAGAAGGCCAAGTAAGCCACCCCCCATTTCCGTTCGGCAAGGCTCATCCGGGCAACCGGTGAGAACCAGCACGACGACAGGAGTTAGACAGTGATTCAGCAGGAGTCGCGGCTGCGCGTCGCCGACAACACCGGTGCCAAGGAAATCCTGTGCATCCGTGTTCTCGGCGGCTCGGGCCGTCGCTACGCCGGCATCGGCGACACCATCGTCGCCACCGTCAAGGACGCGATCCCTGGCGGCAACGTGAAGAAGGGTGACGTCGTCAAGGCCGTCATCGTCCGCACCGTCAAGGAGCGTCGCCGCGCCGACGGTTCCTACATCAAGTTCGACGAGAACGCTGCGGTGATCCTCAAGGCCGACGGTGACCCCCGTGGTACCCGCATCTTCGGCCCGGTGGGCCGCGAGCTGCGCGAGAAGAAGTTCATGAAGATCATCTCTCTCGCGCCGGAGGTGCTGTGAACATGGCGAAGACCACCATCACCAAGATGAAGATCAAGAAGGGTGACCTCGTCCAGGTCATCTCGGGCCGCAGCCAGAAGAACGGCGGCGACCGGGGCAAGCAGGGCAAGGTCATCGCGGTGTACCCCGAGACCCAGCGTGTGCTGGTCGAGGGCATCAACCGCGTCACCAAGCACGTCAAGGCCGGCGCGACCGCCCGTGGCACGCGCACCGGTGGCCTGACGCACACCGAGGCCGCGATCCACGTGAGCAACGTCGCGATCGTCGACCCCGAGTCGAAGAAGCCGACCCGCATCAAGACGCGTGTCGAGACCGTCGAGCGCAACGGCCGTCAGAAGGCTGCCCGCGTCCGTGTCGCGGTCAAGTCGGACAAGGACCTCTGAGAATGACTGACACCAGCACCAAGCCGCGCCTTCAGCAGCGCTACCAGGACGAGATCAAGAGCTCGATGCTCGAGCAGTTCGGCTACGCCAACGTCATGCAGGTTCCCGGCGTCGTCAAGGTCGTCGTCAACATGGGTGTCGGCGACGCGGCCAAGGACAGCAAGCTCATCGAGGGTGCCGTCCGTGACCTCACCGCCATCACGGGCCAGAAGCCGGTCGTGACCAAGGCCCGCAAGTCGATCGCCCAGTTCAAGCTGCGTGAGGGCATGCCGATCGGCGCCCACACCACGCTTCGCGGCGACCGCATGTGGGAGTTCCTCGACCGTCTCGTCACGATCGCCCTCCCGCGCATCCGTGACTTCCGTGGCCTCTCGCCGAAGCAGTTCGACGGCAACGGCAACTACACGTTCGGCCTGACCGAGCAGTCGATGTTCCACGAGATCGACCAGGACCGGATCGACCGTGTGCGAGGCATGGACATCACCGTGGTCACCACGGCGACCAACGATGACGAGGGTCGCGCGCTGCTCAAGCAGCTCGGCTTCCCCTTCAAGGAGAACTGACATGGCCAAGACCGCGCTCGTTAACAAGGCGAACCGGAAGCCGAAGTTCAAGGTCCGCGCGTACACCCGCTGCCAGAAGTGCGGTCGCCCGCACTCGGTGTACCGCAAGTTCGGCCTCTGCCGCATCTGCCTTCGCGAGATGGCTCACGCGGGCGAGCTGCCGGGCGTGACCAAGAGCTCCTGGTAATCGGCTCCCCGAGCCCAGAGCAACCCCAAGACCAACACACCTCTGACACCGTAGGTCGGCCACACGACGGCCCAGCCGTCGCCGGGCAGATAGCCCCGGTCGAAACCCCGGTGAGGAAGGGCGGAGAGCCCACATGACCATGACTGACCCGATTGCGGACATGCTGACCCGCGTCCGGAACGCCAACTCGGCGCACCACGACGTCGTCTCCATGCCGTACTCGAAGCTGAAGAAGAACATCGCCGAGATCCTCCAGAGCGAGGGCTACATCGCCTCGTGGAAGATCGAGGAGGCCGAGGTCGGCCAGACGCTGACCATCGACCTCAAGTACGGCCCGAACCGCGAGCGCTCCATCGCCGGCGTGCGTCGCGTGAGCAAGCCCGGTCTGCGCGTCTACGCCAAGTCGACGAACCTGCCCAAGGTTCTCGGTGGCCTCGGCGTCGCGATCCTGTCGACGTCGAACGGTCTGCTGACCGACCGCCAGGCACACGAGAAGGGCGTGGGTGGGGAAGTCCTCGCCTACGTCTGGTAAGGAGACACTGACATGTCGCGAATCGGACGACTTCCGGTCTCCATCCCCTCGGGTGTGGACGTCAAGGTCGAGGGCCAGGACGTCATCGTCAAGGGCCCCAAGGGTGAGCTCTCCCTGACTGTCGTCCAGCCGATCACGGTCGAGCTGGGCGAGGGCAACCTCGAGGTCAAGCGCCCCAACGACGAGCGCGACTCGCGCTCGCGCCACGGCCTGACCCGGTCGCTCATCAACAACATGGTCCTCGGTGTCACCGAGGGCTACGAGAAGAAGATGGAGATCCACGGCACGGGTTACCGTGTCGCCGCGAAGGGCTCGGACCTCGAGTTCTCGCTCGGATACTCGCACCCGATCCTCATCCAGGCTCCCGCCGGCATCAGCTTCGCCGTCGAGAACCCGACCCGCTTCTCGGTGCAGGGCATCGACAAGCAGCTCGTCGGTGAGGTTTCGGCGAACATCCGCAAGCTGCGCAAGCCCGACCCGTACAAGGGCAAGGGCGTTCGCTACGCGGGCGAGCAGATCCGTCGCAAGGTTGGAAAGGCCGGTAAGTAAGCCATGGCAATGATCATCAAGCGCGGTAAGTCCAAGGCTGCCGCCCGCATCCGTCGCCAGGTGCGCGGTCGCAAGAAGATCGCCGGCACCGCGGCCCGTCCCCGCCTCGTCGTGTCGCGCTCCAGCCGTCACCTCTTCGTCCAGGTCGTCGACGACACCGTCGGCAAGACCGTGGCGTCGGCCTCGACGATGGAGGCCGACCTGCGCTCCTTCGACGGTGACAAGACCGCCAAGGCCAAGAAGGTCGGCGAGCTCGTCGCCGCCCGTGCCAAGGACGCCGGTATCGAGGCCGTCGTGTTCGACCGTGGTGGCAACAAGTACCACGGCCGTGTCGCGGCGATCGCCGAGGGCGCCCGCGAAGGCGGTCTGTCCCTGTGAGCAACTTCGTGAACGCAATTGTTGAGATGAGGAACATCTGATGCCCGGACAGCAGCGTCGAGGCACCGGCCCCGCCGGTGGCGGCGAGCGCACCGAGCGCGGAGACCGCCGTGACAACCGCGGCGGCCGCGACAACCGCGACAGCCGTGACGACAAGAACCAGTACGTCGAGCGCGTCGTGACCATCAACCGTGTCGCCAAGGTCGTCAAGGGTGGTCGTCGCTTCAGCTTCACCGCCCTCGTCGTCGTCGGCGACGGTGACGGCACCGTGGGTGTCGGCTACGGCAAGGCCAAGGAAGTTCCCGCGGCCATCGCCAAGGGTGTCGAGGAGGCCAAGAAGAACTTCTTCAAGGTCCCGCGCATCCAGGGCACCATCCCGCACCCCGTCCAGGGTGAGGCGGCCGCTGGTGTCGTCATGCTCCGCCCCGCCGCCCCCGGTACCGGTGTCATCGCCGGTGGCCCGGTGCGTGCGGTGCTCGAGTGCGCCGGCATCCACGACGTCCTCAGCAAGTCGCTGGGTTCCGACAACGCCATCAACATCGTGCACGCCACGGCCCAGGCCCTGCGCGAGCTCGAGCGCCCCGAGTCGGTCGCTGCCCGTCGTGGCAAGACCCTCGAGGAGGTCGCCCCGGCGGCCATGCTCAAGGCCCGCGCCGCTGGTATGGCCGAGGCCCAGGCTGCGAAGGCTGGTGCATGATGGCTCGTCTCAAGGTGACCCAGACCCGTTCCGAGATCGGTGGCAAGCAGAACCAGCGTGACACGCTGCGCAGCCTCGGTCTGAAGCGCATTGGCGACGTCGTCGTCAAGGAGGACCGTCCCGAGATCCGCGGGATGGTCAAGACGGTCACGCACCTCGTGTCCGTCGAGGAGGTTGACTGACCATGGCCGACAACGCCAAGAAGTCGGGCGAGTCCGCCCTCAAGGTCCACCACCTGCGTCCGGCCCCCGGAGCCAAGACCGCCAAGACCCGCGTCGGTCGTGGTGAGGGCTCCAAGGGCAAGACCGCCGGTCGTGGCACCAAGGGCACGAAGGCCCGTTACCAGGTCCCGGAGCGTTTCGAGGGCGGCTCGATGCCGATGCACATGCGCCTTCCCAAGCTCCGTGGCTTCAAGAACCCGTTCCGCACGGAGTACCAGGTCGTGAACCTGGACCGTCTGCAGCTGCTCTTCCCGGAGGGTGGTCAGGTGTCCGTCGCCGACCTCGTCGCCAAGGGTGCCGTCCGTGACGGCTTCCCGGTGAAGGTGCTCGGTACGGGCGAGATCTCCGTCAAGGTCGAGGTCGAGGCGCACAAGTTCTCGGCGTCCGCCAAGGAGAAGATCGAGGCCGCCGGCGGCACGGTCACGGCTCTCGCCGGCTGAGTGATCAGGCGCGAGTGACCACCACACACCTCGTGTGAGCAGCGCCCCGGGCGCCCGACCCGCGAGCCGACGTGACGTCGGCCACCGCGGAGGGGAGCCCGGGGCGTTGCGCCTTTGCGTTACCCTTCCACGGATTGCATGACTTATGCCGCGCCACCGCGCGGCCCCCCAGGAGGACCCTGTGCTTGCCGCCTTCGCACGCGCGTTCCGTACCCCGGACCTGCGCAAGAAGCTGCTCTTCACTCTCGGCATCATCGTGCTGTTCCGGCTCGGATCGCACGTCCCGACGCCGGGCATCAGCTACAGCTTGGTGCAGGACTGCCTGCAGGCCAGCAAGGGCCAGAGCGGCGACCAGAGCGGGTTCCTCAACCTGGCCAACCTCTTCAGCGGCGGCGCGCTGCTGCAGCTGTCGGTGTTCGCGCTCGGAATCATGCCCTACATCACGGCGAGCATCATCATCCAGCTGCTCACGGTGGTCATCCCGCGCTTCGAGGCGCTCAAGGAGGAGGGCCAGTCGGGCCAGAGCAAGCTGACGCAGTACACCCGCTACCTGACGATCGGTCTCGCGATCCTCCAGTCGGCGACGCTCGTCACCTTCGCGCGCAACCCCTCCAGCCTCTTCGGCGGCTCGTGCGACTCGATCATGACCGACCAGTCGATGGTCACCATCCTCATCATGGTCCTGACCATGACGGCCGGCACCGGCCTGATCATGTGGTTCGGCGAGCTCATCACCGACAAGGGCGTCGGCAACGGCATGTCCCTCATGATCTTCACCTCGATCGCCGCCGGCTTCCCGGCCTCGCTCTGGGCCATCAAGGAGAACAAGGGCTGGGGCACCTTCCTCGGCATCCTGATCCTCGGTGTCTTCGTCATCGCCGCGGTCGTCTTCGTCGAGCAGTCCCAGCGACGTATCCCGGTGCAGTACGCCAAGCGCATGGTCGGCCGCCGCATGTACGGCGGCACGTCCACGTACATCCCGCTCAAGGTCAACATGGCCGGCGTCATCCCCGTCATCTTCGCCAGCTCCCTGCTCGCCCTGCCGGGCCTCGTCGCGCAGTTCAACACGCACGCCGACGGCAACAACCCGGCCTGGGTCTCGTGGGTCCAGGAGAACCTCGTCAAGGGCGACCACCCCTTCTACATGGCGATCTACGTCGCCCTCATCCTCTTCTTCACGTTCTTCTACGTGTCCATCACGTTCAACCCGACCGAGGTCGCGGACAACATGAAGAAGTACGGCGGCTTCATCCCGGGTATCCGGGCCGGGCGACCCACGGCCGAGTACCTCAACTACGTCCTGACCCGAATCACCGTGCCGGGTGCCATCTACCTCGCCATCGTCTCGCTGATCCCGCTCGTGGCCCTCGTCCTCGTCGGCGCCAACCAGAACTTCCCGTTCGGTGGCACCTCGATCCTCATCGTCGTCGGTGTGGGCCTCGAGACGGTGAAGCAGATCGAGGCGCAGCTGCAGCAGCGTCACTACGAAGGGTTCCTCCGTTAATGCGACTGATCATCCTCGGCCCGCCGGGCGCCGGTAAGGGCACGCAGGCCGCTCGGATCGCCGAGCGCCTCGGCATCCCGGCCATCTCGACCGGCGACATCTTCCGCGCCAACATCAAGGACCAGACCCCGCTCGGCGTCAAGGTCCACGAGATCATCACGTCCGGCGGCTACGTCTCCGACGACATCACCAACGAGATCGTCGAGGACCGGCTCGGCTGGGACGACGCCGCCCACGGCTTCCTCCTCGACGGCTACCCGCGCACCGCGGGCCAGGTCGACGCCCTCGACGCGATGCTGTCGCGTCACGGGCACGCACTCGACGCGGTCCTCGAGCTCGAGGTCGACGAGGACGCCATCGTCGAGCGGCTGCTCAACCGCGCCGAGACCGAGGGTCGTGCCGACGACACCGAGGACGTCATCCGCGAGCGCCAGGCGATCTACCGCAAGGAGACCGCACCGCTCGCGCAGCACTACGAGCTCGTCGGCCTCCTCGTCAAGGTCGACGGCATGGGCGCCGTCGACGAGGTCACCGACCGTGTCATCGCGGCCCTGCCGCAGGACGCCTGAGCACGACGGCGCCACGGCACCGTCACGCCTCAGTCACGCCTCAGCCACCGAGAAGGACCACCGATGTTCGGACGCCGGAACCGGCTCCAGGGCCGCACCGACGAGCAGCTCCTCCTCATGCGTGAGGCGGGGCTGCTCGTCGGGCGCACCCTCGAGCTGCTCGCCGGCGAGCTGCGAGCCGGTCTGACGACGCTCGAGCTGGACCGCCTCGCGGAGGACTTCATCCGCAGCAACGGTGGCATCCCCAACTTCCAGCTCGTCCCGGGCTACAGCCACACCCTGTGCACGAGCGTCAACGACGAGGTCGTCCACGGCATCCCGGGCCCGCGGGTCCTCGAGGCCGGCGACATCGTCTCGATCGACTGCGGCGCCGAGGTCAAGGGCTGGAACGGCGACGCGGCCTTCACCGCCGTCGTCGGCGGTCGCGAGGCGGGTCGCCCCGAGGACCTCGCCCTCATCGACGCCACCGAGGCCGGCCTCTACGCCGGCATCGCGGCCATGCAGGTCGGCGGTCGCCTCTACGCCGTCGGTGACGCGGTCGAGGCCAGCATCGAGGCCGCCGCCGAGCGCGACGGTCGGACCTACGGCGTCATCGACGAGTACGTGGGTCACGGCATCGGCACGCAGATGCACATGGACCCGCAGATCCCCAACTACGCGGTGCGCGAGACGGGCCCCAAGCTCGTCGACGGGTTCACCGGCGCCATCGAGCCGATGATCACCCTCGGTGGCACCGACACCAAGGTGCTCGCCGACGACTGGACCGTGGTGACCCTCGACGGCACCCGAGCCGCTCACTGGGAGCACTCGGTCGCCGTCCGCGAGCACGGACTCTGGGTCCTCACGGCCGTCGACGGAGGCCGGGCTGCCCTCGAGGCTGCCGGGGCGGCATACGCCCCCCTCGACGCGACCGTCTGAGCCCGCGCGACTCGGGCCCTCTCGCTGCCCCACGCGGGGCGCCCGGACGCGTAACCTCGCGCTCGTGAGCCTTCCCCGCAGCACCCCGTCGGCGCAGGGCGTCGACGCCGCCGGCATCCACGCGTTCGTCGACGCCGCCGAGCGCGACAACCTCGGCCTGCACAGCCTCATGGTCGTGCGTCACGGCCACGTCGTGGCGGAGGGCTGGTGGAGGCCGTATGCCGCGAGCCGGGTCCACCTCGCGTACTCCCTCTCCAAGACGCTGACCGCCACGGCCGTGGCGTTCCTCGCGCAGGAGGGGCGCCTCTCGCTCGACGACAGGGTGCTCGACCACTTCCCCGAGCTCGACCGCGCCGCCGTCGCGGAGGGCTGGGACGACGTGCGCATCGCCCACTGCCTCTCGATGACCGTCGGCCACGAGGAGGACGCGTGGGACCGGGTCTTCGACCGCGCGAGCGGTGACGGCGTCGGCGACGGGGCCGACTGGGTGCAGCGGGTCTTCGCGACGCAGCCGACGCG
This sequence comes from Terrabacter sp. Soil810, assembly GCF_001429645.1. NCBI lineage: Bacteria > Bacillati > Actinomycetota > Actinomycetes > Micrococcales > Intrasporangiaceae > Terrabacter > Terrabacter sp. Soil810. The sequence goes on from NZ_LMSW01000011.1 coordinate 351,785, forward strand.
TGAGCCCGGCACGGTCTTCGCCTACAACCAGGTGGCCACCTACCTGCTCGCCGTCATCGTGCGTCAGCTCGCCGGCGTCGGCGTCGGCGAGGTGCTGCGCCCGCGGCTGCTCGCGCCCCTCGGGCTGCACGACATCCCATGGCACCGCGACCCGCTCGGGCGCGAGCTCGGGTTCACCGGCGCGCACCTGACGACCGAGGCCATCGCCTCCCTCGCCCAGCTCTACCTGGACCGTGGCCGGTGGGACGGGCGGCAGCTGCTCTCCGAGGCCTGGGTCGATGAGGCCACCCGCGGCTTCGGACCAGTGAGCGAGGACCCGGACGCCGACGAGGACTGGCGTCGCGGCTACGGCTACTCGTTCTGGATGCAGCGCTTCGGCTACCGCGGCGACGGCGCCTACGGCCAGTTCCTCGTCGTGCTGCCCGAGCACGACACGGTCGTGGCGATCACGGCCGAGCAGTCGCGCATGCAGTCCACCCTCGACGGGCTGTGGGCCCACGTCGTGCCGGCCATCGGCGGCAGCGGGTCCGGCGACGCAGACCACGCGCTGGCCGAACGGCTCGGGGCCCTCGAGATCCCCGCCATGTCGGGTGACGCGCTCGGGCCGGAGTACGCCGAGTTCAACCGCTCCGACGTCTCCGACCTGGCGGCCGACTACACGGCCGTCTCCGTGACGCGGGACGGGCCCGACCACGTGCTCGGGCTCAGCCGTCGTGGTGAGTGGCTGCGCCTGCCCGTCGGTCGGGGCCTGTGGCGCGAGGGGGAGCTGGTGGCCGGGGGAGCGACCCTGCCGGTCGTCTCGAGCGGGGGCTGGGTCGACGAGGACACCTTCCGCGCCGAGGCCATCGCCATCGAGACGCCGCACCGCTTCCGCATCGAGGCGCGCCTGCGTGGCGCCGACGCCGACCTCACCTGGCGGATGGTGCCGCTCACGGGCTACGACCCGCTGTGGCTCGCGACGCGCTGGTCGTACGCCTGACGCCGGCTCCCGTGGCGCGCGGTCCGTCGGGGGGCCCGTCCGGTGGACCGGGTCGGGCGACCGGCGACGGGCACTGACGGCTGTCGGTGCCCGGGTGGAGAATCGGAGGTGCTGCGTCGGGCAGCAGAAGGGGGGGCCACCGTGGCCGGCGAGGAGAGCACCACCGACGTGACCGGACGTGACGTGGCGGGAGACGCCCTGACGGGCCCGCGCCCTGCTGCCCCGGCGCGCCCACCGGGTGGGGTGCCGGACGGGCACAACCCGTGGCCAGCCTTGTGGGCCATGGTGATCGGCTTCTTCATGATCCTCGTCGACTCGACGATCGTGTCGGTGGCGACGCCTGCGATCCTGCGGGGTCTCGACACCGACGTCAACAGCGTCATCTGGGTGACGAGCGCCTACCTGCTGGCCTATGCCACACCGCTGCTCATCACCGGCCGGCTCGGTGACCGCTACGGCCCGAAGAACCTCTACCTCGTGGGTCTGACGACCTTCACTCTCGCGTCGCTGTGGTGCGGGCTCACGGGCACCATCACGGGGCTCATCATCGCCCGCGTCGTGCAGGGCCTCGGCGCGTCGATGCTGACGCCGCAGACGATGGCGGTCATCACGCGCACCTTCCCGGCGGCCTCGCGCGGTCAGGCCATGGCGCTCTGGGGAGCGACCGCCGGCGTCGCGATCCTCGTCGGGCCGGTCGTCGGCGGCCTGCTCGTCGACGGTCCCGGCTGGGAGTGGATCTTCTTCATCAACGTGCCGATCGGCATCGTCGCGTTCGCCCTCGCCGCCCGTCTCGTGCCGCGGCTCGAGACGCACAGCCACACCTTCGACTGGATCGGGGTAGTGCTCTCGGCGGTCGGCATGTTCCTCGTGGTGTTCGGCGTCCAGGAGGGCGAGACCTACGACTGGGGGACCATCACCGGGTTCATCTCCGTGCCCCTCCTCATCGGGGTCGGCCTGCTAGTGCTCGGCGTCTTCATCTGGTGGCAGGCGCACAACACCCGCGAGCCGCTGCTGCCCCTGCGCCTCTTCGACGACCGCAACTTCTCTCTGGCCAACGTCGCGATCACGACGATCGGCTTCTCCATCACGGCGATGGCCTTCCCGTTCATGCTCTACGCCCAGGCCGTGCGCGGGATGTCGCCGACCGCCTCGGCCCTCCTGCTCGCGCCGATGGCCGTGATCTCCGGCGGCCTCGCCCCGATCTCGGGTCGGTTGGCGGACCGCGTCCACCCGCGCGGCATCACGGCGGCAGGCATCAGTCTCACCGCACTGTCGCTGGTGTGGCTCGCGCTCGTCATGCACCCCGAGACCGAGACGTGGGTGCTGCTGCTGCCCATGGCGCTCATGGGTGTCGGCAACGCCTTCATGTGGGGACCGCTCGGCGCGACGGCCACCCGCAACCTGCCCTTGTCGTCGGCGGGCGCCGGTTCGGGCGTCTACAACACCACCCGCCAGGTCGGTGCCGTCCTCGGCAGCGCCGCCATCGCGGCCCTCATCGAGGCCCGGCTCGCCGCCGACCTGCCCGGCATCTCGGGCCAGCTCGGCGGCCTGCAGGGCTCGGGGGCGACCATGCCGGCGCCGATCGCGAGCGGCTTCGCCGACGCGATGTCGGAGTCGATGATGCTGCCGGCGGCGGTGCTGCTCATCGGCGTCGTGGCCGTGCTCTTCTTCGAGCGGCCTGCGAGCCAGCGGGCCTGACGGCTGGACCGGCAGCCGTCGACTGGGTGGAGCCGACCCGGTGCTCGCGGGCGCCCCGGTGTCCGCCGGACTCCCACCGGGCGCTCTAGCGGCCGAGTCCTCCGGGCGTGCCACCGACGTGGACGACCATCCGCTCGGCGACCACGCGGGCGTTGGCCCGTAGGACGTCCAGCGGCACCCGCGGCAGGTTCTCCTCCCAGTCGATGAGCGGTGACCCGCGGAACTGCAGCATGCGCGCGGGGCGGCCGAGGAAGAAGAGGTGCAGGTGGGCTCCGCCGTCGCCGTACTTCGCGAGCTGGACCCGGCCGACGCTCGGCACGTGCTCGACGGCGTCCGAGACCGCGACGACGAGCTGGCCCATCTCGGCCGCGAGGTCGCCCGGCAGGGAGGGCAGGTCGTGGTGCGCGAGGGGCATGAGCATGAGCATGACGGGCAGGCCCGTGTCGACGGCGAGCGTGAGGCGCCACCGGGCGTTCGACCAGACGAGCCGGTCGTCGGCCTCCGGGACGCCGGTGGTGCACCAGCAGTCGGCTGCCTGCTCGCCGCGACGTGCCGGCTCCTCGTCGGCCGGAGGCTGCACCGGCTTGAGCCGCAGGCCCTCGATCTCGTAGGGGTAGATGTCCCAGCCGGGCATCTCCTCGACGGCGACGGGCAGACGGCCGTCCTGGCCGGCCGCGGCCGCGATGCGGGCGTAGTAGTCCTCGACCGTTTCCGCGTCCGAGGGGGGCGCCGTCACCGTGTCGGTGCGGTCGGGCGGTGTCGCCCGGGCCTCCGACGGCGTGGAGGTGGCGGGTGGGACGGTGGCGTCAGCGCCGGGCTCGGTCACCCGGCCAGTATGCCGTTCCCACCCGCCTGCCTCACGGCCTAGTTCGAGGGCTGGGGCGTCGAGCAGCCGATGCGCGGGTCGAGGCCGACGTAGTTGAGCGGGCCGGCGACGATCGTCACAGCGGTCGTGGCCAGTCGGCTGCAGCTCGGGTCGGACGAGCCGAAGTAGCCGCGCTGGAAGGCGGCGAAGACGCCGATGAGGAGCCAGAGGATCACGACGATGGTGGAGGTACGCGTACGCGTGCGGGTGCGAGCGCTCATGATGGCCTTTCGTGGGAGGTCGTCGTGACGGCGACCGGTGGAGGGGTCGACCACCCATACCCGGGGGACGGAGTGCGGCGAACGCGCCCACGACGGCCGCGGGGATGCCACCATGACCGGGTGGGAACCATCGGTGACTACCTCGCCGGACTCGAGCCGGACCAGCGCGCGGCCCTGCAGCACGTCGTCGACGTGGCGCGCCGCGTGGCCCCCGACGCCGAGGAGGGCACGAGCTACGGCATGCCGGCCCTGCGCCTCGACGGGCGTCCGCTGCTCGGCATCACGGCGGCGGCCCGGCACCTGTCCCTCTTTCCCTTCAGCCCTGCCGTCGTCGAGGCCGTCGCGCCGGACCTGGCCGGGCACTCCCTGAGCAAGGGCACGATCCGTTTCTCCGCCGACCAGCAGCTGCCCGACGACGTCATCGAGCGCATCGTCGTCCTGCGTCGGGCCGAGCTCGACCGCTGAGCCAGAACACCGCACGTCGCCGGGCCGCGGACGCCGCCGGCGCCGAGGCAGACGGTCCGTCGCCGATTTCAGGAACTCCGCCTTCTGGCGTAGTCTTGTGCGTTGGGTGTCGTGTGTCTCGACGCCTGAGTCACGCCTGTGCGACGAGCACGGCACCTAGGCACGCCCCAAGGCCGGCTCAGTCCGGGTCGGCCACCAACAGATAGACGGAGGATATGGCCAAGAAGGACGGTGTCATCGAGATCGAGGGCACGATCGTCGAGGCTCTCCCGAACGCGATGTTCCGGGTGGAGCTCTCCAACGGTCACAAGGTGCTCGCACACATCTCGGGCAAGATGCGACAGCACTACATCAGGATCCTCCCGGAGGACCGTGTGGTGGTCGAGCTCTCGCCCTATGACCTGACCCGCGGTCGGATCGTCTTCCGCTACCGCTGAGCACCAGGGTCGGCCGCGACCGGTCCGCGAGAGCGGGCATGTCAGGCCGGGACGAGTGCGAGGCACCAACTCCCGATTACACAACCAAGCGCCTGATCGTCACGTGCCCTCCGGGGCCCGCGGTGGCAGGCGCGCGATCTGAAGACAGCAGGCAGATGAAGGTTCAGCCGAGCGTCAAGAAGATCTGCGACAAGTGCAAGGTGATCCGCCGCAACGGTCGGGTCATGGTGATCTGCGAGAACCTGCGCCACAAGCAGCGCCAGGGCTGAGCAGAAGCACCACCCTCGCCGTCGACAGAACTTCGACAGCACGCAACAAGTGAATGAAAGCAGCACCCGGCCCCTGATGACCGACCGTCGTGTCGGCGCAGGACGTCACCCCCGGCACGGAGGCCGGGGACCGGTGGCCCGTCCTTCTGAGTGGCGGACCGTGACCCCGGATCGGTGCCTTGCTCCAGACCTCCGCGTAACAGAAATCAGGAGACAACCCAACATGGCTCGTCTTGTTGGAGTCGACCTTCCGCGCGAGAAGCGCGTCGAGGTCGCACTGACCTACATCTTCGGTGTCGGTCGCACCCGTTCCAAGGAGGCGCTGGTTGCCACCGGCGTCGACCCCAACACCCGCGTCAAGGACCTCGGTGAGACCGAGCTCGTTGCGCTTCGTGACTTCCTCGAGGGCAACTACCGCCTCGAGGGTGACCTTCGCCGTGAGGTGCAGGCCGACATCCGCCGCAAGGTCGAGATCGGCTCCTACGAAGGTCTCCGTCACCGTCGTGGTCTGCCCGTGCGCGGTCAGCGCACCAAGACCAACGCGCGCACCCGCAAGGGCCCGAAGCGCACCGTGGCCGGCAAGAAGAAGGCCAAGTGACGCTGATCGCCCCGCGATCACGTCTCACCGACATTCAGTTCTGACGTAGGAGAAAAATGCCTCCCAAGGCTCGTGTGACGAAGGTTCGTCGCAAGGAGAAGAAGAACGTCGCCCACGGGCACGCTCACATCAAGAGCACGTTCAACAACACGATCATCTCGATCACGGACCCCACGGGTGCTGTGATCGCGTGGGCCTCTGCCGGCCAGGTCGGCTTCAAGGGCTCGCGCAAGTCCACCCCGTTCGCCGCCCAGATGGCCGCCGAGGCCGCTGCCCGCCGCGCCATGGAGCACGGCATGCGCAAGGTCGACGTCTTCGTCAAGGGCCCGGGCTCGGGCCGCGAGACGGCGATCCGCTCGCTCACCGCCACCGGCCTGGAGGTCGGCGCGATCAGCGACGTCACGCCCACGCCGCACAACGGTGTCCGCCCGCCCAAGCGCCGTCGCGTCTGATCCCGGCCTGAGCGAGAGAGAGAACTAGAAACATGGCTCGTTACACCGGCCCGATCACCAAGAAGTCCCGCCGCCTCAAGATGGACCTCGTCGGCGGCGACAAGAACTTCGAGCTCCGTCCCTTCCCGCCCGGCCAGCACGGCCGTCGCCGGATCCAGGAGAAGGAGTACCTCACCCAGCTCCAGGAGAAGCAGCGCGCCCGCTTCCAGTACGGCGTCATGGAGAAGCAGTTCGTCCGCTACTACAAGGAAGCGGCGAAGCGCCCCGGCAAGACCGGTGAGAACCTTCTCCAGATCCTCGAGTCGCGCCTGGACAACGTGGTCTACCGCGCGGGCCTGGCCCGCACGCGTCGCCACGCCCGCCAGCTCGTGACGCACGGTCACTTCGAGGTCAACGGCGTGCGCGTCGACGTCCCGAGCTACCGCGTGGAGCAGTACGACATCATCACGGTCCGCAAGCAGTCCGTCGAGAGCTTCCCGTTCGAGCTGGCTCGCCAGACGTTCGGCGAGCGTCCCGTCCCGGCCTGGATGCAGGTCGTCGACGGCTCGCTGCAGATCCTCATCCACCAGCTCCCGGTGCGCGCGCAGATCGACTCGCAGCTCACCGAGCAGCTGATCGTCGAGCTCTACTCGAAGAACTGACACCCGCCCCACGTCCGTATGCCGCTGGGCCCGCCCAGCGGCATACGGCGGGGGTCTTGCCTGGGGCCGCGCTCGCAGACAGAGCCGAGCCGGCCCGCCCGGATCACGACCGGGCAGTTTCACGAGGCGTCATATGGCGGTCGCCCGTGGGAAGGAAATGAACAGTGCTCATCGCACAGCGTCCCGTGCTCTCCGAAGAGGTCGTGGTCGACAACCGCAGCCGCTTCACCATCGAGCCGCTCGAGCCCGGCTTCGGCTACACGCTCGGCAACTCCCTCCGTCGCACCCTGCTCTCGAGCATCCCGGGCGCGGCGGTCACCTCCATCCGCATCGACGGCGTGCTCCACGAGTTCACGACCGTTCCGGGCGTGAAGGAGGACGTCACCGAGATGATCCTCAACATCAAGGGCCTCGTCGTCTCCTCGGAGCACGACGAGCCGGTCGTCATGTACCTGCGCAAGCAGGGCCCGGGCGCGGTCACCGCCGCCGACATCACGCCTCCGGCTGGTGTCGAGGTGCACAACCCCGACCTGCACATCGCGACGCTGAACGACAAGGGCAAGCTCGAGATGGAGCTGACCGTGGAGCGTGGCCGTGGCTACGTCTCGGCGCAGCAGAACAAGTCCGGTGACCAGGAGATCGGCCGTATCCCGGTCGACTCGATCTACAGCCCGGTGCTCACCGTGACCTACAAGGTCGAGGCGACCCGTGTCGAGCAGCGCACCGACTTCGACAAGCTCATCGTCGACGTCGAGACGAAGAACTCGATGACGCCGCGTGACGCCATGGCCTCGGCCGGCAAGACGCTGGTCGAGCTCTTCGGCCTGGCTCGCGAGCTCAACGTCGAGGCCGAGGGCATCGACATGGGCCCGTCGCCGACGGACGCCGCGCTCGCCGCGGACCTCGCGCTGCCGATCGAGGACCTGGACCTCACCGTTCGTTCCTACAACTGCCTCAAGCGCGAGGGCATCCACACCGTGGGTGAGCTCGTGGGCCGCAGCGAGGCCGACCTGCTCGACATCCGCAACTTCGGTGCGAAGTCGATCGACGAGGTCAAGGCCAAGCTCGTCGGCATGGGTCTGGCCCTCAAGGACAGCCCGCCCGGGTTCGACCCGTCTGCCCTCGTCGACGGCTACGGCGAGGACGACTACAGCGACGACGACGACCAGTCGTTCGTCGAGGACGAGCGTCTCTGACCAACCGCTTCTTGACCGAGCCCTCGGCGCCCTGCTCGAGAACGGCCTGGTCGGACTTCTAGGAGAAACGAAATGCCCACCCCCACCAAGGGTCCCCGCGTCGGTGGCGGCCCCGCCCACGAGCGGCTGATCCTGGCCAACCTCGCGACGTCGCTCTTCGAGCACGACAAGATCACGACGACCGAGGCCAAGGCCAAGCGTCTGCGCCCGCTCGCCGAGCGTCTCATCACGTTCGCCAAGCGTGGCGACCTGCACGCCCGTCGCCGCGTCCTCACGGTCGTGCGCGACAAGGGTGTCGTCCACCGCCTCTTCGCCGAGATCGCCCCCGACATGGCGGCTCGCGAGGGCGGCTACACCCGCATCACGAAGATCGGCGCCCGCAAGGGTGACAACGCCCCCATGGTGGTCATCGAGCTCGTCCGCGAGCCGCTGTCGGCCAAGAAGGCGACGGTCAAGGAGGCCGAGGCCGCCACGAAGCGCGCTGCGAAGCAGAGCGAGTCGAAGCAGGCCGCTGCCGAGACCAAGGCCGCCGAGGACGCCGAGAAGGCGGAGGCCACCGAGGCCGCCGCTGCCGTCGACGTGCCCGAGGGCGCCGTCGCCGCGAACGAGGACGGCTCGTCGCCCGAGGACGGCTACACCGTCAAGGGCAACGCCGACTCCGGCAAGTACCACGAGCCCGACGGCCAGTGGTACGACCAGACGATCGCCGAGTTCTGGTTCAAGTCGGCCGAGGACGCCGAGAAGGCCGGCTTCACGAAGGCTGGTTCCGGCTCCTGAGCCAGGATCGACTCCCGCGCTCCGGCGCACCCGAGAAGGGCCCCGCACCATGGGTGCGGGGCCCTTCTCGCGCTCACCACCGGTGGGCGACGTCGACGACGAGACGGCGGCCGCCGTCGGCGTCGGTCAGGACGAAGGCCCGCATCGGCAGCCGCGCCCGGACGCCGAGCCCGAAGTCGGTGTAGCCCTCGAAGCTGCCGACGTTCCTCAGCTGGCGGAAGGTGCGCCACCCGGTCAGGGTCGTGGTGCTTGTGGCGAGGGTCGACGGGGCGTCGACGGTGACCTGGACCCTCGCGCCCCCGCTGACGGGCACGGGCAGCCCGCTGCCCGGCGCGGTGACGGCGGAGACGTAGCGGACGTCGTAGCCGAGCGCGCCGCGCCCCGGTGCGAGGTCCAGGACGAGGCGGTCGTAGCAGGGGTGCTGACCGGCACGGGTCCCCGTGACCGAGCCGGTCCACAACCGGGCGGGGCTCGTGGCCTTGGCCAGGGATCCCCAGGTGATGCCGCAGAACGGTGCGGCGGAGGCAGTCGTGCTCGTGGCGGCGACGGCTACGGGCGCGGCGAGGGCGGCGGCGCACGCGGCGACCGCGAGCCGGCGGGTGATGGCGTACATGGAGGTTCCCCCTTCGGACGGGACCGGGCCGGGTCGTCCGGTGCCCCACAAGTAAGACGTGCAGGGCCCCGGGAGGGTTGACGGGGGGCCGCCTGGCCGACGTCGACCTGCCGTTAGGCTCGGGCGCCATGAGCGAGTCGAGCGGGCCCACGCTGCGCGTGCGGCTCGACCTGGCCTACGACGGGACCGCCTTCTCGGGGTGGGCGGCCCAGCCCTCGCTGCGCACCGTCCAGGGAGAGCTGGCGGCCGCCCTGACCACGCTGCTGCGCAGTCCCGAGCCCGTCCGCGTCACGGTGGCCGGTCGCACCGATGCCGGCGTCCACGCGCGCGGCCAGGTCGCCCACGTCGACCTCGACCCGCAGGCGTGGGCCGCCCTGCCGGGCCGGTCGGACCGGGAGCCGGGAGCCGCCCTCGTCCGTCGCCTCGGCGGCATCCTCGCCCACGACGTCGTCGTGCGCGGCGCGGTCGTGGCCCCGGACGGCTTCGACGCACGCTTCTCGGCCGTGGAGCGGCGCTACCTCTACCGCCTGGCCGACCCGGACGCCGACCGCGACCCCCTGCGTCGTCACGACACCGTCTGGTGGCGGCGCCCCCTCGACGTCGCAGCCATGGACGATGCGGCGCGCTCGCTCGTCGGTCTGCGGGACTTCGCGGCGTTCTGCAAGCAGCGCGAGGGCGCGACGACCGTGCGCACCCTGCTCGACTTCTCGTGGACCCGGCTGCCCGACGGGGTGCTCGCCGCCACGGTGCGCGCCGACGCTTTCTGCCACTCGATGGTGCGCTCGCTCGTCGGCGCGGTGGTCCCCGTCGGGGAGGGGCGCCGCACCGTGGACTGGCCGCTGTCGCTGCAGGACCGCGCCGAGCGCACGGCCGGGATCCACGTCATGCCCCCGCACGGTCTCAGTCTCGAGGAGGTCGTCTACCCCGCGGAGGCCGACCTCGCCGCGCGGGCCGTCGTCACGCGAGCCCGTCGAGAGCCCGGGTGAGCGGTGTCTCAGGCCCGAGACCGGACCGGCGCCCGTCCGGTCCGTGTGGTTGGATCGTCCGCATGAAGGCCCGCCCCACCCGCGTCGTCTCGGTGGGCGTCCTCACGTTCACGCTGGTGCTGACGGGCTGCTCGAAGGGCACGACCGCCTCGCCGCCGTCGGTGTCGAGCACCTCGGCCACCCCCTCGGCGGGCAGCACGTCGGGTGCCACCGGTTCCGCCGCGACCGCGGAGGGCGACGAGGTCAGGGGTCGCTCGGGCGGGTTCACCGTCGTGCCCCCGGAGGGCTGGACCGAGGCGACCGACCAGGCCAGCGGCGTCGCCGACATCGACCTCGTGCTGCTCTCGTCGAAGAAGGTCGGCGCCTTCGCCAACAACCTCGTGGTCACCGCGGCCGACGGCGACCAGTCGGTCCTCGACGACGAGCTGGCCAAGGGCCGCCAGCAGCTGGGCGCCGCCGGACGCACCGTCTCCTCGGCGCCCGACAAGACCGTGTCGGGCTCGACGGCCGTCGGCTTCACGACGACGTTCCAGCAGCAGGGCATCAAGGTGCTCGCCCGCTCCTACGGCGTCGCCCGCGGCGGCCGGATCTACCTGCTCACCCTCAGCTCGTCCCAGGCCGACGCGGCCCACGCGATGGCCGAGTTCGACGAGCTGCTCTCGACCTGGGCGTGGACGTAGCCGATGTCGGCGCGCGTGAGGACGTCGGTGGCCCTGCTCCCGGCCATCGCCCTGTTCATCGCCCCCGGCCTCGCCGGGTGCTCCGGTGACGCCGCCCCCGCGGCGCCTGCCCGGACCGACGTCGGCGTCGTGCACGTGCCGACGTCCGCCGCCCCGACCACCGACAGCGCCGGTCACCGCATCCAGCCGCTGCCGGCCGCAGTGAGTCACGTCGCGATGAGCGATGATCGCGTCCGCGGCATCGACTACAGCTACCTGCAGCCGGTCGGGTGGAGCCGGGCCGACCGCAGCCTCGACCCACCGCCCGACACCCTCCTGCAGCCCGACGACGACAGCGTGCCGGCCTTCATCGCGGTCGAGCGGCCGATCAAGGTCGGGTCCCACTCCTTGTCGGAGGTGGTCGACGGGCTCCGTGAGGGCTTCGAGGCCAAGGGCATCGCGCCGATGGCCGCCCCCGAGCGGGAGATCGCCGGCTACCGGGCGATGGGCATCGTCGTCGACCAGTCGGAGCAGGTGCGCCACGTCTACTACGTCGTCCCCTACACCGAGCAGGCCTTCGCGATCCGCCTGACCTACGACCCCGCACACCCGGAGGCCCTCGACGTCTACCGCGCCGTGCTCGACTCCTGGTCGTGGGGGTGACGCGTGCGCGACCTGATGCTTAACCGGGTGACGCGGCCACACGGCATACGTCAGGCTTGACCCTCGTGGGCCACGTCGACGTCAACTCCGTCTCCTTCAGCCTGCCGGACGGCAGGCCACTCCTCAACGACGTCTCGGTGCGGGTGGGGGAGGGCGCCAAGGTCGCCCTCATCGGCCCCAACGGGACCGGCAAGACGACGCTGACGCGGATCATCGCCGGCGACGTCGCCGCCCACGAGGGCGCCGTGACCCGATCGGGCGGGCTCGGCGTGATGCGCCAGTTCATCGGCAAGGTGCGCGACGACACGACGGTGCGCGACCTGCTCGTGTCGGTGGCGCCCGAGCGCATCCGCGCCGCCGCCGAGGAGGTCGACCGCAGCGAGCTGCTCATGATGGAGCGCGACTCCGAGGACGACCAGATGGCCTACGCCCACGCGCTCGTCGAGTGGGGCGAGGCCGGCGGCTACGAGCAGGAGACCCTCTGGGACCAGTGCACCGTCGCAGCCCTCGGCATCCCGTACGAGCAGGCGCAGTGGCGCAAGGTCACGACCCTCTCCGGCGGCGAGCAGAAGCGGCTCGTGCTCGAGGCGCTGCTGCGTGGCCCGGAGGAGGTGCTGCTCCTCGACGAGCCGGACAACTACCTCGACGTGCCGACGAAGCGCTGGCTCGAGGAGGCGCTCGTCGCCTCGCCCAAGACCGTGCTGTTCATCAGCCACGACCGGGAGCTGCTCGACCGGGTGGCCACCCGGGTCGCGACGCTCGAGCCCGGCGGCGCCGGGGCGACCCTCTGGGTGCACCCCGGCCGGTTCGCGACCTACGCCCAGGCCCGCACCGACCGCAACGACCGTCTCGAGGAGCTGCGCCGTCGCTGGGACGAGGAGCACGTCAAGCTCAAGACCCTCGTGCAGACGCTCAAGGTCAAGGCCAAGTTCAACGACGGCATGGCCTCGCGCTACCAGGCCGCGCAGACCCGGCTGGCGAAGTTCGAGCAGGCGGGACCGCCGGAGGAGACGCCGATGACGCAGTCGGTCACGATGCGCCTCACCGGTGGCCGCACGGCCAAGCGCGCCATCGTCGCGACGGGACTCGAGCTGACCGGGCTGATGAAGCCCTTCGACCTGGAGGTCTGGTACGGCGAGCGGGTCGCGATCCTCGGCAGCAACGGCTCGGGCAAGTCGCACTTCCTGCGGCTGCTCGCGTGCGGTGGCACCGACCCCGAGCGCGAGCACCAGCCCGTCGGTGACGTGCGGCCGGTCCCGGTCGAGCACGCAGGTGTCGTGCGTCTCGGGTCGCGGGTGCGGCCGGGCTGGTTCGCGCAGACGCACGAGCACCCGTCGCTCATGGGGCGCACGCTGCTCGAGATCCTGCACCGCGGCGACGAGCACCGTGAGGGCCGCCCGCGCGAGCAGGCCGCGCGGGCGCTCGACCGCTACGAGCTGGCCCGGTCGGGCGAGCAGCGCTTCGAGTCGCTGTCGGGCGGGCAGCAGGCCCGGTTCCAGATCCTGCTGCTCGAGCTGTCGGGCGCCACGATGCTCCTGCTCGACGAGCCCACCGACAACCTCGACCTCCAGTCGGCCGAGGCGCTCGAGGAGGGTCTCGACCGGTTCGAGGGCACCGTCGTGGCCGTCACGCACGACCGGTGGTTCGCCCGTGGCTTCGACCGCTTCCTCGTCTTCGGCGCCGACGGTCGCGTCTACGAGTCCACCGAGCCGGTGTGGGACGAGGGACGGGTCGTCCGGCCGCGGTGACCCCACCCCCGCCCCACGCACGCGCCCGTGCCGCGGGCGGGGGAGCGGAGTAGCGTCGGGGCATGCTGCTGCGAACGCTCGACACCGGAGTCGTCGGCGCCCCGATGGCCGGGGGCCCGTCGACGCCCGAGCTCGTGGCGGCCGTCGGCGAGGCGGGCGGTCTGGGCTTCCTGGCGGCCGGCTACCTCACGGCTCCGCAGCTCGCGGCGGCCATCGCCGAGGTGTGGGACGCGAGCTCGCGACCCTTCGGCGTCAACCTCTTCGTGCCCGCCCAGGCCAACGCGTACGCCGTGGGGCCGGGCGAGCTCACGGGTGCCGAGCGCGCAGAGGCCGTGGCCGCCTACCGCGAGGCCCTCGCGGACGACGCGCGGTCGGTGGACGTCGAGCCCGGGGAGCCGAGACCCGGTGACGACGACGACTGGGAGCGCAAGCTCGATCTCGTCGTGCGCGAGCGAGTTCCGTTGGTGTCGTTCACGTTCGGGCTGCCGAGCACGGCAGTGCTCGGCGAGCTGCGGCGTGCCGGGATCGAGACCGTCGCCACGGTCACCGACGTCGAGGAGGCGGCCGCCGCCCTCGCTGCGGGCGTCGACGGGCTCTGCCTGCAGGGTCCCGACGGCGGCGGACACCGTGGCACCCTCGATCCGGCCAAGGAGCCCTCGGGCACCGACCTCGTCCACCTCGTCGCCGCCGTGCGGTCGCAGACGGACGTCCCCGTCGTCGCCGCGGGCGGCATCTCGACGCCCGAGCGGGCTGCGCAGGTGCGGGCCGCCGGGGCCGACGCCGTGCAGATCGGCACGGCCCTGCTGCTGACACCCGAGGCGGGGACCGGCCTGGCCTACCGGCGTGCTCTCGCCGACCCCGCCCACGAGCGCACCGCGGTGACCCGCGCCTACTCGGGGCGCCTCGCGCGCGGCCTCGAGACCGACTTCCTGCGCCGGCACGACGACCAGGCCCCAGCGGCCTACCCGGAGGTCCACCACCTCACGGTGCCGCTGCGACGGGCGTCGGCGCGGGCCGAGCGGCCCGACCTCCTCGCCCTGTGGGCGGGCACGGGCTGGCGGTCGGTGCGAGCCGTGCCCGCCGCCACGGTCGTCGCCGAGCTCGCCCACTGACAGGTCCACACCGCTCGTCACCGCAGCGGGGCCCTGGGCGCGGTGGGGAGGGGGCGGCCTACGCTCGGGGCATGCCCAGTGCCGAAGGAAACCTGACGTGGGTGGCCGCCTCCGAGCGCCCCGACCTGCTCGCGCCGGCGGTCGTGGCGGCGCTCGAGCACGTGCCGGGGGTGCGTGTGGCCCCCATCGACGCGACGCTCGCGGACACGGCGGCCTTCTGTGAGGCCTACGACGTCGCGCCGGAGGCGTCGGCCAACTGCGTCGTCGTCGAGGCACGCCGCGGCGAGGAGACGACGCTGGCCGCCGTCATGGTGCTCGCGACCGACCGGGCCGACATCAACCGCGTCGTGCGCAAGCACCTCGGCGCTCGCAAGATCTCGTTCGCCGACCAGTCGAAGGCGCAGGAGCTGACCGGGATGCAGCAGGGCGGGATCACGCCCGTCGGCCTTCCGGCGGACTGGCCCGTGCTCGTCGACGAGGCGGTCGTCGCGGCAGGTCCGGTCGTCGTGGGTGCCGGGGTGCGCGGCGCCAAGCTGCTGCTCGACGGGTCGGCGCTCGCCGGCCTGCCGACGGCGCAGGTCATCGCCCTCGCCGTGCGCTGACGGCTCGGTCAGCCGGCAACGTCCCAGAGCATCTGGGCGCGCTCGGTCGGCGTCGTGCCGCCCCAGATGCCGAAGGTCTCGGGCACGCGGAGCGCGTGGTCGAGGCACCGCTCGCGCACGGGGCAGCCGGCACACACCATGCGGGCGGCCTCGGTCTGCTCGCGGCGCTCGCGCTGGTCGAGCTCATGGTCGTCGGCGAAGAACTGCTCGACGGCCTTGGTGCGGCACCGACCCTGCTCCTGCCACTCGTACGAGGAGTAGGTGGGGCGCGGAAGGCGAGTGATCGTCATGGCTTCCTCCGTCGGGTCCGGTCGAGCGATCTGATGCCGAACCTACGCAGAACCTACGCATTGCACAAGAGGTCTGCATAAGTTTAGGATCGGGGTGCCCGATCGGCGCCGGAGCGGCCCATGACGGGAATCACCGGCCGCTCCGCCCGATGCGGGCGACCAACGTGAAACGGTGATGATCGACATGAACCCGCAGCCGGCAGTCTCGAGGGAGCCTGGCCAGACGGACCCAGCCGACCCCGAGCCGGGAGAGCGGCAGCCCGAGCTGGGCTGGCCCGTCGGCGCCGTCTCCGAACGACTCGCGATCGCCGCGCCGACGCTCCGCTCCTGGGACCGCAGGCACGGCGTCGGCCCGAGCCTGAGGACGCGCGGCAACCACCGTCGCTACACCGAGCTCGACATCCGTCGCGTGCTGCTCATGTCCCGCCTCACCGCCCAGGGCGTGCCCGCGCAGAGCGCCGCCGACTCCGTGCTCGCGATGGATGCGGCGTCCATCGCCGAGCGGCTCGACGGCGACCGAGGGCTGACCGGCCTCCGGGCCGCTGCCTCCGCCGGCGGTGACGCTGCCGGTGGCGTCGAGAGCGCTGGCGTCGCGGGCCGGGGCGGCGCTCCCGTCGGTGCGCGAGAAGGCCCCGAGCAGGAGGCCATCGACCTCGTCGAGGCCATCGTCGCCGCGGCCCGGACCCTCGACGCGCGCACGATGTCGCTGCTCTACCGCCAGGTGATGCGCCGCCGCGAGGTCGGTCGGGCCTGGGTCGAGGTCTTCGCGCCGGCGCTGCGCCGGGTCGGCGACCTCTGGCAGGAGGGCCGCCTCGGTGTGCAGTCCGAGCACCTGACCAGCGAGCTGCTGCAGTCCGAGCTGCGTGCCGTCGTGCGGGCCAACCGGCTCCGCGTGGCGGGTCTGCCCGTCGTGCTGGCGAGCGCCGACGACGAGCAGCACCACCTCCCCCTGCTCGCGCTGGAGGCCGAGCTCGCCCGTCACGGTGTAGCGAGCCTCTTTCTCGGCCCTCGAGTCCCGTCCGACGCCCTCGTGTCGGCGCTGCGTGAGTCGCAGCCGAGGGCCGTCTTCCTCTGGGCCTCGCTCGCCCGCCCGCAGGACGAGCCGTTCTGGCGGGATCTCGAGGTCATCGACTGGCCCCTCGAGGTCGTCATCGGTGGGCCCGGCTGGCCAGACGGTGTCGCCGGTCCGGGGGGACCCGCGTCGGTGACGCGGGTCGTCGACTTCGACGCGGCCGTGACTGCGCTCGTCCCGAGATCTGCTGGTTCCTTGCGCTGAGACGCGTCCGATCGGCGCAAGATCCCGCAACATCCTGAGCACGAGTGCAAAAAGTTGCAGTTCAGGTCTGGCGCGGTGTCCGACCCGGGCGCTAGGTTCTCCCCGGTGGTCGAGCGTCCAGACGCGGGCGTGAGCGACCCAGCCCACAAAGGAGTGCGCATGCGCCGTCGCCCGGCCCTGTCCGTCGCCAGCATCTCGGCCCTCGTCATGGCGGGACTCGCCGTCCCACTGGCGGGGGCGCCGACCGCCCGGGCCGACGCCCCGCGCACCGCGACGCTCGTCGGCTCGCTGCAGGACGAGCTCGGCTGCAGCGGTGACTGGCAGCCCGACTGCACCGCGACCGACCTCGCGCTCCAGCCCGGCACGACGACGTATGCCGCCGAGTTCCGACTGCCCGCAGGCAGCTACGAGCTCAAGGTGGCGATCAACCACTCGTGGGACGAGAGCTACGGCCAGGGCGGCGGCAACGTGCCGCTCGTCCTCGCCGACGCGGCCACGCTGCGCTTCACTTACGACGACACGACGCACGCCGTCGGGATCGCCCCCACCGACCTGCCCGGCGCGGCCACGAAGGCCGACGCCGCACTCGCCGCCTCGTCGCTGCGGTCGCTCGCGACGAAGGAGCGGTTCTACTTCGTCATGGCCGACCGCTTCGCCAACGGCGACACGACCAACGACCGCGGAGGCCTCACGGGCGGCCCGCTCGCCACCGGCTTCGACCCCACGAACGAGGGGTTCTACCACGGTGGTGACCTCAAGGGCCTGACCGGCAAGCTCGACTACATCAAGGGCCTCGGCACGACCGCGATCTGGCTCACGCCGTCGTTCAAGAACCGCGCCGTGCAGGGCAGCGGCTCCGACGCGAGCGCCGGCTACCACGGCTACTGGATCACCGACTTCACGCGAATCGACCCGCACCTGGGCACGAACGCCGACATGAAGGCGCTCATCTCGGCCGCGCACGGCAAGGGGATGAAGGTCTACTTCGACATCATCACCAACCACACGGCCGACGTCATCTCCTACGACGGAGGCACCTACACCTACGTGAACAAGGCGACGACCCCCTACAAGGACGCCCAGGGCAAGGTCTTCGACGACGTCGACGTCGCCGGGTCGCCCGACTTCCCGAAGATGGACCCGGCGACGTCGTTCCCCTACGTGCCCGAGGTCGCCGACGCCGACAAGGACGTCAAGGTCCCGGCTTGGCTCAACGACACGACGCTCTACCACAACCGCGGTGACTCGACGTATGCCGGCGAGTCCTCGACCTACGGCGACTTCTCCGGTCTCGACGACCTCTTCACCGAGAACCCCAAGGTCGTCACGGGCATGGAGGACATCTACAAGTCCTGGGTCGACTTCGGCGTCGACGGCTTCCGCATCGACACGGTCAAGCACGTCAACATGCAGTTCTGGCAGGCCTTCTCGCCGGCGATCCTGAAGCACGCCGAGGCGATCGGCAACGACGACTTCTTCATGTTCGGCGAGGTCTACGACGGCAACCCGGCCTACACGAGCGAGTTCACGACCAAGGGTGCGCTGCCGGCGACCCTCGACTTCGGCTTCCAGGGTGCGGCCCTCGGCTTCGCGCAGGGCAAGGCGACGACCGGCATGCGCGACCTCTTCGCCGGCGACGACTACTACACCGACACCGACTCCAACGCCTACGAGCTGCCGACCTTCCTCGGCAACCACGACATGGGCCGCATCGGCGCGATGCTCCTCTCGGGCGGCGCCACGGGCGACGACCTGCTGGCCCGCGACCGGCTCGCCACGTCACTGATGTTCCTCACCCGAGGCAACCCCGTCGTCTACTACGGCGACGAGCAGGGCTTCACCGGCCCGACGAGCGACTTCGGCGACAAGCGTGCCCGCCAGGACATGTTCGCCACGCAGACGCCGATCTACCAGGACGACGTCCTCGTCGGCAGCAGCAAGACGGCGGGCACCGACGCGCACTACGACACGTCGGCCCCGCTCTACCGTGAGATCACGGCGCTCTCGGCGCTGCGTGCGGCCAACCCCGCGCTCGCCGACGGCGCCCAGGTCCACCGCTACGCGTCCGACGCCGCCGGCATCTACGCGATCAGCCGTATCGACAAGGCGGCCAAGCGCGAGTACGTCGTCGTCGCCAACAACGCCACGACCGCCAAGACCGCGACCTTCTCCACCTACTCGGCCGGCTCGAAGCTCGTGCCGCTCCTCGGGGCCACCTCCGACCTTCGGGCGGCCGCCGACGGCCGGGTCACGGTCACCGTCCCGCCGCTGTCCGTGGCGGTCTACCGCGCGAACAGCACCATGGCACAGCCGACCTCGGCTCCCGCGGTCTACCCGACGTCCCCCAGCGCCGGCGGCGTCGTGGGTGGCCGCGCCGAGATCGGTGCGGCGCTGCCCGGCAACAGCTTCGCGGAGGTCTCCTTCCTCCAGCGCCCCGTCGGCACGTCTGCCTGGACGCCGCTCGGCACCGACGACAACGCGCCCTACCGCGTCTTCCACGACGTGTCCGGCCTCGCCAAGGGCACGCTCGTCGAGTACCGCATCGTGGCCAAGGACCTCGCCGGTCACGTCTCGGCGACCTCCACGTACGGCATCGTGGGCGAGCCCGAGACGTCGGGCGGTGGCGGCGGCGGTGGCGTCGGCCCCGTCACGCAGCCGGACCACGTCAGCGTCCCCGGCAACCACAACTCCGAGATGGGCTGCCCGGGAGACTGGCAGCCGGACTGCGACCAGGCCCAGCTCGCCCTCGACGCGAAGGACGACATCTGGAAGGGATCCTTCGACTCGATCCCGGCCGGTGACTACGAGTACAAGGCCGCGATCAACAAGTCGTGGGACGAGAACTACGGCGCGGGCGCCCTCAAGGGTGGCGGCAACATCCCCTACACGGCCCCGGGCGGCAAGGCCGTCAACTTCTACTACGACCACCGCACGCACTGGGTGACCAGCGACGCGCAGGGGCCGATCATCACGGCCCCAGGCAGCTTCCAGAGCGAGCTCGGCTGCCCCGGCGACTGGGCGCCCGACTGCATGCGCTCGTGGCTGCAGGACCCCGACGGTGACGGCACCTACGTCTTCACCACCGACCAGATCCCTGCCGGTGCGTACGAGTTCAAGGTCGCGGTGGGCCTGTCGTGGTCTGAGGCCTACCCGGCCAACAACGTCGCGTTCTCGGTCCCGTCCGACGGCGTGCTGACCACCATCACCTACAAGGCCTCGACCCACGAGGTCACGGTCAAGACCTCCAAGGCGGGGGCGGCACCGGACCTCACGAAGTCCAAGGCGTACATCGTCGGTCCCGACCTCGTCGCCTGGCCGGCCTCGGCGCTGCCGGCCGGCACCGACCCCGCGACCCTCGACTGGCGCCTGCACTGGTCGGCCGACGGCGGCCTCGCCGTCGACGCCGAGGCCGTCACCGGCGGCTCCGTCGCGAGCCTGACCCGCGATCCGGCCGGTTTGCCCGCCTCGCTCGTGGCCGCCCACCCGGAGCTCGCCGGAGCCGTGGCCCTGCGCCTCGACAAGGCGACGGCCAAGCTGATGCCCGAGATCCTCAAGGGCCAGGTCGCCGTCGCGATGTACGGATCGACGGGTCAGCTGCTCGACGCCACGGGGGCGCAGACAGCCATCGCGCTCGACGCGCTGTATGCCGCGTCGGCCCGCACGCGCACCTATGGCGTCGGCTTCGCCGGCTCCGGCCGGGTCGACTTCAGCCTGTGGGCCCCGACCGCCCAGCAGGTCACCCTCCTGACGTGGCCGGCCGGGAGCGCCGACCAGCCGCTCGACACCGCCCGTCGCACGGCGATGACGCGCGACGGCGCGGGGGCCTGGAGCACCTCGCTCGGGTCGTCAGCCCGCAACGCCCGCTACCTCTACGAGGTCAAGGTGTGGGCGCCGTCGACGGGCAAGGTCGAGACCAACGTCGTCACCGACCCGAGCTCGGTCGCGTTGACGCTCAACTCCACCCGCTCCGTCGCGGTGGACCTGCGTGACCCGACGTTCATGCCGTCCGCGTGGCGCACGACCCCCTCGCCGACGCTCGCGCAGGACGTCGACTCGACGATCTACGAGCTGCACATCCGCGACTACTCCATGTCCGACGCGAAGGTCCCGGCGGCCCTGCGCGGCAGCTACCTCGCCTTCGCCACCGACGGTGACGGCCGGGCCCACCTCAAGGCGCTCGCCAAGGCCGGCCTCAACACCGTGCACCTGCTGCCGAGCTTCGACATCGCCTCGATCGAGGAGGATACGTCCAAGCAGCAGACACCGCAGTGCGACCTCGCCTCCTACGCTCCCGACAGCGAGGAGCAGCAGAAGTGCGTCGGCGCGGTCGCGTCCAAGGACGCCTTCAACTGGGGCTACGACCCCTACCACTACAGCGTCCCGGACGGGTCGTACGCGTCGAGCACCACGGCGGCCGACGGCGGCACCCGTGTGGCCGAGTTCCGCACCATGGTCGGTGCCCTGCACCAGGACGGCCTGCGGGTCGTGCTCGACCAGGTCTTCAACCACACGGCGCAGTCGGGCCAGGGTGACAAGTCGGTGCTCGACAAGGTCGTCCCCGGCTACTACCACCGCCTCAACGCGAGTGGCGCGGTCGAGACCTCGACGTGCTGCCAGAACGTCGCGACCGAGCACGCGATGGGCGAGAAGCTCATGGTCGACTCCGTCGTGTCGTGGGCCCGGAACTACCACGTCGACGGCTTCCGCTTCGACCTCATGGGCCACCACAGCAAGGCCAACATGCTCGCGGTGCGCGCTGCCCTCGACGCCCTGACGCTCTCGAAGGACGGCGTCGACGGAAAGTCCATCTACCTCTATGGCGAAGGCTGGAACTTCGGCGAGGTCGCCAACAACAAGCTCTTCGTCCAGGCGACGCAGGGCCAGCTCGGCGGCACCGGCATCGGCACCTTCTCCGACCGCCTGCGCGACGGCGTGCGGGGAGGCGGACCCTTCGACGAGGACCCGCGCCGTCAGGGCTTCGGCTCCGGTGAGGCCACCGACCCCAACGGTGCGGCGGTCAACGCCGACGCGGCCACGCGCCTCGGGAGCGACACCGACCTCGTCCAGCTCGGCCTGGCCGGCAACCTCAAGACGTTCACCTTCCGCAGCCAGAAGACCGGCACGGTCGTCAACGGCACGCAGGTCGACTACAACGGGTCCCCGGCCGGCTACGCCGACCAGCCCGACGAGGTCGTCAGCTACGTCGACGCCCACGACAACGAGACGCTCTTCGACTCGCTGACGTACAAGCTGCCCGTGGCGACGTCGATGCAGGACCGGGTGCGGATGAACACCCTGTCGCTGGCGACCACCGCACTGGCGCAGACGCCGTCGTTCTGGCACGCCGGCGCCGACCTGCTCCGCAGCAAGTCGCTCAACCGTGACTCGTACGACAGCGGTGACTGGTTCAACCGTCTCGACTGGACGGGCGCCGACAACGGCTTCGGCCACGGTCTGCCGCCGCAGGAGCAGAACTCCGCCAAGTGGCCGTTCATGAAGCCGCTGCTCGCCAACCCGGCACTCAAGCCGACCGCGGCCGACGTGCGCAGCGCCGACGCGATGGCACAAGACCTGCTGCGACTTCGCTTCAGCACCAAGCTGTTCCGTCTCGGCAACGCCGCCGCCATCAACGCCAAGGTGTCCTTCCCCGTGTCGGGCACCGCGGACGCGAAGCAGGGCGTCATCGTGATGCGGCTCGACGACACGGTGGGCGCCGACGTGGACCCCGCGCTGCGTGGTGCGGTCGTCGTCTTCAACGCGACGCCCGATGCCGTGTCGCAGAAGGTCACCGGCCTGACCGGCACGGTCCGGCTGAGCCCGGTCCAGGCGAACGGCGCCGACGGCGTCGTCAAGCAGGCGGCATACGACCCGAGCAGCAGCTCGTTCTCGGTGCCCGCCCGCACGGTCGCCGTGTTCGTCCAGCCGAACTGAGCGCACCACCGGTCGGAGGCCGGTCCCCGCGACGCGGGGGCCGGCCTCCGGCGTGCGGTGCGTGCCCTGCCCGCAGCGTCGGCACGGGCATAGGTTGGACCGGTGACTGCGACTCCTGACATGACCTACCGGCAGCTCGGCGACAGCGGGCTCACCGTCTCCACCGTCGGCATCGGCTGCAACAACTTCGGACGACGCGTCGACCAGGACGGCACGAACGCCGTCGTGCGCCAGGCCCTCGACAGCGGCGTCACCCTCTTCGACACCGCGGACATCTACGGCCAGGGCTCGAGCGAGGAGATGCTCGGTCTCGCGCTGGGTTCAGAACGCGAGAACGTCGTGGTGGCAACGAAGTTCGGCATGGACATGCAGGGGGCCAACGGGCCCGACTGGGGCGTGCGCGGGTCGCGTCGCTACGTCCGCAAGGCGGTCGAGGCGAGCCTGCGCCGCCTCGGCACGGACTGGATCGACCTCTACCAGCTGCACCGGCCCGACCCGCAGACCCCGATCGACGAGACGCTCGCGGCGCTCGACGAGCTGGTCCGCGAGGGCAAGGTGCGCTACCTGGGCAGCAGCAACTTCACGGGCTGGCAGGTCGTCGACGCCGACTGGACCGCGCGCGCCGCCGGGACGTCGCGATTCGTCTCGGCGCAGAACGAGTACTCCCTCCTGGAGCGCGACGTCGAGGACGAGCTCGTGCCCGCGTGCGAGCACGTCGGCGTCGGGCTGCTCCCGTTCTTCCCGCTCGCCTCGGGCCTGCTCACCGGGAAGTACCGCCGCGGCGAGCCGGCGCCCGAGGGCACGCGCCTCGCCGGCATGGCCGACCGGCTGGACGGTGCCGACTGGGACACGATCGAGGCGCTCGAGGCGTATGCCGCCCAGCGCGGTCTGCGCCCCATCGACGTCGCCATCGGCGGGCTCGCGGCCCAGCCGGCCGTGGCCTCGGTGATCGCGGGCGCCACCCGCCCCGAGCAGGTCGTCGACAACGTCCGGGCGGGGCTCTGGGAGCCCACCGCCGAGGACCTCGCCGAGCTCGACGGGATCACCACCCCCGCCGTCTGACCCTCCGGCGAGTGAGCCCGGCCCCACTCGAGGAGCGCCCGTCCCACGATCGTGGGACTGGTGTGACCGCGTAGTCAGTCGACTGTGGTTGGGCGCTCACTCGACTGGTGCGGGGGCGCTCACTCGACGGTGGCGGGGTGGTGACCGGCGGGTGCCGCAGAGGCGGCGGCACGGGCCTTCTCGGCGCGGAGGGCGTGCCGGTAGAACCAGGCGCCGAGGATGCTGAACGCGCCCGCCGAGACCATGGCGACCTGGGTCGACGTGCGCTCGGCGAGCAGGCCGAGCAGTGGCGCAGCGATGCCGAACGCGACCGAGGCGACCATGGAGTTCATCGACAGCACCGTGGCGCGGTTGCGCGCCTTGGCCTCACGGTGGAGCAGGGCCGAGTGCATCGGGCCGGCCGAGCCGTGCAGCAGGTAGGTCACGCCGTAGGCCGCGATGAGTGCGGCGGGGCCGGCCACGAGTCCCATGACGACGGCACCGAGGCCGTTGAGGATGCGGGCGAGGATGGCGGTGCGGGCCACGCCGATGCGCCGGCTCGTCCACCCGCTGAGGGCTGCGCCGACGGCGAAGACGGCCCAGCCCGCTGCCGCGACGGGACCCATGATGGCGCCGGCGCGCTCCTCGCCGCCGACGAGCTCGGCGAGGCGGATCGGCTGGAAGGTCTCGAAGACGATCATCGCGACCGACCAGAAGAGCTCGACGGTGACGATGCCACGGAGCACCGCGTTGTGGCGCAACATGCCCAGTCCCTCACGGACGACGGCGGGCGACTCCTTGGCGGACGCCAGGGCGCGACGGGCACCGGAGGTGTCGAGGTGCTCGGCGGAGCGGGGCTCGCGCAGCAGGACGAGGACGGCGACGAGGTGCACGACGTTGAGCGTCACGAAGACGGCGACGGGGAGCATCAGCGCAGAGGCTCCGCTGATCGGGTGCCACCAGACGAGGCCGCCCGAGATCAGGGCCCCGGCCGCGATGCCGACGCCCAGCACCGTGCCCTGCGCCGCAAGGGCGCCGTCGACGTCGGCGCCCGGCGTCGTCGCGTGGACCGTGTCGACGAACCACGCCTCGAGCGGACCGGAGTCGAGCGCTCGGAAGATGCCCGTCAGCACGGCGGCGACGAAGAAGGCCCAGAACGAGTGCGCGACGAGCAGGATGCCGCTCGCGAGGACGTTGACGGCGGCGGAGACGACGAAGACGGGCCGCCGTCCGAAGGCGTCGGCGAACCCGCTCGTCGGCAGCTCCAGGGCGAAGATCGTCAGCCCGGCTGCGGACGAGATGGTCATCGCCTGGGCGACGGTGAGCCCGCGCTCGAGCTGCCACAGGGTGAGCAGGCCGACCACGAGGCCGACCGGGAACCAGCGGGTGAAGGTCAGCGTGAGGAAGACCCGGCGTGCGGCAGTGGGGGAGAGGACGGCATACGCGCGTGGGGTGCTCATCGTGACGACTCCGGGGTGGTGGGCGGACGGTCGAGGTCGAGGGGGTAGGCGAAGGCGTAGACCGCGATGCGTCGGGCCTGCGGGTTGCCCTGCCCGACGCGGCGGTAGCGCTCGATGAGGTCCCACATCTCCTCGCGCATCGCCTCGAGCGACTCGGCGGTGACGAGGACCGCGGCGTCGCTCGACCCGCACGCGTCCTGCCAGGCGCTGGGCCACGTCGTCGAGACGTCGAGCCACTTGTCGTACTGCTCGCTGAAGTGGCGCGCGTAGTCGCGGGTCAGCCAGTTGAGGGCGGTCTCGGAGTCCTCGTCGCCCTCGAAGTCGCTCGGGTGCCACGAGTGGTACTCCGAGCTCGCGCGCCAGAGGCGACGCTTGCCCTCGCCCTCCTCGGTGTCGTGGACGAGGCCGACCGACTCGAGCTTGCGCAGGTGGTAGCTCGTGGCGCCGGAGTTGGTGCCGAGGAGGGTGGCGAGGTCGGTCGCGGTGGACGGGCCGTGCCGGCGCAGGGCGCCGAGCAGGCGCGAGCGCAGTGGGTGGGCGAGCACGCGCACGCTCTCTGGGGTGAGCCAGACGTTCTCGTCGTCGGAGGGCCCGGTCGTTGCCGGAGTGGGGGGCGTCGCGCGGTCCTGTGCAGCCATAGTGTGCATAATACCTGTGCACACTTCATGTGCACAAGATCTCTGCACGATGGGTTCTAAACGGCATCGGTGCAGGTCAGCCCTTGTTTTCGGCCGCGATGCAGCTGATTTGGGCACGAGGACCCGACCCCGTAACATGGATGAAGTTGTGCACCGGGCCGTCAGGCGAACCCACCATCCCCACCACGTGGACGGGGTGGGCGACGCGGACCGAGCCCAGCGGCATTCACTGCTCCACCATTTTCAGAAGCGAAGGCAGACTCCATTGCGCACGTACACCCCGAAGCCCGGCGAGGTCACTCGCACGTGGCACGTCATCGACGCGACCGACGTCGTGCTCGGCCGTCTCGCGAGCCAGGCCGCTGTCCTGCTGCGGGGCAAGCACAAGCCGCAGTTCGCGCCGCACGTCGACACCGGTGACTTCGTCATCATCATCAACGCCGACAAGGTCGCCCTCACCGGTGCCAAGCTCGAGCAGAAGAAGGCCTACCGCCACTCGGGCTTCCCGGGCGGTCTGCGGTCGACCTCCTACACCGAGCTGCTCGCCAAGAGCCCCGAGAAGGCCGTCGAGAAGGCCATCCGCGGCATGCTCCCGAAGAACTCGCTGGCCCGCCAGCAGCTCTCCAAGCTCAAGGTCTACCGCGGTGCCGAGCACCCGCACGCGGCCCAGCAGCCCGTCCCCTTCGAGATCACCCAGGTTGCGCAGTAAGCCCTCCGGCTGCTGCGTAGAAAGCGACAAGACACGTGACTGACATCGTGAACGAGGAAGTCCTCGACACCGACGAGCCCGAGCTGACCGAGTACACCTCGGAGTCCGACGGCACCGTTGCCGGCGAGCCGAAGCGCGCCCGCCAGGTCTCGACCCCCGGCGCTGCGACCGGCCGTCGCAAGCAGGCCATCGCCCGCGTCCGGATCGTCCCGGGCACCGGCGAGTGGAAGATCAACGGCCGCACGCTCGACGCGTACTTCCCCAACAAGGTGCACCAGCAGATCGTCAAGGAGCCCCTGACGCTGCTCGAGCTCGACGGCTCCTACGACGTGCTCGTCCGCGTGCACGGCGGTGGCCCCTCCGGCCAGGCCGGCGCGGTGCGCCTCGGCGTTGCCCGCTCGCTCAACGGCGTCGACGAGGAGCTGAACCGTCCCGCTCTCAAGAAGGCCGGCTTCCTCACCCGTGACCCCCGCGTCCCGGAGCGCAAGAAGGCCGGTCTCAAGAAGGCCCGCAAGGCGCCCCAGTACTCCAAGCGCTGATGCTTCGGCTGGCGCCGAGCATCCCCGCTTGGCTCCAGTCGCGCCGAGTCTGCTGACCCAGCCGGGCACACCAAGGCCCCCGAGCACTGCTCGGGGGCCTTCGTCGTCCCCGATGGCGTATGCCGTCGGGCCGGGTCGGTGACGCGTCAGCCCACCGTCACGTGGCTGAGGTCGCACCGGTTGGTGTCGTTGGACCACGTCGCCTGCATCGCGAAGCTGCCGGAGGTCGTCGAGACGTTGCCGGCGCCGCCCGCGCTGCCGGGCGAGATCCACGCGCACTCGTCGGCGTTCTCCTGGCCGGAGTAGGTGCGCGACGTCGTGTTGGTCCAGCCGCCGGCCGGGTTCTGGTCGGTGATGGTCTCGGCGTACTCGTGGCCCTCGACCATCGAGTAGCCGTCGTCGGTTCCGGCCGCCCCCGCGTTGACGAAGTTCTGGCCGCAGCTCGTGCCCATGTCCATGACGTACGGCATGTTGGTGAAGGCGATGTCACCGTAGGGGCTGACGGACCCGACGTAGGGATCGCCGTTGTAGTCGTGCCAGGCGCAGAACTGGCCGGACGAGGTGTTGAAGCCGTCCGGGTGCGTGCCGGTGGGGGACAGGACGACGTACTGCGCGTCGCGGTTGCTCGCCGCGGTCGTGTTGCCGAAGTGCGCTGCCGCGCGGACGGCTTCGTCGCCGAGCTGCTTGGCCGTGGCGTTCGCCGGCGCGGCGACCGACGGGTCGTACCAGACTCCGGCGAGCGCTCCACCGGTCGGGTAGAGCACGTGGGCCGCGCCCGCGGGACAGGACGTCGCGCCCTTGGCCACGAGCGGTCCGTCGCAGTACTGCGTCATGACACCTGACCAGGCCTCGCCCCCCGTGCCCAGGCCCTTGAAGAGCTTCTGGACCACGGGAGCGCCCGCCTTGGGATCTCCGGTGAAGGTGAGGTTGCCACCGGCGTCGGTCCCCTGGGTGCCCCACTGGCTGCCGTAGAAGACGAGGTAGACCTTCTCGGCGCCGCCGCTCGTGACGCCGGTCCCGTCGACGCCGCCGCCGTAGGAGAGGGTCTTCGACTGGGTCGGCCTGGCGCCCCTGGTCTGGGCCTCCCAGCGGTGCATCTGGGTGTTGAGCTCGCGGGTCGGCACCGCGCCGTGACGGTAGGGGTGGCCGTAGGCCGGAGAGTACGGGTCGGTCACCCCACCCGCGGACGCTGCTGGTGCGGGCGCGGACGGCGCCGCGTCGGGGGTGGCGGCGGACGCGCCGAGCGCGGTCGCCAGGCTCAGGACCGTGGCGGCCGTGGCGGTGGCTGCAGCCACGCGCCGTGAACGTCGAGTGCTCATCGAGTTCCTCTCTGGGACGGATCCGGAAGGCCGGTCGGTGGCGGCTCCCGGGGGTGGGCACATCGTCGCGGCGCGCGTCTGGGAAGTGGATGGGTGCCACCTGCCAGTTCCCTGCCACTTTCGCGGCATCGTCTGGCGGGAGTGTCCCGGTTCACCCCATTTCGGTCCGGCCGGATGGCCGTTCGGCGCCGGGGCGGTATCGTCGTGCGAGCACATCACCCGGCCCAGGGCCGGACCCACCCGGAAGGCACACAAGCGTGGCTCGACTCTTCGGCACGGACGGCGTCCGTGGTGTGGCGAACAAGGACATCACCGCCGAGCTCGCGCTCGACCTCTCCGTCGCCGCGGCGCACGTCCTCGGTGAGGTGGGCGCCTTCAACGGGCACCGCCCCGTCGCGGTCGTCGGGCGCGACCCGCGCGCCTCGGGCGAGTTCCTCGCCGCCGCCACGGTGGCCGGCCTCGCCTCGGCCGGCATCGACGTGCGGGACGCAGGCGTGCTGCCGACCCCGGCGATCGCCTACCTCGTGGCCGAGCAGGACGCCGACCTCGGTGCCATGCTCTCGGCGTCGCACAACCCCATGCCCGACAACGGCATCAAGTTCTTCGCCCGGGGCGGGCACAAGCTCGCCGACGACCTCGAGGACCGCATCGAGGCTCGCCTGCGGGACGAGTGGCAGCGCCCCACCGGCGGCGACGTCGGCCGCATCATGCCTCTCGTCGACGGCGCCGACCGCTATGTCGCCCACCTGCTCTCCGTGCTGCCGCACCGCCTCGAGGGCCTGCACGTCGTCATCGACACCGCGCACGGCGCCGCGTCGGAGGTGGCTCCCCGGGCGTTCCGCGAGGCGGGGGCCACGGTCACCGTCATCGGTGGGGAGCCTGACGGGCTCAACATCAACGACGGCTACGGCTCGACGCACCTCGAGCACCTCAAGGAGACCGTCGTCGCGTCCGGTGCCGACTTCGGGATCGCGCTCGACGGTGACGCCGACCGCTGTCTCGCTGTCGACGCGGCCGGGCACGAGGTCGACGGCGACCAGATCATGGCGATCCTCGCGCTCGCGATGAAGGAGCAGGGTGTGCTGCGCGGCGACACGCTCGTCGCGACGGTCATGTCCAACCTCGGCATGATCCAGGCCCTCGGCGGCGCCGGCATCAAGGTCCTGCAGACCGCGGTCGGTGACCGCTACGTCCTCGAGGGCATGAAGTCCGGCGGCTACGCCCTCGGCGGCGAGCAGTCCGGCCACGTCGTCATGCTCGACCACGGCACGACGGGCGACGGCACCCTCACCGGGCTGATGCTCGCCTCCAGGGTCGCCGCCACGGGCCGCACCCTCGCTGACCTCGCCGGCATCATGACCCACTTCCCGCAGGTGCTCGTCAACGTCAAGGACGTCGACAAGTCCGCCCTCGAGGCCAACGCCGCCGTCGCCGACGCCGTGCGCGCCGCCGAGGGGGAGCTCGGCGAGAGCGGGCGGGTCCTGCTGCGCAAGTCCGGCACGGAGCCGGTCGTCCGCGTCATGGTCGAGGCCGCCGACGGCGACCAGGCCCGCACCCTCGCCGACCGGCTCGTCGGGGTCGTCCGGGCCGAGCTGGCGCTCTGAGCCGGCCGGACGGCATACGCCCGTCCGTCGGGCTCCACCGCCATCGCGCCGTCGCCCTGTCGGTGCGTCGGGTGGTTCGCTGCGTAGGGTGCGTGCATGCCCGCTGACGCACCCGCCAACCCCCTCCTCGAGCCGAGCCTGCTGCCCCACGCGCTGCCGCCCTTCGCGCTGATCCGCGACGAGCACTACCGGGAGGCGTTCGACCTCGGGATGGCCGCGCACCTCGCCGAGGTCGAGGCGATCGCCACCGACCCCGAGCCGCCGACGTTCGAGAACACCCTCGTGGCGCTCGAGCGCTCGGGGCAGCTGCTCTCGCGTGCGCGCCTCGCCTTCTTCGGCACGTCGAGCGCGCTCGCCACCGATGCGATGCAGGCGATCGAGGAGGACTACGCACCCCGGCTCACGGCGCACAGCGACGCGGTGCGGCTCGACCCGCGCCTCTACGCGAGGATCCGGGCCGTCCACGACGACGACGTGGCGATGGCCGCCCTCGACCCGGAGTCGCGACGTCTCGTCGAGCGACACCTCACCGAGATGACCGTCGCCGGAGCCGGGCTCGACGAGAGCGCGAAGGAGCGCCTGCGTGAGCTCAACGGCCGGCTCGCCGGCCTCGGGACGCAGTTCGAGAAGCGTCTCCTCGCCGACACCAACGACCTCGCCGTCCTCGTCGACGACGTGGCGCAGCTCGACGGCCTGACCGCCGGAGAGATCTCGGCGGCCGCCGCTGCGGCGGCCGAGCACGGCCACGAGGGCGCGTGGCTCGTCACGCTCGTCCTGCCGACGGGACACCCCCACCTGGCCTCCCTGACCGACCGGGACCTGCGCAGGCGCCTGCACGAGGCGCAGGGCGCCCGGGGCAACCGCGACAACGACCACGACACCAAGGACCTCGTGCTCCAGACCGTGCGGCTCCGGGCCGAGCGGGCCCGGCTGCTCGGCTACGACACGCATGCCGCCGCGGCGCTCGCCGACTCCACGGCGCGCACCCCCGAACGCGTCATGGACCTCCTCGGACGCCTCGCCCCGGCCGCAGCGCGCAACATCGAGGCCGAGCGGGCGCTCCTCGAGGAGGAGGCCGGCCACCCCGTCGAGGCACACGACTGGGCCTTCTGGGCCGGGCGGGTGCGTGCGTCGAGGTATGCCGTGGACCTCGCGGCGATGCGACCCTACTTCGAGGCGGAGCGGGTGCTCCGGGACGGCATCTTCCACGCGGCCGAGCTGCTCTACGGCCTGACCTTCCGCGAGCGCGGTGACCTCGAGGGCTACCACCCCGACGTCCGCGTCTTCGAGGTGCACGACGCCGACGGGACGCCCTTCGGGCTCTACCTGCTCGACCTCCACACCCGCGACACGAAGAAGGGCGGGGCGTGGATGAACAGCCTCGTCCACCAGAGCACCCTGCTCGGCCAGACGAGCGCCGTCGTGTGCAACAACCTCAACGTGCCGAAGCCCGGCCCGGGCGAGCCGACGCTGCTGACCTACGACGAGACGCGCACCTTCTTCCACGAGTTCGGGCACGCGATCCACGGCCTGCTGGCCCGGGTCACCTACCCGCACTTCGCCGGGACGCGCGTCTTCCGGGACTTCGTCGAGTACCCGAGCCAGGTCAACGAGATGTGGATGCTCTGGCCGGAGGTCCTCGCGAGCTACGCGGTGCACCACGAGACGGGCGAGCCCCTGCCCCCGGAGCTCGTCGACCGGCTCGTCGCCGCGCAGTCGTTCGGAGAGGGGTTCGGCACGGGTGAGTACCTCGCGGCGGCACTGCTCGACCAGGCCTGGCACGCGCTGGGTGTCGAGGAGGCCGAGGCGGTCACGGACGTCCAGACGTTCGAGGCGGACGCCCTGACGGCCGTCGGACTCGCGAATCCCCTTGTCCCGCCACGCTATCGGTCGACCTACTTCGCGCACACCTTCTCGTACGCCTACGACGCGCAGTACTACGCATACATCTGGAGCGAGGTCCTCGACGCCGACACGGTGGCGTGGTTCCGCGACAACGGCGGCCTGACCCGCGCCAACGGCGACCGCTACCGACGCCACGTCGTGGGGATCGGCGGGGCGGCCGACCCGCTCGAGTCCTACCGCGAGTTCCGGGGCGCCGAGGCCGACATCCGTCACCTGCTCGAGCGGCGCGGCCTCGGCTGAGGGGCGACCCGCTGACCGGCTGCTGGCAGACTCGGCTCGTGAGCCACGTCAACGTCGTGCCCCTGTCACGGCGCATGCAGCCCCGTGACCCCCACGAGGCGCACCGCGTCGCGACCCCGCTCGAGCTCTTCTTCGACCTCGTCTTCGTCGTGGCCATCGCGAGCGCCGCCGCGCAGTGGCACCACGGCCTGGCCGAGGGCCACCTGGGCGACCTCGTCAACTTCGTCATGGTCTTCTTCGCCATCTGGTGGGCGTGGATGAACTACACGTGGTTCGCGTCGTCCTACGACTGCGACGACGTGGCCTACCGACTGCTGACCTTCACGATCATGGCCGGCTCCCTGATGCTCGCCGCGGGGATCCCCGACCTCTTCGCCACCGGCCAGTCAGGCCTCGTCGTCGGCGGTTACGCGATGATGCGCTTCGCGATGGTGGCCATGTGGCTGCGGGCGGCGGCCGGCCATCCGGAGGGCCGGCGCACCGCGCTGACGTATGCCGCGGGCATCTCGATCGTGCAGGTGCTGTGGATCGCCCGGCTCCTGCTCGAGGGCCACACGGCACTCCTCGTGTCGTTCTTCGCCCTCGTCGTCCTGGAGCTGCTCGTGCCCATCGTGGCCGAGCGGAACGGCATCACCCCGTTCCACCCCCACCACATCGCCGAGCGCTACGCGCTGCTGACCATCATCGTGCTGGGCGAGGTCATCCTCGCCTCGGTGCAGGCGGTCCAGGGGGCCCTGCAGCAGGGCGCCGAGGCCGGCCTGCTCGCCATCGTCGTCGGCGGGCTGCTCATCGTCTTCTCCATGTGGTGGCTCTACTTCAAGCGCGAGCACGCGACCCTGTTCGAGGGCAGCATCCGGAGCACGTTCGTCACCGGCTACGGGCACTACCTCGTCTTCGCCTCGGTGGCCGCCACGGGCGCCGCCCTCGCGGCGGCCGTCGACCTCGTGCAGGGCGAGGCGCACACGACGGCGCGCGTCATCGGGCTCGCGCTCACCGGCGCCGTGGCGGTCTACGTGTGGTGCCTGACCGCCATGCACGCCATGGCGGGTGCGCCGGTCGCCGAGACCCGCGTCGGTGTGGCCGTCGGGCTGGTCGTCCTGGCCGTCGCCGCAGTGGCCCCGCCCATCGGCGTCACGGTGCTGGTCACCGGTTGTGTGCTCGCCGTCGCGGTCGCGCAGCACGTCTGGGCCACCCGCGAGGCCGCATGACGCGACGCTGACCGCGGTGCCCGGCCGACGTCGGGACGACGAGAGGGGACCCGGCCGCGGTCAGTCGACGGGCTGCAGCAGACCCGAGTCGACGTCGTAGACGAAGCCGCCCACGAGCGTCCCGACGGCGATGAGCGGGTGGCTGCGCACCTTGGCGACGTCGGCGCGCAGCGTGCGCACCTGGTCCTCGATGACGCCGAAGCTCATCCACGACGCATCCTTGCCCGCGCTCGCGCCCACCTTCTCGCGCAGCTCGTCCTCGGAGTTCGAGGCGACGGCGCACCGCGTGTGCGGCACGACGAGGACGCGCTCGACATTGAGCAGGTGGGTGCCGAGGACCAGCGCCTCGAGTGCCGCGTCGGTGACGCGACCACCCGGGTTGCGGAAGATCTTGGCGTCGCCGGGGGACAGACCGAGCATCCGCAGCGGGTCGATGCGTGAGTCCATGCACGTCACGACGGCCACGCCGCGGTGCGCGACGCCGTCGAACCCGCTCAGGGTGAACCGCGCCGCCCACGTGCGGTTGGCTGCGAGCAGGTCATCGAATCCCTTGTCAGCAGAAGCGGTCTCGCTCATCCTATTCCCTTCGGTCACTGGAGGCCCGGTCGTTTGGAGATGGTGAAGGCCATCGGCTTGCTCACCTCGGCGAAGAAGTCGTTGCCCTTGTCGTCGACGACGATGAAGGCCGGGAAGTCCTCGACGTCGATCTTCCAGACCGCCTCCATGCCGAGCTCTTCGTACTCGAGCACCTCCACGTGCTTGATGCAGTCCTGCGCCAGCCGCGCGGCCGGACCGCCGATCGAGCCGAGGTAGAAGCCGCCGTGTGCGTCGCACGCGTCGGTGACCTGCTTGCTCCGGTTGCCCTTGGCGAGCATGACCTTCGACCCACCGGCCGCCTGGAACTGGTCGACGTAGGAGTCCATGCGGCCCGCGGTGGTCGGCCCGAACGAGCCGGACGGCATACCCTCGGGCGTCTTGGCGGGGCCGGCGTAGTAGACCGGGTGGTCCTTGAGGTACTGCGGCATCTCCTCACCGGCGTCGAGGCGCTCCTTGATCTTGGCGTGCGCGATGTCTCGGGCCACGACGAGCGGGCCGCTGAGCGAGAGCCGGGTCTTGACCGGGTGCCGGCTCAGCTCGGCGAGGATCTCGTCCATCGGCTGGGTCAGGTCGACCTTGACGACGACGTTGCGGCTGGTCGAGCTGACGCCCACGGCGTCGTCCTCGTGCTCGCCGAGGTCGACGGCGCCCGCGTCGGGCAGGAAGCGCGCCGGGTCGGTCTCGAGCTGCTCGATGAAGACCCCGTCGGCGGTGATCTTGCCGAGCACCTGGCGGTCGGCCGAGCACGAGACGGCGATCGCGACCGGCAGTGAGGCGCCGTGACGGGGGAGGCGCACGACCCGGACGTCGTGGCAGAAGTACTTGCCGCCGAACTGGGCGCCGATGCCGAACTGCCGGGTCAGCTCGAGCACCTTCTCCTCGAGCTCGGTGTCGCGGAAGCCGTGCCCCGTCATCGAGCCCGACGTCGGGAGGGTGTCGAGGTACTTGGCCGATGCGTACTTCGCTGTCTTCAGGGCGAACTCGGCGCTCGTGCCCCCGATGACGATGGCGAGGTGGTAGGGCGGGCACGCCGCCGTGCCGAGCGAGCGGAGCTTCTCGTCGAGGAAGCGCATCATCGCGTCCTCGTTGAGGATCGCCTTCGTCTCCTGGTAGAGATAGCTCTTGTTGGCCGAGCCGCCGCCCTTGGCCATGAAGAGGAACTTGTACTGCGCCGCGTGGCCCGGCAGCGTGTCGGCGTAGAGCTCGACCTGGGCGGGCAGGTTGGAGCCGGTGTTCTTCTCCTCCCACGTCGTGATCGGCGCCATCTGCGAGTAGCGCAGGTTGAGGCGGGTGTACGCGTCGTAGACGCCCTCGCTGATCGCCTGCTCGTCCGTGCCCGCGGTCAGCACGTGCTGGCCGCGCTTGCCCATGACGATCGCCGTGCCGGTGTCCTGGCACATCGGCAGGACGCCGCCGGCCGCGATGTTGGCGTTCTTGAGCAGGTCGAGCGCGACGAACTTGTCGTTGTTGCTCGCCTCCTCGTCGTCGAGGATGGTGCGCAGCTGCTGGAGGTGCGCCGGGCGCAGGTAGTGCGCGATGTCGTGCATGGCCGTCTCGGTGAGCAGCCGCAGGGCCTCCGGGTCGACCTCGAGGAACGTGCGTCCTCCCGGCCCGTCGACGGCGCGCACGCCTTCGGTCGTCAGCAGCCGGTAGGGCGTCTCGTCGGCGCCGATCGGCAGCAGGTCCTCGTAGGCGAAGTCGGCCACGAAACGCTCCTTGCGATCACAGGTGGGCTCGAGCTGTTCGGGCGTATGCCGCCGAGCCCCACGGCATACGACAGTCCCCTCCCAGCCTAGTGACGGCCGGGAGGGGACTGGCGAGCAGGTCGGTGCGGGGCGCCGAGGCGGGTGCCTCAGCCCTTGACCGCGCCGGAGGTCATGC
The DNA here is from genome assembly GCF_001429645.1 of Terrabacter sp. Soil810. NCBI lineage: Bacteria > Bacillati > Actinomycetota > Actinomycetes > Micrococcales > Intrasporangiaceae > Terrabacter > Terrabacter sp. Soil810. The sequence goes on from NZ_LMSW01000011.1 coordinate 387,404, forward strand.
CGCGGATCATGAACCGCTGGAGCGTGATGAAGACGATCATCGGGACGATGATCGAGATGAACGCGCCGGCCGTCAGCAGCTCCGCGCCCTGACCCTGCGTGCCGAGCAGCTGCTGCAGCTTGACGATGACGGTGGTGTTCTCGCTCTTGAGGAAGAGCTTGGCGATGAGCAGGTCGTTCCAGACCCAGAGGAACTGGAGCGTGGCGAACGCCGCGATGGCCGGGATGGACATCGGCGCGACGAGCCTCCAGAAGGTCTGGAAGTGGCTGCACCCGTCGATCTTGGCCGACTCGACCACACTGCGCGGCAGCGTGCTCATGTAGTTGCGCAGGGTGTAGATGCACAAGGGCATGCCGAAACCCGTGTGCAGCAGCCACACCGAGATGTACTCGCCGCTGATGCCGAGGCCGCGCGGCCCCAGGATGTTGAGCATCGGCTGGAACGCCACCTGGATGGGGACGACCATGACGGCGATGATGAGCAGGAAGATGAGCTCCTTGAACCGGAAGTCCATGAAGGTGAAGGCGTAGGCGGCGAAGGCCGCGAACATGATCGGGATGACCGTGGCCGGGATCGCCACGACGATGCTGTTGATGAAGCCCGAGCTGAGGTCGGCCCCGGTCCATGCGCCCGCGTAGTTGCTCGTCGTCCAGTCGGAGCCGAACGGGTTGAGCAGGGCCGTCCACCAGCCGGAGGTCGCGGCGTCGTCGCGCGAGCGGAACGAGGTGACGAGCAGACCCAGCGTCGGGATCGTCCACAGCAGCGCCAGGATCGCCATGGTGACCATCGAGAACGGGCTGCGGGGCCGCCCGTCCTTCATGAGTGAGCGGCTCATCGGTTTGCCTCCTCGTCGCGGAAGTGCTTGATCTGGTACCAGATGAGCGGTGTCACCGCGAGGAGCAGGACGACGACGATGGCAGTAGCCTGCCCCGCTTCGCTCTGCGCGAACAGCTTGTTGAAGAAGAGGTTGGCGATGACATTGGTGTCGTAGGCGCCGTTGGTCGTGACGTAGACGATGTCGAAGATCTTGAGCACCATGATGAAGACCGTCACGAAGACCGTGATGATCGTGCCCTTGATCTGCGGGATGATGACGCGCCAGAAGATCTGCAGCTCGCTCGCACCGTCGATGCGGGCGGCCTCGATGGTGTCCTCGGGCACGCCCTTGATGGCGGAGCTGAGCAGCACCATGGCGAAACCGACCTGCAGCCAGATGAGGATCACCATGAGCAGGATCGAGTTGAGCTTCGCCGTGGAGATCGCGAGCCAGGTCTGCGGCTGACCGCCGAGTCCCACCCAGATGGCGTTGAGCAGACCCGTCTGGGCCTGGCCCGGGTTGTTGTAGGCGTAGATGAGCAGCCAGATGGCTGACGCACCGACGGCCGAGATGGCCATCGGCAGGAAGATCATGCTCTTGGCGACCTTCTCGCCCGAGGCGGACAACTTGTCGGCGAGGACGGCGACGATGACGCCGAACCCGACGACGACCGCCGGTACGACGAGCAGCCACAGGACGTTGTTGACGACGGACTGCCAGAACTCGCTGCTGCCGAAGATCGTCTTGTAGTTCTGCAGCCCGACGTACGCCGTGCTGTCGGCGTTCGCGAACGAGTAGTTGATCGTCTGGAACGTCGGGTAGATGAGCATCAGTGCGACGAAGAACAGACCTGGCAGGACGAAGGCGTAGGGGATCGCGCCCTCGGACAGCCGCCGCGGCAGCCCCTCGACGAACATGTTGAGGAAGTAGAAGAGCAGCGCTGCTCCACCGACACCGCCGATGATGGCGAGGACGCCGATGATGAACTTGTTGCTCCCGAACCACTGCGGGTAGTAGGCGAAGGCGAGGAAGAGGTTTGCCAGGCCCCAGACGATCGCGAGCATCCCCACGAGGCCGATCACGAGCTTCAGCGGGTTGGTCCGCAGGTGTGCGTCAGGGTCGTCCCCGGTGCGCATTCGCTGTCGCGGCGCTGCCGCGCTGGTGTCGGCGGTCATGACTTCGGCCAAGCCGCTTCGATGTTGTCAGCCGTCTGCTGCGAGGACTGACCGTTCTCCCACTTGACCATTTCCTTCCAGAAGACGTCCGAGCCGATGGACTTGGGCATCAGGTCCGAGCCGTCGAAGCGCAGCACGCTCGCCTTGTTGGCGATGAGAGCGATCTTCTTCGTCGTCTCGTTGGGGTAGTTGCTGAGGTCGAAGGTCTTGTGCGGCGAGAGCCAGCCGCCGGCCTTGGCCCACGGGCCGCCGAACTTGTCGGAGGTGAGGAACGCCATGACCTTCTGGGCGTCCGGGTCGTTGCCGTTGAACAGCGATGCGAGGTCACCGCCGCCCAGGATCGCCGCACCGTCGTAGCCGCCCGAGAACTTCGGGAAGACGTAGATGCCCACCTGGTTGTCGAGGTCGGCCTGGACGTTCTTGGGGTAGAACGTCGTGGCGAAGTTCCCCTGGCGGTGCAGCATGCACTTCGGCGGGTTGGCGAACGCCGGGGTCATGGCGTCGCCGAAGGCGGTGTTGAGCACGCCCTTGGTGCCACCGAGGACCATCTGCGGGTCCTTGTTGAACTTGGCCGCCTCGTCGAGGGCCTTGACGACCCTCGGGTCGTTGAACGGCATGCGGTGCGAGGTCCAGTCGTCGTAGACATCCGGACCCCACATCCGCAACATGAGCTCCTCCACCCAGTCGGTGCCGACCCAGCCGGTGGCCTGGTCGGACTCCCAGCCGATGCACCAGGGGGTGATGCCGGTGGCGGCGATCTTGTCGGCGACGTCGGCGCGCAGCTGCTGGATCGTGTCTGGCGACTGGTTGTAGCCGCCCTTTTCATAGGCGGCCTTGGGGTACCACACGATGCTCTTCACCGCGTTGCGCATCGGGGCGCCGTAGACACGGCCCTTGTAGCGGCCCGCGTCGAGGAAGCCGGGGAGCAGGGTGCCCTGCAGCTTGTCGTAGTCGAGGTAGGTGTCGATCGGCTGCACCTTGCCCTGGGCTGCGAACTCGAGCATGCCGCCGGGCTGCGGGAAGAGACCGATGTCGGGTGAGTCGCCGGAGCTGACCTTCTGCTTGATCGTCGTCGTGAAGTCCTGGTCGGAGGTGTACTTGATGTCGATGCCGCTGGCCTTCTCGAACTCGGCGAGCGAGGCGTTGAAGTTCTTCTCCTCGTCGCCGCCGAACGCGCCCAGGATCGTCACGACCTTGTCGCCGTCGGCCGATCCGCCGTCGGCGAACCCGCCACCGGTACCTCCGGCGCCGCCGGAACCACCGGTGGCGTTGGGGTTCTGCAGGCAGCCGGTCAGCACGAGTGCAGCGGCTGCGACCACCCCGCCAGCCCTCAGTGCACGTCTTGGGATACCGCTCATGGTCGCTCCTCGTCGTTGAGTTGTGCGTCGATCCCCACCGATCAACGTGACCATGGTCACGTGGAACACCTCATTCCTACCGCGTCGCCGCAGGCGGGGTCTAGTGGGGGTGACCTGCCCGTGACCTACCCGCGAAACGCCGTCTTGGGACAGCCCCGAAACAACGACGACCCCCGGCGGACCGGGGGTCGTGCATGTTTCTGCTGTGAAAGGTGTGGCGACGACGCCGTCTGGACCGTCCGGTCAGACGCAGCGACCGTTCTTGCACTCGTGGTCGAAGAGGGCCCGCGCGAGCACCGTCGTCATGTCGGCCGGGGAGGGCGCGGCGTAGAAGTCGGAGTAGGTCATCCTCGAGATCTGCGACAGGGCCTTCGGGTCGACGTCGGGCCCGATGCCGATGGTCGTGATCGCGATCGGCTTGGACGGGTCGGTCGCCGCCGTGAGGTTGGCCTTGAGCTGCTCGAGCGAGATGCCCTTCGGGTCCTCGTTGCGGCCGTCGGTGAGGATGACGACGGCGTTGACCCGGTTCGGGTCGTACTGCGACTTCACCTTCTGGTAGGCCGCCCAGATGGTGTCGTAGAGGCCGGTGCCGCCGCCGACGTTCTTGGCGAGGGTGCTCGCGGCCGTCGCGACGACGGCCCGGTGGGAGTCGTCGTCGAGCCGTCCGATGGGGGCGAGCTCGCGCCAGTCCTGGCCAGGGCCGCCCTTGTCGATGGAGAAGACCCACAGCCCGAGCTTCGTCGTCTTCGGCAGGGCCGCCAGGGCGATGCCGGCCGCCTCCTGCGTGATGGCGACGCGGGTCGTGTCGCCGACCTTCTCCTTCATCGATCCGGAGACGTCGAAGACGGACAGGATCGAGAAGTCGGTGGTGGCCGACTGCCACACGTTGGTGGCCGCGGTCACGGTCTCGGCGTCGGGGCCGGGACCGATCTTGACCTCGCCGACGCTGCCCTGCGGGGTCGGCATGGTGACCGGGACGGCGGTCGAGCGGATGCCGTACTGCGCGAAGATCTTGGCCGCTGTCGGCGTCATGAGGTAGGCGCGGAGCAGCTCGACGGCCTGGTCACGGACCGGGTCCGTCGCGACGTTGACGAGGGAGAACTCGAACGCCGGGGTGCCCTCGCTCGGCGTCACCGACACCATCTTGTGGTCGGGGTAGAGGCGGTTGTGGTCGATGAGGTCCGCCTCGGACACGGGGAACGCCGCTGCGGTCGTCGGGTCGGCGTTGTAGTCGCCGAAGAGGTCGTCGATCGATGGTGCCGCGACCTTGGCGAGCTTGGGGATGACGACGCGTCCCTGCTCCTTGGACAGCTCGGGCAGGGCCGACGCCAGCGTCAGCATTCCGGCGGTCGTCGATCGGGGGTCGCTCATCCGGATCGGGCTGTCGGACGCGACGAGCTCGAGCCACTTCGGCTGGCCGTCGAGCTTGGCGGCCTGGGCGGGGTCCATGGCGATGACGAGCGGGCTCTTCGCGAAGGCGCCGGCCGGCTTGGCGTTGAGCTTGGCGGTCTCGTTGACGCGCTCGACCCAGCGCGGCGAGTCGGGGATCCAGGCGTCGGGCCGGTCCGGCTGCCCCTGCCCCAGACCGATCATCGCCTCGATGGGCGCCTTGCCCTTGACGACGTAGTCGACGCACGGGGACGCCGGGTCGGCCTGGTACTCCTTGGCGAGCGCGAGCACCGCGGGCTGGGCCGCCTCGGACGCCCAGACCGAGACGGGCGTGCGGTCGGGGCAGGACTTGCCCGGGGCCACCGTGAGGGCGGCTACGGGCGCCGCCTCCCGACCCTTCCACCAGACGAAGCCGCCGGCACCGGCACCGGCGAGCAGCACGACGCCCAGCACGGCCGCGATGACTCGGTTGCGCCGAGCCGCGGCGATCCGGGCCTCGAGGGCCTTACGGTTGGCGCGGCTCTCGATGAGACTCTGCTCGTACGGGCCGACAGGGCGTTGTGGAGGGGTGGGGTTGGACACGAGGTTTCCTCACATGAGGACGCCCCGGCACCGGGGCGTCAGGGTGAAACACCGGCCAAAACTATCCGGCGAGTCGCGCAGAATGGTGCCCGACTCCTTGGGCTCTTGTCGAATGCCCGATTTGTTCTCAGGCCAGGTCGTTTCGCGCCGGAGCATGGGCTCCGGCGCGCTCGACCGTGAGCGCCCCGGTGCGCAGCGCGCGTTCCACGGCGGGCACGACGTCGGCGAGGGAGGCCGCGTGGAGGCGGGTCCGCGCCGACGGACCGCCGAGCAGCCCGGCGTCGAGCAGCCCGGACACGAGCCCGGCCATGAAGGAGTCCCCGGCACCGACCGTGTCGACGACCGTGACGGAGGGCGCCGGGAGTGACTGCTGCTCCCCGGTGCGCGTGACGCGAACGACCGCACCCTGGTCCCCACGGGTGACGACGACCAGCGCGGCGCCCAGATCGCCCCATGCGCGGACGACGTCGTCGACCGACTCGCCGGGGCAGAGCCACTCGATGTCCTCGTCGCTGACCTTGACGACGTCGGACAGCGCGATGGAACTCTCGATCGTGCGCCGGGCCTGCTCGGGTCGACCCATGAGCGACGGTCGCGCGTTCGGGTCGTAGGACACGGTGGCACCCAGCTCGCGGGCGGCGGCGAGGATCTCGCGCACCTGGCCGCTGCCGGGCTCGAGCACGGCGGCGATGCTGCCGGTGTGGACGTGGCCGTATGCCGTGAGGCCGGGGACCGCGGCCACCTGCCACTCGAGGTCGAAGACGTAGGTCGCGGCACCGGTGGCGTCGAGCGTGGCGTGCGCGACGGAGGTGAAGGGTGCGCCCTGTGAGCCCGCCGTCAGGGCGACCCCGCGCCCACGGCACACCTCCTCGATGCGGCGACCGCGCTCGTCGGTCGCGATCCACGTCGCGAGGTCGACGGGGTGCTCGAGCGCGGCGAGGCCGAAGGCGACGTTGGCGGGGCTGCCACCCACGTGCTCGTCGGTGTCACCGCCTGGGGTCGTGACCGCGTCGACGAGGGCCTCGCCGACGACGAGGGTGCGGACGGGCGTGGCGTCGGACATGGTGGTGCCCCTCACTCGTCGATCATGTCGGTGCTGCCGAACCAGCCCGGACGGTCGAAGCGGTGCTCGCTGTCGATCGTGCGGATGGTGCCGCTGCGCGAGCGCATGACGAGGGAGTTGGTGCGGGCCGACTTCGCGCCGTAGCGCACGCCGCGGAGCAGCTCACCGTCGGTGATCCCCGTCGCGACGAAGAAGCACTCGCCGACGACGAGGTCGTCGGTGGACAGGACGCGGTCGAGGTCGTGGCCGGCGTCGAGGGCCTTCTGGCGCTCGTCGTCGTCCTTGGGCCAGAGCTTGCCCTGGATGACGCCGCCGGTGCACTTGATGGCGCACGCGGCGATGATGCCCTCGGGCGTGCCGCCGATGCCGAGGAGCAGGTCGACGCCGGTGCCCGGGCGGGCGGCCATGACCGCTCCGGCGACGTCGCCGTCGACGATGTAGCGGATGCGGGCGCCGGTGTCGCGGATCTGCTCGGCGAGGTGCTCGTGCCGCGGCCGGTCGAGCATGACGACCGTGACGTCGGCCGGCGTCTCCCTCTTGGCCTTGGCGATGCGCCGGATGTTCTCGGCGACGGGGAGGCGGATGTCGACGACGTCGGCCGCGTCGGGGCCGGTCGCGAGCTTGTCCATGTAGAACACCGCGGAGGGGTCGTACATCGCCCCCCGGTTGGCGACGGCCATGACGGCGACGGCGTTGTTCATGCCCTTGGCCGTCAGCGTCGTGCCGTCGATCGGGTCGACGGCGACGTCGACCTCGGGACCGGTGCCGTCACCGACCTGCTCGCCGTTGAAGAGCATCGGGGCGTTGTCCTTCTCGCCCTCGCCGATGACGACGACGCCGCGCATGCTGACCGTCGAGATCATGGCCCGCATCGCCTCGACCGCGGCACCGTCGGCCTTGTTCTTCTCGCCGCGACCGACCCACCGGCCTCCGGCCATGGCCGCTGCCTCGGTCACCCGGACCAGCTCGAGAGCGAGGTTGCGATCCGGCTGGCTGTGCTTCATCAAAGGTCCTCCGTCGGCGCAGAACGAGTCGGCGCCAGCCTATCGGTGGCCGTACCCGGGTTTGGACCGCGTCCGGGAGTCGGGGAGCATGGGGTCATGAGCACCCCGTCGACGCCGTCGACACCCTCGGCAGAGAGCACCCCTGCGCCGGCCACCGAGCAGCCCGAGGCGACCGAGCAGCCCGAGACGACGGAGGCGACCGAGCAGCCCGAGGCGACCGAGTCCCCCGCGCAGGCGGCCCCACCGAGCCGCTACTCGCTGGGCACCTTTCCCAACATGTTCCGCTCGATGTTCGTCATCGGCCTGTTCGTGCTCGCGCTCGTCGCCGTCGTCCCGCGCATCACCCAGGTGCAGCGGCCGGCCGTCGACGCGGCGGGCAAGGCGAGCCAGGTCGCGGCGCAGACGGCCTGGCCGGTCCAGCTGCCCCAGGGCCTCGGCGAGGGCTGGGTGCCGACCGTGGCGACGTACGCGCCCGGGACGGAGAAGGTGCCCACCTTCACGACGGTGTGGACGACCCCGAGCGGGGCCGACATCGCCCTCAAGCAGGCCGTGGGTGCGACGCAGGGCTGGGTCGCCCGCTCGGTGGACGACGGGGAGGCAGCCGGGACCGTGACGGTGTCGGGCCGTGCCTTCGAGAGGTTCGTCGCGAGCGATGCGGGCCAGGTCGCCTACGTCGTCCGGGGTGAGGGCGCGCGGGGGCTGACCCTCGTGGCGAGCGGCACGGCACCGGAGGACGAGCTCAAGGCGTTCGTCGCGGCCCTGGCGCGCGTGACCCCGGCCGCGGGCGTCACGCCGACTCCCTCGACCACGACCGGCTGACGACCGTCTCACCGGCCTCGGCGCGAGGACCCGCCGGGCTCAGGACTCGTCGTCCTCGTCGAAGATCTCGTCGTCGGCGTGGAGCTCCCCGGCCGGAGCCGGGGGACGGGTCGCCCGCTCGATCTCGGCCTGCGCGCCGTCGAGCCAGGTCGCGCAGTGCGCCGCGAGGGCCTCGCCCCGACGCCAGAGCTGCATCGAGTCCTCGAGCGGGGCCTGCCCGGCCTCGAGCTTGGCGACGATCGCGATGAGCTCCTCGCGGGCGTCCTCGTAGCGCATCCCGGCGATGTCGGGGAAGCCGTCGGTGGTCGTCGCGTCAGCCATGGGCGCCACCCTACGACGCCGCGCCGTCGTCGCCGCTCGCCGGCTTCGGGGTGGCGGCTCGACCGGTGGCTCGGGGCTTGCGCGGCGAGGCCGCCATCGTGGCAGGGCTGCTCGTCGCCTTCCGGGCCGCGGTCCCGCGCGTCGCGGCCTTCGGCGGTGCATCCTCGGCGCCGGCCGTGACGGGCCGCACGCCGAAGTCGCCACGCGCGACACGCACCCGCAGCAGCTCGCCGACGCCGACGTCGTCCTGGTCCATGACGATCCGGCCGTCCCGGTGCTGCACGACGGCATAGCCGCGCTCGAGGGTCGACTGGGGCGAGAGCGCGACGACCTGGCGGCGCAGGTGCTCGGCCTGGTCGGCGGCCCGGTGCAGCCGGGCCTCGATGCGGGCGGTGGCCCGCGCCCGGAGGGCCGCGACCTCCTGGCGGCGCACGCGGACCAGGGCGACCGGGTCGGCCATCACCGGACGTGAGACGAGGGACCGCAGGCCCGACCGCTCCGCCTCGACCCGTCGCACGAGGGCCCGGCGCACCCGGTCGCGCGCGGCGTCGACGAGGGCGCGCTCGTGGGCGGCGTCGGGGACGACCTTCTTGCCGGCGTCGGTCGGCGTGGATGCCCGCCAGTCGGCGACGAGGTCGAGCAGCGGCGTGTCGACGTCGTGCCCGATGGCGCTGATGACGGGAGTGCGCGCCTGGGCGACGGCACGGACCATCGCCTCGTTGGAGAAGGGGAGCAGCTCCTCGAGCGCCCCACCGCCGCGGGCGATGACGATGACGTCGACGGACGGCATCGCGTCGAGCTCGCGCAGGGCATCGACGACCTCGGTGACGGCCGACGCACCCTGCACGGCGACCTCACGGATCTCGAAAACGACTGCGGGCCAACGGCGCCGGGCGTTCTCGACGACGTCCTTCTCGGCCGCGGAGTTGCGGCCCGTGATGAGTCCGACGCGGTGGGGCAGGAACGGGATCGGTCGCTTGCGGCCCGCGTCGAAGACGCCCTCGGCAGCGAGCGTGCGCTTGAGGATCTCGACGCGCGCGAGGAGGTCGCCGATGCCGACGGGACGGATCTGCCGCGCCTCGAGCTGGAGGGTGCCGCGCTTGGTCCAGAAGGTCGGTTTGGCCTGCAGCACCACCCGGGCGCCCTGGGCGAGGGGGATCGGCATGGCGTTGACGGCGTTCATCGGCACGGAGACCGACAGGGACATGTCGACGTCGGGGTCACGCAGCGTGAGGAACGCGGTGCCGCCGCGAGGGTTGAACTGCACGACCTGACCCTCGACCCACAGCTGGCTCATCCGGTCGACGTAGCCGGAGATCTTGAGGCTGAGGACCCGCACCGGCCACGGCTGCTCGGCCGTCGTGTCGGCGGCCTTGTCGGGCAGCGGGCTCGTCATGCTCACCCGCGTCACCCTAAAGGTGTTGCGGGTTCCGTGCCGCACACCTGGCGTCGGCGCGGTGACTGCCGGGTCCGCCGAGACCGCACGCTGGGTGGCCGACAACTTCGGGCTCGTTCGGGTCCGGTCGATGGAGTGGGTGGCGCGAGGCGCCGTGGGCGAGGTCCACCGCCTCGTCACCGACACGGGCGCGTATGCCGTCAAGCGGGCCTTCTGGCGAGAGGACCCTGACGGGGTGGTCGAGTCCAGAGCGCGTCACGAGGTCGCCTTCGTCGAGAGGTGCCTGGGTGCCGGGCTGCTCGCGCCGAGGCCCGTCCTCGCTCGCGACGGCTCGGTCCTCGTGCGCGACGCGTCCGGGACGGGGTGGCGCGTCCACGTCTTCGCCCCGGGTGTCGTACCGGACCGCTCCGACCTCGCCGCGCAGCGCTGGGTGCTGGGGCAGGGCGCCCTCATCCACGGGCTCGCGCTCGACCCGGCCCCGGGTGACACGGTCCACGCGCCCTACACCGCGTCGACGGTCGACTGGGCCGAGCTCGCCGCTCTGGCCGTGGCCGTCGGCACGGAGTGGCGCCACGAATGAGGGCCCGGGCAGCGGAGTTCGGCGAGCTCGGCGCCCGGGCGACCTCGGTACCGCTCCGGAGCCCGATGCTCTGTCACCGCGACCTCAAGGCGAACAACACCCTCGTCGAGCGGGACGGCACGCGGTGGCTGGTCGACTGGGACGACGTCGGCGCGCACGACCCGGCCCGGGAGGTGGGCACCGTGCTGCTCCACCACGTGCCCGACGAGGCGGCGCTGGGGCTGCTGGCGGCGGCATACGGCGCCGCGGGAGGGGCCCGCTGCCCGATGGGCCCGAGCTCTTCGCGAGCGGGGTGGCGGTGTGGCTCAACGTCCTCGCCGGTCAGGTCGGGGTGCTGCTCGACGCGGAGGCAGAGCCCGAGCACCGCGCGTTCGCCCTGCCCAAGGTACGCGGCCTGCTCGAGGACGTTCCGGCACACGACGTCCTCGTTCGCTGCGGGGTGGTCGCGGCCCGGACGGCGAATCGGGAACGGCGGGTGCGCCCCCCTACGATGGGGCCATGAGCGAGCCAGCCGACCAGATGTCCGCCAAGAAGGTCCTCCTCGCGGCGCCACGTGGCTACTGCGCCGGCGTCGACCGGGCGGTCGTGACGGTCGAGAAGGCCCTCGAGCTCTACGGTCCGCCGGTCTACGTCCGCAAGCAGATCGTGCACAACAAGCACGTCGTCACCACGCTCGAGAAGCGCGGCGCGATCTTCGTCGACGAGACCGACGAGGTGCCCGAGGGCGCCACGGTCATCTTCTCCGCGCACGGCGTGGCCCCCGTCGTCCACGAGGAGGCCAGGGCCCGCAGCCTCAAGACCATCGACGCGACGTGCCCCCTCGTGACGAAGGTGCACCGCGAGGCCGTGCGGTTCGCCGACGACGACTTCGACATCCTGCTCATCGGGCACGAGGGCCACGAGGAGGTCGTGGGCACGGCGGGCGAGGCGCCGGAGCACATCACGCTCGTCGACGGGCCCGACGACGTCGACAACGTCAGCGTGCGCGACCCCGAGAAGGTCGTCTGGCTGTCCCAGACCACGCTGTCGGTCGACGAGACGATGGAGACGGTCGCCCGCCTCAAGGAGAAGTTCCCGGCGCTGCAGAGCCCGCCCTCCGACGACATCTGCTACGCCACCCAGAACCGCCAGCTCGCCGTCAAGCAGATGGCCAAGGACACCGACCTCATGATCGTCGTCGGGTCGCGCAACTCGTCCAACTCGGTGCGTCTCGTCGAGGTCGCGATCGAGCACGGTGCCCGCGACGGCCACCTCGTCGACTTCGCCGACGAGATCGAGGAGGCCTGGCTCGACGGCGTCTCGACGGTCGGCGTCACCTCGGGCGCCAGCGTGCCGGAGGTACTCGTGCGCGACGTGCTGACCTGGCTGGCCGAGCGGGGCTACGGCGAGGTCGAGGCGGTCATCGCCGCGGAGGAGTCGCTGCTCTTCTCGCTGCCCAACGAGCTGCGTCGTGACCTCAAGGCCCGCAAGGGTGAGGACGCCGGCACGCTCCGGCACGACGCCGCCTTTGAGGACTCCGGCTCGCTCCACTGACACCGGCGGCGGTCACGCCGCCGCGAGGGTCAGCCCCCGAGCGCCTTCGCCAGCACCGGCCGGAGCTCCTCGACGGTCTCGGTCGAGACGTACTGCCCGCCGGTGATGCTGACGACCTGACGCATCGCGGCGTCGTCGGCACGGCCTCCGATGCCCAGGATGACGACCCGCACCGGCCGCTTGGGGTCCTTGGCCGACGCGAGGCGCTTCTTCAGCAGCTCGAGGGTCAGGCCGTAGTCGTCCTCGTTCGGGCCGTCGGCGACGACGATGAGGGTGTTGGCGTAGCCGGGCCGCCACGCCGACCGGGCCCGGTCGTAGGCGGCGGCGATCGTGTCGTAGAGGCCGCTGCCGCCGCCGACGTACGTGTCGAGTCCGGAGACGGCGTCGTCGAGGGCGCCGAGGCTCTTGCTCACGCCGAGTCCGGCGTAGCCGGTGAGCTGCCGGTAGTCGTCGGCGCGGCTGCCGACGTGGAGCGAGTAGATCCACAGCGACGCGACGGTCGTCGGCGAGACCGCGGCCACGGCCCGAGCCGTCGACTTCTGGACGATCGCGAGACGAGTGCCGTTGTCGGTGCGCTCGAGCATCGAGCCCGACACGTCGACGGCGAGCAGGGCCTGGGTCTTCCGCGCCGCGGCGTTCCAGAGGCCGGCCGCCTTCGTCAGGGACGCCCCCTCGGCATCGCCTGCGACACGGATCTCCCCGTACAGCGGTGAGGGATCCGTCGGGTTGCCGTCGGGCGTTCGGAAACCGCTGTCCTGCAGCACCTTTCGCGTATCGGCGGAGGTGAGGTGGTGCTCGAGCGCGGTGACGAGGCCGGCCTTGGCCGTGTCGGTGGTGAGCGAGACGAGGGAGTACTCCAGGGCCGGCGCTCCCTCGGCCGGGGCGACGGCGGCGAGCGACTCCTCAGGCTGCGCCGCGTTCCATGCCACGAGCTGTGCCTGCGAGACGACGGCCCCGAGGCCCTGGTCGGCCTTCGCGATGTCGTCGAGGCTCACTCCGCCGCTGGCGGTCGGGGCGGAGGCCACCGCCAGGGCCCGGAGCCTGGCGTCGGTCAGCGACGACGCCGCGACACCGAGCGCGATGCGGGCGATGGCCGACCGGTTCGGGTCGGGGATGCGCAGGGGGACGGCGCCGCCGAGCAGGTCGGCCCAGCGCAGGCGGCTGCCGAGCCTCGACGCGTTCTCGTCCGTCATCGCGACGAGCACCGCGCTCGTCGCGAACGGCTCGCCGGGCGTGACCCTGGCGCGTGACACGGCGTTGGCGCGGCCGATCCAGACGGACGAGTCGGTGATCCACGCGTCCGGGCGCCCGGCGCCGCCCAGTGAACCCGCGACCGAGAAGGGTTCCTCGGCGTCGATGGTGTAGGCGGCGCAGGGCGCGTCGGAGCGCGAGGCGAGCGACTCGGCCGCGGCGGCGACGGCAGGGGCGATGGCCGGGGCCACGGACACCCGGACCTTGACCGGGTGGGCGCACGACGTCGGCTGTGCAGCGGTGGTGGGCAGGGCGGTCGGGACCTCACGCAGTCCGAGGTAGCGGAAGGCGCCGTAGCCGACTCCCGCCACGACGGCGAGGGTCGCGACGGCGGCAACGACACGGGTGCGCCGGCGCCGGCGGGCATGCTCGCGCGCGGCCGCCTCGACACGCTCGCGCGACTCGCGCAGGCTCTGCTCGTACGGACCGATGCGCCGCCCCGGCGCTCTGGAGTCCTCGGGACCCGGGCCCCCCGCCCCGGTCACGATCTACCCAATCCCACGCGCGTATTGTCCGTGGCGCCATAGCAGGTGTCCACTTCCCGGATGAATCGGACATCCTGAAGATGGCGCCCCGAGAAACCGGTCACGCCGGCACGCTCGAAGGACCGCTCAGGCGGACTGCTCGCGCGGGTCCGCGTCGGCGCCGCGAACTGGGTCGTCGCTCCCGACGGAGCCCTGGCTGCCACGTCCGACGGTCCGTCCGAGGAACGCCTCGTCCCGGGCCGTGCGCCCGAGGTCGTCGGTCAGCTCGGCCGCGCTGAGCGAGCGCGGGGCCACCTCGAGCGGCTCGAGCGTGGGCGGCGCCTCGGTGGTCAGGTGCAGCTCGTGCATCCGTCGGGCCGTGACGAGGACTCGGGACTCGAGGGTGCCGACGAACTTGTTGTACTGCTCGACGGAGCGCGACAGGGACTGGCCCATGGTGGTCACGTGCCCGCCGAGGGTCGCGAGTCGCGCGTAGAGGTCCTGCCCGATGACGAGCAGCTCGCGGGCGTTCTGCTCGAGGGCGTCCTGCTGCCAGATGGCCCCGATGGTGCGCAGCACGGCGAACAGCGTGCCGGGGGAGGCGAGCACGACCTTGCGTGACAGGGCGTGCTCGTAGAGCCCGGGGTCGTCGGAGAGCGCGGTCGCGAGGATCGCCTCGCCGGGGACGAAGCAGATGACGACCTCGGGGGAGCGCGTGAAGGCCGTCCAGTACGCCTTGGCGGCCAGGCCCTCGACGTGGCGACGGAGCGAGGTCGCGTGGGCGGCCAGCAGCTCAGCGCGCTCGACCTCGGACACCGTGTCGCCGTGCGCCTGGAGGAAGTGGGCCATCGGCGCCTTCGAGTCGACGACGACGTGGCGCGCGCCGGGGAGGTTGATGACCGCGTCGGGACGCACCGTCGCGCCGTGGCGGCTGACGCGCGTCACCTGCTCGTCGAAGTCGCAGCGGGCAATGAGGCCCGCGAGCTCGAGCACGCGCCGCAGCTGCACCTCGCCCCAGGCGCCGCGGACCGTGGAGGCGTTGAGGGCACTCGCGAGGGTCGCCGTCTCGGAGCGGAGCGACTCGGTGGAGCGGCTCACCTCGGTCAGGCGCTCACCGAGCTGGCCGAACTGGAGCGACCGGTCGCGCTCGAGCGCCCCGACCTGTCGCTCGACCCGGCCGATCGTGTCGCGCAGCGGGGCGAGCAGGGTGGCCGTCGTGTCGTCGAGGTCGCGCGCGGCCTCGAGGTCCGAGACCCGCTCGCGGAGCACGTCGCGCTCGGCCTCGGCGCCGGCCGACCGTGCGAGGAGGGCGGAGCGGGCCGAGAGCCAGGCGAGCAGCCCGCCGACGAGTGCCCCGATGACGAGCCCGACGAGCAGAGCGGTGAGGTCCATGCCAGCACCGTCCCAGATGCCGCCGACACCGTGGGGACGCCACACCCGACCCGACGGCACGCGCCACCCGACCCGTGGGACGTGGCGGACGGCATACGCCCCGGGGTGGGCGGCGCGTCCGGGAGGTCTGTTACACCTAGTCCGTGAGCGAGTACGACGACGCGACCCGGCTCGAGACCGGCCAGGACCCCAGCCAGCGGCACGGCACCTTCCACGAGGAGTGGATGATCGGCAACGCCGTCAACGGCGGGCTCGTCATGACGACGGCGTTGCGCGCCCTCGGCGAGCACCTCGCCGCCGACCCGACCGAGACGACCGAGCACGTCGACCCCGTCGTGCTGTCGGCCTACTTCATGACCGCCTCGCAGCCGGGGCCGTTCACCGTGACGACCGAGGTGATGCGCTGCGGCCGCAAGCTCTCCACCGGGCAGATGACGATCCACCAGACCGACGACGACGGCCGGCCGGTCGAGCGGATGCGGGCCATCGGCTCGTTCGGCAACCTCACCGACCTCGACGTCCAGCGCCAGGCCAGCCCGCCCGACATGCCCCCACCCGAGCAGTGCGTCTCGGCGGAGCAGGCACCGCCCGACTTCCTCGCGAACGCCAAGTTCCTCGAGCGCCTCGACCTGCGCCTCGACCCGAGCACCGCCGGGTGGGCGCTCGGCAAGCCCTCGATGCGTGGCGTCATGCGCGGCTGGCTGCGGCTGCGTGACGGGCGCGACCCCGACACGACCATGCTCATGATGGCGCTCGACGCGCTCCCGCCCGTCGCCTTCGACCTCGGGCTCTTCGGCTGGACGCCCACGCTCGAGTTCACCGGCCACGTGCGCCGCCGGCCCGAGCCGGGCTGGCTGCAGGTCACGCTCGGCAGCGACACCCTCGGCGGCGGGATGATGGAGGAGGACGCCATGATCTGGGACTCCGCCGGCAACCTCGTGGCCCAGTCGCGCCAGCTCTGTGGCGTCCGGCTGCCCAGGGCGGGCGCATGAGCGTCGAGCTCGTCTACGAGACGCACTCGATCACCGAGGACAACGAGGCCGGCATCGCGACAGGCTGGCTCCCCGGTCGGCTGTCGGAGGAGGGCCGTCGCCTCGCCACCGAGCTCGGTGAGCGCCGCCCCGCCAGCGGCTTCGCCGCCGTCTGGTCCTCCGACCTGGCCCGTGCCGTCGAGACGGCACAGCTGGCCTACGGCGACTGCGAGGTGAGCCTGCGCCAGGACGCCCGGCTGCGCGAGTGCGACTACGGCACGCTCAACGGCAGGCCCGTGGCCGAGCTCGAGCGCCTCCGCCTCGAGCACGTCGACGCGCCGTTCCCCGGCGGCGGCCAGAGCTACCGCGACGTCGTCGACGCGACAGCCGGTCTCCTCGACGACCTGCGCCGCATCCACGACGGCGATCGCGTCCTCGTCATCGCCCACTCGGCCAACCGGTGGGCCCTGCAGCACCTGCTCGACGGAGTCCCGCTCGAGCAGCTCGTCGACGCGCCCTTCGCCTGGCAGCCCGGCTGGGAGTGGACGATCACGTGACCCGGTCGGGACGGCATACGCCCTCGTGGTCGGAGCCGGGCCCGATCGCCACTAAACTCTTGTCCTCGTGGCACTCACCATCGGAATCGTCGGTCTCCCCAACGTCGGCAAGTCGACGCTCTTCAACGCGCTGACCAAGAACAACGTGCTCGCAGCGAACTACCCGTTCGCGACGATCGAGCCGAACGTCGGCGTCGTCCCGCTGCCCGACGCGCGCCTCGGTGCGCTCGCCGAGATCTTCGGGTCCGAGAAGATCCTCCCGGCCACCGTGAGCTTCGTCGACATCGCCGGCATCGTCCGCGGCGCCTCGGAGGGGGAGGGGCTCGGCAACAAGTTCCTCGCGAACATCCGTGAGGCCGACGCGATCTGCCAGGTCGTGCGCGCGTTCGAGGACGGCGACGTCGTGCACGTCGACGGCAAGGTGAGCCCGGCCGGGGACATCGAGACGATCCACACCGAGCTCATCCTCGCCGACCTCCAGACGCTCGAGAAGGCCGTGCCCCGCCTCGAGAAGGAGGCCCGGGTCAACAAGGACAAGAAGGCCGCCGTCGACCTCGCGGTCGCCGCGCAGAAGGTCCTCGAGGAGGGCCACACGCTGTATGCCGCCGGGCCGGCCGCCGGGGTCGACCTGGCCGAGGCGAAGCAGCTCGGTCTGCTGACGACCAAGCCGTTCATCTACGTCTTCAACCTCGACGAGGACCAGCTCGCCGACGCCGAGCTGCAGGAGTCGCTGCGCGAGCTCGCCGCCCCGGCCGACGCCGTCTTCCTCAACGCGAAGCTCGAGATGGACCTCATGGAGATGGAGCCCGACGAGGCGCTCGAGCTGCTCCAGAGCTTCGGCGCCGAGGAGTCCGGCATGGACCAGCTCGCCCGGACCGGCTTCCACACCCTCGGGCTGCAGACCTACCTCACGGCCGGCCCCAAGGAGTCGCGTGCGTGGACGATCGGCAAGGGCTGGACCGCCCCGCAGGCCGCTGGGGTCATCCACACCGACTTCCAGCGCGGCTTCATCAAGGCAGAGGTCGTCTCGTTCGACGACCTCGTCGCCGCCGGGAACATGAACGCCGCCAAGGCCGCCGGCAAGGTCCGCATCGAGGGCAAGGACTACGTCATGGCCGACGGCGACGTCGTGGAGTTCCGCTTCAACGTCTGACGCGACCGGCCGGGATGTCCGTTCGGAAGGTGCGCGCGAGCTCGTCGTCTCGCCACCTCCGCGAGGGTGACCGAGCCGGCTTGGAGGGGATCACACCCAGGGTCGGTCCGCGCTGTCACGCATGCGTTTGACCGCCAGGAGCTCCCGGCGGTGGCACCGTTGGCAGACGATCACGTCCTTGTCACCAGGCTGGCGTCGGTACACGTGCCCCATGACCCAGCACGGGACGTTCCTCAGTCGCATGATCGGTCCTCTCGTCCGCGCTCAGCAGCTGCCGCCGCCGTCGCCACCGCAGCCGCCGCCGTCGAACCCGCCACCGAACCCGCCACCGAACCCGCCACCGAACCCGTCGCCATTGACGTAGCCCCAACCGCTCTCGGCCCCGAAGCCGGCGGAGTGGCCTCGGGCCGCGCCGTGGCGGCCGCCGCGCACACCGGTGCGGTGCCTACCGCACTCCGTGCAGGTGTGGCCGTGTGTGGGGTCGGCTGCGGGCTCCCAGCGGTGCCGGCCGATCATGCACGTGAAGCTCCTGGTCGTGTCCATGCCTCAGGATCGGCCGCGAGCAGTCCCCGTGTCTGTGCGCGTCGCTACACATGGCGAGGGTTCCATGCTCGTGGCGACAGGTGACGAGCGAGAGCCCTGCTCGACGTGGCGCTCGCCCGTGAAAAAGCAGATCCCCGACCAGGAGGTCGGGGATCTGCGCGGGACCGAAGTCACCGAAGGCTGTGGGGGGTCAGATGCCCTTGACCTTCTCCGCCTGGGGACCCTTCGGGCCCTGCGTGACGTCGAACTCGACCTTCTGGCCTTCCTGGAGCTCGCGGTAGCCGCCGCTCTCGATGGCCGAGTAGTGAACGAAGACATCGGCGCCGCCGCCGTCCTGCTCAATGAAGCCGAAGCCCTTTTCGCTGTTGAACCACTTCACGGTGCCTGTTGCCACTGGTGTTGCCTCTTCTTGTCTGCGAGGCCTCCCGTGCGGAGACCTCAGGCTGCCGCTGGTCACGACGGGCGCGTCACGCGAACCTTCGCGCAGCCGCTTCGTCGTGCCGAGCCCGCACATGACGGACTGGGACGGCAACTGGGAACGAAGGTAGCAGTCGCAGGTCCCCGCGGCCCCGTCACGGTGCCGGTGGGCTTCGTGTGTCCGGGCCTCGAGATGGGCCGGTGACCGCACGAAGCGTCGTCCAGGTGCGCCCCGGTGCCGCGGGCTGCCCCGCATTCCGACGAACACCTGTGCGGCGAAACGGCGGCGAGTAGCGTTCTTGGAGCCGGATCAGGGCCATGACAAGGGAGGGCGACATGCCGAACCAGGCCGACGGAGCACTGCTCGTGCAGGTGGCCCAGTGGGGCTCCACCATGGGCATCGAGGAGGCCCAGCAGGCGATCTGGGCCGATGACTTCGACCCCGAGACAGCGTCCACCGACGACGTGCTCGTCTCCCGTGTCCTCAACTGGGGCGAGACGATCGGGACCCTCACGAAGAACGGGCTTCTCGACACCGACCTCGTCCTCGACTGGCTCTGGATGTCGGGACTCTGGTCACGGGTCGGGCCCGCCGCCAAGAAGCTGCGTGAAGAGCACGGCGTGCCCGAGCTGTACGAGAACTTCGAGGCGCTCGCCACACGACAGGGGTGAGCGCCGCCTCCGCCACTCAGTCGCCGGCGACGCCGGTGTGCCGGGCGAGCGTCGAGCCGTAGGTGCCTCCGCCGGGACTGCGGACGAAGTGCGAAGGGTCGACCTGCGCGGCCTCGGGCGAGTTGGAGAAGCCGGCGAGCCACTCCGTGACCGCAGGTGACACGGCCACCGCGCCGGCGACGGACGCCAGGAGCGAGTGCGCGTAGAGCAGCGCGCCGCCCGGCGTGGCGCCGGACCCGGCTGCATGCCCTTCGGTGACGCCCTGGCCCGGGCGGCGCAGGATCCTGACCAGATGTCCAGGGTCGAGCAGCTGCGCCGAGAAGGCGGCCTGGGCCAGGTCGGCCGGTTCTGCCGTCGGCGGCCGGAGTCCGTCCGGCAGGTCGTGGTCGAGACGGAGGAACAGGGCCTCCGACTGGTCCGACGAGAGCGTGGCGAAGGCTTCGCGGTGCGCCTGCCGGAGCGCGTCCGACGGCGCCACGCGCAGCAGGAAGGTGTATCGGGCGACGTCCATCGCCTGCACGTCGGCTGCACCGCCCTGCTTGCGTGGCCTGATCTTGCCGAGCCTGTCGCGAATCCCCATGAACGCTCCTCGAGCACCACGCGTCGTGGACGCGGACCTGACCCGTCGATCGTCCTCCGGTGTCGTGCCCGGGGACAAGGGCTGCGCGAGCCTCGCACCAACGCGTCGGCTCACGCCGCTAGGGTTCGGCGCCATGAGCGACGTGACGATCCTGCACAACAGCCACTGCTCGACGTCGCGGGCGGCGATGGAGCGCCTCGACGAGGCCCACGTCGAGGCCGAGGTCGTGGACTACCTGCGGCACCCGCTCGACGCGGTCGCCCTGGGGGACCTGCTCGACAAGCTCGAGGACGCACCGACTGACCTCGTCCGGCGCGACGCGTACTTCGCCGAGCTCGGGCTGACCGAGGCCGACGTCGAGACCCGCGAGCAGGTCGTCGCGGTGCTCACCGAGCACCCGCGCCTCCTCCAGCGGCCCGTCCTGGTCAAGGGAGGGCGCGCCATCATCGGTCGGCCGAAGGAGCGGGTCGCGGCGTTCCTCGCGGAGTGACGGCAGCGGGCCGGTGGTCCGGTGGCCCCGGCTCAGTCCAGCCCGAGCCCGCGGCGCCCGGTGTCGTTGAGCTGCTCGGGGGCGAACCGGTCGGGCCAGGTGCGCTCGTAGTGCTCCTCCGGAAAGTCGCTCGGGCTGGAACCGCTGAGGAACGCCCTGCGCACGCTGGCGGCATACCGCTCGTTGCGCTCGCACCACGGCGCCGCCGGGATGTACATGACGTTGCCCCAGCCCTGCTGGTCGGTGACAGGCGCGACGCTGTGGATCATGTCGCAGTGCCACCAGACGGAGTCGCCGGCCTGCACGTCGGGGATCCCGCTCAGGGCCTCGATGAGCAGCGGGTGCCACCGCTCGCTGGCGGGGAAGACCTGGTTGGTCGTGACCCCGCACATGTCGTCGTCGGCGACGTCGTCGAGCAGCGGACGAAGCATGAGGTATGCCATCGCCTCGGGGATCGGGACCGTGTGCAGGACGCCCTGGTCGTGGTCCATGTCGGACAGCGCGGTCCAGCCCTGGAAGGTGCGGAAGGCGGAGCACATCGTCGTGCCCGGGTACTGCGGCCCGGAGGTCCGGTGGGCGGCGTCCCACGGGTCGTACTGCTCGACGCTGCCGTCGAAGAGGTGACGGAAGGCCTGCTGGTAGCCCTGCGTCATCCAGAGGTCGAGCGTGCCCGGGTCGCAGTGGGCGCCGAGGCCGTTGGAGTCGGCACCCGGCGGCCGGCGGCGGATCCGGTCGGGGTAGAGCGAGTCGCGGTCGGGGTCGAACCAGGTGACACCGCCGGACTCGTGCTTCCACTGGGCGTTGAGCAGGGACTGCACCGTGGCCATGCGCTCGCTCTGCCGGGCCTCCATCTGCGCGGGGGACCAGTAGACCGGGTAGATCTCGGGCTTGGAGCCGACGCTGCCGAAGAAGTCGTCACCGGGTCCGCGGTAGGTCTCGAAGAAGGCGTTTCGCTCGACGTAGTCGACGATGCCGGCGTCCCAGGCGAGCGCCTGCTCGCGCGGGAAGTGGCCGCGGACGACGAGGCACCCGCGACGGCGCAGCTTGTCGAGCTGCTCGGGGCTGATCGTGCCGTTCTCGATGTCGGCGTAGTCGATGACGGGCCAGACCTCCTCTCCGCGCTCGTGGTCGGCACGGATCTCGGCGACGCGCTCGGCGACTAGGGCCTCGACGACGGCGAAGACCTCGGAGACCGTGCGCCCGGATGCCGCGATGCGCTCACGCATCGCGCGCTTGACCTCGCGGACCGCTGCGGGAAGGTCGTCGGGCGGGGTCTCCCAGTGCGGGAGGTCCGTGTCGGAGGGGGTGACGTGGGTCGTGGTCATGAGCGCTCCTTTGGTCAGGACTCCTTACGAATGAAGACGGTAGCGCGTCGCGCACTTTTGGGCAAGAGTCCTAACTAGAATGGCGGCATGCCCTCTGCGAAGCCGAGCCTCGACCTGCTGCGCTCGCTCACCGAGGAGCACGTGCTGCGGGCGCTGATGGACCGCCGCCGTCTCACCCGGGCCGAGATCGCGGCGCTCACCGCCATCTCGAAACCCACGATCTCCGAGGGCGTGCGGCGCCTCGTCGAGGCCGGGCTCGTCGTCGACACGGGGGAGCGCAGCTCGGGACGGGGCCGGGCCGGCGCCTACTACGCGCTCGCGCCCGACTGCGTGGCCGCCCTCGTCGTCAGCATCACCCCGCACGCCGTCATGGCCGAGTCCGTCGACGCCTACGGCGACGTGGTCACCGCGACCGAGATCGCGCTGGCCCGCGATGCCGGCGTCGGCGCCGTCGGCCTGGCCCTGACAGAGGCTGTCGCGGAGGTGGGGGCGAGCGGGACGGGGCGCAGGCGCTTCGGCCTGGCGGTCGTCAGCGCGGCGGACCCGGTGGACCGCCGGACCGGCCGCCTGGTGCACCTGCCTGACGCCCCCTTCCTCGTCGGTGACCTCGACGCGCCGGCGTTGCTCGCAGACGCCGTCGACGGGCCCGTCCTCGTCGACAACGACGTGAACTGGGCGGCCCGGGCCGAGCGTGCGACCGGAGCCGTCGAGGGCTCGAGCGACTTCGTCTACCTCTACCTCGACGAAGGGCTCGGCTGCGCCGTCGTGTCCGACGGTGAGGTGCGGCGTGGTCACGCCGGCCTGGCCGGGGAGGTCGCCCACCTCCTGACGGAGGGGCCCGACGGGCGGGCCGTGCGTCTGACCGAGGTCTTCGCCCAGCTCGGGCTGCGCCGACCCGGTTCGACCGCCATCGATGTCGATCTGCTGCGGACGAAGGTCGCCGAGGCCCCCAGCGGCGACACGACGCTCGTCGCCCTGGGGGCCGCGATCTCGGGCGTCCTCGACGCGGTGACAGCGCTCGCGGACCCCGAGGTGGTCGTCGTCGGGGGCGCCTGGGGGCGCGACGGCGCCGTCGTCGAGGAGCTTCGCCGCCGGTCAGCCGACCTGCCGCGCCGAGCTCCGGTCGTCGCGGCCCTCGACGGCGACCGGCCGCAGCTCGCCGGTGCCCGCGCGGCGGCCCTGCACCAGCTCCGCGAGTCGGTCGTCGCCGCGGTACGTGCACCGGCCAGGGAGCAGGACCGCGAGTGACCACATCCGGCGGTGATCCGGTCGGGGCGGCTCTCGCATGGCCCGCGCGAACGGACTCCCGACCGCTGGCCGGCCGGCCGGCTCCTCGGCCCGGGGTCTCGCCGGTAACACGCAGATCCCACAGAGTTCATCCAGTTGACACGTTGACCCGATGTACTGGTCGTCCGACGAAGGGGAGCCCCACATGTCCGGTGCGGAACGCAGCAGGGTGGAGTCGTTCGGCCACCCCGAGGACGGCCTCCACGAGGCCACCCCGTGGTACGACTGGGGGCCCTACCTCTCCGAGCGGGCCTGGGGAACCGTGCGCGAGGACTACAGCGCCGACGGGGCTGCGTGGGACTACTTCCCCCACGACCACGCCCGCTCCCGTGCCTACCGCTGGGGCGAGGACGGCATGGCAGGCGTCAGCGACGTCGGCCAGAACCTGTGCATGGCCCTGGCGCTGTGGAACGGCCGCGACCCGATCCTCAAGGAGCGGATGTTCGGCCTGACCGGCCCCGAGGGCAACCACGGCGAGGACGTCAAGGAGTACTGGTGGTTCCTCGACGCCCTGCCGAGCCACGCGTGGCTGCACTGGCGCTACCACTACCCGCAGGCCGAGTACCCGTATGCCGCACTGGTGGCCGAGAACGGCCGCCGCGACCAGACGCAGCCGGAGTACGAGCTCATGGACACCGGGGTCTTCGACGACGACCGCTACTGGGTGGTCGACGTCGTGCACGCCAAGGCCGACCCGCACGACCTGCTCATGGAGGTCCGCGTCACCAATGCGGGCCCGGACGTGGCGACGCTGCACGTCCTGCCCCAGCTGTGGTTCCGCAACACGTGGTCCTGGGACGTGGGCGCCACCCGGCCGTCGCTGAGGGCGACGGCCCCCGACCGGGTCGCGGTGGAACACCCGCGGTTCGGCGAGCTCGAGTGGGAGCTCGCGCCCGGACCCGCCGGCGAGTCGCCCGAGCTGCTGTTCTGCGAGAACGAGACCAACAGCCGGAGGCTGTACGGCTCGGACTCGTCAGCGGACTACCCGAAGGACGGGGTCAACGACCACGTCGTGACCGGTGCGCCGACGGTCAACCCGGACCGGGTCGGGTCGAAGAGCGCGGCCTGGTACCGCCTGACCGTGGCCCCGGGCGAGACGCAGGTCGTACGCGTCCGGCTGCGGGCGCCGTCCTCGGCGCCCGCCTTCGGCGCAGCGTTCGACACGGTGCTCGAGCAGCGTCGCGCCGAGGCCGACGAGTTCTATGCCGAGGTGATCCCCGCCGACGTCGACGAGGACGCCCGCCTGGTGGCGCGGCAGGCCTTCGCGGGGATGCTCTGGGGCAAGCAGTTCTACCGCTACGACGTGAAGCGCTGGCTCGAGGGTGATCCCACGCAGCCTCCACCTCCGGCGGAGCGCAGGACCGGGCGCAATGCCGGGTGGCTCAACGTGGACGCTCGCGACATCCTGTCCATGCCGGATCCGTGGGAGTACCCGTGGTTCGCGGCCTGGGACATGGCGTTCCACACGGTCGCCCTGGCGCATCTCGACCCGGCGTTCGCCAAGTACCAGCTGCTCGGGCTCTGCCGGGAGTGGTTCCAGAACCCGAACGGCGCCCTCCCGGCATACGAGTGGGCCTTCAGCGACGCCAACCCGCCCGTGCACGCCTGGGCGGCCCTGCACGTGTGGGACATCGACGGCAGGCGCGACACCGACTTCCTGGCCCGCCTGATGCCCAAGCTGCTGATGAACTTCACGTGGTGGGTCAACCGGATGGACCCGGAGGGCGACCACCTCTTCGCCGGTGGCTTCCTGGGCCTGGACAACATCAGCGCGATCGACCGGTCGCACCTGCCACCGGGCGGCCGCCTGGAGCAGGCGGACGGCACGAGCTGGATGGCGTTCTACGCGCTCACCCTCCTGGAGATCGCGAGGATCCTCGCCGAGAAGGACGACGCCTGGACCGACATCGAGGTGAAGTTCATCGAGCACTTCGTGCTCATCGTCGACGCCATGCACTCCCAAGGGCTCTGGGACGAGGAGGACGGCTTCTTCTACGACGTCTTCCACTCCACCGACGGCAGCACCGTCCCGATCAAGGTGCGGTCGATGGTCGGGGTGTTGCCGCTGATGGGGATGGTCGTCGTGGGGCCCGACCTGCTGGCAACGCTCGAGACCCTCCAGAAGCGCTTCTCGGGCTTCCTCGGCCGACAGGTCTCCAGCCACCCGGACCGCGGCGCTGGACGAGTGGTCCCGGTCCCCGGCACCGATGCGGTCGCGATGGGTGTGGTCCCGTCGAAGGAGGTGCGCCGGGTCCTGGCCAGGGTCTTCGACGAGGACGAGTTCCTGTCCCCGCACGGGCTGCGAGGTCTGTCGCGGTATCACCGCGAGCACCCGCTCTGGGTCGAGCTCGCGGGATCGACGGTCACGGTCGACTACGAGCCCGCCGAGTCCACGACGGGCATGTTCGGCGGCAACTCGAACTGGCGCGGACCGGTCTGGATGCCGGTCAACTACCTCGTGCTGCGCAACCTCCAGCGTTACGCCCGGTCCCTCGGCGCCGCGGGCGAGGTCGAGTACCCCACGGGCAGCGGGCACACGCAGGGGCTGGCCGACTGCGCCGACGACCTGCGTCGGCGCCTGATCTCGTTGTTCCTCAGGGGCCCTGACGGCCGTCGGCCCTGCCACGGATGGGTCGACAAGCTGCAGGACGACCCGCGATGGCGGGACAACGTGACCTTCTACGAGTACTTCCACGGCGACAACGGCGCCGGACTGGGAGCCAGCCACCAGACCGGGTGGACCGGACTCGTGGCAGACCTGATCTGCCGGCCCGACCCGTTCGCCGGCAACCAGCAGGCGTGGGGCCCGTGAGCCCTGCGCGGCGCGCCACCGGGATCGCGTTCGGTCGGGGCGTCTGCGGCTCCCTCGACGAGGCCTCGTCGAGGGAGTGGCTGGTGACCGACGGGCTCGGCGGGTACGCCTGCGGCACGATCTCGGGACTGCACACCCGTCGGTACCACGGCCTGCTCGTGGCCCCGACCGCACCGGCGGGCGCGTCCCGGATGCTCGGACTGGCCGCCCTCGACACCGTGGTCGTGGTCGGGGACCGCCGTATCCGGCTGTCGACCCACGAGTGGGCAGGCGGCGTCGTGGATCCGCGCGGGCACGAGCAGCTCGCCTCGTTCGACCTGGTGGACGGGGTGCCGCGCTGGCGCTTCGACCTCGGTGCGGTGCAGCTGGAGGTCGAGCTGGCCATGGCTCACGGTCTCAGCGCGGTGGCGGTGGTGCACCGCCTGCTGGGCGGGGAGGCGCGCCTGGAGGTGACTCCGCTGTGCACGTGGCGCGACCAGCACGGTGACCGGTTCGCCGGGTCCGACCCCGACGTGGAGCCGACCGGGTCCGGACTCGTCTTCGAGTCCGCCTATCGGGTGGAGGGCCCGAACTACCGTCCCGGGGGCGAGTGGTACCGCGGCGTCCACCATCGAGAGGAGGTGGCGAGAGGGCTGGGTGCGACCGAGGACGTCTGGGCCGCAGGCACATTCACCGCCCAGCTCAGGGCTGGTGACGTGCTCGGGGTGACGGCCTCGACCGATCTGGGCGGCCCGTCTCCGGACGCGGTGACCCTCGTGGCCGAGGCCCGGGCCCGGGCCGACGCGCTCGCTGCGCAGGCCGGTGCTCGTGGCCCCGTCGATCGGACCCTGGCCGTCGCCGCGGACCGGTTCGTGGTGCGGACCCCGAGCGGCCCCACCGCCGTGGCCGGCTACCCGTGGTTCGGTGAGTGGTCGCGTGACCTGTTCACCTCCTACGACGGACTCTTCCTCGCGACAGGCCGGGCCGAGGAAGGGCGCTCCGTGCTCGTCCGAGCGGCCGACAGCGTGTCCGAGGGCATGCTGGCCAACACCGCTGACGTCGGCACGCTCGAGTACAACACCATCGACGCCACGCTCTGGTTCCTGCACGCGCTGGGTCGGCACGTTGCAGCCACCGCTGACGTGGACCTGGCCGCGCAGCTCGCCGACACCGTCGTCGACATCCTGTCCGCACACCGGGCCGGCACCCGCTTCGGCATCCGCGTCGACCCGGCCACCGGCCTCGTGCGAGGCGGGGCCGACGGATGGGCCCTGACCTGGATGGATGCGCGGATCGACGGCCGGCCGGTCACCCCGCGTTCCGGCTATCCCGTGGAGGTCGAGGCGCTCTGGATCAACGGGCTCGGGAGCGCCATCGATCTCCTGGAACGGGTCGGGCGCACCACCGACGACTGGGGCGCGCTGCGAGACAAGGCGATCGACTCGTTCGGGACTCTCTTCCCCGTCGGCCCGCACGGCCTCCCCGATCTGGTCGAAGACGCCGGACGGGCGCACACCGAATGCCGGCCGAACCAGCTGCTGGCCGCGTCGCTGCCCCACGGCCCCGTGCAGGACCCTCGGACCGCTGCCGCTGTCGTCGCTGCCTGCCGCGCCGACCTGACGACCTCGGTCGGCCTTCGGTCCTTGTCGCCCGAGGGCCCCGCCTACCTCGGCCGACACCGGGGCGGACCAGCCGCCCGTGACCGGGCCTACCACCAGGGCACGGTCTGGCCCTGGCTCATGGGTCCCTACGTGGACGCGGTGCGCCGCGCCCAGGAGGACACGACCGGCCTGCTCGACGGACTCGAGCTGCACCTGTCCGAGTTCGGGCTCGGCTCGGTGTCCGAGACGGCCGACGGGGACGCACCCCATGGCGCGACCGGCTGCCCCTTCCAGGCATGGTCCGTCGCCGAGCTCATCCGGGCGAGGGCCTCGCTCGCGGACGGCCACCCCATCCCACCGACGTAGGAGAGACGCCATGAACGAGACTCCAGCCGTGGCCCGAACCTCGACCGACCTGCGCAGGGTCCTGGTCCCGCTGGCCCTGGCCCAGTTCATCTGCAGCTTTGCCGGCTCGAACATGAACGTGATGATCAACGACATCAGCGAAGACCTGGACACGACGGTGCAGGGCGTGCAGACGGCCATCACGATCTTCCTGCTCGTCATGGCCGCGCTGATGATCCCGGCCGGCAAGCTGACCGACCGCTACGGCCGGCGGCGCTGCTTCACCGTCGGTCTCGTCCTCTACGGCGTCGGCGCCCTGATGAGTGCGGCGGCCCCGGGTCTGGGGGTCCTCATCCTGGGCAACTCGATCCTCGAGGGGGTCGGCACGGCCCTGCTGATCCCGCCCGTCTACATCCTGACGACGATGCTGTTCACCGAGACCACCTCACGGGCCCGCGCCTTCGGCGTGATCAGTGCCCTCGGCGGGGTCGGGGCCGCCGCGGGGCCGCTGATCGGCGGCCTGATCACCTCGGCAGTCAGCTGGCGGGCAGCGTTCCTGTTCCAGGCCGTCGTCGTGGGGGTGATCGTCCTGCTCAGCCGGCGGATCGAGGACCCCGTGCCAGCCGATCCCACGCGTCAGTTCGACACCCGCGGGGCGGTGCTGTCCGCGGTCGGTCTCGTGCTCGTGGTCATGGGCATCCTGGCCGCCGACGAGAGCGGCTGGCTGATGGTCGCCCTCCTCGCACTCGGTGCAGCGGTGCTGTTCTGGTTCTTCCGATCGGTGATCGCCATGGAACGCGCCGGCGAGGAACCGCTGCTGTCCACGTCGCTCTTCCACAACCGCACCTCGAACCTCGGGCTCATCACGCAGAGCGCGCAGTGGCTGATCCTCATGGGCGTGTCGTTCGTCGTCTCGGCGTACCTGCAGGTGGTGCGTGGCTACGACGCGATCTCGACCGGCGTGATCTTCACGGCGGCCACGGTCGGCCTGCTGGTCTCCTCGTTGGCAGCGGGCCGTCTTGCCCAACGCCTCGCCCAGCGGACGCTCATCCTGGCGGGCTTCGCCATATCGACCAGCGGCATCGCCCTGCTGCTCGTGCTGGTGACAGGGTCGTCGAACGCCTGGGCCTTCACACCGGGGCTGCTCATGATCGGGGGCGGCCTCGGCACGATGCTGACCCCCTCGGTGAACGTGGTCCAGTCCAGCTTCAGCCAGGACCGGCAGGGTGAGATCTCGGGGCTGTCGCGAAGCGTCTCCAACCTCGGCTCCTGCCTCGGGACGGCCGTCGCCGGCACGATCCTCGTCGCCGGTCTGACGACGACACCGGAACGGGGCTACGGACTCGCCATGGCCGCTCTGGGCGTGGTCGGGGTGGCGGGCCTGGCCGCCGCCGCACGGCTCCCGCGGGCGGCGGCCGCCCGCTCGATCTCGCACACGGACCCGGTCCAGCAGACCTGACCGGAAGCGGCCGTGCCCGCCACGTCCAGCGTGGCGGGCGCGGCCCCCGTGTGCGCGGGTCAGGCCACGAGGGGCGGCCCACCCGCCGGTACGTCGTAGGTGAGCGACCGGTCTCCGAAGTCGGGACGCGTCGGCGTGTAGTCGCCCGACAGCAGGGGTGAGGAGATCATCAGGTCGGCGCTCGCGACGTTGCAGGCCACCGCGGTGTTCCAGACCGCGGCCACGCGCAGCAGGGCCTTGACGTCGGGATCGTGCGGCTGTGGCTCGAGCGGGTCCCAGAAGAAGACGAGCAGGTCGATGAGGCCCTCGGCGATCCGGGCGCCGATCTGCTGGTCGCCGCCCACCGGGCCGCTGAGCAGCCGGGTGACCGGAAGGCCGAGCTCGTACTGGAGCAGGGTGCCCGTCGTGCCCGTGGCGTAGAGGCGGTGCTCCTCGAGGGTCTCGCTGTTGAAGGCGGCCCACCGGAGCAGGTCGGGCTTCTTGTTGTCGTGGGCCACGAGGGCGATCCCTCGTTCGGTCGTCGTCATGCGTGTCTGGCCTCCGTGGTCGGGGCTGGTGCCTCCACGCTGACCGACGGACGTGACGTCGCCGTTGCCACCGTGTGAGCGCCGTGTTGCGGCTCGCGGAGCCACGCGCAGGAAGAAAGTTCCCGGATCGCTGTAACGCCCCGGCCCGCCCTGCCGATGGAGTGGTCAGAAGAGGCGCCACTCGGACCCCCGAGCGAGTGGCGCCTCTCCTCATGTGCGCCCCCACAGGGCGCACCGAGCGGTGGGTCCGACGACCGTGCTCAGCGACGCGGACGTTCGATCCGAGGGCCGCGCCGGTCGCCGACGGCCACGGCGACCGCCTCGTTCGGCGTCAGCGAGCGGCCGTGCGTCAGCTCGGCGACGAAGGCGTCGTCGCCCAGTCGTGCCCGGGCGCCGCCTTCGGCCGCGGCCCGGAGATCGGGGTCGGGAAGGTAGTAGCCGTACACCGCCGAGCCCACCCGGTCACGCATCGCCGAGGAGGCGCCGAGCAGCAGCGTGGCGCGCGAGTGGTCGCCGGTCGAGCCCTCCACGACGGCAAGGCTCTCGAGGAAGAAGGCGAGATTGGCGAGGTCACCGGTCTCGTCGGAGAGCTCGATGCCCTCGAGGAGGAGCCCACGGGCGTCCTCCGGTCGCCCGAGCGCCAGGGCGGTCTGGACCAGCCCGTAGAGCGCGACGTAGGTCGTGAGGCGGTCACCGCGACGGCGAGCACGCGCCAGCCCCTGCTCGTAGCGCGAGATCGCTGCATCGGGGGCACCTTGGAGCAGGTGCACGGTGCCGAGCCACACGTGGGTCAGGCCCAGGATCCAGTCGGCCTCGGGGTCGTCGGGGCCTACGGCCTCGAGGACGCGCGCGAAGTGCTGGCCGGCGCTCGTGAGGCTGCCTGCAGCGAGGGCAGCGAGGCCCTCACCGGCCTCTCCGAACGCGCGGCCGAGCGCGTCGTCGGTGTCCACGGCGATGCGGCGGGCGACCTGCCACCTCTGGGCGCTCGTCTCGATGTCGCCCTGCGCGAACGCCATCGAGGCCGCCGTCAACGTCGTGCGCACACGGACGGGCGGTGACATCTCGAGAGCCAGGGCGCCCTCGGCCAGACGACGACCCTGCCTGAGGTGACCGCGCAGCCACCAGAAGAGCCACAACGCCCAGGCCATCTCCCCGGCCCGCTGGCCGTCCCCCACGGCGATCCAGTGGTCGACGGCGGAGACGAGGTTGCCCGCGTCCCGCTCCGACCGGTCGAGCCAGACGACCTGGTCGGCTCCCTCGTAGTGACAGGCGGCCTCGATCGCCTGGGTGCGGTAGAAGTCGGCGTGCCGGGACCGCGCATCCTCGTGCTCCTCGCCGCCGAGCAGCGCCGCCGCGTGCTGGTGGACGGGCTCGAGCATCGAGTGCCGCACCGACCCGTCCGGCAGGGTGGTCACTCGTACGAGCGAGTGCTCGACGAGCCGCTCGAGGTGCCCGAGGACGCCGTTGCGCTCGCCGGCCACGGCCTCCACGGCGTCGAGCGACGCCCCGTCCGTGAAGACGGAGAGCCGACGATAGAGGGCCTGCTCGGCCTCGGTGAGCAGCCGGTAGCTCCAGTCGAGCGTCGCGCGCATCGTGCGCTGGCGCTCCGGCAGGTCGGCGGATCCCTCACGGGCCATCGCGTCGTCGAGCCGATCGAGCAGCAGCCGTGGGGAGAGGAGCCGGGCACGTGCGGCCGCGAGCTCGAGAGCAAGAGGTATGCCGGCGAGTCGCGTGCAGAGGGCCGTGACCACGACCGCGTCGTCCGGGGTCGTGGCGAAACCCGGCGAGACCGCGCGCGCCCGCGTCAGGAAGAGCATCCCGGCGGGCGCCGCCTCGACCTCGGCCATGCCGCCGATCCCGCTGGGCAGCGCGAGCGGCTGCACGGCATACTCGACCTCCCCGCGCACGCGAAGGGCAGCTCTGCTCGTCGCGAGGACGACGAGCTGGTCGCACTCCTCGAGCAGGCGGGTCACGGTGATGCCGACGCCGGGCAGCTGCTCGAGGTTGTCGAGCACGAGCAGGACACGTCGGCCGCCCAGGGCGTTCACGACGGCCTCGTCGGGGCCCTCGACGGCGTGGAGGCCGAGGGCCCGGCCGATCGTCGGCAGCACAAGGGCGTCGTCCTCCACGGCGGCGAGGAGCACCATCGTGATGCCGTCCGGGTGGTCGCCGCGCGCCCGGCGAGCCACCGTCGTCGCGAGGTGGGTCTTCCCGACGCCCCCGGTGCCGGTCAGCGTGACGAGCCGTACGCCGGGCCTGCGCAGCAGTCCGAGCACCGCGTCGAGGTCGCGGTCCCGACCCATCAGCGGGGTGAGCTGCAAGGGCAGGGACCCGCCTCGACCCTCCTGGGACACCACGCCGTCGGCCGCCCGGAGCGGTTCGATCCCCGCCCGGGCGCGTGGTGGCACCGCCGCGAGGAGGGCCGCGCGGTCCTCGGCGCCCAGCGACAGGGCGGAGGTGAGCGAGCGGACGGTGTGCGGGTAGGGGCGTGACCGCAGACCCCGCTCGAGCGCGCTGATGCCGTGTGAGGTGAGCCCGGCACGCGCCGCGAGCTCCTCCTGCGTCCAGCCCGCCGCCTCCCGTAGCCGGCGCAGGACGTCGCCGAACGGCTCCTGCGGTCGCGAGGAACCGGCCGGGTCGGTTGGGTCGAGGGCCGCCACGCGGGGAGTCTAGGTCTCGTACACCGCTCGTACAGTCGGAACCGTGCGATCGCCGTCCGTGGTGTGTGGACCCGAGCCGCAGGACGCTTCTCCGGTCGGCGCGATCACCCCGATGCGCCCAAGAACCGAAGGAACCGCCATGCTGCGCAGGACCGCTGCCACGCTCGCTCTCACCACGGCCCTCGTGTCCGTTGGTGTCGGCGCCGCGTCGGCTCACGAGTGTTTCATCGCCAACCGCTCGGCCCAGGGCAACGCCGGGGCCAGCAACTCCTCGAACTGGTACACCCTCCAGCTCGAGGAGCTCTACCGCACTGGTCACTTCTTCCTCGGCGGCGACCGGCTGACCGAGGAGCAGGTGCAGACCGCACTCAGCATGACGAGGGAGCAGGGCGTGCCGCTCAGCTTCACCGTCTTCGAGAGGTTCACCATCCCCAGGTCCATCGGGGACCTCGAGGAGATCACGTCGAAGTCGTCCGACGGCAAGGGCGTCGACCACTTCTTCGTCGCCTACGGCGACGCGATCGTCGGCATCTTCCTGGCGGCTCAGGCGTCCTGACTCCGAGGCGCCGGCACCCGACGGGGCGGGTGCCGGCGCACCCGTCTGAACTCGTCACCCCTCCGGTGGCAGCACGACGCCGAACCCGGCGACCGCCAGACGGAGCAGCACCTGACCCGGTGCGAGCAGGTCGGCGATGCGAGCGGCACTGAGCACCTCCAGCTCGGCGAGGCGGACGGCATACGCCTCCGGGCCGTCGACGCGGGCCCGGTGGAGCTCGGTCGTGTTGTGCCACACCTTGGTGCGGGCCTCGCGCAGGAAGCGGGTCGAGGCGGCGCGGTTGAGCGGCGTCAGCACCCGGTCGAGCGCGCTCTTGGCGCTCAGGGCGTTGAGCTCGTCGTCCTCCGCGGCGACGCGACCGGACAGGACCCCGTCGATGCGCTCGTGGTCACGTCGGCGCCGCTCGAGCAGGACGGGGTCGGCGAAGTCGGCATCGCTGATGACGCCGAGCAGGGCCTGCGGCAGGTCGTAGTTGATGTGGGCGTTGATGCCGAGCAGCACCTGCCGCAGCGGCGGAAGGTCCGGCGGCGCGTCGAACGCCAGCCGCCACGGCCGCGGCGCGCGGCGTGCCGGGTCACCGGACAGGTCGGCGTCCAGGGCGTCGAGGTAGAGGTCGGCGAAGACGACGTCCCACCGCTCGACCCACGCCGGGTCCTCGAAGGCGGCCGCCTCGATGGCCTCGCCGACCGCGCGCGTCGTGCGCTGGTAGGTGGCGAGGAACGCGCGTCGGGCGGCGAGCTCCGGGGGCATCTCCTCGAGGGTCGCGGTCATCCGTCCGAGGACGTCGGCGATGGTGCGCCCGCCCACGGTCCCGGTCATCGCGTTCTCCTCACGCACGCCGTCCCTCGCTCCTATTCTGAAGCGAGAGTCGCACGGTGTCAGTCGAATCCGGACGCCGGCGCGCGGGGGCGCTCCTGGTCGAGGAGGCCGGATGAGAGCACGGACGCACGGGCCCAGGCCGTTCGACGTGGTCGGCCGGTCGAGGACGTGAGTGGCCGTGGCGCGCGCCGACCCCGCATCCCTGCCCTCGACGTCACGGCGTGACGACCGCGTGCTGCCGGCCACGCGGGTGCTGGCCTTCGTGCTCGTGCCCATCCTCGTCACGGCGTTCGTCATCCTCTACGGGTTCCCCGCCGACACCGGGCGGCTCTTCGCCTGGACCATCCGGCCGACGCTGACGCCGATGGTGCTCGCGTCGGCCTACCTCGGTGGCGCGTGGTTCTTCGTCCGGGTCACACGCGAGCGGCGGTGGGCCCGCGTCGGCGCCGGACTGCTGTCCGTCACCCTCTTCGCGACCCTGCTCGGCGTCGCCACGGTCATCCACTGGGACCGCTTCAACCACGGCCACGTCGCCTTCTGGCTGTGGGCCACGCTCTACCTCGTCGCCCCGTTCCTCGTGCTCGCGGCGTGGGTGGCCAACACGCAGGTCGCCGCGACGCCTCGCCCCGACGAGCTGCGCCTCAGGCCGGGAGCGCGTGTCGTCGTCGCGGCCGGCGGTGGGCTGGCGCTCGCCCAGGGCCTCCTGATGTTCGCGTTCCCGAGCCTGGTCATCCCGGTCTGGCCGTGGCTGCTGACACCGCTCACGTGTCGTGTCGTCGGTGCGGTCTTCTGCCTCGGCAGCGCCGGTCTCGTCGTGCTCCGTGACAGCAGGTGGGTGCGCCTGCGGCTCATGGTCGAGGTCGAGGTCGTGATGCTGACGCTCATCCTCGTCGGCGCCGTGCGGGCGCGCGCCGACCTGTACGCCGACCGCCCCCTGACCTGGCTGCTGCTGGCCGGCTTCGCTGCCACGCTCGTGGCCTCGCTGGTCCTCTGGAGGGCCATGGCACGGCGTGAACGGATGCCCGGGACGGCGGCCCGCTGACACCCGCCCGCCGACGGAGCCGTCAGCGCGGCGTGAGGCCGAACGGCGTCGTCGACGTCGAGGTCGGCTCCATCGTGCTGCCGTCGACCACGGTGCGGCCGTCCTGGACGCGTGCTGCTTCAGGACGTGGTGCGGCGGGCGGTGACGAGGAGGTACTCCCACCCCATGTGCCCGTCCGCGTCCAGGTGGTCGCGGGCCAGGTCGAGCAGGGCCTCGTCGAGCGCCGCGACCTTGTCGGGGTCGTCGGCGATGCCCCGGTAGGTGACGATCGTCGGACCATAGGTCCGCTTGAAGAAGGCCCGGAAGTCCTCGGGCCGCGTGAAAGGCACCGGAAGGGAACGCTTCTCGGCCACCAGCCCCTCGACGCGGTCTCCGAGCAGCTCTCGCACGTGCGCCTCGTCGCCCCAGAGCGGAGGCGGCTGCCCGCCGGGAGGCGGCGGGGCGGCATACGGCTTCATCGCCGCGAACATCCGGCCGATGAAGCCTGCGGGCGTCCAGCTGACGAGCCCCACGGTCCCGCCCGGTCGCACCACCCGTACGAGCTCGTCCGCAGCCATCTGGTGGTGCGGTGCGAACATGACCCCGACGCAGGACAGGACGACGTCGAAGGAGCCGTCGGCGTAGGCGAGGGCCTCGGCATCGCCCTGCTCCCAGGCGATCTCGACCCCGGCGTCGGCGGCGAGCCGGCGGCCGACGTCGAGCAGCTCGCGGGCGAGGTCGTTCGCGACGACGCGCGCCCCGGTCCGGGCCGCTGGGATCGCGGCGTTTCCGGTGCCCGCTGCGACGTCGAGGACGTCCTGGCCGCTCGTGACGCGGCAGGCGTCGACGAGGACGCGGCCGAGCCCCGGGATCACCTCCCGGGCCACGGCCGGGTAGTCGCCGAGGGCCCACATGGCGGCGTGCCGGGCCTTGAGCGCGGCGTCGGCAGCGGCGGCCTCCAGCGTCCTGGTGTGTGTGGTCATGCTCGTTCCCTCCATCGGTGGCGGGCCGCGTCGCGGCCCGGCGACCCCCCCGGGCCGTCTGCCATCCAGAGTCCGCCGCCACCGGGGCCGTCTCCAGTACACGAAGTGGACTGACGCGGTGCACGTCGAGGACCGATACTGGACGGGGTCGTGGCAGGACGGGCCGCGTCCTCCGACCCGGAGGTGGGGCATGGGACGACATGATCCGGGGCGGGCCAGTACTGCCCGATCTCGCGCACGCTCGACATCGTGGGGGAGCGCTGGTCGCTGCTCATCCTGCGCGACATGCTGACCGGCACGACGCGGTTCAACGACCTGGCGCGCGGCCTGCCCGGGCTGTCGCGCACACTCCTGTCGAAACGGCTGCGCCACCTCGAGCGCTGCGGCGTCGTCGAGCGGGCGGGCACCCGCTACGTGCTGACAGCCTCGGGGCGAGCCCTCGAGCCCGTGGTCTTCGGGCTGGCGCAGTGGGGCGCCGACTGGGTGTTCGGTGACCCCATGCCGGAGGAGCTCGACGCCCAGCTGCTCGTCTGGTGGATGCACAGCCGCGTCGACACCTCGGTGCTCGCCGGCGACCGGCACGTGCTGCACCTGCGCTTCGCCGACGACGCGCGCCGCTTCTGGATCCTCGTCGAGCACGGCACGCCGTCCGTGTGCATGACCGACCCCGGCTTCCCGGTGGACGTGACGATCAGCAGCGACGTCGCGTCGTTGTATGCCGTGTGGCTCGGCCGTCTGCCCCTGACCGCGGCGCTCCGCTCCGGGCGCGTGCAGCTCGAAGGGGCCACGACCGTGACGCGCCGGCTCGACGAGGTGCTCCGGCTCAGCCCGGTGGCACCCTTCGTCGCCGCCATGCGGGCCACACCGGCGTGACGTGGAGGCTCCGGCCTGCGCTCAGCAGCCGTCCGGCCCGCAGGCGACCGCGTCGGTCGCACCGACCGCGACCCCGCTCGTGACGGGCTGGAGCATGACGAGCGGGTGCGACTCCTGCCACGCCTGATCCAGGGCCCGGGCGAAGAGCTCGGTGGGCTGCGCGCCTGACACCCCGTACTTGTCGTCGAGCACGAAGAACGGAACGCCCCTGATGCCGAGGGAGTTCGCGGCGGTGATGTCGCCGACGACAGCATCCCGCCAGGTGTGGGTCTCGAGATCTCGGCGCACCTCGTCGGGGGCGAGCCCGGCCTCGGTGCCGATGCGCACGAGGACCTCCCGGTCGCCGATGTCCTCGCCGTGCTCGAAGTGTGCCGACAGCAACGCCTCCTTGACGCCGTCGCCGACGCCGTGGGCCTTCGCGAGGTGGAGGAGCTCGTGCGCGGCGAAGCTGTTGGCGACGACCACGGACCCGAAGTCGTAGTCCAGGCCCTCGTCGGCGGCGATGGCGGTCACCTGCTCGAACATCTGGCTCACCTGGCTGCGCGACATCCCCTTGCGGTCGACGAGGTAGTCGAGCTCCGTGCCGTCGTGGTGGTCAGGCAGGGTCGGGTCGAGCTGGTAGCTGCGCCAGTGCACCTCGACGTCGTCCCGGTGCGCGAACGAGCCCAGCGCCCTCTCGAAGCGGCGCTTGCCGATGTAGCACCAGGGGCAGGCGACGTCAGACCAGATCTCGACCTTCATGCACCGCTCAACCACCGTGCCGGCGCATTGCTTCCCGAGGGTCAGGCGCGCGGACCCTCGCCGTCACCCGAGGCGTCACGGTCGGGCGTGACCGGAGCGCCGGTGGCATCGGCGACGGGTGCATCGTCCGGGACGACGTCTCCGAGCGGGGCGCCCGTCTGGGCCGGCGCCGGAACGTCGGTGTTCTCGGGGAAGTGGCAGGCGACGTGGTGCAGGGGCGCGAGCTCGACGAGCGGCGGCTCCTGGGTCTTGCAGATCTCCTGCGCCTTCCAGCAGCGCGTGTGGAAGCGGCAGGCCGGCGGCGGGTTGACCGGGCTCGGGACGTCGCCCTCGAGGCGGATGCGCTCGCGCTTCGTGCGCCGTTGCGTGTCGGGGATCGGCACGGCCGAGAGCAGCGCGGTCGTGTACGGGTGCATCGGCCGCGTGTAGAGCTCGTCGCGCTCGGCGATCTCGACGAGCTTGCCGAGGTACATGACCGCGACCCGGTCGGACATGTGCCGCACGACCGACAGGTCGTGCGCGATGACGACGTACGTCAGGCCCAGCTCGTCCTGGAGGTCCTCGAGGAGGTTGATGACCTGGGCCTGGATCGAGACGTCGAGGGCCGACACGGGCTCGTCGGCGACGATGAGCTTGGGCTTGAGCGCGAGCGAGCGCGCGATGCCGATGCGCTGGCGCTGGCCGCCCGAGAACTCGTGGGGGTAGCGGTTGTAGTGCTCGGGGTTGAGGCCGACGAGCTCGAGGAGGTCCTGGACCTCGCGCTTGATGCCGTGCTCGGTCTTGATGCCCTGCAGGCGGTAGGGCGCCCCGACGATGGTGCCGACGGTGTGCCGCGGGTTCAGCGACCCGTAGGGGTCCTGGAAGATCATCTGCACGTCGCGACGCAGCGGCCGCATCTTGCGGGCCGACCAGTGGGTGATGTCCTCGCCCTCGAGCAGGATCGTGCCGTTCGTCGGCTCGAGCAGACGCGTCAGCATGCGACCGGTCGTCGTCTTGCCGCAGCCGGACTCGCCCACGAGCGAGAGCGTCTCGCCGCGCACGACGTTGAACGTCAGGCCGTCGACGGCCTGGACCGCGCCGACCTGGCGCTGCAGGAGGCCGCGCGTGATCGGGAAGTGCTTCGTCAGGTCGGTGACCTGCAGGAGCGACTCGCCCGCCTGCTTCGACGCGGTCGGCTTGACGTGGGTGGTGGTCACGATGGGGCTCCTGTGCTGAGGTCGCGTCGTGCGCGACCGGACCGGGCGTGGACGGACGGTGCAGGCATCACAGCGTCGGCCTGATGTCGTTCTCCCAGATGGTGGTCCGCTCCTCGCGGGTGAGGTGGCACGCGGAGTAGTGGCCCGGGTACGTCTCGGCGAACGGCGGCCGCTCGGACTGGCTCAGCCCGCCCGTGCGGTCGGCGTACGCGCACCGCGGGTGGAACGGGCAGCCCGACGGCACGTTGATGAGGCTGGGCGGGGCGCCCTTGATCGGGCGCAGACGCTCCGTGCGCACGCGGTCGAGGCGCGGCATCGAGCTGAGCAGCCCCCACGTGTAGGGGTGCTGGGGCCGGGTGAAGACCTCGTCGGCCGTGGCGTACTCGACCGAGCGACCGGCATACATCACCATGATGTCGTCGGAGAGCTCGGCCACGACCCCGAGGTCGTGGGTGATGAGGATGACGGCCGAGTTGAACTCCGACTGGAGGTCACGGATGAGGTCGAGGATCTGGGCCTGCACCGTCACGTCGAGCGCGGTCGTGGGCTCGTCGGCGATGAGCAGGTCGGGGTCGCACGACAGGGCCATCGCGATCATGGCGCGCTGGCGCATCCCTCCGGAGAACTGGTGCGGGTAGTCGTCGACCCGGCTCGACGGCTGGGGGATGCCCACGCGTCCGAGCATGTCGATCGCGTGCTTCTTCGCGACCGACGTGCTGACCTTGTTGTGGATCCGGTAGGCCTCGATGATCTGGTGGCCGACCGTGTAGAACGGGTGCATCGCCGAGAGCGGGTCCTGGAAGATCATCGCCATGCGCTTGCCGCGCAGCTCGCGCACGCGCTCGGGCTTGGCGCCGATGAGCTCGGTCTCGTCCAGCTTGATCGAGCCGGTCATGCGGACCGTGCCGGGTTTGTGCAGGCCCATGATCGACATGCTCGTGACGCTCTTGCCCGAGCCGGACTCACCGACGATGCCGAGCGTCTTGCCGCGGGCCACGTCGAACGAGAGGCCGTCGACGGACTTCACGACGCCGTCGTCGGTGGGGAAGTGGACGCGGAGGTCGCGCACCGACAGGAACGCGTCGGCGGCCGGTGCGCCCATGCCCCCGATGCCGTCGAGGGTGTTGACTGCCGTGGCGCCCTTGTCGCGGCGGCGCGTGCGGTCGTCCGCGCGACTGGTGGTCTCGTTGGTGGACTGGCTCATGAGGTGCGCACCCTGGGGTCGAGGACGGCGTAGAGGAGGTCGACGATGAGGCTCGCGAAGATGACGAACACGGCGCCGAAGAGTGTCACACCGAGCACCTTCGGAAGGTCGTTGTTGGTGATCGCCTGGACGGCGTAGTAGCCGATGCCCTGGAGCGAGAACGTCGTCTCGGTCAGCACCGCGCCACCGAGCAGCAGGCCGAGGTCGAGACCGAAGATCGTGAGGATCGGCGTCAGTGCCGAGCGCAGCCCGTGCCTGACGACGACGTCGTGCTCCCTCAGCCCCTTGGCGCGGGCCGTGCGGATGTAGTCCTCGTTCATCGTCTCCAGCATGCCGGCGCGGGTCAGGCGGGCGTAGGAGGCCGCGTAGAGGAACGCGAGCGTGATCCAGGGCAGCAGCATGCGATGGACGAGGTCGAGCGGACCAGTGGCGTCCATCGGACTCGCGCCGCCGGCATACGTCCATTTGAGGCCGTAGCTGAAGATCGTCAGCGAGAGCAGTCCGGTGAAGAAGATCGGGAGGGACACGCCGGCGAGGGCGATGCCCATGAAGCCGCGGTCGAGCACGCTGCCGCGCTTGAGCGCGGAGATGACGCCGGTGCCGACGCCGCCGACGAGCCACAGGAACGCGGCGCCCGCCGCGAGGATCCCGGTGACGGGGAGGCGGTCGAGGATGTCGGGCAGCACCGGGTTCTGCGTGATGTAGGAGTAGCCGAGGCACGGGGCCGGGCAGTGGTCGATGCCGGCGCCGGTGTCGTAGTCGGATCCCGTGAGGACGCCCTTGACGAAGCGGCCGTACTGCACCCAGATCGGGTCGGTGAAGCCGAGCTTGATGGCCTGCGCGTGGATCTGCGCCTCGCCGGCGCTCTTGCCGACGTAGCGCGACGCGAGGTCGTCCGCTGTCGCACCGCCGATGCGGGGGACGAGGAAGAAGATCACGAAGACGACCGCGCTCACGATGAAGAGCAGCAGGACGGCGGCGAAGAGCCGGCGGATCAGGTACGTCAGCACGATGTGGTGGCCGGACGCGACGACGAGCAGCTCATGGCTACCCGTCGCCGCGTCACGCCTTCACCTACTTTCGATGAAAAGGTTCGAACCGTAAGGCCCGCGGACGGGCCCGTTGGGTCACGGGTTGGCGACGCCCGTCGAGGCGTAGTCGTAGTAGGAGTAGCCGTCGTTGACGAACACGTTGGCGATCGTGTCGGGGCGGAAGAGCAGCGACTTGGGCCAGACGCCGGGGATCACCTGGGCCTGCTCCATGACGATCTTGTCGATCTGGCCCCAGATCGCCTCACGCTTGGTCGTGTCGGACTCGTTGAGCGCCTGGTCCATGAGCGCGTCGACCTCGGGGATCTTGATGCCGAGGTTGGTGTTGCCCGCGGGGCGGATGACGCGGCTGTCGACGATCTGCTGCAGGAAGCCGAAGCCGTCGGGCCAGTCAGCACCCCAGCTCATCACCATGAGGCCGAGCTTGTTGGCCTTGGCGAAGTCCGGCTTGCCGGCGTAGAGCTTGAAGTAGTCACCGGCCGGGTAGGGCTTGAGCGTCAGCTTGACGCCGATCTTGGCGAGCGACTGCTGCATCGACTCGGCAGCGGCCTTCTCCTTCGGGCGCTCCGGGCGGTAGGAGATGTTGGTCTCGAAACCGTTCGGCTGACCGCACTTGGTGAGCGCGGCCTTGGCGGAGTCGATGTCTCCGGTCGGCTTGGCCTTGGAGTTGTAGAGGTCCATCTCCTGGAAGCCCGGGATGATCGGGGGCAGCAGCCCCGTGGCGATGGTGCCGCCGATGTCGCCGCCGTAGGCGCGCTGGTAGCCCGTCTTGTCAGCGGCGAAGATGACGGCCTTGCGGCAGTCGATGTTGTCGAACGGCGCGACGTCGCTGTTGATCTGGGCGTAGTTCGCACGCGCGGTCGTCGGGTTGTCGGTGTGGGCCTTCAGGGCCGGGTCGGCGAGGATCTTGCCCTGCGCGGCGGCCTGCACGCCGGTCCCGGCGAGGTCGATGTCGAGGTCACCGGCCATGAGGCGGTTGTCGAGGTCGGCGGCGTTGACGCCGATCTCGACGGTGAGCTTGTCCGGGAGTGCCTTGCGGCCCGTGTCCTTGTCGGTTGCGGGGTCGTACTGGTCGTTGCGGACGAGCTCGAGGCGCTTGCCCGTCTGGTAGACCGAGAACTTGTAGGGGCCGCTCGAGATGACGTGTTCCTTGTACTTCGTGCCGGTGTCCTTGGCCTGCGGCACGGGGGACGTGGAGGACAGCTGGGCGAAGTAGTCGAAGCCGGCGAACGGCTTGCTGAGGTGGAAGACGATCGTCTTGTCGTCGGGCGTCTCGATCGACTTGAGGTTGTCGAGGTTCTTGTCCTTGTAGACCGAGTAGCCCTCGGGGACGTCGGCGAGGAAGTCGTTGAAGTACGTCGGGCCGTTGGGGAACGTGCCCTTGTCGAGCTGTCGCGCGACGGCGTACTTGATGTCCTTGGTCGTGATGGGCGAGCCGTCCTCGTACTTCAGGCCGTCCTTGAGGGTGTACGTCCACGTCTTGTTGCCGTCGCTCGCCTTGCCGAGCGTGGTGGCGAGGTCGGGCACGAGCTGCGCCCCTTCCTTGCCCGGCGCCGACTTGAACGACACGAGCTGACGGGCGTAGTTGCGCAGGAAGTCCCACGACAGGCCGTAGTACGTGTCACCGGGGTCGACGGAGTCCCAGTCGCTCGAGATGCCGAAGCGAAGCGTTCCGCCCTTCTTGTCGGACGGGTTGAAGACCGCGGTCAGGGCAGCGTTCGCTGTCGGTGCCGCTCCCGAGCCACCTCCGGCCGTACCGCTGGGCGTCGAGCCCGGCGTCGTGCTGCCCGCGCACGCGGACAGACCCAAGGCGAGGGCGGCCGCGGTTGCGACCACCATCACGCGTGTGTTCTTCATGAGTGGATGCGCTCCTTCGTGTTGCGGGATGCGGGCTGCGGTGGGTTACCGAGACCGCGGATCGAGGGCGTCACGCAGGCCGTCCCCGAAGAGGTTGAAGGCCAGCACCGTCACGAAGATGGCGAGGCCGGGCCAGAGCATGAACCAGGGGTCGATCTGGTACCACTGGGCGGCGTCGGAGAGCATGCCGCCCCACGTGGCGGTGGGGGGCTGCACGCCGACACCGAGGAACGACAGGCCTGCCTCGAAGAGGATGTTGCTCGGGATGAGCAGGGTCGCGTAGACGAGGATCGGCGCCAGGAGGTTGGGCAGCAGCTCCTTGAAGAGGATGTAGGGCGTGCGCGCCCCGAGGCTGCGTGCCGCGTCGACGAACTCGCGCTCGCGCAGGGACAGCGTCTGGCCGCGCACGATGCGCCCGATGTAGGGCCAGTTGAAGAAGCCGATGATGAAGACGATGACGGAGATGCGTAGGGCGTCGCCCTTGAGGCCGAACGCCTGGTCGGGCACGACGCCGGCGAGGGCCAGGGCGAAGACGAGCAGCGGGAACGCGAGGAAGACGTCCATCGTGCGGCTGATCAGCGTGTCGATGGTGCCGCCGAAGAAGCCGGCGACGACGCCGAGGATCGTGCCGATGACCACCGAGAGCAGCGTCGCGAGGAACGCGATGAGCAGGGAGACCTGGGAGCCGTAGATGACGCGGCTGAAGATGTCGCGGCCGTTGACCGGCTCGAGGCCGTAGAGGAAGTCCCAGGACATGCCGCCGTAGGGGCCGATCGGGATCTGGGTGTTGGGGTCGATGAGCTCCTGGTGGAACTCGTTCGGCGGGTGGCCGAGCAGGCCGACGACCAGCGGGGCCGCGATCGCGACGACGATGAGGTAGATGACGAAGAAGCCACCGGCGAGGGCGACCTTGTCGCGCTTGAGCCGCGACCAGGCGATCTGACCGAGCGACCGCCCCTCGATGTGTCCCTCGCCCTGCAGGACGGACTCGGGCTCCGCCGAGGTCGCGCCGGGCTCGAGGTCAAGGGGAGTGCTCATGGATGCCGTCACCTCCGGGTCGTGATCGGTGCCGGAGACCGGGTCGGCCCTCCAACATGCTGGGTAGCAGCCGCAACCTACCGCCCCCACGACCGCGCGGCTTCATCATTCAGCGGGTT
The DNA here is from genome assembly GCF_001429645.1 of Terrabacter sp. Soil810. NCBI lineage: Bacteria > Bacillati > Actinomycetota > Actinomycetes > Micrococcales > Intrasporangiaceae > Terrabacter > Terrabacter sp. Soil810. The sequence goes on from NZ_LMSW01000011.1 coordinate 431,382, forward strand.
TACACGGTCAGCAACCGACTTGGCGAAATCGTGACGCGGTGGAGATCTTCCGGCGACCTGTGCCGCGCGACCGGAAGATCGCCCGCACCCCGGGGTTCGCCCCAGCCGGGGCGACGAACGGCCGGCCCCTGCGGGCCCGAAAGGCCGCATATCCCCTCGCGCGTGGTGGAGGCCCCTCCGAGCGGGCTCGGAGGGGGCTCCCAGCGAGCACCCAGCGTGGGCCGTCCGGGACGGGGTCGTACGCGTGGGGCGGGCGCTCGCCGGCCGCGCGCTACGCGTCCGTCTCGTCGTCGAACTGCCCGAGGACGCGCTCGAGCAGGTCCTCCATCGTCACGAGGCCGACCGGGGCGGTGGGCCCGTCGACGAGGACGAGCTGGACGTGGCGGGCCCGCATGGCCGACACGGTGTCGAGCAGCGAGAGTCCGGCGTCGACGTGGACCGCCGGCGCCGTGACGGTGGTGACGGGCGCCCCCGGGGCGGCGCGGACGATGTCCCGCACATGGGCGATGCCCACGGGCGTGTCGCCCTCCCGGACGACGAGTCTCGACCGGCCGGTGTCGCGCGAGACCGCCTCGGCCTCGGCGCAGGTCGCCGTGGTCGCGACGCCGACGGCCTCGTCGATGGGGACGAGGACGTCGCTCACCGGCGTGGTGTCGAGGTCGATGGCGCCGGCGAGGACACGGTGCTCGGGCTCCGCGAGCATGCCGTGGTCCTTCGAGCTCGCGATGAGCAGCTGCAGCTCCTTGGGGCCGTGGACCTGGCCGAGCTCGTCCTGCGGCGTCACGCCGACGAGCCGCAGGCACCCGTTGGCCATCGCGTTGAGCAGGCTGAGCGCCGGGCGCATGACGAAGGCGAAGCCGCGGAACGGCAGCGCCAGCAGCACGGCGGACCGCTCGGGGTGGGCGATTGCCCACGACTTGGGGGCCATCTCGCCGACGACCATGTGGAGGAAGACGACGATGCCGACGGCCAGCACGACCGACACGACGTAGGCCGCCGCCTCCGGCACGCGCACGAAGGTGAAGACCGGGGTGAGCAGCTCCGCCACGGCCGGCTTGGCGAGCGAGCCGAGCCCCAGGGTGCACAGCGTGATGCCGAGCTGCGCGCCGGCGAGCATGAGCGACAGCTCGCGGCTGCCGCGCACCGCGGCCCGAGCCGCGACGCTGCCGCGCTCGGCGAGGTCCTCGAGCCGGTGGCGCTTGCTGGCCACGAGGGCGAACTCCGCCGCGACGAAGAACGCGTTGAGGACGAGGAGCAGGAGGGAGACGAGCAGGGCGGTCGTCATCGGCCGGCCTCCGTCCGCGCGTCGGCCGAGCGGTCCGTCGCATCGTCGCCCGCGTCGCCCGCGTCGCCCGCGTCGCCCTCGTCGGCGAAGGTACGGCCGGAGTCGAGTGCCTCGAGGTCCGACATGAGGTCGAGCACCTCGACGCGCACCGACGAGGGGACGTGTCGCTCGACCGCCTCGACGGTCAGGCGGACCGAGACCGTCAGGTGCCGGCGCTCGGGCTCGGGCTCGTGGTCGCCGCCGTCGGCCGGAGAGCCGACCGTCGCCGCTCCGGGGTCGGTGGGGTCGGCGAGGTCGGCGAGGTCGGCGAGGTCGGCGACGTCGCGAGGGTCGCCGGCACCGTCCGACTCGTCGGGGTCGGCGGCGTGGCGTTCCGGCACGACCTCGCGGCGGGCCTCGACCTGCACCTCGTCACCGACGACGGCCGTGCGGCCGAGGTCCTCGAGGATGAGTCCGCTGATGGTGGAGTACCCGTCGCTGCTCGCCAGCCGCAGCTCGGTGGCGGTGTCGAGCTCGTCGAGGCGCAGGTGGCCCGGGACCACCCACGTGTCGGTGCCCGCCTCGACGACGCCGGGTTCCGGGCTGTCGTCCTCGTCGAGGATCTCGCCGACGACCTCTTCGGCGATGTCCTCGAAGGTGACGATGCCGGCGAAGCCCCCGTGCTCGTCGACGACCACGGCCAGCTGCCGGTGGTCGGCACGGATCTGCTCGAGCACGCGGGGCAGGGGAGCGCTCGTGGGCACGACGGTCGGGTCGGACACGACGGAGCCGACGGTCGTCGTCGCACGACGGTCGGGCTCGACCGACAGCACCTCGGCGATCCCCGCGACCCCGACGATGTCGTCGCCGTCGTGGCCGGTGACCGGGAAGCGCGACCAGCCGCTGTCGAGCAGGTCGACGAGGGCCGAGACCGGGGCGTCGGCGTGGATCGTCGTGACCCGCACGCGCGGTGTCATGACGTCGCCTGCGTCGAGCTCTCGGAAGCGCAGGCCACCCTCGAGCACGTCGGACAGGTCGTCGTCGAGCAGGCCGCCCGCGTGCGACTCGTCGATGATCCGGGTGAGGTCCTCGGCCGTGGCGCCCTGCTCGAGCTCCTCGACGGGCTCGATGCCGACCTTGCGCAGCAGGGTCGTGGACGCACGGTCGAAGAGCCGTACGACCGGGCCGGCCACGCTGAGGTAGATCAGCGTCGACCGGCTGAGGGCGCGGGCGAGCGGCACCGTCCGTGCGATGGCGAGGTTCTTGGGCGCGAGCTCGCCGAAGACCATCTGCACGACGGTCGAGAAGACGAGGACGGCGGTGACCGAGAGGCTGAGGCGGGCGGCATACGACATCGACGGGTCGAGCAGCTCGGCGATGCCGGCGCCCACGAGGGGTTCGGAGACGTAGCCGACGAGCAGTGCGGTCACGGTGATCCCGAACTGCGCGGCCGAGAGGGTGAACGACAGCCGCGAGGTGACCTGCAGGGCGCGTTCGGCGGGGGCGTCGCCCTCGGCCGCGAGCTGCTTGAGGGCGTTGCGGTCGACGGCGACGTAGGCGAACTCCTGGGCCACGAAGTAGCCGGTCGCCGCGGTCAGGGCGAGGATCAGCAGGATGCCCAGGCCGATGCCCAGGGCGGTGCTCATGCGATCACCACCCGGCTGAGCGGGTGGTGGGTCTGGGGCGGCCGGATCGGGTCCGGCCAGGGACTATGGCCCTCCCGGGACTCGGCACGCGAGTCGGAGCGTGAGTGGGATCGCATGAGGCAATCCTAAGTTAGGGACGCGCCGGGTCCCCCCGCCGCACGTCAGCTGCTCAGCGGGTCAGCCGGTCGCGACGGCGCCGCGGCGCGTCGCCTCCTGGCTGATCTGGTGCGCGAGCTCGACGTCGAGCTGGGTGAGGCCTCCCTCGGAGTGCGTCGACAGTGCGAAGGCGACCGTGCGCCAGCGGATGTCGATGTCGGGATGGTGGTCCATCGTCTCCGCCGCGGCCGCGACCTCCCGCACGAGCGCGATGCCGGTCAGGAAGTCCGGTGCCTCGAAGGACGCCCGGATCGTGTCGTCGTCGCGCGTCCAGTCGGGCAGGTCGCCCAGCTGGCGCTCGATCTCCTCGTCGGTGAGCCGTCGTGTCATGCAGTCCAGTAAACGCCTCGTCGTGCTCGTCCGGTCGTCGTGGACACCCGGCTGTGGCACCATCGGTGGCGCCATGAGCAGCCCTGACCCCGTCCAGCACCCGGTTCGCCTCGTCGTCGGGGCCGCCGTCGTCGACGACCTGGAGCGCCCGACCCGCCTGCTGTCGGCCCGCCGCACGGAGCCCTCCGCGCTCGCCGGCGGCTGGGAGCTGCCCGGCGGCAAGGTCGACGAGGGTGAGTCCCCGTTGTCGGCCCTGCACCGCGAGCTCCTCGAGGAGCTCGGGGTCCGGGTGCGCCTCGGCGCCCATGTGCCGGGGCCGAGGCCGGGCACCACGTGGCCGCTGGGCGACCGGTACGAGATGCTGGTGTGGCTCGCCGAGGTCGTCGAGGGCACGCCCGAGCCGCTCGAGGACCACGACGAGCTGCGCTGGCTCGAGCTGGGCGACCTGCGGGCAGTGGGGTGGCTCCCTGCAGACCTGCCCATCGTCGAGCGTCTCGAGGCGGTGCTCCACCGGGCGGCCGCCACCTGAGCCGGGCGAACCGCCTCCTGAACCACACGAGAACCACCCACGACGCCGTGGTCCGAACCACCCTCGAAACCCTGAGAGACTGTTCCTCATGCCCATGAAGACCCGCGCGGACATCCGCAACGTCGCCATCGTCGCCCACGTCGACCACGGCAAGACCACCCTCGTCGACAAGATGCTCTGGCAGTCCGGCGCGTTCGGCGAGCACCAGCACGTCGACGAGCGCGCGATGGACTCCGGTGACCTCGAGCGCGAGAAGGGCATCACGATCCTCGCGAAGAACACCGCGGTGCACTACACGGGCAAGGCGGCCTCCGACCGTGGCCTCTCCGACGGCGTCACCATCAACATCATCGACACCCCCGGCCACGCCGACTTCGGCGGTGAGGTCGAGCGCGGCCTGTCGATGGTCGACGGCGTCGTCCTCCTCGTCGACGCGTCCGAGGGCCCGCTGCCCCAGACCCGCTTCGTGCTGCGCAAGGCGCTGGCCGCGAAGATGCCGGTCATCCTCTGCATCAACAAGGTCGACCGTCCCGACTCGCGCATCGCCGAGGTCGTCGACGAGGCCTACGAGCTCTTCCTCGACCTCGACGCCACCGAGGAGCAGATCGACTTCCCGATCGTCTACGCGTCGGCCAAGGCCGGCCGCGCCTCGCTCGAGCGTCCCGACGACGGCGGCCTCCCGGAGGGCGACGACCTCGAGGCCCTCTTCGAGACGATCCTCGAGACGATCCCCGCGCCGACCTACGACGACGAGGCCCCGCTCCAGGCGCACGTCACCAACCTCGACGCCTCCAACTTCCTCGGCCGTCTCGCCCTGCTCCGTGTCTTCAACGGCACGATCAGGAAGGGGCAGCAGGTCATGTGGTGCCGTCATGACGGCTCGCAGCAGCGCGTCAAGATCACCGAGCTGCTCATGACCGAGGCCCTCGAGCGCAAGCCCGCGGAGGAGGCCGGCCCCGGTGACATCATCGCCGTCGCGGGCATCCCCGAGATCACGATCGGCGAGACGCTCGCCGACCCCGAGAACCCGGTCCCGCTGCCGCTCATCACCGTCGACGAGCCCGCCATCTCGATGACGATCGGCACCAACACGAGCCCGATGGTCGGCCAGGTCCGCGGCTCGAAGGTCACGGCCCGCATGGTCAAGGACCGCCTCGACAAGGAGCTCATCGGCAACGTGTCGCTGCGCATCCTCAACACCGAGCGTCCCGACGCCTGGGAGGTCCAGGGCCGTGGTGAGCTCGCGCTCGCCATCCTCGTCGAGCAGATGCGTCGCGAGGGCTACGAGCTGACCGTGGGCAAGCCGCAGGTCGTCACGCGCGAGGTCGACGGCAAGATCCACGAGCCCGTCGAGCGCCTCACGATCGACACCCCCGAGGAGTTCCTCGGCGCGATCACGCAGATCATGGCCGCCCGCAAGGGGCGCATGGAGCAGATGACCAACCACGGCACGGGCTGGATCCGCATGGAGTTCCTCGTGCCCAGCCGTGGCCTCATCGGCTTCCGCACCGAGTTCCTCACGGAGACGCGCGGCACGGGCATCGCCCACCACGTCTTCGAGGACTACGAGCCGTGGTTCGGCGCCATCACGACCCGCACGAGCGGCTCGCTGGTGTCCGACCGCAAGGGCGTCGTGACGTCCTACGCGATGGTCAACCTCCAGGAGCGCGGCACGCTCTTCGTCGACCCGACGACCGAGGTCTACGAGGGCATGATCGTCGGCGAGAACTCCCGCGCCGACGACATGGACGTCAACATCACCAAGGAGAAGAAGCTCACCAACGTGCGCGCCTCCTCCTCGGACAACTTCGAGAAGATCGTCCCGCCCCGCAAGCTCAGCCTCGAGCAGTGCCTCGAGTTCTGCCGCGAGGACGAGTGCGTCGAGGTGACGCCCGAGTCCGTCCGCATCCGCAAGGTCGTCCTCGACGCCGGCGAGCGCGCCCGAACCGCGTCCCGTGCGCGTTCGGCGGCGAAGGCCGAGGGCTGACCGACCCGTGCCTGTGGGTGGGCGCGTCGTGGTGCGTGGGCTGAGGCGGTCGCTGGCCGCCGCAGCCGGTGCTGCAGTCCTCGCGGCGGGAGCCGCGGCGTGCAGCGGGTCGAGCGACCCGACGAGCACGCAGGGGGCGTTGGGCAGTGCCCCGCCGGCTGCGACGGGGCAGCCCCAGCCCGGCGGCACGCTGCAGGTCCTCGTGTCGGGCACCGTCTCGACGTGGGACCCGCAGCTGATGTACGTCGGGCCCGAGGCGTTCTTCGCCCAGCGCACGTTCGCCCGCGGCCTGACGGCATACGGCACCGGTGAGCACCAGCGCGACGTCGAGGCCGACCTCGCGACCGACACGGGCCGGCCGAGCGACGGTGCCCGCACGTGGGCGTTCACGCTGCGCGAGGGACTGACCTGGCAGGACGGCTCGCCGATCACCTGCGACGACGTGCGCCACGGCGTGGCCCGCACCTTCGACCGCCGCACCCACGTCGGCGGCACGAACTACGCCAGCTACCTGCTTGACATGCCGACCAAGGTGACGCCGGAGGGGCTCGAGAAGCCCGTCTACGCCGGGCCCACCGACAAGGGTCACCAGGCCGACTTCGACCGGGCCGTCTCGTGCAAGGGCCGCACCATCACCTTCCGGCTGCGCGACGCCGAGCCCGACTTCGCGCACATCGTGGCGCTGCCCGAGTTCGCACCCCGCAAGGCCTCGGCCGACACCAAGAGCGACAAGGCGTCGTTCGCCGTCATGTCCAGCGGGCCCTACCGCCTCAAGGAGCCGTGGGTCGTCGGCAAGGGCGGCACCTTCGTGCGCAACGAGCACTGGGACCCGCGCTCCGACCCGATCCGGCAGGCCTACCCCGACGAGATCCACGTGACGTCGGGGCTGGGGGAGTCGACGGTCATCCAGCGGCTGCTCAATCAGCAGGACGACGACGCGTATGCCGTGTCGTGGGTCCAGGCGAGCCCGACCCTGCGCAACCAGGCGGGCACCGACCTGCAGGCCCGCCTCACCTTCCCCTACACCGGCAACGTCGACTACCTCGCCGTCAACATGCGCAGCAAGGTGATGTCCAACCCGGCCGTGCGCAAGGCCCTGTCGCTGTCGACGAACCGCGCGACCTACGTGACCGCGACCGGCGGCGAGGGCGCGGGCACCCCGACGTGGTCGGTCCTGTCGCCGACGGTCGACCCCGAGTCCGTGACCCCGCCACCGGGTCTCGGCGTCGAGGGTGACCCCGAGGGAGCCCGGAAGCTGCTCGAGCAGGCCGGCGTGAAGCTGCCCGTCCCCCTGCGGGTCGTCTACGCGCGGTCGGTGCTCGGCGACAAGGCGTACGCCGCCCTGGCGGCCGGGTGGGAGCGTGCAGGCTTCAAGGTCGAGCTCACGGGTGTGCCGCCGGAGGAGTACTACGAGACCATCGAGAAGCCGACCTCGGTCGACTCCTACGACGTCTTCCGCGGGGTGTGGACGCCCGACTGGCCGTCGGCCGGCGGGGTGCTGCCGGCGCTCTTCGACCCGCGCATCAACATCGACTCGTCGGGTCCCGGGCAGGACGTCGGCTACTTCAGCAGCGACGCCGTGAACGCGCTCATCGACAAGGCCGTCGCGACCCCCAACCCCAGGGCACGCGCGACGGTGTGGGAGAAGGCCGACCGGGTCATCCGCGACGAGGGCGGCTACATCGCGCTGTCGGCGACGAAGGCCCTCTACCTGCACGGTGCCGGCGTCAAGACCTACGAGGACCACAGCGTCGGCGGCATCGTCGACCTCGCCACCGTGTCCGTGCGCTGACGCACCGAGAGGACTCCCGTGAGCCGACTGCTCTTCGTCCACGCCCACCCCGACGACGAGACCCTGACGTGCGGCATCGCGATGGCCCACCACGTCGCCCGCGGCGACGAGGTGCACGTGCTGACCTGCACGCTGGGGGAGGAGGGTGAGGTCATCCCACCGGGTCTGGCTCACCTCGAGGGCGACCCGGACGACCGGCTCGGACCCTACCGTCACGGCGAGCTGACGCGGGCACTCGACCGCATCGGGGCCGTGCTGCACGTGCTCGGCGCCGACGAGTCCTCCGGCCGGCTGTCGCTCTACCGCGACTCCGGCATGGCCGGCTCGCCGGCCGCGGCCCGCCCCGAGGCGTTCGCGGCGGCCGACCTCGAGCAGGCCGGTGGCCTCGTCGCCGACGTCGTGCGCGAGCTGCGGCCCGACGTCGTCGTGACCTACGACGAGCACGGCGGCTACGGCCACCCCGACCACGTCCAGACGCACCGCGTCACCCGCAGCGCGCTCGCGCTGCTCGACCCGGTCGACCGGCCAGGGCGCGTCTACGAGATCCTCACGCCGGCCGGCTGGGCCGGCGAGGACCGCGCGTGGCTGGCCGCCGCCGACCCGGCCCTGCTCGACACGGCCACGTGGTGGGCCCGACAGGACCTCGGGCCGGGTGCGCCGGTGCCGCCGCGGCTCGTGGTCCCGGGTCCCGACGACCCTTTCCCGCCGTCGGTCGTCGACGACGACCGCGTCACCCACGCCGTGGTCGACGAGGCCGCGCGCGCCGTCCAGAGCGACGCCCTGCGCGAGCACGCGACCCAGGTCATCGTCGCGAGCGAGGACGTGCACGCCCTCTCCAACCTCGTGGCCGTGCGGACGACCGCGCGCGAGGGCTTCCGGCGCGTCGACCCCCTCACGTGGGAGACGGTCGGCGGGCCCGTCGACCCCGGCGAGGCGGGCCTGCTCGTCTGACCGACGCGAGCGGACGGCATACGCCCTCCTGGCGCGTCCCGGGCGACGGCGCGCGTGGGGCCGCAGGCGTCGCGCCGGCAACGATCTCGTCACGGGGCCGACACCTCGCGGTACTTCGCTGAATTCGGACACGGCTGGGGTTACCTTCGTGCCACTCGATGTCCCCTGCCCGGAGAACCATGGCCGACGACTGGTCCGACGACACGCGCCGCGAGCGGCGCTCGACCGTGCTGCGCCTGCTCGTCGCGGCGGTCGTCCTCGGTGGCGGCTATGCGGGCCTCTGCGCGTGGTCCTCGCAGCACGTCCCCGCCTCGGCGTCGGTGGGCGGGATCCGCATCGGCGGGATGACACCCGAGTCCGCGCGAGCGGCCATCGACAAGGCCTCTCGCTCCCTGCTCACGACACCCATCGCGCTCAGCGTGCCGGGCCGAGCCGATCCGCTGCAGGTCGTGCCGCGCGACGCGGGCCTCACGATCGACGCGGACCGCTCCCTCGTGGGACTCACCGGCTTCACGCTCGACCCGCGGGTCGTGTGGGACAAGCTCACGGGGTCGGTCCGGGCCCCGCTCCTCACGAGCGCGGACGACGAGGCACTCACCGCCTACCTCGACCGGCTCGCGCCCGGAGTGGCCGTCGCCCCCGTGGAGGGGCAGGTGACGTTCCCCGGCGGATCCGTCTCGGTCGACATGCCGGTGCCCGGTCGCAGCCTCGACGTGGTCGCGACGAAGTACGCCCTGCGCCAGGCCTTCCCCGACTCGACGCGGGCCACGGCGTCGGTGCGTCAGACGTCCCCCGCGGTGAGCGCCGACGTGGTCCAGCAGGTCGGCTCGCAGTTCGGCAGCACCGCCATGTCGCGCCCGCTCACGCTCGTGTCCGGCGCGACCCGCGTGCTCCTCTCCCCGGCCGAGTACGCCCCGATGGTCTCGGTGGTACCCGACGGGGCGGGCGGCCTGACCCCACGCTTCGACGAGCCCGGCCTCGCCCGCCTCGTCGCCGGCAAGGTGACGGTGACGACCCGGACGGCGAGCAACGCACGCTGGGTCTTCGAGCCCGACAACGGCAAGCCGCGCCTCGTGCCCTCGGTCGACGGGCTGACCGTCGACGAGGACGCCGTCGCCAAGCGGGTCGTCGCGGCCATCTCGGGAGCCGACCGGACGGTCGACGTACGAGCGACGGTCGCCCGGCCGCCCTTCACGACCCAGGACGCCCAGACGGCCGGCGTCACGAGCCTCGTCGTCGACTTCCGCTCGCCCTTCCCGACGAACGACACGACGCGCACCAACAACCTCGTCGTCGCCACGAAGCGCATCAACGGCACCTACGTCCCGCCCGGGGGCACCTTCAGCCTCAACGCGATCCTCGGCGAACGCACCGAGGACAAGGGGTACGCCGACGGCACCGTCATCATCGACGGCCGGCTGACCCGCGGCACCGGAGGCGGCATCAGCCAGGTCTCCACGGTCGTCTACAACATGGCCTACTTCGCCGGTGTCGACTTCCTCGAGTTCAGTCCCCACGCCTTCTTCATCCCGCGCTACCCCGAGGGCCGCGAGGCCACCGTCTACTGGCCGACGATCGACAACAAGTGGAAGAACGACACCCCCTACGGCATCCTCCTGCAGACGTGGGTCGAGGGCGGCTTCGTCCACGGTCGCGTGTGGAGCACGAAGACGTGGGACGTCAGGTCGGTCAAGGGGCCGAGACGAGACGTCGTGCCCCCCAAGACGATTCGCACCGGCAGCCTGAAGTGCTACCCGCAGCAGCCGAATCCCGGCTTCGACGTCACGGTGACCCGACAGTGGTACCGACCCGGGTCGAGCACCCTCGTCAGGAGCGAGCCGGTCAGCACCCACTACGTGCCCGAGGACCACATCATCTGCACGAACCCGGCCGCCACTCCGCCGTGACACGGGGTGAGGCGGCAGTGGGTCGCCGACCCTGGTGGGCGCCGCGAGCGGCTCAGGCGGTCGGGCGGGCGAGGTAGGTGTACTCGTGGTGCACGCCGAAGCCCAGCCCCTCCCAGAACGCGACCCCGTCGGCGTTGTCGGACGAGACCTGCAGGTACATCGCGGGCATGTTGTTCTCGCGGGCGACCATGGCGATCGCCGAGACGACCGTCGTCGCCAGGCCCTGGCGGCGGTGGTCCGGATGCACCCAGAGGCCGAAGACGCCGGCCCACCCCGGGTGGATCGCCATGCGCGCCAAGGCGATGATGCGCCCGCTCTCGGGGTCGGTCACCGAGAGGAAGAGCTGTCCGTCGCTGCCCGTGAGGACCGCCTCGGTGGCGCCCGGCACGATCGTGCGCTGCTCGCCGTAGCTCATGAGCCAGTCGAGCTTGAGCTCCGCGTCGGCCGTGACCGGCGCCGACTCCTCGGTGAGGGGCGGCACGGAGGCGGACAGGCCCGTCATGACAAGCACCCGCTGCCAGTCGTCGCGACCTCCACCGACGGCGTAGCCCCGCTCGAGCAGCGCCGCGGCAGCAGGGATCTCGTCCACCACGAACCCGCGCTCTCCGTGGACCTGGAAGATCGGGGGGCGGTCGCGCTCGGCGTACCACTTCTCGACGTAGTCGATCGCCTTGTCGATCGGCAGGCTGGGGTCGCCCACGACGAGCGCCGAGTTGGCCCGCCCGGTGAAGCCCTCCGAGGCGCGCAGCACCCACTCGCCGACACCCCCGCGGTCGAGGGCCTGCCAGCCCTTGGCCATGACCTTCTCGAGGTCGTCGGCCGAGACGCGCTCGTGCGCCCGACCGGGACGGCTGGCGGGCGGCGGCACGTCCTTGGCGGCGACGACGTCGGCGCGGATCAGCTTCACCCGCTCGGTCTTCGTGTCCACGACGAGGAAGTCGTCGTTGCGGGCGACGAGCTCGCCGACGACGTCGGTGGCGGCGGCCTCGGCGCCCTCGGCGAGCCGGTAGCGCACGACGACCCTGCTGCCGATGGTCAGGCCCGCGGTGAGCCGGTGGCCGGTCGTGTCGGCCGCGGCGGTGGGGGAGAGCGGAGCCACCTCCGGGCCCCTCGCGGTGTCCTCCGAGGACGTCGTCTCCGGGTCGGTCTCATCCGTGGGGCCGTGCGTGGGCTCGCCATTCATGTCCGGCATACTAGGCGGTGCAGCATCCGCTCCCGAACGCTCCACAGCAGGAGGTCCGCTCCCCATGACCTATGTCATCGCCCAGCCTTGCGTCGATCTCAAGGACCGTGCCTGCATCGAGGAGTGTCCGGTCGACTGCATCTACGAGGGCAAGCGGTCGCTCTACATCCACCCCGACGAGTGCGTCGACTGCGGTGCCTGCGAGCCGGTCTGCCCCGTCGAGGCGATCTACTACGAGGACGACGTCCCCGAGCAGTGGGCCGACTACTACAACGCCAACGTCGAGTTCTTCAACGACCTCGGCAGCCCCGGCGGCGCCGCCAAGCTCGGCGTCATCGACAAGGACCACCCGCTCATCGAGGCGCTGCCGCCGCAGGAACACGACGAGTGACCGTGCCCGGCGCGTCCCTCAGGGGGCTCGACCTTCCGGACTTCCCGTGGGACTCGCTCGCGCCGTACAAGGCGCGAGCGGTCGCGCATCCGGAGGGCATGGTTGACCTGTCGGTCGGCACCCCGGTCGACCCCACCCCCGAGGTCGTACGCCGGGCGCTGGCCGAGGCGGCCGACGCCCCGGGCTATCCGCTGACCGTGGGCACCGCCGACCTGCGGGCCGCGATCTGCGAGTGGTTCGAGCGGCGGCGCGGCGTCCCGGGCCTGACCGCCGACGCGGTCCTGCCCACCATCGGCAGCAAGGAGCTCGTCGCCTGGCTGCCCACCCTGCTCGGTCTGGGCGCAGGTGACGTCGTCGGCATCCCGGCCGTCGCCTACCCGACCTACGACATCGGCGCCCGCATCGCCGGTGCGACGAGCGTGGTCGCGCAGTCGCTGACGAGCCTGGGGCCGCTCACCGCGTCCACGACACCGAAGCTCTTGTGGCTCAACAGCCCCGGCAACCCCAACGGACAGGTGCTGGGCGTCCCGCACCTGCGCAAGGTGGTCGCGTGGGCGCGTCAGCACGGCGTCGCGGTGGCCAGCGACGAGTGCTACGCCGAGCTCGACTGGCGCGAGGGTCAGGTCGGCACCGCGACGCCGAGCATCCTGCACCCCGACGTCTGTGGGGGGTCCCACGAGGGACTGCTGGCCGTCTACTCGCTGTCCAAGCAGTCCAACCTCGCCGGCTACCGCGCCGCGTTCGTCGCCGGCGACCCCGCCCTCGTCGGCGCGATCCTCGAGGTGCGCAAGCACGCCGGCATGATCATGCCCACACCCGTCCAGCACGCCATGGCGGTCGCCCTGCGCGACGACACCCACGTGCGGACGACGCGTGCGGCATACGCCCGACGGCGCGAGCAGCTGCTTGCCGCGGTCACCCGGGCGGGCCTGCGTGTCGACCACTCCGAGGCGGGCCTCTACCTCTGGGCCACGCGCGAGGAGGACTGCTGGACAACGGTGTCCGAGCTCGCCGACCGCGGCATCCTCGTCGCGCCGGGTTCGTTCTACGGCGCTGCAGGCGCCCAGCACGTGCGCATCGCGCTCACGGCCACCGACGAACGCGTCGCTGCGGCCTGCTCCCGGCTCTGACGCCGGGGCCGTCACGGCCCCGGTCGGAAGGCGGTTTCGTGCGGTGGTATGGGGTGGACCTGTTTTCTCAGCCGACCCGACGCTGGGGTAACGTCGCTCGCGGATACGTCCGGCGCCGTTGGGCCGGAGTTACAGGAGGCGAGGAACAGTGACGAAGGCAGTGGACGCGACACTCAGGGTCGCAGACAAGGAACTCACGTTCCCGGGCGTCAAGGCCGTGGAAGGCAACGACGGGCTCGGCGTGGGCTCGCTCCTGAAGGAGACCGGCCTCGTCACCTACGACGTCGGCTTCGTCAACACGGCGTCGTGCAAGAGCGCCATCACCTACATCGACGGCGACGCGGGCATCCTGCGCTACCGCGGCTACCCCATCTCCGAGCTGGCCGAGAAGTCCACGTTCGTCGAGGTCGCCTACCTGCTCATCTACGGCGAGCTGCCCACCCCCGAGGAGCTGACGCGCTTCGAGGACTCCATCCGCCGGCACACGATGCTGCACGAGGACCTCCGCGCGTTCTTCAACGGCTTCCCGCGTGACGCGCACCCGATGCCGGTGCTCAGCTCGGCCGTCTCGGCGCTCGGCACGTTCTACCAGGACAGCCTCGACCCCTTCGACCAGGAGCAGGTCGAGATCTCGACCGTCCGTCTCCTCGCCAAGCTGCCGACCATCGCGGCCATGGCGCACAAGAAGAGCGTCGGCCAGCCGTACATGTACCCCGACAACTCGCTGTCGTTCGTCGAGAACTTCCTGCGGATGACGTTCGGCTACCCCGTCGAGCCCTACGAGGTCGACCCGACGGTCGCCAAGGCCCTCGACCTGCTCTTCATCCTGCACGCCGACCACGAGCAGAACTGCTCGACCTCGACGGTGCGCCTCGTCGGATCGGCCCACGCGAACCTCTTCAACTCGGTCTCGGCCGGCATCCACGCCCTGTCCGGCCCGCTCCACGGCGGCGCCAACCAGGCCGTCCTCGAGATGCTCGGCAAGCTCCACCAGTCGGGCGACGACCCGAAGAAGTTCATGGAGAAGGTCAAGAACAAGGAGGACGGTGTCCGCCTCATGGGCTTCGGGCACCGCGTCTACAAGAACTACGACCCGCGCGCGGCGATCATCAAGAAGGCCGCCGACGACATCCTCGAGAAGCTCGGACAGAACGACCCGCTGCTCGAGATCGCCAAGGGCCTCGAGGAGATCGCGCTGGCCGACGACTACTTCGTCGAGCGCAAGCTCTACCCGAACGTCGACTTCTACACCGGCCTCATCTACAAGGCCATGGGCTTCGAGTCGAAGATGTTCACGGTGCTCTTCGCCATCGGCCGCCTGCCGGGCTGGATCGCCCAGTGGCGCGAGATGATGACCGACCCCGAGACGAAGATCGGCCGCCCGCGCCAGATCTACACCGGCGAGGCGGAGCGCAGCTACCCCGCCTGAGCCCCCGCGTCCCGGGCTCCACGTGATCCACCCGATGCCCCCGCCCCCCAAGGGACGGGGGCATCGGCATGATGGGCTGATGGCCAGGTACCTCGTCAACGACGCGGCCGTCGCCCGGTGCCGCGAGCTCATCGACAAGCGGCAGTACGTCCTCGACAGCGACTGGGGGCAGGTGCAGCCGGACGCGGAGGCGCAGAACCGCTACCTCGAGAACCACTCGTGGGACGACTATGCCGCCTGGCACCTGGGGCTCACCGAGGGCGCGAACGACGGGACGAAGGCCCGCTACGCGTTCGTCCACGGCGACCTGCGGCGCGTCCACCGCACGGCGCTCATCGCCTGCGTCTACCGCGCGTCCGAGTGGCGGCACAAGGACGTCGAGCTGGCGGCTCACGACCTGCTGCAGCACCTCGACCGCGTGTCCGGGCTCAGCCCAGGGTGATCGTGACCGTCGTGCCGTCCGTGCCGGCGGACCAGCCCTCGTCGCCGGCTGCCCGGTCCCAGGTGCGCTCGCCGATGCTGACCTTGCTCGCCCCGTAGATCTCGGCCCGCGCGACGGCCCACTGGGCGACGGCCCACGCCGTCGTCCGGTCGCGCGCCGTGACGGTCAGGGCGCCGTCGCCGGGCTGGACCGACGTCACCCCCATCTGCTCGGACAGGTCGCTCGCGACGCGCTGCGGCGTGAGGCTCGTCTTCACCGCGTCGAGGCGGCACGTGAGCCCGGCGGGGGAGTGGCCCGTCAGCGTCGAGGCGAGGACGCGACCCTGCCCCTCGTGGTCGCGGTAGGCCTCCGGGAAGCCGCTCTTCTGGACGCGCTGCGCGATCTTGGTGATGTCGGCCGTCTCGTAGCCCTTGTACTTCTCGAGCGCGTCGTAGAAGGCGTTCGTCGCATGCACGGGGTCGAGGATCTGCTCCTCCGTGCCCCAGCCCTGGCTCGGGCGCTGCTGGAAGAGCCCGAGGGAGTCACGGTCGCCGTAGCGCAGGTTGCGGATCTTCGACTCCTGGAACGCCGTCGTCAGCGCGATCGTGGCCGCGCGCGGCGGCATCTCCCGCTTGATCGACAGCGCCGAGATGAGGGCGGCATTGGCCGTCTGGTCGGGGTCGAAGGTCTCCGTGATGCCCGAGGCCTTGATGGTGCACTGCGGGTTGACGACGCTCTGGATGAGGAAGCGGGCGCCGAACCAGCCTGCGGTCCCGACGACGGCGAGCACGAGCAGGATCGGCACCCAGCGGCGTCGGCGACGCGCACGGGGGCGGCCCCGGGAGTCGGCAAGGGTCGGGCCCGGTCGGTTCTTCGGCATGGGGTCCTCGGGTGGTCCGGCTCTGGTCTGAACCGGTGGCGTCCGGTCTGGGTCAGTCGTTGGCGTGCAGTGCGGCGTTGAGGGTGATCCCCGTGCCGGCGCGGTCGCGGGCCTCCACGGCACCGCTCACGCTGTTGCGGATGAACAGGATGTTGCTCGACCCCGACAGCTCCTTGGCCTTGACCACGGTGCCGTCGGGCAGCGTCACCTTGGTGCCCGCCGTGACGTAGAGCCCGGCCTCGACGACGCAGTCGTCCCCGAGCGCGATGCCGATGCCGCCGTTGGCTCCGACGAGACAACGCTCGCCGATGCTGACGCGTTCCGTCCCGCCCCCGGACAGGGTGCCCATGATCGAGGCACCGGCCCCGATGTCGGACCCGTCGCCGACGACGACGCCCTGCACGATGCGGCCCTCGACCATCGAGGTGCCCAGCGTGCCGGCGTTGAAGTTGCAGAAGCCCTCGTGCATGACCGTGGTGCCCGCTGAGAGGTGGGCCCCGAGGCGCACCCTGTCGGCGTCGGCGATGCGCACCCCCTGCGGCACGACGAAGTCGGTCATCCGCGGGAACTTGTCGACGCCGTAGACGGCGACGTGCTGGCCCCGGGCCCGCAGGCGCATCCGGGTCTGCTCGAAGTCGTCGACGGCGCAGGCGCCGGCGCTCGTCCAGACGATGTTGGGCAGGGCCCCGAAGACGCCGTCCAGGTTGATCGTGTTGGGCTCGACGAGGCAGTGCGACAGCAGGTGCAGCCGCAGGTACGCGTCGGGCGCGTCGGCCGGCGGGGCGTCGAGGTCGATCTCGACGAGCCGGACCTCGGTGCGCACGCGTCGCGCCTCGTCCGCGCCGGCGAGGGCGTCGAGACCCTCGGGGACGACGGCGTCGGCCGGGCGCTCACCGAGCAGCGGCTGCGGGAACCACGTGTCGAGCACCTGCCCGTCGTCCGTGGTCGTCGTCAGTCCGTGTCCCCATGCAGTGCGCTCCGACATGGCCGCAAGGATATGGGGCGGGGGCGTGGCCGTGAAACACGGACCCGCACCGCGGACGTCCAGGGTCGGGCGGTCCCGTCACCGTCACGACGTGGTGACCTCCGGATAGCCTTTCCGTATGCCGTCGCCCTCGCCGTCCGCCGACCCGACCACCGCCGCCGCCTCCGGCGCCCCGGCCCTGGACCTCTCCGCCGACGTCACGTCGCTCACGGCCGCGATCTGCGACATCGAGTCGGTCAGCCAGGACGAGGCGGCGCTCGCGGACGCGATCGAGGCGGCGCTGCGCCCCCTCGGGCACCTCGAGGTCGTCCGCGACGGCAACACCGTCGTCGCCCGCACCTCGCTCGGGCGCCCCGAACGCGTCGTGCTGGCCGGGCACATCGACACCGTGCCGCTCACCGCGGTGCCCAACCTGCCGACGCGCCGCGTCGACGGCGAGCTCTGGGGCCGCGGCACGGTCGACATGAAGGGCGGCGTCGGCGTCATGCTGCGCATCGCGGCCCACGTGACCGAGCCGAGCCGCGACCTCACCTTCCTCTTCTACGAGTGCGAGGAGATCGACGGGAAGTACAACGGCCTCGCCCGCCTCGCGGACACCTCGCCCGAGCTGCTCGCCGGTGACTTCGCCGTCCTCCTCGAGCCGACCGACGGCGCCATCGAGGGCGGCTGCAAGGGCACCCTCCGCGCCGAGGTCGTCACGAAGGGCGTCGCCGCGCACTCGGCCCGGCCGTGGAAGGGCCACAACGCCATCCACGACGCCGCCGCCGTGCTCGCGCGCCTGACGGCCTACGAGGCCGAGACCATCACCGTCGACGGGCTCGACTACCACGAGGCGCTCCAGGCCGTCGGCATCAGGGGCGGCATCGCCGGCAACGTCATTCCCGACCGGTGCACCGTCACCGTCAACTACCGCTACGCCCCCGACAAGAACACCGAAGAGGCCTTCGCCCACGTGCGCCAGGTCTTCGACGGCTTCGACGTGACGTTGGGCGACGCGGCCGACGGCGCCCGCCCGGGCCTGCTGCTGCCCGCGGCCAAGGCCTTCATCGACGCACTGGGCGTCGCCGTCAACCCGAAGGAGGGCTGGACCGACGTCGCGCGCTTCTCGGCCCTCGGCATCCCGGCCGTCAACTTCGGGCCCGGCGACCCCAACCTCGCGCACATGGACGACGAGCGCTGCCCGGTCGAGCAGTACGTCGACGCCGAGGCCGCCCTGCTGCGCTGGCTCGGCTGACCTCTCCGCATAGGGTGGCGCTGTGACCGACCACCAGCCCGCACCCGTCACCCCGGGGAGCCCGCACGAGGACCGGCGCCAGACCGGTCCGGTGACGCTGCGGCGTCACAAGGTGCCCGTGACGACGACCGACCAGCGCCTGCTCGAGGCACCCCAGCCCAACGAGTGGCTGCACGCCGACCCGTGGCGCGTCATGCGCATCCAGTCCGAGTTCGTCGAGGGCTTCGGCACCCTGTCCGAGCTCGGCCCGGCGGCGGCCGTGTTCGGTTCGGCGCGCACGCGACCCGACGACCCGGCATACGCCGTCGGGGTCGAGGTCGGCCGCCTGCTGGCGGAGGCCGGCTACGCCGTCATCACCGGCGGCGGTCCGGGCGCCATGGAGGCGGCCAACAAGGGCGCCTTCGAGGCCAAGGGGACGTCGGTCGGGCTCGGCATCGAGCTGCCCTTCGAGACGGGACTCAACGAGTACGTCGACCTCGGCATCAACTTCCGCTACTTCTTCGCCCGCAAGGTCATGTTCCTCAAGTACTCCCGCGGCTTCATCGTGCTCCCGGGCGGGTTCGGCACCCTCGACGAGCTCTTCGAGGCAGTCACCCTCGCGCAGACGCAGAAGGTCACCGAGTTCCCGATCGTGCTCATGGGAGCCGCCTACTGGCAGGGCCTCATCGACTGGCTGCGCGACACCGTCCTCGACAACGGCATGATCAGCCCCTCCGACCTCGACCGGCTCATCGTCACCGACGACCCGCACGAGGCGGTCAAGGCGATCCGGACGTACGAGGGGCCGCGCGCGTGAAGTGGTTCATCCTCTTCGTCGGGATCGTCGTGCTGTGCTTCGTCGTCGCGCTCATCCTCGGGCTCGCCGGCGGCGGCCTCGGGCGCAACACCACGAGCCTCAGCCACGAGCCGTTGCCCGACGAGCCGATCCGCGACAGCGACTTCGACGACCTCGTCTTCGACGTGGGCGCCCGGGGCTACCGGATGAGCCAGGTCGACGGGGTCGTCGACCGGCTGCGGCGCGAGCTGCGTGAGAAGGACGAGGAGATCGCGGTGCTGCGCGGGGACGCCCCCGCCGTCCGCCCCACCGCTGCCGTCGTGCCTCCCGAGCCCGTTTCGGCCGAGCCCGTTTCTGCCGAGCCCGTGCCCGCAGAGCCCGCCGAGCCGGCCGAGCACGTCGAGTCCGCTGAGTCCGCCGAGTCCGCCGAGCCGGTCGAGTCCGGCGAGCAGTCCGATCCGACGGTCGGCCGCGAACGCACCACATGACCGAGGTGCTCCCGCTGCGTCCGCGCGGCGTCTTCGTCGCCTGGGTGCTCGCGGTCTACGCGATGGCCCGGGTCGTCACGACGACGATCCTGCTGATCGTCATGCAGCACCAGGTGCCGTCCGGCATGACCGGGGGCGACGACGTGCCCGTCTCGTACTTCCCGTTCACCGCTCTCTGGGACGGCCAGTGGTACCAGACGGTCGCGCAGCACGGCTATCCCTCCGAGCTGCCCGTCGGCGTCGGCGGCGCCGTCCAGCAGAACCCCTGGGCGTTCTACCCGCTCTTCCCGCTCATGGCCCGCGCCGGCATGGCCCTGACCGGACTCGACTTCCCGGTGGTGGGCTCCACCATCGCGCTGCTGTGCGGTGCCGGAGCAGCGGTGCTCATGGGCCTGCTGCTGCGCGACCGCATCGGCGCCCCGGCGGCATACCTCGTCGTCGCGCTGTGGGCGAGCTTCCCCGCGTCGGTCACGCTGCAGCTGGCCTACACCGAGTCCCTCGCCATGCTGCTGCTCGTCGGCTACCTCTACGCGCTGGCCAAGGAGCGCTGGCTCGTCGCGACGGCCGTCGCCGTGCTCGTCGGCCTCTCGAGACCGATCGCCGTGCCGCTGGGGCTGGTGACGCTCGTCGTGGTCGTGCTGCGCTGGCGGGCGCGGCGCGAGCGCCCGATCACCCCGGGGACGTATGCCGCCATGCTCGCCTCGCTCGTCGGCTGCGGTGTCGCCGGGCTGCTGTGGCCCGCGATCGCGTGGTGGCGCACCGGCGTGCCCACCGCCTACACCGACACGATGGCCTCGTGGCGCGGCTCGGGCACCGTCGAGCCGTTCACGCCGTGGGTCGGCATGTCGGAGTACGCGTTCGGCGACACGTGGGGCCCGGTGATGCTCGTCGTCATGCCTCTACTCGTCGTCGCGATGGTAGCCGGACCGTGGGCGCGCAACCTCGGCCCCGACCTGCGCACCTGGACGTTGGCCTACCCGGTCTACCTCGCGGCGGTGCTCGACCCCTTCACGAGCATCTTCCGCTACCTCATCCCGCTCTTCCCGCTCCTCGTCGTCGTGCTCGGGGCCGGGTGGGCCGACCGGCGCGGCAACACGTGGAGGCGGCTGCTGTGGCGGTTCGTCCCGCTCGTCGTGCTGTTCGTCGTCGGCCAGTACTACTGGACCGACATCCTGTGGCGGTTCATCCCCCCGAGCGACTACCCCCCGTGACCCGACACCGGTCAGACCCACCTCGATGCTTCGACCGGCAGATGATCTGCCGATCAGTGGGGTGATCACCCCACCACCAACCAGACCATGGTGTGGATCACGCACTGGTCCACACCCGCGACCAGGCGTGCCCCGTCGTCCACAAGCTCGTCCGAGGCCTGCCCATCACCTGCCTCGGCGGGCAGGGTGACGGAAAGACCCTCACCGACGCCGCAACAGCCCTCGCCGCGGTGCAGTTCGGAGTCGTGACCCGGCGTCAGCTCCTCGAAGCCGGTGTCTCGCGCGAGACCCTGCGCTGGCGGGTCGGCCGGGACTGGAGGCTCCTGCTGCCCGGCGTCTGCGCGCTGCAGACCGGCCTGCCCTCGGAGCGGCAACGGCTCGTCGCTGCGCAGCTCGTCGGCGGCGAGGGAGCGTGGCTCGCAGGATCCACCGCTGCCTCGCTGCACGGGATCGTGGCCGCCCCGATGGCGATGCCGATCCGGGTTCTCGTGCCCGCACCACGCCGGTCCCGGCGGATCGCATGGATCGACGTCCGGAGCACGACCCTGCTCGGCGAACGCGTTGTCGAGCGCGGCCCGCTCCGCCTCGGCTGCCTCGCGCGCGCTGTCGTCGACGCAGCGCACGAGACCCCGGATGAGCGCGCGGCACGTGGCCTCGTCATCGAGGCGGTCCAACGCCGCCTCGTCCGCCTCGACGACCTGGAGCACTGGGTCGACGCCAGGGGTCGTCGGGGCTCGGTGCGGCTGCGGCGGATTCTCGCCGAGGCTGCCGACGGCGCGTGGTCGGTGCCCGAGAGCGCCCTGCTCGCGCTGGTCCGGACCTCGCTCTTCCTGCCCGCGCCGATGGCCAACCCGCTCCTCACCGGCCCGAGCGGCGAGACCCTGACCTCGCCCGACCTCTGGTTCGACGACGTCGGCCTGGCCGTCATGGTGCAGTCACGCCGGTTCCACGCCGACGGCCCCGACTGGGAGGCCACCGTGGAGCAGGGATCCGACCTGTCGACGATGCGCGTCGTGGTCGTCGGCGTCACGCCGACTGCACTCGCGCGCGACCCCGAGTCGCAGTTGCGCCGCATCGAGCGGGCTCACGAGGCGGCTGCGCGCAGCGGTGTGCGAGCGCCCGTCACCGCTCGGGTCCGCAGCACCGTGCCCCTCGGGGCCGCGGGCTGAACCAGACACGCGAGATGGTTCGCCCGATCATCCGGCAGCCGGTGGGGTGATCACCACACCGGCTGCAGCGCCATCCAGCACATCATCGACCCGGGCACGAGGGGCCAGCCCTCGGGGTGGCGGCCGAGGTCAGGCGCCGGTGTAGGTGGGCTTCTCCTTGGCGAGGAAGGCGTCGACGGCGGCGCGGTGGTCACTGCTGCCACCCGTGAGCGCCATCAGTTCGGCCTCGTGGGCCAGCGCAGCGGGCAGGTCGGCGCCCGCGGAGTAGGCCACGGCGCGCCGGATCGAGCCGTAGGCCAGCGTCGGGCCGTCGGCGAGGGTCCGAGCCAGCGCCGTCACGGCTGCCTCGAGCTCCTCGGCCGGAACGACCTTGGTCACGAGACCCAGCGACACGGCCTCCGTCGCCGACACGGTGCGGGGCATGAGCAGCAGCTCCTTGGCCCGGGCCGGCCCGACGAGCCGGGGCAAGGTCCACGAGGCGCCCGAGTCGCACGAGAGCGCGATGCCCGCGAACGAGGTGTTGAGACCGGCCTGGTCCGACGCGACCCGGAAGTCGCACGCCAGCGCGAAGCTCATCCCCGCGCCGGCGGCCACGCCGTTGAGCGCCGCCACGACCGGCTTGTTCATCGTCGAGAGCGCGATGACGATGGGGTTGTAGTGGTCGGTGACGGTGGTGGCCAGCGTCGAGGTGGGGTCGCCGAGGCTGCGTACGTGCTCCTTGAGGTCCTGCCCGACGCAGAAGGCCCGGCCGGTCCCGGTGAGCACGACGCACCGCACGGCGGGGTCGTCGCCGACCTTGCGCAGGGCCGCCACGAGCGCGTCCTTGAGCGCGTTGTCGAGGCTGTTCATGGCGTCGGGACGGTTGAGCCGGAGCCATGCGATCCCGTCGGTGACCTCGACGATCAGGGGTGCGGGGGAGGGGGTGTCGGGCGTCTGCGTCATGGGCGCCACTCTGTCCCAATCCGTCCCGCGGCGGAAGCGCGGCAGGCCCCGCACCGGGCCGACGTGCCCTCTGTCACATCCCCAATTAGGTCTCGCAAACGAGACACGGAATAATGGGGCCAAAGACCGAGGATTCCTAGGGAAGGGGAACCATGGCAGCAATGAAGCCGAGGACCGGCGATGGCCCGCTCGAGGTCGTCAAGGAGGGCCGCGGCATCGTGCTGCGGATGCCCCTTGAGGGCGGCGGGCGTCTCGTCGTCGAGATGACCCCCGACGAGGCTGCGGCTCTGCGTGACGCGATCCAGGGTTGTGACGGCGTCAACTGACCCTTCCGCCTGATCCAGGTTCGACGGCCCCTGACCTCACGGTCGGGGGCCGTTTCGCATGCCCACCGGGGCGTGAGCGCACGTATGCCGTCCGGCCGGCCGGACGGCATACGTGACCTCAGCGCTTGACGGCCACGAGCAGGCCCTCGCCCACGGGCAGCAGCGACACGATGAACTGTTCGTGGTCCCGGATGGTGCGGCCGACCTCGCGCAGGGTGCGGGTCTCGGCGTCACGGTTGGCCGGGTCGGACTCCTTGTCGGTCCAGGTCATGACGAGGGTGCCGCCCTGGCGCAGCAGGCGCGTGGCCTGTGCGAGGTACTCGGGGTACTCCTCCTTGTCGGCGTCGACGACGACGAGGTCGTAGGCGGCGTCGGTCATCCGGGGGAGCACCTCGAGGGCGCGTCCGGCGATGACCCGGGTGCGCTGGTGGGCGAAGCCGGCCGCCGCGAAGGCGTCGCGCGCTGCCCGCTGGTGCTCGGTCTCGAGGTCGATCGTCGTGAGGATGCCGTCGGCCGGCATGCCGCCGAGCAGCCAGAGGCCCGAGGCTCCCGCCCCGGTGCCGATCTCCATGACGGCCTTGGCCCCGGTCGCGGCCGCGAGCATCTGGAGCACGGCGCCGACCCCGTTGCCGACGGCCGGTGCGCCGAGCTCCTCACCGCGGTGGGCGGCTTCCTCGACCTGCTCGCTCGGGGTGACGAACTCCTCGGCGTGCGACCACGCGGCGACCTTCTGGGTGCTCATGTTCGTCACCCTACTGTGACGTGAGGGGCTGATTCGGCACGCCGCCGCCTCGAACAGGGTAAGGATCAGGTCATGGATGAACAGGACAAGCCGACCGCGGAGCACCGGCGTCCGGAGGGTGTCGACGACGCCACGGTCGAGGCGCTCGGCAAGCTCTCGGAGGCGCTCGAGGTCGTCGAGGACGCCAGGGGCCACCTGTACGGCTTCCACCGCCTCACCGGGACGGCCGACCTGGCGCTCGGGGAGGCGGTCGACCTCCTGCGTGAGGCCGGGCACGCCGAGGTCGCCGACCGGCTCCGGACCGAGCTCGTCGGGCGCAACGTCGTGCAGGGCCGGTGGACGTTCCAGATCGTCGAGGAGTACGACGACGGCTACTACGCCACCTTCAAGCGCCTCGAGGCGGCGGCGCGCGACGACCTCGTCGGTGGCCGGCGCCACCTCTTCGAGGCGGAGATGAAGGAGGAGAGGCGCACGCACGGTCGGCCCCATCACGAGGCGGTGCCCGACGACGGCAGCTCCCAGTCCCGATGAGTGCCGCCGCGTCCGGGTCGCGACGCCGCCCACAGCAGAACCACAGGTTCCCGCTGGCGGTCGGACAGGGCAATCCGAGACGATCGACGGGAACGAAACGAGATCTGACGGCGTTCTTGTCGTTGACCCCTCTCCGTGAAAGGCCCAGGCCCCCTGTGAGCACGAGCGTGACGTCCACCTCTCCCACCTCGGTGGAGCAGGCCGACTCGACGTGGACTCCTCCCACGTGGGAGGAGATCGTCGAGCAGCACTCTGCGCGCGTCTACCGCCTGGCCTACCGCCTCACGGGCAACCCGCACGACGCCGAGGACCTGACGCACGACGTCTTCGTCCGCGTCTTCCGGTCGCTGCACTCCTACCAGCCCGGGACCTTCGAGGGCTGGCTGCACCGCATCACGACGAACGTCTTCCTCGACAAGATGCGTCGCAAGCAGCGCATCCGCTTCGACGCCCTTCCCGATGACGCCGCAGGTCGCCTGCCGAGCCTCGAGAAGGGCCCGGAGCAGACCTACCACGACGCCCGGTTCGACGACGACGTGCAGCGTGCCCTCGACGCCCTCGCGCCGGAGTTCCGCGCGGCCGTCGTCCTGTGCGACATCGAGGGCCTCAGCTACGAGGAGATCAGCGCGACGCTCGGCGTGAAGCTCGGCACGGTCCGCTCGCGCATCCACCGTGGCCGCGCCCAGCTGCGCGAGGCCCTCGCGCACCGCGCTCCCGAGGTCGCCGCCGCCGCCCGTCCCGCCAAGCCGGAGTCCCGCGCCGCACGCGCCGGCCTGCGCCTTCCCGGCCGCCGAGTCGCGGCGAGCTCGCGCTGATGGGTCCGGAGGTGATGTCGTGACGCCGCACCTCAAGGGATACGTCCGCGCGTACGTCGACCGGGCCCTGCCCCCGGCGATGCTGCACCTCTACGACAAGCACCTCGTGTGCTGCACCGTCTGCCGCGCCGCGGCCGACCAGGAGCGCCGCATCGTCGCGTCGCTGCGCTCCGACACCGGCGTCCCGCTGAGCCTGCGCTCCTCCCTCATGGGTCTGGGTGTCGCGCCGACGGGTGAGCCCCAGCCCGCGCCCAGCGCCCCGAGCCGCTCGAACGGTCCGCGCATCCCGCTGCCGCCCGTCGGCTTCCGTATGCCGTCGACGCCGTCCTACGACCCCGTGCCCACCGTGCGCCCGACCGCTCCCGCCCTGCACCGCTCGCCGATGCGCGCCGCGGTCGTGGCCTCGATCGCGGCCGGCGCGTCGGTCGCCGCCGCATGGGGCCTGGCGATCTCGCCAGTGCCCGGCTCGCGCACCCCCTCGGTGCGAGGCCCGGTGGCGAGCTTCGGCTCGAGCCCCGTCAGTGCCGTGAACTTCGGGGGCGCCGTGCTGCCCGGCAACCGCGTCTCTCCCGCCACGGGTCAGACGCCGCGCTTCGGTGACCTCGGTGCCGGCAACGTGCCCTACTGGGTCGTCACGACCCGCACCTCGACCCGCACCGCGTCGCTCGCCCTCGGCACGACGTCGGGTCCGGCCCCGGTTCGGGTCACCAACGTCCGTTCGGCACAATCAGGGCCATGAGCGACGAGTCGACGACGCCGGACCCTGATCCGACGGCAGCTCCAGAGCCCACCGAGAGCACCCGGGCCCACGGCACCCATCGGTCGCCGGAGGTGGAGCAGACCGGCATCATCGACCTGCACGACACGCGCGCCATCCCGTCGGCACCGCCGGCGACGCCGGTCTCGTCCCGCGTCGTGCCGGCGCCCGCGAGCGCTGGTCCCGGTGACTCGGACGACGACGCGTGGTTCGACGTCTTCGGCGGTGAGCACCCGACCGAGGGCGCCGGCGTGCCTGTGCGCGCCGACGCCTCGTGGGGCAGCGACCGCGCCGACTCCCTCGCCGAGGAGGCGCACCGGTCGGCGTACGCGCCGCCCGCGGCCGCACCGGCATCCTCGGCGCCCTCGGCGCCGGAGGCGGGCACCACTGCGGCCGCTGGTCTGGCCGGTGGCCCGAGCGACGCGCAGCCGAGCGCTGCCGCGGCGGCCGGCGAGTCGGCATACGTAGGCCCCGTGCCCCACGGGCCCGCCATGGGCGACCTCGCCACGGTCGGCGGCTCGACCCCGCCCGGTGTCCTGCTCACCGACGCCCCGGCTCCGCCGGGTCGCCGCCGCGGGCGCGGCAAGGTGGTCCTGGCCGTCGTCGGTCTCTGCCTGCTCTCGGGCGTCATCGGCGGCGTCGCCGGCCAGCTCGCCGAGGACCGCGTCAACGTCGCCGGATCGACGCTGCCCGACCCCGGTCCCGGGGCCACGCAGCGACCGGCCGGGTCGGTCGCCAACATCGCCGCCCTCGCGCTCCCGAGCGTCGTCACGATCAAGGTCGACGCGGGCAGCGAGGGCTCGGCGACGGGTTCCGGCTTCGTCATCGACTCCAAGGGCCACGTCCTGACGAACAACCACGTCGTCGAGCCCGGCGTCGACGGCGACATCGAGATCGTGCTGAGCAACGGCGACACCGAGAAGGCGACGATCGTCGGGCGCGACGAGAGCTACGACCTCGCCGTGCTCAAGATCAACCGCACCGACCTCAAGCCGCTCACCCTCGGCCCGTCCGACAAGGTCGTCGTCGGTGACCAGGTGATCGCCGTCGGCGCGCCGCTCGGCCTCGACCAGACCGTCACCACGGGCATCGTCAGCGCGCTCAACCGGCCGGTGGCGCCGGGGGAGGGCGCCGAGTCCTCCTTCATCAACGCCATCCAGACCGACGCGGCGATCAACCCCGGCAACTCGGGCGGCCCGCTGCTCGACATGACGGGCAAGGTCATCGGCGTCAACAGCGCCATCGCCCGGGTGCCGGGCACGAGCGGCTCCACCGGCGGCAGCATCGGCCTCGGCTTCGCGATCCCGAGCGACCAGGCCCGGCGCACCGCCGACCAGCTCATCGCGACCGGCAAGGCCACCCACCCGGTCATCGGCGTCAAGCTCAACCGCACCTTCGCGGGGGACGGCGCGAGGGTCGACGACGCAGCCGACTCCGTGACCTCGGGGGGCCCGGCGGCCAAGGCCGGCGTCAAGGCCGGAGACGTCATCGTCGGCTTCGAGGGCAAGCGCATCCGCACCCCTGACCAGCTCATCGTCTCGATCCGCGCGCGGGCCGTCGGCGACACCGTGACCCTCAAGGTCGAGCGTGGCGGCAAGGAGCTCGAGCTGCAGATGACGCTGGAAGCGGATCCGGCCAGCTAGAGCTCGACGCGCCACCGTAGGATGGCGCAGCCGGTACGCATGGAAGCGAGGGACTGTGTTCGACATCAACGGGTGGGAGCTGCTCCTGCTCGGTCTGCTCGCGATCCTCATCCTGGGTCCGGAGCGCCTGCCCGAGTACGCCGCGAAGTTCGGCAAGTTCGTCCGCCAGGCGCGCGGCATGGCCGACCGCGCCAAGCAGCAGCTCAAGGACGAGATGGGGCCGGAGTTCTCCGACGTCGACTGGCGGGCCTACGACCCGCGCCAGTACGACCCCCGCAAGATCGTGCGCGACGCGCTCGCTTCGCCCCCTGACGAGGACGAGCAGCCGTCACCGGCCGTCGACAAGCCGGTGAGCACGCCGCGCGGCCACGACCCGTCGGTCCCGACCCCGTGGGACAGCGAAGCCACCTGAATCTCTGACCCAGAGGTATCTCTGTCGGACGTCGGGGTTATCGTCCTGCGTGATGCCTGTTGATCCTGCTCCCAACCGCCCGCCTCGGTCCGGTCGCTCTGGCGCCTGCGCGGCTACCTCCGCCCGCACCGGTGGGCCCTCGCCGTCATGTTCGCCGCGTCGCTCGCCGGCGTCGGCGTCTCCATCGCCATCCCCCTCGTGACGCGCGCGATCATCGACGGGCCGATCACGCAGCACGAGCTCGCGCCGGTGCTGCCGCTGGGTCTGCTCGCCCTCGCGCTCGGCGTGCTCGAGGCCGTCCTCATCTTCGTGCGACGGTGGGTGCAGTCCAACGCCGTGCTCGGTCTCGAGACGGAGCTGCGCCGCGACCCCTACGAGCGGCTCCAGGCCCTCCCGATGAGCTTCCACAACCGCGCCTGGGTCGACTCGCTCGCCTGACCCGCCGCCCTCGAGCCCGGGCCAGGGCCCCCCGCCGTCCCCTCGCCGAACGCGGCGTTCGGTCGCGAACTCAGTGTTCTGCCGACGCTCTCACCTCCGAACGCGGCGTTCGGTGGTGAGGCGATGCGACGGGGACCGGGTCAGTGGGCCGGTCGGAGGGTCAGCGGCCGGCTGGGGTGAGGCCGAGCGAGCGGCCGGCGAGGCCCCGGGCCCGCGACCCGAGGGTGCGGGCGATACCGCGCAGCGCCACGGCAGCCGCGGTGTCAGGCTCGCCGAGCACGACCGGCGTGCCGGTGTCGCCGCCCTCACGCAGGCGGGTGTCGAGGGGGATCTGGCCGAGCAGCTCGACCGGGGCGCCGATGCTCTTCGTCAGCGAGTCGGCGACCGCCCGTCCGCCGCCGGAGCCGAAGATCTCCTGGCGCGTGCCGTCGGGCAGCTCCAGCCAGCTCATGTTCTCGATGACGCCGACGACGCGCTGGTGCGTCTGCAGGGCGATCGACCCGGCCCGCTCGGCCACCTCCGCGGCGGCCTGCTGCGGGGTCGTGACGACGAGGATCTCGGCCGTGGGGATGAGCTGAGCGACGGAGATCGCGATGTCGCCGGTGCCGGGCGGCAGGTCGAGCAGGAGCACGTCGAGGTCGCCCCAGAAGACGTCGCCGAGGAACTGCTGGAGCGCGCGGTGCAGCATCGGGCCGCGCCACACGACGGGCTGGTTGCCGGGCACGAACATGCCGATCGAGATGACCTTCACGTCGTGGCTGATGGGCGGCAGGATCATGTCGTCGACCTGCGTCGGGCGCTGCTCGACGCCGAGCATGCGCGGCACCGAGAAGCCGTAGACGTCGGCGTCGACGACGCCCACCCGCAGGCCCTGCTCGGCCATCGCGGCAGCGAGGTTGACGGTCACCGACGACTTGCCGACGCCGCCCTTGCCGGACGCGACGGCATACACCCGCGTCAGGCTGTTGGGCCTGGCGAAGGGGATCTCCTTCTCCGGGGCGCCGCCGCGCAGCTGGGAGCGCAGCTCGGCGCGCTGCTCGTCGCTCATGACGTCGAGCACGACCTCGACCGAGGTGACGCCGTCGAGGGCGAGCAGGGCGTTGCTCGAGTCCTTGGTCAGCGTCTCCTTCATCGGGCAGCCGGACACCGTGAGGAAGATCGCGAGGTCGACCTTGCCGGCGTCGTCGATCTCGACCGACTTGACCATGCCGAGCTCGGTGATCGGCTTGCGGATCTCGGGGTCGTTGACCTTCGACAGCGCCGTGAGCATGGCGTCACGGCTGGGCAGTGCGGCGACAGACATGTGTTCCATCGTATGCCGCCGTGCGGGGGCCCCCGACCACGGCCGGGGTGCGCTCGCTCACCCTCAGTGCCGGCCGTCCCTCGGGTCGTCGTCGGCCCTGCGGACGATCGCGCGCTCCTCGAGCTCCTCGAGGAGCTGGCGCAGCTCGGACCGCACGAAGTCACGCGTTGCCTGCTCGCGCAGGGCCAGGCGCAGGGAGGCCACCTCACGGGTGAGGAACTCGGTGTCGGCGAGGTTGCGCTCGTCGCGGGCCCGGTCCTGCTCGAGGGCGACGCGGTCACGGTCGGCCTGACGGTTCTGCGCGAGCAGGATGAGCGGGGCGGCATACGACGCCTGGAGGCTCAGCATGAGGGTCAGGAAGATGAACGGGAACTCGTCGAACACGAGCGACGGCGGGGCGAGGACGTTCCAGAGGATCCACGCCGCGACGAAGACCGTCATGCCGATGAGGAAGCCGGCCGTGCCCATCAGGCGCGCGAACTTCTCGGACAGGACGCCGAAGTCCTCTTGGGAGAACGAGATGCGCGGCAGCACCCGAGCGCGCTTCTCCTGGGGCTGGTCGAGCTTGTCGCCGCGGACCGCCCGGGGGCCGGTGCGACGCTCGGCACGCTCGCTCACGGCGTCACCCCCAGCTCATGGCGTTCCTCGCGCCAGTCCTCCGGGAGGATGTGGTCGAGCACGTCGTCGACCGTGACCGCGCCGATGAGCCGGCCGTCGTCGTCGACGACGGGCAGCGAGACGAGGTTGTAGGTCGCGAGCGTGCGCGTCACGGTCTCGAGCGACGCGGTGGCCACGACCGGCTCGATCTCCTTGTCGATGATCGACCCGACGGCGGCGTGCGGCGGCTCGCGCAGCAGGCGCTGGATGTGGACGAGGCCGAGGTAGCGCCCGGTCGGGGCCTCGAGCGGCGGGCGGCAGACGTAGACCATCGAGGCCAGTGCCGGGGCGAGCTCCTCGCGGCGCACCGTCGCGAGGGCCTCGGCGATCGTCGCCTCGGGACCGAGGATGACGGGCTCGGTCGTCATCATGCCGCCTGCGGTCTTCTCGTCGTAGGCGAGCAGGCGTCGCAGGGGAGCGGCCTCGTCGGGCTCCATGAGCTGGAGCAGCTCCTCGGCCTGCTCGGGCGGCAGGTCGGCGAGCAGGTCGGCGGCGTCGTCGGGCTCCATCGCCTCGAGGACGTCGGCCGCGCGCTCGTTGGCCAGGCCGGCCAGGATCTCGACCTGGTCGTCCTCGGGCAGCTCCTCGAGGAGGTCTGCGAGGCGCTCGTCGTCGAGAGCGGCGGCGACCTCGGCGCGGCGCTTGGGGTTGAGGTCGTGGATGACCTCGGCGAGGTCGGCGACCTTGAGGTCGTCGTAGGTCTCGAGGAGGCGCTCGGCACTCTGGGCGCCCGCCTGCTCGTGCAGGCCGACGACGTCGCGGATGTCGACGAGCATCGTCTTGCCCGACCGGCGACGGGTCAGCCGCGACATCGCCTTGGACGCCGACGAGACCCCGGCTGGTGCCTGGCGGACGAAGACGCGCGTGCCGATCCAGTCGCGGCGGGGGCCCTGCTCGATGGCGAGGTCCTCGACGAGGGAGTCGGCGAAGCCGGCCTCGACGGCCTCGGCCGTCGTGACGCGCACGGCGCGGTCGAAGAGCTCGGCGGCGACGAGGACCTCGTTGGTGCGCTGCTCGAAGCGGCGCATGTTGACCAGGCCCGTCGTGATGACGGCGCCGGCATCGATCGAGGTCACGCGCGTCATCGGCACGAAGACGCGGCGCCGCCCCGGCACCTCGACGACGAGGCCGATGACGCGGGGCTCGGGCCGGTTGACGGAGAACATCACCACGACGTCGCGGACGCGCCCGACCTGGTCACCGAGCGGGTCGAAGACGCTCAGTCCGGTCAGGCGCGCGACGAAGACGCGGGTGCTCGCACTCATGGGCCAAGGCTATGGGGTCAACGTCCACGGCGACGGGTGCCACGTCGCTGGCGCTTCTTGCGCAGTTTCGCCCGCTCCTTCGCGGCGCGTCGACCGGCCTTCGCCTCGTCGCGGGCGCGCTTGCGCTCGGCCTTCTCCTCACCACGCCCACCCCAGTGCCACGGGCGCCAGGACGTCGTCGTCGCGGCGGTGCGGGCGGGCGGCTCGCGGTGGTCGTGGGCGGCATACGCGCCGGGTGACTCGAGCGGCGTGTCGAAGGGCACCAGGGCGGTGACGGTGCACTCGGCCGCCCAGCGGGTCAGCGAGTCGTCGACCGAGTTGAGCCTCGACGCGCGGAGCAGCTCGGCCGCTCGCTGCCACTCCGGTGTGCCGGGCTCGAGCACGTGGACGTGTGCGCGCACCGTGAGCAGCCGGCCCCCGGTGTCCTTGCTGCGCAGGATGACCCGGACCTCCTTGGGGAGCCAAGGGAGTGGCTGCTCCCCGGGGCCGCTCACGACGAGGGCGGCGCCGTCGTCCCAGACGTGCCACGCCGGCCACGTGCGGTCGTCGGCGACCTCGATCCAGAGCAGCCCGGACTTGGCCATCGCCTCGCCGAGCAGGGCCGCGGCACCCGCCGCCTGCGGGCCGCCCTGCCCGGTCGCGGGCACGGGCTGCTCGGACACCTGCTCGGTCGCGCGCTCGGTCACACGGCCACCCTAGTGATCCCGCCCTCATCGGTGGCACGCGTGACTGTCGTCATAACGCGGGCCGCCCGGCCGTTGCTACGTTGGCGCCCATGCGCAGCGCCAAGGACTTCTTCCGGCCGCTCGCGGTGGGGGCGCCGACGCCCCTGACGCAGGTGCCAGCCCGCCCGTCACGGGTCATCCACTTCTTCGACCCGAGCAACCCGAAGATGGCCGCCAAGGTGCCGGGCCTCGTCGGCACCGTCGACGTCCTTCTCGGCAACCTCGAGGACGCCGTCAAGGCCGACCGCAAGGAGGCGGCCCGCGCGGGACTCGTCGAGATCGCCAAGGCCACCGACTTCGGCGAGAACACCCAGCTCTGGACCCGCATCAACGCCCTCGACAGCCCATGGGCGCTCGACGACCTCACGACCCTCGTCAGCGAGATCGGCGACAAGCTCGACGTCGTCATGGTGCCCAAGGTCCAGGGCGCCGAGGACATCCACTACGTCGACCGGCTCCTCGCCCAGCTCGAGGCCAAGGCCGGGCTGACACGCCCGATCCTCGTCCACGCGATCCTCGAGACGGCGCGGGGCATGGTCAACGTCGAGGAGATCTGCGGCGCCTCGCCGCGCATGCAGGGTCTGTCGCTCGGGCCCGCCGACCTCGCCGCCGACCGCCGGATGAAGACGACCCGCGTGGGTGGCGGGCACCCCGGCTACCTCGTGCGCACCGATCCCGTCGACGGCGACATCACCGGGGCGCGCGCGACGGCGCAGCAGGACCTCTGGCACTACACGATCGCCCGCATGGTCGACGCGTGCGCGATGCACGGGATCTACCCGTACTACGGCCCCTTCGGCGACATCCAGGACGTCGTCGCGTGCGAGGACCAGTTCCGCAACGCGTTCCTGCTCGGCTGTGTCGGCACCTGGTCGCTGCACCCCGTGCAGATCGAGATCGCCAAGCGCGTCTTCAGCCCCTCGGCCGAGGACGTCGCGCACGCCCGCCGCGTCGTCGCCGCCATGGGCGATGGCACGGGCGCGGTCATGCTCGACGGCAAGATGGAGGACGACGCCAGCCTCAAGCAGTGCCTCGTCATCGTCGAGCTCGCCGAGCGCCTCTCGAAGACCGACCCCACGCTCGCCGAGCTGTATGCCGCCGAGCCCGCCCCGCAGGAGGGCTGAGCCCGTGACCGACCCGTCCACGGCATACCGTCCCCGTCGCTCGGTGCTCTACATGCCGAGCTCCAACGAGCGCGCGCTCGAGAAGGCCAAGACGCTTCCCGTCGACGCGCTCATCCTCGACCTCGAGGACGCCGTCGCTCCTGACGCCAAGGAGGCGGCGCGTGAGAAGGCCTGTGCCGCAGCGCAGTCCGGTGAGTACGGCCGGCGCGAGCTGACGATCCGGGTCAACGGCCTCGGGTCGCAGTGGCACGACGCCGACCTCGCGACCGCGGCCGCCGCCGGACCCGACGCGATCGTCGTGCCCAAGGTCGGCTCGGCCGACGAGGTGCGCGGTCTCGTCGCGGCCATGGAGGCTGCCGGCGCACCCGAGCGCACGAGGCTCTGGGCGATGGTCGAGACGCCGGGCGCGGTGCTCCACGCCGAGGAGATCGCGCGGGCGTCCGACCGGCTCGCCTGCCTCGTGCTCGGCACCAACGACCTCTACAAGGAGCTCGGGGCGACCTTCGTGCCCGGGCGGGCCGCGATCCAGACCTCGCTCCAGCTCGCGGTCCTCGCGGCCCGCGCCGCCGGGGTGGCCGTCCTCGACGGGGTCTTCAACGACGTCAAGGACGCCGACGGCTTCCTCGCCGAGGCACACCAGGGCCGGGAGATGGGCTTCGACGGCAAGACGCTGATCCACCCGGGCCAGGTCGAGCCGTGCAACGAGGTCTTCGCGCCGAGCGCCCAGCAGGTCGAGCAGGCGCGGGCCGTCATCGCCGCCTTCGAGACCGCGCAGGCCCAGGGCAAGGGCGTCGCGACCCTCGACGGCCGGCTCGTCGAGAGCCTGCACGTCGACACGGCCCAGAAGGTGCTCGCGACCGCCGAGGCCATCGCCACCCTCTCCTGACGGTTCGATGTATTCGACGGTCACCGGTGACCGTCGAATACATCGAACCGGGGAGCGAAGGGTGCGGTCTCGCTCGGTGACGGTGTTGGATCGCAGGATGTCGATCGAGCTGGGCACGCCGGGAGTCGAGGGTCTCGTCGAGGCCGTGCACGGGATGCGTCCGTGGCCACGGGACGGGATGCCGGTCCAGCTGCATCCCGGCGACCTGGGCTGGAACTGGAGCCACGGCGCGGAGGCCACCGCCGCGGCCGTCCGCACATGGCACCGCGACGGGCGCCTCGTCGCGGTCGGTCTCCTCGACGAGCCGCGCGTGCTGCGGATGGCGATCGCGCCGGAGGCGGGTGACGACGACGAGCTCGCGCAAAGGCTGCTCGGCGACGTGGCGCAGCCCGGGCGCGGTGTGCTCCCGGCCGGGGAGGCCTCCGTCGAGGCGCGGTTCGGGGACGCCTTCCGAGCGCGCCTCGCGGCCGACGGGTGGGGCGACGGGGAGGCCTGGACGCCGCTCGTGCGTGACCTGGCCGATCCCGTGGAGGACTGCGGGCTGCGGGTCGAGGTCATCGGCGCGGACCCCGCGCCGGAACGGCTCCGGGACCGGGTGGCGGTGCAGCGCGCGTCGTTCGACACCTCGACGTTCACCGAGCAGCGCTGGCGGGCGATGGCGTCCGGGCCGGCCTACACCGACGCGCGGTGCCTCGTCGGTTACGACGACGGCGGAGCCGCAGTGGCGACGGCGACCGTGTGGGCGGCCGGCCCGGGCCGGCCGGGGCTCATCGAGCCGCTCGGGGCGCACCGCGACCACCGGGGCCGCGGCCACGGTCGGGCGATCACCCTCGCGTGCGCGGCCGCGCTGCGCGACCTCGGCTCGTCGAGCGCCCTCGTCTGCACGCCCAGCGCCAACGTCGTCGGGGTCGCCACCTACGTGTCGGCGGGTTTCCGTCGCGATCCGGACGCCCACGACCTGCACCGGGACGCGTAGGGGAGAGCGCGGCGCCTACCCGGGTGGGCTCACGAGTGGGCGGCCGCCCACGCCATCTCTGCGGGCACGTTCCCACCCCAGAACGCGTCGTCGTGGCCGCCCTCGGTGAAGTGCGTCTCGGCGCCGGGAAGGCGCCGGGCCAGCTCGCGGTTGGCCGCGATGAACGGGTCGGACCTGCCGCAGTCGAGACGGACCGGGATGCTTCGCAGGAGGTCGAGCCGGTTGAAGATCGAGTGCCGGTCGAAGTCGGCGCGCCCGTCGTAGGCCCGGGCGGGCGTCTGGCTGCCCTGCTGCCACAGGGCAGCGCTGGCGGCGACGACCCCGCTGACGCGCGAGCGGCCGAGCTCGCCGGCGATGAGGAGGGCACCGAAGCCCCCCATCGACCACCCGAGCAGGGCGACCGGGGAGGATGCCGGCAGCCCGGAGGCCTCGAGCGCCATCGGCACGAGCTCGTCTCGGACCATCGCGCCGGTGTCGCTGCCGTCGCGGCGCGGGTGCCAGTAGCTGTTGCCGCCGTCGACCGAGACGAGCGCCATCCGGGACGGCTCGACCGCGTCGGCGAAACCGAGGTCGAAGGCGTCGTCGGCGCCCCCGCCGAAGCCGTGCAGCGCCACGAGGAGGCCACGGGGTCTGCCCGAGTGCGGCACGGCCATCCGCCAGCGCGGCGCCTCGACGCCGAAGCGGTTCGAGAGCACGCCGTCGCTGAGGGTCGGCCCGCCGGCGGACGAGCACCCGCCGAGACCGGTCGCCGAGACCGCCGTCGCCAGACCGGCCGCGCCGAGCAGCAGGGTGCGCCGGGAGGGACCGGGGCCGGTGGGCATGGCGGGAGCGTACGACCTGGGTCCCGCCCTGCCCGCCGGCGCGCCCGCCGACGCGCATGCCGCCCCGCCCGCCGACGCGTCGTCGGTCAGGTCAGCTCAGGTGGTGCGGCTTGACCTCGCTGCGCTTCTCCGAGTCCTCGCCGGCCTGGAGGTCGTCGCTGGCCGAGTGCGGTGGGGCCTGGCCGGCCGGGACGAGCCGGACGATGACCGCCTTGGACACCGGGCAGTTGCTGCCGACCGCGGTGGACTCGAGGGCCACGAGCGGGTTGACCTCGGGGTAGTAGGCGGCGACGCACCCACGCACCGTCGGGTAGGACACGACCCGGAAGTCGCGCACGACCCGCTGCGTGCCGTCGGGCCAGGGTGCGATGACGTCGACGTGGTCACCGTCGGAGAAGCCCAGGGTGGCGAGGTCGTCGGGGTGGACCATGACGATCTCGCGTCCACCTGAGATGCCCCGGTAGCGGTCGTCGTGGCCGTAGATCGTCGTGTTGAACTGGTCGTGGCTGCGGAGCGACTGGAGCACGAGGTGGCCCTCGGGCGCTGCCACCATCTGCAGCGGGCTGACCGTGAGGACGGCCTTCTTCGACGGCATCTCGAAGGTGCGCGAGTCGCGCGGCGGGTGCGGCAGCACGAAGCCGCCCGGCCGTTGGACCTTCTCGTCGTAGGCCTCGCACCCGGGCACGACGCGCTCGATGTGGCGGCGGATGACGGAGTAGTCGTCGGCCATGGCGGCCCAGTCGACCTCGCCCGCGGCGCCGCGCCCGGCGAGGGTTGCCGACGCGATGCCGCAGACGATCGAGACCTCGGAGCGCAGCTCTGGGCTCGCCGGCTCGAGCCGGCCGTGCGAGAGGTGCACGCTCGACATGCTGTCCTCGACGGTGACCCCCTGCAGGCCGCCGCGCTGCTCGTCGCGCTCGGTGCGGCCGAGCGTCGGGAGGATAAGCGAGGTGTGGCCGACGACGACGTGCGAGCGGTTGAGCTTGGTCGAGATGTTGACGACGAGGTCGACGGTCCGCAGCGCGTCGTGCGTCACCTCGGTGTCGGGCGTCGCAGCGGCGAAGTTGCCGCCGAGCCCGACGAGGACCTTCGCCTCGCCGTCGCGCATCGCGCGGATCGAGTTGACGACGTCGAGACCTCGCTCGCGCGGTGCCTCGATGCCGAACTCGGCCTCGAGCGCGTCGGCGAAGTGCGGCGGGAGCTTCTCCCAGATGCCCATGGTCCGGTCGCCCTGGACGTTCGAGTGGCCCCGCACGGGGCACAGGCCGGCGCCGGGCTTGCCGATGTTGCCCTGGACGAGGGCGACGTTGGCCATCTCCTTGATCGTCGCGACGGCGTGCCGGTGCTGCGTGACGCCCATGGCCCAGCAGAGCACCGTCTTGCGCGACCGCGCGAAGAGTTCGGCGACCCGCTCGATCTGGGACCGGTCGAGCGACGTGGCCTCGGTGACGAGGTCAAAGTCGAGCTCGCGCATGTGGGCGGCCCACTCCTCGAAGCCGTCGGTGTGGCGCTCGACGAAGTCGGTGTCGAAGACGTCCTCGCCCGCGTCGTGACGGGCGACGAGGAGCGAGCCGATCGCCTGGAACAGCGCGAGGTCGCCGCCGAGCCGGATGGGCAGGAACTCGTCGGCGAGCTCGGTGCCGATCCCGACGAGGCCCTTGACCTTCTGGGGGTTGTCGAAGCCGCGCAGCCCGGTCTCGGGCAGCGGGTTGACGGCGACGATCTTCGCCCCTCCGCGCTTGGCGATCTCGAGCGCGGTGAGCATGCGCGGGTGGTTGGTGCCGGGGTTCTGCCCGGCGATGACGATGAGCTCGGCCTCGTGGATGTCGTCGAGGCTGACCGAGCCCTTGCCGATGCCGATGACCTCGGCGAGCGCGACGGACGTCGACTCGTGGCACATGTTGGAGCAGTCCGGCAGGTTGTTCGTGCCGAAGGCCCGGGCGAAGAGCTGGTAGGCGAAGGCCGCCTCGTTCGACGCGCGCCCGCTCGTGTAGAAGACCGCCTCGTCGGGCGACGCGAGCCCGCGCAGCCGCTCGGCGACGAGGGCGTACGCGTCGTCCCACGAGATCGGCTCGTAGTGGGTGCCTCCGTCGCGCAGCACCATCGGGTGGGTGATGCGTCCCTGCTGGCCGAGGAGGTAGTCAGTCCAGCCCGAGAGCTCGGCGACGGGGTGCTCGGCGAAGAACGACGGGTCGACCCGGCGCAGCGTGGCCTCCTCGGCGACGGCCTTGGCGCCGTTCTCGCAGAACTCGGCGAAGCTGCGCTCCTCCGGGTGCGGGTCGGGCCACGCGCAGCCCATGCAGTCGAAGCCGTCGGCCTGGTTGATCCGACGTAGCGTCGCGAACGACCGGCGCGCCCCCATCTGCTCCATGCCGCGCTGCGCCGTCACGGCGATGGCGGTGAGGCCTGCGGCCTTCGACTTGATCTTGCCCCGGTCGACCTCGGTGGGGTCGACGTCGTGGGTGGGAGCCGCTGTCGGCCGCACGGGCACGATCGGGATCATGGTGCGGCGCCGGTGCTCGGACATGGTCAAACCCCTCGTTGGATCGGTGGTCACAAGACTCGTTCCCCGTTCGTCCTCGCACGTCACCATGCGGAACTGGCAGTTTCCTGTGAGTCTGCCCCATCGCGTTCGTGGCCCGCGGGATACCTCCGGCCGCCCCGCGCGTTGGAGCAGTCATGAGCCAGGACAGGCGGACGGGTGAGCCGACGCCGCCGGTGCCCGACCCCGACCGGCCGCACGCATCGCCGCCCGGCCTGACCCGCCGCCGCGTGCTCACCCTCGGTGCGGTGGGCGCCGTCGTCGCCGGAGGGGCGTATGCCGTGTCGCGCGGTCCCGGCCTGCACTCCCTCCCGCAGCTGTCCGGCCTGGGTGAGCCGGCACCCCCGGAGCTGCGCCTCGACCCGCGGCCGGTGGACTTCTCGGCCCTGCAGGCGAGGCGGCGGATCGGTGCCGCGGCCCACGTCTACGAGGTGAGCGCGCGCCCGGCCGCCTACTACGTCACGGAGCCGTTCGGTGCCCGCCTGGACCGATGGCTCGCCCTGCACCAGCGGCACGTCGGCCAGGTGCCCGACGAGATCCGGTCCTACGGCGCCTGGGTGCGCGGCTCGTCGACGTCGTGGCACAGCTCGGGCGAGGCCATCGACATCGCCCGGCTGCGCGCCGGCGGACGCGACCTCACCTCGCTGCGCCACGACCAGTGGCGCGACGCCCCGGCCACCGAGCTGCGCCGACGCCTCGCGCTCTACTGGAGGACCGCCGCCGGCCTGCACCACGAGTTCGCCGACGTCCTGACTTACCTCTTCGACGCCTCGCACGACAACCACATCCACGTCGACCTCGGTCGCTTCGGACCCGAGCGGCCGCGCCTCATCCGCCGGTCCAACGCCCAGGTGCAGGCGGTCCAGGCGATGTGCCGCCACGTCTGGGGTCGTGCCGAGGTGGAGCTCACCGGCGAGTTCGACGCCGTGACCCGGGACGTCACCACACGCATACTCGAGCAGTCCGGTGGCCCCGGCGAGCTCGCCGACAGCCGGGAGGCGTGGCAGGCGTTCATGGTCGCCACGATGGAGCGGGCGTAGGGAAATGCCGTGACGAGCGGCTCGGGCCCGATCGTAGGATCGAGCCCATGGCCAAGACCGTGCTCACGCCCCAGTCCGAGGACTTCCCCCGCTGGTACCAGGACGTCGTCGCCAAGGCCGAGCTCGCCGACAACGGGCCGGTGCGCGGGACGATGGTCATCCGACCGTACGGCTACTCGATCTGGGAGCGGATGCAGGCCGACATGGACCGCCGCATCAAGGAGGCCGGCGCGCGCAACGCCTACTTCCCGCTCTTCATCCCGGAGTCCTACCTGAGCCGGGAGGCCGAGCACGTCGAGGGTTTCAGCCCCGAGCTCGCGGTCGTGACGCACGCGGGCGGCAAGGAGCTCGAGGAGAAGGTCGTCGTCCGACCCACCTCCGAGACCGTCATCGGCGAGTTCATGGCGAAGTGGACGCAGAGCTACCGCGACCTGCCGCTGCTGCTCAACCAGTGGGCCAACGTCGTCCGGTGGGAGCTGCGGCCGCGGATCTTCCTGCGCACCAGCGAGTTCCTCTGGCAGGAGGGCCACACCGCCCACGCCACCGAGGAGGACGCACGGCTCTACGCCAAGCGGATCCACGAGGAGGTCTACGCGACGTTCATGCGCGAGATGCTCGCCATGCCCGTCGTCCTCGGCCGCAAGACGGCACGCGAACGTTTCGCAGGAGCGACGAACACCCTTGCGCTGGAAGGGATGATGCGTGACGGCAAGGCGCTGCAGATGGGCACGAGCCACGAGCTCGGCCAGAACTTCGCCAAGGCCTTCGACATCACCTACCTGTCCGAGCAGGGGCGCCAGGAGATGTGCTGGACAACATCGTGGGGCAGCTCGACCCGCATGCTCGGCGGCCTCATCATGGCCCACGGCGACGACCACGGCCTGCGGGTCCCGCCGCGGCTCGCGCCGGTCCAGGTGCTCGTCATGGTCGTCAAGCAGGGCGAGGGGGTCGTCGAGGCAGCCCGTCAGGTCGTCGCCGACCTCGTCGCGCGCGGGGTCCGGGCCGAGCTCGACGCGCGCGTAGACACGCCGTTCGGCCGCCGCGCCGTCGACGCCGAGCTCAAGGGCATCCCCGTCCGCGTCGAGGTGGGGCCCCGCGACCTCGCCGAGGGCTCCGTCACGGTCGCCCGGCGCATCGCCGGCGGCAAGTCGTCGGTGCCGCTCGGTGGCGTCGCCGACACCGTCACCGGTGCGCTCGAGGAGGACCACGACGCGTTGTATGCCGCCGCGCTGGCCCACCGGGACGCGAACACGTCGGCCGTCGCCACCGTCGAGGAGGCCGCCGAGGCGGCGCGCACCGGCTGGGCCACCCTCCCGTGGTCCACGCTCGGTCCCGAGGGCGAGGCGCTGCTCGCCGAGTCGGCGGTCACCGTGCGGTGCCTGACGATGCCCGACGGGTCGGTGCCGAGGTCGGAGTCCGACGACGGCGTGCTCGCCGTCGTCGGGCGCGCCTACTGACGTGGTCCTGGCCACAGACCCGGCGGGAAGAGTCCGGTCACCGGCATGGTTGAGACGTGCGTGAGGACGGTGAGGAGACATGACTGACGTGACCGCAGGCAGTGGACGGCACACGCCACCGGCACAGCCGGAGAGCCTGACGCCCTTGCTGCGCGACCGCGAGAGCGTCATGGTCTACGACCGCTCGCACGTGCTCGGTCCGGACGCCCTGCGCGCGATCCTCGAGGCGGCGCGGTGGTCGCCGTCGGCCGGCAACTCGCAGCCGTGGGGCTTCATCGTCGGGCTGCGCGGAGACGACACGCACGCGGCCATGGTCGACGTCCTGTCGTCGGCCAACCAGGTCTGGGCGCCGTCGGCATCGGCGATCATCCTGACGCTCCACCAGGTCGCGACCGACGAGGACCACGAGCTCGCCTACAGCGACTACGCGATGTTCGACCTCGGCCAGGCCGTCGCGCACATCACGGTGCAGGCGCGCTCGATGGGGCTGCAGGTGCGCCAGTTCGGTGGTTTCGACCACCTGGCGGCGACCGAGCGGTTCGCCGTCCCGCCGCACTGGGCCGTCACGACGGGGATCGCCCTCGGCCTTCCGGCCGGCCCCGACGACGACGCCGAGATGCCGGAGTGGGTGCGCACCCGGGCCCGGCTGCCACGGTCGCGCCTCCCGCTCGAGGCGTTCGTCCACTCGGGGAAGTTCGGCCACCCGGCGGACTTCCTGACCGACTGACGGATGAAGGACGATGGAGGCCACCCCACGAACGGGTGGCCTCCATCTGACCTGTGGGCTCCTCGGCGAACCGAACGACCTCACCAGCGCGACGTCGCCGCCGCGATGAGGTCACCGAAGAGCAGACCCTCGTCGACCGCGTACCCACGACGGGTGAACCAGTCACACATGTTGTGGGTGTCGCGTTCGAGGAACTCCGGGCCGTGCGGGTTGCCGATGACGTCGACGACCTGCGGCCAGTCGATGAGGACGAGTCGCGCGTCGCCCCCCTCGCCCTCGAGGAGCACGTTGTAGGGCGAGAGGTCGCCGTGCGCCCAGCCGAGCTCGGCGAGCCGGAGCATCGCCTCGCGCAGCTGCTCGAAGAGCACCGGCAGCAGGTCGGCGTCAGGACGCACCTGTGCGAGACGTGGTGCGGCCTGCCCGTCCGAAGTGCCGATGAACTCCATCAGCATCTCGTCCTCGCCCATCTGCACCGGGTAGGGCACCGGCAGTCCCTCGTGCCAGAGGCGGACCAGCGTCTCGAACTCGGCGAAGGCCCAGAGGCCGCTGATCAGCTCCTTGCCGAACGCGGTGCGGGTCCGCATGGCCCGCGTCTCGCGCGACTTCCGCACGCGCCGCCCCTCGAGATAGCCCGAGTCGCGGTGGAACATGCGGTGCTTGCTCGACCGGTACCGCTTGCCGGCCATGAGCACGTCCCGGTCGGGGGAGCCGGGCACCCACCGGCGCACCAGGTGGACGTCGGCCTCCTTGCCGGTCTTGAGCACCCCCAGGTCGGCCTCGACCGCACCGAGGTCGGTGATGACCCAGTCGGGTCGGGGCTTCGGGCCGTGCGTGGCGCCGTCCCAGCTCGACCACCGGTCGCCCTCGGGAGGGCCGTCGGGGTCGGTGTCGACCGCGTACTGCTCGTCCTCGATACCGAGGACCCGCCGAGCGGTCAGTCGGGTCTCGACGGCCGCGAGGTCGTCGTCGTGAAAAGCGTTGAATGACAAGAGAACTCCAAGGAAGAAGTGATGTGGGCAGGCATGCCCGGGGCCGTGATCGACATGTCACCCTCCTTGGGTCCCGGCGCGCGGCCGTGTGCCGCTGCGCTCGCCAAGAGACTGGCGCACCCGGCGATGCCCGCGCAACGGAATTAATCCGCGCGGGGTGAGGCCGTTTGCCGCGATCTGTATCACCGAGCACGCCGTTCGCCTCTACGGTGGCAGGAGCAGGGGAGACGTCTCGGAGGGAGCCCAGGTATGCCGTCCGCGTCCTTCGGCGGGGGAGCGGTGCGCGTGCGCGTGCCCCGCGGCTACGACACGACCGCTGCGACGGACCGGACGGATCGCGACCTGCCGACGGGAGGTCGCCGGGCGGCCGAGCGCGCCGCCCTCGTCGAGGCCCTCCGCACCGACGACTTCGTCGTGGTCGACCGGATCGACCTGACCCCACGGCGTGCTCGCGACCTCGACGGTCCTGCTCCGGCCAACCGGGCCGGCACCGTGAAGCTCGACGTCGACGTGCCCGCCGGCAGCGACGCCGTCGTCCTGCTCGAGCGCGACGGGGTC
Organism: Terrabacter sp. Soil810; assembly: GCF_001429645.1. Taxonomy (NCBI): domain Bacteria; kingdom Bacillati; phylum Actinomycetota; class Actinomycetes; order Micrococcales; family Intrasporangiaceae; genus Terrabacter; species Terrabacter sp. Soil810. Next base: position 474,916 of record NZ_LMSW01000011.1, read on the forward strand.
TACTCGTGGCACCTCCCGGTCGACGCGTCGGAGCGCACCCGCTCGATCGACCCCGGTCCACGCACCGTGTCGTTCGCGCTCTCGGTGCAGCCCGAGCGTCCGCGCCGACCGCGACGGCGATCGCGCGGCCTGGACGCGCCCGGCCCCGCAGCGGACCGCGGGCTGCTCGGCGACCTCGCCCACGGCGTCCTCCAGGCGATCGTCCTGCGCTTCGCCGCGCCCGTCATCGTCGACAAGGTCGTCGAGCGGCTCGAGGCGGGCGTGCGCACCGGCCTGGTCCACGTGACCGGTGGGACGCTGGAGGCGTGGAAGCCCGTCGGCTCCCTCGCGGAGGTGGGCCTGCCCACCGACCGTCCGGCACGGGTCCTGCTCCTCGTCCACGGCACCTTCTCGTCGACGAGCGGTGCCTTCGGGGCAGTCGCCGTCACCCCCGGGGCGGAGGGCTTCGTCGACACGCTCGTGTCCGCGTACGACGCGGTCATCGGCTTCGACCACCGCACTCTCAGCGTCGACCCCGAGCGCAACGCCCGGGACCTGCTCGCCCTCCTCGCGCCCCATGACGGCGAGCTCGTGCTCGACGTCATCACCCACAGCCGCGGCGGCCTGGTCACCCGCTCGTTCGTCGAGTCCGTGCTCCCGGGCGCCGGACTGCGCATCGGCGTCGACTCGATCGTCTTCGTCGCCTCCACCAATGGCGGCACCCACCTCGCCGACCCGGAGCGGTGGCACGACCTCGTCGACCTCTACACGAACCTCGTGATGGTCAGCGCTGCCGGGCTCTCGCTCGTGCCCGGGGGCGCCCCGTTCGCGGCGGTGGTCAGCGGTGTCGTCCGCGGCGTGGGCGCGCTCGTGAAGTACCTCGTGTCGTATGCCGCCGGCGGCGACGGCGTGCCCGGTCTCGCGGCCATGACGCCCGACGGGCCCTTCGTCACGACCCTCAACCGGGACCAGCCGGGCCAGCCGCGTCCTGGGACGAACTGGCACGTCGTGACGTCCGACTTCCACGTGACGCTCTTCGACGACCACCACAACCCGCCGGAGTTCCCGCGCGAGCTCGCGGTCCGTCTGGCCGAGGGCTTCGTCGACGGGATCTTCAAGGGCCGCAACGACCTCGTCGTCGACACCGACTCGATGTCGGCGATCGGGCTGCCGACGGGCGGCTTCGTCCGGGACACGTTCGCGCTCGGCACCAACGACGTCGTGCACCACGTCAACTACTTCTCGCAGCTGTCGGTCATCGGCGCGATCTCGCAGTGGCTGCCCCTCGGGCTCGGGGCGTCCGACGAGGGAGCGCACCTGCCCGAGTGGATGACGGTGGGGCCCGTCCTCGGGGGCGACGGTGGTGGCGACGACCGGGGTCTCGAGATGGCCGAGATCGAGGAGCCGACCACCGCGGCCCGACCACCGACGGCAGCCCGCCCGCCGACGGCCGCGCGGCCACCGTCCACGATCGCCCGGCCTCCGGCGCGGCCGGCGCCCGGGAGGAAGGCCGCGGCCACGGCTGCCGCGAAGGCGACGGCGAAGAAGGCGACGGCGAAGAAGGCGACGGCGAAGAAGGCGACGGCGAAGGCCGTCCGCCGCGACCAGCAGAAGCCACCGCGTCCCGGACCGAGCAGTCCCCTCGAGGGGACCACGGCGGCGGAGCTCGCCGCGGAGATGCCGTCGACGGTCACACCCGGCGCTGACGCCACGGTGCGGGTCCGGCTCTCGCGGCAGGTGCTGGCGGCCACGGAGGGCACGGTCCACGTCTCCAGGACGGTCCACGTCGACGCGGAGCGCCCCGTCAGCGTGCAGGTCTACGCCAAGGACAACGCCCAGGTCCTCGAGACGGAGGCCAAGGTCTTCGGGCTGCCGAGCGGCGACTGGGCCAGCGAGCTGACCTTCCGGGTGCGTGCGCTCGAGGCCGGTCCGGTCCGCGTGTCCATCGTGCTGCGACAGGGCTGGGTGCCCGTCGCCACCCTCACCCTCGAGTCGACGGCGGCCGCCGCGGGCATGGTCGCGGCGGCGCCCGTCACCGCCACGGTCCACACCGGCATCGACGCGCCCGAGCTCGACGGCCTGCCGTGCCTCGACATCGTCGAGAGTCGTCGCGTCACGGGCGAGCGCGTCTACAGCTATGCGCTCCGACTCGTGCCGGGCGAGGCCGAGCGGACCTTCGAGTCGGCGCCGATCGTGGGCCGCGACGAGTTCGTGCGCGACCGCATCGCCGAGGTCGAGGGTGTCATCAAGGACCCCGACCTGACGCCGCGCCAACGGATGTCGCGGCTGCAGAACACCGGCACGCTGCTCTTCGACCAGTTCTTCCCGGAGGACATGCAGGCCTACCTCTGGGAGCACCGCGACCTCGTGCACGACCTCATCGTCTACACCGACGAGCCGTTCGTGCCGTGGGAGCTCGTGCACCTCAAGCCGGCCCGGGGCAAGCGCGGCACCACGCCGCGCTTCCTTGCCTCCGGCGGGCTCGTGCGCTGGCAGCTCGGCAGCTTCCCACCCCGGTCCGTACGCGTCCGCCGCGGCCACGCACGGTCCATCTGCCCGGTCTACGCCAACCCGATGTTCAAGAACGACGTCGGCGTCGCCGAGGCCGGCTACCTCAAGGACCGGTTCGGGGCCAAGGCCGTGACGGCCACCCCCACCGGCGTCGAGCGACTCCTGCGCGGTGGAGGCTTCGACCTGCTGCACTTCTCGGGCCACGGGGCGGCGCGCTCCGACGACATCGCCGAGGCGAAGGTCCTGCTCAAGGGCCAGCGGCGCGGCACGACGGTGCGCGAGCAGTACCTCACCTCGACCGACGTCTCCCAGAACCTCGACTGGACGGGCCCCGACAGCGTCGGCCCGATCGTCGTCCTCAACGCCTGCCAGACCGGTCGATCCGGTGAGCTCTTCACGACGGTGGGTGGCTTCGCCAAGGCCTTCCTCGACGCCGGGGCCTCGGCCTTCGTCTCCTGCCTCTGGTCGGTCCAGGAGGAGCCGGCGCGGGTCTTCGTCGAGACGCTCTACGAGGAGCTGCTCAAGGGCACCCAGATGTCGCGCGCGAGCGCCCTCGCGCGCGAGGCGGCGCGCGACGCCGACGACCCGACGTGGCTCGCCTACGTCGTGTACGCGAGACCTGACGCTGTCCTCGAGACGGTGTGAAACGGCATACGCCCCAGTCGAACCCGCTCACCTGACGGGTTCCCGAGAAGGAAGGAACGGCCATGGCACGCAGGGCTCTGTGCGTGGGGATCAACGAGTTCGAGTCGCTGCCGCAGACGAGCTGGCTGAACGGCTGCGTCAACGACGCCACCGACATCGCCAAGGCGCTGCGGCCGCTCGGCTTCACGGCGCGGGCAACGACGGTGCTCACCGATGCCGGCGCGACGAAGAAGGCCGTCATGACGGCCCTGACGAAGCTCGTCGACACCGCGAAGGCCGGCGACCACGTGATCTTCACCTTCTCCAGCCACGGGACGCAGGTGCCGAACGAGCCGGGTGGTGACATCGAGCCCGACGGCCTCGACGAGGCCTTCGCCTGCTACGACATCCGTCAGAAGGGCGACCAGTGGGACCGTGACACCGTCATCGTCGATGACGAGCTGCGTGACCTCTTCACCCGCGTGCCCTCCGGGGTCCTGCTCGAGGTGCTGCTCGACACGTGCCACAGCGGCACCGGCCTGAAGGACCTCGACGAGATCCTGCAGGCCCAGCTCCTCGGCCGGAAGCCGCGCTACCTCCCACCGCCGACCCCCCGAGGTCTCGAGCAGACCCGGTCCATCCGGGCCGTGACACCCGTGCGCACCGTCGACCGCAAGGCCCTCGTCGAGCTGACGAAGAGCCGCGGCACGGCCTCCAAGCCCGTCCTCTTCGCGGCCTGCAAGCCCAACCAGACGGCGTCCGACGCGACGTTCGACGGGCGCTCCAACGGGGCCTTCACCTATCTCTTCCTCAAGGCCATGAAGGCCAGCCCGACGGCGACCCGCACCGAGCTGCTGCGCACCGTGACGGCGGGGCTCAAGGAGGGCGACTTCAGCCAGCGCTCGACCCTCGAGGGGCCGGTCAAGTCCAAGAAGGTCGGCTTCGGCCAGCTCTGGTAGGCGGGACCGCCGAGGGCGCTCCGGTGACCGAGGACACAGGTGTCGACACTCACACGCGAGCGCGCTGACCGCGTGCCCGGCGCGACGGCATACTCGATCGCAGTTGTCCGAGAGCCCAGACGCAAGGTGGCGATCCGAGCATGTCCCGACTGCAGCAGACCGACGGCCTCACCGAGGAGCAGAGCGAGCTGATCAAGCTCGTCCGTGAGTTCGTCGACGAGCAGATCATCCCCGTCGCCATGGAGCTCGAGCACAAGGACGAGTACCCCCAGGCGATCGTCGACGGCATGAAGGAGATGGGGATCTTCGGGCTGATGATCCCGGAGGAGTACGGCGGCCTCGGGGAGTCCCTGCTGACCTACGCCCTCTGCGTCGAGGAGATCGCGCGCGGCTGGATGAGCGTCAGCGGCATCATCAACACCCACTTCATCGTCGCCTACATGGTGCTCCAGCACGGCACCGAGGAGCAGAAGCAGCACTACCTGCCCAAGATGGCGACGGGCGAGATCCGCGGTGCGTTCTCGATGAGCGAGCCGGGCTGCGGCTCGGACGTGGCGGCCATCAAGACGAAGGCCGTCAAGGGCGACGACGGCGAGTGGTCGATCACCGGCCAGAAGATGTGGCTCACCAACGGCGGCTCCGCCAACCTCGTCGCAGTCCTCGTCAAGACCGACACCGGCGCTGAGTCGGTGTACAAGAACATGACGACCTTCCTCGTCGACAAGGAGTCCGGCTTCGGCGAGACCGCCCAGGGCGTCACCGTGCCCGGCAAGATCGACAAGATGGGCTACAAGGGCGTCGACACGACCGAGCTCATCTTCGACGGGCACCGCACCACCGACGCACAGATCCTCGGTGGCGAGCCGGGCAAGGGCTTCTACCAGATGATGGACGGCGTCGAGGTCGGCCGCGTCAACGTGGCGGCTCGCGGATGTGGTGTCGCGAGAAGGGCATTCGAGCTCGGCATCTCCTACGCCCAGCAGCGCGAGACCTTCGGCAAGAAGATCGTCGACCACCAGGCGGTGCTCTTCCGGCTCGCCGACATGGCCGTCAAGGTCGAGGCCGCGCACGAGATGATGGTCAAGGCCGCCCGCAAGAAGGACTCGGGCCAGCGCAACGACCTCGAGGCCGGCATGGCGAAGTACCTTGCGTCCGAGTACTGCTCACAGGTCGTCGAGGACAGCTTCCGCATCCACGGTGGCTACGGCTACTCCAAGGAGTACGAGATCGAGCGTCTCTACCGCGAGGCGCCGATGCTGCTCATCGGTGAGGGCACGGCCGACATCCAGCGGATGATCATCGGCCGCCGCCTCGTCGAGGACTACAAGCTCAAGGCATGAGGGTCCCTCCCGTCCGGGGCTGGGATGCGAGGATGGACGCATGAGCCTGCAACCGAAGGGTCCGGGGGGACGCCAGGGATTCGCGACGCTGTCCCTCGAGTACCCCATGTCGCTGGGCGTGTTCGAGCAGTACGTCGACGCACAGAGGGCCGTCGACACGCTGTCGGACAACCAGTTCCCGGTCGAGAACTGCCTCATCGTCGGCACCGACCTCAAGCAGATGGAGCGGGTGACGGCGCGCCTCACGTGGGGCCGGGTCGCCCTCGGCGGTCTCCTCTCCGGCGTGTGGCTCGGGCTCTTCGTGGGCCTGATCCTCTCGCTCTTCTCCCGCCCCTCGAACCCGCTGACCCTGCTGCTCTACACCGCCCTCTACGGCGCGGTCTTCGGCCTCGTCTGGTCGCTCGTCGGCTATGGCTTCACCCGCGGCGCGCGCGACTTCTCGTCGGTGAGCCAGGTCGTGGCGACCCGCTACGAGGTCTTCTGCGAGCACAAGTTCGCCCAGCAGGGTCGCCAGATCCTCGCCGACGCGGGCATCGACGTCGGCGGCCGGGCGGGCATCGGCATCGCCCCCGTCACGCCGCCGACGCCTTCGACGCCTCCGACGCCGCCGAGGAGCCCGGACCAGCCGGGCCCGCCGCCGCCCGCCGGCTGACGCGGCTGCAACGAAAGCGGTCGCCCACGTGTCCTTCCGGGTGACGGATCCCCGACGAAGGAGCGCCTGATGCAGCCCCGCAGGTCCAGACCGTATGCCGCCGGCCGTGCTCTCGTGACCGGCGTGGCCGCGGCCCTCGCGCTCGCCGCGTGCGGGACCGCCGCTGCGCCCCAGCCGGGGGAGACGTCGCTCGCGGCCGGCCCGGTCCGGGCCGTGACCGACCAGCCCGTCGAGGCCGACGGTGCGCTCCGGTGCCCCGAGTCGGTCGGCTCCGTCGACCTCTCGAAGCCCGCGGCCGTCCCGCAGAAGCCGCAGGGCGTCGACGGCGCGGCACGGCTGCTGCCCGACCGCGACCCGGCCTCGGTCGTCGTGTGCGGCTACCCGGTCGTCGACATCATGGCCACCACGCCGCTCTCGCCGCCCTTCCGCCTGGCGAAGCGCAGCGTCGCGAGCGAGTCGCAACGGGCCGCGCTCGTGGAGGCGATGACCTGGGCGCCGCGGGTCACGGGTGGGCCTGGGGTGTGCACCCTCATGGCCGGCAACGAGACGGCATACCTCGTCGGGGCTGCCTACGGCGACGCGATCGTCTGGGTGTCGGCGCTCGCCGACGCGAACGCCTGCTCGACGTCGACGAACGGCGACTTCCCGTCGGGCCCGGGGCCGGCGGTCGTGCTCGACCAGATGTTCGGCACGCGCACCCCGCCCCCCGAGGCGGTCGCCGCCTGCTCCCGGTCGTCCTGGGGTCGGCTCGGGGACGACCAGACCCTGGCCCCCACGGGCGACCCGACGGTGACGGTGTGCCGTGACTCAGTGGACGGCACGGTCAGGGCGACCCAGCTGGACGCAGCGCCCTCGGCGCAGGTCACGGCGGCGCTCCGTGCCCTGCCGACGAAGCCCACCGACCAGACCTGCCAGGGCTCGGACAAGACGAGCGACGCGCGGTTCGCGCTCGTGCTCGCGTATGCCGTCGGGCCGGCCGTGCGCATCAACGTCGACCCGGCCTGTACGCCTTCGGTGCTCGGCTCCGGCCTCGAGTCCCAGGACGCGGGCTCCCTCGTCGACCTCGTCGAGCAGTGGAGCCCGCCGATCCCGGCCCCCGACCCGAACGGCTCGGTGTCGTCCGACGGGTCGGTCGCACCACCCGCAACGGCGCCTGACGCGACCGTCCCGACTGAGGTGCCCGGCTCGACGGGTGGAGGTGCGGGCGGCACCACTGGCATCGAGCCCGCGACCCCGACCGAGATCCCGATGACGAAGTGACCTCCCCCTGACACGCCGAACGCGGCGTTCGGTCAGGTGGGGAAGGTGGCGGTCAGGCGCGGGCCGCCCAGATGCGGGCGACCCACTCCTCGACCTCGGTGCTGCTGCGCGGCATCGCGGCCGACAGGTTCTCGCAGCCGTCCTCGGTGATGAGGATGTCGTCCTCGATGCGCACGCCGTTGCCGCGGAACTCGTCGGGGACGAGCTCGTCGTCGGCCTTGAAGTACAGGCCCGGCTCGACGGTGAGGACCATCCCCGGCTTCAGCTCGGCGTCGGAGTACTCCTCGCGGGTCGCGAGAGCGCAGTCGTGCACGTCGATGCCGAGGTGGTGGCTCGTGCCGTGCACCATCCAGCGGCGGTGGTGCTGACCGTGGTCGGCGTCGAGCGTGCCCTCGACGTCGACGCCCTCGGGCAGCAGGCCCCACTCGTGAAGGTGCTCGGCGATGACGCGGATGGCCGCGGCGTGGACGTCGCTGAACCTGTTGCCCGGCTTGCAGGCGGCGATGCCGGCCTCCTGGGCGGCGTACACGGCGTCGTAGATCCTGCGTTGCGCGTCGGTGAAGGTGCCGCTGACCGGCAGGGTGCGGGTGATGTCGGCGGTGAAGAGCGAGTCGACCTCGACGCCGGCGTCGAGGAGCAGCAGGTCGCCCTCCTTGATGTCGCCGGTGTTCTTGATCCAGTGCAGCGTGTTGGCGTGGTCGCCGCTGGCGCAGATCGAGTCGTAGCCGACCCCGTTGCCGTGGTGGCGGGCGTGCAGGCCGAAGACGCCCTCGACCCAGCGCTCGCCGCGGCCGCGGCGGACCGCCTCCGGCAGGTCGGCGATGACGGCGTCGAAGCCCAGGTGGGTGCCGTCGACGGCGTCGCGCATCTGCTCGACCTCCCACTCGTCCTTGACGAAGCGGAGCGTCGAGAGGAACGCGGCGAGCTGCTCGTCGGCCTCGCGCTGGCGGTCGGTGCGGGTCTCGGCCTCGGTGGCCTCCTGCGTCCCGGCCGCGGCGTCGCGGGCCTTGTCGACGCGGGTCGCGACCTCGGTGTCGGCGTCGCGCACGACGCGGATCGTGACCGCGCCGGCGTCCTTGCCGACGGCGTCGCCGAACTCGTCGATGTGGCGGGCGGTGACGCCGAGCTCGGACTCGATGTCGGCGAGGGTGGGGCGCGCCCCGACCCAGAACTCGCCGTAGCGCGAGTCGCCGAAGAACTCCTCGGTGTCGCGGTCGGCGAGCGGGCGGAAGTAGAGGACGGCCTCGTGACCGTCGGTGCCCTCGCCGTCGGCGGACGGGCGCGGCTCGAGCACGAGCACGGCGTCGGGCTCGCGGTCACTGCCGAGGCCCGTGAGGTGGGCGAAGGCGCTGTGCGGGCGAAAGACGTAGTCGCAGTCGTTGCTGCGCACCTTGAGGCCGCCGGCCGGGACGACGAGGCGCTCACCGGGGAAGGCGGCACTGACGGCGTCACGGCGACGGGCTGCGTGGTCGGCGACCTCGGCCCGGGGGGTCACCCCGGTGTCGCGCGGCGCCCACCCGGTCGCGACGAAGGCCCGGAACTCGTCGGTCGTCGGGCGCTTGCGGCTCGGAGACGTCTTCTGCTCTTCACTCATCACCCCGTCATGGTGCCACGAAGCGCGGACCCCGCCGAACCCGGATTCCGGCCCGCTCGTCACCCCGCTCGGCACCCCGGTGGGGTACCCCCGGGTCCGAACCGGTGGCATACGGTCTGGGGGTGGCCCGCACCGACCGACCCGCCCGGCCGACCACCGCCCACCGGAGCCTGCCCTCACTGAGGGCGAGCACCCGGCGGGCCATGAGACCGAGCGGGCCGCCGACCGACGAGATCCCGATCTGGACGACGCCCGACGGGGTGGACTCGGTCACCGCCCAGGCCGTCATCGACCTCGCCATGCGAGCCGGGGTCGCGATGATCGCCACGGGCGCCGCAGCCGCCGACGTCACGGCGACGGTGCTGACCCTGACCAAGGCGTACGGCCTCAGCTCGGTCCACGTCGACGTCACCTACACGTCGGTCACGGTCTCCTACCACCGCGGCCCGAACGCCGACCCGATCACCGTGATGCGCATCGTGCGCTTCCGCGTCCAGGACTACACGCGTCTCGAGCGGCTCCGCGGCCTCATCGTCGACCTGTCGCAGGACCCGGTCCCCGTCGACGAGGCCCGGGTGCGCTTCGACGCGGTCATCACGGCCCCGCACCCCTACCGCCGCTGGCTCGTCACCGTCGCCGGCGGGGCGCTCGCGGCGGGTGCCGCCGGCCTCGTGGGCGGGGGGCCGTTCATCATCCTGCTCAGCTTCCTCACCGCGACGGTCGTCGGCCGGGTCCTCAGCTGGCTGACCGGGGCGGGCGTCGCGGCCTTCTTCGCGCAGTGCGTCGGCGCGGCCATCCCGACGGCGGTCGCGACCCTCGTCGTGGCGGCCCAGTCCGTCGGCCTGACCTTCGTCGGTGACGTGTCGCCCTCGCTCGTCGTCGCGTCCGGCATCGTCCTGCTCCTGTCGGGACTCTCCGTCGTCGGAGCCGCCGAGGACGCCCTCGAGGGCTACTACGTGACCGCCGGCGCGCGGGGCTTCGAGGTCATCGTCCTCTCGCTCGGCATCGCCGTCGGCATCTCGGTCGTGCTCTCTCTCGGCGAGCGCCTCGACTACCCGATCGCGATCAGCTCGCAGACCCTGCTCAGCGACGACGTCGTGGTCCAGGTCGTGTGCGCCGTCATCATCTCGGTCGCTTTCGCGGTGCTCTCCTACTCGAGCGGCACGGCCGTGTTCGTCGCCGGCGTCGCAGGCGGGGTCGGGTGGGTCGTGCTCGCGCTCGCCGAGCGGGTGCTCCAGCTCGGTGCCGTGACCGCATCGGCGACCGCCGCGCTCGTCATCGGCTTCGCGGCCCGCCTCGTCGCCCGGCGCCTCACCATCTCGGCGCTCGCCGTCACGACGGCCGCGATCGTCCCGCTGCTCCCGGGCCGGATGGCCTACGAAGGCATCTCGCAGCTCGTCACCAACCCCGACGGCAACGGTTTCGCGCTGGGCGTGCCGACCCTGCTCCGGGCCTTCGGACTCGGCCTCGGTCTCGCGGCCGGGGTCTCGCTCGGCACCTACTTCGCGAGCCTGCTCGTCGCCAAGAGCCAGGGTGTGCGCCTCTGCCCGGCCGCCGGCGCGACGCTGCCCTCCGACCCCGACCCCATGGCCACCGACAGCACCGCGCCGGTGCTGTCCGAGCTGAGCGAGCTGACCGCGACCGCGGACGCGACCCCGCCCGGCGCGGTCGACAGGGAGCAACCGTGAGCAAGCACACGGCATACGACCATGGGCGTATGCCGCCCGCTCCGGCAGGCTGGGAGCCGCTCGTCCCAGCGGGGCCGGGTCAACCCTTCGACGAGGAGCGGCAATGCAGTTCGGACGCAGCTACGAGGAGTTCGAGGTCGGCGCGGTCTACCAGCACTGGCCCGGCAAGACGGTCACGGAGTACGACGACCACCTCTTCTGCCTGCTGACGATGAACCACCACCCGCTGCACCTCGACACCCACTACGCCGCGGGGTCGACGCAGTTCGGGCAGAACGTCGTCGTCGGCAACTACGTCTACTCGCTGCTGCTCGGCATGTCGGTGCCGGACGTGTCGGGCAAGGCCATCGCCAACCTCGAGATCGAGTCGCTGCGCCACGTCGCACCGACCTTCCACGGCGACACGATCTACGGCGAGACGACCGTGCTCGACAAGTGGGAGTCGACCTCGAAGGACGACCGCGGCGTCGTGCACGTCGAGACGGTCGGCTACAAGCAGGACGGCACCGTCGTGTGCATCTTCCGGCGCAAGGTCATGGTGCCCAAGGAGAGCTACCTCGAGGCGCGCGGCGGCGAGCAGCCCGGCCGCCCGGTCCCCGTCCCCGACAAGAACTGGCCCGGCCGCATCACCGAGGGCGCCGAGGCCACCGAGACCGACCAGCCCTGACGCGAGCCTCCCGCAACACACCGAGTAGGTCACAACTCACCGCGATCGGATCCCGGGGTGTTGTGACCTACTCGGTGTGTTGCGTTCGTCCACAGCCGGTGCGCGCGGTGGCCGTTGTGTCCACAGGTCTCGCCGCGAGGTCGAAGACGTGCCCGTATGGCGCCGAGTCTGCTCCCATGGACACACGACTCGAGGCGCTGTCCGGTTCTCAGGGCGGGGTCTTTGCCGCACATGAGGCCCTGACCGCCGGGCTCACCAGGGCTTACCTGCATCAGGCGCTTCGGGCGCGGAAGCTGGTGCGGGTGCGGCGGGTCGCCTACGTCCACGCGACCGTGTGGCAGGCGGCGTCCCCTGACGAGCGTTATCGGCTCGGCTGCCTCGCGGTCGCCAGATCGAGACCGGGTGACGCGTTGAGCCACCATGCGGCTCTCGCAGTGCTGGGACTCTCGTTGTGGGGTCACGACATCGGACGCATCGACCTCGTGACCGACACGGTCCAGAGCGTGCGGCGCGGGTCCGTGTGGCTCCACCCGGACGACGGCGTCGCCGTGGCCTCTGTCGCGGACGCCGCCTGCGTCTCGCCCGCTCGGGCTGTGGTGCGGACCGCGCTGACGATGGGGCAGGACTGTGCCGTGGTGGCCGGCGACGCCGCTCTGCACCGAGGTCTGGTCACCCTGGCTGATCTGATGACCGAGGTGGCCGCCATCTCACCGCACCAGGGACGCGGCCGAGCCATGGAAGCCGTGTTGCTCATGGACAGTAGGAGCGAGTCGGTGGGCGAGTCCCGGACGCGGCTCGCACTGCGACGCCTGGGCTTCCAACCAGACAGCCAAGTGGTTCTCCGTGACTCCGACGGGCGCTTCGTGGCGCGGGTCGACCTGGTCGTGGACGGTGTCGTGCTCGAGTTCGACGGGTTGGTGAAGTACGCGCGGCAACGAGACGCCGAGGACGGTGCGCCCGATCCGGAGGAGGTCGTCTGGCTTGAGAAGCGGCGTGAAGACGCGATCCGCCGGCTCGGCCACCCCGTCGAGCGTGTCATCTGGAACGAGCTGGAGCGACCTGGGCTCATCGGCGCACGAGTCCGCTCTGCCAAGGTGCTCGTCACCGCTCGCGTTCCCCGCCCAGCCTGACCCGCCGGATTCAGCAACTCACCGAGCAGGTCACAACGCGCCGGAATCCGATCACGGTGCGTTGTGACCTGCTCGGTGTGTTGCCGGGGAGGGTCTGTCGAGGGCGCATCCCCGGCGCCCCTACGCTTGGGGGCGTGACACCGACCGGGACCGCAGGCGCGGCGCGCACGCGTCCGGTCATCGACCTGCACACCCACTCGGCGGTGAGCGACGGCACCGAGACGCCGTCCGAGCTCGTCGCCGCAGCGGCGGCGGCCGGGGTCGACGTCCTCGCCGTCACCGACCACGACACGGTCGCCGGCTGGGACGAGGCGGCCGAGGCCGCCCGGGACCAGGGCGTGACGCTCGTGCGGGGCATCGAGATCTCGTGCGCCTGGCGCCACTCCTCGATCCACCTGCTCGGCTACCTCCCCGACGCCGACGACCGGCCGCTCATGGAGGAACTCGCCCGGGCCCGCGACTCCCGATCAACGCGCCTCGAGCGGATGGTCGCGCTCATGGCGGCGGACGGCATACCCCTGGGCTACGACGAGGTGCTCGCGCAGGTGGGCCCGGACGCGACGCCCGGTCGACCCCACATCGCGGACGCCCTCATCGCCAACGGCACGATCCGCCACCGCGACGAGGCGTTCCGCTCGTGGCTCGGCGACGACTCGCCCTACTACGTCGGCCACTACGCGCCCGACCCCGTCCGCGCCGTCGAGCTGGTGCGCGCGGCCGGCGGGGTGCCCGTCATCGCCCACCCCTTCACCCGCACCCGGTCGGGCGACCTCGACGACGCCCTCGTGGAGCGGATGCGGGACGCGGGGCTCGCCGGGCTCGAGGCGCGCCACCGCGACCACGGCCCCGCAGAGGTGGCCCGGGCGACGGCGCTCGCCGACCGCTTGGGCCTGCTCGTCACCGGGTCGAGCGACTACCACGGCGAGGGCAAGCGCAACCGCCTCGCCGAGAACACGACGACCCCCGAGGTGCTCGACGCGATCGAGGCGGCCTCGAGCGGGGCCACGGAGGTCCTCAGGCCGTGAGTCTGTTCGACACGACCATCTTCCTCAGCACCTTCATCACCCTCGTTGTCATCCTCGACCCGCCCGGAGCGGTGCCGATCTTCCTAGCCCTCACCGGGTCGCTGACGAAGGTGCAGCGCCACGTCGCGGCCCGGCGTGCCTCGCTCGTCGCCGTCTTCGTCATCGGGATGTTCGCGCTCTTCGGCAAGAGCATCCTCGACTACCTCCACATCTCGATCGCCGCGCTCCAAGGGGCCGGCGGCCTGCTCCTGCTCCTGGTCGCGCTCGAGCTGCTGACGGGCAAGGAGTCCGACTCGCTCGCCGACGCCGGCGTCAACGTCGCCCTCGTGCCGCTCGGCACACCGTTGCTCGCCGGTCCCGGGGCGATCGTCGCGACGATGCTCGCGGTGCAGGGCTCGCGCACGACGGGCGCGTACGTCGCGGTCGGCTCCGCCCTCGTCGGCGCGATGCTCGTCGTCTACCTCGTGCTGCGTTTCGCCGGACAGGTGCGCGGACTGTTGCGCGAGAGCGGCACGATGCTGCTCACCCGCATCGCCGGCCTGCTGCTGTCGGCCATCGCCGTCCAGATGGTCGCCGACTCGGTGCGCGCCTTCGTGGCCGGCGAGGGCTGAGCGGGCGCCGGTCGCTCAGGAGTCGACGCGTTCGACGAGCACCGCCGTGCCGAGGCCGGCGGCGCCGCTGACGGCAGCGACGCCCCAGCGCCCGCCGCGGCGCTCGAGCTCCTCGACGCACTGGCCGACGAGGATCGCGCCGGTGGCGCCGAAGGCGTGTCCCATGGCGATCGTGCCGCCGTTGGGGTTCATCCGGTCGGGTCCGACGTCGAGGTCGCGGCGGAATCGCAGGCACAGCGCGGCGAAGGCCTCGGCGAACTCGAAGACGTCGATGTCCGCGGGCGACAGGTCGGCCCGAGCGAGAACCTGCTCGACGGCGGACTGTCCTGCCGTGAGCATGACGACGGGGTCCACGGCCGTCGACGCGGCAGCGACGACGCGCGCCCGTGGCGCGAGACCCGTCTCCCGGGCGGCGCGCGCCGACCCGACGAGCAGCAGACAGGCTGCGTCCGCGACGGCGGGGGAGGTGCCCACGGTGTGCAGGTGGTCGATCCGGTCTAGGGGGCGTATGCCGTCCGCCGCCGCGAGCGCGAGGGCGTCCTGGCCGTCGGCCCCCAGCTGCGCGAAGGCGGGTGGCAGGGCTGCGAGCGACGCGGCGGTCGTGTCGGGCCGGACCAGCTCGTCGTGGTCGAGTCCCGGGCCGTCGTCGTCGGCCGGCACCGGGACGAGCGACCGGGCGAGGGCTCCCTCCTCGCGCGCGCGGGCCGCCTTGGTCTGGGTCTCCAGGCCGTAGGCGTCGAGCTCCTCGCGGGTGAAGCCCTCGAGCGTCGCGTTGAGGTCGGCGGCGATCCCCATGTGGACCGAGCCGAGGCGGCGCACGACGGCGGGGTCGGCGTACAGCGCCCCGCGGTCGGCGAACATCGGCACCCGGGAGACGCTCTCGACACCGCCCGCCACGGCCAGGTCGAGGTCTCGGGCGCGCACGCGGGCGGCGGTCTGGCCGACGGCATCGATCCCCGAGGCGCAGAAGCGGTTGAGCGTGACGCCGGGCACGGACGGGCCCCACCCCGCGAGGAGCGATGCCGTCCGCGCGAGGTCGGCGCCCTGCTCGTCCACCTGGGTCGCGCAGCCGAGGGTCACGTCGTCGACGCGCTCGGGGTCGATCCTGGTGCGGTCGACGAGGGCCCGCTGGAGGTGCACGACGAGGTCGATGGCGGTGCGACCGTGGAGTGACCCGCGGCTCGACGCACGGCCCCGCGGCGTGCGGACGACGTCGAGGACGTACGCGTCGCCACCCTCACCCATGCGCCCTCCCGGATCGGTCCTGCCGGGGTCGGCGCGGCCTCTCGGACTCCGGCGCCGGATCGGTCTCATCGCCCCGGCGAGTGACTCTGCTAGTTGTAGTACGGTGCCCGGAGAAGGGCAAGGCGGGCACCGACGGCGGCGTCGGGAGCGGAGGCGGACATGGCGGCCGGCAGCGCGAGCACCTCCCCGACGGGAGTCTGGGTGCTCGGTGGCTCCCAAACGGACTTCGCGCGCCACCTGACCCGCGAGGGTCATGACGTCTCCGACCTCGTCGGCGAGATCGTCGACGGCACCCTCGAGGCGGCCCGCGCCACTGCGGCCGACGTCGAGGTCATCCACGTCGGCAACGCCTTCGGCCAGCTCTTCACCGGACAGGGCCACCTCGGCGCCATGCCGGCGACGGTGCGTCCCGACCTGTGGGGCCTGCCCGCTGCGCGGCACGAGGCCGCCTGTGCGTCCGGCGGTGTGGCCCTGCTCGCGGCCATGGCCGACCTGCGGGCGGGCCACTACGACTGCGCGCTGGTGCTGGGCGTCGAGCTCGAGAAGACCGTGCCCGGGGACGAGGCGGCCACGCATCTCGGCGCGGCCGCCTGGGTGGGCCACGACGGTGAGGGCGCCCGTTTCATGTGGCCCCACGTCTTCAGCGCCATCGCCGACGAGTACGACCGACGCCACGGTCTCGACGACGCGCACCTGCGTGCCATCGCCGCGCTCAACCTCGCCAACGCCCGACGCAACCCCAACGCCCAGACCCGCCGCTGGGACGTGCCCGACCTGAGCGGGCCCGACGCCACCGACGACGTGCTCAACCCCGTCGTCGAGGGCCGGATCCGCCGCTACGACTGCAGCCAGGTCACCGACGGTGCCGCCGGCGTGGTCCTCGTCTCCGACGCGTGGCTGCGCGACCACCCGGGCCGCCGTCCGATCGCCCGCATCGGGGGGTGGGGGCACCGCACCGTCGGCCTCGGACTGCGCCAGAAGCTCGACCGAGACCGCGACGAGCTCTACGTCCTGCCGCACGTGCGTAGCGCCGTGGGCGACGCGTTCGACCGGGCCCACGTCACCCTCGAGGACCTCGACGGCTTCGAGGTGCACGACTGCTTCACCCCGACCGAGTACCTCGCCATCGACCACATCGGGCTCACCGGTCCGGGGGAGTCGTGGAAGGCCGTCGAGGACGGCTCGATCGCCCCGGGTGGGCGCCTGCCGATCAACCCGAGCGGCGGACTCATCGGCGGCGGGGACCCNCCGCATGCTGCTCGACGCGGCCAAGCAGGTCAGCGGCACCGCCGGCGACTACCAGGTCGAGGGTGCCCGCACGTTCGGCACGCTCAACTTCGGTGGCAGCACCGCCACCACCGTCAGCCTCGTCGTCGGCGCTGTCGCCGACTGACGCGGAAACCCCTGCGAGCCAAGGAGACCCGGATGGATGTCGACATCGTCGGTCGGATGCTCTCGACCCTGCCCGCGGACGACGACCACCCCTACCGCACCGGCCCCTGGCAGCCCCAGACGACCGAGTGGCGGGCGGACGACCTCGACGTCGTCGAGGGTGAGGTGCCCACCGACCTCGACGGCGTCTACCTCCGCAACACCGAGAACCCCGTGCACCCGTCGCTCAAGCACTACCACCCGTTCGACGGCGACGGGATGGTCCACGTCGTCGGCTTCCGTGACGGAAAGGCCTTCTACCGCAACCGTTTCGTGCGCACCGACGGGTTCCTGGCCGAGCAGGAGGCCGGGCAGTCCCTCTGGGCCGGCCTCGCCGAGCCGCCCCACCTCTCGCTCCGTGAGGACGGCTGGGGTGCCCGCCGCCAGATGAAGGACGCGTCGTCGACCGACGTCATCGTCCACCGCGGCACCGCGCTGACGAGCTTCTACCAGTGCGGCGACCTCTACCGCGTCGACCCGATGTCGGCCGAGACCCTCGGCAAGGCGACGTGGAACGGCCGTTTCCCCTTCGACTGGGGCGTCTCGGCACACCCCAAGGTCGACGACCGCACGGGTGAGCTCCTCTTCTTCAACTACAGCAAGGAGTCGCCCTACATGCACTACGGCGTCGTCGACGAGGCCGACGACCTCGTCCACTACGTCGACGTGCCGCTGCCCGGACCGCGCCTGCCGCACGACATGGCCTTCACCGAGAACTACGTCGTGCTGGGCGACTTCCCGCTCTTCTGGGAGCCGGAGGCACTCGCCAAGGGCGCCCACGTCGCGCGCTTCCACCGCGACATGCCGAGCCGCTTCGCCGTCATCCCGCGGCGCGGGCAGACGAGCGACATCCGGTGGTTCGAGGCCGACCCGACCTACGTGCTCCACTTCGTCAACGCGTACGAGGAGGGCGACGAGATCGTCCTCGACGGCTTCTTCCAGGGCGACCCCGAGCCGGAGGACAACGGCATGGGCAACCGGTGGGAGCGGGCCTTCCGCTTCCTCGCCCTCGACCGGATGCAGGCGAGGCTGCACCGCTGGCGGCTCAACCTGCGCACCGGCCTGGTCACCGAGTCACCGCTCTCCGACAGCATCACCGAGTTCGGCATGATGAACGGCTCGTATGCCGGCGGGGCCTACCGCTACGCGTACGCCGCGACCGGCAAGCCCGCGTGGTTCCTCTTCGACGGCCTCGTCAAGCACGACCTCCACACGGGCACGGAGGAGCGGTTCGCCTTCGGCGACAACGTCTTCGGCAGCGAGACCGCCATGGCGCCACGGGTCGGCAGCGCCGGTGAGGACGACGGGTACCTCGTGACATTGACGACCGACATGAACGACGACGCGTCGTACTGCGTCGTCCTCGACGCGGCCCGGGTCTCCGACGGGCCCGTGTGCAAGCTCCGGCTGCCCGAGCGGATCTCGAGCGGCACCCACTCGACGTGGGCCCCCGGAGCCGAGCTGCGACGGTGGAGCACCGCGGACACGGCAGCGGATGCGATCGGCCTCTGAGCCGGTGGTCGACGACGTCGACCCCGGCACCGTGCCCACCCGGCTCGCCCCCGGGTCGACCAACGCCATCGGACGCATGCTCGGGCTCCTCGGCGACGAGTGGACCCTGCTCATCCTCCAGCGCGCCCTGCGCGGCACGACCCGCTACGGCCAGTTCCTCGACGAGGTGGCCATCTCCAACGCGGTCCTCACCTCCCGCCTCGCGACCATGGAGCGCGAGGGCCTGCTCCACCGGGTCGTCTACCAGGAGCGGCCCGTCCGGGCCGAGTACGTCCTCACGTCGCGCGGCCGTGGCCTGTGGCCGGTCACGATCGCGATCTGGGACTGGGAGCGTCGGTGGGTGCCGCGCCACGCGGCGACGCTCCCCGCGATGCGGCACGCGCTGTGCGGCCAGAACTTCGCGCCGGTCCTGACCTGCACGGGATGCCGTGACGTGGTGCGGTCCGGCGACGTCCACGCCGAGTGGGGGCCGAGCGGCACGTGGGAGCGGTCCGTCCCGGAGTCGACGACGCGGCGGCGGTCCGACCCGGGCGCCGACCGGTCCTCGGCGGGTCTCTTCCCCGAGACGATGGCGATCTTCGGCAACCGCTGGTCCTCGGCCCTCATCGGTGCCTCCCTGCGGGGACTGACCCGCTTCGGCGACTTCGAGGAGGCGCTGGGGGCACCGCCCAGCCTCGTCGCCGAGCGGCTCCGCGCGTTCTGCGACATCGGCGTGCTCGAGGCCAGGGGGCGTCGCGCGGGCGGCGGCGACGGCCGCGCCGAGTACCACCTGACCGAGAAGGGCCACGCCTTCTACCCGGTCGTCGCCGTGGCGATCGACTGGGCGCACCACTGGTATGCCGCGCCGGAGGGACCTGCGCTCGTCCAGCAGCACGTGCCGTGCGGGGCTGCCCTCGCCGTCGCGCTCGCCTGTGACCAGTGCTCGGCCGACCTCCACGGCAGCGACATCGAGGTCGTGCCACGCGCGGCCCGCAGGGCGGCCCGCTAGGCGGTCCGTCACCCACCGAACCCGAAAGACCCACAGCACCACAGGAACTCACACCGCAGCCCCACCCCGCAGCCCCACACCGCAGAGACCACGCACCTCATGCCGAACACGAAGGAGTGCCGAGCCATGGCGAACGCACGCGGACTGCACGCGCCGGAGAAGGTCGCCGACTACCGCGCCAGGGGCTGGTGGGGGGAGGAGACGCTCGACGGGATCTTCGCCGACCGGGTGCGCGCCCGCGGCGACGCGCTCGCCGTCGTCGACCCCGCCAACCGGCAGGCCCTTCTCGGCTCGGCAGCGCGACGGCTGACGTGGCGCGAGCTCGACGGCGAGGTCACCGCCCTTGCCGCACGCCTGCTGTCGCTCGGTGTCGGGCGCGGCGACGTGATCGGCGTCCAGCTCGCCAACTCGGTCGAGCTCGTCGAGGTCTACCTCGCGGCCTGGCGCCTCGGTGTCGTCGTGTCGCCGCTGCCCGTGCAGCTGCGCGAGCGCGAGGTCGCCGCCATGTGTGGGAGAGCCGGCGTCACGGCATACCTCAGCAGCGCCCGGTTCGGCGACCGCACCCTGGCGGCAGACGCAGCCACGACGCTCGGCGACGTGCCGTCCGTGCGTGCCGTCATCGCGTACGGCCCGGAGGAGGAGACGGCGGACGTGCCCATCGGCGTCCGCGTCTGGCACCCGAGCACCGCGACGGACGCCGAGCGCGAGGCCGTGGAGGCGTATGCCGCTGCCGACCCCAACGAGGCCAACGACGCCGTGACGATCTGCTGGACGTCGGGCACCGAGAGCGCGCCCAAGGGCGTGCCGCGCTGTCACATGGACTGGCTCGCCGTCGGTGTCGCGACGACCGAGGCGCCCCAGGTCGGGGTCGACGACGTGCTGCTCAACCCCTTCCCGATGATCAACATGGCGGGCATCAGCGGGATGTTCCTGCCGTGGCTGCTCACCGGCTGCGTGCTCGTGCAGCACCACCCCTTCGACCTCCCGACGTTCCTCGGGCAGGTCGCCCTCGAGCGTGCGACCTACACGTGCGCGCCGCCGGCCCTGCTCTGGATGCTGCTCGGCAACGAGGAGCTCATGGCGACCGTCGACGTCAGCAGCCTGACGCGCATCGGCTCGGGGTCGGCGCCCCTCCAGCCGGCGATGGTGCGCGGCTGGCAGGAGCGGCACGGCATCAGCGTCATCAACTTCTTCGGCTCCAACGAGGGGATCGGGCTGCTGTCGAGTCCGGTCGACTTCCCCGACCCCGACGACCGTGCGCAGTTCTTCCCGCGGTTCGGGGCCCCCGGTGTCACGTGGTCGACCCGCGCCGGTGAGTGGACCGACACCCGGCTCGTCGACATCGTGACGGGCGAGGACGTGAGCGAGCCCGGTCACCCCGGGGAGCTGCACATCAGCGGGCCGAGCGTCTTCGCCGGCTACCTCCACGGCGAGGAGCTGCCGAGCCCCTTCGACGACCGCGGCTACCTGCGCACCGGCGACCTCTTCGAGATCGCCGGCGACCGCGGGCAGTACCTCCGCTACCTCGACCGGGCGCGCGACCAGGTGATCCGCGGCGGCATGAACATCGCCCCGGCCGAGCTCGAGGGGCTCATCGCCGACCACCCGGCCGTCGCCGACGTCGCCGTCATCGGCGACCCGGACGAGCGCCTGGGCGAGCGGGTCGCGGCCGTCGTCGTGCTGCGGCCCGGCGAGTCGCTGACCCTCGACGAGCTCGTCGCCTGGCTCCGGGAGCGTCGTATCGCCTCGTTCAAGCTGCCCGAGCGGCTCGAGGTGCGGGACGAGCTGCCGCGCAACCCGGTCGGCAAGGTGCTCAAGCGCCTGCTGCGCCGGCCGGACGCGCCCACGGTCCGCGAGGTGCCCGAGGGTTCGGGAGCCGGTACGCCCGAGGCGACCGGGTGACGCCGCACGAGCTGCTCGCGGCGCTCCGCCTTCCGGTCGTGGCGGCGCCGATGTTCCTCGTGTCCGGGCCCGAGCTCGTCGTCGCCGCGGCGCGCGCCGGGATCCTCGGCGCGTTCCCGACGCAGAACTGTCGCACGCCCGAGCAGCTCGACGACTGGCTCGGGGCCATCGGGTCGGGCGTCGGGGAGGCGCCGTGGGCGGTCAACCTCGTCACGCACCGCAGCAACACGCGGCTGGCCACCGACCTCGCCCTCGTCGCGGCGCACCGACCGCCCGTCGTCATCACGGCCCTCGGTTCGCCCAGACCGGTCATGGAGGTCGTCCAGGGCTACGGTGGGCTCGTCGTGGCCGACGTCATCGACCTCGTCCTCGCCCGCAAGGCGATCGCCGCCGGCGTCGACGGGCTCGCATGCATCAGCGCGGGCGCCGGCGGCCACACGGGGCACCTGTCCCCGTTCGCGTTCGTCTCGGCGGTCCGAGACCTCTTCGACGGTCTCGTCACCGTGGGCGGAGGCATCGCGGACGGCGCCGGCGTCGCGGGGGCCGTGGCCGCCGGCGCCGACCTCGTCTACATGGGCACCCGCTTCCTCGCGACGACCGAGAGCCGGGCCGCCGAGGACTACAAGCAGATGGTCGTCGCGCACGGGCCCGACGACCTCGTCGTCAGCGACGGCATCACCGGGGCCGACGCGTCCTGGCTGCGACCCAGCCTCCAGGCGCACGGCCTCGACCCCGACGACCTCGTGCACGACGGGGTCCGCAGCTATGACGTGGCCGAGTCCCCGGCCAAGCGATGGGCGCAGCTGTGGGCGGCCGGACAGGGGCTCGCGAGCATCCGGGCGGTGGAGCCGGTCGCGACGGTGGTGGAGCAGCTGGAGCGTGAGTTCCGGTCCGCTGCGGCACGCCTCGACCGCGTCGCCTCCCGCTCCCACTGAGCGGGGTGGGGATGTCGTCGGGTGGATGTCGCGGGCGGGTCGTAGGGTGTCGGCGTGACGACGGGACCGGCTGAGCAGACGACCTTTGCGGGCATGCCCACGCCGCTCTACTCCGGCTCGCCCTCCCGGCTGCTCGCGTGGCTCGACTGCCCGCGCCGCTACCGCATGCAGTACCTCGACCGTCCACGACCGCAGGCCCGCCCGCAGCGCGCGCACACCTCGGTCGGCATCGCGACCCACAACGCCCTCCGCGACTTCTGGGACCTCCCGGCGGCCCGGCGCACGCCCGCCGGCGTCGCCGAGCTCGTCCGTTCGTCGTGGATCGACGTCGGCTTCCGCGACCCCGAGCAGTCCGCTGCGTGGCGCCTCCGGGTGCGTGACGCCGTCACCGAGTACCTCCGCGTGAGCGACCGCGACCACCAGCCCGTCGGCATCGAGCGCAGCGTCTCGCTCAAGACCGACGAGGTCGCCATCACCGGCCGCATCGACCGCCTCGACGACCGCCAGGGCGAGCTCGTCGTCGTCGACTACAAGACGGGCCGCCAGGTGCCCACCGACGACGACGCGCGCACGTCGCTCCCGCTCGCGCTGTATGCCGTCGCGGCCTCCCGGATGTTCCGCCGGCCCTGCCACCGGGTCGAGCTGCACCACGTGCCCTCCGGCACGATCGCCTCCCACGAGCACACCGACGAGTCGCTGGCGCGAAAGGTCGCCGAGGCCGAGTCGATCGCCTCCGACCTGCGCCGCGCCGACGCCGAGTTCAAGGAGGTCGGCGTCGAGTCGACCCGCTTCGCGCCCCGCACCTCGGCGATCTGCTCGTGGTGCGACTTCCGGGCGCACTGCCCCGAGGGCCAGCAGATGGGCCCCGAGAAGTCCGACTGGGCCGGCCTCGAGCCCGCCGGCTACGAGACCACCCCACCGGAGCGCGACGATGCCTGAGCCC
Organism: Terrabacter sp. Soil810; assembly: GCF_001429645.1. Lineage (NCBI taxonomy): Bacteria > Bacillati > Actinomycetota > Actinomycetes > Micrococcales > Intrasporangiaceae > Terrabacter > Terrabacter sp. Soil810. The sequence continues at coordinate 497,912 of NZ_LMSW01000011.1, forward strand.
ACCACCCGGACCACACCCGAGCGCGACCTGCGGCCGGCGTTCCTCGCGGCAGCCGACCACGTCGTCGCCATCGTCTCGCGCGACGACGTCGCCGCCGCCTGGCTCCAGCCCAGCGCCCTGCCCGCGTGGAGCGTCGGTGGGCTCGTCGCCCACCTCGCGAGCCAACCCGTCACGGCCCTCGACCTGCTGCGCGGCGAGCCCGCGACCGACGCCATCGCGCTCGACGAGCACTATGCGAGGTCGGCGTGGGTGTCGGGCGGCCTCGACGACGACGTCAACGTGTCCATCCGGTCCGGCAGCGACGCGCAGGCGGAGGCCGGACGAGACGCCGTCCTCGCGCGGGTCGTCGCGGCGCGGGCCGAGCTGCCCGGCGTGTTCGCCGACCAGCACGCCGACCGGGCCGTGCTCATCCCGTGGACCGGCTGGGCGCTGCAGCGGGACGACTTCCTCACCGGCCGCATGATGGAGATCGTCGTCCACGGCGAGGACGTCGCCGCGAGCGTCGGCTTCACCTCACCGCCTCTGCCCGACGACGTGCTCGCCCCGGTCGTCGCGCTGCTGATCCGGCTCGCCGTGCGCCGCCACGGTCAGGGCGCGGTCGTGTCGGCACTCACCCGCACCGAGCGCGCCCCGCGGACGATCTCGGCCTTCTGACCTCGTTGCAGGTGGTCCGATCGGGAGCGTCGAAGATCTTGCGCCCACCGACCCCGTACGTCGCTACCGTCGTGGAATGCCAGACCTGTCGTCGATCCGCAGGGCCTACGGACGTGACGGGCTGACGGGCGTCCTGACGGCCACGTGGGGGTGGGCGTCGCGCCTCGTGCGCTCAGGCAGAGCCTCGCCCGCGGCGCCGGCACGTTCTGCCCCTTCTGCCCCTTCGGTCGGGTTGAAGCCTGGTGCGGCGGCCGCTCTCACGGCACAGACTGTCGACCTGGACCGGGCCAACGCGTTCTTCGAGAAGAGACGCGCCGGCTATGAGACCTTGGCGGACGCCGTGTCGGCTTACCTACCGACCGACGGCGTGCTCTTCGATGTCGGAGCCAATGTGGGCTTCTTCACGAAGGTGTTGGTCGAGCGAACCGGCTTCTCGGGTCGGGCTCACCTGTTTGAGCCTGTTCCCAACCTGGCCGAGCTCTGTGCCCTGACAGCGGACGAGCTGTCGTGCGAAGCGACCGTCCACGGTGTCGGCCTGAGCGACGCCGACTCGCACCTCGAGATCTTCGTCTCGAGCGACGGCAACCTCGGCTGGAACACCATGGTCGAGCAGAAGGCCCGCGGCAAGGCCATGATCCCGGTCGACATCGAGGTCGCCCGGTTCGACGGTCTCGCGATCACGGAGGTGCCCGACCTGGTCAAGATCGACGTCGAAGGTGCGGAGTACCTCGTGCTCGAGGGGATGCTGCCGTCCATCGCGCTGTGGTCACCACTGCCGGTCATCCTCTGCGAGATCGGTTGGGGTGCCGGGCACCCGGAGTGGCCGCAGGAGCTGGCAGCCTTCGACGCGCTGAGGGCGCTCGGCTACGAGACCACCCTCGTGAACGGCGACCGGGTGGACGTCCGCGACCTTCGGAGCACGACGGACGTCCTGTTCATCCCGGGCCCCCGCGCCTGACACACTGTCGGGCATGGCGACCCGCAGCCGCAGCAGCGACGTGAAGAGAGCTCCGACCGTCGTGGCACTGGCCAACCAGAAGGGCGGCGTCGCCAAGACGACGTCGGTCGCGAGCATCGGTGCCGCGCTCGCCGAGCTCGGCCGGCGGGTCCTGCTCGTCGACCTCGACCCGCAGGCCTGCCTCACCTTCTCCCTCGGCGTCGACCCCGACACCGTCGAGCGGTCGATCCACGACGTCCTCACCGGCTCCGCCGAGATCGGCGACGTCGTCGTCACCTGCGAGGAGGGGCTCGACCTCGTGCCGTCGGCCATCGACCTCGCCGGCGCCGAGGCCATGCTCCTGCCGCGTCCCGGCCGCGAGTACGTCCTGCGCTCGGCCCTCGAAGGCGTTGACACGGCATACGACGTCGTGCTCCTCGACTGCTCGCCGAGCCTCGGGGTGCTGACGCTCAACGCGCTCACCGCGGCCGACGCCCTCATCATCCCGATGCCGTGCGAGATGCTCAGCCACCGCGGCGTCGGGCAGCTGCTCGACACCGTCGCCGACGTGCAGAAGATCCTCAACCGGGACCTCGAGGTGTGGGGGATCCTGCCGACCCTCTTCGACGGACGCAGCAACCACGCCCGCGAGGTGCTCGCCGACGTCGGGGAGCGCTACGACCTGCCGGTCCTCGAGCCGCCGATCCCCAAGACGGTGCGCTTCGCCGAGGCCCCGGCCGTCGGTCGCTCGATCCTCTCGACGGCCCGCACGTCCAAGGGCGCCCAGGCCTACCGCGACGTCGCGACGTCGCTGCTCGAGAGGCTCTGACGCGGGTCCCAGAGGTTCGACCCGACTCGCCGACGGGGAATGAACCGTGGTGAGGCTGCGCTGCACCCGAGAGCGTCGCCACCCACCACGAAGGAGAAACCCGTTGATTTCCACCTCCGCCCTGGTCGCACCGAGCGCCGGAGCCGCCTTCGAGGCCGGGACCGTCGAGCACCGCGACCTGCGTGACGACGACGTCCTCATCGACATCAGGTTCGCGGGCATCTGCCACAGCGACATCCACCAGGTCCGCGAGGAGTGGGGCAGCGCGATCTTTCCCATGGTCCCCGGCCACGAGATCGCCGGTGTCGTGTCGGCCGTCGGCGACGGCGTGACGAAGTACCAGGTCGGCGACCGCGTCGGCGTGGGCTGCATGGTCGACTCCTGCGGCGAGTGCGAGTTCTGCAAGAACGGCGAGGAGCAGTTCTGCTCCCAGGGCGCCGTCATGACCTACAACGGCAAGGGCTACGACGGCGAGCCGACCAAGGGTGGCTACGCCCAGCAGGTCGTCGTCTCCGAGCGCTTCGCCGTCGGTATCCCCGACGGCATCGAGCTCGACGTCGCGGCGCCGCTGCTGTGCGCCGGCATCACCGTGTGGTCGCCGCTCAAGCGCTGGGGGGCCGGCCCGGGCAAGAAGGTCGCCGTCATCGGTCTCGGCGGTCTGGGCCACATGGCCGTCAAGCTCGCCGCCGCGATGGGTGCCGAGGTCAGCGTGCTGAGCCGCACCGACGCCAAGAAGGGCGACGGCGAGGCCCTCGGCGCCACGAGCTACCACGCCACCGGTGACGAGGGTGTCCTGACGAGCCTCAAGGGCAGCTTCGACATCATCATCAACACGGTCAGCGCGGACCTGCCCATGCAGACCTACATCGGCCTGCTGCGGCCCCTCGGCGTCATCGCGAACGTCGGACTCCCCACGGGCAACTACGACTTCGCCCCCGGCGCCGTCGTCGGCGGCAGCCGTGTCGTGGCCGGCTCGAACATCGGCGGCATCCCCGCCACGGCCGAGATGCTGGCCTTCTGCGCCGAGCACCGCATCGGCGCGACGATCGAGAAGATCTCGGCCGACGAGGTCGACGCGGCCTACGAGCGCGTCGTCGCCGGCGACGTGCGCTACCGCTTCGTCATCGACACCGCGACGATCAACGCCTGATCTCCCCAAGGCCTGACAGACCACCGCCCCCGCCGCAACACACCGTGTAGGTCACAACACCCCGGGATCCGATCCCGGGGTGTTGTGACCTACACGGTGTGTTGCGTCAGCTCGGGGCGGGGGCGGGGGCGGGGGCGGGGGCGGGGGCGGGGGCGGGCGTGGACGGGTCGAGAGCCGGGAGGCCGTCGATGGACGTGGCGTTCTTCTCGGCGCGGTAGGTCGCCAGGCCCTCGTCGCCGCGGTTGCCCGCCCACCGGGTCAGCAGGTCGCGGTCACCCTCGTGGCTCATGAAGGGGACGGCGTACCCGCACGAGTCGGAGACGCGCTCGACGTCGACGACCACGACACCTCTGGCGCCGGCGTGGTCGGCGAAGAGCGCGCGGTACGCGTCGAACCCGGCCTCACCGAGCGCGACGTAGCGCCCGGTCCCGTGCAGCCGCACGATGTTCGGCGGGCCCTCGAAGGCGCAGAACATCACGGTGATGCGACCGTTCTCCCGCAGGTGCGCGACCGTCTCGGAGCCGCTGCCCGTGAGGTCGAGGTAGGCGACCTCGTGCTCGCCGAGCACGACGAAGGTGCCGTCGAGGCCCTTGGGGGAGAGGTTGACGTGACCGTCGGCGGCGAGCGGCGCCGTCGCCACGAAGAAGAGGTGCTGCGACTCGATGAAGGCGCGCAGGCGCTCGTCGATGCCGTCGTGGAGCTTCATGGTGGTGGCCTCCCTCGGTGCTGCCTTCTCCCACCAGCGTAGGAGCGTGCCGCCGCACAGCCACGGGCCGACCGCACCGTGGACCGGGTCGGCGTGGCCGACTCGTGGGGGACGTGCGAAGGCCCGGGCGGGACACCGTGTGGTGTCGACCGCCCGGGCCCCTCACGTGTTGCGTGCGACGTCAGCCGAGGCGGCTCGACGTCGCGGCGTCACTCGGCCGCAGTGGTCGCGGGCGCGGCCTCGCCACGTGCGGCGCCGCCCCGACCGGCCCCGCCCCGACGGCGACGGCGCGGCGGACGCGACCCGCCCTCGGCGGCGTCGGACTGTCCGTCGGACCCGGCGTCGGACCCGCTGCCGGCGGGAGCCGACGACTCGGTGCCGGCGCCCGCGGCCCCGGCACCACGCGTACGACGGCGGTTGCGGCTGCGACGGGGACGGCTCTCGCCGGCCTCGGCGGTGGAGTCGCCGGAGTCGCCGGAGTCGCCGGAGTCGGACGACCCGCCCGCGTCGGCGTCGCCACGGGTCCGGTCGGAACGCGAACGCCCACGCTCGCCGCCACGGTCGCGGTCGCCGCCACGGTCACGGTCGCCACGACCCGGGCCGGAACCGGCGCCGGACTTGCCGTGGCGCTTGCCGGTTTCGCCGAGGTCCTCGATCTCCTCGGCGCCGAGGCCCGCGAGCTTCTGCTGCGAGCGACGCAGGCGACCCTTGGCGTCGGTCGGGATGTCGAGGTCGGTGTAGAGGTGGTCGGAGCTCGAGTAGGTCTCCTGCGGCTCGGGGATCCCGAGGTCGAGCGTCTTGTTGATGAGCGCCCAGCGGTGGAGGTCGTCCCAGTCGACGAAGGTCACCGCGACACCGGTGTTGCCGGCTCGGGCCGTGCGGCCGATGCGGTGCAGGTAGGTCTTCTCGTCCTCGGGGCACTGGTAGTTGATGACGTGCGTGACGTTCTCGACGTCGATGCCGCGGGCCGCGACGTCGGTCGCGACGAGGATGTCGACCTTGCCGTTGCGGAAGGCCCGCAGCGCCTGCTCACGGGCGCCCTGGCCGAGGTCGCCGTGGATCGCGGCGGCCGCGAAGCCCCGCTCGACGAGCTCGTCGGAGACCTTGGCGGCGGTGCGCTTGGTGCGGCTGAAGATGATCGTCAGGCCACGGCCGGTGGCCTGCAGCATGCGCGAGAGCATCTCGACCTTGTCCATGGCGTGCGCGCGGTAGACGAACTGCTCGACCGCCTTGACGGTGTGCGCGTTCTCGGTGTCGTCGCCCATCGCGCGGATGTGCGTCGGCTGCGTCATGTAGCGGCGGGCGAGGGCCACGATGGCGCCCGGCATCGTCGCCGAGAAGAGCATCGTCTGGCGCGACGCCGGCGTCAGGGACATGAGGGTCTCGACGTCGGGCAGGAAGCCCAGGTCGAGCATCTCGTCAGCCTCGTCGAGCACGACCGTGCGCGCCTGCGACAGGTCGAGGTGGCCCTGCTTGGCCAGGTCGATGAGGCGGCCGGGCGTGCCGACGACGACCTCGACGCCGTTCTTGAGGGCCTCGATCTGCGGCTCGTAGGCGCGCCCGCCGTAGACGGTGAGCACGCGGACGCCGCGCTTGCGACCGGCCCGCTGGAGGTCGCTCGCGACCTGCACGGCGAGCTCGCGCGTCGGGGCCACGGCGAGGGCCTGCGGCTTGCCGGGACGGGCCTGCTCGTCGAAGCCGGCGTCGCCGGGGGCGAGCACCCGGTTGAGGATCGGCACGCCGAACCCGAGCGTCTTGCCGGTGCCGGTCTTGGCCTGGCCGATGATGTCGTGGCCGCCCAGGGCGACGGGCAGGGTCATGGCCTGGATGGGGAAGGGGTGGACGATGCCGTGCTCGGCGAGCGAGGCGACGATGTCGGGGTGGACGTCGAAGTCGGCGAAGGTCAGCTCGGGGGCGACCGGCTCGGCGGCCGGCTCGGCCACCTCGGTCTGCTCCGCCGGGGCCTCGGGAGTCGTCGGCTCGACCGTCTCGGCGACGGTGGGCTCGGGCGCGTCCGTGGCAACCCCCGCGTCGGCGGGGGTCTCGTGGGGCTGGGTCATGGGCATCTCTCGATCGGCACGAGCACCCCGACGGTGCGGGAGCTCAGTGGCGCGTGACGGGCCGATCGGAGACTGTCAGGGACGGTGGGTGGCTCTCGCGCTGTGCGGGCTCCACCGGTGCGCGGAGACTCCGCGAGCACCATCTGGGCAAACCATCGGGCCGACCGGGCACCGAGTTGTCAAGCCCAGTCTACCGGCATGCGGGCAGAACGCCCGAACTCGTTCACTAGATTGGGCGCATGAGCGACGACGCGACGCCCGGACCCTCCGTCGACCTGGCGGGTGAGAGCGCCGACGAGCCCCGCTACCTCGCCGCCGTCACCGACCTGCTCGGGGCGCTGGCGTACGGCGAGCTGCGTGCGTTCAGCCAGCTCGCCAAGGACGCCGAGCTCGCACCGACGCTGCACCACAAGTCGGCACTCGCGGTCCTCGCCGCCCACGAGCTGAAGAACTACTCGGTGCTCACCGAGCGCCTCCAGTCCCTCGGCGTCGAGCCGGAGACGGCCATGGAGCCGTTCGTGGCTGCCGTCGATGCCTTCCACGAGCGCACGGCCGCGTCCGACTTCCTCGAAGGCCTCGTCAAGGCCTACGTCGGTGAGGGCATCGCCCAGGACTTCTACCGGGAGATCTCGCGCTACGTCGACGAGGACACGCGGGCGCTCGTCGTCAGCGTCCTCGAGGACACGGGGCAGGCCGAGTTCGCGGTCACCGTCGTGCGCGAGGCGATCGCCGCGGACCCGCGCCTCGCCGGCCGGCTGGCGCTCTGGGGGCGCCGCCTCGTCGGCGAGGCGATCACCCAGGCCCAGCGGGTCGGTGTCGAGCGCGACGCGCTCGCGAGCATCCTCGTCGGCGCACCGGGCCGGGCCGGCGCCGACCTCGCAGAGCTCGGCCGCATGTTCGCCCGCCTCACCGACGAGCACTCCCGCCGCATGGAGCGCCTCGGCCTCTCGGCCTGAGCGGGCGTATGCCGCCCTCCCGGCCGATGCGTGAGTGCACCCGTCCAAGGGGGCGGGGGAGACGGCATACGAAACCAGCGTGGGCAGCGACGGGTGCACCGGACACGCCGAAGGGCCCGACCGCATGCGGTCGGGCCCTTCGGTCGCAGGGTCGGTCAGACCGACTTGCTGGTCATCCGGCCGTAGAGCACGATGATGAGCGCGGCGACGATGGCGCCGAGGATCAGCGGGATCCAGGCGATACCCGAGCTGTTCGAGTAGCCGAGCTGGCGCACGACGAACGTCACGACGACGTTGGCGACGATGCCGATGAGGATCGTCATGACGAGCGAGATGTTCTGCTTGCCCGGCAGGATGAGGCGGCCGAGGGCACCGATGATGGCACCCACGATGATGGCCCCGATGATTGTTCCGATCATGTGACGCTCCTTCTGGCCGCCGTTCGGACGGCCTCTTGGTCCGCGAGGGGTGCGGACAACACATGCGACGAGATCAATGTCCCACCGCGTGGGGCTGGTGTGGTGGATGTGGCGCGTGCCATTTCCACCGGGTTTCGCCCGCGAGGGGACGAAGGTGACGAGACCTCCGTCGGAGGCTCGTCGGGAGCGTCAGCGCGTCTGGCGGTTGCCGGTGACCATGCCGTAGCCGACGATGAGCGCGGCGGCGACGACGACACCGATGAGGCCGGAGATCCAGTCGATCCCCTTGGTGTCACTGACGCCCGTGGCCTTGTAGTAGATGAACGCGCCGATGAGTGAGCCGACGGCGCCGAGGACCACGGTGAGCAGGACGCTCATGTGCTGCTTGCCGGGGAGCACAAACCGGGCGAGCGGTCCCACGATCGCACCCGCGACGAGGGCGGCAAGGATGGTTCCGATCATGTCTACGCTTCCTCCTTCGAGCCCGCTGCGCGGGCGGCGACGACCGGGCGTTCCCGGCTCGTTCCTCCACCTTGTACCCGCATGACGGCCTCGGGCCACACCCGCGTCGGCCGGCCTCGCGTGCGGGTGGGAGCGGAGGCATGACGAAGGCCGCCGACCGTGTCGGTCGGCGGCCTCCGTCAGCCCGTGTCACTCGTGGTCAGTCGGCGGTGATGCCGTGGCCGACGCCGGGACTGCTTGCAGGGGAGTGCTCCTCGGACGCGTTCAATGAGCGCCGAAGCCGACGCCCGACTTGCGCTCCGCACCGGTCGTCACGTAGCCGATCGAGGCGGAGGGCACCATGATGCGACCGCCCTTGTCGTCGACGAGCTCGAGGGCCTCGGAGCCGAGCGACGCCTTGACGGCGGCGAAGATCTCTTCGCTGCTCTGGGTCGTCTCGAAGGTGATCTCGCGTGCCACGTTCTGCACGCCGATGCGGACCTCCACGTCAAACCTGCTTTCTCAGTTCTGGTGGACGCGGTCGACCACGTCCTGTCGTCACCTTAACGAGCGGGAGTGCCGACCGATTCCCTGGCCGCGCCACCGGGCCTGTCGCCCTCGTCGCCGCGGCCCTCGCCCCGGCCGACGGCCGGGAAGGCGCCGAAGCCACGCCGGATGAGCGCGGCGGTGAGGCGCACGGCCGTCTCCTTCGAGAGCGTCGCCTCGTGGGTGAGCCAGTGGCGTGCCGAGGTCTGCGCCAGGCCGACGAAGGCCACGCCGACGAGGACGGCCTCCTCCTGGTCCATCGAGGTCTCGCTGCGGATGATCTCGGCCATCGCCTCGGCGCACGTGAGGTCGATCTGGTCGAGACGCTTGCGCACCTCGGGCTCGTTGGCGAGGTCGGACTCGAAGATGAGCCGGAAGGCCGCGCCCTCCTGCCCGACGAAGTCGAAGTAGGCACGGGTCATCGTGTTGATGCGCGCCTTGTTGTCCGAGAGCGCGAGGGCGTCGCGGACGAGCTGCTCGAGCTCGCCCGTGTGCTGGTCGATGAGCGCGAGGTAGAGCTCGAGCTTGCCGGGGAAGTGCTGGTAGAGCACCGGCTTGGAGACCCCGGCCCGGGCTGCGATGTCGTCCATCGCAGCGGCGTGGTAGCCGTTCTCGACGAAGACGCCCAGGGCGGCGTCGAGCAGCTGGGCGCGCCTCTCGGATCGGGGCAGCCGCTGGCCGCGGCCGGGCGGGGTGGTCTCGTCTGCCATGCGGATCCTCTTCGGGTGTGGACGCGTCTTCTCGTCGGTCTCGGCGTCCGCCCCCGCAGACGACCGTGTCCGTCTCACCATACCGAGCAGTACGGTGAGGGCATGTCGACGGATCCGCTGGTCAAGACGGGTCGGGCCCTCAGCAAGGCCGAGACGACGAGGTACGCCCGTCACGTGCTGCTGCCCGATGTCGGCCGCGACGGGCAGGAACGCCTCGCCGCCGCCCGGGTGCTCGTCGTCGGTGCCGGAGGCCTCGGGTCGCCCGCGCTGCTCTACCTCGCCGCAGCCGGTGTCGGCACCATCGGTGTCGTCGACGCCGATGTCGTCGACCTCACCAACCTGCACCGCCAGGTCATCCACTCGGACGCCGACATCGGCCGGCCCAAGACCGAGTCCGCCGAGGCAGCCGTCCACCGCGTCAACCCGCACGTCGAGGTGGTCCGCCACGACGTGGCCCTCGACTCGGCCAACGCCCTCGGGATCATCGGTGACTACGACCTCGTCGTCGACGGCACCGACAACTTCCCGACGCGCTACCTCGTCAACGACGCCTGCGTCATGCTCGGCAAGCCGCACGTGTGGGGATCGATCCTGCGCTTCGACGGCCAGGTCTCGGTGTGGTGGGCCGGTCAGGGCCCCTGCTACCGCTGCGTCTTCCCCGACCCGCCGCCGCCCGGCTCGGTGCCGAGCTGCGCCGAGGGCGGGGTGCTGGGCGTGCTGTGCGCCGCCATCGGCTCGGTCCAGTCGACCGAGGCGATCAAGCTCCTGCTCGGCATCGGCGAGCCGCTCGTGGGGCGGCTCATGGTGCACGACGCGCTGCGCCAGACGTGGGACACCCTGACGGTCAGAGCGGACCCCGAATGCCCGGTCTGCGGCGACGACCCGACCGTCACCGAGCTCATCGACTACGTCGAGTTCTGTGGCGTGCCCGGTGCGGCCGCCCACGACGAGGGTGACCTCCCGACGGTCACCGTCCACGAGATGGTGGGCGAGCTCGCGGCCGACGAGCCGCCGCTGCTCGTCGACGTCCGCGGTGACGAGGAGCGAGCCATCGCCTCGATCCCCGGTGCCGTCGCGATCCACCTCGATCTCTTCCGTTCCGGTGAGGCCTTCGACGAGCTGCCCTCTGACAGAAGGGTGCTCATCCACTGCAAGGTGGGTGCGCGCTCTGCCGAGGCCACCCGGCTGGCCCTGCGCGCGGGGCTCACCGACGTCGCCCACGTCGAGGGCGGCATACTCGCCTACCTCCGGGAGATCGACCCGAGCCAGCCCGAGTACTGAGAGGACGCCCGTTGCCGCTGGAGGACCACGCCGAGCGCGTGCTCGACCTCGTCGCGACCATCCCCGAGGGGCGCGTTCTCGCGTACGGCGACATCGCCGGGCGCCTCGGTGGCATGGGTCCGCGCACGGTCGGCACCGTCATGAGCCGCTACGGGTCCGACCTGCCGTGGTGGCGGGTCATCCGCTCCGACGGCCGCCCGCCGCAGGGTCTCGAGGACGAGGCGCTCGAGCACTGGCGCGCCGAGGGGACGCCCATGGTGCGCGGGCTCGTCGAGGGGGGACGCGCCGACATGGCCAAGGCCCGATGGGACTTCGGCGGTGCTCCGGCGGCGTCCGGCCCGGCCGGGGGAGCGGGCCCGCGCGGCGGCCTGCACCACGTCGAGATCTGGGTCGACGACATCGTCGCGGCCAAGCGCGAGTGGGGCTGGCTGCTCAAGCGGCTCGGCTACCACCTCGGTGACGACTGGGGCCACGGCCAGGCGTGGGAGCTCGGCTCCCTCTACGTCGTCGTCGAGGCCGGTCCGGACGTCGTGGCCGGGCGTCACGAGCGCACGCGCGCAGGTCTCAACCACCTTGCCTTCCATGGTGGCTCGCGCGCCGAGGTCGACTCGCTGGTCGACGCGTGCGGCGAGGGCGGGTGGACGTTGATGTTCCCCGACAGGCACCCGTATGCCGGTGGCCCGCAGCACTACGCGGCCTACCTCGAGAGCGGCGAGGGCTTCGAGGTCGAGATCGTCGCGGCCGGCGCCTGACGCGCGTTGACGAGACCTCGGGTCAGGACCCCGGCCCGGGACCTTCGACCCTGCCGGCACGGGCCGTGAGGAGCGAGGGTGGGGGTGCGGCCCGTGGCTGCGGTCGCCACGCGCCAGGTCTCGAGGAGCCGATCCGATGGTCACGTCCACGCATGCCTCAGCACCGAGGAGTGCGACACCTGAGGGTCCGGCGACCCGGCCGGACCCGTCCTGGGCCCGTCTCTACCGGATCGGTGGGGCCTGTGCCGGCGTCTTCGTCGTCATGGTGGTGGTCGGCATCGTCCTGGCCGTCGCGGCCCCCGTGGCGCCCACCGAGGGCGGAGCGGCCACGCTCGCCCACATCGCGGCGCACCGGTCGCTCTACGTCCTGCAGCAGCAGCTCTGGCTCGTTCCCGGGTTGTTCGCCGCGGTGGTCTACCTCTCGCTCTATCCCGCCCTGAGGCATCTCGACCGGAGCCTGGCCGCGCTCGGGACGGCGATCGGGGGTGGGGCCTGGGCCCTGACGCTGACGATCCCCACGACGACCACGGGGGCGCCCGCGCTGGTCCACCTCAGCGACCAGTTCGTCGTGGCCGACCCGGCACGTCGGCTCGCCCTGGCCACGGCGGCCGAGACGCTCATCGCCCAGAACCGCACGACGTCGGTGGTCGGGCCCCTGACGACCGTCGGGCTCCTCCTCGTCTCGGTCGTCATGCTCCGTGGGGTCTTCCCCCGTTGGGTCGCCCGTCTGGGCGTGGCCGCGGGGGTGCTCGGGATCGCGGCCGAGGCGCTGCGCATGGTCGTCGAGGGCTTCTACGTCGTCTACGGCGTCCTGCTCCCGGTGTGGATGGCGGCCGTGGGGTGGCACCTCTACCGGCTCGGCCGCCGGGACCGAGACCCGGCCGATGCGACCGAGGACGAGATGCAGGCGAGCAAGACTTGATTTGTTCCAGACAAGCCGGAAGACTCGTGGCATGACCGGAGCCGACGTCGAGGTGAAGCTGCGCGAGTCGGGCCTGCGCGTCACGCGCCAGCGCGTCGCCGTCCTCACGGTCCTGCACGACCACCCGCACACCGACACCGACACCGTCATCCGCCGCGTCCGTGAGGTCGCCGGCGACGTGTCGCACCAGGCCGTGTACGACGTCCTGCGCGCTCTCACCGACGCCGGTCTCCTGCGCCGCATCCAGCCGACGGGCTCCGTCGCCCGCTATGAGGTGCGTGTCGGTGACAACCACCACCACGTCGTGTGCCGCTCGTGCGGCGCCATCGCCGACGTCGACTGCGCGGTCGGCCACGCCCCCTGCCTCACGCCATCCGACCACCACGGTTTCGTGATCGACGAGGCCGAGGTGACGTACTGGGGTGTGTGCCCCACGTGCGCCGCCGCGGCCGCCTCCTGAAGTTGCCCACCCCGAAAGAGAAGGACGTCCTCGTGTCTGAGCTCCACCAGCCCAACGCCGAAGTCGGCGAGATGAACGAGCCGGAGGCCAGCAAGTGCCCCGTGGCCCACGACCGGTCGACCCGCCCCGCGGGCACGAGCAACGAGGACTGGTGGCCGAACCGCCTCGACCTCAAGATCCTCGCCAAGAACCCCGCGGTCGCCAACCCGCTCGGTGACGACTTCGACTACGCCGCGGCCTTCGAGAGCCTCGACCTCGCCGCCGTCAAGGCCGACATCGCCGCCGTGCTCACCGACTCGCAGGAGTGGTGGCCCGCCGACTTCGGCCACTACGGCCCGTTCATGATCCGGATGGCCTGGCACAGCGCCGGCACCTACCGGGTCCAGGACGGCCGCGGCGGCGCGGGCGCCGGGCAGCAGCGCTTCGCCCCGCTCAACTCCTGGCCCGACAACGGCAACCTCGACAAGGCCCGCCGCCTGCTGTGGCCGGTCAAGAAGAAGTACGGCCAGAAGCTCTCGTGGGCCGACCTCATGGTCCTCACCGGCAACGTCGCCCTCGAGACGATGGGCTTTGCGACCTTCGGGTTCGGCGGCGGACGCGAGGACGTCTGGGAGCCGGACGCCGACGTCTACTGGGGCTCGGAGGCCGAGTGGCTCGGCGACGAGCGCTACAGCGGCGAGCGCGACCTCGAGAACCCGCTCGCGGCCGTCCAGATGGGTCTCATCTACGTCAACCCCGAAGGCCCCAACGGCAACCCCGACCCGCTCGCCGCGGCCCGCGACATCCGCGAGACCTTCGCCCGCATGGCGATGAACGACGAGGAGACGGTCGCCCTCATCGCCGGCGGCCACACGTTCGGCAAGACGCACGGCGCCGCCGACCCGCTGACGTACGTCGGCAAGGAGCCCGAGGCCGCCGGCCTCGAGGAGCAGGGCCTGGGCTGGATCAACACCTACGGCACCGGCAAGGGCAAGGACGCCATCACCTCCGGCATCGAGGTCACGTGGACGCCCACGCCGACCCAGTGGGACAACGGCTTCTTCGACATGCTCTTCGGCCACGAGTGGGAGCTGTCCCAGAGCCCCGCCGGCGCGGCCCAGTGGGTCGCCAAGGACGCCGAGGCGATCATCCCGGCGCCCGACGAGGGCGGCGCCAAGCGACTGCCCACGATGCTGACGACCGACCTGTCGCTGCGGGTCGACCCGGCATACGAGACGATCTCGCGCCGCTTCCACGAGAACCCCGCCGAGTTCGCCGATGCCTTCGCCCGCGCCTGGTTCAAGCTGACCCACCGCGACATGGGCCCGGTCGCGCGCTACCTCGGACCCGAGGTGCCGCAGGAGGAGCTGCTCTGGCAGGACCCGCTGCCGGCCGCCACCGGTGAGCCGATCGGTGCTGACGACGTCGCGACGCTCAAGCAGGCCGTCGCCGAGTCCGACCTCACCGTGACCCAGCTCGTCAAGGCCGCGTGGGCCTCAGCGTCGACCTTCCGCGGCAGCGACAAGCGCGGTGGGGCCAACGGTGCCCGCGTCCGCCTCGAGCCGCAGAGCGGCTGGGACGTCAACGACCCCGCCGAGCTCGCGACCGTCCTGCGGACCCTCGAGGACATCGCGGCCGACTTCAACGGTCGTGGCGGCGCCACCGTCTCGCTCGCCGACCTCATCGTCCTCGGCGGCAACGTCGCGGTCGAGCAGGCCGCTGCCGCAGGCGGAGTCACGGTCGAGGTGCCCTTCCGTGCCGGTCGGGTCGACGCCTCGCAGGAGCAGACCGACGTCGAGTCGTTCGGCTACCTCGAGCCGAAGCACGACGGCTTCCGCAACTACGTCGGCAAGCCCGGTCGCGTGCCCGCCGAGTACCTCCTCGTCGACCGCGCCAACCTGCTCGGTCTCTCGGCCCCGCAGATGACGGTGCTCGTCGGCGGTCTGCGCGTCCTCGGCGCCAACACCGGCGGCTCGACGACCGGCGTCCTCACCGACCGCGTCGGCACGCTGACGAACGACTTCTTCGTCAACCTGCTCGAGCTCGGCACGACGTGGACCCCCGTCGGCGAGGGTGCCGACGAGTTCACCGCGACGAACGCCGCCGGCGAGCAGACGTGGACCGCCAGCCGCGTCGACCTGCTCTTCGGCTCCAACTCCGAGCTGCGTGCGCTCGCCGAGGTCTACGCGAGCGACGACGCCGCCGAGAAGTTCGTCCACGACTTCGTCGCCGCGTGGTCGCAGGTCATGGAGGCCGACCGCTTCGACGTCAGGTGACGGCCTGACCCCTCGCCCGGGCCCGGGATGGCGTATGCCGTCCCGGGCCCTCGCGTGCCCACGTGAGGATGCACGCGGCATACGCCCTGTGCCCGAGCACGCTGTCGGTCGGGCGTGATGGAATCCTCCGGTGGTCATCCTCCGTCGAGCTCCTGCCCTCGCCCCGGTGCAGGTGCGGCTCGACGAGCGCCAGCAGGCCGCCCTCGACTCGTCCGCGCGCGTGCTGCGGGTCCTCGGCGGCCCCGGCACGGGCACGTCCACGGTGGCCGTCGAGCTGGTCGTCGACGCCGTGCGCCGGCAGGGTCTGCGGGCCGACTCGTGCCTCGTGCTGACCTCGAGCCGCAGCGCAGCGGCCGAGCTGCGCCAGCAGGTCACCGCGCGGCTCGGCGGCACGTCGACCGAGTCGCTCGCGCGCACGTGGCAGGCGTTCGGCTTCGGCGTCCTGCGGGCCGAGGCGGCGCTTCGGGGCGACCCGCCACCGCGCCTGCTCAACGGACCGGAGCAGGACGTCATCCTGCGCGACCTGCTCGCCGGGCACGCCTCCGGTGAGGTGCGCGGGCCGTCATGGCCCGAGGAGCTGCGTGAGGCCCTGGCGACGCGGGGCTTCCGCAACGAGCTGCGCGACCTGCTCATGCGCTCGGTCGAGCTGGGGCAGGCTCCCGACGACCTCGCCCGGCTCGCGGTCGAGCACGACCGGCCCGAGTGGGCGGCGGCCGCGCACGTGCTGCGCGAGTACGACCAGGTCACCTCGTTCAGCAGTCACGGCTCCTACGACCCCGCGTGGGTGCTCACGGCCGTCGCCGAGCTGCTCGACGAGGACCCGTCGGCCCTCGACCGGCTCCACGAGCGCATCCGCCTCGTCGTCGTCGACGAGGCCCAGGAGCTGACGTCCGCCGCGGCGCGGCTGCTGCGCGTCGTCGCCCGACCCGGTGGTCCACGGGTGGTCCTTCTCGGCGACCCCGACGTCGCGGTCCAGACCTTCCGCGGCGCCGACCCGCGCTTCCTCGCCGACGGCTGGACCGACCTCGCGGGTGCAGGCCGTGACCCGCGCTTCGTCGGCGGTCTCTTCGACCTCATCGACGACGCCGGCGACGGTGCGAGCGAGACCGTCGTGCTCGACCGGACCCACCGGCTCGGCGAGGCGATGGTCGGCGTGGCCGACCGGGTCTCGCGGCGCATCGGGGCGCTCGGTGGCGGTGAGCAGCGCCGGATGACGCCCGCCACAGCAGACCCGTCGCGAGGCGCCGTCGAGGTCGCGCTGCTGCGGTCGGCGGCCCAGGAGACGGCGCACGTGGCGGCCCTGCTGCGCCGGGCCCACCTCGTCGAGGGCGTGCCCTGGACCGACATGGCCGTCATCGTGCGTGGCTCGGGGCGTGCCGACGCGATGCGTCGCCTCCTCGGGCAGGCCGGGGTGCCGGTCCAGGCCGGCAGTGCCGAGACGCCGGTGCGCGACGAGAGCGCGGTCCGCCCGCTGCTGCACCTGCTCGAGGAGAGCATCGCGATCGCCCGGGCCGAGCATCGCGGCGAGACCCACGTCATCGACCCGGTGCGCGCAGCCGATCTCGTGCTCTCGCCCGTCGGGGGGAGCGACACCGTGGGGCTGCGCCGACTCCGGCGACTGCTCCGGCAGGACGAGCTCGCCTCCGGCGGTGGGCGATCCAGCGACGAGCTGCTCGCCGAGCTGCTGCAGTCGGTGCCGCGCGCTCGGATGCTGGGGTCGACCGCACGGCCCGCCGAGCGCATCGCGACGGCGCTGGCGGCGGGGGCTGCGGCGGCTCGCGTCGGCGACGACGGCCGATGGGCGCGGGGGGTCACGGCCGAGTCGGTGCTCTGGGCCGTCTGGCAGGGTGCGGGGGTCGCCGACGGATGGCGACGCCAGGCGCTCTCGGGTGGCTCGTCGGGTGAGCGGGCCGACCGCGACCTCGACGCCGTGCTCGCGCTCTTCGACGCCGCGGGTGCCTTCGTCGACCGGCTGCCCACAGCCGGCCCCGACAAGTTCCTCGAGCACATCCAGGGCCAGGACGTCCCGGGCGACACCCTTCTCGTCGGCGGCCAGTCCGGTGGCCGCGTCGCGCTGCTGACACCTCAGACCGCCGCCGGCCGCCAGTGGCGCATCGTCGTCGTCGCCGGGGTCCAGGAGGGCGTGTGGCCCGACCTGCGGCTGCGGGGCTCGGTCCTGGGGTCCGAGGACCTCGTCGACGTCGTCGCCCAGCGGCCGCTCGGCTTCCGGGCCGCCCAGGCGGCGGTGCGCTACGACGAGACTCGCCTCTTCCTCGTCGCCGTCACCCGGGCCACCGAGCGCCTGCTCGTCACCGCGGTCGGCAACGAGGACGAGCAACCCTCGGTCTACCTCGACCTCGTCGACCCGCCCGCGACGACCCGGCTCGCCGACGAGGTGCGTCCGCACTCCGACGTCGCGCGCACCATGACCCTGCCCGGGCTCGTGGGTGAGCTGCGCCGCGAGGCGGTGAGCCCCGAGCCGGGCGTCGCCGAGCCGGCCCTCAACCTGCTCGCGGCTGCTGCGCGTGAGGGCGTACGCGGGGCCGACCCGGCCTCGTGGTGGGCGCTGCGGTCCGTCACGAGCGAGCGGCCCGTGCGTCGGCCCGACGAGCCCGTGCCGGTGTCGCCGTCGAAGGTGACCTACTTCGCCGAGTGCGGGCTGCGCTGGTTCCTCACGTCGGTCGGCGGCGAGGGCGTCTCGCTCGGCGCGGCCTCCGTCGGCACGTTCGTCCACGACATCGTCGCGGAGCTGCCCGACGCTCCGCTCGACGAGCTGAAGCACGAGGTCGACGCGCGCTGGGGCCGCCTCGGGCTCACGCCGGGCTGGGTCACCGACCGCACCCACCAGGAGGCGCACGACATGGTGGCCCGGTTCGCGGCCTACCGCGACGGCGCCGAGCGGGACTGGGAGCGCGTCGGCATCGAGACAGACTTCCGGGTCGAGGTCGGACGCGCCGTGGTGGCCGGGCGCGTCGACCGCATCGAGCGCGACGCCGACGGCCGCGTGCGCATCGTCGACCTCAAGACGGGCAAGTCCAAGCCGACGCGGGCCGAGCTGGCCCAGCACGGCCAGCTCGGCGCCTACCAGGTGGCCGTCGAGGAGGGGGGCTTCCCGGCCCTCGGCGACCGCAGCGCCGGGGCTGCGCTCGTCTTCATCGGCAAGGGCGGCCTGTCGGGGCTCAAGCCCAGCGTGCTTCCCCAGCCGCCGCTCGCGAGCAGCGACGACCCGACGTGGGCGCGGGCGCTCGTCGAGCAGACGGCCGAGGGGATGGGCGCCGGCGAGTTCCGGGCGGCTCAGGGCAAGGCGTGCGAGACGTGCCCCGTGCGGTCGTCGTGCCCCGTCCAGCCCGAGGGGGACGCGCTGTGACGACGACACAGGCTCCGCCGGCGACGACCGTGCAGCACAGCGCCTTCGACATCGCGACCGCGCTCGAGATGCCGCCGCCCACCGACGAGCAGGCTGCGGTGATCGAGGCCGGTGCCGGGCCGCTGCTCGTCGTCGCCGGGGCCGGCTCGGGCAAGACCGAGACGATGGCCGCGCGCGTCGTGTGGCTCGTCGCCAACGGCCTCGTCGACCCCGACCAGGTGCTCGGTCTCACCTTCACCCGCAAGGCGGCCGCCGAGCTCTCTCAACGTATCGCCAGACGACTGCGGGGCCTCGAGCGCGCCGGCATCTGGACCCCGCCCGCCGACGACGGCACGGGTGCCGAGGTGCTCGGTGGCACCCCCACCGTCTCGACGTACCACGCGTACGCCGGCCGGCTCGTCCGCGAGCACGCCCTCCGGGTGGGCATCGAGCCGGAGTTCCGGATCCTCACCGAAGCCGGCGCCTGGCAGCTCGCGGCCGAGGCGGTGTCCCGATGGGACGGGCCCATGGACGACGTCGTCAAGAGCGAGGCCACCGTCATCCAGGCCGTCATGGCGCTCGCCGGCGAGATGGCCGAGCACGTGCGCACGCCCGACGAGGTCATGGAGCACCTCGACGCCGTGCTCGCGCGTCTCGACGCTCTGCCCGACGGGGAGGGCCGCGGGTCGCTCACCGCCGCCCGCGACGCGATCGCCGTCCTGCGCGAGCGGCGCACGGTCCTGCCGATCGTCTCGGCCTTCCTCGCCCTCAAGCGCAAGCGCGAGTCGCTCGACTTCGCCGACCAGATGGCCATCGCCGCCCGGCTCACCCGCTCGGTGCCCGCTGTCGGTGAGATCGAGCGCGAGCGGTTCCGGGCTGTGCTGCTCGACGAGTTCCAGGACACCTCCGAGGCGCAGCTCGAGCTGCTCCGGTCGCTCTTCCACCACCCTGGCGTCGCGCTGACCGCCGTCGGCGACCCCAACCAGTCGATCTACGGCTGGCGCGGTGCGAGCGCGACCACCCTGCTGCGCTTCCCGACCGAGTTCGCCGGCGAGGCGGGCCCGGCCGACGTGCTGCCGCTCTCGACGAGCTGGCGCAACGACTCGCTCATCCTCGACGCGGCCAACGCCGTCGCCGCGCCGCTCGCGACCGAGCACGTGCAGCCGCTCCGACCCCGCCCGGGCGCCGGGGTCGGGACCATCGAGGTGGCCCGGCTCGAGACGGCCGAGGAGGAGGCCGACCACCTCGCCGGCTGGATCGCCTCGCACTGGTTCAGCCCGAGCGGACGCCGCACCGGTCGCAGCGCGGCCGTGCTGTGCCGGCGACGCTCGACCTTCCCGGTCGTGCTCGAGGCCCTGCGCCGCCGGCAGCTGCCCGTCGAGGTCGTCGGCCTCGGTGGACTGCTCGTCACACCCGAGGTCAGCGACCTCGTCGCCGCCCTCTGGGTCGTGCAGGACCCCAGCCGCGGCGACCAGCTGATGCGCCTGCTCACCGGGCCCGTCGTCCGCCTCGGCGCCGCCGACCTGGCCGGGCTGTGGGCCTGGGCGCGCGAGCTGCACTCCAGGACGCCGCGTGTCGGGGGCACCGCCGCGACCACGGCCGCGACAGGGGCCGCGACGGGTGGCGCGACGGTCGCCGCGACGGTCGAACCCGGCGCTGCCGGCGCTGACGGCGCTGCCGACCCGACAGTGGAACCCGACGGGACCGAGCCGGGCGACGCGCCCACCTCCGACCGGCGCGGCTCCGACCTCGCGGCCGACAGCGCCGACACCGCCACCCTCGTCGAGGCCCTCGACGACCTGCCGCGGGCCGGCTGGACCGGACGGGACGGTGCCCGCATCGGCGACGAGGCCCTGGCCCGGCTGCACGATCTCGGCGACGTCGTGCGCCGGCTGCGTCGGCTCACGGCGCTGCCTCTCGTCGACCTCGTCGCGGAGGCCGAGGTGGCGATCGGTCTGGACATCGAGGTGCTCTCACGTCCCGAGCACACGGCGTCGACCGCGCGCGTGCACCTCGACGCCTTCGCCGACGTCGCGGCTCGCTATGCCACGACCGCCGACCGGCCCACGCTCTCGGGCTTCCTCAGCTGGCTCGACGCAGCGCGAGACCAGGAGCGAGGCCTCGACGCCGGGCACACCGAGTCCGACGCCGACGCCGTGCAGGTGCTCACCGTGCACGCGGCCAAGGGCCTCGAGTGGGACGTCGTCGCCGTGCCGACTCTCGTCGAGGGCGTCTTCCCGGCACACGGCGCGACCGCGGTCGCACCTGTGGCGGACAGCGAGCCCACGGCATACGCCTGCTCGGGCGACGTCAAGGACAAGGGCTGGCTCATCGGGCTCGACTCGTTGCCGTACGACCTGCGCGGTGACCGGGCCGGCCTGCCCCACCTCGACTGGCGAGGGGTGCCCGACCGCAAGGCGCTCAGCGCCGTGATCGACGAGTTCGTCCTCGACGGCGGGCGTCACGCCGTCGCCGAGGAGCGCCGTCTCGCCTACGTCGCGCTGACGCGCGCGCGGTCGTCGATGCTCCTCACGACCCATCTCTGGGGCGCGGCCAAGAAGACGCTGTCGGTGCCCTCGCGCTTCCTGGCCGAGGTCGAGGACTCGGCGCCCGGCTCCGTCGTGCGCACGGCGTGGGTTGCTGCTCCGGAGCCGGTCGTCGACGACAAGGGCAAGGCGTCGGCGCCGACCAACCCCCACCTCGCCGTCCCGATCTCGCAGCTGTGGCCCCACGACCCGATGGGGGTGCGACGTGCCGGACTGCTCGACGCGCACCGTCGGATCGTCTCTCTGGTCGACGCGGGGCCGACCGTGCCAACAGGTGACCCGCGCGTGGACGACCTCCGGATCCTGCTCGCCGAGCAAGCGGCTCGTCGATCCCGCGGCGAGTCCGTCGTCGACGTCCCACGGCACCTCTCGGCCTCCGCGGTCGTCTCGCTGGCCCGAGACGCCGAGGCGTTCGCGATGTCGCTGCGGCGCCCGATGCCGAGCCCGCCGGCCGTCGCCGCCCGACAGGGGACGGCCTTCCACGCGTGGATCGAGGAGCACTACTCCCGCGCGGCCTTCGTCGACCTGCTCGACCTCCCCGGTAGCGCCGACGAGGGCGCGGCCGACGACGGAGACCTCGACGAGATGAAGGAGCGCTTCCTGGCCAGCGAGTGGGCCGACCGCATCCCCGAGGAGATCGAGATGTCCATCGAGACGGTCATCGACGGCATCGCCGTCCGTGGTCGGGTCGACGCCGTCTTCCCGCGCGACGACGGCGGGTGGACGGTCGTCGACTGGAAGACGGGCGCCCGCCCCACCGGGCGCGACGCCACCGTCCGTGCCCTCCAGCTCGGCGCGTATGCCGTGGCGTTCGCCCGGCTGCGCGGCGTGGACGCGTCGCTCGTCGACGCGGCGTTCTACTACGCGGGCGAGGGCGTCACGGTGCGCCCCGAGCTGCCGGGCGAGCCCGCCCTCGTCGACCTCCTGCGCACCCTGCCCGACTAGCAGCGCCACTCGAGTGAGCGCCCCGTCCCAGTCGAGTGGGAGTCAGGCCGGGTGCTCGGGACGGTGCTCGACGGCGATGAAGTCGGAGGCGCCCTCGTGGAGGTCGAGCACTCCGTCGGCGTCCTCGGGCAGGGCCTCGACCTCGTCGATCTCGAAGGTGGACGCATCGGCATCGGCCGCCATGACCGGCACGGGTTGCGAGTCCTCCTCCGCGCCCTCCGGCCACGGGGAGGGCTCCGGTTCGGGGTCGTCGGCGTGAGCCCACGTCGGCCCCTCCTCGACGTCGCCGGTGACTGGCTCGGGGGAGGGCGCGGAACAGTCGGCGGCCGTCCCCGCGACGTACTCCTGCGGCTCGTCGAGCAGGGTCGTCATGGAGATGGCCTGGGTCTCACCGAGCATCGGGAAGGGCGCGTGCGGCTGGGTCGCGTCCCACTCCGGCTCGGGCCGCTCGGGGTCGTCCGGGTCGAGGAGGACCGCCGCGCGCTCACGCGCCTGCCTCGTGCGCTCGCTGCGCTCGGCGTCCTCCTGCGCGTGACGGCGGTCGTCCTCCTCGACCCGCGCGTCCAGGGCGCGCAGCTCCTCGGCGGTGCGCTCGACGACGTCGAGCTGCCCCGAGGCCAGGGCGTGGAGCAGGGATCGGAGCGGCGCCATCTCGGCTGCGAGCCGGGCGCGGCGCACCAGGTGCACGTCGGGTCGCTCGATGCGCGACTCGGCGTAGGCCTCGAGGACGGCATCGAGGGTCTCGGCGGGCGCGAGGCGGGCGAGCTCGGCGAAGTCGTCGGCCGCGTCGCCGACGCGGCTGGCCTCCCAGGCGAGCACGCCACGGACGTGACCGCTCGACGAGTCGCCGTCGTCGTCGAACGACGCGAGGACGTTCTGGCCGATGAAGGTGCCGTGCACCGCGCAGGGAGCGAAGCGCCACAGCGAGACGTCCTCGAGGGCGTGTTCCCACCGCGTGAGCAGGCCCGTCGGCACGTGCCCGGTCGCGGCGGCGCGGTCGAGCTCGGAGAGCTGGCGGCGACGGTGGGCCTCGGCGTCGTAGGTGGGTCGTCCGGCCTCCTCGAACAGGAGGTGCTCGACGTTGTGGATGTGGGCGAGCGTGCGGCCGACCTCGGCGGTCAGGGGCCCGGGCCGGAGCCCGGAGAAGTCGAGCGGCCGGCCCGGAACGCGCAGGTAGACCGCGGCTCGGCCCTCCGGCACCTGGGCGAGTCCGCGGACCATCGGCATGGCCACGTCGAGCCGCCGCCCGAGCAGGCCCGACAGCGCCGAGATGTCGTCGAGCATGGCGCCGGCCGCAGCGGTGCAGGGCGCCTTGACGACCCAGCGGCGGTCCTGGCTGTCCTGCACGTACGCGATCTCGAAGAGGTCTCCGGGCTCGCCCGGGACGCCCTCGACCGTCACCGGGTCGAGGCCCGGCACGGCCGAGCTCGCCAGGGCGGCGAGGAAGAGCGGGCTGCGCGTCACGTCTCCACCGTAGGTCGAGGGACGCGCCGAGCGTGGGAGGCGACGCCCGGCGCCGGTCGGTTCGGTGCAGCCTCGACACCGGTGCGACGGTGCCGGCTCGCCGCCCTAGGGTGGGTCGCGTGGCAGTGACCGACGAGACCCTGGCCGACCTCGCGCTCTCGCGCAGCTCCCTGGACCGGGTGGCTCTCGAGCGCCGCCGGCCCGATGTCCTCACCGAGCTGCTCGACGACCCGCGGACCCGCGTGGCCGAGATCCGGGGCGACCGGATGCGGGTCGACGACGCGGGCGACGACGCGCTGACCCTCCTGACCCGCGCCCCCGAGCCCGAGGACCACGCCCGCCTCGGACTGCACCTCGGCCGCGACGGCGACGGGACCGCATACGTGGGCGTCGTCTCGACGGAGGTCGAGAGCGAGCCGTCTGGCGACGGTCCGGGAGCGGAGTCCGCAGGCTGGCTCACCCTGCGGCAGGCGGGTGAGGCGCTCGCGCCCCGCGACGCCGGCGTCTTCACGACCGCGCTGGCACTGGCCAACTGGCACTCGACCCACCGCTTCTGCCCCCGCTGCGGGGCGCCGACCGAGCCCCGGCAGGCCGGCTGGGTGCGGCGGTGCGCGCGCGAGGGCAGCGAGCACTACCCCCGCACCGACCCCGCCGTCATCATGTCGGTCGTCGACCCCGACGACCGGCTGCTGCTCGGGCGCGGGGCGCACTGGCCCGAGGGGCGGTTCTCGGTGCTCGCGGGCTTCGTCGAGCCGGGGGAGGCGTTCGAGTCCGCGGTCGCGCGCGAGGTCGCCGAGGAGGTCGGTGTCACGGTGGAGGCGGTGCGCTACCTCGGCAACCAGCCGTGGCCGTTCCCGTCGTCGGTCATGATCGGGTTCGAGGCGACGACGCGCGAGACCGAGCTGACGATCGACCCCGTCGAGATGGCCGAGGCGCGCTGGGTGAGCCGCGAGGAGTACCGCGACCTGCTGCGCGGCGGGACGATCCGCACCCCGAGCGGCATCTCCATCGCCAAGCGGATCATCGAGCACTGGCTCGGCCAGACGGTCGAGTCCGTCGTCGCGCCGGGCGCGGACACCGCCTTCTGAGCGGGGTCCGCCCGGCGGGTCCGCGCGGCGGGTCCGCCCGGCGGGTCAGCCCGCGAGGCGCGAACGCACCTCGGCCAGCGACGGGTTGGTCGCCGCCGAGCCGTCGGGGAAGACGACGGTCGGGACGGTGCGGTTGCCACCGTTGACGTGCTCGACGAAGTCGACGTGCTCGGGGTAGGCCTCGAGGTCGATCTCGGTGAAGGGGACGCCCTCGCGCGCCAGCTGGCCCTTGAGGCGAGTGCAGTAGCCGCACCACGTGGTCGTGAACATCGTGATCGAGCCCTCGTCGGGCGTGACCTGGGTGAGCTCGGGCATCGGTTCCTACTCGTCGTGTGTGCGTCGTGCACGGTGGTGGGGACGGCCCCCACGGGCGTCGTCCCTCGGTGCAAGGATGACCCCATGGCCAAGCGCGGCGCAAAACGACCCCCCAAGATGGACCTCGACGTCTACGAGACCGAGGTCCGTCGTCTTCAGGCCGAGCTCGTCGCCTTCCAGGAGTGGGTGCGGGCGACGGGTCAGCGGGTCGTCGTCGTGTTCGAAGGACGCGACGCCGCCGGCAAGGGGTCGGCCATCAAGCGCATCACCGAGTACCTCAGCCCCCGCGTCGCGCGCATCGCTGCCCTGCCGGCGCCGACCGACCGCGAGAAGACGCAGTGGTACTTCCAGCGCTACATCGCCCACCTGCCCGCGGCGGGCGAGATCGTCCTGTTCGACCGGTCCTGGTACAACCGCGCCGGGGTCGAGCGGGTCATGGGCTTCTGCACCGACGCGCAGTACGCCCGCTTCCTCGAGCAGGCGCCTCTCTTCGAGCAGATGCTCGTGGACGACGGCGTCATCCTGCGCAAGTACTGGTTCAGCGTCTCCGACGTCGAGCAGGAGCGCCGCTTCCGCAGCCGGGCCAAGGACCCCATGCGCCAGTGGAAGCTCTCGCCGATGGACCTCGAGTCGATCACCCGGTGGGAGGACTACTCCGAGGCGAAGGACATCATGATGGCCGCGACGAGCACCGAGTGGGCGCCCTGGCACGTCGTCGAGTCCGAGGACAAGCGCCGCTCGCGCCTCAACGTCATACACCACCTGCTCAGCTCGATCCCGCACGCCGCCGTGACGCCGGACGTGCCGCCCGTGCCCAAGCGCCCCGCTCCGCGCGGCTACGAACGCCCGCCGCAGCACGAGCAGAACTACGTGCCGGACCACGCCGCGAGCGTGCTGGCCACCTCGAAGGGTGATCGCTCCTGAGCGCAGTACCGTCCGCCGACCAGATCCTCGCCGGGCTCGACCCGGAGCAGCGCGAGGTCGCGATGGCCCCGCCGGGCCCGCTGTGCATCCTCGCGGGTGCGGGCACGGGCAAGACGCGTGCCATCACCCACCGCATCGCGTATGCCGTCCACTCGGGTGCGCAGCAGCCGCAACGGGTGCTCGCGCTGACCTTCACGGCCCGCGCCGCCGGCGAGATGCGCACGCGCCTGCGCGGGCTCGGGGTGCAGGGAGTCCAGGCCCGCACCTTCCACGCCGCCGCGCTGCGGCAGCTGCACTTCTTCTGGCCGCAGGCCATCGGCGGCGCGGCCCCCGAGGTGATGAGCCACAAGGCCGCGGCCGTCGCCGAGGCGGCGAGCCGGCTGCGCATGCAGTTCGACCGCACCACCGTCCGCGACCTGGCAGCCGAGATCGAGTGGGCCAAGGTCAACCTCCTGACGCCGCAGTCGTATGCCGCCCGCGCCCGTGAGCAGCGCCGTGAGCCCCCGGGTCTCGACCTCACGGCCATGGCACGCCTCTTCGAGGCGTACGAGGACGTCAAGCAGCGCCGCGGGGTCATCGACTTCGAGGACGTCCTGCTGCTCACCGTCGGCATCCTCGACGAGCGGGAGGACATCGCCCGCACGGTCCGGGGCCAGTACCGCCAGTTCGTCGTCGACGAGTACCAGGACGTCAACGACCTCCAGCAGCGCCTCCTCGACCAGTGGCTGGGCGAGCGCAACGACCTCTGCGTCGTCGGCGACCCCGCCCAGACCATCTACTCCTTCACGGGTGCCAGCCCGAGGCACCTCGTCGGCTTCCCCAAGCGCTTCCCGGGCGCCCAGGTCGTGCGCCTCGTGCGCAACTACCGCTCCACGCCCCAGATCGTCGGGCTCGCCAACACGATCGTCGCCTCGGGCACGCAGGCGGCGCGCGACGGGGCGGTGCGCCTGCTGGCGCAGTCCGAGCCGGGTCCCGCGCCCGAGCTGACGAGCTACGCCGACGACCCGGCGGAGGCGGCAGCCGTCGCCGACCGCATCCGCACGCTCGTGGACGGTGGCCACCAGGCCGCCGAGATCGCGATCCTCTTCCGCACCAACGCCCAGTCCGAAGCGTTCGAGTCGGCCCTCACGGATGCCGGGGTCGCCTACCTCGTGCGCGGTGGCGACCGGTTCTTCGCGCGCAAGGAGGTGCGCGACGCCGTCCTGCTGCTCCGCGGCGCAGCCCGGAGCGACGACGGCGAGAAGGCCCTCGGTGAGATCACGCGCGACGTCATCACCGGCGCGGGCTGGTCGCACGAGCCACCAGCGGGCAGCGGGGCCACCCGCGAGCGATGGGAGTCCCTCACCGCGCTCGCGACGCTCGCCGACGACATCGCTGCCGCGGCCCCCGAGGCCCGGCTGCCCGAGCTCGTCGCCGAGCTCGAGCGGCGCGCGGCCGAGCAGCACGCCCCGGCCGTGCAAGGCGTGACGCTCGCGAGCCTGCACGCGGCGAAGGGCCTCGAGTGGGACACCGTCTTCCTCGTCGGTGCCTCTGACGGGCTCATGCCGATCTCGATGGCCGAGGGACCCGACGCCGTCGAGGAGGAGCGGCGCCTGCTCTACGTCGGACTCACCCGGGCGCGCAAGCAGCTCTTCCTGTCGTGGTCCGGCGCCCGCACCCCAGGGGCCCGGGCCACGCGGCGCGTCTCGAGGTTCCTCGCGCCCGCCGCCGACATCCTCGGCCAGGGTGCCCGCAGCGAGGCGAAGTCCAGCGGGTCCAAACGGTCCGCGCCGAAGGTGGCGCGCCGCGCCCACTGCCGTGGGTGCGGTGCCGAGCTCGTCTCCGCCGCGCAGCGCAAGACGGGTCGCTGCGACGAGTGCCCACCCACCTACGACGAGGCGACGTTCGAGCGGTTGCGCACGTGGCGCCTCGCCGTGGCCCGCGAGGCGAGCGTGCCGGCATTCGTCGTCTTCACCGACGCGACGCTCACCGCGATCGCAGAGGGGACGCCCTCCGACGAGGGTGGACTGTCCGTGATCAGCGGTGTCGGCGCGCGCAAGCTCGAGCAGTACGGCAGCGACGTCCTCGCCATCCTCGCCGGCGCCGACCCGCAAGAACTCATCGAAAACCGTTCTGCGGCAAAGGAATCCGCCGGTTAGCAGCACCCGCGCAAAATAAGTTCGGAAAACTTCGTTAAATCAGTTGTTCGCCCGCGAGGCGCACGCGTACCCTTGACGAAGTCAAGCCCAGTGGTCTCGGTGGCCAGCTGGGGCCCGTGAGCAGAAGTGAGGAGGTCGGCCTGATGGACAACACCACGATGACGATGAACGCAGTCTCCTGCGTCCTTTCCGTGCGTGTGCGGCCGACCACCGGCCAGGTCCGCCTTGCGGCCATCCACGCTCCGGAGCAGGGGACCACTGTGTCCATCGCCGCCGTCATGGGCGGCCGCGTCGCCGACTTCCGCGCTCCGATCCAGGGAGACGTCTCGGTCGCCGGCCTCACGTTCCCCGCCTACAAGACCCTCGATGTCGTTCGCTCCCGTTCTGGGAGGCCACCGGTCTGACAAGACCCGAAGCCTCACCTCCAGGCCGCGAACCCGACATCACCGGGTCCGCGGCCTTCGTGTTTCCCGGGGGAGTTTCCCGGCCGAATGCCGCTCCACACCGCACCACCGACACCGACAGATGAGCACCCGACCGGGTGCCTGACAGATCAGGGACACAGATGACTCCCCGGATGCCGAGCAGCAGGACCGAGACGCGCACCACCGGTGCAGGTCTTCGGGCCAAGCCAGACACGAGTGAGCAGGGGCACCCCACCACGGGCGCCCAGGAGACGGAGGTGAGAACGATGCAGCTGAGCGAACTGATCGACATGAGGACCGAGGCGGAGCAGGTCGGCGAGACCATTCCGTGCCGCGACTACGACGCGGAGCTCTGGTTCGCCGAGCGACCCGAGGACGTCGAGTTCGCCAAGACGCTCTGCGGGCTCTGCCCCGCGCGCGTCCAGTGCCTCGCCGGCGCCCTCGAGCGCCAGGAGCCATGGGGCGTGTGGGGCGGGCAGCTGCTCGTCCAGGGCGCCATCGTGGCTCGGAAGCGGCCCCGCGGCCGTCCGCGCAAGCACCCCGTGGCTGCCTGAGCCTGCGTGACCACGCATGACCCAGACGCCAATGGCCCCCGACAGCAACCCTTTCCACAGACCAGGAGATCGTCATGAACCAGCTCGAGATGCTGGCTCGCGACCGGATCAACCAGCGCAGTCAGCGCCAGGAACGCAGCGGCATCCGTCGCAGCGCCCGGCTGATCGCCCAGGAGATCCGCGCCAGTCGACGCCACAGCGAGAAGTGAACGACCGCGCCTCGAGGCGCGTTGCAGGACAACTGAATCGAGTGAGCGAGCCGCGGGTGACGCGCACGTCACCCGCGGTTCCGCACGTCCGGGGACTCGCACTCCGTTCCTGAGCCGGCCGTCCCGCCCCTCCCGTCCGACCCGCGATCCCGCGTGGCGCCACGAACGGCGCCCCGATCGGCGGATACTCGAAGGAGGAGAAGGGAGAACCCCGTGAACACTTCTACCGATGCGGCCACCGACGCCGCTGCCCGTGACGAGACCCTCGTCTGCTCCGGGTGCGGCACGACCCCGCCGCCCGAGGACCAGACCGCGGCCCGGCGCACCTGGAGCCGAGGCACGGATGCCGGACGCACCACGTGGACCTGCGAGCGCTGCAGCCGCGAGAACCTCCGCTCGATCGAGAGCAAGCTCGACCCCGTCTGGTGGTGACGAGCGGTCAGGCGTCGTCGCCCACGGGCGGCAGGTCCGCGCCGGGAAGCAGCTCGTCGACGACGGCTCGCCCGTGCACCGTGCCACCGAGCTGGCTGAGCACCCCGATACCCCCACCCCACACGCGGTGGATGAGGAGGTACTCGGGTGGCAGGTTGAGCTTGTAGGCGACGGCGTAGTTGGGCTGACGCGGGTCGTTGATGTGGGCGAACACGCCCCGGAGCCAGTCCCGGCTGAAGGTGAACGTGTCGGTGCGGAAGGGCGCCATGAACGGCTCGAGGTAGTCGAGCAGGCGCTGCGGGTCCAGGTCGATGGAGTTCTTGACGAAACCGATCGCGCGCAGCCCCTCGAGCACGTCCTCGGCGCTGCCCTCGAGACCGGTGGTGAGCAGCGGCCCGATCTCGGGCGGCATGCCGTCGGGGAGCCGGTTGACGGCCCCGAAGTCGATGACGCCCAAGCGGCCGTCGGGGGTGATCCGGAAGTTGCCGGGGTGCGGGTCGGCGTGCAGCAGCCCGGCCCGGGCCGGGCCGGCCAGCAGGAAGCGCAGGTACAGCTGTGAGGCGGTGTCGCGCTGCTCCTGCGTGCCTTCGGCGATGATCCGCGACAGGGGGAGCCCGTTGAGCCACTCCGACACGATGACGTGCTCGCGGCCGTCGACGACGTGGGGCACGGCGAAGTCGGGGTCGCCGTCGAAGGCCGCTGCGAAGGTCGCCTGCGACTCGGCCTCGAGGCGGTAGTCGAGCTCCTCGGCCATCCGGTCGCGCAGCTCGTCGAGAATCGGGCCGAGCTCGATCCCGGGCACCCAGCTCGCCGCGACCTTGGCCACCCGGCTGATCTGGCGGATGTCGCTCATCAGCGCTGGGCCGGCTCCGGGGTACTGGATCTTGACCGCGACGTCCCGGCCGTCCTTCCAGACGGCCCGGTGCACCTGCCCGATCGAGGCAGAGGCCACGGGGTGGTCGTCGAACGACTCGAACCGGCTGCGCCACCGCGTGCCGAGGTCGCCGCGCAGGACGCCGTGGACCGAGGACGTCGGCATCGGCGGGGCGCTGTCCTGCAGCTTGGTCAGCATGGTCCGGTAGTGCACGGCGAGGTCCTCGGGCAGGGCCGCCTCGAAGATCGAGAGTGCCTGGCCGAACTTCATGGCGCCGCCCTTGAGCTCCCCGAGGACCTGGAAGAGCTGCTGGGCGGTGCGGGCCTGCAGCTCGGCGGCCACGATCTCGGCGGGCCGGCCCCCGAGCCGCTTGCCGAGGCCGAGGGCGGTGCGACCGGCGAAGCCGAGGGGCACCGTGGCGAGCTTGGCGGAGCGCACGACGGCCTTGCGTGGCAGGTCGGTCACGGCGCACCTCCTCGGGCGGTCGGCAGTCTCGTGCGGGCGCGAGCGGTCGGTCCGGCGCCGGCGACCACGAAAGATCGCGCGGCGGCGGGTCGACGCCCCACCCTCGACTCTATGTGTACCCCCCCGGGCTGAGGCGTCCGACCATCTGTCCAGCCTTGGCGGGTCGGCCCGGGCCGCCCGCCGACTCCCGCCGACTTCCGCCGACTTCTGCCGACTCCCGCCGACTTCCGCCGGGTTCCCGGCGACGTGGACGTCCGACGGCGTACGCGTGGCGCCCGTCCGCGTACGGCTGTCCCTCCGTCCTGGCCGGCGGTCACGCCCCGCGGCGGAGCCACGCGTCCGCGGAGCCGCCAGCACCTGCGCGGGCACCTGCGCGGGCACCGGTGTCAGGCGTCGTGACGGCGGCAGGGTGCGCCGGGCAGAGCGGGTGGGTCGGCCAGCGGCGGTGGTCCATCCGCGGCCACGGCAGGCTCACCTCGACGGAGACCCCGGGTGGGGGCGGGTGACCTTCGAGGACTCCGGTCACGAGCAGCGTCACGCTGCCGACGACGAGGTGCGCGAGCCCGGGCGCCAGGGCGTCGTGCAGGCCGTCCGGCGGACCGGCGAGCGAGAGCGTCCGCGTGGGCGCGGCCTGGCTCATCAGCATGGGCCACGCCGCGTCGCGGTCGGCGCGGTGCCGGTCGAGGCACCACAGGCAGGGCGAACCGGAGGAGCCGTCGACGAGGGGGCCAACGACGGTGCGCGGTCCGGCCGGTGCCACGGGCAGGTGCGGGATGCCGTGCCGCAGCCACAGGTCACCGCGGCGGGGGTCGACGAGGGGCGAGCCGACGAGCACCACGAGGTCGGGTCGGGGCCGGAGGGGTGCGGCGACCGCCCGGTCGACCGCGGCCCGGCCGTGCACGACGGTCGTGCCGGCCTGCGCCAGGGCCTCGGCGATGTCGGAGGCGACGTGGCCGCAGCCGTCGACGACGACGCGTCCGGGTGAGGTGTCCGGCGACGTCGGTGAGCTCGACGCAGCAGTGGAGTCCGTCGTGGTCGGCACACGGTCCGTGAGCACGCCGAGGTCGGTCGCGAGCTGGAGCAGCGCCCGCCACCGGGCGAGGTCGATGCCTGCCTCGGCCGCCACCCGGTCGGTCGAGGCGAGGGGCAGGGCGCCGTCGAGCTGCGCGAGCAGGTCGGCCTCGGCCTCGCTGACGCCCGTGACCACCGGACCGCCGGGCAGCACGCCGAACTGGACCTCGCCTCGTCGCCTCGTCAGCGGCCGGAGCCAGACGGGCACGCGGGGGTGGGGCGGCACGGGAGCAGCGGACATCGGACCTCCAGACCCGGTGACGCCACCAGCGGGCGCCACCCTCGGTCGTCAGGCTCGCAGCCGCTCCGGGGTGCGTGGGGCCGTCGTCCACAGCCTCGCCGTCCGGCCCCCGGGAGCCTCAGGTACCGCGCGCCGGCCGGGCACGGCGGGCGCGCGCTACCCCGGGCACGCGCGAAGGGGCGGGACCGTGTGGTCCCGCCCCCTCGATCTGCGGCGTCAGAGACGCCGCCGCGACCTGGTCAGGCCTTGCCCAGAATGCGGTTCAGGTTCGTGCCACAGACGGGGCACTGTCCCTTGGCCATGCGGCGACCGTTGTCGGACACGACAACCTTGCCCTCGGCCTCGCGCTTCTCCTTGCACTTCACGCAGTAGAACTCGCCCTTGTAGGTCTCGTCAGCCATTGATGTCTCCTTGTAGATGGCACCCATCCGACGGGTACCTCGACTCGTTCAACCCTAGAGCACGCTGAGCACGAAATCATGCTCATCCCCGCTTGGCGCGCCCGTGCGGGATGAGGTATGACGCGCGGGAGCGGCCGTGTCGGGCCCGTGCTCCGGGGCGTTGTCCCCACGCTGGCCTACCCTGCCCTCATGGCGACGGTGCGACGTGAGGTGGTGCACACGGTGGTCGACGGGGTGACCGTCGAGGTCCGCCGCAGCGCCAAGCGTCGCCGCACCGTGTCGGCCTACCGACAGGAGGGGCGCCTGGTCGTCCTCGTCCCGGCACGGATGAGCCGCGCCGAGGAGGGGGAGTGGGTGCGCACCATGGTGGCGCGGGTCGCTGCCTCGGAGCAGCGTCGTCAGCGCAGCGACGGCGACCTCGAGCAGCGTGCCCTCGCCCTGTCGCGCGAGCACCTCGGCGGACGGGCGGTCCCGGCGAGTGTGCGCTGGGTCTCCAACCAGAACTCGCGCTGGGGCTCGTGCACGCCCGCGGAGGGCTCGATTCGCTTGTCCGACAAGCTCCGTGGCATGCCGGGATGGGTCGTCGACTACGTCCTGCTGCACGAGCTGGCTCACCTGCTGCAGCCCGGGCACGGCCCG
Source organism: Terrabacter sp. Soil810 (assembly GCF_001429645.1). Lineage (NCBI taxonomy): Bacteria > Bacillati > Actinomycetota > Actinomycetes > Micrococcales > Intrasporangiaceae > Terrabacter > Terrabacter sp. Soil810. The sequence continues at coordinate 531,067 of NZ_LMSW01000011.1, forward strand.
GAGTTCTGGGCGCTGCTGCGCAGCTATCCCCGCCTCGAGCGTGCGCGCGGCTACCTCCAGGGCGTCTCCGCCGCCGCCGGCCTCGACCTCAGCGACGAGTGAGCACGCCCGCCCGCGGGGCCTGACGGCATACGGGCACGTATGCCGTCACGCGCTGCTCCGCACCGGTCGCGGAGTCAGCGTCGCCGCAGCCTCAGACCGGCGTCGACGAGCGGCCGCAGGTCCTCGCGCGTGCCCTCGGGCAGGGCGTCCACAGGCCACCACCTCACGTCGATGGACTCGGTGCTCACGGTCGACTCGGCGGACCGCGGAGTCGTGGCCGCGAAGCGGATGTCGAGGTGCTCGCGGCACGCGCCAAAATCTCCAGAAAGAATGTGGCGATCGAGCTGGGCGATCTCCGGAAACGCCGAGATGTCGGCAATGCCCGACTCCTCACGCGCCTCACGAGTGGCCGCGTGCCACACCGAGGCGTCGCCGGGCTCGAAGTGGCCGCCGAACTGGAACCACGCGCGCGCCCGACGGTGGAGGGTCAGCAGGGCCGACCCGCCGTCCTCGTCGAGCACGATGACGCTGCCTGTGAGGTGGGCCGGTGGGCCGGCCTTGCTCATGGCGTCGGGGTGGGTGTGCAGGTGGTCGAGGAACTCCCGGCGCAGCTGCTCCTGCTGCTCGTCGGGGGGATCCCACGACTCCAGCCGCTCGAGGGCGTCGGCCTGCAGTCGGCGCCAAGCGGCAGCATCGGGTCCCTGCAGGGGCCCACGCGGGCCGGTCGGCACGGCAGGGGCGGAGGGCGCCCCGGTCACCGCTGGGGGCCTGCGTCGCCGTCGGTGTCCTCGCCGTCCTCGGTGTCCTCGCCGTCCTCGGTGTTCTCGGCGTCGTGGGTGTCGGGCTGCTCGCCGCGGGAGCCCGCGTCGCCGGCGGTCGTGCCCGGCGTCGTGCCCGGCGTCGTGCCGCGCTCGCGGTCGGCATCCTCGAGGATGCCCTGGAGCACGGAGTCGAGGTCTGCGCCCAGCCCATCACCCAGCCCCTCGGCGCCTTCGGGCAGCGCGCTCGTGGGGGTCGTGCCGGTCGCCCGCTCGACGAAACCGATCGGGTCGTCGAGGTCGGCCGACGTGGGTGCGAGGTCCGGGTGGGCCCAGCGGCCGTCGCGCAGGGTCGCGCCCCCGGCGCTCTCGAGTGCGGCCCAGAGGTTCGCCGCGTCGCGCAGACGTCGCGGGCGCAGCTCGAGCCCGACGAGACCGGCGAAGGTCTTCTGCGCCGCCCCGCCCACACGGCGACGGCGGATCGTCTCGGCCAGGGCCGCCGACAGGGGCAGGTGCCGCGAGGTCGTGCGGTCGGTGACGTGGTCGACCCAGCCCTCGGCCAGGGCGAGGAGGGTCTCGAGACGGTCGAGCGCGGCACGCTGGGCCGGCGTCGGCTGCGGGCGGAAGAGGTTGCCCTGCAGCGCCGTGCGCAGCGCCTCGGGGTCCGACGGGTCGATGGTCGACAGGGCCGACTCGATGGCGTCGGTGTCGATGGTGATGTTGCGGGCGTAGTCGGAGACGGCCGACAACAGCTGCGGTCCGAGCCACGGCACCTCGGAGAAGAGGCGGACGCGAGCCGCCTCACGGACCGCGAGGTAGAGCCGCACCTGCGCGATGTCGATCTCGAGCGACTCGGCGAGCTCGGCGACGTTGCCCGGAAGGAGTGCGATGACACCCGGCTCTGTCAGCGGGAGGCCGACCTCCGTGCCGGTCACCACCTCGGTGGCGAGCGTGCCGACGGCCTGGCCGAGCTGGGCCGAGAACATCTGGCGGCTGAGGTTGCCGAGCATCGGCGCCCACTGCTCGATCATCTGCCGCGGGTCGAAGCCCTCCGGAAGGCCTTCGGGGAGCGCCTCGCCGAACGCCTCGGGCCCGAGCTCGCCGACCTGCTTGCGCATGGCGTCGGACGTCGCGGCCGTGACGCCGTCCGAGACCGGCTCGATGAGCTCGAACCAGCGCGGCATCGTCGCCTCGACCCACTCGGCGCGGCTCAGGCCGGTCGCCCGCCAGGCGGGGGAGGCGAGGGTGGTCTGCTCGTCGAGCCAGAGGGTCGCGACCGCGACGGCGTCGGCGACCGCGCGGGCCGCCGCCTCGTCGTGCACGTCGTTGCCCTGGGCAGCCATCACGTGCCGGCGGGCGACCTCGGTCGCCAGGTCGCGTGATCCCGTCGGCGACTCCTGGGCGGCCATGAAGGTGCCGAGCTGGGCCCGCATCGCGGCCTGAGTCGCGGGGTCGCGCGGGTCGACACCCATGCTCTTCATCGCCTCGGCGAGCTCGGGGTTGTCGGCGGCCTCGCCGAGCACCTTCTCGAGCATCGCGCCGAGGTCCGAGGGGTCCATGCCCCCGAGGTCGGGCAGGCCCGGGAAGCCCTCGCCGAACCCGCTGCCGAACCCGACCGGGCCGGAGCCGGAGCCGGGCGAGCCGCCTCCGGGGCGGTTCAGCGGCAGACCGAAGGGGGAGTCGCCGGGCGCACGGCCCGGCTCCGCCGGACCGACCTCGTCGTCGGACGCGGCCTGCTGAGCGGAGTCGGCCTGCTGAGCGGAGTCGGCCTGCTGAGCGGGGTCGCCCTGCCCCTCGGCGGGCTCGCCGCCAGGCACCTCACCGGACACGTCGTCCTTGTCGCTGTGGTTGTCGTCACCGCGTCCACGGTCGTCGGCCATGCCTGCTCATCCCCACTCGAACGGATCTCGTGCCGGCCGTCTGGCCGTACACCAAGACAACCACGGATCGACCACGTTGGTTCCCGACCCCGGCGCGCGGTTGCGTGACGCGGGTGCCCGCGCGGCGGCATACGATTGCGGGCGTGACGGTCACCCTTGCCGAGATCCGTGAGACACCTCTGTCGGTCGACGAGGTGCTCACGAGCGTCTCCTCTCCCCGGGCCGGCGGCGTGTGTCTCTTCGTCGGCACGGTCCGCGACCACGACGGGCCCGCGCGTGTCGCGGCCGGCGAGGGGGCCGACCAGACCGTGGCGGCGCTCGACTACTCGGCACACCCGCAGGCGGCCGAGTCGGCGCGGGCGCTCGCCGAGCGGCTCGCAGCCGACGGGCGCTCCGTGCGCCTCGCCGTGGTCCACCGCGTGGGCCATCTCGAGGTCGGTGACATCGCCGTCGTCGTCGGCGTCAGCGCCGAGCACCGCGGGGAGGCGTTCGACGTCTGCCGCGAGCTCATCGACGAGTTCAAGGCGACCATCCCGATCTGGAAGCACCAGCAGTTCGCCGACGGCGCCGACGAGTGGGTCGGGCTCCCGTGAGGACGATCAGGCGCGTGCCGGAGCAGCCCGCCGGCACCGACCTGCCGACGCGTGCCGAGGTGCTCGAGGGTGAGGACAGCGGCAGGCTGACGCGCGGCAACAAGGCGGTCCTGGCCGCCTTCTTCTTCTTCCTCGTCATCATGGTGGTGGGGTCGGTCGTGCACCTGCCCTACGCCGTCATGAGCCCCGGCCCGACGCAGGACACCCTCGGCACCTCGGGCGCGAACGACAAGCCGATCATCTCGATCTCGGGCCTGCCGACCTACCCGACGGACGGCGCGCTGCGGTTCACCACGGTGCGCGTCGAGGGCGGCCCGGGCTATCCCGTCGACGCATGGGACATCCTGCAGGCGTGGGTCGACCCCGCCCGCGACGTCTTCCCGGTCGACGACGTCTTCGACCCGCAGGTCACCCAGGAGCAGGTGGCCGAGGAGAACGCCATCCAGATGGAAGGCTCGCAGGAGGAGGCGACGGCCGTCGCGCTGCGCGCCATCGGCCAGGACGTGCCGACCCACGTCGCCATCGCCGGCATCACCGACACGTCCAAGGCGAAGGGTCTGCTCAAGGTCGGCGACCGGCTCGAGCGCATCGACGGCGAGCCGGTGACGACGACGCAGGTGCTGCGCGACGCGCTCCAGAAGAAGAAGCCGGGCGAGAGCGTGTCCCTGGCGCTCACGCGCGCTGGCAAGGAGCAGACGGTCGACGTGCCCACCGTCGAGGGTCAGGGCGGCCGCACCGCTCTCGGCGTCCTGCTCGGGCTCGACCACGACTTCCCCGCCAAGGTGACCATCGACGCAGGAGCGATCGGTGGCCCCTCCGCAGGGCTGATGTTCTCCCTCGGCATCTACGACAAGCTGACGCCCGGCCCGCTGGCCGCGGGACACCAGGTCGCCGGCACCGGCACCATCGACGACCAGGGCCGGGTCGGCCCGATCGGCGGCATCCGGCAGAAGCTCGCGGGTGCCCGATCCGACGGCGCCACGTCCTTCCTCGCCCCGGCCGACAACTGCGACGAGGTCGTCGGGCACGTGCCCGACGGGCTCGACGTCTTCAAGGTGGGCACGTTCGACGAGGCCCGGACGGCGGTCGAGGCCATCGCCAAGGGCCAGACGGGCTCGCTGCCGCGCTGCTGACGCGGGCGACGCCGACCGGCGCCGACTCACGCCGACCGGCGCTGGTGCTCAGTCCTCGAAGGTGGCCTTGAGGGCCTCGACGAGCCCGGGGGCGATGTCCTTGCCCGTCGCGACGGCGTCGTCCGAGTCGTGGTCGCGCTGGCGCAGCAGGCAGATCGACGTGCCGTCGCGCAGGACGGCCACGACGAGCCGGACGTCCTTGCGGTCCGGGTGGGCCGCGAGGTGGTCGACCGCGTCGTCGCCCCGCGAGGGCAGCTCGCGCTCGGCCTCCGGCGGTACGACCATTCGCTCGATGGCGAAGGCGCAGCCGTCCACCTCGTCGGGCCAGGCGAGCCGACCGAGCAGTGTCTCGAGCGAGCTCGTCGTGGGCAGGCCCTCCTGCTCGATGGCCGTCAGGGCCCCGTCGGCGAGGTCCGAGGGCCCCATCTGGTCGCGCAGCTGGGGCTCGCGCTCGAGCAGGTCGGCCGTGCGCACGAGTGCGAAGAGCCGGGCGGGCTGGTCCCACCCGGAGGCCGCGACGTGGCGCTCGGTGTCGAGGGCGGCGATGGCGAGGGGGTCGATGACGGGCTGCGCGTTCACGCCCCCATGCTGCCGTATGCCGTCCGGTGACCGGCGCGGGCTCGGGCGTACACCGGCTCGCTCCCTTCGTGCTGACAACGCCCGCGGCCGGCCCGCCTGGCCACCCGGCCTGACATCGCGCGGTCTCGTGCGGGTCACGTTGCGGTATCACGCGGCAGGTGCCGCAAGGCCGCGGGTTATGGTTGCCGCAGGCGGCCGAAGGAGGCTGCCCACGGGTCCGCCCGACCACCTGCCCGCCCCAGCACCCAAGGCACTCCACGTGAGCGACAGCAACTTCGGCCCCCCGCCGGGCAACTTCAACGACGACGACTCGGGCCAGCCCCGACGCCCCGACGCGGCCACGCTGCCGCCGACCCGACGCCCGCTCGTCACGTCACTCGTCGTGGCGGCCGCGCTGCTCGTGGTCATCGCCATCGCGGCCCAGTTCTGGACCGAGGTGCTGTGGTACCAGTCGGTCGGCTTCGCGGGCGTCTTCAGCACCCAGATCGTCACGAAGGTCCTGCTGGGCCTCGTCGGTGGCCTGCTGACGGCGGCGATGGTGTGGTCGAGCATCCACTTCGCCTTCCGAAACCGCCCGATCTACGCCCCGTCGCCCGACACGCAGGCCATGGAGCACTACCGCCAGCTCGTCGAGCCGATGCGGCGCACGGCCACGATCGCGGCGCCGCTCGCGATCGGGCTCTTCGCCGGCCTGTCGGCGGCGACGCAGTGGGACACCTTCCTGCTGTGGCGCAACGGCAGCCCGTTCGGCACCACCGACCCCGAGTTCGGCCTCGACATCGGCTTCTTCGTCTTCGACCTGCCGTGGATCAACTTCGTCGTCGCGTTCCTGACGATGATCCTCGTCATCGGCTTCATCACGGCCGCGTTCACGCACTACCTCTACGGCGGCATCGTGGCCGGCACCAAGATGCGCTCGACGCAGGCGGCCCGCGTGCACCTCTCGGTCATCGCAGCCGCCCTCGTCCTCGTGCGCGCCATCGCCTTCTGGGTCGACCGCTACAACCTCGCGACGGCCCAGTCGACGAAGATCACCGGCATCCAGTACACCGAGTCGCACGCGATCATCCCGACGAAGGGCATCCTCGCGCTCGCCGCCGTCATGTGCGCGATCATGTTCCTCACGACGATCTGGACGCGTTCGTGGCGCCTGCCGCTCGTCGGCGTCGCGGTGCTCGCGGTCATCGTCGTCGCGGTCGGTGGCATCTACCCGGCCCTCGTGCAGTCGCTCAAGGTGCGTCCGTCGGAGAAGTCCCTCGAGGTGCCCTACATCCAGCGCAACATCGACGCGACACGCGCCGCCTACGGCTTCGACCAGATCATGGTCGACTCCTACGACACGAAGACCGTCGCCACCCAGAACGCCCTTCGTGACGACGCGGCCACGGTGCCCGGCATCCGCCTCATCGACCCCAACGTCGTCAGCCCCACCTTCAAGCAGCTCGAGGCGAGCAAGGGCTACTACCAGTTCGCCGACGTGCTCGACGTCGACCGCTACCAGCTCGAGGGCAAGTCCCAGGACACCGTCATCGCCGCGCGCGAGCTCGACCTCAACGGCGTGCCCGACGGGCAGCGCAACTGGCTCAACGACCACACCGTCTACACCCACGGCTACGGCGTCGTCGCGGCCAAGGGCAACACGCGGGAACCTGACGGTCGTCCGACCTTCATCGAGTCGCAGATCGGCACCGAGGGTGCGCTCGGAAAGTACGAGCCGCGCATCTACTTCGGCGAGAACTCGCCCGAGTACTCCATCGTCGGCGGCAACAAGCAGGAGTTCGACTACCCGGACCCCCAGGGCACCGGGCAGATCAACTACACCTACGCCGGCGTGGGTGGCGTGCAGCTCGACGCCGTCAAGCGGCTCGCGTATGCCGTGAAGTACCGCGAGATCAACTTCCTCCTCTCCGACGCGGTGACCAACGACTCGCGCGTCCTCGACCACCGCACACCTCGTGAGCGCGTCCAGCGCGTCGCGCCGTGGCTGACGCTCGACGGCAACGCCTACCCCGCCGTCGTCGACGGTCGGGTGCAGTGGATCCTCGACGGCTACACGACCTCGGCGAACTACCCGTACTCGCAGACGACGACGCTCGACACGGTGACGGAGGATGCCGTCACGAGCACCCGCACGTCGGTGCGGGCCGTGCAGGCCGGCCAGGTCAACTACGTGCGCAACTCCGTCAAGGCGACCGTGGATGCCTACGACGGCACGGTCACGCTCTACCAGTGGGACGAGCAGGACCCCGTGCTCAAGGCGTGGATGTCGATCTTCCCGGGCACGGTCAAGCCGCTCAGCGACATCAAGGGCTCGCTCATGGAGCACCTGCGCTACCCCGAGGACCTCTTCAAGGTCCAGCGCACGCTCCTGTCGAAGTACCACGACCAGGATGCGGCGTCCTTCTACGGCGGCCAGAACTTCTGGCGCGTGCCCGAGGACCCGACGCAGCCGGCCGAGAACCTACCCCAGCCGCCCTACTACCTCTCGCTCGCGATGCCCGACCAGTCGAGCCCGGCGTTCTCGTTGACCTCGACCTTCATGCCGACCGGTGACCGCAACGTCCTCTCGGGCTTCCTCGCGGTCGACGGCGACGCCGGGAACCAGGACGGCAAGAAGTCGCCCAACTACGGCAAGCTGCGGCTGCTCGAGACGACGGGAGGCTCGGTCAACGGGCCGGGTCTCGTCTACAACGACATGCGGACCTCGTCCGTCACCTCGAACGACGCCTCCCTCGGCCGACAGCTGACACTGGCGCAGTTCATCTCGACGACCTCGTCGACGGGCGCCAGCGTCATCTTCGGCAACCAGCTGACCCTCCCGGTCGGTGGGGGACTGCTCTACGTCCAGCCGATCTACGTCCAGGCCCGTTCGACCGGCTCGGGCACCTACCCGCGCCTCTCGGCCGTCGCCGTCGCCTTCGGCGACAAGATCGCCTGGGCCGGGTCGCTCGACGCAGCGCTCAACGACCTCTTCGGCGGTTCGTCGGGTGCGCAGGCCGGTGACAACGGCACGACTCCCACGCCGACCCCGACGCCCACGCCGGGCAGCACCGCGACGCCCACCCCGTCGCCGTCGTCGACGCCGGGCAGCCCCGACGCGGCGGCGCTGTCCAAGGCGCTCAAGGACGCACAGGCGGCCTACGTCGAGGGCGAGGCCGCCCTGAAGCGCGGCGACTTCGCCGCCTACGGCCAGGCACAGGCGAAGCTCAAGGAGGCCCTGACGCGCGCGGTGGAGGCATCGCCGCAGTCGGTGCCGAAGGCGACGCCCTGACGATCCGTCATCGAGCACGACCTGTGGCAGCACGCGAATCGCGTGCTGCCACAGGTCGTTCCGGGCCCGGTCAGCTCGGTTTCGAGCCGGACGCCGCCTCGATTTGGTCCTGCGGGAGGTTTCGCGTAACGTTGCTCTTGCCGACGCGGGGTGGAGCAGCTCGGTAGCTCGCCGGGCTCATAACCCGGAGGTCGCAGGTTCAAATCCTGCCCCCGCTACTGATCGCGTCAGCGATACGAAGGGCCCCAGAGAGATCTGGGGCCCTTCGTCGTTCGCGGGTGCGGTGCACTGGCGCGCCACAGCGCGTCGCGGGAGGCTGGCCCCGAGGCGCCGCGAGCAGGCGGCGCGCCGTTGAGGGGGGAACGTGGCGGACGAGACGGCCAGGGAGCGGGCCACGCGACTCATCGCCCGAGGCAACCCGGCGGGACTGCTCTACGGTGCGATCATCACGGGCGCCGTCATGAGCGCCACCGCGAACCACGTGCCCTCCGCGGCCCGTGTCGTCGTCGCGTCCGTCTTCGTGCTCATCGTGTACTGGCTCGCCGACGTCTACGTGCGGGCCTTCGCCGACCAGTTCAACCACGGTCGGTCACCGTTGCCGCGACGGATGGCCGCCGCGATCCGGCACGAGTCTCGCGTGCTCATGGGCGGGGTGCCGGCCATCGTGGTCGTCCTCGTCGCGTCCCTGCTCGGCGCCGAGACCGCGCTCGCGGTCGACCTCGCCCTGTGGCTCACCGTCATCGAGCTCGGTGCGGTCGGCTACCTCGGGGCCCGCTCCGCCGGCTCGAGCCCGCGCACGGCCTTCAGGGAGTCGCTCGCAGCAGCCCTGCTCGGCATCGTCATGGTCGTGTCCAAGACGTTCCTGCACTGAGTTCCGCGCGCACGAGGTGCGCGGCCCTCAGGTGGCGCGTCGGACGAGCGACGCGAGCGACCGCAGGTAGCGGCCGGTGATGCCGCGCTGGGCCCTGCGCCCGACCGGGCCGCTCAACCGTGCCAGGGCGCCGGCGGGTCGCCAGAACGCTCGCACGGTGAAGGTGACTGCCCCGTCGTCGCCGATCGACACGACGAACGACTCCTCGCCGTTCTCGGGATGACCGGGAAGCGTGCCGTAGGCGAAGCCTCGCCGACGCGGTCCCTCGAGGACGTCGACGACGCGTACGGGCGCCCGGAGGGACAGCGGCCCCGGGCCGACGCGCAGGTCGGCGACGACCGCGGGCAGGACGAGCGGACTCGACGGGAGCACGCGTACGCCCGCCCCACGCTGGACGGCCCAGCCGAGCAACGCCTCCGTGGCGCGCTCGAGGTCGTCGGCGCCCTGCCCGACCACGGCGCGTCGACGCAGGTGCCGGTAGCCGGCCGGCAGGGCTCCCTTGCGCAGGGTCGCGCCGACCTCCGGGTAGGTGAGCCCCGCGAGCGCGAGCTCGGCGAGGCGCTCACCGGTGAGCAGAGGCGCGTCCATGCGCCCAGCATGCCGGATCGTCGCGTCCGCGCCCCGGCACCTGCGTCTCCGAGGGCGGCCCGCGCGTCGCCCGTGCACACCGCACCGCACAATGAGCGCGTCCTGCTGACGATCACGACGACCGCGACGGAGACGACGGTGGCGAACGACCTCGGTTACCTGCTGCACAAGCACCCCGACCGCGTGCAGTCCTTCGACCTCCCGGTGGGCACGGCGCACGTCTTCTACCCGGAGTCGGGTGAGCAGCGTTGCACGGCAGCGCTGCTGCTCGAGGTCGACCCCATCGGCATCGGCGTCGACCTGGGCGAGCTGGTCGTGCATCCGCGTCAGGTCTGGCCGTAGAAGACCTGACGCCCATCCGGCGCCCATTCGACGCCGACGCGACGGGCGACCTGACGCGGACCCGACGGTGACCACGGAGCGGACGCGGCGGCATACGCCGGCCCCTCTCGTCGTTGTCTCGATGACGCCACCCACCGGGCGGCCCGGGCACCAGGAGAGAGCATGAAGGCCATCGTCATCGACCGGTTCGGCGGACCCGAGGAGCTGCACGAGGCCGAGCTGCCCGACCCGCAGCCCAGGCCGGGTCAGGTCCGGGTGCGCGTCGAGGCCGTCGGGGTCAACCCCGCGGACGGCAAGGCCCGCAGCGGACTCATGGCAGCACCTGACACGACGTTCCCGCTCGTGCCCGGGCTCGAGGCCGCCGGGGTCGTCGACGCGGTGGGCGAGGGCGTCACCGATGTCGCCGTCGGCGATCGGGTCGTCGGGTTCGCGGAGGGTGGCGCCTACGCCGAGCTCGCCGTGCTGAGCACGTATGCCGCCTTGCCCGACTCGCTCGACGCCACCGTCGCCGTGTCCCTCCCCGTCGCGGGCGAGACGGCCCGACGGGTCCTGCGCCTGCTCGACGTGCGGCCCGGTGAGACGCTGCTCGTGCACGGGGCGAGCGGCGCAGTGGGCGCGGTCGCGACGCAGCTCGCGGTCGCAGGCGGTGCCACCGTCATCGGCACGGCCTCGGCCGCCAACCAGGACCGGGTGGCGGCGCTCGGCGCCACGCCCACCACGTACGGCGAGGGCTGGCTCGAGCGCGTCCGCGCCCTCGCGCCCACGGGCGTGGACGCCGTGCTGGACGCCAGCGGGGCCGGCGTCCTCGACGGATCCGTCGAGCTGCTCGGCGGCGCCGACCGGCTCGTGACCATCGCCGACCCGGCGGCCTTCACCCGGAACATCACCTTCAGCGGCACGTCGGAGCGCTCGGCGGAGGAGCTCGCCGACCTGGTGGCCCGACGGGCGTCCGGTGAGGTCACGACGACGATCTCGCGCGTCCTGCCGCTCGCCGAGGCGGCCGCGGCGCAGCAGCTGAGCGACAGCGGGCGGGCCGGCGGCAAGCTGGTGCTCGTGCCCTGACGAGCAGACCTGCGACGACCCGGTCGCCGACCGCTCAGCGGGAGAGGCTGCGGACCGGCAGCTCGAACCACCGCAGGTGGTCGAAGTCGACGTTGACGTGCGCCTCGTCGCAGCGCTCCGGCGTGGCGGCGGCGAGGATCGCGCGCGCGTCGGCAAGGTGTCCGGCCAGCGCGTCCTCGCCGGCGCGCTCGAGCTGGGCGGGGTAGGTGAGGTGACCCTGGTCGAAGCTCACCTGGTGCAGCCGCAGCGGCGGCTCGACCGGGCCGTCCTGGTGGCGCCAGAGTCCCGTCGCGGGCTCGAAGTCGTAGTCGCCGAGCAGGCGCCAGCCGTCGCGGGCCACGAGGCGGACCGCCTCGATGACGTAGTCGGCGACGACGTCGGAGATGAAGTAGTTGAAGTTGACCCGCACCCAGCCGGGCTTGATGCCCTCGCAGCCGCGACCGATCTCGCGCTCGAACTCGTGCGACCGCTCGAGGTCGATGCCGAGCAGGTAGTGGCCGTAGGGACCGGCGCACGAGCAGCCGCCGCGGGCCTGGATGCCGAAGAGGTCGTTGAGCACGGCCACGACGAAGTTGTGGTGCAGATAGCGCTCACCCTGCGCGTGGACGACGAACGAGACGATCGACAGTCGCTCGGCCTCGAGGTTGCCGAGGATCTGGATGGCGGGCTCGTCGCGCCAGGCCGTGACCGCGCGCTGGAGGAAGTGGTCCTCGCGGGCGCGGATGGTCTCGACGCCGACGGCCTCCTTGAGCTTGAAGACGAGCCCGGCACGGATGGCCTCGATGATGGCGGGGGTGCCGCCCTCCTCGCGGTGCGCGGGGTCGGTGAGGTAGTCGTGGGCGTCGGGGTTGACGTAGGCGACGGTGCCCCCGCCCGGCACGTCGGGCACCCGGTTGGTCATGAGCTCGCGGCGCACGACGAGGACGCCGGGCGTGCTCGGGCCGCCGATGAACTTGTGCGGGCTGAGGAAGACGGCGTCCTTGTATGCCGTGGGGGCGGCCACGCCGCGACCGCCGCGG
>NZ_LMSW01000011.1:543213-798453 GCF_001429645.1 Terrabacter sp. Soil810
GCTCGTGGAGCAGGGAGGAGATCGCGTCGGTGTCGGTGACGATCCCGGTGACGTTGCTCGCGGCCGAGAAGGACCCGATGAGCAGGGGGCGGTCGGCGTGCTCGACGAGGCCCCGGCGCAGCACCTCGATGTCGACGTGCCCGTCGAGGTCCTGCGGGATGACGACGACGTCGGCGACGCACTCGCGCCACATCACCTCGTTGGAGTGGTGCTCGTAGGGTCCGATGAAGATGACGGGACGCTGGTCGGCAGGCACGAGATCGCTGGCGTGCCAACGGTCCTCGAAGTTCGACGGGATGCGGAGGCCGAGGATGCCGACGAGCTTGTCGATGGCCCCGGTGCAGCCCGAGCCGGCGAAGACGACGACCGTCTCGTCGTCGCCGCCCACGGCGTCGCGGATGGTGCGGCGGGCGTCCTCGCGAAGCCGCGTCGTCTGCAGGCCCGTGCCCGAGCTCTCGGTGTGGGTGTTGGCGTAGCGGGGGAGGACCTCGTCGCGGATGAAGTCCTCGATGAAGGTGAGTCCACGACCCGAGGCGGTGTAGTCGGCGTAGGTGACGCGGCGCGGGCCGTAGGGCCCGTGCATCACCTGGTCCTCACCGATCACGCTCGCACGGATCGTGGCCAGCAGGTCGTTCTCCGGAGCTCCACCCATGCCCGAAGCATACCGCATAGTGATGCTAGTTCAAAAGAGCATAACCAGGCGTTACCTGATGCATGCGCCACATGCGACGACGGGGCGCCCGGCGCTGGCCGGACGCCCCGTCGTCAGCGGTGCAGCAGGCGGGTCGGCTACTTGGGGTCCGCGACGCAGATGATGGTCCCGGCGCCGCCGTCCGAGGTCGCGCTCGTGAAGGCGTTCGCGGCACCGTGCTTCGAGCAGAGGGCGAGGGCGGACGTCTCATCGGTGGGGGCGTTCTTCTCGACGAACGTGACCGAGCCCAAGGACGTCGAGTCACCGCAGTCGACCTTCTTGAAGTCGTCGGTCCCGACCGACGCGATGCACTCGCCGGTCTTGATGCCGTGGGTGCCGTCGTCAGCGGTGAAGGCCCGGAACAGGAAGAACACGAGGATGGCGAGGAGGAATCCGCCGAAGCGCTTGAGCCCGGACAGGCGACCCGGCGTGGTCGGGGCCGACTGGGCCGACTGGGCCGGCTGGGCCGGCTGGCCCACCGGCTCGGGCGACGCGGCTTCGGGAACGGGGTGGTCGGACATCGGGGTGGCTGCTCCTGACGGACGTGGACGACGGTGTGCCGAGTGTGGCCCCCGCATTGTGCACGTCCACGGCGCGACCGTGTGCGTTCGTGGCTCGTCATCCTGCCCGCCGCTTCGCATAAGGTCGAGCCGTGACAGCGATCTCCTACCCGCTCGCGGAGCACACGCTCGCCAACGGCCTGCGCGTCATCGTCAGCGAGGACCACACGGTGCCCAACGTCGCGGTGAACCTCTGGGTCGGTGTCGGCTCCCGACACGAGGCTCCCGGACGCACCGGCTTCGCCCACCTCTTCGAGCACCTCATGTTCCAGGGCAGCCGCAACGTCGCCTCGGGCGAGCACTTCTCGGCCCTGATGGACGAGGGCGCCCGCCTCAACGCGACGACGTGGTTCGACCGCACGAACTACTTCGAGACGGTGCCGACCGGCGCCCTCGAGCTCGCCCTGTGGCTCGAGGCCGACCGGCACGGGCACCTGCTCGAGGCCGTGACCCAGGAGAACCTCGACAACCAGCGCGACGTCGTCAAGGAGGAGAAGCGCCAGCGCTACGACAACGTGCCCTACGGCTCGGCGCTCATCGACATCTACGCCACCGCGTTCCCGGAGGACCACCCGTACCACCACCCGACGATCGGGTCGATGGAGGACCTCGACGCAGCGACGCTCGAGGACGTCCATGCCTTCTTCCGCGCGCACTACGGGCCCAACAACACCGTGCTCACCCTCGTCGGCGACGTGACACCCGAGGATGGCTTCGCGGCCGCCGAGACGTACTTCGGCCGGCTCCCGGCCATCGAGCTCGAGGCCAGGGAGCGGCACCCGCAGCTGCCACCGCTGTCCGAGCCGGTGCGTCTCGACCGCGTCGGTGACGTCCCGAACGACCGCATCTACGTCTCCTTCCGGCTCCCGGTCGACACGACGCCCGACTACCTCGCCTGCCAGGTCGCGGTCGACGTCCTGGGTGGCCTGGCGAGCTCGCGCCTCGTGCGCCGGCTCGTGCGCACCGACGAGACGGCCGTCGCCGTGGGCGGCTGGACCATGGGCCTCGTGGACGGTGTCGGGCTCGGCACCATCACCGTCGACGTGTCCGCCGGCGCCGACGTCGAGCAGGTCGAGGCCGCGGTGTGCGAGGAGATCCGACGCTTCATCGACGAGGGACCGGACGCCGCCGAGCTCGAGTCGGTCATCGCCGACACCGAACGCTCGTGGCTGAGCGCACTCGCGAGCATCGAGGAGCGAGCCGACCACATCAGCCACCATGCCCTGCTCACGGGCGACCCGGCCTACGTCAACACCTTCGTCGACCGCATCCGAGCCGTGACCGCCGAGCAGGCCCGGGCGGCCGCCGCCGCGTGGCTCGACCCCGCCTCGCGGGCGGTCGTGCGCTACCTCGCCGACACGAGCAAGGACGCCGACCAGCCCGACGACGCCGACGACACCGACCGCACCGACCGCACCGACCGCACCGACAAGGACTCGGAGGAGGCCGCATGACCGCCGTCGCCCGCCCCTCCGTCGCCCCGCCCGAGCCCTGGGACTTCCCCGAGGCCAGCACGCACGACCTGCCCAACGGCCTGCGCCTGATCACCTACGACGTCCCCGGCCAGTACGTCGTCTCGGTGCGCCTCGGCCTGCCCGTGTCGCTCCGTGACGAGCCGCGCGAGCGCGAGGGCGTGGCCTCGGTCATGTCCCGCACCCTCGACGAGGGCACCGCCCAGCACACCGCCGAGGAGTTCGCCCGGCTCCTCGAGCGCAAGGGCGTCAGCTTCGGTGCGGGGATGGCCGACGCCGGTCTGTCCCTCGACCTCGACGTCGTCAAGGGCAACCTCGAGCCCGCCCTCGACCTGCTCCGGCAGATCCTCACCGAGCCCGCCTTTCCCCAGACAGAGGTCGCCCGTCAGGTGCGCACGCGCCTCGCCGAGATCGAGCAGGAGCGCTCGGTGGCCGCGCACCGCGCCGGGCTCGAGTTCGTCCGCACGTTCTACGCACCCGACGACCGCTCGTCCCGGCCCACGGGTGGCACGCCCGAGACCGTCTCGTCGATCACCCGGGAGGACGTGGTGGCCTTCCACGGCGAGCACGTCGTCGCGGCCGGAGGGACCGTCGTCGTCGCCGGGGACCTCGAGGGGCTGGACGTGCCGGCGCTCGTCGAGTCGGCCCTCGGCGGATGGTCCCGCGGCCCCCGCGACCGGGAGCGCTACCTCCAGCACGCCGCCGCCCTCGCCCCTGACCGCGGGCGCATCGTGCTCGTCTCGCGCCCGGGCTCGGTGCAGACCGAGTTCGTCATCGGCGCCCCCGGGCCTGACCGTTCCGTCGAGGGTGGATGGGCTCCCTACCCGGTGCTCGGCTTCGTCCTCGGCGGCTCGCCGAACGCGCGCATCGACGCGGTCCTGCGCGAGGAGAAGGGCTACACCTACGGCATCCGGTCGAGCTTCCGCCCCCGCCGTCGCGGTGGCGTCTTCCTCACGTCCGGATCGGTCCGAGCCGACTCGACCGCTGAGTCTCTGCGGCTCCTCGTCGAGATCCTCGAGAGTGGCCGGAACGGATTCAGCGACAAGGAGATCCGCTCCGGCGTCGACTTCATCTCCAAGACCGCGCCGGGCCGCTACGCCACGGCCGACACCATCGCCGACGAGGCGGTGGGCATGGCGCTCGACGGACGTACCACGGCTTTCACGACCGACAACCTCCGCGACCTCGCCGCGGTCGACCGCGGCAGGGTCGAGGCGGCATACGGCCGGTTCGCCGAGGGCGCGGGCATCGGGACGGGCCGCCCGGGGGCCGGGTGGACGATCGTCGTGGTCGGCGACGTCGACGCGCACCTCGAGGACATCCGGGCGCTCGACCTCGGCGAGGTCACCGTCGTCACGGACGCCTGACCCCGTACCCCGCTCGAGTCGAGGTGAGACCGGCACCCGCGTGCCGCTCGACCTCACCCCACCGAACGCCGCGTTCGGTCAGGGGAGCGGGGGAACGGGGCGCTCCATGACGTAGTCGTCCTCGTAGACGCCGCCGACGAGGAAGCGCTTGGTGCCGACCCGCTCGAAGCCGCTCTTGGCGTAGAACCGCTGCGCGCGCTCGTTCTGCTGGTTCACGCCCAGCCACACGCCGGCGGCACCGGTCTCGCTCGCCCAGTCCAGGGACCGGGCCATGAGCAGGGCCGCGGCCCCGGTGCCGTGCGCCTCCGGAAGGACGTAGATCTTCGACAGCTCGACCGTCGGCCGGAGTCGGATCGCAGCCCGGACGTCGCCGTCCTGCGGGTCGCCGGCGACGAGCATGGCGTAGCCGAGCGCGGTCCCGTCGCTCTCGGCCAGGAGGACGTGCCGGCCGGTGTCGGCGACGTAGCCGGCGAACCGGTCGCGCGAGAGCACCTCGTCGACGAAGGCGTCGACCCGCTCCCGCGTCATCGAGGGCGGGCACGCGAGCTCGAAGGTCGCCGCCGCGACCGTGGCCAGCGCCGGCACGTCCGTGGCACCGGCGGAGCGGACCGTGGCGACGGGGGGTGAGACCTCGGACTGCCGGGTGGGTTCGGTGCTCATGCCGAAAGGCTATGCCGGGCAGCGCAGCCCGCCCAGCGCGGTCTCAGGCCGGTGGCATCCCGATGCGCGACAGGACCTCGTCGTGGAGCAGGCCGTTGGTCGCCAGGGCGTTGCCGCTCCAGCAGCCGTCCTTGCCGTCGAGGCCGGTGAACCGGCCGCCGGCCTCCTGCACGATCGCGACGAGGGCAGCCATGTCGTGGACCGCCAGCTCGGGCTCGGCGGCGATGTCGGCGGCGCCCTCGGCGACGAGCATGTAGGACCAGAAGTCGCCGTACGCGCGGGTGCGCCAGCAGTCGTCCATGAGGTCGAGGAAGTCGTCGCGGCGGCCGCGCACGCGCCACCCGGCCAGCGAGGAGTACGACAGCGACGCGTCGCCGAGCCGGCCGACCTGCGAGACCGAGATGCGTCGGGCGGACGACAGGGAGCGACCGCTCCAGGCTCCCGACCCGGTCGCGGCCCACCAGCGGCGCTGCAGGGCGGGCGCGGCGACGAGACCGAGCACCGGCACGTTGTCGACGACGAGGCCGATGAGCGTGGCCCACACGGGCACGCCGCGGACGAAGTTCTTCGTGCCGTCGATCGGGTCGATGATCCACCGCCGTGGACCGTGCCCGGTCGTGTCGAACTCCTCGCCCTCGACGGCGTCACGGGGTCGGGTGCGCTTGAGCTGGTGGCGCACGAGCTCCTCCGCGGCGCGGTCGGCGTCGGTGACCGGCGTGAGGTCCGGCTTGCTCTCGACGACCAGGTCGGCGGCGCGGAAGCGTGCCATCGTCACCCTCTCGACGGCATCCGCGAGGACATGGGCCAGACGAAGGTCGTCGTCGTAGGAGGTCACCGGCTCAACCTAGCGGCAACGGTCCGAGCAGGGGCGGTGAGCCCGACGACGTATGCCGCTGCGGCTCAGTGCTCCTCGGTGCTCCGGCTGCTGAGCAGGCGACGCAGCGACTCGAGCCGCGACGCGCCGGCAGGTCCGGCGTGGCCCTCGGCGACCCACGCGTCGAGCGCGCACTCCTCCTCGTCGTGCGTGCAGCCGCGGGGGCAGCCGTCGGTGCCCGCGGCGAGGTCGGGGAAGTGGTCGATGATGTGGTCGACGTCGATGTGGGCGAGCCCGAACGACCGGATGCCCGGCGTGTCGATGACCCAGCCGTCGTCGGAGCCGTCGACTCCGTGCAGGCGCAGTGCCACGGCATTCGTCGAGGTGTGACGCCCGCGTCCCGTCGTGTCGTTGACGACGCCGGTGGCGCGCAGCGCGCCGGGGACGAGACCGTTGACGAGGGTGCTCTTGCCGACGCCGGAGTGGCCGACGAGCACGGAGACCTTGCCGGACAGCTTGGCGCGGAGGTGGTCGAGGCCGGAGAAGTCGCCGTCCTTCCACGAGGTGACGACGTGCTCGACCTCGAGCGGGGTGTAGTTCGCCAGGAACTGGGCCGGATCGACGAGGTCGGCCTTCGTCAGTGCGAGCAGGGGCTCGAGGTCGGCGTCGTAGGCCGCGACGAGACAGCGGTCGACCATGCGTGGCCGTGGCTCGGGATCGGCCAGCGCCGTGACGATGACGAGCTGGTCGGCGTTGGCGACGATGATGCGTTCGAACGGGTCGGTGTCGTCGGCCGTGCGGCGCAGCACCGACCGCCGCTCCTCGATGCGCACGATGCGGGCCAGGGCGTCCGGCCCGCCGGCGAGGTCGCCGACGAGCGCGACGTCGTCACCGACGACGACGCGGGTGCGGCCGATGTCGCGGGCCTTCATGGCCGTGACGATGCGCTCCGGCTCCTTCTTGCCCAGGGCTCCCTTGGGGATGAGGCACGTGTAGCGGCCACGGTCGACGCCGATGACCATGGCGACGACGGCATCGGCGTGGGCCGGGCGTTCCTTGGTGCGAGGCCGGGACCCCTTGCGGCTGGGACGGACCCGGATGTCTCCCTCGTCGAGGTCCCGCCAGCTCATCGCGAGAGCACCACCGGGCCGGAGCCGTCGAGCATGCCCTGCCACAGCCCGACGAAGTCGGGGAGCGTCTTGCGGGTCGTGCCGATGTCCTCGACGTGCACGCCCGGCACGCGCAGGCCGATGATCGCGCCCGCGGTGGCCATCCGATGGTCGTGGTAGCTGCGGAAACGCCCACCGTGCAAGGGTGCCGGCGAGATGCGCAGCCCGTCGTCGGTCTCGGTGACCCTGGACCCGACCCGGCCGAGCTCGGCGGTGAGGGCCGCAAGACGGTCGGTCTCGTGACCCCGGATGTGGGCCACGCCGCGGATCCACGTCGGTGTCGACGCGAGCGCCGCGAGCGCCGCCACGGTGGGGGTCAGCTCGGCCGCGTCGTGCAGGTCGATGTCGATGCCGACGAGCTCGCCGCTGCCGACGACGGTGAGCCCCGAGCGGTCGAGGCGCACGTCGGCGCCCATCGTGTCGAGGATCTCGCGGAGGAGGTCGCCGGCCTGGGTCGTGTGCTGCGGCCAGCCGGGTACCCGCACGGTGCCACCGACGACGAGCGCGGCCGCGACGAAGGGTCCGGCGTTGGACAGGTCGGGCTCGACGGACACGTCGAGGGCGTTGATCTCGGACGGCTCGACGCGCCAGGTGTTGGGCTCGCTGTCGTCGACGATCGCTCCCGCGTCGCGCAGCGTCTCGACCGTCATGAGGATGTGCGGCTCGCTCGGCACCGGCTTGCCGTCGTGGTGCACCGTGACGCCCTCGTCGTAGCGCGCGCCGGCGAGGAGGAGTGCCGAGATGAACTGCGACGAGGCGGACGCGTCCATCGTCACCGACCCGCCCGGCACGCGTCCGCGTCCGTTGACCGTGACCGGCAGGCGTCCCTCGTCGTCCTCGACGTCGACCCCGAGGGCGCGCAGCGCGTCGGTGACCGGCGCCATCGGGCGCACCCGCGCCTGCGGGTCGCCGTCGACCCGGACCGGCCCGTCGGCGAGTGCAGCCACGGCGGGCAGGAAGCGCATCACCGTCCCGGCGAGGCCGCAGTCGACCGTCACGTCACCACTCAGCTTCTCGGGCGGTGTCACCACCCAGTCGGGGACCGCGCCCGCCGCGGACTCGCCCTCGGGCGCCACGTCGTCGATGCGTACGCCCAGCGCGCGCAGCGCATCGGCCATGAGCAGCGTGTCGCGCGAGCGGAGCGGGGCCCGCAGCCGCGAACGGTCGCTCGCCAGCGCGGCGAGCACGAGGTAGCGGTTGGTCAGGGACTTGCTGCCGGGCAGGACGACCGTGGCGTCGAGCGGTCCGGGTGCGAGCGGTGCGGCCCAGTCCGGCTCCGCGGTCAGGGTGCCGCCGTCGGGGACACCGTCCGTCTCGGACGTCGGGTGGGGCGATGGATCAGCGGGACTCAACTCAGCTCACGACGTCCTGGGCTCGATGGGCGAGCAGGCGCGCCTCACGCTTGGCGGCCCGCTGGGCGTGACGGGCCTCGCGGCGCGTCGTCTTCGTGGCGTGCTGGGCGCGCCAGGCCAGGCCGGGCTTGCCCTCGGTGTCGACGGCCGCGAGGAGCAGGCCCCCGAGCAGACCGACGTTCTTGAGGAAGAGGCTGCGGCTCTGCGCCTTGCGCGTGGGATCGGTCTCCTCCCAGAACGCGTGCTCGATGGCCGTGGTCGGCACGATCGACGCCGCGAGCACCGTCGAGGCGAGGCGCGGCAGACGACCGGTCGCGAGCAGCACGCCACCGCCGACGAGGGCGGCACCGTTGATCCGGACGAAGAGGTCGGGGTCCTTCGCGGCGACGTCGGCCCCCGGAACCTGGCCGGGCACCTTCTGGAGCAGGTGGGCGGCCTGGTCGGTGCGCGCAGCCGGGTGGCGGAGGGCCTCGACACCTGCTGCGACGAAGACGGATGCGAGCAGCGGACGGGCGAGACGACGGACGATCATGCGTTTTTCCTCCTCTGGCCGCGACCCGCCGGAACGCGTCGTGGCCATCGTGGACCTGTGGGCACCTACGGTATCGACATACCCGCGGCGCGGGACGTGCTGCCCACGCCCGTCCTCAGGGTCGTCGTGAGCGCCACGGACGCGTAGGCCGTCGCGATCCCTGTCGTCGGCCACCCGGCATACGCTGTGGCGCATGTGCGGGAGGTATGCCGCGAGCGCGCGGCCGGACGAGCTCATCGAGGCCTTTGACGTCGACGAGGACCACACCGACGAGCCCGCGCGCAGCGTGCTCAAGAACCCCCAGAGCCCGCCGGCGGGCGAGCCCGACTGGAACATGGCCCCGTCCAAGCAGGCCCCGGTGGTCCTCACCCGACGGCCGCGTGGCGACGACCCCGACGACCCCGACGGGCCCGTCGTCCCGGCACGACAGCTCCGGATGCTCACGTGGGGCCTCGTGCCCGCCTGGTCGAAGGACGTCACGACGGGACTGCGCATGACCAACGCCCGCGCCGAGTCGGTGCTCGGCAAGGGCGCCTTCGCCAAGGCGGCGCTCTCGCGCCGGTGCATCGTGCCGGCCGACGGCTGGTACGAGTGGCAGGTCTCGCCGACGGCCGTCGATGCCAAGGGCAAGCCGCGCAAGCAGCCCTTCTTCATCCACCGCGCCGACGGGGCCCCTGTCGCCTTTGCCGGGCTGTACGAGTTCTGGCGCGACCGCGAGCTGCCGGACGGCGACCCGGCGGCCTGGCTGACGACCTTCACGATCATCACGACCGCGGCCGACCCCGGCATGGACCGCATCCACGACCGGCAGCCCCTCGTCCTCGAGCCGACCCAGTGGGAGCACTGGCTCGACCCCGACGAGAAGGACCCTGCCTACGTGCAGAGCGTCCTCGACTTCTCCGAGCCCGGACGTTTCGAGGCGCACCCGGTGAGCCGCGCCGTGGGCGCCACGCGCAACAACGGGCCCGCCCTCGTCGAGCCCGTCCCCGCGTCCGAGCTCGAGGGCGTCGTCGACCCGATGACCGGTGAGGTGGTCGGCGCGTGAGCGCCCCGATCCGCGAGACGGTCCGCGATATCGAGACTCCCGGCGGCCCGGGGCGCGCCCACGTCCAGCGGCCGTCCCGCCCGCGCGGCACCGTCGTCCTCGGCCACGGGGCCGGAGGAGGGCTGGGCGCGATCGACCTCGCCATCGCCCGAGAGGTCCTCGTCGGCGCGGGGTGGGCCGTCGTGCTGGTCGAGCAGCCCTGGCTCGTCGCGGGTCGCCGCGTGGCCGGGCGTCCGCCCACCCTCGACGTCGCATGGGTCCCGATCGTCGAGGCGCTCGTGACGGGCCGCGGCCGCCTGCCGCGGCCGCTCGTCGTCGGGGGACGCAGTGCCGGTGCGCGGGTGGCGTGCCGCACGGCGGGGCCGCTCGAGGCCGACGCGGGGCTCCTGCTCAGCTTCCCGCTCCACCTGCCGGGCCAGCCCGAGAAGCTGCGCGCCCACGAGCTCGCTCTCGCGCCCGACCCCTCGTGGGTCGTGCAGGGCACCAACGACACGTTCGGCACGCCGGACGAGGTGCGCCCGCACCTGCCGGAGGGGGCGACCCTCATCGAGGTGCCCGGCGCGCACAGCTTCCCCAAGGGGGCGCGGAGTGCCCTGACCGAGGCCCTCACGTCGATCGCGGGAATGCTCCCCGGCTAGGTGTCGTTGCACGGAGCATGGTCACCTGCCCCACCCGTGAGCCCGAGAGCGTGACGACCGTGCCGGTCGAGCGCGGTCGGGTGCCGCAGCCCACCGGTCTAGGCTGGGAGGCGATGGCAAAGGACAAGAAGACCGATCCGAGCGCCGCCCTGCGGCTCCCGGACCCGAGCACCGACACGACCGCGACGAGCCGGGCGAGCGCGGCGGCGCCCGCGCCGAGCCTGGCGCCCGACCCCGACGACGTCGCCCGCGCGGACGCGACCGTCGACGTCGCGAGCGAGAGCGAGCACGAGCGTCGAGCGCGCTTCGAGCGCGAGGCGATGCCGCTGCTCGACCAGCTCTACAGCGCCGCCCTGCGCACGACCCGCAACCCGAGCGACGCGGAGGACCTCGTCCAGGAGACGTTCGCCAAGGCGTACGCGGCCTTCCACCAGTACAAGCCGGGCACCAACCTCAAGGCGTGGATGTACCGCATCCTCACCAACACCTACATCAACAGCTACCGCAAGAAGCAGCGCCAGCCGCTCGAGTCCGACTCGGCCGAGATCGAGGACTACCAGCTGGCGCGGGCCGAGTCGCACACCTCGGTCGGCCTGCGCTCCGCCGAGGCGGAGGCGCTCGACCACCTCCCCGACAGCGACGTGAAGCGCGCGCTGCAGGCGATCCCCGAGGAGTTCCGCCTCGCGGTCTACTTCGCCGACGTCGAGGGCTACGCCTACAAGGAGATCGCCGAGATCATGGACACGCCCATCGGCACCGTCATGAGCCGCCTGCACCGCGGTCGCCGCCAGCTGCGCGAGCTCCTCTCGGAGTATGCCGCCGACCGCGGTTTCGCCGCTGCCGGCTCGACCGATGGCGCCGGGATCGGTGCGGGGATGGCCGCTGGCACGGAAGGAAGCCGGTCATGAACGACCACACGACGGGTGGAACAGGTGCATCGGACAGCGCCATGACGCGTACCGACTGCTCCGAGGCGTTGCTGCGGGTCTACGAGTACCTCGACGGGGAGCTGGGACCCGACGAGTGCGCCAAGATCCAGGCACACCTCGACGAGTGCGGCCCCTGCCTGAAGGAGTACGACCTCGACACCACGCTGAAGTCGCTCATCAAGCGGTCGTGCGAGTGCGAGCAGGCGCCCGAGGCCCTGCGACTGACGATCATGTCGCGCATCTCGATGACCGTCATCCAGGTCGACCGCGGCTGAGGCCACCGGCCCGGACGCCACGACCGTCGGCCGCCGGACACGACGAAGGCCCGCCCCGAGCTGCTCGGGTGCGGGCCTCTGACGTCTGCGGCTCAGGCGTTGGGCTTGCGGCCGTGGTTGGCGGCGTTGCCCTTGCGGGAGCGGCGCTTGCGGGCGCGCTTGCTCATCGTCGGCTCCTAATGGGTCGTACAGTGGTCTCGGGCCCCGGTGCGGGACACGAAGCCACGATTCTTCCACATCGCGCGTGTGCCGCCCAATCTGGTCGCAGGGATCCTCTGGAAACCTTAAAATCTTCGTATAGATCCGGCATGTATACGTCGGATCTGCTTCCGTGCGCCCGCATGCGCACGGCATCCTGAGCATCGAGGGAAACCTCAGTTGTTCTGTGCTGCCGCAGCAACGCCCCTCCATGGCGCACGCATCCGGAACATCCACACATGAAGGAGCCCCCCATGTACGCCGCCCTCCTGTCGGCACTTGCGTCCAACGACTTCGCCACGCAGGCGATCATGTCGCTCAGCAGCATCTGGGGCTGGGGCGGCTGAGCGACGGACTATCGGCGGCGCCGCGGACGCACTGCGTCCGTGGCGCCGTTCGCACTACCGTGAACGATGTGAGCAAGGTCCCCATCGTGAGCAGTCGATCCCGGTGGTTGCCCGCGTACCTCGCCCTGGTCGTCATCACGTCGATCGCCACCGGTGTGGCGTCCTGGCTGTTGCTGCCCCGACCCGAGCTCGGACCGCTCCTGCTGCTGTGCCTCATGGGCATCCTGAGCTTCCAGATCCGCGAGCCCGACGTCGGACTGCGCATCAGCTTCTCGTTTCTCTCGATCATCCTGCTGGCCTCCGCCGCCATCGTGGGCACGTTCGGTGCCTGGTTGGTGGGCAGCGTCTCGATGCTCATCGACAGGCGACAGCGACGATGGACCGCGACGATGTTCAACGCCGCCATGAGCGGGATCGTCGGGGCGGCCGGAGCCCTGGTCTACGCGATGCTCGGCGGCGTCGAGGGGAGCGGGACGGTCGGCATGAGCACGGCAGAGCTCGCCCGAGCCCTCGGGTGGCCGCTCCTCGCCGCTGACGTGGTGGCGTGCCTGCTGAACGCCGCCCTGCTGTCCGGTGTCATCCACTTCGACCAGGGCATCCCCTTCGGCGTCCAGCTCCGACGGGTGCTGAGTGGGTCCGGGGTGGCCTTCGTGGGCTACGGGATCATCGGGCTGCTCTTCGTCATCCTCTGGTTCCCGGCCGGGCTCGGCCCGTTCAGCGCGCTCCTGGTCCTCGCTCCTCTGCTCGCGGCCAGGTGGGCCTTCATCCAGTACGGCGAGGAGCTGCGCTCGCACGAACGGACCATCGACACCCTCGTCACCGCCCTCGGGACCAAGGAGCCGGCCGCCGTGGACCGGAGCCGGCGAGCCGCGGTCCTCGCAGAGTGGATCGCCGAGGAGCTCGGCCTCCCGCCCGGCCAGATCGGCACGGTGCGCTACGCGGCGACCCTGCACGAGATCGGTCACCTGGGTGTCGCCACACGGCTCCTGCGCCGGTCACCGGCCTCGTTGAGCCCCACCGAGCGGCGCGTCATCGACGGCCACTGCGTCGTCGGGGCCCGGATGATCGAGGGCATCGACTTCCTCGAGGACGCGAGGTCGGGCATCCGTCACCAGCACGAGCGTTTCGACGGAGGCGGTCGACCCGACGGCCGCGCGGGCCATGACATCCCCATCGCCGCGCGCATCGTCGCCGTCACGTCCGCGATCGACGACGCCGGTCGCGCCCCCGATGCGGCACCCCTGCTGTCCGTCGCCGACGTCGCCCGCCGACTGCGGTCCGACGCGGGTCGCTTCGACCCCGACGTCGTCTCGGCCGCCATCGTCTCCCTGGACAAGCACGGATGGCCGGCGTCCTCGCCGGCCGAGGTGGCGTCGTGAACGGCGCGTTGCGCCGGGAGCCGGTGGCCGCCGTCTTCGGGCTCCTGGGCCTGCTCGCCTCGGTCTTCGTCGCGATCCGGAGCGGCGACGTCCCCTCCCTCCACGACTCCGGGACGATCTGGGTCGTCGCGGTCTTCGCCGTCACGATCGTGCTCGGCGAGTGGTTCCACATCTCGGCGCCCGGCTTCCGCGGTGCGGCGCCCATCGCGATGGCAGCCGCCTTCGGACTGGCCCTCACCACGGAGCTCCCGGGCCGGGTGCACGTCCCCTACGGCGCCCCGTTCGCGCTCGCGGTGACGGCGACGGCGATGGCGCTCGGGACGACGGTGCGCGTCGCGGCCCGTCGCGACACGAGCCTCGTCGACGCGGGCGGGCGCTTCGTGGCCATCGTCGTGGCGGCGCTCGTCTACCGGGTGGCGGTGCTAGGCCAGAGCCCGGGTTCGCCCCTCCGCGAGGCGGTGGCTGAACCGTGGGAGCAAGCAGTCCTGCTCCTCGGGATCTGCCTGCTGGCCCTCGTGACCGACGCGCTCTTCACGTCCGTCGTGCGCGGCCTGTCGGCCCGAGCCAACGTCCGTCGGACGTTCGTCGAGGAGTTCCGATCGTCGTTCGCGCTGTCCATCGCGGTCGCGGTGACGGGTGTCCTCATCGCGCTCGCCGCCCCACCCCTCGGCATCGCGGCCCTGCCGCTCTTCCTCATCCCGCTCGTCCTCACGCTCTTCGCCTTCCGTCGCTACGTCAGCATCCGCGCCACCTACCTCCAGAGCATCCGGACGCTCTCACGCCTCACCGACGCGGCCGGCTACACCCCGTCCGGCCACTCCGAGCGCGTGGCCGCGCTGTCGGTGCAGGTGGGGCGCGAGCTGGGGCTGTCGGAGCGCGAGCTGCTCGACCTCGAGTACGCCGCGCTGCTCCACGACATCGGACAGGTGGCCCTCGTCGAGCCGATCCCCGGTGGCGCCACGGTGCTCGCGGCGCCCGCCGACCAGCGGCGCATCGAGGCCGACACGGTCGCCATCGTGCGCGAGACCGGAGTCTTCGAGGGGGTCGCACAGATCCTCGAGCACCAGACGACGCCCTACCGTCAGGTGCGCGAGCTGGGCGAGGAGATCCCACTGTCGAGCCGCATCGTCAAGGTCGTCAACGCCTACGAGGACCTCACGGCGGGAGCCCGCAGCGCCCGCGCCCGCGAGGCCGCCGTCGAGCGGATCTACCTCGGCCTCGGCTACGAGTACGACCCCCGCGTCGTCGACGCGCTCCTCAAGTCGCTCGACGCCGCGCCCGCCGGAGCCTGAGAGAGCCGTCACACCCCGACCGGGGGCCTTGGGCCGGTCGGTGCCGTCGTGCCATGATGACGACTTCGGGCAACCCCCGTCGCGAGAACGAAACCCGCAGGCCAGACCCCCGGCACTGTCCACCAGTGAGGGCGCCTGCCCTCTTCGTCTCCATGCGAACGAGGTGTTCCAGCATGAGTGCGTTGCCCACCAGCCAGCTCTTCGACCCCAGCGACCCGGTCTTCCGGGTCCACGTGGGCGGGAAGCTCGGGGTACACGCCACGTCGGACCTGCGCGACGCGGCCGACCTCTCCCTCCTCTACACGCCGGGTGTCGCGCAGGTCTCGCGCGCCATCGCAGCCGACCCCACGCTCGCCGCGGTCTACACGAGCCGACGCAACACCGTCGCCGTCGTCAGCGACGGCACGGCGGTCCTCGGGCTCGGGGACGTCGGACCCCTGGCCGCGATGCCCGTCATGGAAGGCAAGGCGGTGCTCTTCAAGCACTTCGCCGACGTCGACGCGGTCCCGGTGTGCATGGAGACGGGCACCGTCGAGGAGATCGTGGACGCGGTCGCGCGGATCGCCCCGACCTACGGCGGCATCAACCTCGAGGACATCTCGGCGCCGCGGTGCTTCGAGATCGAGCGACGCCTCCAGGCCCGTCTCGACATCCCCGTCTTCCACGACGATCAGCACGGCACGGCCATCGTGGCCCTGGCCGCGCTGCTCAACGCGGTCCGGGTCGTCGACAAGGACCTCGACGACCTCACCGTCGTCGTCTCGGGAGCGGGTGCCGCGGGTGTGGCCGTGAGCCGCATCCTCGTGTCGGCCGGCGTGGGCGACGTCGTCGTCGTCGACTCCCGAGGCGTGCTCGGGCCCGACCGCGACGACCTCGTCGCCCACAAGCAGCAGCTCCGGGACGTGACCAACCGGCGCGGCGTGAACGGCGACATCGGTGACGCGCTCACGGGGGCCGACGTCCTCATCGGCGTCTCCGGGGGCACGGTCGCCGAGCGCGACCTCATGAGGATGGCGCCACGCGCGATCATCTTCGCGCTCGCCAACCCCGACCCGGAGGTGCACCCTGTCGTGGCCGCACGGTTCGCCGAGGTGGTCGCGACCGGCCGCTCCGACTTCCCGAACCAGATCAACAACGTGCTCGCCTTCCCGGGGATCTTCCGCGGCGCGCTCGACTCCGGGGCTCGTCGGATCACCGAGGAGATGAAGCTGGCAGCGGCGCACGCCATCGCCGGACTCGTCGACGCGCCCACGGCCGACCGGATCGTGCCGAGCGTGTTCGACGATCGCGTGGCGCCCGCCGTCGCCGACGCCGTTTCCGCCCGGGCCCTCGGGGGAGTGCGCTAGTCCGACCGGTCGACGCTCGCGGTGCCTCAGGCGCCGGGAGCGTCGTCGTCCGCGGGGTCGGTGAGTCCTCGGGCCGCCAGCGCCTCACCGGTCGAGCGGGCGAAGGCGACGACGTGCACGACGGTCGGCACCACGACGGCTCGTGGGTCCCGGTCGAGCCCTCGGGCGCGCGCCGACTCGCGGACGCTGGAGAACGACCCGGCGACCCAGGGCACGGAGCGCACGACGACGCCGAGGGTGAGCGCCACGACCTCGGGGTCGACGAGGCGACGCAGCGGCCGGGCCGCCCGCACCACGCCGTCGAGCAGGTCGGTCACCGGAGTCGTCGCCGTGAGGATGCCGGCCGCGACGAAGGCGTTGACGATGCCGAGGACGACCCGGACGGCATACGCGAGGTCGTGGGACCACCACTGGAAGGCCAGCAGCACGACGAGCACCGGCAGGAGGCCGCGCATCGACCGCGCGAGGCGGCGGGCCGGAAGGCGCGCCGCCAGCGCGACCCCTGCGAGCGCGAGCGTCATCAGCGCCAGCGGCCACACGGACTGCGTGACCCAGGGCATCACGCCGACACCGAGAACGCCGACCAGCTTGAGCCACAAGGGCATTTGGTGCACGACCGAGCTGCCGGGAACGTGGGCGGTGAACAGGCCCGGACCGTTCACGGCGCGTCGGCCAGTGCCACGTAGTGCTGCACCGCCGTCGCCGGATCGCCGTCGAAGACGACGCGTCCGGCGTCGACGACGAGCGACCGGTCTGCGGCGAGGGCCAGGTCGAGGTCGTGGGTCGCGACGACGACGGACTGGGGCAGCGAGTCGAGCAGGGCGCGGAGGCGGATGGTGTTGCGCCGGTCGAGGAGGGTCGTCGGCTCGTCGAGGACGAGCAGCCCCGGCTCCGTCGCCAGGACGACCGCGAGGGCCATGAGCTGGCGCTCGCCGCCCGACAGGTCGTAGACGCTCTGGTCGGCGAGGTGGGCCAGCCCGAAGCGGTCGAGCACCTGCTCGGCGGCGGTCCTGCGCTCGCTCCGTGACCGGTGCAGCCGTCGCAGGGACAGCTCGACGTCCTCACGGCCGGTCGGCATGACGAGCTGCGAGATCGGGTCGGTGAACGCGAAGGCCACGCGGCGGCGCACCCGCGCCCCGTGGCGCACGGTGTCGAGGCCGTCGACCGTGACCGTGCCCGCCGTCGGGGTGACGAGACCGTTGAGCAGCCTGAGCAGGGTCGACTTGCCCGACCCGTTGGCGCCGATGACCGTCACCCTGGGCTGCGTCAGGACGAGGTCGACGGGCCCGAGGATGGTGCGCGTCCGGTGCCCCGGTGAGTCGTCGGTGGGGACCGTGACCGTCGCGCCGTCGAGGCGGACCTCCGTCACGGACGGGTCACGCGAGCGGGCGGCGCAGGCGGCGCGGGCGCGCGAGGACGTCCGGGAAGGCGCGGTGCACCGCGACCGCTGCGACGACGGCCACGACGTCCTTGGCCAGGTCGCCCGGGAGGAAGGGCAGGTCGGCGCTGATCGCGGCCGACAGCGGCAGCCTGAGGTTGACCATGAGCCCCACGACGCCGAGGACGTGGACGACCGCCACGGTCGTGGCGAAGGAGGCGACGAGCAGCAGGGGGACCCACAGGGACCGGCTGGTGGCTCGGACCACGATCCGAGCCGCCATGCCGACGACCGCGGCCGCGACGAGGAACGACACGAGGTAGCCGGCGGTCGGTCCGCTCAGCACCTGCAGTCCGGACTGGCCGCGGCTGAAGACCGGCAGCCCGACGAAGCCCAGCAGCAGGTAGAGCAGCACGGCGAGCCCGCCGCGCAGCGGTCCGAGCACGAGCCCGGTGAGCATCACGGCGAGGGTCTGGAGGGTGACCGGCACGCCGAACCCGCCGACGGGGATGCCGGGCACGACCGCGGCCGCGACGAGGAGCGCCGTGAAGACGGCGACGAGGGCGACCGACTGCGCGTCGACGCCCCGGCGTCCGACACCGGCGACAGCGTCCCTCTCGCCGGCCGCCGTGGCGGTGGTGCGCTCTCGCGTCGCCGTTGCCGTTGCCGTCGCCGTCGCGGTCAGCGCGTCCTGGGGCTCGCGGCGCACGGGGGTGTTGTCGGTCACGGGCAGGACCCTACCGGGGCGCCGCTCGACCTCCGGTCACTATGGTGCTGGAATGCTCGCTGCCTACGCCGCCGGTCAGTCCGCCTCCGACCCGCTCTCCGGCCTCGTCGTCGGGGAGCGTCCCGACCCGGAGGTCAGGCCCGGCTGGACCGTCGTCGACCTGCGCGCCGCCGCGCTCAACCACCACGACGTGTGGTCCCTGCGCGGGGTGGGTCTCGCGCCGGACCGGCTGCCCATGGTCCTCGGCTGCGACGGTGCCGGCGTCGACCCCGACGGCAACGAGGTCATCGTCCACGCCGTCATCCCGTCGGAGGGGTGGCGCGGGGACGAGACCCTCGACCCGCGGCGCACACTCCTGTCCGAGCTGCACGACGGGACGCTCGCCGAGAAGGTGCTCGTGCCGGCCGGCAACGTCGTGCCCAAGCCCGAGTCGATGGCGTGGGAGACGGCCGCGTGCCTCTCGACGGCGTGGCTCACGGCCTACCGCATGCTCTTCACCAACTCCGGCGTGCAGCCGGGCGGCACGGTGCTCGTGCAGGGCGCCGGCGGCGGCGTCGCCACCGCGCTCATCCAGCTCGGCTCGGCCGCGGGCTACCGGATGTGGGCCACGTCGCGCGACGAGGCCCGTGGCCGGCGGGCCCTGGAGATCGGGGCAGACCGCGTCTTCGCCTCGGGCGAGCGCCTGCCCGACCGCGTCGACGCGGTCATGGAGACGGTCGGCGCCGCCACGTGGTCGCACTCGGTCAACTCCCTCCGTCCCGGAGGCACGGTCGTCATCTCCGGTGCGACGTCGGGCGACGCCCCCGCCAAGGCCGAGCTGACGAAGATCTTCTTCAAGCAGCTGCGCGTCGTCGGCTCGACGATGGGCACCCGCGAGGAGCTCGCCCAGCTGGCCCGCCTCGTCGAGCAGCGCGGCATCGAGCCGGTGGTCGACTCGGTCCTGCCGCTCGCCGAGGCGCGCGACGCCTTCGCCCGGATGGTCGACGGCGACGTCTTCGGCAAGGTCGTCTTCACGGTCGGCTGAGGCACCCGGCCTGAGCCGTCCCGACGGCTCAGGCCGGGTGCGTGCCCGAGACGTGGACGACCACCGAGAGCCCGTCGGGTGACGGGGGTGCGACGTCGGCGACCAGCCACTCGCACCACAGCGCGGCGCGCAGCCGGGTGACGAGCTGCCCGAGCTCGTAGGGGCTGTCGGCCCCGAGAGTGACGGAGAGACGCCCGACGTCGGCGGTGCCCGACTCGACGCCGTGCATCGCCGCGCGGACCGCGCGCGAGACCGCCTCGAGGCGGGTGTCTGCGCCCGCGGGGGCCACGCCGACCGCCACGGCCGCGGGGGTGCCCGGCTCGATCCCCAGCGCGGCGCGTACGGCCTCGACCCGGCCGTAGCCGAACCAGTCGCCGGGCCCGGTCCGCACGAGGTCGCGCCCTCGCGGATGGGACTCGAGGGGCTCGTCGACGAGGATCCCGGACAGGCCGCGCAGGACCGCGGCGGGGACGGCGGACACCTTGCCCTTGGCGAGGTCGGCCGCTGCCGCGATCTCGTCGGCGACGGCGCGGGTCGTCACCTCGAGCGGCTTGCCGTCGGCGTCGCTGCCGCCACGCAGGTCGTCGAGGACACGTAGGCCGTGGGCCCCGAGCGCGAAGTCGACCTGGCCGACGCGCCAGGCGCGCCCGGCCGTGTCGCTCAGCACGACGCCGACCCGGACCCCGTGCCGCTCGACGAGGGCGTCGTGGACCTGCTCGCAGACGCCGTCGGGGTCGTGGGGGAGGAGCAGCCAGCCACCGCGGGCCCCGGTGTTGGAGCCGTCGACGCCGGCCGCGGCCATGATCGGGCCGGCCTTCGCGCGGACGATCTGCGTCACGCGGTCGCCGACGGAGCGCTCGGCGACGACGTACTCGGTCTCGCCGCGCACGACGCGGTCCTTGTCGGGGTCGTGCGTCACGAGGCCGAGCGCCTTGCTCGCGATCTTGCTCGAGACGACGACGACGTCGCCGTCGAGCAGGCGCACGCCCGCGTGGTCGAGTCCGACCTGCAGCACGTCGGCGAGGTCGTCCCCCTCGCACACCTCGGGTATGCCGGTGAGCGGGGTGATCGTGATCGGTGCGGTCACGCCGGTGCCCGCTCGGCGCGCAGCCGCAGGCCGAGGTCGAGCGCGGCGCCGGCCATGTCGGCGGCCGCCTCGACCGAGCTCATGAGCAGCGGGCGGCGCACGACCTCGAGGCCGCGGCGCTCCGGCATGGGGTCGTCCTCGTCGACGAGCCAGCCGTCGAGGAAGTCCGCGTAGAGCCCGGCGACGCCGGCGCTCGACTCCTCGACGCCGATGGTGCGCAGGCACACGTCGGCGTGGCCGCGCACGGGACGGCCCCCGACGAGCGGGGAGACCCCGACGACGGGCGCCCGGGTACCGCGCAGGGCGTCGCGGACCCCCGGGACCCCGAGGATGATGCCGATCGAGACGACGGGGTTGCTCGGCGGCAGGATGACGACGTCGGCCTCGCGGATCGCGTCGAGGACGCCCGGCGCCGGCGTGGCGCGGTCGAGACCGGCCACGACGAAGCGGTCGGCCGCCAGCTCGGCGCGGTGGCGCACCCACCACTCCTGGAAGTGGATCGCGCGCTGCTCGCCGTCCTGCTCGACGACGACGTGGGTCTCCACCGGGGTGTCGGTCATCGGCAGGAGGCGGACCCCGAGCTCACCGAGCCCCCAGCGGGCGGAGAGGCGGTCGACGACCGCGCTCAGCGGCATACCCTGGCCGAGCAACTGTGAGCGGTAGACGTGGGTGCCGAAGTCCTTGTCGCCGAGCGTGAACCACTGCGGCTCGGCGCCGAGGGCGGCGAGCTCCGCGGCGAGGTGGTGCGACTCGTCGGCGCGTCCCCAGCCCTGGCCCTCGTGGATGCCGCCGCCGAGCGTGTAGAGCAGCGTGTCGATGTCCGGGCACACGCGCAGCCCGAAGAGCGTGATGTCGTCGCCGGTGTTGCCGATGACGGTGAGCTCGAGCGGATCCGTGGGATCGGAATCGGGGACCAGCGGGTAGGTCAGTCGGGCGTGGTGGAGCAGGCCCCGGAGGAACCGGGCGCCGCCGACTCCTCCGGCCAGGGCGGTGATGCGCATGCGCCGATCCTCTCAGCAGGCTGTCCCCGTCACGTCGTTCGGGGTCGGCCCCGGCATTTCGAACCTGCGAATATCACCAACGGGCTTGACGTGGGGCATATGACACGCATGTAATTTCATTGTTGTATTCGGTCGGGGTTGGATCACTGGGATGAATGGACGTATTTGTCCAGAACCTCCGGAGAACGGTGCCGCTCGGTGCGACAGTGCTGACACAAAGTGCAGTCAGGGTCGAGGAGGGGTCATGCACGAGTTGATGGTGGTTTGGTCGGACACGGGCGAGCAGGAGGGTGAGCTCTCCTGGCAGGAGCGTTCGCTCTGCGCCCAGACCGACCCGGAGGCGTTCTTCCCCGAGAAGGGCGGCTCCACGCGCGAGGCCAAGAAGGTCTGCGTGGGTTGCGAGGTGCGGTCCGAGTGCCTCGAGTACGCCCTGTCCAATGACGAGAGATTCGGCATCTGGGGCGGACTGTCCGAGCGAGAGCGCCGCAAGCTGAAGAAGCGCGCGGTCTGATCGTGAGGTTCCACCCCGGCACCTCGCAGGTGTCCGGGTGCAGGTAGCCGCTGTGCCCGACGAGCTCGCCGAAGACCTGAGCACCCCCGCTGGCGCGGGGAGTGCGTCGTCCGTGTCGTTGTCCGCCCCTCCCTCCACCGGGCAGCGACCGAACGGAACGGTCGACGCGATCGTCGTCGTGCACAACGGAGCTGCGTGGCTGGCGCAGTGTCTCGACGGCTTGGCCGCCCAGACACTGCCGCCAGCGCGGCTCGTCATCGTCGACGTCGCGAGCAGCGACACGTCGAACGCCATCGCGCGCGCCCACTCCGGAGTGCGACGGGCCATCCCGTCCGTCGAGATCGTCCGACTCGACGGGCGCGTCCCGATCGGTCGCGCCATCGACGCCGGCATCGCCGCGCTCCCCGTCGGTGCCGATGCCTCGACGAGCTGGGTGTGGGTGCTCCACGACGACACCGTGCCGCGCGGCAACGCGCTGGCCCAGCTGCTCCAGGCCGGGCTCCGGTCGAAGTCCGTCGGGGTGGCCGGCCCCAAGATCGTCGACTGGGACGACCCGCGACGGCTCGTCGAGATGGGCATCCAGATCACCCGCACGGGCCGCCGGCTCGCCTCGCCCGTCCGCGGGGAGGCCGACCAGGGCCAGTACGACCACCGCGCGGACGTCCTCGCGGTGAGCACGAGCGGCATGCTCGTGCGACGCTCCGCCTACGACGACATCGGCGGTTTCGACACCGCGTTCGTCGAGCACGGAGCCGATCTCGACTTCGGCTGGCGGGCGCAGCTCGCCGGCCACCGCGTGATCGTCGTGCCCGGAGCGGTCGTGCGCGACGCCTCCGCGGGCATCGACGGCGAGCGACCCGGTGTCGCCCGGCCGCGCGAGCTCGAACGCCGCGGCCGCCGGGCGGCCCGGCAGGTCACGCTGGCCCGGTGCTCGCCGCTGGCCGCGCCCTTCCTCGCCGTCTGGATGGCCCTGTCGGCCGTCGTGTCGTCACTGACCCTGCTCGTGGCCAAGCGCCCCAGGCAGGCCTGGCGCGAGCTCACCGACGTCGGCGCGCTGCTGCACCCCGTCGCGACCCTCGGCGCCCGCTGGCGCGGACGTCGGACCAAACGACTGCGTCGCGACCACCTCGGCACGCTCTTCGTCGCCCCTGCGGTGGCCGCCCGCACGACCATCGACCACATCCAGGACGCCATCACGCCCGAGCGCACCCGCGCCCGCCGCGAGGCGGCGGTCACCACCGAGACCGGTCCCGTCGCCGAAGACTCCGAGTCCCTCGACCACCTCCCCGCCTCGCTGCCGCGTCGCATCGTCACCCACCCCGGCTTCCTCGCCGTCTTCGCCGTGCTCGTCGCGACCACGGTGGCCTGGCGCGACGCGATCCGCGCCGGCGCCCTGTCGCCGACGAACGCCGGTGTGGCCGGTGGCGAGCTGCGGCCCCTGACCACCGACGCGTCCGGCCTCTGGCACGCCTTCCGCGACGCCTGGCACGGCGCGGGCCTCGGCACCGGCGCCGAGTCCGGACCCCATCTCGCCGTCCTCTCGGCCCTCACCTGGCTCGCCGAGCGGGTCCCCGGCGTCGCCGAGAGCCGTTCGAGTGCGGGCGTGACGCTCGCGTGGCTGCTCTTCCTCACCCCCGTGCTCGCGACGTGGTCCGCCTACCTCGCCGGACGCGTCGTCACCTCGTCGCGGCCGGCTCGGGCTCTGGCCGCCCTCGCGTGGGGGACGGCCGGCGTCGCCGCGACCGGCATCTCGCAGGGCCGGGTGGGCGTCGCCGTCGTGCACGTGCTCCTGCCTTTCGTCCTCGCCGGCTACTGCCTCGCGGCGCGTCGTGACGGCACGTTCACGGCGACGTTCGCGACGGCGCTCGCGACCGCCGTGCTCGGGGCCTTCGCCCCGCCACTGCTCGCGCTCTCGGTCGTGGCTGCCCTGCTCCTCCTCGTGCTCGGCCCCGGCCTGCGTCGTGCCCGGGCGCTCGTCCTGCTCGTCGTGCCCACCGCGCTCCTCGGGCCGTGGGTGGCCCGCTTCGTCGAGGACCCGCGCCTGCTCCTGTCGGGCCCCGGTCTCGTCACCACCTCCGAGGCCCGCGGCCCGTGGGGCGTGCTCGCGCACGTCCTCGGCGAGCCGGGCGCCACGACCTGGGCCATGTGGTTGTGGGCCCCGCTCGTCCTCCTCGGGATCGTCGGCCTCGCGACCCGCGGACGCAGCCGTGCCGAGTCGGTCGGACTGCTGGCCGGCGGGCTCCTCGCGCTGGTCGGGCTCGCCTGCGCCCTCGTGTCGGAGCGGGTCGTGCTCGGCTCGGCCGAGACCGGCGTCGGACGGTCCGCGGCGGCCCACCTCTGGGCCGGCGTCGGCATCCAGCTCTGGCTGGCCGGCCTGCTCGTGGGCGTGCTGGCGGGCAGCAGGCCCGTGCTCGCCTCGCTGCGCCGACCCGGCCGCCGTTGGGGTTTCGCGGCCGCCGTCGCCGCCGCGACGCTGGCGGTCGTCCCCGTCCTGGCCGGCGCCGCCGCCTGGGGGTTCCAGGGCATCGGTCGCACGCTCTCGGTCGGACAGGCCACCCTGCCCGCCGTCGCGCTCGAGCAGGGGAGCGGCCCGCTCGGCAACCGTCTGCTGCTCCTGCGCCCGTCCGACGACGTCGTCGACTTCGTGCTGGCCGGACAGGAGCCGGGAGAGGTGCTGCGCGACCTCGACCGCACCCCCGACGCCGACGACGCCCCGCTCGTCGACGCGGTGGCCAACCTCGTCGGCGGTCGTGGGGCTGACTCCCTCGACTCGACCGCACTCGCCCGCCTGGGCGTCGGCTTCGTCCAGGTGCGCGCGACGGCCGACTCCGCCCTCGCCCGTCGGCTCGACTCCTCCGAGGGGCTGAGCCGTCTCGGCACGAGCGAGCGCGGCATCCTCTGGAAGGTCCAGCCGCTGCCGGCCGCCGACGGCGGGGCCCCGGCGACCGCGCCATCGCGAGCCCGCCTCGTCGACGGCGACGGTGCGCTGCTGCGGGTCGTGCCGACCTCGGGGCCGCACGCCGCGGTGAGCACGACGTTGCCTGCCGCCACCGCCGGCTCCGCAGCCCGGTTCGTCGTCCTCGCCGAGCCCGCCGAGTGGTCGCAGCAGGCGCTGGTGACCTTCGACGGACGAGAGCTGCCGCCCGTGGCCGGCGCAGCCCAGCCGACGTATGCCGTGCCCGCCACCTCGGGGGACCTCGAGATCGATCTCGCTGCGGCACAGCCGTGGTGGCGCCTCGGGCAGGGTCTGCTGCTCGGATTCGTGGTCTTCATGGCCGTGCCCTTCGGCAACCGACGCTCGAGGAGGCGCACATGACCAACGTGTCCGGCATGGTCAGGGCGGGGTCGGTGGCGCTCGTGGCCGCGGGCCTCGCGCTCGGCGCCACCCGCGTCAGCGGCTCGCTGCAGCTGGCGACCCCGGGTCAGCAGGCGGGCCTGCCCGAGTCGTCCAACGTCCTGCTCGACGAGGCCTCTCTCGTGTGCCCGGGACAGCAGCGGCTCGGCGCCACCGGGCTGCGTGACGTCACGGGCACCGTCACGGTCGCCGCCGCGACCCCCGACCAGGGCGTCGTCGCTGGGGCGCCGGTCGGCGGCTCCGGCACGGTGCAGCTGCTCGCCGGCCCGTCGTCCACCGGACTGGCCCAGACGTCCGACCGGGGAGAGGTGGCCTCGGCCGGTGTCTCGGCCCCCGAGGTCGTCATCGCGAAGGCCAGGGGCGCCTTCGCCCCCGGGCTCGTGGCCACGCAGGTGTGGCGCCACAGCGGCGACGACGACCGCGGCCTCGCCGTGACACCGTGCCAGCTTCCGTCGTCCGACGTCTGGCTCGTCGGCGGCGGTGGAGGACCCTCTCGCACCGAGCGCATCATCGTGAACAACCCCGGCGCCAACGCCGTGTCGGTCTCGCTCGAGGCCTTCGGGCGCGGAGGCCCCGTCGACGCGGCCGGCGAACGCAGCATCTCGATCCCGCCGCTGTCGCGCGAGGTCGTGTCGCTCGACGCCGTCGCCCCCGACGAGGCCGGGCCGGTCGTCCACGTCACTGCCATCGGCGGGGTCGTGTCGGCCGTGCTCGACGAGCAGTGGATCCTCGGGGCGACCGGCCGCGGCATCGACGACTCGACCCGGGCTGCGTCACCGAGCACCGACCTCGTCGTGCCCGGCGTCGAGACCGGCGGCGGGATCTGGCTGCGCCTCGCCAACCCCGGCGACACCGAGGCCCTGGCCCAGGTGCGCCTGCTCACCGACAAGGGTGCGGTCCAGCCCGAGGGCCTCAGGGCCGTCCGCGTCCCGGCCGGCTCGACGCTCGACGTGGGCGTCCCGTCCAACACGGCCACCATGGGCCTGGGTGTCCGGTCCGACCATCCGCTCGTGGCGGCGGCGTGGACCGAGCGACGGTCGACCACCGGCGACCAGATGGGTGACTTCGCCTGGACGCCCGCGACGCCACCTCTTCGGGGCGTCGCCGGAGTCCAGCTCCCCGGGCTCGACGGCACGACGAAACGCCTTCTCCTGACGGCGGGCTCGTCTCCCGCCACGGCACAGGTGCGCCTCGGCACCGGTGACGGCGCGCAGGTGTCCACGGTGGACGTGCCGGCCGAGACGACCGTGGCGGTCGACGCGAAGGACGCCGACGGCGTGTGGGTCGTGCCGACGAAGGGCCTCCTGCGCGGCGTCGTCTCCGTGTCAGGCGTCGACAGGGGAGTGCCGTTCTTCTCGGTCGCCTCGCTCAGCGACGCGCCGGTGCGGGCCCTGTCGGTGCCGGTGCGTCAGGTGCGCAACTAGCGCGGACGGGGGCCACGGTGACGGGGCGTCACGGCGATGTGCGAGGGAGGCCCGGTGACGGACCGGTGGGGCACCAGCGGTCCGTCACTCCCCGAAGCCGGGGTCGAGCTCCTCCGGCGACACCCCGAGCAGGCCGGCGACCTGCTCCGTCACGATGTCGGCGACGAGCGCCGCGACGTCACGACGGTCGGTGACCCGCGTCTCGACGGGGCGGCGGTAGACGACGATCCGCGCCGTACGCGCGCTCGTCGCCGGGTAGAGGCGGCCGAGCGGCACCTCGCGGTGGTCCCACGGGGCGGGTCCGCGAGGCACGTCCTCGACGGCGAACTCCACTGCGGGAAAGGCACGCCCGCACGTCGCCTCGAGTCGGGCCGCGGCGTCGAGGACGAAGTCGTCGAACTCGTCCCGGCGCGAGGTCATGGCGGGCACGGGCGGCCAGGCCAGTGGTCCACGTCGGCCGCGGCCGTGCCGGTCACGCCGACGTCGACGCCCGGGGGTGCGGGGCGAGGCGGTGTCCACGAGCCCACTCTAGATCGACCGGCGCCGGGACGCGTGACGCCACCCGACGGCATACGCCCTCGGTGATCTCGTGATCCGACGGCGTGGTGATTCGTCCTCTTCCGGAGGGCGGACTAGAGTCCCGGATCGTGGGTCTGACACGTGGGTGCTCGAAGACGGGATGCGCCCGTCCCGCCGTCGCGACCCTGACCTACGCCTACGCGGACCGCGCGGTCGTGGTGGGTCCGCTCGCGACGTACGCCGAGCCGCACACCTACGACCTGTGCCGCGAGCACGCCGAGCGCATGACGGCTCCCCGTGGCTGGGAGGTCGTGCGCGTGGGCGGCGACTTCCCCGAGCCGGCCCTGGCCGCCGACGACCTCCTGGCGCTGGCCGACGCCGTGCGCGAGGCCGGCCGGCCGCGCACGAGCCGCCCGGGGGAGGCCCGCACGACCTCTCGGGGCCAGGCCGACGCGGAGGCGGACTCCGGCGCCGTCGAGTCCGGCCGCCGCGGACACCTGCGCATCCTCAAGGACTCCTGACCACTAGGGTGTTCGGCGTGCCCCACCTCGCAGACTTCGTCAAGGCCTACGACGT
The DNA here is from genome assembly GCF_001429645.1 of Terrabacter sp. Soil810. NCBI lineage: Bacteria > Bacillati > Actinomycetota > Actinomycetes > Micrococcales > Intrasporangiaceae > Terrabacter > Terrabacter sp. Soil810. The sequence goes on from NZ_LMSW01000011.1 coordinate 570,882, forward strand.
ACGTGGAATCGTGCCCGACCAGCTCTCGCCCGACGTGGCCCACGCCATCGGTGCCGCGTTCGCCGAGGTCGTCGCCGTGCCTGACGGCGCGAGCGGCGTCGTCATCGGCCACGACATGCGGCCGAGCTCGCCCGAGCTCTCCGCGGCCTTCGCCGCCGGTGTGACATCGCGTGGCGTGGACGTCACCGTGATCGGGCTCTGCTCGACCGACGGTCTCTACTACGCCAGTGGCGCCCTCGACCTGCCCGGCGCCATGTTCACCGCGAGCCACAACCCGGCCCAGTACAACGGCATCAAGCTGTGCCGCTCGGCGGCGCGTCCGGTCGGCCAGGACTCCGGTCTCGCCGAGATCCGCGACCTCGCCCAGTGGCTGCTCGACGGCGGCACCGGACTGGCCCACCCGGCCGGCGGTCCCGGGTCGGTGACGACCTGCGACCTGCTCGGTGACTACGCTGCCTTCCTGCGCGGCCTCGTCGACCTGTCCGGCTCGCGTCCCCTCAAGGTCGTCGTCGACGCCGGCAACGGCATGGGCGGTCACACGGTTCCGGCCGTGCTCGGCACGGGCGCCGACCTGCCCGAGCTGCCGCTCGAGATCGTCCCGCTCTACTTCGAGCTCGACGGCACCTTCCCGAACCACGAGGCCAACCCCCTCGACCCGGCCAACCTCGTCGACCTCCAGGCCGCCGTACGCGAGCACGGCGCCGACATCGGCCTCGCCTTCGACGGTGACGCCGACCGCTGCTTCGTCGTCGACGCCGACGGCGAGCCCGTCTCGCCGAGTGCCGTCACCGGCCTCGTCGCGATCCGCGAGATCCTCCGGGCCCGCGAGGGCGGCGACACCGAGGTGTCGATCGTGCACAACGTCATCTCCAGCGCCGCGGTGCGCGAGATCGTCGTCGAGCACGACGCGACGCCGGTGCGCACGCGCGTCGGTCACTCGTTCATCAAGGCCGAGATGGCCCGCGCCGGAGCCGTCTTCGGTGGCGAGCACTCGGCCCACTACTACTTCCGTGACTTCTGGTACGCCGACACCGGGATGCTCGCCGCCATGCATGTCCTCGCCGCCCTCGGTGAGCAGGACGGCCCGTTGTCGGAGCTCTGCGACGAGTACGAGCGCTACGTCGCCTCCGGCGAGATCAACTCGACCGTGACCGACCAGGCCGCCGTCGTCGAGCAGGTGCGAGCCTGGGCCCAGGTGCGTGGGGCCGGCACCGACGAGCTCGACGGGCTCACCGTCACGAGCCCCGAGGGAGACGTCCCCATGTGGTGGTTCAACGTGCGCGCCTCCAACACCGAGCCGCTCCTGAGGCTCAACGTCGAGGCCGCCGACCGTGAGACGATGCAGGACGTGCGCGACGAGCTGCTCGCCCTCATCCGGTCGGGCGCCGACACCCCCGACGCACCCGACGCTCCCGAGGAGACCGGGTCCACCACCGTCCAGGACGCAGGAGACGCTTCGTGAGCCAGAGCCAGCAGACCATCGAGCCGTGGCTGCGCGGCATCATCCGGTGCCCGCAGTGCAAGGGTGAGCTCACCGACGCGGTGAACGTCGTCGGTGACGCCGAGGTCGCCGAGCTCCGCTGCGACGCCTGCCACCTCGCGTACCCCGTCGAGGGCGGCGTCCCCGTCCTCCTCGTCGACCTCGCCCGACGCACCGACGGCTGAGGCCCGTGGGCGCCGTGTTCGACGAAGCCCGCCTCGACGACGAGGGTGCCCTCGCCTCCCTCGACTCCAGCGACACCCTGCGCGCCCTGGCCGGCGCCGGCGCCCAGGTGCGCCGCACCGTCGCCGCGTCGGCCGAGGCCGGTCTCGACCGGTTGCGTGACGTCGAGCCCCGCGGCGTCGTCGTCGCGGCCGCCGGCGGGTCGGTCGCCGTGGCCGACCTCTTCGAGGCCGTCTCGCGCGGCGCGTCGGCGCTGCCGGTCCAGAGCTGCTCGTCGGGGTCGCTGCCCGGCTGGGTGGGGGCCCTCGACGTCGTCATCGCGGTGTCGCAGTCCGGTCGTGCGGCCGGCACCCTCGCCCTCGCAGCCGAGGCGGCCCGGCGCGGTGCGTTCCTCGTGACGGTCGGCGCGGGCGAGTCGCCGCTGGCCGAGGTCTGCGCGCGTGCCCACGGCGTGCACGTCCCGATCGCCGTCGGCGGCTCGTCCTCCCGCACGTCGGTGTGGGCCCAGGCCACGCCGGCCCTGCTCGCTGCCGACGCCATGGGCATCGCGTCCGTCAGCCAGGAGACGCTCGCCGAGCTCGCCGACCTCCTCGACCGCACGGCCACCGACGCGCGTCCCTCGTCGGAGTCGTTCGTCAACCCCGCCAAGGTGCTCGCGACCGAGCTGGCCGAGTCGACGCCCATCGTCCTCGGTGAGGGCCCCTTCGGCGACGTCACCGCACGCCGGGCCGCCGCGATGTTCGGTCGCACCGGTCGGGTGCCCGTCGCGCACGGCGCCCTGCCCGACGCGGCCAGCCAGATCGTCGCGTGCTTCGACGGTCCGTTGGCACCCGGCCAGTCCGGCGGCGGTGGGAGCGACGACATCTTCGCCGACCCGTTTCTCGACGGCCCGAGCCGGCCGCCGCTGCGGCTCATCATGCTGCGCGACACCTCGCCCGGGGACGGCCACGGCCTCGCCGACACCGTCGTGTCCGTCGCCGAGGACGCCGGGGTCCGGGTGTCGCTCGTCGACGCCCCCGCAGCCGACCCGCTGCTGCGCCTCGCCCACCACGTCGCCCTGACCGACTTCGCCGCGACCTACCTCGCTCTGGGCTTCGGCTTCGACCCCGCGACGTCGCCCCACGTCCGCCTGCTGCGTGGGGCCCGGGACACCTGAGCCCCCGGAGACGACCGGCCGCGTATGCCGTGGGCGGGCCGCACGGGACCGGATGCCGTCCCGGCTCGGCCGGGTGTGCCACGTAGGCTGCCACGGTGACGGAGCACTACGACCTGGCCATCATCGGCAGCGGATCGGGCAACTCGCTCGTGACGCCCGACTTCGACGACAAGCGCGTCGCGATCATCGAGGGCGGGACGTTCGGCGGCACCTGCCTCAACGTCGGCTGCATCCCGACGAAGATGTTCGTCTACGCCGCGGACATGGCCCGAGACGTGCGCGACGCCGGCCGCTACGGCGTCGACGCCACCCTGCAGGGCGTGCGCTGGGCCGACGTGCGCGACCGGGTCTTCGGGCGCATCGACCCCATCTCCGACGGTGGCCGGCGCTACCGCGTCGAGGGTCCCAACACGACGGCGTACCTCGGGCATGCGCGCTTCACGGGTGACCGGACGCTCACCGTCGACCTCGGCGAGGGACGCGAGGAGACGCTGACGGCCGACCAGGTCGTCGTGGCCGCCGGCGCCCACCCGGTCATCCCCGAGGTCGTCACCGAGGCGGGCGTGCCGTTCCACACCTCCGACACGATCATGCGCATCGACGCGCTGCCCGAGCGGCTAGCCATCATCGGCGGCGGCTTCATCGCGGCCGAGATGGCGCACGTCTTCGCCTCGTTCGGCGTGCACGTGACCGTCGTCGCGCGCTCCTCGCTGCTGCTGCGTCACCTCGACACCGAGATCGCGCAGCGCTTCACCGACCTCGCCCGCGAGCAGTGGGACGTGCGCACCGGCACGAGCGTCGTCGGTCTCGAGCGGGGCGACGGGGGAGCCGGGGTCCGCCTCCACCTCGACAGCACGGCCGTCGTCGACGCCGACCTCCTGCTCGTCGCGACCGGTCGCCGTCCCAACAGCGCGGGGCTCGGAGCCGACGCCGGTGGCCTGAGCCTGCTCGACGACGGGCGCGTCGAGGTCGACGCCTGGGGTCGCACCAGCGCACCCGGGGTGTGGGCCCTCGGCGACATCAGTGCGCCCCACCAGCTCAAGCACCTGGCCAACGCCGAGGCGCGGACCATCGCGCACAACCTCGTGCACCCCGACGAGCTGCGCCGGCTGCCTCACGACAACGTGCCGTCGGGGGTCTTCAGCCACCCCCAGATCGCCACCGTCGGCCTGACCGAGCAGGAGTGCGTGGACCAGGGGCTGGCCCACACGGCATACGTGCAGGCCTACGGCGACACGGCGTACGGCTGGGCGATGGAGGACACGACGGGCGTCTGCAAGCTCGTGGCCGACCCCGACACCGGACTCCTCCTGGGCGCCCATCTCATGGGCGCCCAGGCCACCTCGCTCATCCAGCCCCTCGTGCAGGGCATGGCGTTCGGCACCGCGGTCCACGACCTGGCCCGCGGGCAGTACTGGATCCACCCGGCCCTGGCGGAGGTCGTCGAGAACGCGCTGCTCGGGCTGAAGCTCGACGCACCGGCCTGAGCGCGTTCCCAGCCGGCTCCCAGACCACCCTAGGATGACGCCATGGCAGGCGGACTCGTAGCCCTACTCGACGACATCGCGGCACTCGTGAAGCTCGCGGCGGCGTCCGTCGACGACGTGGGTGCGGCCGCCGCCAAGGCCAGCGTCAAGGCCACCGGCGTCGTCGTCGACGACACGGCCGTCACCCCGCGCTACGTGCAGGGGCTGGCACCCGAGCGCGAGCTGCCGATCATCAAGCGGATCGCCCTCGGCTCACTGCGCAACAAGCTGCTCATCATCCTCCCGGTCATCATGGTGCTCAGCCAGTTCCTGCCGTGGCTGCTGACCCCGATCCTCATGGTGGGCGGCGCCTACCTCGCCTACGAGGGCGCCGAGAAGGTCTGGGAGATCGTCGCCGGACACGAGGAGGAGGAGGCCGAGGTCGGCGAGGTCGACGAGAAGGCCGTCGTCTCCGGCGCGATCCGCACCGACTTCATCCTGTCGGCCGAGATCATGGTCATCGCCCTCAACGAGGTCGACACCGAGCCGTTCGTCTCGCGGCTCATCATCCTCGTCATCGTTGCGCTGCTCATCACGGCGCTCGTCTACGGCGTCGTCGGCCTCATCGTCAAGATGGACGACGTCGGCCTGCACCTCGCCGAGCGCGAGTCGGGCGCCTCGCAGCGCATCGGGCGCGGCCTCGTCAAGGCGATGCCGAAGCTGCTCTCGGTCCTGTCGACGGTCGGCATCGCCGCGATGCTGTGGGTCGGTGGCCACATCCTCCTCGTCGGCGTCGACGAGCTCGGCTGGCACGCCCTCTACGACGTCGTCCACCACCTCGAGGAGGGCGTGTCCGGGGTCGCCGGCATCGGCGGCTTCCTGGCGTGGGTCGTCAACACGCTCGCCTCGGCCCTCATCGGCCTCGTGGTCGGCGCGGTCGTCGTCGCGGTGCTCCACGTCCTCCCGCGCCGCAAGAAGCACGACGAGGCCGCGGCCACGCACTGACGCGCGTGCGGGGTCCAGCGGCACACCTCGGGGTCGACCACGCCCCGTATGCCGTCAGAGAGCGCGGAGACGGACGACGCTCAGGGCTCGACAGGTGATTCGAGGCCCGTCGGGCGCGCCGCTAGACTGGGCGACTGCCGGCGTGGGTGATGACCCGCCACAAGAGCCCAGAGGGGCGCGCCGGGTCTGCACACCGACGATCAAAGGAAACGATCACTCATGTCCTTCGACTACAAGGTTGCCGACCTGAGCCTCGCCGAGGCCGGCCGACACCAGCTCCGACTCGCCGAGCACGAGATGCCCGGCCTCATGGCGATCCGCGAGGAGTATGCCGAGGCCCAGCCCCTCAAGGGCGCCCGCATCGCCGGCTCGCTCCACATGACCGTCCAGACGGCCGTGCTCATCGAGACGCTCACCTCGCTCGGTGCCGAGGTCCGCTGGGCCTCCTGCAACATCTACTCGACGCAGGACGAGGCCGCCGCGGCCGTCGTCGTCGGCCCGCACGGCTCGGCCGACGACCTCCAGGGTGTGCCCGTCTTCGCCTGGAAGGGCGAGACGCTCCCCGAGTACTGGTGGTGCACCGACCAGATCCTCACCTGGCCCGGCGGCGAGGGCCCGAACATGATCCTCGACGACGGCGGCGACGCCACGATGCTCGTGCACAAGGGCCGCGAGTGGGAGCAGGCCGGCCAGGTGCCGCCGACCACCGAGGAGGACTCCGAGGAGTTCGGCGTCTTCAAGGAGCTCGTGCGCCAGACGCTCGCCACGGCCCCGCAGAAGTGGACCACGGTCGCCGCCGGCATCAAGGGCGTCACCGAGGAGACCACGACCGGTGTCCACCGCCTCTACCAGCTGGCCGAGGCCGGCGAGCTGCTCTTCCCGGCCATCAACGTCAACGACGCGGTGACCAAGAGCAAGTTCGACAACACGTACGGATGCCGCCACTCGCTCATCGACGGTCTCAACCGCGCCACCGACGTCCTCATCGGCGGCAAGGTCGCCGTGGTCGCCGGCTTCGGCGACGTGGGCAAGGGCTGCGCCGAGTCCCTCCGTGGCCAGGGCGCGCGCGTCATCGTCACCGAGATCGACCCGATCTGTGCCCTGCAGGCCGCGATGGAGGGCTTCCAGGTCGCCCGCCTCGAGGACGTCGTCGAGTCCGCCGACATCTTCATCACGACGACCGGCTGCTACGACGTCATCACGGCCGAGCACATGACGAAGATGAAGAACAAGGCGATCGTGGCCAACATCGGCCACTTCGACAACGAGATCGACATGGCGGGCCTCGCTCGCGTCGCCGGCATCCAGAAGACGGAGATCAAGCCGCAGGTCCACGAGTGGACCTTCACGTCCGGCAGCTCGATCATCGTGCTGTCCGAGGGTCGCCTGATGAACCTCGGCAACGCGACCGGCCACCCGAGCTTCGTCATGAGCAACAGCTTCAGCAACCAGACGATCGCCCAGATCGAGCTCTTCACCAAGACCGGCGACTACGCCAAGCAGGTCTACACCCTGCCGAAGCACCTGGACGAAAAGGTCGCGCGCCTGCACCTCGACGCCCTCGGCGTCCGGCTCACCGAGCTGACCAAGGGCCAGGCCGAGTACCTCGGCGTCGACATCGCCGGCCCGTACAAGCCGGAGCACTACCGCTACTGAGCCCACCCGCACCGCCGCTCCGCATCGGGACGGCACGCAACGGCGTACGTATGCCGCCCACCTCACGGAGGTGGGCGGCATACGTACGTCCGGGGCGGAGGTGTTCGCCGTCAGAGCGGCGCGCGGAGCAGGACGTACTCGGAGCCGCGCTGGACGACGGTCCACCTGGCCTGCTGGGTCAGGGCCTCGACGACCGGCTGTCCCTTCGTCAGCAGCGCGTAGGTGCACCCGGTCCGGCGCACGTAGTCCTGCCAGCCAGGGGCGGCCCGCTCGAAGTCGATGTGCTCCTTGACGTGCCCGGTGGCATACACCTCGACGCGACCGTCGATGGTGGGGCGCACGTTCGGGTGACGCCAGATGAGCCAGCCCCCGACCCCGTAGTCGTTGCAGACGACCGTGCCCTGCGGCAGCGCGCCGAGGGGGGTGTCGAGGTCGTTGGCGCCCCAGGCCGGGACGGCCGCCCTGGTCGGGAGGACGAGCGCCGCGACGAGCAGGCCGAGGGCCGTCAGCCCGACGGTCAGGCCCACCTCGCGCCGGGTCACCGGCTCCCGGTCGGGTGGGAGCAGGCCCTGGATGGTCACTGCTGCGACGGGCGCGATGACGGCGGCACCGACGGCCACGGTGCGGCTGTAGAGCAGGGCCAGCCCGATCGCCAGGCCGACGAGCAGGATGTCGGTCCAGCGGGCGCGGTATCGCGACCGCGCCCACACGAGCACGACGGTGCCGGCGAGGGCGAGGAACGCGAGGAAGCCGGGCTGGTGGAGCGACGGCGGCATCCACTCCTCGATGTACTGGGTCGTCTCGTTGACGGCGAAGGGCGACAGGAGCAGCTCCGGTCCGGTCGGGGTCACGGCGGCCGCGGCGACCGAGGCGAGGGGAACGAGCGCGAGCCGCAGCCACTGCCGACGGGTCACGGCACGGTCGAGGGCGATCCCGGCCAGCGCCACGACGCCGATGACGACCCCGAAGAACCACATGCCGTGCGTGCAGGCCCACACCCACGTGACCGGCACGAGCCACCACCTGGGGCGGCCGTCGGCGGCCGAGCGCAGCCACGCGGCGGTGAACGCCACCGCGAAGGCGAAGGAGAGCAGGTGGGGCCGCAGCGACAGGCTCTGGCTCATCGCGACGAGGGCCACGGACGTCACGGCGGCCGAGGCGAGCAGCGAGGCCCGCGGCCGGGTCGCGCGCCACAGCGTGAGGCCGATGGCGGCACCGCCGAGCGGGAGCAGCCACGCGACACCGGGCAGCCCGAGCAGCTGCTGGACGACGCTCATCAGCAGCTCGGGCAGCCACTCGTGCAGCCGCCACGGCTGGGTCGACATCGTGCTCCACGGGTCGGGCCCGTTGAAGGTCCACGTCTCGCGGAGCCGGTCGCCAGCCGCCAGGTGCCAGAAGGTGTCGGGATCCCCGACCGGACGCGCGATCTGGATGACGGCGACGAGGATCACGAGCCCCGGCAGGGCCTGGCGCACGCCGAGGGGGAGGGGGCCACGTCGACCGCGGGGTGCCGGCTCCTGACCGCTCTCGGGGGTGCCGCCGGAGGAGCCGTCGGGCGTGCCGCCGGAGGTGCGGTCGGGCGTGCCGCCCGCTGCGCCGGCGGCAGGTCCGGCCTGCGGGTCCAGCGCGGCGGCCGGGGTCGTTCCCCTCGTGTCGCTCGTCACCGGGCGATCATCCCCGCTCGCCGGACCGCACGGGGGCTTTTGGGGGGGATTGGCGCCCGGCGTCGTGCATCCCCGGGAGCAGGTCGCGCCCCGCCCCTCACGGCTCCGGGAGCCCCGTCCCGTGGGAGGATCGGGGGACTCACCGACCACCCGTCTGGCAGGGACCCTCCATGAAGAAGCTCCTGACCGGTGCACTCGCACTGGCCCTCTCCGTCTCGCTCGCCGCCTGCTCGAAGTCCGTCGACCCGGCGGCCACCCCGACCTCAGCGGTCGGCTCGACCTCGAGCGCGACCTCTCCGTCCGACACGATGTCGTCGGGCACGACCGACGACACCGGCGCCACCGGCACGGGCACCGGCACCGGCACGCCCGGCGCGACCGCCGGGCCGGTCGACCAGTCGACGCCCGAGGCCGCGATGACCTCGTGGCTCGGCGCCATGGTGGCCGGCGACGGCAACACCGTGTGCGAGCTCATGGCCACGGGCGGCAAGGCCATCTCGAGCATCCCGGGCGCAGCCGCAGCGTGCGGCAAGACGATCACCCCGATGCTCGACCAGATCAAGGAGCTCGGGGCCGCCTTCCAGGGCCTCAAGATCAGCGGCGCCACCGTCAACGGCAACAACGCCACCTTCGAGAGCGTCACGACCGAGCCGGCCCTCGCCGCCGACGTCGTCTCGAGCTTCAAGGCCGTCAAGATCGGCGGCAAGTGGTACGTCACGCAGAGCTGAGCGGCTGCGCCGAGCCGTTCGACGAGGGGCCCCGACCACGGTCGGGGCCCCTCGTCCCGTCCGAGGCCGGAGGCCGCGTGGCGCGCTCTCGGGAGGCGGCCGCGGAGGGTGCGCGGACGGCATACGGGCTCGGGACGGTCAGCAGGTCGTCAGGCGTGTGTGATGATTTGGTCAGGACGTACGGGGCGCGTGGTCCGCGGGTCCCGGGAAGGAGTGTGTCGTGAAGGGTCGGGTACTGGTCGTCGACGACGACCTCGCACTCGCCGAGATGCTCGGGATCGTGCTGCGCAACGAGGGGCTCGAGGTCACGCACGTGGCCGACGGCTCCGAGGCGGTCGGCGCCTTCCGTGAGTCGCGGCCCGACCTCGTGCTGCTCGACGTCATGCTCCCGGGGCTCGACGGCATGGAGGTCTGCCGCCGCATCCGCGCCGAGAGCGGGGTGCCCATCGTCATGCTCACGGCACGCACCGACACCGTCGACGTCGTCGTCGGTCTCGAGTCCGGCGCCGACGACTACGTCGTCAAGCCGTTCAAGCCGCAGGAGCTCATCGCCCGCGTCCGCGCCCGGCTGCGCCGCGGTGACGAGCCGGCGCCCGAGAAGCTGTCCATCGGCGACCTCGAGATCGACGTGGCCGGCCACTCCGTCAAGCGCGACGGCGAGTCGTTGTCGCTGACGCCGCTCGAGTTCGACCTCCTCGTCGCGCTCGCCCGCAAGCCGTGGCAGGTGTTCACCCGCGAGGTGCTCCTCGAGCAGGTCTGGGGCTACCGCCACGCGGGCGACACCCGCCTCGTCAACGTCCACGTGCAGCGACTGCGCTCCAAGATCGAGCACGACCCGGAGCGGCCCGAGATCGTCGTGACCGTCCGTGGTGTCGGCTACAAGGCCGGGCCGACCTGACATGACCGAACGCGCGGCCCGGAGCGGACCCGCGGGCCTCGCCTCGCGGGTGGGCTCGGCGCTGCGTGGCGCGTGGCGCCGGCTGCTCCATCTCTGGCGGGCCTCGCTCGGCTTCCGCGTCGTCGTCGTGACGATGCTGCTTGGCATCCTCGTGCTCACCGCGGTCGGCACCTACCTCTACGGCTCGATCGCGCAGGGGCTCGTCGACAGCCGGCAGCGCATCGCGTCCGAGGACAGCCTGCGCGACGCCACCGACGCGCAGGGACAGTTCGACTCGACCGACCAGACCGACACGCAGGCCAAGCTGACGCAGTTCGCGACGACGCTGATCAACACCTACCGCCGCGACGCCGGCAACGAGACCCGCTATGTCGTGCTGACCAGCCTCGATGACAACAGGTCGCCGTTCATCGTCGGGCCGATCGAGAGCGGAAGCGTGGGCGTCCGGTTCATCCCGGACGAGCTGCGTCAGCAGGTCGCGGCCCAGCCCGAGCGACAGCACCTGCAGGTCGCGACCATCGAAGAGGGCAGCGACAGCATCTCGGCCGTCATCGTCGGCCAGAAGGTCGTGCTCCCGGTGGCGGGCAACTACGGCCTCTACTTCATCTACCCGATGGACCGCGAGCGCGAGATCATCAGCTTCATCGGGCAGACGTTCCTCTTCGGTGGGGCTGCCCTGATCCTGCTCATCGGTGCCATCGCCTTCGTCGTGACGCGCCTCGTGGCCGACCCGGTGCGTCGCGCCGCCGCGGTGGCCGAGCGCTTCGCCGAGGGCAACCTCAACGAGCGCATGCAGGCCAAGGGCGAGGACGACCTCGCGCGCCTCGGCACCTCCTTCAACGGCATGGCCGCCTCGATCCAGCAGCAGATCGCCCAGCTCGAGAACCTCTCGCGCGTGCAGCAGCGCTTCGTGTCGGACGTGTCGCACGAGCTGCGCACGCCGCTCACGACGATCCGCATGGCCGGCGACCTCATCCACGACTCACGCGGCGACTTCGAGCCGACCGTGGCACGCTCGGCCGAGCTGCTCCGCGGGGAGCTCGACCGCTTCGAGTCGCTGCTCAGCGACCTGCTCGAGATCTCCCGCTTCGACGCCGGCGCCGCGGTGCTCGAAGTCGAGGCGAGCGACCTGCGCGCCTGCGTCGAGCGCGCCGTCGACGCCCACCGCACCCTGGCCGGGCGCAAGGGCACCCGGCTCGTCGTCAACGCACCCTCGAGCCCCGTCGTCGCCGACATGGACTCGCGACGCATCGAGCGCATCCTGCGCAACCTCGTGTCCAACGCCGTCGAGCACGGCGAGGGCAAGCCCGTCGAGCTGACGATCGGCTCCAACGACTCCGCCGTCGCAGTGACCGTGCGGGACCACGGTGTCGGGCTCCGTCCGGGCGAGGCGGCACTCGTCTTCACCCGCTTCTGGCGGGCCGACCCCGCCCGAGCACGCACGACCGGCGGCACCGGCCTGGGCCTCGCCATCGCCCTCGAGGATGCTCGGCTGCATGCCGGCCGCCTCGAGGCCTGGGGCGCCCGGGGCGAGGGGTCGTGCTTCCGCCTCACCCTGCCGCGCCAGGCCGACGCGACCATCACGAGCTCGCCGCTGCCGCTCAGCCCGCTCGCAGCCGAGGCCGCCCGGGCACGCGCGGCCGGACGGGACGACTCCATGGACACCGCGGGCCGCCCCGGCTCGTCGGGTCCCGACCAGCCTGCCGACGACGACACGGTGCGCCTGCGACGCATCGTCGTGGAGCGTGCCCCGTGAGAGCCCGCGGCCTCGCGGCGCTGCTGCTCGTCGCATCCACCACCCTCGCGGCCTGCGGCGGCCTGCCCGCCACTGGCCCGGTCGTCGAGGGGCGCGCGCTCGGCGAGGTCCTCAACGAGCCGGTCCGCGTCGTGGCCGTCGGTCCGGTGGACGGGGCGAGCCAGGAGGCCGTCGTCCGCGGCTTCCTCCGTGCCGGCGAGGACACCGACGAGACCCACGCGACCGGGCGGTCGTTCCTCGTGCCGCAGTCCGTCGACCTGTGGCGCTGGTCGAGCGAGGACGTCGTCGTCTACGACGGTGACCTCACGGTGCGACGGCTGACCGACGACACGGTCGAGGTCAGCGCGGCCGGGCTCGCCCGGCTGACGCCGGACGGACGCTACGTCGAGCAGCCCCCGGGCGCGCGGGAGAAGGTCATCCTCGGCCTGACCAAGGTCGGCGGTGAGTGGCGCGTCGAGCTGCCCAGCACGGGCTTCGGGCTGTGGCTCGACAACGACCAGTTCAACCGGGTCTACGTCAACCGCGTCGTCCACTACGTGACGCGCACCGGCCGCGACCTCGTGCCCGACTCGCGGTGGTTCCCGATCGGGACCCGGCTGGCCACCACTCTGGCCCGCGCCCAGCTGAGCGCCGTCCCCGGTCACCTCGCCGGCGCCGTCACCACGGGCGTGCCCGCGGGCACCCGTCTGGCCGTCAACGCCGTCCCCGTCGTCAACGGCAGGGCCCAGGTCAACCTCAGCAGCGAGGCCCTGTCCGCGGACCCGGTCGGACGGGCCGCGATGTGGGCCCAGCTGAGCAAGACCCTGAGCCAGATCTCGTCGGTGAGCTCGGTGTCGCTGGCGGTAGACAGCACCCAGCTCGAGCTGCCCGGCAGCGTGACCTCGGTGGCGTCCGCGTCGGAGCTCGGCTACGGCCTCGTCCCCAAGACCTTCCTCGACACGGCCCTGCTGCGCACGGGCGACGCCCTCCGCCGTTTCGACCCGCGCTACGTGCCCGACACCCAGGATGCGAAGCGACCTGACCTCAAGCCCAAGGACGGGGACGTCGCGCGCATCCCCGACACGTGGCGCACCCTCGCCCTGTCCGTCGACGGCAAGCAGGTCGCGGCCGTGTCGGCCAACCGCCGGGACCTGTCGATCTGGAAGGCCACCGAGCAGCCGAGGTCGGTGGCACCGTTCGCCGCGTCGCTGATCCGGCCCGTCTACGACGCCGACGGCTACCTGTGGATCGCGGGCAGCGACGGGCACGGCGACAACCGGGTCTTCGTCCTCGACTCCGTCTCGAGCGACCCCGACTCGACGCCGAAGCCGATCAGCACGCCGTGGCTCGGGGACCGCCGGGTCAAGTCCATCTCCGTCGCGGCCGACGCCACGCGCGTGCTCGTCGTCACGACCGACCGCTCGGGGGGCGACGAGCAGCTCGGTCTGAGCGGCATCGTCCGGGCGACGAACGGCGAGCCGGAGGGACTGTCGCAGCCGTTGCGCCAGGCCCAGTCGCTGACGCGCATCCAGGACGTCACGTGGCTCGACCCGGTCAGCTACGCCGTGCTGGGGCAGGTGCGCAAGGGCGACGCGATGCGCGCCTGGCTCGCGACGATCGGCGCCGGCGTCGACGGGACCCGTTCGGGGGCAGCGCGTCTGAGCCCCGTCCCCGGTGCCGTCACGATCACGACCGTCGGCGGTCCACGCGGCCTCATCATCGTCACGAGCGACAACCGGGTGCTCGCCAGGGCCGGCTCCAACTGGCCGCTCATCGAGCGCGGCAGCGACGTCCTCGTCCCCGGCGGCTGAGCGGCGCCCTCCGCCCGTCCACAGCCCCTCGGCGGTGACGCCTACCGTCCCCAGGGGCGGGAGGCTGCCTCGACCGACGGGTCCCCGTGCGGTGGGCTGGAGCCGTGCGAGGGCATCGCGGGCCGGGGCCGGGGAGCCCGTCACGCCTCGAGCGGGCCGGAGCCGTCGGACGGTCCGTGCGGGTCGTCCTGTCGGGCGCCCTGGCCCGGGTGCGGGACAGCGCCCTCACCGACCTCGTCCTGCCACGGGAGTGCGGTGGGTGCCTGCGCCCGGGCAGCCTCTGGTGCGCACGCTGCCGACGTGCCCTCGCCGATCTGGCGTTCGGTGCCGCGGCGTCACGGGACGCGCGCGGGCACTCCACGCGTACGCCCGTGGTGTCGACCGGTGCCCGCGTGCACGGGGGAGGGCCCTGGGTCGTCCCGCACCCGGTCCCGGACGGCATGCCGCCGGTGCACGCCTGGGGTGTCTACGCCGACCCGCTCCGGGCCGCGGTGTCGGCGTGGAAGGACGCCGGCCGCCGCGACCTCGAGGCCGTGCTCGTGCCCCTGCTCGCGACCTCGCTCGACGCAGCACTGGCCGGCGCCGGCTGGGACGGGGGAGCCGTCCTCGTCGTGCCCGCGCCCTCTTCGCGGCGCGCCGTGCGCGAACGCGGCGACACACCGATGACAGGACTGTGTGAGGCGGCGGTGGCGCAGCTCGCCGACCGACCGGGACCCGCGCTGCGCGTCGCCCCGGCCCTGCGCCACGTGCGCCGGGTCGAGGACCAGTCCGGGCTCGGGACGGTCGAGCGTCGCGGGAACCTCGCTGGGGCATTGTCTGTGATCCCCTTGTGGCGCAGCGTGATCCGGGGTCGGCGCTGCCTGCTCGTCGACGACGTGGTCACCACCGGTGCCACGTTCGCCGAGGCGGCCAGGGCGCTCCGAGCCGCGGGCGCCGGCTCCGTCATGGGGGCCTCGCTGGCCGCCACCCAGCGGACCCGTGGATGACCCGGGGCGGGTGGGGGTGGCCCGGCGGGCGCCGTGCGTGTGATGTTGCCGGGGGATGTCCGGCACGCCTTCCAGTGGGCCCGCGGCCCAAGTAGTGTCGAGTCATGGACCCCCGTCCCACGAGGAACGGCCTGCCGGCCGCCTCCCCGGGACGTGATCGACAGGAAGGGGTGGTGCCGCGTCGACCGCGGGCCTGTCCTAGGTGACCAGAGGCCCGGAAACACTCTCACTGCACCGCACGAAGAAGACGTGCGCGATCAAGGAGGAACCGTGGAGATCGTCGTCACTGGACGCCACGTCCAGATCCCCGACCGATTCCGTGAGCAGCTCGACGAGCGACTGGCCAAGGTGCCCGCGCTCGCGCCCAAGGTGCACCGCATCGACGTCGTCGTCACCCACGAGCGGGTCGCCCGCGGGTCCGAGAAGGTCGAGATCACGTGCCACGCGAAGGGCCCCGTGATCCGGGCGGAGGCTTGTCTCGACGACAAGTACGCCGCCCTCGACGCGGCCGTGGACACGCTCATGGACCGCCTGAGGCGGGTGCACGACAAGCGCAAGGTCAGCCGCGGACGACGGATCCCCGAGTCGGTCGCGCAGGCGACCGCACGCATCGACGCCTCTGCCAACGGGTCCGCCCGGGGCGACGCCGCTTCCGGCGACTCCGGTGAGGGCCGCGTCGACGACCTCGAGCGCTTCGGTGCGCTCGGCAACTCTCCCATCGAGGTCCGCGAGAAGATCCACACGGCCGCGCCCATGTCTCTCGAGGACGCCGTGAACCAGATGGAGCTCGTCGGACACGACTTCTTCCTCTTCCACGACGCCGACACCGACCGCCCGAGCGTGGTCTACCGGCGACGCGGCTGGAGCTACGGGGTGCTGCACCTCGAGACCGACGCGGACGCCGCCGTCGCCGCCACGGGCTGAACCCCCTGCACCCCGGGCATCGACGGCGTCGGGGCGTCCCCTCCCGAGGGGACGCCCCGACGGGTCCCCGGTGCCCCGACGGCGCGGCGGGGCCTCCGGCGGGCGCGGTGTCCGTGGTCTGGGCCAAGATGGAGGGGTGAACCCGCCCCCCGACGTCATCCGTGTCCTCATCGTCGACGACCACGCCCTCTACCGCCGGGGACTGCAGACCGTCCTGTCGACCGAGGACGGCATCGAGGTCGTCGGCGAGGCCGCCGACGGGGTCGAGGCGGTCGACCAGGCCGAGGAGATCCTGCCCGACGTCATCGTCATGGACGTCGGCATGCCCAAGCGCGGGGGCATCGACGCGTGCCGGGTCATCAAGCAGCGGGTCCCCTCGGCGCGCATCCTCATGCTGACGAGCTCCGACGACGAGGCCAACCTCTTCGAGGCGGTCCGCGCCGGGGCCAACGGCTACCTCCTCAAGGACGTGCCGCCCGAGGAGGTCGCGGCCGGCATCCGCGGCGTCTTCCAGGGTCAGTCCCTGCTCTCTCCGCTCATGGCCTCCAAGCTGCTCGAGGAGTTCAAGGCGATCAGCCAGAAGGACGTCCCCCCGGCGCCGACGCCCGGCCTGGAGCTGCCGCGGCTGACCCAGCGCGAGCTCGAGATCCTCCAGCGCGTCGCCAAGGGAAAGCTCAACCGCGAGATCGGCGCCGAGCTGTTCATCTCCGAGAACACCGTGCGCAACCACATCCGCAACATCCTCGACAAGCTGCAGATGCACTCACGCATGGAGGCAGCCATGTATGCCGTGCGCCAGCGGCTCATCGACCCCGACTGACCCAACTGACCCGACCGACACGGCCGACCCCGCCGACACGGCCGACCTGTCCAGGAGCACCGTCCATGACCGTCGTCACGCGCCCGATGACGCGCGCCCAGGCCCGCCGCGTCGCCATCGCCGCCCAGGGCTTCCTCGACCCGAGACCCGAGCCGTTCGCGGCGACGATGCGCCATGTGCAGCGCGTCATCGACCGCGTCGGGGTCGTCCAGATCGACAGCGTCAACGTCCTCGCCCGGAGCCAGTACCTCCCGTTCTTCTCACGTCTGGGGCCCTACGACCCCGCGCTCCTCGACCGGGCCCGCGACCGTGCCCCGAGGCGCCTCGTCGAGTACTGGGCCCACGAGGCCAGTCTCGTCCCGCCCTCGACGTGGCCGCTGCTCGACTTCCGCATGCGCGCGGCCGCCGAGAAGGCGTGGGGCGGGATGCGGCGCATCCTCGAGGAGCGCCCCGACTACGTCGACCTGGTGCGGGCCGAGGTCGAGGCCCGTGGCCCCATGACGGCGCGGGAGGTCGAGGTCGCCCTCGCGCACGACCAGCCGCGCCGGACCGACCACTGGGGCTGGAACTGGTCCGACGTCAAGCAGGCGCTCGAGTACCTCTTCTGGGCCGGGCAGATCAGCTCCGCGGGGCGCACGACCCAGTTCGAGCGACGTTATGCCGCGCTCGCCGCGACCGCCCCACCGCCGCTGCGGGCGGCCTGGACCGACCGGCCGGGTCCCGAGGCCGACCCCGACCGCCATCTCGAGCTCGTCCGCATCGCCGCCCGGGCCCACGGCGTCGGCACCGAGCTGTGCCTGGCCGACTACTTCCGGATCAAGCGCGAGGACGCCCGCCCGGCCATCGCCCAGCTCGTCGCCGACGGCGAGCTCATCCCGGTCACCGTGCCGGGCTGGAAGCCGGCCTGGCTCCACGCCGAGGCACGGCTGCCCCGGCGCGTGCACGCCGAGGCCCTGCTCAGTCCCTTCGACTCGCTCGTCTGGCAGCGCGAGCGCATCCACGCCCTCTGGGACTTCCTCTACCGCATCGAGATCTACACGCCGGCGCAGAAGCGCGTGCACGGCTACTACGTCCTGCCCTTCCTGTACGGCGACGCCCTCGTCGCGCGCTGCGACCTCAAGGCCGACCGCGTCGCGGGCGTGCTGCGCTGCCACCGGGTCACGTGGGAGCCCGGGGCCCCTGCCGACGCCCGCCCCGCCCTGGTTGCCAACCTCGAGTCGATGGCCGACTGGCTCGGACTCGGTCGGGTCGACCTGTCCCTCGACCCGTCGGGCGACCTGCCCGCCGCGTCGGGCGACGCGCTCGCCGCGCCCGAGCAGCCCGCCCCGGCCGACGCCGCCACGAGCCGCTGAGCGCGCCCCCGGGCACACGGCATACGCCGTCGGTGACGGGAGGGGGCGCGGGCTGCGCCGGTGCCGGAACCGGCCCGACCGCCGATGCGTTGGTCGTTGTGTCCGGAAGGCGGCTAGCCTAGGCGGGTCCCGTGACCCATCACGGGCGATGGAGCCCGCCCACCGGGCGAGTCCACACGTTCAGTCGGGAGTGAGATCACCAGATGGCCGTCATCGAGAAGCTGCTTCGCGCCGGCGAGGGCCGGACCCTGAAGAAGCTCCAGGGCCTTGCCAAGCAGGTCAACGCCCTCGAGGCCGACTTCGAAAAGCTCACCGACGAGGAGCTGCGCGACGAGACCAAGGGTTTCCGCGAGCGCCTCGACAACGGCGAGACGCTCGACATGCTGCTGCCGGAGGCCTTCGCGGCCGTCCGCGAGGCGAGCAAGCGCACCCTTGGCAAGCGTCACTTCGACGTGCAGCTCATGGGTGGTGCCGCGCTGCACCAGGGCAACGTCGCCGAGATGAAGACCGGTGAGGGCAAGACGCTCGTCGCGACCCTGCCGAGCTACCTCAACGCCCTGTCGGGCAAGGGCGTCCACGTCATCACCGTCAACGACTTCCTCGCCGAGTACCAGTCCGAGCTGATGGGCCGCGTGCACCGCGCGCTCGGCATGGAGACCGGCTGCATCCTCGCCTCGATGACGCCCGAGCAGCGTCGTGCCGAGTACGCCAAGGACATCACCTACGGCACCAACAACGAGTTCGGGTTCGACTACCTGCGCGACAACATGGCGTGGGACCCCGCCGAGCTCGTCCAGCGTGGCCACAACTTCTGCATCGTCGACGAGGTCGACTCGATCCTCATCGACGAGGCGCGCACGCCGCTCATCATCTCCGGCCCGGCCGACCTCGCGACCAAGTGGTACGTCGAGTTCGCCCGCATCGCCGCCCGCCTGAACCGCGGTGAGGACGGCCGCGGCGACTACGAGGTCGACGAGAAGAAGCGCACCGTCGGCGTCCTCGAGTCCGGCATCGCGCGCGTCGAGGACCTCCTGGGCATCGACAACCTCTACGACACGGTCAACACGCCGCTCATCGGCTACCTCAACAACTCCATCAAGGCCAAGGAGCTGTTCAAGAAGGACAAGGACTACGTCGTCATGAACGGCGAGATCCTCATCGTCGACGAGCACACCGGCCGCATGCTCCCCGGCCGCCGCTACAACGAGGGCATGCACCAGGCGATCGAGGCGAAGGAGGGCGTCGAGATCAAGAACGAGAACCAGACGCTCGCCACGATCACCCTGCAGAACTACTTCCGTATGTACGACAAGCTCTCGGGCATGACCGGCACCGCCCAGACCGAGGCGGCCGAGCTCAACTCGATCTACAAGCTCGGCGTGATCCCGATCCCGACGAACCGCCCGATGGTCCGCAAGGACCAGGCCGACCTCGTCTACCGCACCGAGGTCGCCAAGTACGACGCCGTCGTCGACGACATCTCCGAGAAGTACGCCGTCGGCCAGCCAGTCCTGGTCGGCACCGTGTCGGTCGAGAAGAGCGAGTACCTCTCGCAGCAGCTGAAGAAGCGCGGCATCAAGCACGAGGTGCTGAACGCCAAGCAGCACGAGCGCGAGGCCGCGATCGTCGCCGACGCCGGTCGCAAGGGCGCCGTCACCGTCGCGACGAACATGGCCGGTCGAGGCACCGACATCATGCTCGGCGGCAACTCCGAGTTCCGGGCCGTCGCAGAGCTCAAGCGCCGCGGTCTCGACCCGCACGAGACGCCGGAGGAGTACGAAGCCGCCTGGGACGAGGCCCTCGCCGCGGCCGAGCGTGACGTCGCGGCGGAGCACGAGGAGGTCACCGAGCTCGGCGGACTCTACGTGCTCGGCACCGAGCGCCACGAGTCGCGACGCATCGACAACCAGCTGCGTGGTCGGTCCGGCCGCCAGGGCGACCCGGGCGAGTCGCGCTTCTACCTCTCGCTCAACGACGACCTGATGCGTCTGTTCAACGCCGGCCTCGTCGACCGCTTCATGCAGACGGCCGGCATGGAGGACAACGTGCCGATCGAGTCGAAGATGGTGACGAACTCGATCCAGAAGGCCCAGGGCTCGGTCGAGGCGCAGAACTACGAGATCCGCAAGAACGTCCTCAAGTACGACGACGTCATGAACCGCCAGCGCCAGGTCATCTACGACGAGCGCCGCGCAGTGCTCGAGGGCGAGGACCTCCACGAGCAGCTGCGGCTGTTCGTCAACGACGTCGTCGGCTCCTACGTCGACGCCGCCACGGCCGAGGGTTTCGCGGCCGACTGGGACCTCGAGAAGCTCTGGGACGCGATGCGTCAGGTCTACCCCGTCTCGCTCACCGTCGACGAGGTCGAGGACATGGCCGGCGGCCGGCAGGCCATCACCGCCGACCTGCTGCGCGAGCAGCTCATGTCCGACGCGCACCACGCGTACGACCAGCGCGAGGAGACGCTCGGCGCCGAGACGATGCGTGAGGTCGAGCGCCGCGTCGTCCTGTCGGTCCTGGACCGCAAGTGGCGCGAGCACCTCTACGAGATGGACTACCTCCAGGAGGGCATCGGTCTGCGGGCCATGGCCCAGCGCGACCCCCTCATCGAGTACCAGCGCGAGGGCTTCCAGCTCTTCGAGGCGATGATGGAGGCCATCAAGGAGGAGTCGGTCAGCCACCTCTTCTCCGTCGAGGTGCAGCTTCCTGAGGCCGCTGCGACCCCCGTCGGGGCCGCACCGATGTCGGTCGGGGACCTCGTCGGCGGGCTCGCCGCTGCCGGCCACGTGGCCGACGACACGACGGGTGCCGCCGCCCGCAACGGCGAGACGGACGAGGAGGCGGAGGCCCTGGCGGCAGGACGTCGCCCGTTCGGCTCCGGTGTCCGGGTCTCGGGCGTCGACCTCGACCCCGGGGCGCAGCGCCCGGCAGCCCTGCACTACACCGCTCCCGGTGAGGACGGTCGCGCCGTCGAGACCAGCGGCCAGCAGACCGTCGAGCGCAAGGCCGACCGCCGCGGCAAGAAGGTCAAGCGCAAGCGCCGCTGACCCACCACGCGAGACGGCCCGGCCCCTGAGGGTGCCGGGCCGTTCGCCGCCCGGTCCGAGGGCGTACGCCGCGTGTGCCCTCGTCGATGACGGGTCGCGGTCAGCCGATGGTGAGCGCCGTGACGAGCCATCGACCGTCGAGGCCCTCGAGCCGCAGGGCGAGGGCCCGGACGCGGCCGTGGGAGACGACGACGGCGCAGGCCTCGACGATGCCGTCGGCGGGCTCGCACACGCGCACGCGACGCACGATCGCCGGACGTCTCGGCCCGGGCGCGCGACGCCGGCCCGCGACCATGGCCTGCCGGGCGATGACCGAGTAGATCGTCGGCGCCGTGTGGCGGATCAGCTGCGGGGCGGGTCGCTGGCCCGAGACGACCTCGATGATGGCCTGCGCGAGGCGGACGACGAGCGGGGCGGGCTCGGGGAGCAGGCTTGTGCGGGTCGGCTGGCGGCCGAAGTCCTCGTCGTCGCGCGCGCCGAAGAAGTCGAGGGCGAGGGCGTCCTGGGCGTAGGGCGGCTCGCCGTGCCAGGCCTCGTCGGCGCTGATGATCCGTGGTGCGGTCTGGGGGATGCGTCGGACGGTGAAGCCGTCGCGCGCGGACGTGGCCGCCGGGTCGGCTGCGGGCGTCGCTCTGGCCATCACCGGGCTCCCTGCTCAGCGGCGGCGCCGCTGCCGACGCCGGGGTGGGTGACGGACGGGTGGGGCGAGGTCGACCGGGACGCGGCGGCCGGTGCCGGCGCGCTCGAGGGTGGACGGAGCTGCAGCCCGGGAACGAGCAGGTCGGGGTCCTCGCCCACGACGTCGCGGTTGGCGGCGTACCACCTCGGCCACTCGTGGGCGACCTGGGCGTCGGAAGCGCCCGGACCGAGGTGACGAGCGGCGATCGCCCAGAGGGAGTCGCCGCGACGGACGGTGACGAGGTCGTGCGCCGATGCCACGGGCCGCGGGGCCGGCGCCAGCAGGCGTGAGCGGTCGGCGTCGTGGACGGGGGCGGGTCGGGTGGGGACGTAGCCCGGGCCGGTAAGGGCGCTTGGCGGTGCGGGTGCCCCGGTTCCCTGCGGGGCGGGTGCCGGGGTGGGTGCGTATCCGGGCCCCGCGCCGACGGTGGGATCCGGGAGGGCGGGGAGAGAGGCCCCCGGGGTTGACCGGGGAGGGCCTGCTGGAGCAGGACTCCGACCGTCCGGGGGTGCGTGGCCGGGCCTCAGGTCGGTCGGGGTGTAGCCGGGCGTCAGGTCGGTCGGCGTGTGTCCGGGCGTCAGGTCGGTCGGGGTGTAGCCGGGCGTCACGTCGGTCGGGGTGTAGCCGGGTGACAGCCCGGGCGCGGCAGACGAGGCCTGACCCCCGGCGTCGCGTGCGGTCGGCCCGGTGTCGGCGCTCGACACCGCAGCCGGTGGCAGCGCCATCGAGCCGACGGAGGCGCCGAGGACGAGGGTCAGCACCTTGCGCACCGCGACCGGGGTGACCCGTTCGGCGACCTGGCCCGCCACCCGTCCCGCCGTCCCCGGCAGGAGGGCGGCGAGGCCGAGCAGGCACCCGAGCGCCAGCCATGCGGCGAGGAGGACGCCCACCCAGGCGAGCAGGACGAGGAGCACGTCGTCGGGCCGGGCGGTGCCACCGGTCGCGCCCAGGCCTCGCCGGGCGACGGCCGCGAGGAGCACGAGCGCCGTGACGGCGACACCGAGGCCCAGGGCGCCGGCCCGGACCGAACGGGCGGTGGCCGGTGGTCCTCCGTCGGTGACGCGCGGGCTGCGCCGGACGAAGGGGGCCGTGCCCGGCTCCGCTGTCGTGCCCCCGGCTGTGGTCAGCGCCGAGCACCGTGCGGCCGTCGATGCCTGCGCTCCCCTGTTCATGGTTTCATTCAATGCAGTTTACCTACGTTTGGTCAAGTATGGTGTTGGTCAAGAAACATCGAGTGGCCCCGGTCCTCGGGGCAGGGGAGGGTGTGCGCATGCGCTGGGACCGCCTCTTCGACGACCTCGAGGCCCAGCTCGCGCTGCATGACGTGCGCGGGCTCGAGGCCGAGGTCGCAGACCGGACCCGGCGTGAGCGGGCGCTGCTCGACGTCCACGCGCGACTGCTCGCCCATGTCGACGCGACGCACGTCGGGCTGCGGCTGCGAGAGCGGGTGGTCGCGGGACGGCTCGTCGACGTCGGCCCCGACTGGGCGCTCGTCGAGACCGCGCCGGGACGGCCCGTCCTGGTGGCGCTTGCGGCGGTCCGGGCCGTGTCGGGCTTGGGGCCGGGAGCCCGGACGCCGTCGGTCGTGGCCCGACGTTTCGTGCTGGGGGCGGCGCTGCGGGCGGTGAGCCGGGACCGGGCCGTCGTGGAGGTCGTCGACGTGGACGGGCACCCGGCTACGGGGACCGTCGACGTCGTCGGGTCCGACCACCTCGAGCTGGCCGAGCACGCGCCCGACGAGACGCGGCGTTCGGCCAACGTCACCGGGCGGCTGCTCGTACCCTTCTGGTCGCTCGCGTCGGTGCGTCGCCTCTGAGGGTGGCGGGGCGGGGCGGCCCCGGGCTCACTCCTCGGCTGAGCCGCCGAAGGGGTGCGCCTGCACGAAGGACTTCGTCTCCGCGTACATCCGCTGGATGTAGCCCTCGAGCTCGGTGGCCTCGACACGCCACTGGCCACGGCCACCGATCTTGATGGCCGGCAGCTCACCGGACCGCACGAGGGCGTAGGCCTGGGCGGAGGAGATGTTGAGGATCTCCGACACCTCGGCGAGCTGCAGGAACCGCTGGGCCACGTTGTCTCCTCCTCTGGCACCGTCTCGTCGACGGCCTCGACCACACCCGTACCCGTCGCGCCGCCTCCGGGCACGGACACCGCCGCCCGACTGCCACTCGAGCGGTCGGTCCACGGCAGGGAACGTCCTCATCCTAGAGATCGACCCCGCCGTCATCGTGCGTCGTCCCCAGCTGTGCACCTGGACGGGCGGTTTGCGTCCGGTTGATGCAAGATGTTGCCGCGTCGTCGCGGTGACCTGCGCCCGGCGCGCCCAGGCATCGACCAGCGGACCACAGGGGGCCCACATGACCGAGCTCGCCACTCCCAGCGCCAAGCGCCTGCAGCGACCGTCCTGGCGCGACAGCCGCCTCGTGGTCGGCGTGCTGCTCGTCGTCGTCGCGGCGACGCTCGGTGCCAAGGCCGTCGCCAGCGCCGACGACCGGGTCCCGGTCTGGGTCGCGGCGAGCAACCTCGTCGCCGGTGACGAGGTCGAGGAGGCATCCTTCGTGCGTGCGGACGTCCGGCTCGCGGACGGCATGACCGGCTACCTCGCCGCCGACGCGCCCGCCCCGACCGGCTCGTTCATGGTGCGCGACGTGCGCGCCGGCGAGCTCGTGCCCGTGTCCGCGGTCGGTGGGGCCGACGCCGTCGACGTGCAGCGGGTGACCGTCCGCGCCGACGCGATGTCCACGACGGGACTGGCCCGCGGCAGTCGCGTCGACGTCTTCGTCACGCCCAAGTCCTCGACGACGAGCGACGCAGCGGCCACCCCGACGAAGAAGGTCCTCGCGTCCGCCGCCGTGGCCGCGGTGATGACGAGCAGTGGCGGCTTCGGGTCGGGATCGATGACGTCGGTGCAGATCTATGTGCCCGCCGACAAGGTCCAGCCCCTCGTCGAGGCGGTGGACGGCGAGGCCAAGCTGACCCTCGTCCCGTCCGTCGGAGCCGTCACGGGCGGTGGAGCATGACCGAGGTCCTGACCGCCCTCAGCCACCAGTGGGAGTCGGCGGTCGCGACGACGCTCGAGGGCCTGCGCGACGTGACGGTGACCCGTCGGTGTGCCGACGTGTCCGAGCTGCTCTCGGTGGCCGACGCCGGCCTCGGCGACACCGCCGTCGTCTCCTCCGACCTGCGTGGACTCGACCTGGCGGTCGTGAAACGCCTGCGCGCCAATCGGATCCGCGTGATCGGGGTGCACCCCGCCGACGACGAGGGCGCGGAGCGCCGGCTCCGCCAGCTGACGATCACGGCCACCGTTGCGGTCGATGCGGGCACCGACCGGTGGCAGCAGTCGCTCGAGGACGGTGCGGCCGACGTCGACGATCTCGAGGCGGCCCTCCGCGACGGCGCGGGTCGCGACGGGGCCAGCCCGGCCGAGGCCGCCGCAGCCGCCGCAGCCGCCGACGAGGTCTCCGGGTGGCGTCCTGCGGGTGCCGTCGCGCCGGGTCGAGCGTCGGACGAGCCGCGCGACGCCGCGGTCCTGGCCGTCGACGGCGAGGTCCCGGGTCGCGGCACTGCTCCGCGACCGGGACCCGAACGTGCGCCCGTCGTGGCGGTGTGGGGGCCCACCGGGGCGCCGGGGCGCACGACCGTCGCGACGACGCTCGCGGCCGAGATCGCCGGCCGCGGCGTCGAGGTGCTGCTCGTCGACGCCGACACCTACGGGGGCTGCGTGGCACAGACCCTGGGGCTGCTCGACGAGGCGCCGGGGATCGCGGCTGCGTGCCGCGCGGCCGACCAGGGCCTGCTCGACCTGCCCGCCCTCTCGCGGATCGCCCCCGAGGTCGTCCCGGGCCTGCGCGTGCTGACCGGGCTGCCGAAGGCGGAGCGCTGGCCCGAGGTGCGGGCCGCCGCCCTCGAGCGGGTCCTCGAGCTGAGCCGCGAGCTCGTGCGGGTCGTCGTCGTCGACTGCGCGTTCTGCCTCGAGGACGACGAGGAGCTCAGCTACGACACGGTCGCCCCCCGCCGCAACGAGGCCACCCTGACCTCCTTGGCGGCCTCCGACGTCGTCGTCGCCGTCGGTGGCGCCGACCCGGTGGCGCTGCAGCGTTTCGTCCGGGGCCTCCAGGAGCTCGGCACGGTGCCGTCCGGTGAGCCGGTCCCCGTCGTCAACCGGGTCCGCAGCCGCGCCGTCGGGTCCCGTCCCGAGTCCCGCATCGCCGACTCGCTCCTGCGCTTCGCAGGACTCACGTCGGTGCGGTTCGTGCCCGACGACGCCCCGGGCGTCGACGGGGCGCTGCTCGCCGGACGCTCGCTCGTCGAGCACGCGCCGGACTCTCCGGTGCGTCATGCCGTCGCCGACCTCGCGACCGGCCTGCTGCCGTGGACGGCCCCGCCCGGAGATCGTCGGGACCGACGCGATCGCCGCGGCCGTCGACGTCGGCTGGGCGCGGGTAGCCGCTCGTCGAGTGCTGTCGGCACCTGAGCAGGCGGCGCCGCTCAGGGCGCGAAGAGGATCGTCAGACCGCCGAGCGTGTAGAAGACCATGACGACCATGAGCGGCACCTGCCCGATCACCGCGGCGCGGCGGTCGAGGACCGTGATCGCGCGCTCGTGGGCGGCCAGGCCGCCGAGCAGGTGCCCGACGACGATGCTCACGGCCTGGATCGTCGCGACGAGGGTCGGCTGGATGAGCAGGTCGCTCGGGGTGAGGTCGGCGGTGCCGAGCAGGTCGGCGCCGGTGCCGAGCGGGTCGGTCAGCAGGTGCCATGCATACTGCCCCTGGTAGACCCACAGGGACCAGTAGTGCGCGATGACGTAGCCGCCGGCGATCGGGATCAGCGACGGAGCGATGTCGCTGACGAAGGCGAAGGAGCGGGAGAAGGGCTCGCCGGCGAGCCTCATCGAGACGACCGAGGCCAGCCAGATCGTCACGGCCACGAGGCCGAAGAACGCGAGGAGGGTGGCGGTCCGCAGCAGCGCCGACGGCACCGGTGAGGTCTGCACGAACGTCGCCCACGAGAGGTTGGCCGAGAAGCCGTCGTATGCCGTCCCGCCGAGCATGACGGCGACGGTGGGCACGAGCCCCCGCTGGCCGCGCAGGCCGTTGACACCGTGGAGGGGCGTGCGCAGCACCCACCGCCCGTCGCGGCGCCGACCGAGCGGCGCGAGCAGGCCCAGCAGGCGTGACCACGCCTCGAAGGGG
The DNA here is from genome assembly GCF_001429645.1 of Terrabacter sp. Soil810. Classification (NCBI taxonomy): domain Bacteria; kingdom Bacillati; phylum Actinomycetota; class Actinomycetes; order Micrococcales; family Intrasporangiaceae; genus Terrabacter; species Terrabacter sp. Soil810. The sequence goes on from NZ_LMSW01000011.1 coordinate 597,669, forward strand.
TCGGCGTGGTCGAACCACGTGCGGCCGAAGACGGCCGCACCGAGCAGCGACACGGCGAAGAAGCCGGCGACGAGGAACCGGAGGAAGCCGAGCGAGGTGTTGTCCTCGGCGACGAGCTCGACCCACGTGAAGGTCCCGAGCCCCAGCGCGGCCGGCCAGAGGCCCCAGCGGTAGGGCAGCGCCGCGAGGTCGGGGGAGACGTGGGCCAGGCGGAGCAGCCCGGCGTGCAGCGCCCGCAGCGGGTTGACGACCCGCCAGACCGGACCGAGCAGCATCGAGGAGAAGGCAAGCCCCACCCAGAGCCACACGTAGACGACGTGGGGCACCGGGTTGCGGGCGGAGTCGGGGCCGAGGACGAGCGCGGCGAGCGTCCACACCGTGACGATGCCCGCGAGGACCCGCGCCACGACCCGCAGCCAGTGCGAGTCGAGGACGGCGGCGACCGGTCCGGGCAGCAGCACCCCGTCCGTGTCACTCAGGCGCGGCTCGCGCCACAGGGTGCCGATGGCGACGAACGAGATGACGAGGGCCGCGACCGCGGCGATGACGAGGGCCGTGAACGGCAGCGGGAGGTCGCCGCGGCTGCCGACGCCGTGGGCCGGGACCAGCGCGCCGAGCCGGGCTGGGGCGAGCGCGGCCGGGAGGAGCCCCACGGTCAGCGGACGGCGACCGTGAGCAGGGTCAGGGCGGGGTCGTGCGTCTCCACCTCGTAGACCCCGGCCTCGGAGCCGGTGAGGCGCAGCGTCGTCGGGGTGCCGGCCTTGAGCGTCGCCTCGACGTCGAAGCCGTGGGCGTGCAGCTCGTCGTCGTGGTCGCTCGTCACGACGAGCTCGAGCGTCGAGCCGATCGGCAGGTCGACCTGCGCCGGGGCCGGAGTCACGGTCGTGCCGGTGACGGTCACCTCGAGGCGCCTGACGCTGCCCGTCGAGGCGACGCCGGTGGCACCGCCCGGCCCCGGTTCGGGGCTGCCGGACGAGCACGCAGCGGCTGCGACGAGGGCGAGGACGCACACGGCATACGGGAGGGCACGAAACGCACGCATGGCCACGATCCTAGGCAGGGGCGTCTGGCAGAGTGTGAGCATGTCTGACCGCCTGACCTCGCTCGACGCGTCGTTCCTCTACCTCGAGGAGTCCACCACGTCGATGCACGTCGGGTCGGTCATGGTCTTCCAGCCTCCTCGCGAGGGGTTCGACTACGACCAGCTCGTCCGGATCATCGAGAGCCGGATCGGGGCGATCCCTCGCTTCCGGCAGAAGGTCCGCGACGTGCCGGGACGCATCGGCAACCCGGTGTGGGTCGACGACGAGGCCTTCGACATGGGCTACCACGTGCGCCGTGCGGGCCTCCCGCGCCCGGGCAGCGACCGGCAGCTGCAGGACTTCGTCGCGCGGGTCCAGCCGCGCAAGCTCGACCGCACCCGCCCGCTGTGGGAGGTCTACCTCGTCGAGGGGCTGCACGACGGCCGGTTCGCCATCGTCACCAAGACGCACCACGCGCTCATCGACGGCGTCAACGCCCTCGACATCGCCCACGTCATCGTCGACGCCGTCAAGGGCGAGGGCCAGGACGACGTCGTCGTGCCGTGGGAGCCGAGCCGTTCGCCCTCGTCGGTCGAGCTCGTCACCGGGGCCGTCATCGACGCGGTGCGGCGCCCGACCCAGGTCGTCGACCTCGTGCGCGGCGGCCTCAACGACGCCCTCAACGTCGGCCTGCGTGCCGTCGAGTCCGCCGGCCAGGTGCTCTCCACCGTCGCGCGCACCGCGGCGCGCCCGGCCCCCGACTCGCCCCTCAACGCCGAGATCGGGTCGGCCCGCCGGTGGGTCATGATCGCGACCGACCTCGAGGACTACCGCCTCGTGCGCAAGCGCCTGGCGCGTGGGGCGTACGCCGAGGACGTGACGATCAACGACGTCGTGCTGGCCACCATCGCCGGCGGCTTCCGCGCGTGGCTCCTCGGACGCGGCGAGGCCGTGAGCCCGCACACGTCGGTGCGCGCGATGGTGCCGGTCAGCATCTACGGCGACGACCCCGCCGGGATGTATGCCAACCAGGTCATGGCGTGCGTCGTCAACCTGCCCGTCGGCGAGCCCGGGGCCTCGATGCGCCTGCACCAGATCGCCTTCGCGATGCGCCAGCAGATGGAGGGCGGCCAGGCGGTCGGCGCGACGTCCCTCGCCAACCTCGCCGGGTTCGCCCCGCCGACCCTGCACGCCCTCGGGGCGCGGCTCGGCTCGGCGATGTCTCGCCGGCTCTACAACGTCATGATCACCAACGTGCCGGGCCCGCAGGCCCCGCTCTACGCCGGCGACGCCGAGATGCTCTCGACCTATCCGGTGACGCCGCTCGCCAAGGGGCAGGCGCTCTCGATCGGCATCACGTCCTACAACGGCGGCGTCTACTTCGGCCTCAACGCCGACCGCGACGCGATGCCGGACGTCGACGTGCTCGGCCAGTCGATCGTCGAGTCGCTCGCCGAGCTGACGAGCGGGAGGGAGTCCTGATGCCGGTCGTGCGTGTCTACGTGCCGCTGGGCCGTGCGGGCCTCGAGGAGCTCGCCGGCACGGGGGCGCTCGCGGCCGGACCGGGCACCCCGCGCACGGCGTATGCCGTCACGTCGCGCCTCGAGCAGGCCGCGCCGGGTCTCGACGTCGAGGACCTCGAGTACGCCGCCTTCAGCGATGCGGTGGAGGCGGCGGCCGGGCTGCGGTCCACGCGCTCGGACCGACGGGTCGTCGCGTCGGCGGACGCCGACGCCTCGTGGGTCGCACCGCGCGACGGTGCGCCCGTGTCGAAGGTGGTGCTCACGTCGCCGGTACCGCTCTCGCGCGTCGCCTCCTTCCACCTCGACGACGAGGTCACGGGGGGTGTCGACGAGGAGGCGGACGAGCTGCTCTGGTACGACGTCACCGAGCTCGACGACGTCCGTTCCTTCTTCGGCTGAGCTCGCCCCATGGCCGACGACGAGGTGGTCGCGCTCTACGACGAGGCCGGCGAGGTCGCGGGGTCGGCGCCGCGCTCGGTCATGCGTGCCCGCAACCTGCGCCACGCGGCGTCCTCGATCGTCGTGCGAGACCCGCTGGGGCGCGTGTACGTCCACCGGCGCACCACGACGAAGGACGTCTACCCGGGTCTGCTCGACCTCGCGGCCGGTGGGGTCGTCCTGGCGGGGGAGGACCCGTCGCGGGGCGCGGTGCGCGAGGTGGAGGAGGAGCTCGGGGTCTCCGGGGTCCGGCTCGAGCCGCTCGGGGTCGCGGACTACGCGGACGACCACACCCGCTACCGCGCCTTCCGGTTCGTCGTGACGTGGGACGGTCCGATCCGGTGGCAGCCAGAGGAGGTGTCGTGGGGGGAGTGGGTGACCGTCGAGGAGCTGGTGCGCCGGTTCGACGACCAGCCGGGGAGCATCGTGCCCGACAGCGTGGCGGTCTGGTCGCCGATCGTGCGCGCGTGGAACGCCGACCGGGTCCCGCTCCCGCAGGGGTGGGACACCGTGGCGACGCTCGTGGAGCGGCGCTGGGTCGACCGCACCGCGCGCCGCCCCGAGGTGGAGACCGCCCTGCTCGCCGAGGCGGTCCTGCTCCCGGCGATCGGGGACGGCCTGCCCGTGGAGGTGCCTCGACCGGTCGTGCTCGACCGTGAGCCGCTGCGCGTGCGGCACGTCCTCGTCGAGGGAGAGGCGGTCGACCCGGGACACCTGACGTCCGAGGACGGCGATGTCTTCGCGGCCTTCCTCTCGGCGCTCCATGCCACGCCGTTGCCCCTGGCCGCGGACGCCGGCTGCCCGTCGGCGGCGGACGACCACGTCCAGCGGGCTGCGCGGGCGGAGGGCTTCCGGCACGTCGTGCTGCCCCTGCTGCCGCCCGACCTCCGAGCGACCGGTGAGGCGCTGCTCGACCGCGTCTCCACGGTCGGTGCCCAGGCCCTCTGCCACGGCGACCTCGTGCCCGCGCACGTCCTCGCCCGTGACGGGCGCCTGTCCGGCGTCATCGACTGGGGCGCCGCCCGGGTCACCGACCCCGCCGTGGACCTCGCCTGGGCCCTCAACGCGACGTCCGCCGCCTTCGTGGAGGCCGTGGCGTCCGAAGTGGACCACGACACGCGGGCGCGGGCCCGGGACTGGTATGCGCTCGCACCGTGGTTCGCCGTCCACCACGGCGCGGCACCGCCCGGGATCGGGCTCTCGGGTGAGCCGTCGACGGCGGTCGAGCGTGCCGTCGGGGCCGTGCTCTCGCGTCTGCTGTGGTGGCGCGACGCCTGACGGGTTGTCGCGATCCCACCAGGCTCTTGTCAAGAACCGAACGATCGTGCTTTTATGAGTGCATGAGCAAGGGTGAGAGCACCAAGACGGCGATCCTCGACGAGGCGACCGAGCTCGCGTCCCTCGTCGGGCTCGGAGGTCTCACCATCGGCACGCTCGCCGCGGCGACGAAGTTGAGCAAGAGCGGTCTCTACGCCCACTTCGCGTCCAAGGAGTCGCTCCAGGTCCAGGTGCTCCAGCACGCCCGCGACCGGTTCACCGACGTCGTCATGCGCCCGACCGTGGCGACACCCCGCGGCGAGCCGCGGGTGCGTGAGTTCTTCGACCGGTGGATCACGTGGCAGTCCACCGGCTACGCCGGGGGTTGCATCTTCGTCGACGCAGCAAGCGAGTTCGACGACCAGGAGGGGCCGGTCCGTGACGAGCTCGTGCGCGCCGAGCGCGACAAGCTCGAGTCCCTGACCATGATCGTCGGCACCGCCGTGAGCGAGGGGCACTTCCGCGACGACGTCGATCCCGAGCAGTTCGGCTACGAGCTCGAGGGCATCGTGCTCGCCCACCACCATGCACGTCGTCTGATGCGCGACGGCCGGGCCGAGGAGCGTGCTCGGCGGGCCTTCGACCGCCTCGTCGACGACTGCCGGCCCGTCGCCAGGTCGGCCTGAACCCGACGGCACGTCCGCCGTCCGACCACCCAACCCACTGCCAGTCCAGGAGTCATCATGGTCTTCGTGTCGTCAGAGAAAAGCACGATCGTTCGGTCGTTTGTGAGAACCGGTCTTCGCGTGGCCGAGCCCGTGGCCCCGGGCGTCGCAGCGCACGTCGCCGAGCGTCTCTGGTTCCGGCTCGGGTCCCCGCGACCCGCGCCCTCCGCGGTCGTCACCACGGCCACCCCGGTGCGGGAGCTGCTCGGATCAGCCTTCGAGGTCGGGCTCCGGGGTCGCGCCGTCCGCGGCTGGACCTGGGGCGATGGCCCGGTCGTCTACCTCGTGCACGGCTGGGGCGGGAGCCTCGAGCAGCTGACGCCGCTCGTCGCGCCCCTGCTCGACCGCGGGATGCAGGTGGTCGCCTTCGACGGGCTCAGCCACGGCCGCTCGGACCCGGGTGTCCACGGCGCAGGGTCCTCCGACGCCGTCGAGCTCGGTCGCTCCCTCGACGCCGTCGCCGCACGCTTCGGGCCGGCGCGCGCCGTCGTCGCGCACTCGATGGGCGCCCTGTCCGCGCTGCTCGCGATCCGTGACGGCTGGCTCGCGGCGGAGCGGCTCGTGCTCATCGCCCCGCCGAGCGGCATACCCGACCTGCTCGTCCAGCTGACGAGCGAGCTGGGCCTGGGTGAGCGGACCACCCGCCGGCTCGTCGAGCGCATCCACCTCCGCACCGGCTACGCGCCCGACGAGCTCGACCTCGTGAGGATCGCGTCCGCGCTCGAGCGCCGCGAGCGGCCCGAGCTGCTCGTCGTCCACGACCTGCTCGACCGTGAGGTGCCGCACGCCCCGTCCGCCCGCCTCGTGCAGTCCTGGCCCGGGGCGCAGCTGCTGTCGACCGCCGGGCTCGGGCACCGCCGGGTGCTCGCGGACGCGGCCGTCGGGGGAGCGGTGGCACGCTTCGTCGACCGGCTCCCGGTGGAGCCCAGCCTGCACGGTGACGACCGGCCCCAGCCGTTCGCCGACGAGGTCGCCGACGGCGCCTCGGGCGTGGGCACCCAGACCCGCGCCGGCGCGGCCTGACCGTCCCACGTGCTGGTCCGGGGGAGTCGCAGCCGCGTCATCCCTTGTTACCTTGCGCGGATGGACTTCACCGCTGACGAGTACGCCCGCCGCGATGCCGACCGCCTCCGCGAGATCCTCTCGGGACCGCCCGTGACCTGGGTCTTCCTCGGCGACAGCATCACGCAGGGCGTCGTGCACACGCACGGCCGTCGCGGCTACGTCGAGCACTTCGCCGAGCGCGTACGCGGTGAGCTCGGGCGTCGTGGTGACGCGGTGATCAACTCCGGGGTGTCCGGGGCGACCACCGAGGACCTCCTGCCCGAGTTCCACTGGCGTGCAGGGCGTTTCGCGCCCGACGTCGTCTTCGTGATGTTCGGCACCAACGACATCCTGGCCGGAGAGGACGGGGTGCGCGCGTTCCGCTACCGCCTCGACCAGATCGTCCAGCGCTCCCGCGACGTCGGTGCCACCGTCGTCCTCCAGACGCCGCCGCCGGTGCTCGAGGACGGCGGACGCGGGCCCCGTCTCATCGCGCTCTACGCGGAGGCGGTGCGCGAGGTCGCACGCGACCTCGGCGTCCTCGTCGTCGACCACGCTGCCGCGTGGGAGTCCGCCGCGTCCGACGCCGGTGAGGACGTGGCGCCCGCCGGGTGGCTCGACGACACGTTCCACCCCGGTGCCCGCGGCCACCACGAGCTGACGCTGACCCTCCTGTCGACCATCGGCATCGCCGACCCCGCCAGCGAGGTCTGCTCCCTCGACGCCGAGGACACCGTGGGCGCCCACGCCTGAACCCCGCCAGCACCCACGCGCGGCGATCGCGGGGCGCGCGGCCCTCCCGGACCCACCCGACGGTCGTCGCCGCGGGTCAGGGTGACTCAGGGTCGGATCAGGGTGCTCCCCAGCAGCGGAACGGCTCGGGGTCGCGCCACGATGGGGTCATGACACAACCGATCCCTCACCCGTCCGGCCAGTCCCTGGCGCCGACGAGCGAAGAGCGCACGTGGGCCGTCCTCGGCCACCTGGCCGCCATCGTCGCCGCCGTCATCTCCGTCGGCTGGCTCAGCTTCGTCGGCCCCTTGCTCATCTGGGCCATCTACAAGGACCGCAGCGCGTTCGTCCGCAAGGCCGCCGCCGACTCCTTCAACTTCAACCTCGCCGTCTGGGCCGCCATCATCGTCGGCTGGGTCATGCTCTTCACGGTGATCCTCATCCCGGTGGCCGTCATCGTGTGGATCGTCGCCGTCGTGGCCGCGTTGTGGTTCCACATCCGGGCGGCGATGGCCGCCAGCCGCGGTGAGTCCTTCCGCTACCCGTGGGGCATCCCCGTCCTGCACTGACGGGCACTGCGGCAGGCATGGAACGATGGGGTGGCTCCGCCCACGAGGCGGACCACCCCACTCGCCTTCATCGGGCGAAGCCCCGTGCCAACCGCAGGAGAACTTGATGGACGCCGTGACCCACGTGCCCGCACCGGCCAACGAGCCGGTGCTCGACTACGCACCGGGCTCGCCCGAGCGAGCCGCGCTCGAGGTCGCCCTCGCCGAGCTGGGGTCGACCCAGACCGAGCTACCCCACACGATCAACGGTGAGCGCGTCACCGGCACCGGCCGCAAGGTCGCCGTGCGCCAGCCGCACGCCCACCGCAAGGTCCTCGGCACGCTGCGCAACGCCACGGTCAAGGAGGGCCAGGCGGCCGTCGACGCCGCCAAGGCCGCCGCCCCGATGTGGCGCGAGCTGTCCTTCGACGACCGCGCCGCGATCCTGCTCAAGGCCGCCGAGCTGCTCTCCGGACCGTGGCGCGCCCGCCTCAACGCCGCGACGATGCTCGGCCAGAGCAAGACGGCCTACCAGGCCGAGATCGACGCCGCGTGCGAGCTCATCGACTTCTGGCGCATCAACGTCCACTTCGCCCGCCAGATCCTCGAGCAGCAGCCGCCGCTCAACGCCAAGGGCATCTGGAACCGCTCCGACTACCGCTCGCTCGAGGGTTTCGTCTACGCGATCACGCCGTTCAACTTCACGGCGATCGCCGGCAACCTGCCGACCGCCCCGGCGCTCATGGGCAACACCGTCGTCTGGAAGCCGAGCCCGACGCAGCAGCTCGCGGCGCAGCTCACGATGGAGCTGCTCGAGGAGGCCGGCATGCCGCCGGGCGTCATCAACCTGGTGACCGGCGACGGCATCAACGTCAGCAAGGCCGCGCTGCGCGACGAGGACCTCGCCGGCATCCACTTCACCGGCTCGACGCCGACGTTCAAGCACCTGTGGCACGAAGTCGGCACCAACCTCGACCGCTACCGCACCTACCCGCGCCTCGTCGGCGAGACCGGCGGCAAGGACTTCATCCTCGCCCACCCCAGCGCCGACCCGGCCGTCCTGCGCACGGCGATGATCCGTGGCGCCTTCGAGTTCCAGGGCCAGAAGTGCTCGGCCGCCTCGCGTGCCTACGTGCCGGCGTCGGTCTGGAAGCAGATCAAGGGCGACCTCGTCGACATCACCAACGGCCTGACGCAGGGCGACGTCACCGACCTGTCCAACTTCATGGGTGCCGTCATCGACGACCGTGCGTTCGCCAAGCACAAGGACGCCATCGACCGGGCTCACGCGACCACGGGCATCGACGTCGTGGCCGGCGGCACCTACGACGACTCGGTCGGCTACTTCGTGCGCCCGACGGTGCTCGAGATCAAGGACGCCGCCGACGAGTCCTTCCGCACCGAGTACTTCGGCCCGATCCTGTCGGTGCACGTCTTCCCCGACGCCCAGTACGACGCGGTGCTCGACCAGATGGAGCGCTTCGCGCCCTTCGGCCTCACCGGCTCGATCATCGCCCAGGACCGTCGCGTCATCGCCGACGCCACGAAGCGTCTGCGCTTCGCCGCCGGCAACTTCTACGTCAACGACAAGCCGACCGGTGCCGTCGTCGGCCAGCAGCCGTTCGGTGGCGGCCGCGCGTCCGGCACCAACGACAAGGCGGGCGCGGCACAGAACCTGCTGCGCTGGACGAGCGTCCGCTCCATCAAGGAGACGTTCGTCCCGCCGACGAACCACACCTACCCGCACATGGGCTGACCCTCCCGAGGCGCGTATGCCGCTGGGCCCGTCTCCGTCAGGAGGCGGGCCCAGCCGCGTGTCGACGCCACGGTCGTGGCGGGCAGCGGGTCAGGCGCGCCCGGACAGCCAGGCGTTGCCGGTGCGCTGCTCGCTGCGGATGGCGTCGATGACCGCGGGGGCTGCGGCCTTCTCGACCTTGCCGCCGAACAGCGGGATCGACGCCTTGAGGTCGCCGTCGATGGTGATCTGCGTGCCGCTCCCCGAGGGGGCGAGGCGGATCGTCGACCGCATGGCGACCGGCGCGCCCGCCACCTCGACCGTCAGCGTGCCCGAACGCGAGCCGTCGCCGCCGGCTCCACCCCACTCGTAGGTCTCGGTCACCGAGAGGGTCGAGCCCACGATGGACTTCGCGAAGTCGGGGAGGTCGTCGGCCGGGAGGTCGCGCTTCGTCACGACGCGCGTTCCGTCCCCGGCGGGGCTGACGGCGGCCTCGTGCCGGTGCGCGCCGGCCTCGACGCACTTGCGCTCCTGGAAGGCCACGTCGGAGACCATGGCGTAGACGGTCTCGGGCGGGGCGGCATACGTGATCGTCTCGGAGATCTTCATGGCCGACACGCTATTGCACGGCCCGCCGCACCCCGAGGACGTACGCCGTCCGACGGGTCACGTCGCCACGTCCGGGGGTGGCGGCTCAGAGGCCGGAGCGGGCGCGGTCGGAGAGCGCGGCCAGCGTCGTGCCTGACGTCTCGAGCTCGCGCCGCAGGCGGGCCAGCTCGCGCGAGCGCACCGCCGTCACGCGGTTGAGCAGCTCCTGGAGGCGATCGCGCTCGGCGAGGCGTTCGCCGGGCTCGACCCGGCTGGGGCCCGCGCGCTCGACGACGAGCCGGCCGTCGACGACGAGGTCGCAGCGCGTCAGGGCCGGCTCGAGGGCGCGGACGCGGGCCGCCGACTCGACGGCGGTGGTGGTCCACGACTGGAGCAGGCCGCCGACGCGGTCGAGCTCGGTGGCGGCGCGGGTCACGAGGTCGCGCTCGTGGCCCGTGGGGTCGGGGGAGCCGGTGCGCCCGGCCCGTCGGGCGGCCGCGTCGAGGTCGACGACGAGGTCGGCGAGCCGACCGGCCTGCGTGCGCAGGGCGCCGCCGAGGGCCGACGTCGAGCCGGGGTCGCCTGGGGACAGGCTCATCGGGAGTCACCCGACCGCGTCGCGGGTCCCGGTGCGTCCGATCCGCCGTCGTCGGCGCCCTCGCGGGGTCGGTCGGGTGCGGCGCCGAGGTCGAGCAGCCGCTCCTCGAGGGCTTCCGAGAGGGCTCGGAGCGTGTCGGCCGCCTGCTCGACCCAGGTGTCCAGGGCGCGCTGCGTGGGCAGGTCGCCGAGGTCGGGCAGGTGCGTCAGCAGGTCGTCGGAGAGGGTCCGCGTCGTCGACCTCCCGGTCGCGAGGGCCCGGAGCGTCGCGGGGTCCGCAGCGCCCGGCACCCGGCTCCCCTCGGTCATGGGACCACTCTAGGGACTGCCCGCTCGGGCGCCGGGAGTTCTCCACCGGGTGTCCCGTCCGTCGCTCGAGTCCCAGCCGCGCGGTGCCCGGCGGGGGTGGTTCGGGAGCGGGCGCGGACGGGGATAGGCTCACATGGTGAGATGCGCGGCACAACGACGTGTCGCCGCACAGGCCACACGGTGAGGATCCGACTACCGCATGTCAGCGTCACTCGAACAGTCTCGAATCGACGTCATGAAGGCCGCTGCCGCGGCAGTGGCGCCTCCCCCTCGACGGGGTCGAGGCCGATCCGGCGGGACGGCGTCCCGTGAGCTCGAGGAGTTCCTCCTCGCCTACTACCGTCTCGTCGCGACCGAGGACCTGCTGGCCCGCCCGGCGCGCGAGCTCGCGACGATCGCCACCGAGCACCGAGCCTTCGCCCAGGAGCGCCAGGTCGGCACCTTCAACGTGCGCGTGTTCAACCCGACCGCCGACGACGAGGGCTGGTCGACGGGACACACGGTCGTCCAGATCGTCGTGGACGACATGCCCTTCCTCGTCGACTCCGTCGTCGCCGCGCTCGGCGGCTTCGACCGCGGCGTGCACCTCATCGTGCACCCGCAGATGACCGTGTCCCGCACCATCACGGGCGAGCTCATGTCGGTCATCACCGACGGCTCGACCACCGTGCAGTCGAGCTCCGTCGGGCTCGTCCGCGAGTCGTGGATGCACCTCGAGATCGACCGGCTGCCAGCCGACGCCCTGCCCGACGTCGAGGCCCGCCTGCGCCACGTCCTCGAGAACGTCCGCGACTCCGTCGAGGACTGGCCCAAGATGCGCGCCCACGCTCTCACCATCGCGAGCGAGCTGCGCTCGGCGACGCCGCCCGGCACCGACCCCCACCAGGCGCGCGAGGCCAGCCGCTTCCTCGAGTGGCTCGCGCACAACAACTTCACCTTCCTCGGCTACCGCGAGTACTCCCTCGCGCACGAGGACGGCAAGGACGTGTCGCGCCAGGTCCCGGGCACCGGGCTCGGACTGCTGCGCTACGACCGGCCTTCTGCCGGAAAGGGACTCGTGCTCACGCCGGCTGCCAGCCGGGCCGCTCGTGACTCCACCATCCTCATCATCACCAAGGCCAACTCGCGCGCGACGGTCCACCGGGACGTCTACCTCGACTACATCTCGATCAAGCGCTTCGACGCCCGCGGCGAGTGCGTCGGCGAGCAGCGCTTCCTGGGCCTCTACGCCTCGGCCGCCTACAACGACACCATCCACGACATCCCGCTGCTCGACGTGCGCGCGCAGGAGGTGCTGCGCCTGACCGGCCTCAGCGCCGACAGCCACTCGGGCAAGGACATCCTCCAGATCCTCGAGACCTACCCCCGCGACGAGCTCTTCCAGACGAGCCCGGCACAGCTGGCCGAGATCGCGACGAGCGTGCTGCACCTCCAGGAGCGCCGCAAGACCAAGCTCTTCCTGCGCCGCGACGAGTTCGGCCGCTTCGTCTCCTGCCTCGTCTACCTGCCCCGCGACCGCTACAACACGACCGTGCGCCTGCGCATCGAGGCGATCCTGCTCGAGGCCTTCGGCGGCGAGAACATCGACAACACGACGCGGGTCAGCGAGTCCACGCTCGCCCGCCTCCACTTCGTCGTGCGGATGCCGACCGGCACCGACATCCCGGACATCGACGAGGTCGCCCTCGAGAAGCGCGTCATCGACGCGACCCGCACGTGGGACGAGGACCTCTCGGAGGCGCTCGGCCAGGCACGTGGGCTCGAGGGTGCGGCACGGACCATGGCGGCGTACGCCAAGGCCCTGCCCGAGGCGTACAAGGAGGACTTCGACGTCGAGACCGCGGTCGAGGACCTCGACCGCATCGACGCGCTCGGTGACGGCGACCGCACGACCGGGCTGCACCTCTACGACGACCCGGCGTCCGACGACCCGCGCGAGCGCCGCTTCAAGCTCTACCGCCGTGCGGACCTCTCGCTGACGCAGGTGCTGCCGCTCTTCACCCACCTCGGCGTCGAGGTGACCGACGAGCGCCCCTACGAGGTGCCCGGTCCCGACCGCCGCACGCTGCACATCTTCGATTTCGGGCTGTGTGCCGACGCCCGCACGTGGGGGTCCGGGGACGCGACCCTCGCCGGCGACGTCCGCGAGCGCTTCGAGGAGGCGTTCCGGGCCGTGTGGGACGGTCGGGCCGAGTCCGACGGCTTCAACGCGCTCGTGCTCGCGGCCGGGCTGACGTGGCGGCAGGTCGTCATCCTGCGCACCGTCGCCAAGTACCTCCGCCAGACCGGCTCGACCTTCTCGCAGGACTACGTCGAGTCGGCGCTCGTCGCCAACACCGGCATCGCCCGCAGTCTCGTCGAGCTCTTCGAGGCGCGCTTCGACCCGGACGCCTGCCCCGACACCGAGGCGGGTCACGACAAGCGAGCCGCCCGTCAGAAGCGCGTCGTGACGGCCATCAAGGAAGCCCTCGACGACGTCGCGAGCCTCGACCACGACCGCATCGTGCGAGCCCTGCTGGGCGTCATCCAGGCGAGCCTGCGCACGAACTTCTACCAGCCCGACGAGAACGGCCGCGCCAAGTCGTACGTCTCGCTCAAGCTCAACCCCAAGAAGGTCCCCGACCTGCCGGCGCCGCGGCCGATGTTCGAGATCTGGGTCTACAGCCCCCGGGTCGAGGGCGTGCACCTGCGCTTCGGCAAGGTGGCCCGCGGCGGCCTGCGCTGGTCCGACCGGCGCGAGGACTTCCGCACCGAGGTCCTCGGTCTCGTCAAGGCGCAGATGGTCAAGAACGCCGTCATCGTGCCGACCGGCAGCAAGGGCGGCTTCTACGCCAAGCAGCTGCCCGACCCGGCCGTCGACCGGGCGGCCTGGATGGACGAGGGCATCGCGTCCTACAAGCTCTTCATCTCCGGGCTGCTCGACCTCACCGACAACCTCGTCTCGGGTGCCGCGGTGCCGCCGCACCGGGTCGTGCGCCACGACGAGGACGACACCTACCTCGTCGTCGCGGCCGACAAGGGCACGGCGAAGTTCTCCGACATCGCCAACGGCCTCTCGGCGGACTACGGCTTCTGGCTCGACGACGCGTTCGCGTCCGGCGGCTCGGCCGGCTACGACCACAAGGGCATGGGCATCACGGCCCGCGGCGCGTGGGAGTCGGTCAAGCGCCACTTCCGCGAGCTCGGTGTCGACACCCAGACCCAGGAGTTCACGGTCGTCGGCGTCGGCGACATGAGCGGTGACGTCTTCGGCAACGGCATGCTCCTCTCGGAGCACATCCGCCTCCTCGCGGCCTTCGACCACCGGCACATCTTCGTCGACCCGGACCCCGACGCCGCCCGCTCGTACGCCGAGCGCCGGCGGATGTTCGACCTGCCCGGTTCGTCGTGGGCCGACTACGACGAGAAGCTCATCAGCAAGGGCGGCGGCATCTTCCCGCGCTCGGCCAAGTCGGTGCCGGTGAGCCCCGAGATGGTCACCGCGCTGGGGCTGCGCTCCGGCACGAAGTCGATGACGCCGGCCGACCTCATGAAGGCCATCCTGCTCGCGCCCGTCGACCTGCTCTGGAACGGCGGCATCGGCACCTACGTCAAGGCCGCCGCCGAGACCAACTCCGAGATCGGCGACCGCGCCAACGACGCGATCCGCGTCAACGGCAGCGACCTGCGCTGCAAGGTCGTCGGCGAGGGCGGCAACCTCGGGGCGAGCCAGCTCGGCCGCATCGAGGCGGCGCTCGCGGGGGTCCGGGTCAACACCGACGCGATCGACAACAGCGCCGGCGTCGACACCTCCGACCACGAGGTCAACATCAAGATCCTGCTCACCGAGCTGACCCGCTCGGGCGAGCTGACGACGAAGCGCCGCAACACGCTCCTCGCCTCGATGACCGACGAGGTCGCCGAGCAGGTGCTCCGCGACAACTACGAGCAGAACGTCCTGCTCGGCAACGCCCGCGCACAGCAGCACGCGATGCTCGGCGTGCACGAGCGCCTCATCCAGTTCCTCGAGGCCAACGGCGACCTCGACCGCTCGCTCGAGTTCCTCCCGAGCGACGCCGAGATCGCGCGCCGCCAGAAGGACGGGCTCGGCCTGGCGTCGCCGGAGTTCTCGGTGCTCGTCGCCTACGCGAAGCTCTACCTCAAGAACCAGCTGATCACGACGGCCCTGCCCGACGACCCGTGGTTCGAGTCGACGCTGGCCGATTACTTCCCGAAGCCGTTGCGCGGCAAGTACGCCGAGGAGATCGGCGCGCACCCGCTGCGCCGCGAGATCATCACCAACGCGGTGGCGAACTCGATGGTCAACCGCGGCGGCATCACCTTCGCCTACCGGGCGGGAGAGGAGACGGGCGCCACCCCCGAGCAGGTCGCGCGTGCCTACGTCGTCTGTCGTGAGGTGTTCGACCTCGCCGGGTTCGTCCGCGGCGTCGAGGCCACCGACAACGTCGTGAGCACCGGGGCGCAGACGGCGCTCTACCTCGAGTTCCGTCGCCTCATCGACCGCTCGGTCCGCTGGTTCCTCACGTCCCGTCCCGCGACGCTCGACATCGCCGCTGAGGTGGCACGTTTCCGCCCCGGCATCGAGTCCTTCTCCGGTCGCATCGCCGAGCTGCTCCAGGGCAGCGAGCGCAGGCGCCTGCAGCGCCGGGCCAGCGAGCTCGAGGGCAAGGGTGTGCCGGAGGAGCTCGCGCTCGCCGCGGCGTCGCTGCTCGACCTCTACTCGCTGCTCGACTGCATCGAGATCGCCGAGGACACCGGCGAGAAGCTCGACGAGGTCGTCGGGGTCTACTTCCTGACGTCCGAGACCTTCTCGATCGACGCGATGCTGACGCGGGTCACGATGCTGCCGCGTGACGACCGCTGGGACGCCATGGCACGCGGTGCGCTGCGCGACGACCTCTACGCCGTCCTCGAGAGCCTGACCCGGTCGGTGCTCGAGGTGAGCAACCCGCGTCACGACGCCGGAGCCCGCCTCACCGAGTGGTCCGAGCTCAACGCCGACGCGCTCGGCCGGGCCCGCGCCGCGCTCGGCGGCATCGAGCGGATGAGCCACGCCGGCATCGCCGCGCTCTCGGTCGCGCTGCGCACCCTGCGCACCGTGACGAAGCCGGCCTCCTCGGGTGCGCCGGCTCCAGCGCCGACCTCGTCCTCGTCTTCGGAGCAGCCGACGCCGACGACGAAGCCGGCGACGAAGAAGGCCGCCGCGAAGGCGACGACGAAGAAGTCGGCCGCGAAGGCGACGACGAAGAAGTCGGCCGCGAAGGCGACGACGAAGAAGGCGGCGACCAAGCCGGCGGAGAAGACCGCGACGACGAAGGCGCCGGCGAAGAAGGTGGCACCTCGCGCCACCGCCGGCTCCCGCAGCTGAGCTGACGCCCGGACCCGCGGGTCGAGGTGTGCCGTCGCGCCGGGTCGCGACGCATCACCTCGACCCGCGCGAGCGGGGCCCGAGCAGGTGGGGTCAGGGCACGAGGCGTGGTGGTGGGAGCGGCATCGGAGGCGGGAGCGGACGCTGGGAGCGAGCGTCACGGCATACTCCCGCCGACGCTCCACGCCGCGAGCGCCGCCATGCCTCGCTCCCGACCCCGACGCCCGCGCGACGCGGGGCCGGCGCGGCTCACTAGGCTCGGGACGTGGCAACCCTGAGCGAGCTCCTGCGCGGGCGGACGAACCTGCCCGACCACGACGTCGAGTGGCTGCACCTGCTCGTCGGTGACTGGCAGCTCGTCGCCGACCTCTCCTTCGCCGACCTCGTGCTCTGGGTCCGGTCCATCAGCGACCGCTGGGAGGCCGTCGCCCACGTGCGCCCGACGACCGGCCAGCTCGTCTTCGTCGAGGACCAGGTCGGCCGCGTCGCCGATCCCGGCCGCACCCGTGACCTGCTCGACGAGGCGGCTGCCGAGCAGCGCATCCTGCGGGTGCGGCAGGTCGTCGTCCCCCACGAGCACGGAGCCGACCAGTCGGTGCGCGAGGAGTACATCCCCGTCGTCCGCGGCGGTCACGTCGTCGCCGTCCTGACGCGCCACACGAACCTCTGGACCACCCGCACACCGAGCCGCCTCGAGCTGACCTACCTCGCCACCGCCGACGCCCTGTGCCGCATGGTCACCGGGGGAGAGTTCCCGCACAGCGGCGCCCCGACCGGCCTGCGCCGCGGCGCGCCCCGCGTCGGTGACGGCGTCATCCGGCTGGACGTCGACGGCATCGTCACCTACGCCAGCCCGAATGCCGTCTCCGCCCTCCACCGGCTCGGGCACCTTGGCGAGGTGGTCGGGGCGAGCCTTGCCCAGATCGTCACCGACAACGTCCGCGAGTCCTACCCCGTCGACGAGGGGCTGCCGCTCGTCGTCACCGGCCGCCAGCCGTGGCGCACCGAGGTCGTCGCGGGCGGCACGACCGTCTCGATGCGCGCGATCCCGCTCACCGAGGCGGGGCAGCGCTTCGGGGCGATCGTGCTGATGCGCGACGTCGGCGAGCTGCGCCGGCGGGAGCGCGAGCTCATGACGAAGGACGCGACGATCCGCGAGATCCACCACCGCGTGAAGAACAACCTCCAGTCCGTGGCCGCCCTGCTCCGACTCCAGTCGCGCCGGCTGCCCGACGGCGAGGCCAAGGTGGCGCTCGCCGAGGCCGAGCGCCGGGTCGGGACCATCGCCATGGTCCACGACCAGCTGAGCCAGGGCTTCGACGAGACCGTCGAGTTCGACACCATCGCCCAGCGCGGGCTCAACGCCGTCGTCGAGGTGTCGGCGAACGGCGCGCCCGTCCACACCGTCACCCAGGGGTCGTTCGGGCGCCTGCGCGCCGAGGACGCGACGTCACTGGCCATGATCATGAGCGAGCTCGTCCAGAACGCCATCGAGCACGGCCTCGGCGACGCCGGGGGAGAGGTGCGCATCTTCATCGACCGGCAGACCGACGAGCGGGGCCAGCAGATGGTCGCGGTCGCGGTCGAGGACGATGGCAAGGGCATCGACCCCGCGCGGCGTCCGGGGTCGGGCCTCGGGACCCAGATCGTCCAGTCGCTCGTCAGCGACCTCCAGGGCCGCATCTCGTGGGAGGCCGTCGTGCCGCACGGCACGCGGGCCCGGTTCACCGCGAGCCTCCGCCCGATCTCCTGAGCCCCGCGCCGCCGGGGACGCCAGGACCGGTCGCCACGCGACGGCATACGCAGGCAGCCAAAAGCCCGGCGACCTGACGGTCACCGGGCTCGACGACGGTGGTCGTGCGGGGGCTCAGCCTGCGCGGCGGGCCCGCGCGTTGCGGCGCTTCAGGGCTCGGCGCTCGTCCTCGGAGAGGCCGCCCCACACGCCGGCATCCTGGCCGGTCTCGAGGGCCCACTTGAGGCAGGTGTCCATGACCGGACAGGTCCGGCACACAGCCTTCGCCTCCTCGATCTGCAGGATGGCCGGGCCGGTGTTCCCGATGGGGAAGAACAGCTCCGGATCGGCCTCCAGGCAGGCAGCGCGGTCGCGCCAATCCATGTGGATCGTGCTCCTTCATGTATGTCGGTTCGCACCGACGCCGGGTGTCGGTCGCGGTGCTTGTGCTCGGGGCGCCAGCGTCGTTGTCGGAGCCAAGTCATGGTGTCGTCGTGCACGGGGTGATGACCCCCTGACCAACGGAAACGCGCACGAAGTTGTTCCGTACGCGTTGAGGGCCATGAACCAGTGTGACCAGCAACCATGTCATGTTCAACGCCTTGGGCGCCGATCACACCAAGGATTGAGTCTATCGGCAGACGGCTCCCAGTTCCAGACCTCGGGGCCGTCAGGCGCCCCCACCACCCGCACGGACGGCCCGCAGCGGACGGATCGCTAGGCTGGCGGGGTGACCTCATCGACCTCCCCGAGCCGCGAGGTGCGCGGATCGCACCGTGCTGCAGGGCTGCTCACGCTCCTCGAGGCCCTCGCGGTCCTCGGCTTCGCCGCCTTCTACGTCTACGAGATGGTGACGGGCGCCACAGACGACGTCACGAGGGCGGCGACCTCAGGAGCCCTCATCCTGGTCTTCGGACTGGGTCTGCTCGCGCTCGCCCGGGGCTGGGCACGCGCCGCGGACTGGCCGCGCACGCCCACGGTGCTCTGGAACGCGCTCCTGCTGCCCGTCGCGTGGTCGCTCCACGAGTCGGACCGCACACCGGTGGCCCTGGCCGTGGGGCTCGTCGCGGTCGCGAGCATCGTGGCCGCGGTGGCGGCGCCGCGGCGCCGCGCCGACGCCGACACGGACGACGAGCGCGACACGGACGTCGTCAGCTGAGCGAGAGCCAGTCGTTCCAGCCGTTGTGGAGCACGAGCCACGCGATGAGGCCGTAGCCCGCCTGGCCGGGATGCGCCCGGTCGGGGCTCGCCGCGAGGTCGGCCATCCACTGGTCGTGCGTGGCGAGGGGCCGGTAGCAGTCGACGTAGGTGATGCCGCGGCGCGAGCACACGTCGGCCTGGGCCTCGGCCAGCGCCTCGATCTTGCGGTTCATCTCGTCGTCGAGGGTTGGCGTCAGGCCGACGACGAAGACGCCGATCCCGGCGTTGGTCGCCTCGTCGAGGACGTTGGCGAGGTTGAGCCGCGAACGGGCCATCGTCATGCCCGACACGACGTCGTTGATGCCCACGTTGAGCACGAGCCGGCGCTCGGCGCGGCCCTTCCAGCGGGGGTGGCACTCGGCGCCCCAGCGGGCCACGACGTCGCCCGACGTGTTGCCCCGGACACCGAGGTTGTACGCGGTGAGGTCGAGGTCGGGGTGCTGCGTGCGGGCGACGACGCGCCCGACCCAGCCCAGACCCTTGGGGTCGCCGTAGCCGGCGGTCATCGAGGCGCCGACGAAGACCATCCCGACGTCGCGGATCCCGTCGGCGACCGTGAACTCGGCGCTCGGCGCGTAGTACGGGTCCTCGGCCGGTGCGGCGTCGACAGCGGACTCCGCGGGGGCGGCAGGCGCGGTGGGTGCGGTGGGCTCGGGAGCGGACGCGGCGGCATACCGCCCCGGGGCGTCGTTGGTGAACTGGGTGTGGGACGAGGGGTAGGCGGGGCCCACGCCGTAGGGCTCCCTCGGTGCGTCGGCGTGCGTCTCGGCCCTGTCGCTGCGGTCGCTCACGTGCTCAGTCCTCGTCGTCGTCCAGTCGGGCGAGCCACGTCGCGAGTCGCTCGACCGGCACCTCGAACTCGGGGTTGAGGTCGACGAAGGTGCGCAGCTGCTCGGCGAGCCACTCGATGGTGACCTCGTCCTCGCCGCGACGCGCCGCCAGCTCCTCGATGCCCCTGTCGGTGAAGTACACGATGGGAGGTTATCGCGTGCCGGGGTGGGGTCGGCGGAGGCGGGCCGAGGACCGGGCACATCGCCCGCGTGCTGTGAAGACACGCCCGCGTATGCCGTCACGCCCGGGACGCAGCGAGGGACCCCGCCGTCGTGGCGGGGTCCCTCGGGTGCTCGGTCGCCCGGGCGGGCGGACGCCGGCTCAGCGACCGAACGCGCGCTCCATGAGCTCGGCCTGCTCGGCCGCGTGCTTCTTCGAGGAGCCGGTGGCCGGGGAGGCCGCGGCCTTGCGGGCCACGACGCGCCAGGGGCGGGTCTCGCCCAGGTCGCAGAGGTCCTCGTGGAGCCACTGCGCCATGAGCGGCCACGCGCCCTGGTTGCGCGGCTCGTCCTGGACCCACATGAGCTCGGCACCGGGGTACCTCGCCGCGGCGTCGGTCATCTCCTTCTCGGGGATCGGGTAGAGCTGCTCGACGCGGATGACAGCCGTCGAGGTGTCGCCACGCTTCTCGCGCTCGGCGTCGAGCTCGTGGACGATCTTGCCGCTCGCGAAGAGCACGCGCGTCACGTCCTGGGTCACGCCCTCGTGGTCGGCCAGGACCGGCTGGAAACCGCCCTGCGTGAACGCCTCGACCGGGCTGGCCGCCGCCTTGCTGCGCAGCATCGACTTCGGCGTGAAGACGACGAGCGGCGTGCGCGGACGGGCGTACGCCTGACGGCGCAGCAGGTGGAAGTAGCTCGCGGCCGTCGACGGGTAGGCGACCGTCATGTTGTTCTCGGCGCACAGCTGCAGGTAGCGCTCGATGCGCGCCGAGCTGTGGTCCGGCCCCTGGCCCTCGTAGCCGTGGGGCAGGAGCAGCACGACGGAGCTGCGCTGGCCCCACTTCTGCTCGGAGCTGGAGATGAACTCGTCGACGATCGTCTGCGCGCCGTTGCCGAAGTCGCCGAACTGCGCCTCCCAGAGCACGAGCGCGTCGGGGCGCTCGACGGAGTAGCCGTACTCGAAGCCCATCGCGGCGTACTCAGACAGGAGCGAGTCGTAGACCCAGAAGCGGGCCTGGCCCTCGCCGAGGTAGAGGAGCGGCGTCCACTCCTCCGCGTTGTCCTTGTCGATGAGCACCGCGTGGCGCTGCACGAACGTGCCGCGGCGGCTGTCCTGCCCGGCGAGCCGGATCGGGGTGCCCTCCTTGAGGAGCGTGCCGAAGGCGAGCAGCTCGGCCATCGGCCAGTCGATGCCGCCCTCGTGCACCATCTGGGCGCGCTTGTCCATGAGCTGCTTGAGCTTCGGGTGGATCGTGAAGCCGTCGGGCGGGCTCGCGAACGTCTCGCCGATGTGGACGATCTCGCTGGCCGGGACGCCCGTCTCGGTGGCCGAACGCACCGGGGCCTCGTCGTCCTGCACCTGCGCGGTCGGCCGCTCGAGACCGGCGTTGTCGGGGGCGTCGGAGTCGCGGTCGCGGGGGACGGCCGGGGCACCGGCCTGCGCCTTCTTGGCCTCACGGGTCTCGACGAAGACCCGCTCGAGCTGCTGCTGGTAGTCGCGCAGCGCGGCCTCGGCGTCCTCGACGCTGATGTCGCCACGGCCGATCAGCGACTCGGTGTAGAGCTTGCGGACCGAGCGCTTGGCCTCGATGAGGTTGTACATGAGCGGCTGCGTCATCGACGGGTCGTCGCCCTCGTTGTGACCGCGTCGGCGGTAGCACACCATGTCGATGACGACGTCCTTGTTGAACTCCTGGCGGAACTCGTAGGCCAGCTCGGCCACGCGTACGCAGGCCTCCGGGTCGTCGCCGTTCACGTGGAAGATCGGTGCCTGGATCATCCGCGCGACGTCGGTCGAGTAGACCGACGAGCGCGAGCTGCTCGGCGAGGTCGTGAAGCCGACCTGGTTGTTGATGACGACGTGGATCGTGCCGCCGGTGCGGTAGCCGCGCAGCTGCGAGAGGTTGAGCGTCTCGGCGACGACGCCCTGGCCGGCGAAGGCCGCGTCACCGTGCATCAGCACGGGCAGGACGGTGAACGACTCGCCCGCGAGGTTGAGCCGGTCCTGCTTGGCTCGGACGATGCCCTCGAGCACCGGGTTGACGGCCTCGAGGTGCGAGGGGTTGGCGGCGAGGTAGACCTTGGTCTTGCTGCCGTCCTCGGAGACGAACTCACCCTCGGTGCCGAGGTGGTACTTCACGTCTCCCGACCCCTGGACCGACTTGGGATCCTGGGTGCCCTCGAACTCGCGGAAGATCTGGCCGTAGGACTTGCCGGCGATGTTGGCGAGCACGTTGAGGCGGCCACGGTGCGGCATGCCGATGCAGACCTCGTCGAGGTTCTCGCTCGCGGCGCGGCACAGGATCCGGTCGAGGAGGGCGATGACGGACTCGCCGCCCTCGAGCGAGAAGCGCTTCTGCCCGACGAACTTCGTCTGGAGGAAGGTCTCGAAGGCCTCGGCGGCGTTGAGGCGGCGCATGATCCGCATCTGCTCGTCGCGGTTGGCCTTCTCATAGGGCCGCTCGACCTTGTTCTGGATCCACTTGCGCTGGTCGGGGTCCTGGATGTGCATGTACTCGATGCCAACCGTGCGGCAGTACGAGTCGCGCAGGATGCCGAGGATCTTGCGCAGCTTGAGGAACGGGTAGCCGCCGAACCCTCCGGTCGCGAAGGTGCGGTCGAGGTCCCAGAGGCTCAGGCCGTGCGTCGTGACGTCGAGGTCGTGGTGCCGGCGCTGCTTGTACTCGAGCGGGTCGGTGTCGGCCATGAGGTGGCCGCGCACGCGGTACGCGTGGATGAGCTCCTGCACGCGGGCGACCTTGTTGATGTCGTCGTCGTGCGAGGAGTCGACGTCCTGGATCCAGCGGATCGGCTCGTAGGGGATGCGCAGCGACTCGAAGATCTCGTCGTAGAAGCGGTTGTCGCCGAGGAGCAGCTGGTGGATGATCCGCAGGAAGTCACCGCTCTGGGCGCCCTGGATGATCCGGTGGTCGTAGGTCGAGGTGAGCGTGAGGATCTTGCTCACGGCGTTCTTGTTGAGCGTCTCGTTGCTCGCGCCCTGCCACTCGGCGGGGTAGTCGAGGGCGCCGACGCCGATGATGGCGCCCTGGCCCTTCATGAGACGCGGGACCGAGTGCACGGTGCCGATGCCGCCGGGGTTGGTCAGCGAGATCGTCGTGCCCTGGAAGTCCTCGACCGTCAGCTTGTTGCCGCGGGCCTTGCGGACGATGTCCTCGTAGGCGGTCCAGAAGTGGACGAAGTCCATCTCCTCGGCCGACTTGATCGACGGCACGACGAGCGTGCGGCTGCCGTCGTCCTTCTGCAGGTCGATGGCGAGGCCGAAGTTGACGTGGGCCGGCACGACGAGGGCGGGCTTGCCGTCCTTCTCCGTGAAGCCGTTGTTCATCTCGGGCATCAGCGCCAGGGCCTTGACCATGGCGTAGCCGATGAGGTGCGTGAAGCTCACCTTGCCGCCGCGCGAGCGGGCCAGGTGGTTGTTGACGACGACCCGGTTGTCGATGAGCAGCTTGGCCGGGACGGCGCGCACGCTCGTCGCGGTGGGGACGGTGAGCGAGACCTCCATGTTGGACACGACGCGCGAGGACGCGCCACGCAGCGGGGTCACCCGGTCGTCGTTGACCGGGCCGGTGCCCTTGACGGCCGGGATGTCACGCGGCTTCGGGGCCTCGGCGGTCGGCTCGGCCTTGGGCTCGCTCTTCGGCTCGCTCTTGGGCTCGGCCTTGGCCGCCGGAGCGGCCGGAGCGGCCGGAGCGGCCGGAGCGGCCGGGGCCTTTGCGGCGGGGGCCGGCGCTGCCGCCGGCGTGCTCTTCGCCGCCGGAGCGGGAGCGGGCGCGGGGCTCTTCGCCGGGGCACCGTTGGCCGACCCGTTGGCCGCAGGCGTACCGGTCTTCTGGGTCTGCGTCTTCGTCGCGGTCGCCGTGCGGCCCGGGGCCGCGCTCGCGTCGGCCTCACCCGGCCGGTAGTCCTCGAAGAACCCCCACCAGGCCTTGTCGACCGACGACTTGTCGGTCAGGAACTGCTGGTAGAGCTCGTCGACGAGCCATTCGTTCGGCCCGAATGCTGCAATCGGGTCACCGGACGTGGACTGATCGGACACGGCGAATGCGCCTCTTTCGTTTGGCTCGGGTGCGTCGTTGCCTATACAGGGGTCAAGCCTAGACCCGTATGGTCCGATACCGGACGGGGGCTCGGATGTCGAGCCCGTCGGGCAGCGAGGCGTTCGTCACGTCCGCGCGGCAGGCGCCACGGGTCCCGTCCGGGGGCGTTCGCCGACAGGCCGCCGAAGGGGCCGCGGACCAGGGGGTCAGCCGTCAGCTGATGTCGGCGCGCAGCGTGCGCCACGTCCCCAGCCCGGCCATCACGGCGGCATACGCCATGAGCACGAGCGCGCCCGCCCACCAGGAGAGCTGGTCGACCGGCTGGCCGTCGAAGCCGCCGCTCGTCTGCTCGAGCATGGCGCTCGTGGCGCGGCTCGGGAGGTAGGGCGAGATGCTCTTGCCCCAGTCGGTCAGGGCGAGCACGAGCCCCAGCACCGGCTCGACGATCCACGCCACGGCGACGGAGATGAGCAGCGCGGCGACCTGGTTGGGGATGAGGATTCCGGCGCCGAGACCGATGAGGGCCCAGAGTCCGAGCACGAGCAGGGAGAGCGCGAGGGTGCGCCAGATGGCCGGGTCGGCGAAGGGGGCGACACCCTTGGAGGTCAGCACGAGGGTGCCCGCGCCGACCGCGCCCGCGAGCGAGAGCAGCCCGTAGAGCACGCCGATCGCCAACAGTGAGATGACCTTGGCGGCCATGACGCGACCGCGCCGGGGGATCGCCAGGAAGGTCGCGGTGATCGTCTGGTGGCGGTACTCCGAGCCGATCGTGAGCACGCCGATCGACAGTGTCAGGAGGTAGCCGACCTGCAGGCCGCCCGTGAAGACGGCCTTGGAGATGGCGACGTCGGTGGTGGGAGCCGCCGCGGCCTGGGGCCCGCGCAGGGCGTCGCTCGTGAACACGAACGCGAAGAGGACGGCGAACGCCGCACCGCTGAGGAACACGGCGATGGCCATGCCCCACCAGAGGCGGGTGGTGAAGAGCTTGCGGAGCTCGGCTCTCACCGCCGCCGTCATCGCGCGTCTCCTTCGTGGTCGGTGTGGTCGGCGGGGGGCGCCGGCGGAGTGGGCTCGACGAGCAGGGCGGGGTCGATCGGGGGCCCGCTCGGCGGGGGCAGGTCGCCGGGCACCCCACCCGCCGCGGGGGCGTCGAGACCGAGGAGGCGGTTGCGGTGCGCCTCGTCCTCGGTGAGGTTGAAGAAGAGCTCCTCGAGGTGGGTCTGCTCGCTGCGCAGCTCGTGGATCGCGACGTCGCTGGCGTGGGCGACGTCGCCGACGACGGCGAGGTCCTCGGTCGTCACGCGCAGCCCGCGCCCGCTCGGCGTGACCGAGAGCCCGCGCCCGCGCAGCGCCTCCGAGAGGCGGTCGGGGTCGGACGTGCGGACGTACGCCGTGGGCTCGCCGCGCAGCTCGGCGACGGTGCCCTGGGCGACCCGCTGGCCGTTGGCGATGATGACGACGTCGTCGACCGTCTGCTCGACCTCGGAGAGCATGTGGCTCGAGATGAGCAGCGTGCGGCCCTCGTCGGCGAGCTGGCGCAGGAAGCCGCGCAGCCACCGGATGCCCTCGGGGTCCAGGCCGTTGGCCGGCTCGTCGAGGATGATGACGCGCGGGTCGCCGAGCAGGGCGCCGGCGAGGCCGAGCCGCTGGCGCATGCCCATCGAGTAGCCGCCCGCACGCTTGCGCGCGGCGGCCGGGATGCCCACGAGCTCGAGCAGCTCGTCGACTCGCGAGTCGGGGACCCCGGCGACGGCGGCCTGCACCCGCAGGTGGTTGCGCCCCGTCCGACCGGGGTGGAAGTTCGTCGCCTCGAGGGCCGACCCGACGACGGTGAGCGGGTTGGCGATCTCGGCATAGCGGTGGCCGTCGATCGTCGCCGTGCCGGCCGTGGCGCGCACGAGGCCGAGCAGCATGCGCAGCGTGGTGGTCTTGCCGCTGCCGTTGGGCCCGAGGAACCCGGTCACGCGCCCCGGCTCGACGTCGAAGTCGAGGTGGTCGACGGCGGTGAGGGAGCCGAACCGCTTCGTCAGCCCGCGCACCTCGATGCGTCCGGTGAACTCCGGTC
Organism: Terrabacter sp. Soil810; assembly: GCF_001429645.1. Taxonomy (NCBI): domain Bacteria; kingdom Bacillati; phylum Actinomycetota; class Actinomycetes; order Micrococcales; family Intrasporangiaceae; genus Terrabacter; species Terrabacter sp. Soil810. Next base: position 623,602 of record NZ_LMSW01000011.1, read on the forward strand.
GTCCGTGCACCACCGTGCTCCCTCCGTCGGCCCGCGCGGGCGTCACGGCCCCGCCGTGATGGGCCCAACTCAACCACACCGCCCACGCTCTCCACACGGAGGTCAGCGAGGGCGGTCCGGCCCGCCGCGGGGGGCGGCGCCTCCCTATAGTTGGGCGCACCATGACCTCCCTTCGCGACCAGGGGCCGGCCACCCCCGCCACCAGCCAGGTCACCCCTCCCGACACCGTCGGCAGGACCGGACGGGCGGCGCGGCCGTGACCGAGTGGCTCCTCGTCCTCGGCGCGGTCCTGCTCACCGCCGGCACCGCGCTCTTCGTCGCGGCGGAGTTCTCCCTCGTGGCCCTCGACCGGCCCACCGTCCAGCGGGCCATCGACGAGGGCGACTCGCGGGCCCGCGTCGTGCTCCAGTCGCTCAAGCAGCTCTCGACCCAGCTGTCGGCGGCCCAGGTCGGCATCACCATCACCACCCTCGTCGTCGGCTACCTCGCCCAGCCCTCGATCGGGGTCCTCGTCGCTGGCCCCCTCGAGGCCCTGGGCCTCGGTCCGGGCATGGTCGACGCGGTCTCGAGCGCTCTCGCGCTCCTGCTGGCGACGATCTTCTCGATGGTCTTCGGCGAGCTGCTGCCGCAGTTCCTCGGCATCTCCGCACCGCTCGCGACGGCGAAGGTCGTCGCGCTGCCGGTCCGCGTCTTCGCCGTCGTCGCCAAGCCGCTCATCGTCGTGCTCAACGGCTCGGCCAACGCCTTCCTGCGCTCCCTCGGCATCGAGCCGCAGGAGGAGCTGTCGGGGGCGCGCACGCCGCAGGAGCTCGCGAGCCTCGTGCAGCGATCGGCCGAGGCCGGCACCCTCGACATCACGACCGCGCGGATGCTGACGCGCTCGCTCGGCTTCGGCGAGCGCACGGCCGACGACGTCATGACCCCGCGCGTTCGCTGCACCGGCATCCACCGCGAGGAGTCCGCCGACGACGTCCTGCGGCTCTCGCGCCGCACCGGTCACTCGCGTTTCCCGGTCCTCGGCGAGGACTGGGACGACATCGACGGCGTCGTCCACGTCAAGAAGGCGATGGCGGTGCCGCACGAGCGCCGCAAGGACGTCCCGGTCTCGGCCCTGATGTCCGACCGCCTCGTCGTGCCCGAGACGATCCGCCTCGACCCGCTGCTGCGCGAGCTGCGCGAGGGCGGCTTCCAGATGGCCGTGGTCGTCGACGAGTACGGCGGCACCTCGGGCATCGTCACGCTCGAGGACGTCGTCGAGGAGATCGTCGGCGAGGTGTCCGACGAGCACGACCGCAGCCGCCAGGGAGGTCGTGAGCTCATCGACGGGTCGTGGACCGTGCCCGGCCTCTGGCGCCCCGACGAGGTGCGTGACGCCTTCGACGCCGACGTCCCCGACGGGTCGACCTACGAGACGATGGGCGGCTTCGTCATGACGAGCCTCGGCCGCGTCCCCGTCGTGGGTGACGTCGTGCGGCTGCCCGGCTGGCGGATCAACGTCGTGGGCATGGAGGGGCGCCGGGTCGACCGCCTGCGGTTCGTGCCCGACCCGGAGTCGCTGCCCCAGGCAGTCGCCGACGTGGGCTCGGCCGACACGGCGGGCCCCACCGGGCGTATGCCGTCCGCCGGGGCCCCGGGGGACCGCTCGTGAGCGGCGCCTGGGTCTACCTCGTCTCGGTGTTCCTCCTCCTCGGCAACGCCTTCTTCGTCGGCGCCGAGTTCGCGGCCATGGCAGTGCGCCGCTCGACCCTCGAGCCGATGGCCGACGCCGGCAGCAAGCGGGCGCAGTCGTGCCTGCTGGCGCTCGAGCGGCTCGGGTCGATGCTCGCGACCGCCCAGCTGGGCATCACCGTGTGCTCGGTCGGTCTCGGGGCGCTCGCCGAGGCCGCCCTGCACCACCTGCTCGAGCCGATCTTCCACGGCTGGGGCCTCTCCGACGCGTGGGCGAGCGGCGTGGCGCTGGCGCTCGCGCTCCTCATCGTGTCCTACCTGCACGTCGTCGTCGGCGAGATGATCCCGAAGAACCTCGCCATCGCCGGGCCCGACCGCGCGGCGCTCGCGCTCGTGCCGCCGCTCTTCTTCATCGCGAGCGCCCTGCGCCCGATCATCCACGCGATGGAGACGGTCGCGAAGGGCCTGGTGCGTCTCTTCCGGGTCGAGCCCAAGGACGAGATCACGTCGGCGTTCACCGTCGAGGAGGTGGCCCACATCGTCGGTGAGTCCCGCCGTGAGGGCCTCATCGAGGAGGAGCGGCACGGCCTCGTCTCCAAGACGCTCGAGTTCTCCGACAAGCGGGCCCGCGAGGTGGCGGTCGACGTGCGGTCGCTGACGACGGTCGAGCTGGGCGCGACGCCCGCCGACATCGAGCGGCTCGTCGCCAAGCAGGGCTTCTCGCGCTACCCGGTGCGTGACGCAGCGGGCGAGATCGCCGGCTACCTCCACCTCAAGGACATCCTCTATGCCGACGACGAGCGGCACGAGCAGCCGATCCCGCCCAAGCGGATCCGCCGGCTCGCGACCGTGCGCGAGGACGACGACATCGAGGACGTACTCGCCACGATGCAGCTGACCGGGGCCCACCTCGCGCGGGTCATCGACGACGACGCCGCCGTGAAGGGCGTCGTGTTCCTCGAGGACGTCCTCGAGGAGCTCGTCGGCGAGGTCACCGACACGACCCAGCGCTGAGCGGTGGTGCCGCGCCGGAGCGCACCTCCTCAGTCCGGTCGGCGCTCCAGCCAGTCGAGGTATGCCGCGCCGCGCGGTGACAGCTCGTAGCCGACGTCGTGGCTGATGGTCAGGCCGAGGGCCTTGAGCTTGCGGATGTCGACCTTCATCGGGAGCAGCTCGACGCCGCGCAGGGCCGCGAGCTCCTTGGAGACGACGTGCGGGTTGTCCCGGATCCACTCGAGGATCTCGCGGGTCCACGCCCCCGTCGGACGGGCGTCGAGCCGGTGCAGCCGGGTTGCGATGTCGCCCAGGGTCTCGTCGTCGGGCATGCTCTCGCGCAGGGCGATCCGCGGGTCCTCGCCGGCCCAGCTGAGTCGGATGCGGTAGACCGTGTCGCCGCCGCGCCCACCGCGTGGGGACGGCTTGAGTTCCCTCGGGGCGAGGAACTTCCGGAGGGTGGCGAGGTCCTTGACACCCGCCGTCCGCGCGTCGCGCTCGGTGAGGCGGTCGGGGTCGCGCACCCGGCTCACGGCGTCGAAGCGCACCAGCCCCGCCGGGGTCAGCTGCACGCCGCCGACCTTGACGCGTGGGGCGTCCCATCGGCGGAAGGCCTGCGTCACGGTGCCGGCTCGGATGGCGTCGGCGACGGGCTTGGAGATGAGCACGCCTCATCGTGGCACGTGCCCTGCCACGGTGGCCTGCTCGCTCAGCCACACGCGTACGAGCCCTCAGGGGGCGTGCCTGCCGTGGTCAGGCGCGAGCGGCCTTGCGGATGAAGGCGATTCCCGGGTGCACGTGGACCTCGGCGATGTCGGGCTGGACGAGGACGTCGGGCCGTGGCCCCCAGTCCGCGTGGTCGACGTAGATCGGGTCGTCGACCTGCGCGTCGCTCACGAGGGCGGCCAGCAGGCCGACGGCCGTCGTGGAGTCGGCGGGGATCATCCCGCGGAAGTCGGGCCAGTAGCTCGTCGAGAGGTCCTCGAGGACGTACCAGCCTCCGGGGGCCACCGCGGGGAAGAGCGCCCGGAAGCTCGTCCACTGGTGCTCGCCGACGTGGGACCCGTCGTCGATGACGACGTCGAGCCGGCCGCCGAGCGCGTCGACGACACCGGCGAGGTCGTCGGCCGAGGACTGGTCGGCCTGGAAGAACCGCACCCTCGACCCGAGCTCGACCACCTTGGGGGCGATGTCGATCCCCGCGACGACCGAGCGCGGGAAGTAGTCGCGCCACAGCTTGAGCGACCCGCCCGGCACCGGCGACTCGTAGTTGCCCACGCCGATCTCGACGACGACGTTGCGCCGCATCCGGATGGGCCCGAGGTAGCGGGCGTAGAACGGCAGGTAGCCGTGCGTCGTCTTGTCGGTGCCTCCGTAGCAGCGCGCGGTCCAGTAGGGCTGGTTCACTGCCCCGAGGGCCAGGCCGACGGGGCGATGTCGAGCGGCGTCCCTGACGAGACGTCGGATGGTGGGCTGCATCGACGCAGTCTGACCGACGACGGCCCCGTGCGGGGCGCTAACGACGGACGGCCGAGACGCACGCCATCGGGACCGTGAGCTCGAGGGCGCCCTGCTCGGCGGCGACGGCGTCGAGTCGGTCCGCCACGAGGTCGAGGACGCGGTCGCCCTCCGGCTCCGGCACGACAGAGCGCCAACCCGCCACGAAGCCGAGCCGCACGAACCAGTGGGCGAGCAGGGCCCGACCGTCGGCGAAGCGCATCCGGAACGTGTCCGTCGCGACGTCGACGACCTCGAGACCGGCCTCGGCCAGCTGGGCGGACACCGACTCCACGGTCGCCCGGTGCTGCTCCTGCGCGTCGAGGGCGGGCCGGTGTGCCTCGAGACCGAGCTCGGACAGCACTCCCCGGTAGGCGGCATACACCTGCTCCATGTGGCCGACGAGGTTCGTCGTCGTCACGAGGACCCCGCCGGGGCGCAACACCCGTGCGCACTCCCGGAGGACGCCTGCGGGGTCGTCGAGGTTGTTGATGCCGAGGTTGGAGACGACGAGGTCGACGGACGCGTCGGCCAGGGGGAGCCGCTCGGCCGGGGTGACGACGAGGTCGACGTTGGCGAGCCCGAGGAAGGCGACCTTGTCGGCGAGGCGCTCCATCGCCGCAGCCCACGGGTCCACGGCGGTGACGTGCGACTCGGGTCCGCAGCGCTGCGCGAGCTCGACGGTGACGAACCCCGTGCCGGCGCCGACGTCGACGACGACCTGGCCGCGGCGCAGGGGCACCCGGTCGAGGAGCATGAGCCCGAACGGCGCCGACCAGAGCGGCAGCTCGTCGTAGTGGGCCGCGACCTCGGGGGTGGACCAGTCGATGTCCTCATGGGGCGTCACGCCGCCATCGTGGCAGTCGCACGGGCCGGGAGGGTGCCGGGGCGGGGGTGCATTGAGCGTCGGCGCCGGTCTGCTGCTAATCTCACCGGGCGCACGAAAGTGCGTGCCGCCCCCGTAGCTCAGGGGATAGAGCACCGCCCTCCGGAGGCGGGAGCGCAGGTTCGAATCCTGCCGGGGGCACACTCCGGGCCCAGTCACGGACCGACGCGAAGCGCGGTCCAGGGCTGGGCCCTTTCATGTCCCCTCAGCGTCGGGGAGTCGTCCCCCGACGAACGAGGAGGACGTCGGAGTCCTGTCGGGGGCACTCGTAGACTCGCCCCATGACGCCGGAGCAGCTGCGCGCCCTCCTCGAGGAGGTCGCCGCGCAGGCGGCCCGGACGGGGGAGCTGCCCGACGAGGCGCAGGCCGGACCCCCCGTCGGTCCCCTCTTCCGGCCCACCGACACCAGGGTCGCCGGGGTCGTCGCCGACTGGGTGACGCCGGTGGCCCAGCGCTGGGCTCCCCAGATCGACATCGAGCCGCGCGACCTGGCGCGCGTGCTCGCCCAGGGCCTGACCCGCCAGAAGCCGGTGGCCGCGGTCGAGGTCGCGCCGACGGGGCTCATCGCCCTCACCCTCGAGGACTCCGCGCGTTCCGCGATCGTCCCGCTCGTGATCGAGCAGCAGGACCACTACGCCCTCGCGGCGGGCGGGTCCCGGCACGACGTCGTCGAGGCGCCGGGTGTCCGGGCCGCGGACGACCCCGTCCGCACCGCGCAGCTCGCCCACGCCCGGCTGTGCCGCATCATCCGCAACGCGGAGGCCGCGGGCGTCGACCGGCGTCCCTCGACGCGGCTCGGCGAGCTGACGCACGTGGCCGAGCGCCATCTCCTCGTCGCCCTCGCCGACCTGCCGCAGCGCCTCGCGACGCATGCCGACGACGAGGTCCAGCAGCGGCGCGCCGTGATCGACCTCGCAGCGCTCGCCGATGCGTGGGACCACCCCGTCCGGCCGACCGTCGTGGGGGTGCACCCCCAGTCGGTCCACGGTGCCCGGCTGCTCCTCGCCGAGGCGGTCCGCATCGTCTTGCGCAATGGACTGACCCGCCTCGGGGCGGCGGCCCCGGAGAGGATGTAGGCATGCGCGCACACGAAGCCGGAGCGCTGCACGCCGAGGGCTATCGCGGCCCCGCGTGGCTCCAGACCCCCGTCGACGTCAACGCCCTCGTCCCGTCGCTCTGGGCGACGTCCGTCGGGCGGGGGGGCGACGGCGCCCTCACGGTCGGTGGGGTGAGCGTGACCGAGCTGGCACGCGAGTTCGGCACGCCGGCATACATCATCGACGAGGACGACTTCCGTTCGCGCGCAAGGGATTTCAAGCAGACGTATGCCGAGGTGTTCGACGGCCTGTCGGGTGGCGCCGACGTGTTCTACGCCGGCAAGGCGTTCCTCTGCACCGAGGTCGCGCGGTGGGTCCACGACGAGGGCCTGCACCTCGACGTGTGCACGGGGGGCGAGCTCGCGGTGGCCAAGCGGGCCGGTGTCCCCGGCGACCGGATCGGCCTGCACGGCAACAACAAGAGCGTCGCCGAGATCCGCGACGCCCTCGACTACGGCGTGAGCCGCATCGTCATCGACTCCTTCGACGAGATCGACCGCGTCGCCGCGGTCGCCACCGAGCTCGGGGTCGTCGCGCCGGTCCTCATCCGCGTCACGGTCGGGGTCGAGGCCCACACGCACGAGTTCATCGCGACGGCGCACGAGGACCAGAAGTTCGGTCTGTCCCTGTCGGGCGGTCACGCCTTCGAGGCGGCGCGTCGCATCCTCGACAAGCCGGAGTCGCTGCGCCTGCTCGGCCTGCACAGCCACATCGGCTCGCAGATCTTCGACACCGCCGGCTTCGAGGTGTCCGCCCGGCGCATCATCGGCCTGCACACCCAGATCGCCCGCGACCTCGGCGTGGAGCTGCCTGAGCTCGACCTGGGCGGCGGCTTCGGCATCGCCTACACGACCGAGCACGACCCCCTGCCGCCGAAGAACCTCGCGGCCGGGATGGCCGAGATCATCGAGCGCGAGTGCCGCGCCGAGCAGGTCGCCGTGCCGCGGATCTCCGTCGAGCCCGGTCGTGCCATCGCGGGACCCACCACCTTCACGCTCTACGAGGTCGGCACCGTCAAGCCCGTCGACCTCGACGGGGGCGCCCAGCGCGTCTACGTCTCCGTCGACGGCGGCATGAGCGACAACGTCCGCACCGCCCTCTACGACGCCAACTACTCGTGCACGGTCGCGGGCCGCGCCTCGACGGCGCCCCCCGTGCTCGCCCGCGTCGTGGGCAAGCACTGCGAGAGCGGCGACATCGTCGTCAAGGACGAGTTCCTCCCCGCCGACGTCGCCGCGGGCGACCTCATCGCCGTCCCCGGCACCGGCGCCTACTGCCGCTCCCTGTCGAGCCAGTACAACCACACGCCCCGGCCGCCCGTCGTGGCGGTCCGTGACGGGGTGGCCCGGGCCATCGTCCGGCGCGAGACGATCGACGACCTGCTCGCCCTCGACCTCTGATGCGTTCTGCAGATCCTGCGTCACCGATGTCCGGATCGCGAAACAATGACCGTCCAGCACCCGGACAGACGGCAGGATTCGCACCGTGACCAGCGCCGTGAGTGACCCCCAGCCGTTGCGCGTCGCCCTCCTCGGGGCCGGCGTCGTGGGCGGAGCCGTCGCGCGCCTGCTCACCGAGCACGCGGACGACATGGCGGCCCGCGTCGGGGCGCCGCTCGAGATCGTCGGCATCGCGGTGCGTCGCGCCGGCCGCGACCGGGCGTCCCTCGGGGTCGACCCGGCCCTCTTCACGACCGACGCCGAGGACCTCGTGACCCGGGCCGACGTGGTCGTGGAGGTCATCGGCGGCATCGAGCCGGCCCGATCGCTCATCCTGCGTGCCATGGAGCACGGCGCGTCGGTCGTCACGGCCAACAAGGCGCTCCTCGCGGAGGACGGGCCCGCCCTCTACGCCGCGGCCGCGGCACACGGCGTCGACCTCTACTACGAAGCCGCCGTCGCCGGGGCCATCCCGCTGCTGCGCCCGCTGCGCGAGTCCCTCGCCGGCGACGAGGTGCGCAAGGTGCTCGGCATCGTCAACGGCACGACGAACTACGTCCTCGACAAGATGGACACGACGGGTGCCGGGTTCGCCGACGCGGTCGAGCAGGCGCAGGCCCTCGGCTACGCCGAGGCCGACCCGACGGCCGACGTCGAGGGCTTCGACGCCGCGGCCAAAGCCGCCATCCTGGCCTCGCTCGCCTTCCACACCCGGGTCTCGGGCACCGACGTCTATCGCGAGGGCATCACCGAGGTGTCGGCTGCCGATGTCGCCGCCGCCCGCGAGATGGACTCCGTCGTCAAGCTCCTCGCGATCTGCGAGCGCACCGACAAGGGCGTCAGCGTGCGCGTGCACCCGGCGATGATCCCGCGGTCGCACCCGCTCGCCGGGGTCCGTGAGGCCTTCAACGCCGTCTTCGTCGAGGCGGATGCGGCCGGGGAGCTGATGTTCTACGGCAAGGGCGCCGGGGGTGACCCGACAGCCTCGGCCGTGCTCGGTGACCTCGTCGCCGTCGCGCGCCACCGTGTCGGCGGGGGTCTGGGGCCGGGGGAGTCGAGCTATGCCGACCTGCCCGTCCTGACCATGGGCGACGCCTGGACGAGGTACCACATCAGCCTCGACGTCGAGGACCGCTCCGGTGTGCTCGCCCAGGTCGCGGCGGCCTTCGCCGACCACGACGTGTCGATCGAGACGGTGCGCCAGCAGCTCGTCCCCGCGGGTGACGGCGAGAGCGCCCGCGCCAACCTCATCATCGTCACGCACTCCGCGAGCGACGCCGCTCTCTCGTCCACGGTCGAGCGACTGCGCACGCTCGACGTCGTCCGTGGTGTCAACTCCGTGATGCGCGTGGAAGGCTCGTGATGGCCCACCAGTGGCGCGGAGTGATCCGCGAGTACGCCGACCGCCTCCCCATGCTCGAGGGCGCGCCCGTCATCACGCTCCACGAGGGCGGCACTCCGCTCATCCACGCCGAGAAGCTCTCCGAGCGGGTCGGCGCGGAGGTCCACCTCAAGTACGAAGGCCTCAACCCCACCGGCTCGTTCAAGGACCGCGGCATGACGACCGCGATCAGCGTCGCGGCCCGCAAGGGCGCGAAGGCAGTCATCTGCGCGAGCACGGGCAACACGAGCGCGTCGGCCGCGGCCTACGCGACGAAGGCCGGCATGACGTGCGGCGTTCTCGTACCCGACGGCAAGATCGCCATGGGCAAGCTGAGCCAGGCGATCGCGCACGGGGCGACCCTGCTCCAGGTCGACGGCAACTTCGACGACTGTCTGACGCTCGCCCGCAAGCTTGCCGAGGCCTACCCCGTCGAGCTCGTCAACTCGGTCAACCCGGCGCGGATCGAGGGGCAGAAGACCGCGAGCTTCGAGGTCGTCGACGCGCTCGGCGACGCCCCTGACATCCACTGCCTTCCCGTCGGCAACGCCGGCAACATCACGGCCTACTGGCGCGGCTACCGCGAGTACCTCGCCGAGCCCGTCACCGACGCGCCGGCCGGTCCGGCGACGCACCTGCCGATGATGTGGGGGTTCCAGGCGGCCGGCGCGGCGCCGATCGTCCTCGGCCACCCCGTCGACCACCCCGAGACCATCGCGACCGCCATCCGCATCGGCAACCCGGCGTCCTGGGAGCAGGCGGTGGCCGCCCGCGACGAGTCCGGCGGCCGCATCGACGCCGTCACCGACGAGCAGATCCTCGAGGCGCACCGCTACCTGTCGTCGCAGGAGGGCGTCTTCGTCGAGCCCGGCTCGGCCGCCTCGGTCGCGGGTCTGCTGGCGAGCCACGCCACCGGCCTCGTCCCGTCGGGCGCGCGCATCGTCTGCACCGTCACCGGCCACGGCCTCAAGGACCCCCAGTGGGCGCTCCGCACCGCCGACGGGAGCGACGTCGTGCCGACCCGTGTCTCCGTCGACGCGTTCACGGCGGCCCAGGCTCTCGGCCTCGAGGACTGACCGCGTGAACCGGGTGCCCGCGGGCCGCTCCGTCAGCGTGCGAGTGCCCGCGAGCAGCGCCAACCTCGGTCCCGGCTTCGACTCCATCGGCCTGGCCCTCGGTCTCTGGGACGCCTACGTCGTCACGACGTCCGAGTCCGCCGGCCTCGTCATCGAGGTCACCGGCGAGGGTGCGGGTGAGGTGCCCACCGACGAGCGCCACCTCGTGCACGCGACCATGCAGCACACGTGGCGCGCCCTCGGGGTCGAGCCCCCGGCAGGCCTGCGAATCGAGGCCACCAACGGCGTCCCGCACAGTCGCGGGCTGGGCTCGTCGGCGACGGCCATCGTTGCGGGCGTCGTTGCCGCACAGGCTCTTTCGCTGGGCGTTGACGAGGGCGCGTATGCCGTGTGGCCGGCTCCCGGTGCCACCGTGCCCGTCGACCTCGGGCTGGCGACGCACTGGGCGAGCGAGCTCGAGGGGCACCCCGACAACGCGTCGGCCAGCGCCGTCGGCGGGCTGACGGTGAGCTGGATGCCGGACGGCACCGGGCTCGACCGAGGCGAGCGCACGGTGACCGCCTGCCTCGCCCCGCACCCGGACGTCGAGGTCGTGATCTTCGTCCCCGAGACGCAGCTCGCGACGCGTACGGCCCGCGCCGTCCTCCCGGCCACCGTGCCGCTCGCGGCCGCCGCGGCCGGTGCCGGACGCGCGGCCCTGCTCGTGCACGCCCTCACGGCCGACCCGTCGCACCTGCACGCCGCGACGCGTGACTGGCTCCACCAGGAGGCGCGGCGCCCGTCCTACCCCGCCACGATGGAGCTCGTCGACCTGCTGCGTGCCGAGGGGCACGCGGCCGTCGTGTCCGGGGCCGGGCCGAGCGTCCTCGTCCTCACGACGCGTGAGGTCGCCGCAGAGGTGCAGGCCGGGCACCTGGCGGCCGGCTGGCAGCGGCTCACGCCCGCGGTCCCGGCGTACGGGGCCACGGTGCACGCGCGCTAACGGCGACATCCGGGACGTCCTTCACCCGTCCGACGGCCCTCGGGTGGTATCCTGAGCCCGCACCACACGCCGCGAGACCGCAGGCCGGTGCACCACCCCCACACTGAGGCGAAATCCTTTGTCTCTGGGCGCGTTCTGCGCCGAAGTGGATCTCAGACGGCCAGGTCACCTGGTCCAAGTCCGGCCCGCTGGAATGTCCCGGGCCGCAAACGAGGGGGAAGGATCCTTCGTGTCAGAAACAACCACCCGTCCGCTCTCTGGCCTGTCGGCCATGAAGCTGGACGAGCTCAAGGGCGTCGCGTCGTCGATGGGCATCACCGGGACGACCAAGATGCGCAAGAGCGACCTCGTCGAGGCGATCAAGGCCCGGCAGTCCGGCGGTTCGTCCGCCCCCGCCGCGGCGCCGAGCCCGACGGGCTCCGACGCCGCAGCCGCCACCGAGGCGGCACCGGCACGTGCCTCGCGCCGGTCCAGCCGTCCCGCCGGATCGGCCACGACCACGGAGGCGCCTGCCGAGGCACCCGCCCCCGCGGTGGCCACCGACGACCGCGGCCAGGACCGCGGCGACGACCGGGTCCAGGACCGGGGCGACGCCCCGGCCGAGGATCGCGCCCCCCGCGCCGAGCGAGCCGCCCGCGGCGCACGCGAGGGCCGGACGACCCGTGCCGACGCGCCCGACGCCCAGTCCTCCGAGCGCCCCGATGCCGACGACCAGCAGGCCTCCGAGGTCGACGACCGCCAGCGCGACCGCGGACGGGGACAGCAGCGCGAGCGCCAGCAGGGCGAGCGCCAGCAGGGCGAGCGCCAGCAGGGCGAGCGCCAGCAGGGCGGCCGAGGCGAGCGCCAGGACCGCCAGCAGGGCGACCGCGGCCAGCAGTCCGACCGTCAGCAGTCACCCCAGCAGGACCGTCAGGACCGTCAGCAGGGCGACCGGCAGAACGACCGCGGCCAGCAGTCCGACCGCGGCCAGCAGTCCGACCGCGGCCAGCAGTCCGACCGCGGTCAGCAGTCCGACCGTCAGCAGCCGCGCCAGCAGGACCGCCAGCAGGACCGCCAGCAGGACCGCCAGGGCGAGCACCAGCAGGACCGCCACCAGGGCGACGCGAACGACCAGAACCGGGGCCAGCAGTCGCCCTACGACGACGAGGGTGGCAGCCGACGCAGCCGCAACCGCCAGCGCAGCCGGGACCGCAAGCGCGGTCGTGGCCGTGAGGGTGGACAGGACTGGAACGACGCCGACCTGCAGGTGGGCGATGACGACGTGCTCGTGCCCGTCGGGGGCATCCTCGACGTGCTCGACAACTACGCGTTCGTCCGCACTTCCGGCTACCTCGCCGGTCCGAACGACGTCTACGTACCGCTCGGCATGGTCAAGAAGAACGGCCTGCGCAAGGGCGACGCGGTGACCGGTGCCGTCAAGGCGCTGCGTGACGGCGAGCAGCCCTCGGGCAACGTCGGGCGCCAGAAGTTCAACGCTCTCGTGCGCCTCGACACGGTCAACGGGCAGAGCCCCGAGGAGGCCGCCAAGCGCGTCGAGTTCGGCAAGCTGACGCCCCTCTACCCGCAGCAGCGGCTGCGGCTCGAGACCGAGCCCAACGTGCTGACGACGCGCATCATCGACCTCGTCGCCCCGATCGGCAAGGGCCAGCGCGGCCTCATCGTCGCACCGGCCAAGGCCGGCAAGACGATGATCATGCAGACCCTCGCCAACGCGATCACGACGAACAACCCCGAGTGCCACCTCATGGTCGTCCTCGTCGACGAGCGTCCCGAGGAGGTCACCGACATGCAGCGCGCCGTCAAGGGCGAGGTCATCTCCTCGACCTTCGACCGGCCCGCCGAGGACCACACGACGGTTGCCGAGCTCGCCATCGAGCGCGCCAAGCGTCTCGTGGAGCTCGGTCACGACGTCGTCGTGCTGCTCGACTCGATCACCAAGCTGGGTCGCGCCTACAACCTCGCCGCCCCGGCGAGCGGGCGCATCCTCTCCGGTGGCGTCGACTCGGCTGCGCTCTACCCGCCGAAGAAGTTCTTCGGCGCGGCGCGCAACATCGAGAACGGCGGCTCGCTCACCATCCTCGCGACGGCGCTCGTCGAGACCGGCTCGAAGATGGACGAGGTGATCTTCGAGGAGTTCAAGGGCACCGGCAACATGGAGCTGCGCCTCAACCGCGAGCTCGCCAACCGCCGCATCTTCCCGGCCGTCGACATCAACAGCTCCGGCACGCGTCGCGAGGAGATCCTCCTCGCGAGCGAGGAGCTGAAGATCATGTGGAAGCTGCGTCGCGTGCTCGCCGCGCTCGACCCGCAGCAGGCCATCGAGCTGCTCATCGACCGCCTCAAGAAGACGCGGACGAACTACGAGTTCCTCACCCAGGTCCAGCAGACGAGCGGCTCCAAGCTCGACGACGAGTCCTGACCGCCCACTCGGAGGGGGCGGCGCCTATCGGCGCCGCCCCTTTCGGCGTTTCATGGGCTATTCGGGTCAAATGTTCCTAAAATGGACGCATCACCCCGAATTCACCATGGAGAACCATGTCTGCGCCTGCCGGCGACCCCGATGCCAGCCCCGTCCGTGTCCTCGTGGCCGACGACGACGCCGACATCCGAGACCTCGTCGAGTTCAAGCTGACCCAGGCGGGGTATGCCGTCGAGGCCGTCCCCGACGGCATCAGCGCCTGGGAGGCGTTCGCCGCCGACCCGCCGCAGCTGGCGGTGCTCGACGTCATGATGCCGGGCCTGTCCGGCATCGACGTCCTCCGCAAGATCCGCGAGAGCGAGTTCTCGTCGGTGCCCGTGCTGCTCCTCAGCGCCAAGTCGCGTGACTCCGACGTCGACACCGGCTTCGCGGTCGGCGCCGACGACTACGTCATCAAGCCGTTCAGCCCCCGAGAGCTGCTCCACCGCGTCAACGGCATGCTCGCCCGGGCGCGATGAGCGGCGGGGCTTCGTGATCATCGGTGCGGCGCTGCTCGTCGGCGCGACGGTCGTCGTCCTCGGGGCCTGCGTCCTGCTGATCTTCGCCGTCGTGGCCGTGCGCGCGCGACGGCACAGTCGCAACCAGCGCGACGAGATGCTGCTGTCCCCTCTGCGGCCGCCGCTCATCACGGTGGCCTCGGGCGAGGACGACGACGGTGCGGCCGCCGAGGAGCTGACCTGGGCGACCGGGGTCTCGCGCACCGTGCTCGACCGCAACATCGTCGAGATGCTCACCAAGATCCGGGGCGTTCCCGCCGAGCAGCTCGTCCACGTGCTCGAGGTCCACGGCGCCGTCGACGCGGCGGTCGCCGACATGTCGAGCCGCTCCACCGTCAAGCGCGCCCGGGCCGCCCAGCTGCTGGGTCTCGCCCGCGCCGGGCACACGGTCCCGCTGCTCGTCGAGGCCCTCGGGGACGAGTCGGTCGAGGTGCGCAACAGCGCCGCCTACGCGCTCGGCCTCATCGGCGACCCGGCGGCCGCCGGCCCCGTGCTCGCCGCGATCGGCGCGCCCGAGCGCGGACTCCCGGCCGCCACCGCCGCCGAGGCGCTGCAGTCGATGGGGGTCGGCATCTCGGAGGTGCTGCGCGACGGCATGGCCGACGCCAACGCGCGCACCCGCATGGTCGCCGCCCACCTCAGCGGCGAGCGCAGCTTCACGCGTGGGCTGCCCCAGCTGCGGCAGCTGCTCGACGCCGATCCCGACCTCACGGTCCGCGAGACGAGCGCCACGGCCATCGGCCGCCTCGGTCGTGCTGAGGACGTCGGCATCCTCGTGCGCCACTGCGTGCCGTCCGAGCCGTTGGCCCTGCGCCGGGCCTGCGTCGTCGCCCTGGGCGAGCTCGGCGAGGCCGAGGCGATCCCGGCGCTCGCCCACCTGCTCGCCGACTCGGACCCGCGCCTGGCCGAGCTGGCCGCGACCGCCCTGCTGTCGATGGGTCCCGACGGACGCGACGCCCTCGAGGGACACGGGGACGACCCGGCCGTGCGCACCGCACGCCTGCTCGCCAGCCTGCAGAAGGCGTCTGCATGAGCTGGGACGGCATCGCCTCGGGCCTGCGGTCCTTCGTCCTGTGGATCATGGACGTCACCGCGGTCCCGATCATCATCTACTTCGTCCTCATGAACACCTCGCTGCTCGTGCTCATCGGGCTGGCCTACCTCGAGTTCCGCGCCCAGCAGCGCCGGCGATCGACGGCCGTGGCGTGGCAGGGCGCCGGCCTCGCGCCGGGCGTCTCGCTGCTGGTCCCCGCCTACAACGAGGAGGCCGGCATCGTCATGGCGGTCAAGTCGTTCCTCACGCTGCGCTACCCGCGGCACGAGGTCGTCGTCGTCGACGACGGGAGCAGCGACCAGACCTTCGCCCGTCTCGAGGAGGCCTTCGACCTCGTCCACGTGCCTCGCGAGCTACCCCACGAGATCCCGATCCGGGCCAAGGTCCTCGGCATCTACGTCCCGCGTGACGGGCGCACCCGCCTCGTCGTCGTCCGCAAGGAGAACTCCGGGCGCTCCGAGGCGATCAACGTCGCCATCAACGCCGCGAGCGAGCCGCTCGTCGCGATGATCGACGGTGACTCGATCCTCGAGCCCGACGGGCTGCTCCACGTCACCCGTCCCTTCGCCGACGACCCGACGCGCATGGTCGCGACCGGCGGGGCCATCCGACCGGTCAACGGCAGCCGGGTCGTCTCGGGCCGGATCGTGCGCGTCGAGATGCCGCAGACCTGGCTGCCGCGCATCCAGCTCGTCGAGTACCTCCGCGCCTTCCTGCTCGGCCGCACCGGGTGGTCGCGCCTCGGCGGCCTCATCCTGATCAGCGGTGCCTTCGGGCTCTTCCGCCGCGACGTCGTCGTCGAGGTCGGCGGCCTCGACCCGAACAGCATCGGCGAGGACTTCGAGCTCGTCATGCGCATCCACAAGCGGCTGCGCGACGAGGGACGTGACTACTCTATCGAGTTCGTGCCCGAGCCGGTGTCGTGGACCGAGGTCCCCGTCACCGCGAAGGTGCTGCGCAACCAGCGCCGTCGGTGGCACCGCGGTCTCTGGGAGACGCTCTGGGCCTACCGCTCGATGCTCTTCCGCCGCAAGTACGGCCGGGTCGGCTGGCTCGCCCTGCCGTACTACTGGCTCTTCGAGCTCTTCGCGCCGCTGCTCGAGCTCTTCGGCATCATCATCGTGCCGCTGGCGCTGGCCCTGGGCATCGTCAACGTGCCCTTCGCGATCCTCTTCCTCGTGCTCGCCTACGGGTATGCCGTGCTCGTGACCCTCTCGGCGATGGCCGTCGACGAGTGGGCCTTCCACAAGCACGACCGGTGGCGGGCCATCTGGCAGACGATCGCCGCGTCCGTCCTCGAGAACATCGGCTACCGCCAGGCCACCGTGTGGTGGCGCCTCGAGGGGTGGTGGTCGAGCCTGCGCGGGAAGAAGCACGTCTGGGGTGTCATGACCCGCACGGGCTTCGACGAGGACCCTGCGTGACGGGCGGGCTGCCGGCCGTCTCGAGGCGTTCGGTGGGCAGCCAGATCCGGCTGCTCATCGGCATCCTCGTCGTGCTCGTGCCGATCGGCGCCGTCATCTCGGTCGCCACGATCCACTCCCAGGGTGCCGCGGTACGGGCCCTCACACTGGCGCTCGGGCCCGCCCGCGAGGCCAACAGCGCCGTGCTGCTCGACATGACCCGGGCCGAGGGAGCCTGGCGCGAGGGGGTCGTCGGCGCCCCGGCACCGCTCGACCCGCTGTCGCTGCGCACCCGGGTCGAGCAGGAGCTCGACGAGGTGGAGGCGGGCACGCAGAGCCAGGAGCTCGCGGCGGAGGACCGGGCCCGGTTCGCGGCGCTCAGCGCGACGCAGCGCAGTGCCGTCGAGGCCTGGTTCACGGCCGCCGCGGCCTCGCTCGAGGACGCTCCCAGCGCACCCCCGACGGCAGCCCCGACCGATGCGCCTCCCGGCACGCCCGGTGGCCCGGCGCCCGGCGCCACGGGTGCCACGCCGACCACCCAGCAGACGCAGCAGCGCACCCGCGTCGAGACGGCATACGCCTCGTTCCTGCGGGCCAACAGCGCGATCGAGGCCTCCATCCGCTCCCAGCGCGACGCCGCGCGCGTGGAGTCGCGCGAGGCGACCGGCGTCACCTCGGGCGTCATCATCGCCGTCGCCGCGGTCGTCGTGCTCGTCCTCATCGCTGCCGGCTTCGGGATGGACCGCGCCGTCGGCCTCCCGCTCGCCCGCCTGCGCGAGGTGGTGCGCCGGCAGGCCGAGGAGGACGTCATCGCGATGGCGAACCAGGAGGAGGGGGCGCTGGAGGTCCGCATGCTCGCGCGCGACTTCAACGACCTGACCCGGGCCAACGCCCGGCTCGTCGACCAGCAGGCCGCCGTCCTCGAGATGCAGGAGCTCGTGCTCGACGTCGGCCGGGGCGCGCGGTCGGCCGTCGACGTCCACGAGGCGCTGCAACGGGTCACGACCAAGCTCGGTGCCGGTCTGGGCGCCGACCGGGTCCTGCTCTACACGCTCGGCGAGGACGGCCAGACGATCGAGGACCGACTCCAGTGGCACACCGACGACCTGCCCGACCTCCCGCCGCTCCCGCGCTCCCTCGCGCAGCAGGTGGGGGCCGTCAACGACGAGCTGCGCCGCGACGTCGGCTTCTTCGACCTCGGTGACCTCCTGGCGCACCAGGCCTACGACGACGAGCGCGCACGAGCCTTCCACCGGGCCACCGGCGCCCGCTCGCTGCTCATGCTCCCGGTCGGCACGGGCGGCCGGGGCCTCGGCATCCTGTCGGTGATGATGGTGAGCGCCCCGCGGCGCTGGCACCGGCACGAGATCCAGGCCGCGCAGCAGTGCGCGGCCATCGCCGCCCAGTCGATCGTCGCGCTGCGCCTCTCGCAGATGCAGGACGAACAGGTCCGGCGGCTCACCGAGCTCGACCGCCAGAAGACCGACTTCATGGCGACCGTCAGCCACGAGCTGCGCACCCCGCTGACGTCGATCAGCGGCTACCTCGAGCTCCTCGTCGACGGCGACTTCGGCGACGTCTCCGACGGCCAGCACGTGGCCCTCGACATCATCGGGCGCAATGCCACCCGGCTGCGGGGGCTCATCGAGGACCTCCTAGTCCTCAACAAGATCGAGGTCAGCGGGCTCCAGGCCGTGTCCGAGGAGGTCGCCGTGCACCACCTGCTGCGCACCGTCACCGAGACCATGGAGCCCGTGGCGGCCGCGGGGGGCGTGCGGCTGCTCTGCACCGACGTGCCCGACGACCTCGTCGTCCGGGTCGACCGCGGCCAGGTCGAGCGGGCCCTGATCAACCTCGGCTCCAACGCCGTGAA
The DNA here is from genome assembly GCF_001429645.1 of Terrabacter sp. Soil810. Lineage (NCBI taxonomy): Bacteria > Bacillati > Actinomycetota > Actinomycetes > Micrococcales > Intrasporangiaceae > Terrabacter > Terrabacter sp. Soil810. The sequence goes on from NZ_LMSW01000011.1 coordinate 641,927, forward strand.
GTTCACGCCCGAAGGAGGGAAGGTCCTCCTGTCGGCCGAGCGCGCCGGGGACTCCACCATCATCTCGGTGCACGACACCGGCATCGGCATCCCGGCCACCGACCTCGCGCGCCTGTCCGAGCGCTTCTTCCGGGCCGGCAACGCCACGGCCGCGGCCATCCCCGGCACGGGGCTCGGCCTCGCGATCGTGCGCGCCATCGTCGAGGGCCACGGCGGCGAGCTCGTCATCGCCTCGGTCGAGGGGGAGGGGACCACGATGCAGGTCGTGCTCCGTCGCCCAGCCGGCCGCCGTCCCGGCGCGGCGGTGACCCGGGCGCGAGGCGGGTGCCGGTGGCGGGCCGGCGACGCCCGGCGTGGTCGCCCGGCCCTCAGAAGCAGCCACCTCTCGGGCGCTCGCGCAGTCCCTGCGTGACCGTCCATCCGGTCGCCGGGTCGTGCAGCACCGTCGGGGACGGCGTCGAGTGCCTCGTCGATCGCGTCCCGGTGCTCGTCGTCCGGGGTGAGCGGGCCGCGCCCGTGCGTGCGTCGAGCGACCAGCGCTCCGTGACCCAGACGGCCTCGCCCGTGACCGCCGCAGCCGTCGTCCGTGGGTACCACACCTCGACGACCACGTCGCGGCCCACGAGCCGCACGCTGACACCCGCGGGGGCGTCGGGGCGGGTCGGGAGCGAGCGCCAGGTCACCGAGCGGGAGCCGAGATCCACGCCGAGGACCGAGCCGTCAGAGCCGGGGACGACGACGTGCGTCTCGTCGGCCGCCGCGAGGGGCTCCAGGCGCCAGGCCCCGACGGGGAGCGGGACCTCGACGGAGTCCCGCGAGCCGGACCCGGGTGACCAGGCGACGAGCGACCGACCCCGCACCCCGACGATCCCGCCGCGGGTGACGACGGCCGACGAGCGGTAGCCCCGGTCCGCGTCCTCGTCCAGCGGCGACTCCTGCCACGACCAACCGCCCGGGGCGCCGTCGAGCCGCTCGGCGGTCACGATCGCGTCGCCCTCGGCAGGTGTCCCGACGGCATACCCCTGGACGACGCCGATGACGTGGGCGAGGTCGGTCGGGGTCGAGACGGCACCGGAGGCGACGTCGACGACGTGGGTGGCGTGACAGCCGACGACGACGACGTGCCCGTTGCTGACGACCGGGGGCTCGGAGAGCAGGTCGGCCACCGGCGTCGTCCAGCGGACGGCGCCGGACGGGTCGGTGCCGGTGAGGCGTCCGACCTGCGCGGCAGGCACGTCGGGACAGTCGTCGAAGGCGCAGTCCGCGCCCGAGCAGGCCGTGGCCGCGAGCAGCACGGCGACCGCTCCGGCCACCGCCGCGCGGCGGCCGGCCACTCTGCCGCTGACCTCCATGAGTGCCTCCCCGTCGCCGGTCCGTCCCGTCGCCGATGAAGACACCGGACGGGCCCGGATCGATGCACGTCGGGCCCGGCTCTCCAGGGGTCGCGTGGGGGAATGCCGAGGGCCTCCCGTGCGTTTGGGAGGAGGTGCGCCTTTCTGGCACACTCTTCCTTTGGACCGGTTCACGGGAGAGCAGCTCCCCAGCGTGAGCAGCGATGACACCGACCCGGCCGACTACCTCAAGGAGACAACGTTGAAGAAGGACCTTCACCCCGAGTACGTCGAGACCACGGTGACCTGCACCTGTGGCAGCACGTTCGTCACGCGCAGCACCGAGACGTCCGGCAAGATCTCTGCCGACGTCTGCTCGCAGTGCCACCCGTTCTACACGGGCAAGCAGAAGATCCTCGACACCGGTGGCCGCGTGGCCCGGTTCGAGGCCCGTTACGGCAAGAAGGCCGCCAAGTAGGTCTCCCGCACGCCGGCTCCCACGACTTCGGTCGTCGGGAGCCGGCGTTCGTCTTACCCCGACCGTCCCCTGAGCCGAAGGGCCCACCGTGCTCGAATCCGTCCAGTCGATCCTCGACGAGTACGCCGAGCTCGAGCTGCAGCTCGCCGACCCCGCCGTCCACGGTGACCAGGACCTCGTCCGCACCCTGAACAAGCGGTATGCCGCCCTGGCGCCCACCGTCGCGGCCGCCCGTGAGTGGACGGCTGCCGGTGACGACCTCGCGGCGGCCCGCGAGCTCGGTGCCGACGACGAGTCGTTCGCCGCGGAGGTGCCCTCGCTCGAGGCCCGTCTCGCGGCCGCCGAGGAGCACCTGCGCCGCATGCTCGTGCCGCGGGACCCCGACGACGACCGCGACGTCATCCTCGAGGTCAAGGCCGGCGAGGGCGGCGACGAGTCGGCTCTCTTCGCCGGCGACCTGCTGCGGATGTACCTCCGCTACGCCGAGCAGCGGGGCTGGCGCACCGCGGTCGAGGACGCGACCGAGAGCGACCTCGGCGGCTACAAGGACGTCCGGGTCTCGGTACGCGCCAAGGGTGCACCGGGGCTGGGGGAGGGCCCCTGGGCACGCCTCAAGTACGAGGGCGGCGTCCACCGGGTCCAGCGGGTGCCCGTCACCGAGAGCCAGGGGCGCATCCACACGTCGGCGGCCGGTGTCCTCGTCATGCCGGAGGCTGAGGAGGTCGAGGTGACCATCGACCCCAACGACCTGCGCATCGACGTCTACCGCAGCAGCGGCCCCGGCGGCCAGAGCGTCAACACGACCGACTCCGCGGTGCGCATCACGCACCTGCCGACCGGTCTCGTCGTGTCGTGCCAGAACGAGAAGTCGCAGCTGCAGAACAAGGAGGCCGCGATGCGCGTCCTCCGTGCCCGGCTGCACCAGCTGGCCCAGGACGAGGCGGACGCCGAGGCGAGCGCCGCCCGACGGTCGCAGGTGCGCACCGTCGACCGCTCCGAGCGCATCCGCACCTACAACTTCCCCGAGAACCGGATCTCCGACCACCGCACCGGCTACAAGGCGTACAACCTCGACTCGGTGCTCGACGGCGACCTCGACCCGGTCGTGCAGTCGGCGCTCGACGCCGACGAGGCCGCCAAGCTCGCGGCGCTCGCCGACGACGGGTCGCGCGCGTGACCGACCTGCGTGACGGGGTGCGGGCCGCCGCCGCGCGGCTGCGCGACGCGGGGGTGGCCTCCGCCGACGTCGACGCCGTCGAGCTCGCGGCCCACGTCCTGGACGTCGACCCCGCGGAGGTCCGTCGGCTGATGGTGCTCGGCGGGCGCACGCTCCCGGAGTCGTATGCCGTCCTCGTCGACGAGCGCGCCGGCCGGGTTCCCCTGCAGCACCTGACGGGCCGGGCCCACTTCCGGCGGCTGACGCTGGCGGTCGGCCCGGGGGTCTTCGTGCCGCGGCCCGAGACGGAGGTGCTCGTGGACCTCGCCCTCGGTGAGGTCGACCGGCTGTTCGCGGCCGGTGCGGTTCCGGTCCGGGTCGCCGACCTCTGCTCGGGTTCCGGGGCGATCGCCCTGTCGGTCAAGGCGGAGCGTCCGGGCACCGAGGTGCGCGGGCTCGAGCTGTCGCCCGACGCGTACGCCTGGGCGGTGGCCAACCGCGACCGCCTGGGTCTCGACGTGGCCCTCGCGCAGGGGGACGCGACGCTGCCGTGCTTCGAGGACTGGACCGGCGTCGTCGACGTCGTCACGGTCAACCCGCCCTACATCCCGGTCGGTGCCGTGCCCGTCGACCCCGAGGTCCGCGACCACGATCCCGCCGTCGCGCTCTACGGCGGCAGCGAGGACGGGCTCGCCATCCCGCTCGCCGTCGCGCGAGTCGCCGCCTCGCTGCTCCGACCCGGCGGTCTCGTGCTCGTGGAGCACGCCGACTCCCAGGGCGAGAGCCTGCCTCGCCGGCTCTCGGCGACGGGGGAGTGGGCCGACGTCGGCGACCACGTCGACCTGTCCGGCCGACCCCGGGTCACGACCGCCCGCCGCGCGGGCTGAGCCGTCGCGACGTCGCGGCGGCATTCACCTCTCAGGGCATCCGCACGACGATCTTGTCGACGGTCTGCTGGTCGAGCACCGAGGCGAGGGCCTCACCGGCACGGTCGAGATCGACCACGTCGCGTCGTGGTGACCTGATGCGGCCCTGCGCGGTTGCCCGCTGCCGCCGCCGCGTCGAGGCGGGCGGCGTCGGGTCGAAGATGGGGGAGCGCACGTCAGGCCGCGAAGCCGGTTGCGGCGGTCACGAGCGCGCGCGCCGAGGCCCTGGCCACTGCGGGGGCCTCGGGGTCGGCATCGAGCGAACCGCTGGCAAGACCGCCGTCGAGCAACAGGGTCAGTGACCTGGCGAGGGTTGCCGGGTCGCGGGCGCCGGCCTGCTCCGCGAGGTCCCGCACCCAGGCCAGGACCGCAGCCTTGTGGGCGACCGTGCGATCGTGCACCGGTGTGCCCGGCTGCGACTCCGCGGCCGCGTTGATGAAGGCGCAGCCCCGGTATCCCTCGCGGCGGCACGCGGTGCCGAGCGCGTCGAACAGGCCGACCAGCTGGGCTGCCGGCTCGTTGCCGGCGGCCAGGGCCGCGGCGTGCAGCTGCCCCGTCCAGACGCCGTCGACCTTGTCGAGGTAGGAGACGACGAGGTCGTCCTTCGAGGGGAAGTGCTTGTAGAAGGTCGCCTTGGCCACGCCCGAGTCCGCGATGATCAGGTCGACCCCGACGGCGCGGATGCCTCGCGCGTAGAAGAGCGAGAAGGCGGTGTCGAGGATGCGCTCGCGAGCGGCGCTGGGGCGGGTCGGCGTGGCGGTGGACATCGGGCTCCTCGGCTGGTGCAACGGCTACGTCCCGAGTGTACCTTGCGCATAGACAGATCTGTCTGTTAGTTTCGGTCACAAGGTAGACAGGTTCGTCTACCCCCATCCATCGGAACAGCACCAGGAGCACCCATGAAGATCGCAGTCCTCGGCACCGGCATGGTCGGCCAGGCCATCGCCGCCCGCCTCCACGGTCTCGGCCACGAGGTCGCCGTCGGCACGCGTGACCCGCAGTCCACCCTCGCGCCCACCGAGCCCGACGGCATGGGCAACCCGCCGTACGCTGCGTGGGCCGCGGACCACCGGCAGGTCCCGCTCGTCTCCTTCGCCGACGCGGCGGCCGGGGCCGAGCTCGTCATCAACGCCACGAGCGGGCACGGCGCGCTTCCCGCGCTCGAGCTGGCCGGGGCCGACAACCTGGCCGGCAAGGTGCTCATCGACATCTCGAACCCGCTCGACTTCTCCCAGGGCTTCCCGCCCACCCTCTTCGTCAAGGACACCGACTCGCTCGGGGAGCAGGTGCAGCGTGCCTTCCCGCAGGCCCGGGTGGTCAAGACGCTCAACACGCTGACCGCCGACCTCATGGTCAACCCGAAGAACCTCGGCGAGGAGTCGTCGGTCTTCGTCTCCGGCGACGACGGGGCGGCCAAGGCCGTGGTGACCGAGCTGCTCCAGTCGTTCGGGCACACCGACGTCATCGACATCGGCGACATCACCACGGCGCGAGGCACCGAGATGCTCCTTCCCGTGTGGCTGCGCCTCATGGGCGCCCTCGGCACCGCGTCGTTCAACGTCAAGATCGTTCGCTGAGATGACGGGTCCCATGGCCGGGCGGACCGTGCTGGTCACCGGCGGGACCGGTGGGATCGGGTTGGCCACGGCCGCCCGCCTCGCCGGTCTCGGGGCGCGCGTCGGGCTGGTCGGGCGTGACGGCGCCCGCGCCGACGCCGCGGCCGAGCGGCTGCGCGACTCCGGCGGAGAGGTCGACGTCTTCCTCGCCGACCTCTCCGCCCAGCGCGACGTGCGCTCGCTCGCGGAACGCGTCCTCGCGGCGTACCCCCGCCTCGACGTCCTCGTCAACAACGTCGGGGGCTACTGGGCGACCCGGCACGAGACCGCGGACGGCCTCGAGCGCACCTTCGCGGTCAACCACCTCGCGCCGTTCCTGCTCACGCACCTGCTCCTCGACCGGCTGCGCGCGAGCGCCCCGGCGCGCGTCGTCACCGTCTCGTCGGGCGCGCAGGCCATGGGCCGCATCGACATCGACGACCTGCAGGGTCGGCAGGGCTACAACGGGCAGCGGGCCTACAACCAGTCCAAGCTCGCCAACGTCATGTTCACCTACGAGCTGGCCCGACGTCTCGAGGGCACCGGGGTGACGGCCAACGTCCTGCACCCCGGCGTCGTCCGGACCGCCTTCGCGCAGGAGGACTCGGGACGGTGGATGCGGCTCATGCTCCCCGTCGTCCGGCCCTTCATGAAGAGCCCCGACCGCGGTGCCGACACGCCCGTGCTCCTCGCGTCCTCACCCGAGCTCGAGCACGTCTCAGGCCGGTACTTCGCCAACGGTCGGGTGAAGGACTCGTCCCGGGCGTCCCACGACACGGCGATGGCGGCCCGGCTCTGGAGCGTCTCGGCCGAGCTCGTCGGGCTGGCGCCATCCGGCACGGCGTGACGCCTCCCGTCGGTGTGGCGGGGAGCGGCGACGGCCGGCGCTGCCGACGCCAGTAGGCTCTGCCCGTGAGCGAGCGCTACGACTGCACCGACCCCGACGGGCGCGCCGAGGGCATCCCGGCGGCAGCATCGGCCGTCCGACGAGGCGAGATCGTCGTCCTGCCGACCGACACGGTCTACGGCATCGGTTGTGACGCCTTCGACGCCACCGCCGTCGCCTCCGTCCTGGCGGCGAAGGGCCGCGGTCGCGACATGCCGCCGCCGGTCCTCATCCCGACCGCGCGCACGGCCCAGGGCCTCGCGACGCAGGTCCCCGACTACGCCCAGCGGCTCATGGAGAAGTTCTGGCCCGGCCCGCTGACGCTCGTCCTCAAGGCGCAGACGTCGCTGCACTGGGACCTCGGCGAGACCAACGGCACGGTGGCACTGCGCGTGCCAGACCACGAGATCACGCTCGAACTGCTCGGCGACATCGGTCCGATGGCGGTCACGAGCGCCAACACGACCGGAGACCCGGCCGCGCGCACGGTCGAGGAGGCCGTGGGGATGCTCGGCGAGTCCGTCGGGGTCTACCTCGACGGCGGTCCCGCCGGGGAGGGGCAGCCCTCGACGATCGTCGACTGCACCGGCGAGACGCCGGTGACGCTCCGCGTCGGCGCCATCGCCCAGGACGAGCTCGACGCCGCCCTCGTGCCCGAGCCGGTGCTCGAGGCTCCCGAGCCCGACGCCGAGCCGGCCGCCGAGGCCGACGCGACGCCCGCCGCGGACCCCGTCACCGACCCCGTCACCGAGTCGGCTCCCGAGGTCGTCGCGGAGACGTCCGCCGAGCCCGAGCCGTCCGTGACGTCGGCCGCCGCCGAGGCGTCCGACGTGCCCGAGACGTCCGACGTGCCCGAGCCGTCCGACGAGCCCGAGACGCTCGGGGAGTGGCACGACGTGTCCACGACCGAACGGCCGTCCGACAGCTCCAGCACGACGCAATAGAGTTGGCTCGCGCTCGCGCCCCACTCCCGACCCACCCGGAGAACTCCCATGGCTGACGACACGTTCTACGGCTCCGACTTCGGTGCCCTGCAGTCCTTCGACCCCGACATCGCGGGGGTGCTCCTGTCCGAGCTCGACCGCATCCGCGGCGGACTGCAGCTCATCGCGAGCGAGAACATCAGCTCGCCCGCCGTGCTGACGGCCCTCGGGTCGACGCTGTCCAACAAGTACGCCGAGGGCTATCCGGGTCGCCGCTACTACGGCGGCTGCTCCGAGGTCGACAAGGCCGAGACCATCGCGATCGAGCGGGCCAAGGCACTCTTCGGGGCCGACCACGCCAACGTCCAGGCCCACTCCGGCGCGAGCGCCAACCAGGCTGTCTACGGCGCCTTCATGGCGCCCGGCGACACCATCCTCGCGATGGCGCTGCCGATGGGAGGCCACCTGACCCACGGCACGAAGGTCTCCTTCTCCGGCAAGTGGTTCAACGCCGTCCACTACGGGGTCGACAAGCAGAGCGAGGACATCGACTACGACCAGGTCGAGGCGCTCGCCCGCGAGCACCGTCCCAAGGTCATCTGTGCCGGTGGCTCGGCCATCCCGCGGCTCATCGACTTCGAGCGCTTCCGAGCGGTCGCCGACGAGGTCGGCGCGATCCTCTGGGTCGACGCCGCCCACTTCATCGGTCTCGTGGCGGGCAAGGCGATCCCGTCGCCCGTTCCGTACGCCGACGTCGTGACGTTCACGACGCACAAGGTCCTGCGTGGTCCCCGCTCCGGCGCCCTCGTGTGCAAGGCCGAGCACGCCGCCGCGATGGACAAGGCGATCTTCCCGATGATGCAGGGCGGTCCGCAGATGCACACCATCGCGGCCAAGGCGGTCAACTTCAAGGAGGCCGCGACCCCCGAGTACGCCCAGTACGCCAAGGACGTCATCGCCAACAGCCGGCAGCTCGCGGCGAGCCTGCTCGAGGTCGGCATCCGACCGACGACGGGCGGCACCGACACCCACCTGTCCCTGCTCGACCTCCAGGGCGTCGGCGTCACGGGCAAGGAGGCCGAGGAGCGGGCCGACGCGGCCGGCATCGTGCTCAACAAGAACGCCATCCCCTTCGACCCGCAGAAGCCCAACATCGCCTCGGGCATCCGGGTCGGCACGCCGTCGGTCACGACCCAGGGCATGGGCCTGGAGGAGATGAAGCAGATCGCCACGCTCATCCACAAGGCCGTGACCCAGGGCGACGCCGACCCCGAGCACGCGGTGAGCAAGGACGTGCGCGCGGAGGTCACCGACCTCGTGACGCGCTTCCCCGCATACCCTCGCTGAGTCATTCCCACTCGCCAGCGTCGGCGCCCGAGCGAAGGTCGGTAGGTGCACGAGTACGTCCTCGTCCTCATCGTGGCCGCTGCGGTCACGTACCTCGCCACACCCTTCGTCCGGAGCCTCGCCGTGGCGACGGGCGCCTTCACGGCGGTCCGGGAGCGTGACGTCCACAAGACGCCGATCCCGCGGCTCGGGGGAGTGGGCATCTACATCGGCTTCGTCGCGGCAGCACTCGTGGCGCGGGCGCTGCCCTACCTCGGCACGCTCTTCTCGACGAAGCAGATCTTCGGCGTCGTCGTCGCCGCCGGCATCGTGTGCCTGCTCGGGGCCTTCGACGACATCCGCGAGCTCGACTGGCTGACGAAGCTGGCGGGACAGATGCTCGCCGCGGGCCTGATGGCCTACACCGGGGTGCAGCTGCTGTCGCTGCCGATCTTCGGCACGACCATCCTGCCGACACCCGTGCTCGTGCTCTTCACGGTGCTCGTCGTCATCGCGTCGACGAACGCCGTGAACTTCATCGACGGGCTCGACGGGCTCGCCGCCGGTGTCGTCGGCATCGCGTCCTTCGCGTTCTTCGTCTACAGCTACATCGTCTCCCGCTCGTTCGTCCCGGCCAACGTCTTCTCCACGGCGACCTTCATCTCGGCCGCCCTCGTCGGGTGCTGTGCGGGCTTCCTGCCGCACAACTTCCACCCGGCCCGGCTCTTCATGGGCGACTCCGGGGCGCTGACGCTCGGCCTGCTGCTCTCGGCGGCGACGATCACCCTGACGGGCAACGTCGACCCCGGACAGGTCAGCGCCAACGACGTCTCCGCCGCGTTCCTGCCGATCCTCGTCCCGCTCGCGGTGCTGCTGCTGCCGCTGCTCGACATGCTGCTGGCCGTCGTCCGACGGACCCGCGCGGGCCAGCGACCGTGGCATCCCGACGCGATGCACCTGCACCACCGCATGCTGCGCATCGGCCACGGCCACCGCCGGGCCGTGCTGATCCTCTACCTGTGGGCCGCCATCGTGGCCCTCGGTTCGGTGTCCTTCGTCATCTGGGACGGCCCCCGTCCGCTCGCGGTCGTGGGGGCGGCCGCCGCGATGGGTGTCGTGCTCACCGTCTGGCTGCCGCGGTGGAGGCCGTCCGAACGCTTGTGATAGCATTCACAAGCACCTGAGGGGAGTCTGGGAAGACCACCACAGGAGCTCGGAAGTCCTTTCCGCACAACCGATCCGAGCATCATCCGGATCAGCCCGAACCCCGCCCGCACTACGCCTCACGACGCACCCAGGCAGGTTTTCTTGAGCGCCACACCGGCACGCGACGCATCACAGTCAGATGCCTTCGCGCAGCTCCTCCGGGGCTCCCTGCTGCCGACGGCCGTGGCCGGTCTCGTCTGCGTCGTGGTCGGGCTCTTCTCGAGCCCCAAGGCCGCCTGGTCGGCTGCGCTCGGCGCCGCGATCGTCCTCTTCTTCTTCAGCCTGACGCTCCTCGTCATGAAGCGCACGGCCGACCTGCCGCCCACGACGACGATGATGATCGTCATGGCCACCTACACCTTCAAGGTGCTGGTGCTCGGCGTCGTCATGTTCGCCCTGCGCGACGTGACGTGGGCCTCGGGCTTCGCGATCGGCCTGTCGATCACGGTGTGCGCCGTCGTCTGGCTCTTCTTCGAGATGCGCGCCTACAAGCGGCTGAGGATCTTCGCGTACGACCCCGACGGCGCGGCCTCGCTCGACGCCACGTCCGAGACGTCGGCCGACGCGGCGCCCGAGGCGGATCCCCACCGGGAGCCGCGTGATGAGCCGTGACACCGGAGGTCGACATGACCACACCCACGACGCCCGAGCCGTCGGAGCCGACCGAACCGACCGCCGAGGACAAGGCCGAGGAGCTGCGGCGGTTCAACAGCCGAGAGCAGGACTCCGCCTGGCGTGCCGTCGCGTACATGCTCACGGGTCCGCTCATCTACGGCGGTCTCGGTGCCTTGGCCGACCACTGGCTGGGCACGACCTGGCTCGTCGGGGTAGGGATCGTAGGTGGAATGGCCCTGTCGCTCTACCTGATCTGGTTCCGATACGGTACCCATTGAGCCCGACGGCCCCCGTGCCGCACGTCAGCGCGTCGCCCGCCGGCCCGCCGACCTGGAGCCCCACCGGGAGCCCGCTCCCGAGCACCGACTCTCCATCCCTGACGCAGGTCGTCAGCCGAAGTGCCCAGAACCTACAAAGGAGTAACCCGTGAGCATCGTGGCCGCCGCCCCGACGGACTACACCGCCCCCGGCATCGAGGAGTTCTGGCAGCCCCTCTTCGGGACCGACGGGCCGTTCGCGATCACCCGCCCGATCCTGCTCATGGTCCTGGCCACCGGCCTTGTCGCGTGGTTCCTGCTCGCCACGACGAAGAAGAAGGCTCTCGTGCCCGGCCGCGGCCAGATGGGCACGGAGGCCGTCTACGGCCTCGTGCGCAACGGCATCGCCAAGGACCTCATCGGCAGCAAGGAGTTCATGCGGTTCGTCCCGCTGCTCTTCGCGCTCTTCACGACGATCCTCGTCAACAACCTGTTCGGCGTCATCCCGCCGATGAGCTACCCGACGATGAGCCGTATCGGCTTCCCGATCGCGCTGTCGCTCATCGTCTGGGTCGTCTTCCACGTCGTCGGCATGCGCAAGCACGGCTTCATCGGCTACTGGAAGTCGCTCGTGCCCGCGGGTCTTCCCAAGGCGATGATCCCCGCGATCTTCTTCCTCGAGCTCATCACCGACCTCTTCACGCGCCCGGTCACCCTCGCCCTGCGACTCTTCGGCAACATGTTCGCCGGCCACATCCTCATCGTCCTGTTCATCACGGGTGGCTGGTACATGCTCACCAACGGCGGCATCCTCGTCATCGCCGGCGGCGTCACGTGGATCTTCGCCTTCGTCATGACGCTCTTCGAGATCCTGGTCCAGTTCCTCCAGGCCTACGTCTTCACCCTGCTGGCCGCCCTCTACATCGGCGGCGCGGTCGCCGACGAGCACTGAGGCCGCGGTCTCCTTGCGCCTCCGGCGCCCCACGAACTGCACCACCGCACGAGCACCACACCCCAGCTTCGCCCCCGCCCGTCTGGTAACCGCCAGCCGGACAAGACAAGAAGGAATGGAATAAACATGACTGGCAACATCGCCATCCTCGGTTACGGCCTCTCCGCCATCGGCCCCGGTATCGGTGTCGGTCTGATCTTCGCCGCCTACATCAACGGCGTCGCCCGTCAGCCCGAGGCTCGCGGCATGCTGCAGCCGATCGCCTTCCTGGGCATGGCCATCACCGAGGCGCTCGCCATCTTCGGTATCGCGCTCGCGTTCGTCTTCAAGGGCTGACGCCCCTTTCCGGGGCAGCCCGAAGCACCGATCGTCTTTCTCTCTAGGAGAACCTCATGCAAGCAGTGACCGTGACCGCCGAGGGCGGCGAGGGCGGCTTCTGGGCCACCGCGGCACCGATCATCCCGCACCCGCTCGAGTTCTTCTTCGGTCTGGCGTGCTTCGCGATCCTCTACGTCGTCGTGAAGCAGAAGGTCGTGCCGCGCCTCGAGCAGATCTACGCCGAACGCACTGCTGCGATCGAGGGCGGGATGAACAAGGCCGAGGAGGCCCAGGCGCAGGCCCAGGCCGCGCTCGAGCAGTACCAGGCGCAGCTCGTGGAGGCTCGCTCCGAGGCCGCCCGCATCCGTGAGGACGCCAAGGCCCAGGGCGCGCAGATCATCGCCGAGATGCGCGAGCACGCGGCCTCCGAGGCGGCTCGGATCTCCGAGACGTCGCACAAGCAGATCGAGGCCGAGCGCCAGCAGGCGGTCGTCTCGCTCCGCAGCGACGTCGGCCGCATCTCGACCGACCTCGCGAGCCGGATCGTCGGTGAGTCCCTCCACGAGGAGACCCGTCAGAAGGGCATCGTCGAGCGTTTCCTCGCCGAGCTCGAGTCGGGCGACGTCGTGCGCGAGAAGGTCGGCGGCGCCGCCGGCAGCCAGGGCGGGGACGCCTGATGCAGGGACCCTCACGCGCAGCAGCGGCGGCGAGCCGCGAGGCTTTCACCGGCGTCCTTGCTGCCGGTGCCGACCGCTCGCGGTTGGCCGAGGAGCTCTTCGCGGTCATCGCCGTCATCGACGGCAGCGCGACCCTGCGTCGCGCCGTGGCCGACCCGTCCCGCGAGGGCGCCGACAAGGCCCAGCTCGCCGAGCGGCTCTTCGCGGGCAAGGTCAGCGCCGAGGCGCTGGTCGTGCTCAAGGGTGCCTTCGCGCAGCGCTGGAGCTCCGAGCGTGACCTGACCGACACGGTCGAGTCGTATGCCGTCGAGGCCGTCATCGCCCAGGCCGAGGCCGGCGACCGTGCCGACCGCGTCGAGGACGAGCTGTTCCGCTTCGAGCGGATCGTCGCCGCCGACGCGGCCCTGCGCACGGCCCTGGCCGACGCACAGGCTCCCGCCGACAAGCGCGCCGACCTCGTGTCGTCGCTCCTGCGGGAGAAGGTCGCCCCCGAGACGCTCGTGCTCGCCCGTCAGGCGGTGGTCGCCCCGCGCGGCCTGCGCTTCGACCGGGTCCTCGAGAGGTACCTCGAGACGGCATCGCGCCGCCGCGAGCAGCAGACGGCCACCGTCACCTCGGCCGTCCCGCTCACCGACGACGACCGCGCCCGCCTCGCCGCGGGCCTGGCTGCCATCTATGGCGGCACGGTCCACGTCAACACCGTCGTGGACCCCCGGGTCATGGGCGGGGTCAAGGTCGAGATCGGTGACGAGCTCATCGACGGCACCGTCATCCGCAAGCTCGACGCGGCCCGCCGGGCCATGGGTGCCTGAGGCACCCACCACCAGCTGTGATCAACCACCGGCCCGTCCTGCGGGTCGAAACCGAGGAGAAGATCTGACATGACGGAGCTTTCGATCCGTCCGGAGGAGATCCGGGACGCTCTGGACTCGTTCGTCCAGTCCTACGAGCCCGGCGCGGCCTCCCGCGAAGAGGTCGGCCGCGTCACCGACGCCGGTGACGGCATCGCTCACGTCGAGGGTCTTCCCTCGGCCATGACCAACGAGCTGCTCCAGTTCGAGGACGGCACGCTCGGCCTCGCGCTGAACCTCGACGTCCACGAGATCGGCGTCGTCATCCTCGGTGACTTCGCCGGCATCGAGGAGGGCCAGACCGTCAAGCGCACGGGCGAGGTCCTCTCGGTCCCGGTCGGTGACGACTTCCTCGGCCGTGTCATCGACCCGCTCGGCAACCCGATCGACGGTCTCGGCGACATCACGTCCGAGGGGCGTCGCGCCCTCGAGCTGCAGGCGCCCAACGTCGTCCAGCGCAAGTCGGTGCACGAGCCGCTCCAGACCGGCATCAAGTCGATCGACGCGATGACGCCGATCGGCCGCGGTCAGCGCCAGCTCATCATCGGCGACCGCCAGACCGGCAAGACCACGGTCGCGATCGACACGATCATCAACCAGAAGCGCAACTGGGAGTCCGGTGACCCCGACGCCCAGGTCCGCTGCATCTACGTCGCCATCGGCCAGAAGGGCTCGACCATCGCGTCGGTCCGCGGCACCCTCGAAGAGGCCGGCGCGCTGGAGTACACCACGATCGTCGCGGCTCCCGCGTCCGACTCGGCGGGCTTCAAGTACCTCGCGCCCTACACCGGTTCGGCCATCGGCCAGCACTGGATGTACCAGGGCAAGCACGTCCTCATCGTCTTCGACGACCTGAGCAAGCAGGCCGAGGCCTACCGCGCCGTGTCGCTCCTGCTGCGCCGCCCGCCGGGCCGTGAGGCCTACCCGGGTGACGTCTTCTACCTGCACTCGCGCCTGCTCGAGCGTTGCGCCAAGCTGTCCGACGACCTCGGCCACGGGTCGATGACGGGTCTGCCCATCATCGAGACCAAGGCGGGCGACGTCTCGGCGTACATCCCGACCAACGTCATCTCGATCACAGACGGCCAGATCTACCTGCAGGCCGACCTGTTCAACGCCAACGTCCGTCCGGCCATCGACGTGGGTGTCTCGGTCTCCCGAGTCGGCGGTGCCGCGCAGATCAAGGCCATGAAGTCGGTCGCCGGTCGACTCAAGCTCGACCTCGCGCAGTTCCGCGCCATGGAGGCGTTCGCGATGTTCGCCTCCGACCTCGACCCCGCCTCGCGCGCCCAGCTCGCCCGTGGTGCCCGGCTCGTCGAGCTGCTCAAGCAGCCGCAGAGCTCGCCGTACCCCGTCGAGGAGCAGGTCGTCTCGATCTGGACCGGCACGACCGGCAAGCTCGATGACGTCGCCGTCGAGGACGTCCGGACCTTCGAGTCCGAGCTGCTCGAGACGCTGCGGCGTGACGGCAAGATCCTCCAGACGATCCGCGAGACCCTCAAGCTCGACGAGGACACCGAGACGGCTCTGTCCAAGGTGGTCGACGAGGTCAAGTTCACCTTCCGGGGCACCGGCAGGGACGGCCTCGAGGCCGGCAACGAGGAGTTCGACGAGATCGCCGACGACCAGATCACCCAGGCGAAGATCGTCAAGCAGAAGTGACCAGATCCCGTATGCCGCCCGGCCAGCCGGGCGGCATACGGGAGCGGGCGTGAGCCCACCCTGCAGGCAACCACAGACTTAAGAGACCAAGAGAGGCGGAGCACATGGGAGCGCAGATGCGGATCTACCGCCAGCGCATCAAGTCCGTCAACTCCATCAAGAAGATCACCAACGCGATGGAGCTGATCGCGGCCGCACGCGTCGTCAAGGCCCGCCAGCGGGCCACCGAGGCGATGCCGTACACGACCGCGCTGACGCGCGCCGTGTCCGCGGTGGCGACCAACACGAACGAGGACCACCCGTTGACGACGGCGAAGGAGACCGCCAAGCGGGCCGGCGTCGTCATCATCGCTGCGGACCGCGGACTTGCCGGTGCCTACTCCGTCGCGGCGATCAAGGAGAGCGCGGAGCTCATCTCCAAGCTGACCGCGGAGGGCAAGGAGGTCGTGCCCTACCTCGTCGGTCGCAAGGCCGTGAGCTACTACAAGTTCCGCAAGCGCGACTATGCCGCCGAGTGGACCGGCTTCTCGGACGCCCCGACGTTCGAGAACGCCAAGGAGATCGCCGACCGCATCACGGCCGACTTCCTCAAGGACACCGACGAGGGCGGTCACGACGAGATCCACGTCGTCTTCACCCGCTTCCGCTCGATGGTCCGGCAGGACCCGTTCGTGCTGCGCCTGCTGCCCCTCGAGGTCGTGGAGGCCGACGAGGCGGGCGACGACGAGAGCCTGGACCTCAGCGTGAACCGCTACGAGGAGGGCCAGATCCCGCCGGAGTACTCCTTCGAGCCGAGCGCGTCCGAGGTCCTCGACCTGCTCCTGCCGAAGTACGTCCGCAACCGCATCTTCACCGCGCTGCTCAGCTCGGCGGCCTCCGAGCTCGCCGCCCGCCAGCGGGCGATGAAGTCGGCCACCGACAACGCGACGGAGCTGATCAAGACCTACCAGCGCCTCGCCAACCAGGCCCGCCAGGCCGGCATCACCCAAGAGATCAGCGAAATCGTGGGCGGCGCCAACGCCCTCGCGGACGCCAAGAAGTAACGCCCACAGGTAAGGAAGCAGACCACCATGACTGCAACTGTCAGCGACACCACGTGGACGGCCCCGCCCGCTGGCGGCGTCGGACGCATCTCCCGCATCATCGGCCCGGTCGTCGACGTGGAGTTCCCCGTCGACGGCATGCCCGAGCAGTACAACCTGCTCACGACCGAGGTCACCCTCGCCGGTGAGACCAAGCGCATCAACCTCGAGGTCGCCCAGCACATCGGCGACAACATGGTCCGCGCGATCTCGCTCCAGCCGACCGACGGTCTGGTACGCGGCTCGGCCGTTCAGGACACCGGTGGCCCGATCACCGTCCCCGTCGGTGACGTGACCCTGGGCAAGGTGTTCAACACCACCGGCGAGTGCATGAACCTCGCCGAGGGCGAGACCATCGAGGTCAAGGAGCGCTGGGGCATCCACCGCAAGGCCCCGGCCTTCGACCAGCTCGAGTCCAAGACCACGATGTTCGAGACGGGCATCAAGGTCATCGACCTGATGACCCCGTACGTCCAGGGTGGCAAGATCGGCCTCTTCGGCGGTGCCGGTGTCGGCAAGACGGTGCTCATCCAGGAGATGATCGCCCGTGTCGCCCGTGACCACGGTGGTGTGTCGGTGTTCGCCGGTGTCGGTGAGCGCACCCGTGAGGGCAACGACCTCATGGTCGAGATGGAGGAGGCGGGCGTCCTCGGGCAGACCGCCCTCGTGTTCGGCCAGATGGACGAGCCGCCGGGCACGCGTCTTCGCGTCGCCCTGTCGGCGCTGACGATGGCGGAGTACTTCCGCGACGTCCAGAAGCAGGACGTGCTCCTCTTCATCGACAACATCTTCCGCTTCACGCAGGCCGGCTCGGAGGTCTCGACCCTCCTCGGCCGCATGCCGTCCGCGGTGGGCTACCAGCCCACCCTCGCCGACGAGATGGGCACCCTCCAGGAGCGCATCACCTCGACGCGTGGTCACTCGATCACCTCGATGCAGGCGATCTACGTGCCGGCCGACGACTACACCGACCCGGCCCCGGCCACGACGTTCGCGCACCTCGACGCGACGACCGAGCTCTCGCGGGACATCGCGTCGCAGGGTATCTACCCGGCCGTCGACCCGCTGTCCTCGACCTCGCGCATCCTCGACCCGCGCTACATCGCGGCCGACCACTACAACACGGCCGTGCGCATCCGGTCGATCCTCCAGCGCAACAAGGAGCTGCAGGACATCATCGCGATCCTCGGCGTCGACGAGCTCTCCGAAGAGGACAAGATCCTCGTCAACCGCGCTCGTCGCATCCAGCGCTTCCTGTCGCAGAACACCTACGTCGCCAAGCAGTTCACCGGCATCGAGGGCTCGACCGTGTCGCTCGCCGACTCGATCGAGGGCTTCACGAAGATCGCCGACGGCGAGTACGACCACGTCGCCGAGCAGGCCTTCTTCATGTGCGGTGGCCTCGACGACGTCGAGCGCCAGTGGGCGGAGATCCAGAAGAACCTCTGACCTGGATGGATCGACTCACCCGACGACGGGGAGGTGCCCTCTGGGCCCTCCCCGTTCGTCGTCTCCAGGTGCCGATCTTCGCGGTGGCCGTGCTGGCTGCCTCCATCGTCCGCGCCCGCTACGGGGTCGACCTCAGCGACAGCTCGCACGCCGTCGAGCTGACGCTGCGTCTCGCGCAGGGTGACGTCCCGTTCCGGGACGAGATGAACGTCCAGGTGCTCGGTGCCTGGCCGGCGGTCCCGTTCGTGTGGGCGTGGCAGCACGTCGTCGGGCTCGACGGGATCGTCCTCGCCTCCCGGGTGTGGTTCGTCCTCGTGTGCGCCGGCGTCGGGGCGGTGTGCTGGCGCGCGATCGCGCCGGCGTTCGGTCGGGGGACGAGCGCGTGCGCGCTGGCCGTGGCGCTCGTCCCGGCGGCATACAACCAGCAGGTCGTGTCGTACAACACGACGCCGGCGCTGATGTACCTCCTCGCGGTGTCCTGCGGCGTTGGGGCGAACGTCCGGTGCGTGCGTTGTGCGCGTCCGTATGCCGTGTCGGCAGGGGCGGCGACCGCGCTGGGGGCGGTGAGCCACCCGGTGACGGCGCCGGCGGGGGCGGCGCTACTGGCCGTGCTCGCCGTGCTGCTCTCGCGCCTCGACGTGTCGCCGTCGAGGTGGGTGCCGTCCCCGGCCGCGAGCGCCACCGCGGTCCTCCGCACCGTGAGGGCGAGACCCGGTGTGCTGGCGGTCGGCACCGGGGTGCTCGTCGTCGCCGTCGTCGTCGGGGTCGTCGCCGTGGCGGTCTGGGGGGTGGCCAACGTGTCCGACACCATGTCGTTCACCGACGCGTACCAGGCCAACCGCCCGAGCCGGTGGGACCGGCTCGCCCNGGGTGCTGCTGGCCGTCCCGCTCTCACTGCTCGCCGCGGTGCCGGCCGCCCGCCGTCTGCGGCTGCCGCTCGTCCTGCTGGCCGTGGCGGCCGTGACGGTCCAAGCGCTCCAGGGCGGTGTCACGGCCACCACGTTCACGGTCCTGTCGTGGCTCACCCCGCTGCTCGGCAGCGTCCTCGTCGTCGTCCTCCTCCCCGTGCTCGTCGTCTCGGCGCGGGACCGCGGTCCGGTGGCGCGCCTGGCCGCTCTCGGGCTGACCCCGACCCTCGTCGGGATGCCCTTCCTCGTGGCCTTCACCTCCTCGGGGCCCGTCTGGGGCGCGACCGGGGCGGTGCTCGCCCCGGGCCTGCTGGCGGTGACGGTGGCCACGCTCGTGTGGGTGGGCACCCGGCCGGCCAAGGTGGCCGTCGCCGGGCTGCTGCTGGCCGGGCTGGGGACCGTCCACGCCCTCAACAGCTTCCGCGACGGACCACCGGCCGCGCTCGTGGCGGACGCCCCAGACGGAGCCTTCGCGGGCCTGCGCACCACCGAGCAGCACCGCGCCGACCTGCAGGCCAACCAGCAGGCGGTGCAGGCCTGCGCGCGCCCTGGCGACGGCGCCCTCGACTACGTCCACCCCGCGGCGTTCCTCTACGCGGACCTCCGCTTCGACACCCCCATCGTCTGGATGGACTTCTTCGGTTCGACCAGCCAGCAGGTGCTGCACTGGATGCAGCGCTCCGGACGCGTGCCGGAGTGCGTGGTGGCGGCACGAGACTTCTGGCCCGGCTACGGCCACCACCGCTACGTCGACGACCCGGACCCGCTGCGTGACTGGGTGGTCGCCCACTACCGCGTCGTGTCGCAGAGCTCGCAGCTCGTCGTCCTGAGGCGCGACGGGGATGCCCCGTGACTCCCCGGCACCGCCCGTGTGACGAGGACCGCACCCCCTGGGCGCCTCCGGTGTCGCCGACGGGGCATGTGGGTAGCACCCACGGTGTTGACTGATGTGGAGCCGTCAGCGCCGACGA
Organism: Terrabacter sp. Soil810; assembly: GCF_001429645.1. Taxonomy (NCBI): domain Bacteria; kingdom Bacillati; phylum Actinomycetota; class Actinomycetes; order Micrococcales; family Intrasporangiaceae; genus Terrabacter; species Terrabacter sp. Soil810. The sequence continues at coordinate 661,496 of NZ_LMSW01000011.1, forward strand.
GCCCAGCACCTCAGAGCAGGACAGCTCGAGGACAGCTCCAGGACAGCTCTAGGACAAGGAGAATCGTGAGCACGCCCACCCAGCAGGCCCCGCGCCACCGGGTCGTGGTCATCGGATCGGGCTTCGGCGGACTGTTCAGCACGCAGAAGCTGAAGCGCGCCGACGTCGACGTGACCCTCATCGCCCGCACGACGCACCACCTCTTCCAGCCGCTGCTCTACCAGGTGGCGACCGGCATCCTCTCCGAGGGCGAGATCGCTCCCTCGACGCGCGAGGTGCTGCACCGGCAGGACAACGCGCAGGTGCTGCTCGGTGACGTCGAGACGATCGACCTCGAGGCGCGCACCGTGACCCACTCGGCGGTCGGCCGTCGGACGGTCACGCCCTACGACTCGCTCATCGTCGCCGCAGGCGCCGGCCAGTCGTGGTTCGGCAACGACGATTTCGCGCGGCACGCCCCGGGCATGAAGTCGATCGACGACGCCCTCGAGCTGCGCGGCCGGATCTTCGGCTCCTTCGAGCTCGCCGAGCTGGCCTCGACGCAGGCCGAGGTCGACCGTCTCATGACGTTCGTCGTCGTCGGTGCCGGACCCACGGGTGTCGAGATGGCCGGCCAGATCTCGGAGCTCGCGCGGCGCACCCTCAAGCGCGACTTCCGCCGGATCGACCCGACCAAGGCCCGAGTCGTCCTCCTCGACGCGGCGCCCTCGGTGCTCGGCTCGTTCGGGGAGAAGCTCGGCGACCGCGCCGTCAAGCGCCTGACCGAGATGGGCGTCGAGGTGCGGCTCGGCGCGAAGGTCGTCGACGTCGACTCGACCGGCATCGAGGTCGAGCACGGCGACGGCAGCCGCGAGCGCATCGAGTCGGTCTGCAAGGTCTGGGCCGCGGGCGTGAGTGCGTCGCCGCTCGGACGCCAGATCGCCGACCAGTCCGGCGCGCGGCTCGACCGGGCCGGCCGCGTCGAGGTCCAGGACGACCTCACGCTCCCCGGTCACCCCGAGGTCTTCGTCGTCGGCGACATGATGGCGCTCAAGGGCCTGCCCGGGGTCGCCCAGGTCGCCATCCAGGGCGGCCGCTACGCGGCGGAGCAGATCGTGCGACGGCTCGAGGGGCGGGAGCCGAAGGGCCCGTTCGAGTACTTCGACAAGGGATCGATGGCCACGATCTCGCGGTTCTCGGCCGTCGCGTCGGTGGGCAAGGCGCAGTTCAGCGGGTTCTTCGCCTGGATCCTGTGGCTCGCCGTCCACCTCGTCTACATCATCGGCTTCAAGCACCGCATCACGACGCTGCTGCACTGGGTCGTCACCTTCATCGGTCGCGGCCGCTCCGAGCGCGTCGTCACCGAGCAGCAGGTGTTCGCCCGACAGGCGATCGCCGACCTCGGCGACGAGTACGGCCCCGAGCTGCCGCGCCTCGCCGAGGACCGCCCGCACGACGATTCCTGACCGTCCCCGGGCACACGACCGGGCCGGCTCCTCGAGGGGAGCCGGCCCGGCGGCATACGTGCTCGGTGGACCCGCGCAGCGGGCGACGCGTCAGGGGACGAGACGCTCCACGGCGGCGCCGAGACGGGGGAGCGCCGCCACGACGTGGCCCTTGGCCTTGCCGCGCAGCGAGCCGTAGACCTTGGCGGCCGAGCCGTGCGAGGTGTTGGCGGCCTTGGCGTCGGTCACCGCGAGGAGGGCGTCGGCCGCGGCGTCGGGCTGGGCCGCGAGGTGCGACCCGAACGACGACTCGCCCTTGGTGGCCCAGAACGGGTCGAGGGCGCTCGCGAACTGCGGGAGCAGGCGGTCGGTGGCGCTCGTGACGAAGTTGCCACCGAGCTTCTTGGCGGCGGCGTAACCGGCCTTGACGGCGGCGCCGCCCAGTCCGGACTTGTCGGCCACCTCGGCGTCGATGACGTCGGTCAGGGTCTCGACGGCCACCGGGCGGCGGGTCGGCTCGAGGAGGGCGTCGGACACGGCTGTGCTCATGGATAGGACTCCTGTGGAGGGTGGGGAATCGGCGCGAGCGGCCTGCGCCACCTCGCGTACGGAGCATCCTTGCAGAGGCACTAAACTGCAGATCACACCCCCACGATCCGGAGGAAACGTGAGTTCGCTCAAGGTTGAGATGGTTGCCGCCGACCGGAAGGTCTGGGAGGGCGAGGCCAAGTTCGTACGCGCCCGGTCCATCTCGGGCGAGCTGGGCATCCTGCCCGGCCACGCGCCGTTGCTCGGAGTCCTCGTCGAGGGCGAGGTCTCCATCGAGTCCCTCGAGGGCGAGCGTCGCACCGTGACGGTCGACGGCGGGTTCCTCTCGGTCGACTCCGACGTGGTGACGATCGTCGCCGAGCACGTCGACGCCTCCTCACTGCAGACGAGCTGAGGTCCCGCGTGCCGTCCGTTCTCGTCTCGACCGAGATCGTGATCGGCACGCTGCTGGTGGTCGCGGTGGCCGTCCTCGCCACGACCTTCCTGCGCCGCCGCTACATCGCGAAAGGCCTGCCCCTGACGCTGTGCGGCATGCGCCGCTCGGAGTCCGACCGCTGGCGCCTCGGGCTCATCCGGTTCGGTGACAACGCCCTCGAGTGGTACGCCCTCGGGGGCGTCTCCGTGCGCCCGAAGCACCGCTGGCTGCGCCAGCGCCTGCTGCTCGAGGCCCCTGAGCCGCTCCACGGCAGCGACTCGATCCCGCTCCTGCCCGACGCGAACCGCGTGCCGTGCAGCGACGGCGACAGCGACTTCGAGCTGGCCCTGCAGGGCCCGGCCTACACCGCACTGCGGTCGTGGCAGGAAGCCGCGCCTCCCGGCTACAACGTCAACGTCGCCTGAGGCCACGTCCGCCCGGCCGCCCCGTCCGCCCGTCCGCCCGTCCGCTCGTCCGCCCGGCCCCGCCGCGCCCGTCCCGCCCCGCCCGCCCCGCTCGTCCCGCCCGTCCAGCCTGACCCGCCCGCCCCGCTCGCTGGTCGCGGACGAGATCGCGCACCTGCGGCGTCTTGGCCACCCGAACTGCGTGATCTCGCGCAGCATCACAGCTCAGGGTCGTCCTAGGACGACCGTCGCGTGACGGGTCGAACTCCCAGCCAGGGGTCGCGTGGGGTCGCCACGACATTCGCGCGCACCCCTGACGCCCGCGCCTCGCGATAGGCCGTCTCGATCCGCGCCCGGACCCAGCGTGGTCGCGAGCGGATCGAGTGCGGCGTCGCGCCGACGGGCGAGGTCGCTCAGCCGTGCCTTGCGAGACTGGGCCGCGGCGACCAGGACGGCTCGTGCCTGTTCGTCCGACGGTGCGGCAGCTGCGGCGTCGACGGCCGCACGGGCAGGACACGAGAGGCGGAGCGGGCCGCGCCGGTAGATGGGCTCGTCGAGCAGCGTCGTGTTGCGGACGAGGACCCACGCGTGAGCTCGGGAGCGCAGGGGAGTGGGGACCAGGACCAGGATCGGGTTGGACACCGCACGTCCCGCGATCCCGTGAACCGCTGCGGCCGAGGAGCCTGCGAGCCAGCTTCTCGGCCCGGCGAAGAGCAGGGCGGCCATCAACCGCTGCTGTTCGGAGGGAACTCCGTTGGACAGCAGGACGACGACCCGAAGGACCAGCCGCCACTCTCGCCCGAGCCTCGTGCGCAGCTGGGCCTGCGTCAGACCGCCCTCGAGGAGCTGTCGTCGGGTCAGGACGCCGAGCTGGTGCAGGGCGAGCTCGTGCAGCGGTCCGGGGAGTCTGGGGTCCACCCGAGCAGCATGCGCGCCGGCGAGGCGTCGGTCGCGCCTCCGCAGCGACGGTGTGGACGGTGCGCGTCAGGCGTTTGGGGGGTGTGGACGACGCCGTGGTCGGGCGTGTGATCGCGCGTCGGCTGCGGCGCGGCGACACCGAGTGCGCGGCCGAGTGCGCGACCTCGTGCGCGGCCAGGGTGCCGAGGGCCGGACCGTGTCGCGTCAGTGCTTCTTCGCGCGCTCGGGCTTCTCGACGCGGCCGCCGCCGGGCTGCCACAGCACGTCGCCGCCGATCGGCTTGTTGGCGATGCGGGCGAGGATGAAGAGCAGGTCCGAGAGGCGGTTGAGATACTTCGCGGTGAGGACGTTGACGCCGCCGACACCCTTCGCGTCGGTGCCCTCGGGCGCGGGTTCGGTGCCGTGCTGGTCGACGGCCGCCCAGGCGGAGCGCTCGGCGCGACGCACGATGGTCGTCGCGAGGTGCAGGTGGGCCGAGCCCGCCGTGCCTCCGGGGAGGATGAACGACCTGAGCTTCTCGACCTGCTCGAGGTAGTGGTCGCAGTCGGTCTCCAGGTCGTCGATCCAGGGCTGCTCGACGCGCAGGGGCGGGTAGTCGTAGGCCGGTCGCAGCGGCGTCGACAGGTCGGCGCCGACGTCGAAGAGCTCGTTCTGCACGCGCTGCAGGGTGACCCTCACCTCCTCCGGCAGGTCCCCGCACGCGACCGCGATGCCGATGGCGGCGTTCGCCTCGTTGGAGTCGGCGTACGCGTGGAGTCGGGCGTCGTTCTTGCTGACCCGCGAGAAGTCGCCGAGGCTCGTCGTGCCGTCGTCGCCGGTGCGCGTGTAGATCCGCGTCAGGTTGACCATGGGGCCACTCTCTCACCCGCGCCGGAGGGTCCGTCGGTCGGTCGGCGCCCCGATAGGGTTCGGTGGGTGAGAGAGCGATTCCGGGTCGTCGGTGGTGCCCACCTCGTGGGCGAGGTCGCCGTCGTCGGCGCCAAGAACAGTGCCCTCAAGCTGATGGCCGTGGCGCTGCTGGCCGTGGGCCGCACGACCCTGACGAACGTCCCGGCCATCGCCGACGTGACGATCATGGCCGAGCTGCTCCGCCGCCTCGGTGTGGGCGTCGACTATGACCCGGCCGCCGGGGTCGTCGTCCTCGACGTGCCCGAGCGCATCGGTCACCGCGCCGACTACGAGCTCGTACGCGCACTGCGGGCCTCCATCTCCGTGCTCGGTCCGCTCGTCGCCCGGGTGGGGGAGGCCGACGTCGCCGTACCCGGTGGCGACGCCATCGGCTCGCGCGGGCTCGACCTCCACGCCGCCGGTCTCGAGGCGCTGGGGGCTGAGGTTCACGTGACGCACGGCTACCTCGTCGCCACCGCTCCGAACGGTCTGCGCGGCGCCGACATCCGGCTGGACTTCCCGAGCGTCGGCGCCACCGAGAACATCCTCACCGCGGCGGTCCTGGCCCGCGGCACGACGACGATCGACAACGTCGCCAAGGAGCCCGAGATCATCGACATCGCCGAGATGCTCGTCTCGATGGGCGCCCGCCTCGAGGGTGCCGGCACGTCGCGCATCACCGTCCACGGCGTCGACGCCCTGGCCCCGACGCGGCACGCGGTCGTGTCCGACCGCATCGCGGCCGGCACCTGGGCCTTCGCGGCCGCCACGACGCGCGGCGACATCGAGGTCGTCGGCGGCGTCGCCCAGCACCTGAGGGCCCCCCTCGGCGCCCTGGAGGAGGCCGGCTGCCACGTCGAGGTCACCGGCCGCGGCTTCCGGGTCTCCGCCGTCGAGCGACGCCCGCGAGCCTTCGACGTCGCGACCCTGCCCTACCCGGGCTTCCCGACCGACCTGCAGCCCTTCGCGCTGTCCTACAACGCCGTCGCGGACGGCTCGGCGATGGTCACCGAGAACCTCTTCGAGGCCCGCTTCCGCACGGTCCAGGAGCTGGCCCGTCTCGGGGCCGATGCCCAGATCGACGGGCACCATGTCATGACCCACGGCGTCCCGATGCTCTCCGGTGCCCCGGTCGAGAGCAGCGACATCCGCTCCGGCGCGGCCCTCGTGATCGCCGGCCTCGTGGCCGAGGGCGACACCCTCGTGAGCGGCGTGCACCACATCGACCGCGGCTACCCGCGCTTCGAGCAGGCCCTGCGTGCACTCGGTGCCGACGTCACGCGCGAGCCCGACGACGAGCCCCCGTTCGAGTAGGTCGGCCACCCGCTCCCGGAGGTCGGCGCCGCGGAACGTCCGTTTTGTCGGGAGCGCTCAGGGCTCGCACGGAACGTCGCGACGTTCTTCGCTCGATGTTCGTATTTTCTTGACCACTTCTTGACTCCTAGGGGCAACGTTCTGGCTGGCTGAGGCGTCATCATGGTGACGGCACAGCGTTGAGAGGGGTCTACATGACGCTGAACACCCACCGCAGGGGTCCGGTCAGAGTGCTCGAGGCACCCGACGGCCACGATGTCATCATCGAGGGGCGTCTCGACGTCCACACGGTGCCCGACATCCGCGACGCGATCCACGCGGTCATCATCCAGGGGCCCGGCGAGCTGCGCCTGCACCTCGGCGATGCCGAGATCGGCGACGCCACGGGCCTCGGCGTCATCGTCCACCTCCACCGGCGGGCCACCCGCGCCGACCGGCGGCTGCTGCTCGTCGACGCGAGCGACCGCACGACGCGGCTGCTGCGCGGCTGCCGGCTCGAGCGCATCCTCGCCCCGCGCCACCCCGCCCTGACTGTGGCGCCTCTCACCGCCTGAGCGCCTCCCCGCAGCTGCACCCCGCCGCTACCGTCGAGCCATGTCTTCGACGGAGAGCACGCCGCAGCCGGACGCCCGGGTGACGCCCGACCGACCGTGGGTCATGCGCACGTATGCCGGCCACTCGAGTGCCGCTGCGAGCAACGCGCTCTACCGTCGCAACCTCTCCAAGGGGCAGACCGGGCTCTCCGTGGCCTTCGACCTGCCGACCCAGACCGGCTACGACCCCGACCACGTGCTCTCGCGCGGCGAGGTGGGCAAGGTCGGTGTCCCGATCAGCCACATCGGCGACATGGCGGCGCTGTTCGAGGCGATCCCGCTGCGCGAGATGAACACCTCGATGACGATCAACGCCACGGCGATGTGGATGCTCGCGCTCTACCAGGTCTCGGCCGAGCGCCAGGCCGAGGCCGCCGGCGAGGACCCCGCCACGTGGGTGCACGCCCTGGCCGGCACGACGCAGAACGACATCATCAAGGAGTACCTCTCCCGGGGAACCTACGTCTTCCCGCCCGCTCCGTCTCTGCGGCTCATCACCGACATGATCACCTACACGGTGCGCGAGATCCCGAAGTGGAACCCGATCAACATCTGCAGCTACCACCTGCAGGAGGCCGGGGCGACGCCCGTGCAGGAGATCGCGTACGCCATGTCGACCGCGGTCGCGGTGCTCGACGCCGTGCGTGACTCGGGGCAGGTGCCACCCGAGGAGTTCGCGAGCGTCGTCGCCCGGATCTCGTTCTTCGTCAACGCCGGCGTGCGCTTCGTCGAGGAGATGTGCAAGATGCGCGCCTTCGTGCAGCTCTGGGACGAGCTGACGCGCGAGCGCTACGGCGTCACCGACGCGAAGGCCCGGCGCTTCCGGTACGGCGTGCAGGTCAACAGCCTGGGCCTCACCGAGGCGCAGCCCGAGAACAACGTGCAGCGCATCGTCCTCGAGATGCTCGCCGTGACGCTCTCCAAGGACGCGCGCGCCCGCGCGATCCAGCTGCCGGCGTGGAACGAGGCGCTCGGCCTCCCGCGGCCGTGGGACCAGCAGTGGAGCCTGCGCATGCAGCAGGTGCTCGCCTACGAGTCCGACCTGCTCGAGCACGACGACCTCTTCGCCGGGTCGGTCGTCGTCGAGGCCAAGGTCGCCGAGCTCGTCGCGGGGGCCAAGGCCGAGATGGCCCGCGTCGAGGAGCTGGGCGGTGCGGTCGCCGCGGTCGAGTCCGGCTACATGAAGTCGGCGCTCGTCGCCTCGCACGCCGAGCGTCGCCGTCGCATCGAGTCCGGCGAGGCGGTGATCGTGGGTCTCAACCGCTTCGAGACCACCGAGCCCAACCCGCTCACGGCCGACCTCGACACGGCGATCCAGACCGTCGACGCCGACGTGGAGCGGCACGCCTCCGAGGCCGTACGCGAGTGGCGCAAGACCCGTGACGCCGACCCCGAGCGCCGGGCGAGGGCCGCGGCGGCCATGGAGCGCCTGCGCACCGACGCGGCGTCGGACGCCAACCTCATGGCGGCCTCGCTCGACTGCGCCCGCGCCGACGTCACGACGGGGGAGTGGGCGGGCGCGCTGCGCGAGCGGTTCGGGGAGTACCGCGCCCCCACCGGGGTGTCCGGCTCGGTCGGGGTCGGTTCGAGCGAGCCCGGCGACGCCCTGTCCCACGTCCGTGAGCTCGTCGCCCGCACCGGCGAGGAGCTCGGCGAGAAGCTGCGCATCCTCGTCGGCAAGCCCGGCCTGGACGGCCACAGCAACGGCGCCGAGCAGGTGGCGGTGCGGGCCCGCGACGCCGGCTTCGAGGTCGTCTACCAGGGCATCCGGCTCACCCCTGAGCAGATCGTCGCGGCCGCCGTCGCCGAGGACGTCCACCTCGTCGGGCTCTCGATCCTCAGCGGCTCGCACATGGAGCTCGTCCCCGAGGTGCTCCGGGGGCTGCGCGAGGCGGGTGCCGGCGACGTGCCGGTCATCGTCGGCGGCATCATCCCCGAGTCCGACGCCGCGGCGCTGCGGGCTGCCGGGGTGGCCATGGTCTTCACGCCGAAGGACTTCGGGCTCAACGACATCATGGGCGAGATGGTCGGTGTGATCCGTGCCGCACGTGGTCTTGCACCCCTCGAGTCCGCGCCCGCCTGAGCAGGCGTAGCGTCGCAGGTATGAGCGACCTGCAGTGCGCCGCGCGCATCATCGTCGTCAACCCACCGGCGCTCACGGACGTCCCGTGGCTCGCTTCGACGATCCACCTCGAGAAGGTCCAGGCGGTGTATGCCGCCGACGACGTCCCTGACACCGGCCCGGTCGAGTCGCTGGCCGACGACCTCGGCGTCCCCTCGCACCTCGGCCACGGCGACCTGCACGACGGCACGTCGGGCCTCGAGGAGCTCGTCGACCGGCACCGCGGCGAGACCGTCGTCGTCGTGCGCGGCGGCGACGACACCGACCCGGTCCTGCTCCTCGTCGACGCCGACGGGGTCACCCGACAGCCGATCGAGGGCCTGTCCTGATGGCGGTGGCGGCGACCGCCGACGTCGTCGTCGCCGAGCTCGAGGCCGAGCGATCCCCGGACGCGCTCGCCGCGGTGCGGGGGCGACTCACGCCCGACGAGGAGGCCTTCGGGGTGCGGATGGGCACGCTCTTCGCCGTCGCGAAGCGGCACACGGGCCTGCCCCTGGCCGAGGTCGTGCGGCTGCTGGCCCATCCGGCGTTCGAGCCGCGCATGGCGGCCATGTGCATCCTGGACTTCAAGGCCAGGCGCAAGCGTCCCGGCCACCACGAGCGGGGCACGCTGGCGCGGACCTACCTCGGCCACCACGACCGCATCACGACGTGGGACATGGTCGACCGTGCAGCGCCCCGGGTCGTCGGGCTCTGGCTCGTCGGTCGCGACAAGCACCTGCTGCACGACCTCGCCGTCTCGCCGGAGCCGCTGCGTCGGCGCACCGCCATGACGGCGCCCCTCGGGTTCCTCGGCACCGACGACCTCGAGGCGGGCTTCGACGTCGCAGCGCTGCTCTGTGCCGACCCGGATCCCTTGGTGCACAAGCCGGTCGGGATCTTCCTCAAGCACGCCGGCGTCCACGACGCGGCGCGCGTGTCGGAGTTCCTCGACGAGCACGCGGGGCAGATGAAGAGGCCCGTCGTGCGTCTGGCCGTCGAGAAGCTGGCGCCCGAGGTGCGGTCACGCTGGGTGTGACCGCGAGAGCGAGCCAGGTCGGAGGGCCCGCCACCCGGCATACGCCCTCGGTGGGTCAGAAGAGACGCGACTCGGCGTCGTCGATGCCCTTGAGGGCGTCGTAGTCGAGGACGACGCAGCGGATGCCGCGGTCCTCGGCCAGTGTGCGCGCCTGCGGCTTGATCTGCTGGGCGGCGAAGACGCCGGTCACGGGCGCGAGGTGCGGGTCGCGGTTCATCAGCTCGAGGTAGCGGGTCAGCTGCTCGACGCCGTCGATCTCGCCGCGGCGCTTGATCTCGACCGCGACGCTGGTGCCGGCCGAGTCCCTGGCGAGGATGTCGACCGGACCGATGGCCGTCATGTACTCGCGGCGCACGAGCGACCAGCCGTGGCCGAGGGTGTGGATGTGCTCGGCGAGCAGGCGCTGCAGGTGGGCCTCGACACCGTCCTTGACGAGGCCCGGGTCGACGCCGAGCTCGTGGTCCGAGTCGTGCAGGACCTCGTGGATGAGGACCGTGAGGCGGTCCTCGCTCTTGGCGTGCTGCACCCGCCAGACGGCCATGATGCCGTCGGCGGTCTGCCCCTCGTCGGGCTCGACCTCGGCCATCGTGCACGGCGGCGACATCCAGTTGAGCGGCTTGTAGGAGCCGCCGTCGCTGTGGACGAGCACCGACCCGTCCGCCTTGACGACGAGGAGCCGGGTCGCGAGCGGGAGGTGGGCGGTGAGCCGACCGTCGTAGTCGACGCTGCACCGGGCTATGACGAGACGCACCGGACCACCCTAGAGGAGCGCGCGTGGGCAGCGTCACGCCCCGGGCGGGTGTGGGCGGCGCACACCCTCTGCGAGACTCCACCCATGGCTCGTGAGTTCACCAAGGTTGGCGTCATCGGACTCGGCACCATGGGTGCCGGCATCGTCGAGGTCTTCGCACGCAACGGCATCGACGTCGTCGCGGTGGAGGTCACCGACGAGGCGGTCGAGAAGGGCAAGGGCGTCCTGCAGCACTCGACCGACCGCGCCGTCTCCCGCGGCAAGCTGTCTGCCGAGGACCAGGCAGCGCTCCATGCGCGGGTCCTCTTCACGAGCGACATGGCCGACCTCAAGGAGTGCCAGCTCGTCGTCGAGGCCGTGCCCGAGCACCTCGACCTCAAGAAGGACATCTTCGCCAGGCTCGACGCGATCGTCTCCGACGACGCGATCCTCGCGACCAACACGAGCTCGCTGCCCGTCACCGAGATCGCGGTCGCAACGATCAACCCCAAGCGCGTCGTCGGCATGCACTTCTTCAACCCGGCGCCCGTGCTCCAGTTCGTCGAGGTCATCAAGACGGTCATCACGAGCGACGAGATCTTCGAGGACGTCAAGGCGCTCGCCGAGCGGCTGGGCAAGAAGCCCGTCATCGTCGGCGACAAGGCGGGCTTCATCGCCAACGCCCTCCTCTTCGGCTACCTCAACCACGCCGTCGCGATGTACGAGAGCAAGTACGCCACGCGCGAGGACATCGACGCCGCGATGAAGCTCGGCTGCGGCTACCCCATGGGCCCGCTCGCCCTGATGGACCTCATCGGCCTCGACACCGCCTACGAGATCCTCGACACGATGTACAAGCAGGGCCGCGACCGCCTGCACGCCCCGAGCCCGATCATCAAGCAGATGGTCAGCGCCGGGCTCAAGGGCCGCAAGAGCAGCCGCGGCTTCTACACGTACGCCGCGCCCGGCAGCTCGGCGGTCGTCGACGACGCGCTGACGCCCGCGGCCCCGGCGGACTCCGCGGCCGGGACGCGTCCGATCCGCACGGTCGGCGTCGTGGGCTCGGGCACGATGGCGACCGGCATGGTCGAGGTCTTCGCCAAGGCCGGCCTCGACGTGACGTTCGTGGCGCGCAGCGATGCCAAGGTCGAGGCCTTGCGCTCGGCCCTCGCCAGGAGCCTCGAGAAGGCCGTCCAGCGCGGCAAGGCCACCGAGCAGGACCGCGATGCGGCGCTCGCCCACGTGCGCGGCACGACGCACCTCGAGGACCTCGCCCAGGTCGACCTCGTCGTCGAGGCGGTCGTCGAGGACCTCACGGTCAAGCGCGCGCTCTTCGAGAACCTCGACGAGATCTGCCGCCCCGGCGCGATCCTCGCCACGACGACGAGCTCCCTGCCCGTCGTCGAGTGCGCGGCGGCCACCAAGCGCCCGCAGGACGTCATCGGGATGCACTTCTTCAACCCGGCACAGGTGATGCGGCTCGTCGAGGTCGTGCACACGGTCTCGACCGCCGACGACGTCGTCGCCACGGTGCAGGCCCTCTGTGCGACGGTGGGCAAGCACGCCGTGATGTGCGGCGACCGGGCCGGTTTCATCGTCAACGCCCTGCTCTTCCCCTACCTCAACGACGCCGTGAAGATGCTCGAGGCCAACTACTCGACGGCCGACGACATCGACACCGCGATGAAGACCGGCTGCGGCCTGCCGATGGGCCCGTTCGAGCTGCTCGACGTCGTCGGCCTCGACGTGTCCCTCGCCATCGAGCGCGAGCTCTACCTCGAGTTCCGCGAGCGTGGCTACGCCCCGGCGCCGCTGCTCGAGCACCTCGTCACCGCCGGCTACCTCGGCCGCAAGACGGGACGTGGCTTCCGCACGTACGCCTGACACCTACGCTGGAGCCATGCCCTCGCGTCGTCGTCCCAGCAAGCACACGCGCGCGCACGTGCCGCTCGACGTGACGCGGATCCAGGGTGGCTCGACGCGCGAGGAGTCGTATGCCGGCACGCGCTGGACCGTGCGCTCGGTGAGCGGCGCGTCCGCCACCCGTGACTACCTGTGCCCGGGCTGCCAGCAGGACATCCCGCCGGGTCTGCCGCACGTGGTCGCGTGGCCGGCCGAGGGCGTCGGCGGGCTCGGTGACCGGCGCCACTGGCACACCGGGTGCTGGCAGCGCCGAGACGCCCGTCCGCCCGGCAACGCCTACCGCTGACGACTCGTCCGGTCGATGTATCCGGCGGTCACCCGTGACCGCCGGATACATCGAACCGTGGAGGGCGTCGGGGCGTGAGGGCGTCAGGCGTCGAGGACGGGGGCCAGCTCGCGCGACACGAGGCGCAGGGGAGCGGTGTCGTGCTGGGCTCGGGCGAGCACGATGGCCCCCTCGAGTGCGCACAGCATGAGGGTCGAGAGCGCCTGCGCCCGTCGAGGTCCACGGCCCATCGCGACGAGGGCTGCGGTGATCGGGCGCTGCCACGTCTGCAGGGCCGAGACCGCAGCCTCCCGCACGGTGGCGTTGGTGTCCGCACAGTCGACGACCGCGGCGGCGACCGGGCAGCCTCGTTCGTAGTCACGCGACTCGAGGTCGGCCGCCCAGTCCTCGGCGATCGCCGCGAAGAGCCGCGCCGGGGTCGGACGCCGCATCCGTGCGACGTGCTCCTCGACGCGTGCCGCAGCCCAGGTGCCGGCCCAGCCGAGCGCCTCGCCGACGAGCTGGTCCTTGCCGCCGGGGAAGTAGTGCTGGAGCGACCCACGCGGGGCGCCGGCGTCGGCGGCGACCTGCCGCAGGCCCGTGCCACCGACCCCGGCGCGGCGCAGGTGCTGGGCGGTCTCGTAGACGATGCGCTCGCGGTGTCCGCGGGTGCTGGCTGACATGTCGCCTCCGGTGCTCGGGTGATGACTCGACTATGACAGTCGTCATGATTCACCGCTACTATGACGGTTGTCATAGTAGGCACGACTGGCTGGAGGTCGCCGTGGAGGCTCGAGTCGGGTTCGTCGGTCTCGGCATCATGGGGCACTCCATGGCAGCCAACCTGCGTCGTGCGGGTGTCCCTCTCTCCGTGTGGAACCGGTCGCCGGAGCCCACATCGGACCTTGCAGCGCTGGGTGCCGTGGTGCGCAGCTCGCCCGCAGCACTCTTCGACGCCAGCGACGTCGTGCTGCTCATGCTCGCGCATGAGTCCGCCGTCGACGAGGTCCTGCAGCGGGGGAGTGACGTCTTCACCCGGATGGTGCGGGGCCGCACGGTCGTGCACCTCGGCACGACCTCGCCCGGCTTCTCGGCGGGGCTGGGTCGTGACGTCGAGGCTGCCGGCGGCGACTACGTCGAGGCGCCGGTCTCGGGCTCACGCATCCCGGCCGAGCGCGGGGAGCTCGTCGCCCTCGCCGCCGGTCGACCGACGGTGCTCGACCGTGTCGAGCCGCTGCTCGCCCCGATGTGTCGCGAGGTCCTGCGCTGCGGGTCCGTCCCTGCGGGCACGGGCACCAAGCTCGCCGTCAACCTCTACCTCTGCACCATGGTCGCGGGGCTGGCCGAGGCCTACCACCTGGCCGACCGTCTCGACCTCGACCTCGACGTCTTCCGGCAGGCCCTCGACTCCGGTCCGATGGCGAGCGCGGTGTCGGCCGTCAAGCTCGCCAAGCTCGTGGCGCGCGACTTCGAGGCCCAGGCCGCGGTCCGCGACGTCCACACGAACACCCGGCTCATCGCCGAGGCGGCCCGGGCCGTGGGAGCAGCGAGCCCGCTGCTCGACGCGACCCGCGAGCTCTTCCGCGCCTCGGAGGCCGCCGGGCTCGGTGCGCTCGACATGGCCGCCGTCGTCACCGCCCTCGAGGGCCGCGACCCCAGCCCGGCCGGGAGGTCACCGCACGACACCTCCCCGGGCACACGGCATACGCCCTCGGGGGACGCCGGCTCCTAGTGCCGGCGCTGGCGCGGGACGAGGACCTCCTCGTAGAGCAGCAGCGCGCCCGCGGCGAACGGGATCGCGAGCAGCGCGCCGAGGATGCCGAGCAGGGCGCCCCCCGCGAGAGCGGCGACGACCGTCACGGCACCCGGGACCGCCACGGTCCGCTGCATGATGCGCGGCATGACGGCGTAGTTCTCGATCTGCTGGTAGACGATGAAGTAGATGATGACGATGAGCGCCTTCTTGGGCTCGTCGAAGAAGGCGACGATCGCGACGACGGTCGCCCCGAGGGTCGCGCCGATCATCGGGATGAGCCCGAGGAAGCCGACCAGCACCGCCAGCACCGCCGCGAACTGGAGCCCGATGAGACTCATCATGATCCAGGCGAAGAAGGCGTTGATCGCGGCGACGGCGACCTGGCCGATGGCGTACGACCCGACCCGACGCATCACCTCCTCGGAGAGCGAGACGGTGCGCGGGCGCCGGGTGGCCGGCACGAGGGCGTAGGCCGCCTGCTTGACCGCCGGGAGGGACGCAAGGAAGTAGAGGGTGAGGACGAGGACGGTCAACCCGCTGAAGACGCCGGTCGCGATGACCTTGCCCGCGTCCAGGACGCCCCCGAAGACGCCGGCCCACAGGTTGCCGTCGGCGACGCGCTTGCTGACCTCCTCCTGGATGCGTTGGACGAGCTGGTAGCGGTGGTCGACGTCCTGCACCCACGGGTTTGCCAGGAGGTTGTCGAAGAGCCGCGGCGCGTTCGTCGCGAGCTCGCTGCCCTGCTCGGCCACCGGCGGGATGACGACCCATCCGACGAGCGCGAAGACCGCGAGCACGGCGAGGAAGACGATGGTGACGGCCCAGCCGCGACGGAGGTTGCGACGGGCCAGCGCCTCGACGAGGGGGTTGAGGGCGAGCGTGAGGAAGAAGGAGATGACGAGCAGCGTGATGACCGTGCCGAGCCGGCCGACCGCCTGCACGACGGCATACGCCGTCAGCACGCCGATGGCGCCGACGAAGCCGATGTAGAAGGGCGACTGCCGGTTGAACGGGGTGCCGCTCGGACCGAAGTCGCGGCGGGCGCCCTTGCCGCGCTTGCCTCCTCCGGTCGGCGCCTGCGCCTTCTCCGGCGCGACGGGGCCGGGCGGCGGGAGGTCACCGCCGGGTGGCGGCGGGGTGCCCCGTCCCGCGTCCGACGGGGCGAGCGGGAGGGTGCTCGCGAGCAGGTCCTGCTCGGGCTGCTCGGCGTGATCGGGCTGATCGGGCTGATCGGTGCGGGAGGGCTCGAGCCCGCCGTACGCCGCCCGCGAGGCCTGCTCGTCGAAGCCCAGGTCGCGGGCCCGGAACTCGTCCATCCGGGCGCGCTGGGCGCGGCGGTACCGCGTCCACCGTCCCCAGATGCTCACGCCCGCGAGCCTACGTCAGGCGGCTCGTGCGGGCTCGGGTCGAGCGTGGCGTGTCAGCCCGCGGGACACCTCGCGAGGCGTCCCGCAGGTCGGTGGGACGGAGTGCGCGCCGGTCACTGGTTGGCGAAGCGGTTGATCGCCGACTCGAAGCCCGCGCGCTTCTCGGGGTCGGTGACGCCGAGGCCGGGCTCGGGGGAGAGCGTCAGCACGCCGACCTTGCCCTGGTGGGCGTTCTGGTGGACGTCTAGCGCTGCCTGGCCGACCTCGTCAAGCGTGTACGACTTGCTCAGCGTCGGGTGGATGAGCCCGCGGTTGACCAGCTCGTTGGCCTCCCACGCCTCGCGGTAGTTGGCGAAGTGCGAGCTGACGATGCGCTTGAGGTTCATCCAGAGGTAGCGGTTGTCGTACTCGTGCATGTAGCCCGACGTCGACGCGCACGTGACGATGGTGCCGCCCTTGCGCGCCACGTAGACGCTCGCGCCGAACGTCTCGCGGCCGGGGTGCTCGAAGACGATGTCGACGTCGTAGCCGCCGGTCAGCTCGCGGATCTTCTTGCCGAGGCGCTGCCACTCGCGCGGGTTCTGCTCGGTGCCCTCGTCGTTCCAGAAGCGGAAGTCCTCGGCGTTGCGGTCGATGATGAGCTCGGCGCCCATGGCGCGGCAGATCTCGGCCTTCTCGGGCGAGGAGACGACGCAGATCGGGGTCGCTCCGCCCGCGAGGGCCATCTGGGTGGCGTAGGAGCCGAGGCCGCCCGACGCACCCCAGATGAGCACGCGGTCGCCGAGCTTCATCGCCGCGCCGTTCTTGGAGACGAGCTGGCGGTAGGCCGTGCTGTTGACGAGGCCGGGCGAGGCGGCCTCCTCCCACGTCAGGTGGCCGGGCTTGGGCATGAGCTGGTTGGCCTTGACGATCGCGAGCTCGGCGAGGCCGCCGAAGTTCGTCTCGAAGCCCCAGATACGCTGCTGCGGGTCGAGCATCGTGTCGTTGTGGCCCTCGGCGTCCTCGAGCTCGACGGACAGGCAGTGCGCGACGACCTCGGTGCCGGGCTTCCACTTCGTCACGCCGGGGCCGGTGCGCAGGATGACGCCCGCGAGGTCGGAGCCGACGACGTGGTAGGGCAGGTCGTGGCGCTTGGAGAACTCGGACATGCGGCCGTAGCGCTCGAGGAAGCCGAACGTCGAGACCGGCTCGAAGATCGAGGTCCAGACGGTGTTGTAGTTGATCGCACTGGCCATGACGGCGACGAGCGCCTCGCCCGGCGCGAGCTCGGGCACGGGGACCTCGTCGATGTGCAGCGACCTGCGCGGGTCCTTGTCGCGCGTGGCGAGACCCTCGAACATGCCGACCTCGTCCTTGTGGACGGTCGCGCCCCGGTAGGTCCCGGGGATCTCGATGTTCGCGTAGGTCTCCTGGGTGCGGTCGCCGGAGAGGATGGCGTCGCGGATGGCCTGCATTGAAGGTCCTTACGTCGCAGCGTCATTGGTGAATCGAACGTGGGCGGTGTGCCAACGAACGTAGCGAGACGTGACCCGCGGGTAGCCGCTTCTGAGACGGCCACCACAGGTGACCTGGGTCACGAGGGCGATGCGACGTGGGCGGCCGCTCCGACGGACCGCCACGACGTCGTATGCCGTGTCGCCGGCGAGCGTCGACGGGCGCCGGCGCGCACGTGGTGGCGGTCCGACGGTCCGGTCCATCCGCGCGCGGGGCCGGCGGTGCCGGGGCTGGTGCGGCGGGCGGCCGATACGGTCGGCGCGTGCGACGGACGACGGCGGGTCTCGGGTGCTGGCTCGTGCAGCCGGGCTACCTGCTCGTCGAGCTGCTCGTGGCTGCGGGCGCCTCGGCGGCGTACAGCCTCCGCGACGACACGATCAGCGCGCTCGGGATGCTGACCTGCGCCCCCGGACACGCGGGGGCGGTCGTCGACGTGTGCTCGCCCGGGCACGTGGCCCTCGACGTGGCATTCGTCGTCTTCGGCCTCCTGCGGGCGGCGGGAGCCGTCCTGCTGCGACCCCGGCTCGGTCCTGGCAGATGGGCGCTCGCGACGGTGTGGCTCTGGGTCGTCTCGGCACTCTTCGCGGCCGCCGTCGGGCTCGCGCCGGTCGACCGCCGGCCGGGGTGGCACGTCGTCGTGGCGCTGCCCGTCTTCGTCCTGCAGCCGCTCGCGGTCCTCGCCACCGCCGAGGCGCTGCGGAGGTCGGGCGCCGTGCCCCGGGCCGTCGCCGTGTCGGGCCTCGTTCTCGGCGGCCTCATGCTCGCGGCGGCCGTCGCGTTCGGTCTGCGGCTCGGCAGCCCGACGTGGGTCGGGGGGCTCGAGCGCCTCGCCCTGTGGCCGACCTACCCGTGGCTCGCCGTCGTCGCCTGGGCGCTGGCTCGTTCGACCCGTCGACACGTCAACGAGCCGACCGCGACCTGACCGCAACACCCTGCGCGCCCACGGGTGCCTGCGTCACACTGTCGCCGTGCAGTCAGGGGACGTGTTCGAGACCGTGTCGAGGCGGTCGGTCGTGCTCGGCGCGGCGAGCCTGTGCGCACTCGTCGCGTGGCCACGGGTCGACGAGGCGCTCCATCCCGGCGGTCCGGGCCGCGAGACCGACAGTCCGGCCCTCCGGCACGACGTCGACCCGCACGGGATCACCCGGGTCGCGACGACGCGACCGTGGGTGGCCCTGACCTTCGACGACGGGCCGGATCCCCGCTACACCCCTGCCGTGCTCGACAGATTGCGCGAGTTCGGATGTCGTGCGACGTTCTTCGCGGTCGGCAGCAACGTCGAGGCGCATCCTGATCTTGCGGCGCGGATCGTCGCGGAAGGACACCGTCTGGCGAACCACACGCACGACCATCTCTGGCTCGACCGGGTGGACCAGGCCACGGTCAGCGACCAGCTCCGCCGGGGCGCGGCTGCGGTCCAGGCCTTCGACCGCAGCGCTGCCGAGCTGGTCCGCCCTCCACGTGGGTGGACGTCCCGGGCGGTCGCAGCCACGACGCGCGGCCTGGGTCTCCGGTCGGTCTTCTGGAGTACGTGCCTCGAGTCGGCGCTGCGGGACGGGCCGGGAGCCGCCGGCGACGAGATCGGTGCAGGTCTTCGTCGGGGGGATGTCGTCCTGGCCCACGACGGGGGGCGGGTGGTGGGCCCCAACCCGCAGGACATCGACCGCTCACGCACGGTCGAGGCCCTGCCGGCTCTTCTCGAGAGGCTCCGGGGTGCAGGCCTGCGGGGAGTGCCGGTGCAGGAGCTCGTCGCGGCCGGCCGTCCGCGCTGACATCGGGAGTCAGTGCGCGGTGCCTGAGGGCTCGACGAGCTCGACGAGGACCCCGCCGGCGTCCTTCGGGTGGATGAAGTTGACCCTGCTGTCACTCGTGCCGCGCTTCGGGGTGTCGTAGAGCAGGCGCAGGCCGCGCTCGCGCAGCGTCGCGCACACGGCGTCGATGTCGGTGACGCGGTAGGCGAGCTGCTGGATGCCCGGGCCGCTGCGGTCGAGGAACTTCGCGATCGTCGACTCGGGGGAGAGCGGCGCGAGCAGCTGGATGCACGACCCGGAGTCGCCGACGCCCATCATCGCCTCGCGGACACCCTGCTCCGCGTTGGTCTCCTCGTGGAGCAACCTCATGCCGTAGGTCCCCTCGTAGAAGGCGATGGCGGCGTCGAGGTCGGGCACGGCGATGCCGACGTGGTCGATGTGGGTGAAGAGGGGGGCGGGAGTCGCGCTCATGCTCCCAACGTAGGGCGGCGTCACGGCAGACGGCACGGGTATGCCGTGTGCGCTTGGTCATGCTCCTCGCGGGCCCCGCGGGGCCCCGTCTACAGTTGTCGGGACACCCCCAAATGACGTCGGAAGAGGCTTCACCCATGACTGCTGACCGTCCCACCTCCGTGATCGTCGCCGGTGCCCGGACCCCCATGGGTCGGCTGCTCGGCTCGCTCAAGGACTTCTCCGGATCGGACCTCGGTGGCGTCGCCATCAAGGGCGCTCTCGAGAAGGCGGGCGTGGCCCCGGAGCAGGTCGAGTACGTCATCATGGGCCAGGTGCTGCAGGCCGGCGCCGGCCAGATACCGGCTCGCCAGGCCGCCCACGCCGCCGGCATCCCGATGACCGTCCCGGCCCTGACGATCAACAAGGTCTGCCTCTCGGGCATCAACGCCATCGCCATGGCCGACCAGCTGATCCGCGCCGGCGAGTTCGACGTCGTCGTCGCCGGCGGCCAGGAGTCGATGACCAACGCGCCGCACCTCATGACGAAGTCGCGCGAGGGCTACAAGTACGGCGACGTGACGATGCGCGACCACATGGCCTTCGACGGCCTCTGGGACGCCTTCACCGACCAGGCCATGGGGCTGCTCACCGAGCAGGCCAACACGGGCGACCAGGCCTTCACGCGCGAGGAGCAGGACGAGTTCTCGGCGCGCAGCCACCAGCTCGCCGCCAAGGCGTGGAAGGACGGCCTCTTCGACGACGAGGTCGTCAGCGTCTCGATCCCGCAGCGCAAGGGCGACCCGGTCGTCTTCAGGAACGACGAGGGCATCCGCGCCGACACGACGACGGCCTCGCTCGGCGGGCTGCGTCCGGCCTTCAGCAAGGACGGCACCATCACCGCCGGCTCCGCCTCGCAGATCTCCGACGGCGCAGCGGCCGTCGTCGTCATGAGCAAGGCGAAGGCCGAGGAGCTCGGCCTCACCTGGCTCGCCGAGATCGGTGCCCACGGCGTCGTCGCCGGCCCCGACTCGACGCTCCAGCAGCAGCCGGCCCGCGCCATCGCCCGCGCCTGCGAGAAGGAGGGCATCACGCCGGCCGACCTCGACCTCGTCGAGATCAACGAGGCCTTCGCGGCCGTCGGCCTCGCCTCGGCCAAGGAGCTCGGGATCGACATCGACAAGGTCAACGTCAACGGCGGCGCCATCGCGCTCGGCCACCCGATCGGGATGTCCGGTGCCCGCATCGCCCTGCACCTCGCGCTCGAGCTGAAGCGCCGGGGTGGCGGCGTCGGCGCGGCCGCACTCTGCGGCGGCGGCGGTCAGGGCGACGCCCTAATCGTCCGCGTCCCCGCGTCCGCCTGATCGCTCGGGCACCCTCCGCGTGGCACGCCGATCCGTCGACGTCCCCGCCCTGGTCGAGTCGGCCAGGGCGGGTTCGCCGCGTGCCGTCGCCCGGCTGATCTCCCTCGTCGAGGACGGCCACGAGTCGCTCCGCGAGGTGATGGCGGCGCTCGCGCCGTACAGCGGCAACGCGTGGGTCATCGGTCTCACCGGCTCCCCGGGTGTCGGCAAGTCGACGACGACGACCGCGCTCGTCGGCGCCTTCCGTGAGCGTGGCCTGCGCATCGGCGTGCTCGCCGTCGACCCGAGCTCACCCTTTTCCGGCGGCGCGCTCCTCGGCGACCGGGTCCGCATGCAGGACCACGCTCTCGACCCCGAGGTCTACATCCGGTCGATGGCCTCGCGTGGGCATCTCGGCGGGCTGTCGTTCACCACACCGCAGGCCATCCGGGTGCTCGACGCGGCCGGCTGCGACGTCGTCCTCGTCGAGACGGTCGGCGTGGGGCAGTCGGAGGTCGAGATCGCCGGCCTCGCCGACACCTCGGTCGTGCTGCTCGCACCCGGCATGGGTGACGGCATCCAGGCCGCGAAGGCCGGCATCCTCGAGATCGGCGACGTGTTCGTCGTCAACAAGGCCGACCGCGACGGCGCCGACGCGACCGTCCGCGACCTGCGCCACATGATCTCGCTGGGCGACCGCAGCGAGCCGGGTCTGTGGCGCCCGCCGGTCGTGAAGACCGTTGCGGCACAGAAGGTCGGGATCGACGAGGTCATGGACGCGCTCGACAAGCACCGCGCCTTCCTCGAGGAGAACGGCGAGCTCGTGCGGCGCCGCGAGCGCCGCGCGGCCGACGAGATCGAGACCATCGCACTCACGGCGCTGCGCGCCCGGCTCGGCCACGTCGGGGGACACGAGGGGGTCGCAGCCCTGGCCCGTGACGTCCTCGCCGGTCGCACCGACCCCTATGCCGCCGCCGACCGTCTCGTCGAGCAGCTCGGCACCTGAGGCGCGGCCCGGTAAATCGATGGCGCCGCGGACGCCGCGGTGTCACCGTCGAGGGATGGACATCATCCCGCTCGACCATGACGACGACGTCATGCTCAAGGAGCTCTTCGGCGTGGCCACGCGCAGCGAGTCCGTGTCCCGCGTGCAACCGATCCAGCGCACGGAGGAGGAGTTCCTCAAGATGGTGCGCTTCCAGTTCCCGGGGGAGCGGCAGGAGGGCGCGGTCGCCGTCGTCGACGGTTCGCCCGTCGGCTGGGCCCTCGTCTTCTTCCCCGAGCGCGACAACCTCGACAAGTGCTGGTCGCACGTCGAGGTCGACCCGCAGCACCGCCGACAGGGGGTCGGGTCGGCCCTCGTCGAGTGGCTGGAGGAGCGGGCCAGGGCCGCCGGGCGCGAGATGCTGCTGGCCGAGGTCTTCGTACCGGTCGGCGACCGTCAGTCGCACGCGGACCGCGAGTTCGCCCTGCAGCGCGGTTTCTCCGTGTCGAGCGTCGAGATCGTGCGCTCGCTCCCGCTGCCGGTCGAGCCGCAGGTCATGGACCACCACGAGCGTCGCGCCGCCGAGGCGATGGGCGACGCCTACGAGCTGAGCGTGTACGTCGACGGCGTGCCGCACGAGCTCCGCCAGGGCGTGTGCGACGCCTCGAACCGGCTCATCCTCGACGCCCCCACGGGCGACGTCGAGTTCGAGCCCGAGTCGATGACCGTCGAGGACTACCAGACGATGCTCGACCACCAGCGCGACACCGGGCGCACGGTCATCACGGCCGTCGCCGTCCACCGCGAGACGGGCGTCGTCGCCGCCTACACGGACCTGTCCGTGCCCACCGGCGACCCCCACGTCGTCTTCCAGTGGGGCACGCTCGTCCTGCCTGAGCACCGCGGCCACCGGCTGGGCATGGCGGTCAAGGTCGCCAACCTCAGGGAGCTGGCCCGCCTTGCGCCGGAACGCCGTTCGGTGCAGACCATGAACGACGAGCAGAACCCGTGGATGGTCCAGATCAACAAGGACCTGGGGTTCGCCATCATCGAGGAGGCACTCACGATGAAGAAGTCCTTCCTGGCCGGATAGGCAGCCGGGGCGGCCGGGCGACGAGGACGGCGGCGGCATACGGTGGGGTCATGCTGATCGCCTTCTCCGTCGCCCCCACCGTCGCGGCCGACGACACCGGATCGGTGTCCGACGCCGTCGCCCGAGCCATCCGCGTCGTGCGCGACTCGGGTCTGCCGCACCGCACCGACGCGATGTTCACGACGATCGAGGGGGAGTGGGACGAGTGCATGGCTGTCGTGAAGCAGTGCTGCGACGTGCTGGCGGAGACCTCGCCGCGTGTCGGGCTCGTGCTCAAGGCCGACATCCGTCCGGGCTGGACCGGCGAGCTCGACGGCAAGCTCGATCGGCTCGAGGATGCGCTCGGCCGTCAGCAGGATGACTGACGGCGACTGGGAGCTCCGACCGCTCGCGCCCGAGGACTGCGACGAGCTCGCCCGGGTGCACATGGCGGTCTGGCGCGACGCGTACGCCGGTGTCATGCCGGCGGACTACCTCGACGGGCTGAGCGACGAGCGCTGCGCGGACCGCTGGCGTGAGAGCGCCGCCCGGCCCGAGGACGCGCCCGAGCGCACGCTCGTCGTCGTCGACCCCCAGGGACGCCTCGCCGGGTTCGGCAGTGCGGGCCCGACCCGGGACGAGGACGCCCCCACCGAGTGGGAGCTGTATGCCGTCAACCTCGCCGCGCGCGCTCGTGGCACCGGCCTGGCGGACCAGCTGCTCGACCGCCTCGTGGGCGACCGCGACGCGACCCTCTGGGTCATCGAGGGCAACGCACGGGCCAGGGCCTTCTACACACGCCGCGGCTTCGTCGACGAGGGCGGGCGTGACGTGCACCCGGCGACCGGCACCCCGGAGATCCGGATGGTCCGTCGCGCCTGACGGGTGCAGGACACTCTGCGCATGACGGGCAGAGGGCGCAGAACCCCGACGTGACCGGCCTGACACGGGGAGGGCGCCCGTGCACGATCCGCGTCGGTAGTGTCCGGAAATGTCCTCGGCGAGCCGCTACCGCGGATTGGGGAAGCAGCACGGTCCGTGCGTATCGTGGGTCGCGGCCGAGCGTGATCGGCCGGTCCCCCTGTGTCATCGAAAGGCTCTTCCATGCCCCGCACCGCGACTCGTCGACGTGCTCTTGCCGCCGCGCTCGCCTGCGCTGCCATGCTCTCTGCCTGCACCGGCAACTCCGACGACGGCACCGCCGGCACCGGCGTCTCCGTCACCCCCGTGGTCGCCGCGGACGTCGCGGACAGCTCCGCAGCCTCGGCGGTCAGGGCTGCGGCGACGTCGTCGCTCGACGCCACGGCGGCAGGCCGGGCAGCACGGCAGAAGGCCTTCGTCGGCGCCGCGCTCCAGTCCGCCAACGCGTACGCCAAGACGCTCCCGGGGCGGACCGCTGCGGAGAAGGCCGATGCCGAGCTGGCCACGACGGGTGTCAAGGTCCTCGCCCTCTCGCGCGCGGGGGACAACCCGGCCCAGGTGCTCGCCCAGACGACCCTGAAGAAGACCGGCGCCGCCGTCCTCGTGCTGCTCGTCGGCGACACGTCGGGCACGGGGTTCAAGGCGGCGGCCGTCACGCCGATGCTCCCGGACGCCAAGCTCGACGCCCTCGACCCGACGAGCGACGGCTCGGCCGCCATCGCGGACGGCAAGGGCCTCAGCGCCAAGCCCGACGACGTCGTCTCGGCGTTCGCGGCCTCGGTGAAGTACCCCGACCCGACGACGACCAAGGTGCTGGCCGACGACCCGCTCTCGGAGCAGCTGCGCCAGTCGGCTCGCGCCCAGTCGCAGGCCCTCAACAACCAGGGCGCCTTCACCCAGGAGCACGAGCCCAAGGGCGTCCTCGGCGGCCTGCGCCTCAAGGACGGCAACGGCGCCATCGTCTTCGCCCACCTCGTGCGCAACGACGCCATCGCCATGCGGACGCCCGTCAAGCTGACGCCGGCCAAGGACCTGACGCTCCTGACCGGCATCAAGCAGATCACGACGGAGGCCAACCTGACCTCCAACGAGATCGTCGCCATCGTCATCCCTGCGTCCGGGCCGGCGCGCATCGTCGCCGCATCGGACCAGCTCGTCGCCGGCTCGGGTCGGTGAGGCAGGATTGATCTATGAGTCACCAGCCATTCACCGCAGCAGCACTTCGCGGTGCCGTCGACCTGTCATCGCTCAAGCGTCCGGCCCAGCCGGCTGGCCCCGCCTCCGGCGCGGCCTCCACCACCGCGGACGGTGCCGGCCTCGTCATCGAGGGCACTGACGCCTCGATCCGCGACGTCATCGCCGCGTCCGACCGGCACCCCGTCGTCATGGTGCTCTGGTCGCCACGACTGCAGGAGTCGGCCGACTTCGTCACGACGCTCGGCTCGGTGGCCCGCCGCTACGCGGGTCGCTTCCAGCTCGTGACCGTCGACGTCGACGCGAACCCCACGATCCTGCAGGCCTTCCAGGTCCAGGCCGTCCCGGTGAGCTTCGCGTTCGTGCAGAGCCAGCCGGTACCGCTCTTCGAGGGCGTGCAGCCCGAGGCGCAGGTCACGGCCGTCATCGACCAGGTGCTGCAGCTCGCGGGGCAGCACGGGGTCACCGGCACCGTCACAGTGGGCGACGACGCCCCGGCGGCAGCGGACGAGGCGCAGGAGGAGCAGCCGCTGCCCCCGCTGCACCAGCAGGCCTTCGACGCCATCGAGTCGGGCGACCTCGACGGGGCCGCCGCTGCCTACCGCGAGGCTCTCGCGCAGAGCCCCGCCGACACCGACGCCAAGCTCGGCCTCGCCCAGGTCGGGCTCATGCAGCGCACGCACGGCGCCGACCTCCAGGCGGCTCGAGCCGCAGCGGCCGCCGCCCCGACCGACGTCGACGCGCAGATCCTCGTCGCCGACCTGGACCTGCTCGGCGGCCACGTCGAGGACGCCTTCATGCGCCTCATCGACACCGTGCGGGTCACGGCTGACGCCGACCGCAACACGGCTCGCGAGCACCTCGTCGAGCTCTTCGAGGTGGTCGGCACGAGCGACGAAAGGGTCGTCAAGGCCCGCAAGTCGCTCATGAGCGCTCTCTTCTGAGCGGTCGCGCGCCGGGCCGGCAATCCAGCCGTGGCTGAACGGATGTCACCACGTCGCCCGCTCTTCGACGGCCATCCAGCCGCGGCTGGATGGCCGCTGCGGACCACCGATTCGGGATATCTGCTGACGCCAGTGTCCGGATGGGTCACCATCGAAGGACGTCGTTCGGTCCACAGGGGCCGCTCGGGGAGCGGACGTTGCCTGGAGGGTGAAAATCATGATGGGACGAGTTGCAGGCCGCGCCATGGGCGCACTCGCACTCTCGGGAATGCTGGTCGCCGGATCCGGTGTGGGGGCCTGGGCGCACGAGTGCTTCAACGCCAGTCGTTCGGAGCAGGGGAACGCCAGTGCGGGCAGCCACTCGCAGGCGTGGGTCACGATCGCCATCGCGGACCTGATTGCCGGTGACGTGGCCGCCGGCCTCTATTCGGAGGAGGACGGCGCCTGCATCTACGAGGCCTACTCCGCAACCGGATCGCCGCTGACCTTCACGCTGATGGTCAAGGGCGCCCGAGGGAGCGACGGCGTCATCGGGGCCAAGAACAAGAACGAGTGGCTCCACAGCGACGGCAAGGGCATCGATCACCTCTTCGACGCCTACGGCGGAGCGATCGTCGGGTCGTTCGAGGCGTGCGGAGTGACCCCGCCGTTCTGAGCGCACGTCACCGCCGAGCCGCCGCTGAGCTGTCAGCCCGGCTCGGCGGTGACGACCCGGGTGTCGTCCAGGTGGTCCAGGACGTGCGTGCTCGTCTCCTCGGCCGACCGGTCGTCATCGTCGACCCAGAGTCCCCAACGCGGGGTGTCGGGCGCGAGCGACGGGTGCCGCAGCACGACGAGATGGACCGTCTCGGGGGCGGCGAGGTCGAGGAAGTCCTCGAGATGGGCGCCCTGCACGTCATCGGTGACGACGGCGTCGAAGCCCTCGAGCTGGAAGGTCTCCGCCGCAGCGAGCGCCGCCGACCACCGCAGCAGCAGCTGGCCGAGTCGCTCGGCGGTCAGGGGGCCGTCGGTGGGCATCCGCCCCGACACGAGCATGCCGTCGATCACCTCGCCGTCGACGACGGCACTCCGGTCGAGCGCTCGCGCCAGTGACACCGCCACGGCGACGCGCTCGACGGCGTCGGGACCGGTGACGAGGAAGAGCCGGCCCCGGGCCGGGTCGGGGCCGGCCTCGCTCATCCTCCGAGGGCCGCCGAGACGACGTCCTTGGCCTCGGCCTGGACGCGCGCGAGGTGTTCGGCGCCCTGGAAGGACTCGGCATAGATCTTGTAGACGTCCTCGGTGCCCGACGGGCGCGCGGCGAACCAGGCGCTGTCGGTCGTCACCTTGAGGCCGCCGATCCTGGCCCCGTTGCCCGGCGCCTCGGTCAGCTTGCCCGTGATCGGCTCGCCCGCAAGGGTCTCGGCCGTCACGTCGTCGGGGGAGAGGGCGCCGAGCTTGGCCTTCTCCTCGCGTGACGCAGCCGCGTCGATGCGGGCGTATGCCGGGTCGCCGTGTCGCGCGGTGAGCTCGGCGTAGTGCTGGCTGGGGGTGCTGCCTGTGGCCGCGAGGATCTCCGAGGCCAGCAGCGCGAGCAGGATGCCGTCCTTGTCGGTCGACCAGACCGCGCCGTCCCGGCGCAGGAAGCTCGCGCCGGCGGACTCCTCGCCGCCGAAGCCCACCGAGCCGTCGAGCAGCCCGGGCACGAACCACTTGAAGCCGACCGGGACCTCGAGGAGCGTCCGGCCGAGGTCGGACGCGACGCGGTCGATCATCGAGGACGACACGAGGGTCTTGCCGATGGCGGTGGTCGCGGGCCAGTCCGGCCGGGCCCCGCCGTAGAGGTACTGGATGGCGACGGCAAGGTAGTGGTTGGGGTTCATGAGACCCGCGTCGGGCGTGACGATGCCGTGCCGGTCGGCATCGGCGTCGTTGCCCGTCGAGATGTCGTAGGCGTCCTTGGCGTGGATGAGCGAGGCCATCGCGGACGGGGAGCTGCAGTCCATCCGGATCTTGCCGTCCCAGTCGAGCGTCATGAACGCCCACTGGGGGTCGACGCGCGGGTTGACGACGGTGAGGTCGAGGCCGTGACGTTCGCCGATCTCGCCCCAGTAGGCCACGGCCGCGCCACCCAGCGGGTCGGCGCCGATGCGGACGCCGGCCTCGCGGATGCGCGCGAGGTCGACGACGTTCGGGAGGTCGTCGACGTAGGTGCCCATGAAGTCGTAGGAGCCGGCCTCGTCCCTCGCCTTGTCGAAGGGGACCCGCTTGACGTCCGTCAGGCCACCGCGGATCAGGTCGTTGGCGCGCGTGGCGATGACGGACGTCGCATCGGTGTCGGCCGGGCCGCCGTGCGGCGGGTTGTACTTGAAACCGCCGTCGGCCGGCGGGTTGTGTGACGGCGTCACGACGATGCCGTCGGCGAGACCGCTTGCCCCCGAAGCCTTCCCGCGGTTGGCGCGCAGGATGGCGTGGGAGACGGCGGGGGTGGGCGTGAAGCCGTCCCGGTCGTCGACGAGCACCTGCACCCCGTTGGCGACGAGCACCTCGAGGGCCGAGCGCCAGGCGGGCTCGGACAGCCCGTGCGTATCGCGACCGATGAAGAGGGGCCCGTCGAAGCCCTGCGAGACGCGGTAGTCGACGATCGCTTGCGTCGTGGCGAGGATGTGGTCCTCGTTGAAGGCGGTGCGCAGGCTCGAGCCCCGGTGGCCCGACGTCCCGAACGCGACCTGCTGGTCGGGGTCGTCGACGTCGGGGTGCCGGTCGTAGTAGGCCCCGATGAGGGCGTCGACGTCGACGAGGTCCTGCGCCTCGGCCGGCTGGCCTGCGCGTGGGTGGGTCATGAGGGGTCTCCGTTCGTCGTCGGGACGGCGTCGTCGCCCGAGCCGGTCCCGGCGGGGAGGTCCGGGGCGGTGGGCTCGTCGACGGGGACGAGCCAGACGGTCGACAGGCGCGGGACCGTCAGGTCGGCGGCATACGGCTGCTGGTGCCAGGCCTCCTCGCGTGCCTCGACGACGATGCCGGTGCTGCTCGGGGCGTCCGGGTGGTAGCCCGCGGTGTCGAGGACGACCGTCCACCTCCCGCCGCGCGGCAGGCCGATCCGGTAGGACTGCTGCGTCTCGCCGCTGAAGTTCATGACGCACGCGACCACGGGTGCGTCGGTTGCCCGGTCGCCGGTGCCGAAGCGCAGCCACGAGAACGTGTTGTGGGCCGCGTCGTCGGCCTCGAGCCACTCGAAGCCCGAGCGGTCGGCGTCGAGCTCCCACAGCGCACGGTTGCCCCGGTACAGGCCGTTGAGGTCCTTGACGAGGTTGTGGACGCGGTAGTGGAGCGGTTGCTCGAGCAGCCACCAGTCGAGGCTGCGGCCCTCGGACCACTCGGACTCCTGCCCGAACTCGCAGCCCATGAAGAGCAGCTGCTTGCCGGGGTGGCACCACAGGTAGGCGAGGAAGGCCCGCAGCGTCGCGACCTGCTCCTCGCGCGGACCCCGCGACTTGCGCAGCAGCGAGCCCTTGCCGTGGACGACCTCGTCGTGGCTGATCGGCAGCACGAAGTTCTCGTCGAACGCGTACATGAGCGAGAAGGTCAGCTTGCCGTGGTGGTAGCTGCGGTAGATGGGCTCCTCGCCGAGGTACTTCAGCGAGTCGTTCATCCAGCCCATGTTCCACTTGAAGCCGAAGCCGAGGCCGCCCTCGTTGGTCGGCTTCGTGACGCCCGGCCACGTCGTCGACTCCTCGGCGATCGTGACGATGCCGCCGACCCGCTTGTACGCGGTGCCGTTGGTCTCCTTGAGCAGCTCGACGGCCTCGAGGTTCTCGCGCCCCCCGTCCTTGTTGGGCACCCACGCCCCGGCGTCGCGGGCGTAGTCGAGGTAGAGCATCGAGGCCACGCCGTCGACGCGCAGTCCGTCGAGGTGGAACTCCTCGAGCCAGTAGATGGCGTTGGCGACGAGGAAGTTGCGCACCTCGGGCCGGCCGTAGTCGAAGATGTTGGAGCCCCACTCGGGGTGCCAGCCCTTGCGGGGGTCCGGGTGCTCGTAGAGCGGCAGGCCGTCAAAACGCGCGAGGGCCCACTCGTCGGTGGCGAAGTGCCCGGGCACCCAGTCGAGCAGCACCCCGATGCCGGCCCGGTGCAGCTCGTCGACGAGGAAGCGGAAGTCGTCGGGTCGCCCCCAGCGTGAGCTCGGCGCGTAGTAGCCCGTGACGTGGTAGCCCCACGACGGGACGTACGGGTGCTCCATGACGGGGAGGAGCTCGACGTGGGTGAACCCCAGGTCGCGCACGTAGTTGACGAGGTGCTCGGCGAGCCCGCGATAGCCGAGCTCCTGGCGCCACGATCCGAGGTGGACCTCGTAGATGCTCATCGGTCCCTGGTGGGCGTTGCTCGTGCGGCGGCGCTCCATCCAGTCGTCGTCGCGCCAGTCGTAGTGGGTCTCGGTGACGATGGCCGCCTGCTTGGGCGCGACCTCCGTCATCCGCGCCATCGGGTCGCTCTTGAGCCGGACGAGCTCGTCCGGGCCGCGCACGGCGAACTGGTAGTTCATCCCCTCCTGGGCGCCGGGCAGGAAGAGCTCCCAGATGCCGCTCTCGCCGAGCGCCCGCATGGGGTGCGAGCGGCGGTCCCAGTCGTTGAAGTCGCCGATGACGTGGACGGCCTTGGCGCGTGGCGCCCACACGGCGAAGGAGACACCCCAGACGTCACCGAGAGGGCCCGGGTACTGGCGCACGTGCGCCCCGAGGACGGTCCACAGCTGCTCGTGGCGTCCCTCGTTGATGAGGTGGCGGTCGATCTCGCCGAGCGTCGGGGCGAACCGGTAGGGGTCGTCCTGCTCGTGCTCGACGCCGTCGCCGTACTCGACGAGGAGGCGGTAGTCGTGCGTCGTGCCGAAGTCGGGCGAGGTCATCGACCAGATGCCGTCGCGGACGTGCTGCAGGTCGACCCGCTCGCCCGAGTCGAGCCGGGCGCCGACGCGCGTCGCGAACGGACGGTAGGCCGTGATCGTCAGGCCGCCCGGGCCGACGTGGTGGCCGAGCAGGTCGTGCGGCTGGCCGTTGCGGCCCTGGAGGAACGCCGTGATGGCGGCATCGTCGAGGGAGGGACCGTGGGCGGTCTCGGTGGTCATGGCGTGCCTTCCTCGGTGGTGAGTCGCTCGACGGCGCCGAGCGGGATCGGCAGCCACGAGGGCCGGTTGCGGGCCTCGTAGACCACCTCGTAGAGCGCCTTGTCGAGCTCGAGCGCGCGCGTCAGGGCCTGGGCGTCGGCGTCGGGCGCACCTGCGACGGAGGCGTACCCGTCGAGGAAGGCGGTGCGGCAGGCTGCGGCCCAGGCCGTCGCGTCGACGGGCGACTCGGCCAGCGCGACGGAGCCGGCGGCGTAGTCGAACGAGCGCAGCATGCCGGCGACGTCGCGCGCCGTGAGGTCAGGGCGGACGCGTTCGGCGAGCGGGCGCAGCGGCTCACCCTCGAAGTCGAGGGCCACCCACCCGCGCTCGGCCACGTCGAGCACCTGGCCGAGGTGGTAGTCGCCGTGGATCCGCTGCAGGGGCGGCCAGTGGACGTCGCGCACGGACGCGACGACGCGCTCGACGGCGGCCGAGCGGGACGCGAGGTCGGGCACGAGGGCCACGGCGGCGGCATACCGCTGGTGCATCGACGTCACGACCGCCTCGCGGGCCTCGGGAGTCACCTCGTGGGTGCCGAGCGAGTGCGCGAGAGCCGTGTGGATCTGCGCGGTCACGACGCCGAGGTCGCGGGCCCGGCCCGTGAAGTCCGTGCCCGAGGCGGCCGCGACGAGCGCCACCCGCCAGGCGTCCTCGACGCCCGGGATGAACTCCTGCGCGAACGCGAGGTGGCCGCGCATCTCCGGGCCACCGGTCGGCGCGTCCCAGGCGCCCGCCAGGTGGCCGATGGCCATCGGGACGCGGTCGGAGCCCTCCTCGGTCAGGGCGGACTGCACGATGACGTCGGGGTTGTCGCCGTCCTGGAGGGTGCGGAAGACCTTGACGATGACCGGCTCGGCCGGGCCGCCGCCGGGGGCGGCCATGCGGCAGATGATCGAGGTGTTGGACTGCTCGCCGGTCAGCACGGTCGACGACGACACGGAGCCCTCGGCATGGCCCGTCGAGGAGCCGGTGGCGAGGGCGTTGCTGCCCACCGACGCCTGCGCCTCGTCGGAGACGCCGGACCCGAGGATCGTCGCCATGAGCTGGGAGACGTAGACGGGGTCGTGCGGTCCGTCGTAGACCCAGCGCGTGCCGAGGACGCTGTGCTCCATCGTGCCCAGCAGGGCGCGCTCGGCGCCGTCGAGCGGGGCGGCGCGGTAGGTGAGCGGCACCTGGTACACGACAGCGGGGGCGACGGCCTCGTCGGCGAGCAGGAGAGTCTCGCACCCGACCTCGCCCTCCGGGTCCTCGAAGCGGAAGCCGCCGACGCGGCGCAGCTGCGGCACGTGGCCCTTGCCGTGGTACCACCGCTGGCGCGGCATCCACTCGGTGACCATCTCGGTCTTGGTCGGCACGATCGACGCGCCCTTGTGCACGATGGCCATCAGCCGTGGTCCTCCCCGCCCCGCAGGCGGAGCCAGAAGAAGTCGCGGGAGCCGAGCGTCAGCGTGACCCGGCCGTCGCTCGCCACCCAGGGGAAGCCGCTGCCGCCGAACAGGTCGATCAGCTCGCGGCCCGCGAGGTGCTCCGGGAGCTGGATCGTCGCGGCCTGCGGTCGGCTCGAGAGGTTGTTGACGCAGAGCACGGCCTCGCCGGGCTCGTTGCCGTCGGCCTCCATCGTGCGCGTGAACGAGAGGATGGCGTCGTTGTCGGCCTCGACCACCGTGAAGTCGCCGAGCCCGAAGACGGGGTGGCGTCCGCGGACCTGGAGCATGCCGCGTACCCAGTGGAGCAGGGAGGCCGAGGAGGCCATCTGCGCCTCGACGTTGATGTTGTTGTAGTGGTAGACGAGGCTCGAGATGACCGGAAGGTAGAGCTTGCCCGGGTCGACGCTCGAGAAGCCGGCGTTGCGGTCGGGGGTCCACTGCATCGGGGTGCGCACCGCGTCGCGGTCGGTGAGCCAGATGTTGTCGCCCATCCCGATCTCGTCGCCGTAGTAGAGGCACGGCGACCCCGGCAGCGACAGGATCAACGCGTGGATGAGCTCGATCTCGGGCCGTGAGTTGTCGAGCAGGGGAGCGAGCCGGCGTCGGATGCCGACGTTGGCGCGCATGCGCGGGTCGGGGGCGTACCAGCCGTACATCGCGGCCCGCTCCTCGGGCGTCACCATCTCGAGCGTCAGCTCGTCGTGGTTGCGCAGGAAGGTGCCCCACTGCGTGCCGCTCGGGATGGCCGGGGTGTCCGCGAGCACGTCGATGATCGGCGCGGCGGTCTCCTCGCGGAGGGAGTAGTAGAGCCGCGGCATGACCGGGAAGTGGAAGCACATCTGGCACTCCGGCGCCTCCTCGGAGCCGAAGTAGTCGACGACCTCGGCGGGCGGCTGGTTGGCCTCCGCGAGCAGGATCCGGCCGGGGTACTCGGCGTCGACCATGGCGCGCAGCCTGGCGAGGAACTCGTGTGTGCGCGGGAGGTTCTCGCAGTTCGTGCCCTCCTCCTCGAAGAGGTAGGGGACCGCGTCGAGACGGAAGCCGTCGATGCCGAGGTCCATCCAGAAGCGCACGATGTCGAACATCGCCTCCTGCACGGCCTCGTTCTCGAAGTTGAGGTCGGGCTGGTGGCTGAAGAAGCGGTGCCAGAAGAACTGCCGGCGGACCGGGTCGAATGTCCAGTTGGACACCTCGGTGTCGACGAAGATGATGCGCGCGTCGTCGTAGCCGTCGTCGGTGTCGGACCAGACGTAGAAGTCGCCGTAGGGACCGTCGGGCTCCGCGCGGCTCGCCTGGAACCACGGGTGCTGGTCGCTCGTGTGGTTCATGACGAAGTCGGTGACGATGCGGATGCCGCGGGCGTGCGCCTGCGAGACGAGCTCGGTGAACTCGGGCAGCGTCCCGAACTCGGGCAGGACCGCCTTGTAGTCCGCGATGTCGTAGCCGCCGTCCCGGAGCGGAGACGCGTAGAAGGGCGGCAGCCACAGGCAGTCGACACCGAGCCACTGGAGGTAGTCGAGCCGGTTGATCAGGCCGGTGAAGTCACCGGCGCCAGAACCCTTCGAGTCGGCGAAGGCGCGGACGAGCACCTCGTAGAAGACCGCCTTCTTGAACCACTGCGGGTCGTGCTTCAGGCCGGGCTGGGACAGGTTGAGGCCCTGCATGCGTCAGTGGCTCCTCACGTGGATGATGTGGACGGGCTCGGAGTCGGGACCGAGCCGCACGAAGTTGTCCTGGCGCCACTCCCACGTCTGGTTCGTGATGTGGTCGTGCGCGTCGAACGTCGACCACGTGGCCATACCCAGTGCCTCCATGTCGAGGTGCACCCACGTCTCACGGGTGGCGTGCGGGTCGAGGTTGGCGATGACGAGGACGGTGTCGCGCTCGCCGGTGGCCCGGTCGACCACGCGGGTCTTGCTGAAGACCATGACGTTCTCGTCGTCGGCCGCGTGGAAGCGCAGGTTGCGCAGCCAGTGCAGCGCGGGGTGCCAGCCGCGGATGTCGTTGAGCCGCTTGAGGTACCAGGCGAGCGAGCGGCTCTCGAGGGGGCCGCCCGGTTCGTAGAGGTACCACTGGCGGTCCTTGTACTCGTACTTCTCGTTGTCGATCTGCTCCTCGGCCCCCGGGCGTGCGACGTGCTCCATCAGCTCGTAGCCGGCGTAGATGCCGTAGGTCGGCGACATCGTCGCGGCGACCGCGGCGCGGAGCTTCCACGCGGTGGGCCCGCCGTACTGCATGTAAGGGGTGAGGATGTCGTGCGTCGTCGGCCAGAACGCCGGTCGCATGTAGGCCGACCCGGTGCCCTCGCCGGCGAGCTCGGTGCCGTACTCCTCGAGCTCCCACTTCGCGTTGCGCCAGGCGTAGTAGGTGTAGCTCTGCTGGAAGCCGGCCTTGGCGAGGTGGTGCATCATCGCCGGCTTCGTGAACGCCTCGGACAGCCAGATCGTGTCGGGGTGCTCCTGGGCGACGTCGGCGATCAGCCACTGCCAGAAGGCGACCGGCTTGGTGTGGGGGTTGTCGACGCGGAAGATGCGCACGCCGTGGTCGAGCCAGACCTGGATGACCCGGCGCACCTCGGCGTAGGACCCCGCGGGGTCGTTGTCGAAGTTGAGCGGGTAGATGTCCTGGTACTTCTTCGGCGGGTTCTCGGCGTAGGCGATGGTGCCGTCGGCCCGGGTCGTGAAGAGGTCGGGGTGCGTCTGGACCCACGGGTGGTCAGGAGAGGCCTGGAGCGCGATGTCGAGCGCCACCTCCATGCCGACGCGGCGCGCCTCGGCGACGAAGTAGTCGAAGTCGTCGAACGTCCCGAGGTCGGGGTGGAGGGCGTCGTGCCCCCCGTCGGGCGAGCCGATGGCATAAGGGGATCCGGGATCGCCGGGCTGGGCGGTGAGGGTGTTGTTGCGACCCTTGCGCGCCGTCGTGCCGATCGGGTGGATCGGTGTCAGGTAGACGACGTCGAAGCCCATGTCGGCGATCGCGGGCAGCCGCTTCGCTGCGGACCGGAAGGTCCCGGAGACCCAGTCGCCGGTCTTCTCGTCGCGGTGCGCCCCCTCGGAGCGGGGGAAGATCTCGTACCAGGCGCCGTAGAGCGCGCGCTCGCGCTCGACGAGCAGGGTGTATGCCGGTGAGGTCGACACGAACTCGCGCAGCGGCACGAGCGCGGCGAGTCCCGTGATCTCGGGTGAGGTCGCCGCTCCGAAGCGGTGGGCGGCGGGGGCCCGGTTGTCGCTGAGGGCGACGACGCCCTTGTCGATCTCGGAGGCGTCGACACCGAGGCCGCGGACGGCGTCGGCGAAGCGCTCGAGCACGCGGACGCCCTCGGCGCACATGAGGTCCTCGTCGACGCCGGCGGCGATCTTGATGCCGGCGTCGTGGACCCACGTCGCGTAGGGGTCGGACCAGCCCTCGACGCGGTAGGTCCACCAGCCCTCGCGGTCGGCGACGACGGTGGCGGCCCACTCGGACAGACCGGGGTTGACGCTGTGCATCGCGAAGTAGTGGTCGGTGCCGTCGGGATCGGTGAGCACGGCCGTCGCGTTGACGGCGTCGTGGCCCTCGCGGAAGACCTTGGCCCGGACGGTGAACTCCTCGCCGACGACCGACTTCGCCGGGCGCGTGCCCCCGTCGACGAGCGGGCGGACGTCGCTGACGGGGATGCGTCCCATCGGGAGGGCGCCACCCGGCATGCCCTCGACGGTGGGCGGGGCGCTCACGGGGTGGTCGGGGGCGAGGTGAACCGCTCCTGCCTCGGTGTCGTCGACGAACGCGGTGTCTGCGGTCGGGGTGGCATCGTCGCGTCGTGGTGCTTGGGGGGCGGCGCTGCGCACGCGGTTCGGCTTGCTGGAACGGGGCTTCTTCGCTGAGCCAGTCACGTGATCGACCGTATCGAAGTTGCAGCGTTTGGCCCATGAGGCGGTGCGCGTCCGTCCGGTGGGTGAAACCTCGCTGCAAGGGTTGCAAGAAGCCGACATGGAGACCCCTATGCTGTCCCCTTGTGAAGGCCATCCGTCGCTTCAGCGTCCGTACCGTCCTGCCGAGCCGCATCGAGGGACTCGGCGTCCTCGCGAGCAACCTGCGCTGGTCCTGGCACCCGCCGACCCGCGACCTGTTCGAGAGCATCAGCCCCCGCAAGTGGGCGCAGGCCGGTGAGGACCCCGTCAAGCTCCTGTCCCGCCTGTCCTCCGACGAGCTCGCCTCCCTGGCTGCCGACGACGACGTCGTCGGCAGCGTCGTGGCCGCCAACGAGGACCTGCACCACTACCTCTCCGACGAGCGCTGGTACCAGTCGTGGAGCCGCGAGCAGGAGGTCGCCGGCAAGGCCGCCCCCGCCGCGATCGCGTACTTCAGCCCCGAGTTCGGCATCACGTCCGTGCTGCCGCAGTACTCCGGCGGTCTCGGCATCCTCGCCGGCGACCACCTGAAGACCGCGTCGGACCTCGGCGTGCCCATCGTCGGCGTCGGGCTCTTCTACAAGACCGGCTACTTCAAGCAGTCGCTCAACCGCGACGGCTGGCAGGTCGAGACCTACCCGGTGCTCGACCCCGACGGCCTCCCGCTGTCGCTGCTGCGCGAGGAGGACGGCACGCCCGCTGTCGTCACCGTCAGCCTGCCCGCCGGTCGCCAGCTGCACGCGCACGTCTGGAAGGCGCAGGTCGGCCGCGTGCCCCTGCTGCTGCTCGACTCGGACGTGCCCGGCAACGACGAGCAGACCCGCAAGGTCACCGAGTCGCTCTACGGCGGCGGCGGCGACACCCGCCTCGAGCAGGAGCTGCTCCTCGGCATCGGCGGCGTCCGCGCGCTGCGCCTCTGGTCGCGACTGTCCGGCGACCCGACGCCGGAGGTCTACCACACCAACGAGGGCCACGCCGGCTTCCTCGGCGTCGAGCGCATCACCGAGCTCGTCCGCGACCACGGGCTGACCTTCGACGAGGCGCTCGAGGCCGTCCGGGCGGCGACCGTCTTCACGACGCACACGCCGGTGCCCGCCGGGATCGACCGCTTCGACGCCGCGAAGATCAACCTCTTCTTCGGCGGCGCCAACGCCATCCCCGGCGTGCCGGTCGAGCGGCTGCTCGCCCTCGGGGCCGAGGACTACGAGGGTGGCCAGCCGGGCATCTTCAACATGGCCGTCATGGGCCTGCGTCTCGCGCAGCGCGCCAACGGCGTGTCCCAGCTGCACGGCGTCGTGAGCCGCGAGATGTTTGACGGCCTGTGGCCGGGCTTCGACGACGTCGAGGTCCCGATCTCCAGCATCACCAACGGTGTCCACGCCCCGACGTGGGTCGACCGCGCCGTCTACGACGTCGCCCGCAAGCACCTCGGCACGGCCGACATCGCCGGCGAGAACGCTTGGGACCGCATCGACGAGGTGCCCGCCGACGCCGTGTGGTCGACCAAGCGCGAGATGCGCGAGAAGCTCGTCGCCGACGCCCGCCGTCGCGTCAAGGCCTCCTGGCAGAAGCGTGGCGCGAGCGACGCCGAGCTCGGCTGGGTGGAGGACATCCTCGACCCCGACGTGCTGACGATCGGCTTCGCCCGCCGCGTGCCGACCTACAAGCGCCTCACGCTCATGCTCCGCGACCCCGAGCGGCTCAAGCGCCTGCTGCTCCACCCGGAGCGTCCGGTGCAGCTCGTCATCGCCGGCAAGTCGCACCCCGCCGACGAGACCGGCAAGCGCCTCATCCAGGAGATGGTCCGCTTCGCCGACGACCCCGAGGTGCGCCACCGCATCGTCTTCCTGCCCAACTACGACATCGCGATGGCCCAGCACCTCTACCCGGGCTGCGACGTCTGGCTCAACAACCCGCTGCGCCCGTTCGAGGCGTGCGGTACGTCCGGCATGAAGGCCGCGCTCAACGGTGGTCTCAACCTCTCGATCCTCGACGGCTGGTGGGACGAGTGGTTCGACGGCCGCAACGGCTGGGCCATCCCGACGGCCGACGGGGTCGAGGACGCCGACCGGCGTGACGACATCGAGGCCTCGGCGCTCTACGACCTCATCGAGAACGACGTCGCCGCGAAGTTCTACGACCGCGATGCCGCCGGCCTGCCGCAGGGCTGGATCGACATGATGACCCACACCCTGAAGACGCTCGGCCCGAAGGTGCTCGCGAGCCGCATGGTGCAGGACTACACCGAGCAGCTCTACAGCCCCGCGGCCGGTGCCGGTCGCTCGGTCGCGGGCTCGGAGTTCGCCGGTGCCAAGGAGCTCGCGGCCTACAAGACGAAGATCCGCGCCGCCTGGCCGAAGGTCAAGGTCGAGCACGTCGAGCCGTCGGGCCTGTCGGACTCGCCGCAGATCGGCGACGTCCTCGACCTGCGTGCCTACGTCGCGCTCGACGGGCTGACTCCCGACGACGTCGAGGTCCAGCTCGTCCACGGCCACGTCAACGACGTCGACGAGCTGTGGGGTGTGGAGGTCGCCCCGCTCCACCTCGTCGAGTCCTACCAGGACGGTCGGCACCAGTTCGCCGGCTCGCAGCCGCTGCGCCGCACCGGTTCGTTCGGCTACAGCGTCCGCGTCGTGCCCCAGCACGCCGGCCTGGCCGGCCCGGCCGAGCTGGGTCTGGCGCGCAACGCCTGAGGCACCGACCGGACACGAGAAGAGCCCGGACCCACAGGGTCCGGGCTCTTCCGTGCGTCAGGGTCGGGCGCCGACGGGCGACCGTTGCGCGGCGCACCGGGAGGCGCGAGCGACGATGCCGCCCGGCTCAGGCGAGGTCTGCGACCGAGGGGCGTCCGTCGGTCGAGCTCCAGACGCGCATCGACGCGGCCAGCATCGTGATGGTGGTGCCCGCGGGGACGGGATCGCCCGGGGGAGCGGGTCGGTCGTCGGCGCTGTCCCAGAGCAGGTCGTATGCCGTCGCGCCGGGGGCCTTGGGCAGCGTGACCTCGGCCGGGTGGGCCGCCCCGTTGACGACGACGAGCACCGACTGCTGAGCGAGCCGCGTGCCCTCGTAGAGGGCCTGGAGCACGTGCGCGGCCGGGCCGTCCCAGCGCTCTTCCATGGGGAGCCCGTCGGCGGCGAACCAGGCGAGGTCCGTCGAACCGTCGGCGTGGACCTGCCTGCCGGAGAAGAACGCCCGCTGCCGGAGCACCGGGTGCTCGTGACGCAGCCGGACGAGGTGCCGGGTGGTCGCGAGGAGGTCCTCCTGCCAGGGCTCGAGGTCCCACGACATCCAGCTGATCTCGTTGTCCTGCGAGTAGGGGTTGTTGTTGCCGCGCTGGCTGCGCCCCACCTCGTCGCCGGCGTTGACCATCGGCACCCCCGTCGACAGCAGGAGCGTGCCGAGCAGGTTGCGGATCGTGCGGCGTCGCGCCGCCGTGATGTCGGGGTCGTCGGTGCGACCCTCGACGCCGTGGTTCCACGACCGGTTGTCGTTGGACCCGTCCGCACCGCTGTGGCCGTTGGCGCCGTTGTGCTTCGTGTCGTAGGACGTGAGGTCGGCGAGCGTGAAGCCGTCGTGGGCGGTGACGAAGTTGACCGAGGCGATGGTGCCGCGGTCATGGTGGTCGAAGAGGTCCTGGGACCCGGCCAGGCGCGTCGCCAGCTCGCGGACGCCGTGGCCGACACCGCCCGACGCGGAGGCGGCCAGGTCGCGCAGCCAGAAGGTGCGGGTCGCGTCGCGGTAGCGGTCGTTCCACTCCGAGAAGGGCGGCGGGAACTGCCCGGTGCGCCAGCCGTGGAGACCGAGGTCCCACGGCTCGGCCACGAGCTTGGCGCGGGAGAGCACGGGGTCGGTGCGCAGCGCCA
Source organism: Terrabacter sp. Soil810 (assembly GCF_001429645.1). Taxonomy (NCBI): domain Bacteria; kingdom Bacillati; phylum Actinomycetota; class Actinomycetes; order Micrococcales; family Intrasporangiaceae; genus Terrabacter; species Terrabacter sp. Soil810. Next base: position 701,656 of record NZ_LMSW01000011.1, read on the forward strand.
CGAGGAAGGGGTGGTCGCGGTCGTAGCCGTCGTCCCTGCCGCGACCGAGGGCGACGGCGAGGTCGAAACGGAAGCCGTCGACGTGGAACTCCTGCACCCAGTAGCGCAGCGAGTCGAGCACCATCCGCGAGACGACGGGGTGGGTGAGGTCGAGGGTGTTGCCGCATCCGGTGACGTCGATGTCGCGGCCGCGGCCGTCGACGCGGTAGTACGCCCGCTGGTCCAGCCCGCGCCAGGAGAGCGTCATCCCCTCGCGGGCGTTCTCGGCCGTGTGGTTGTAGACGACGTCGAGGAGCACCTCGATCCCGGCGGCGTGGAGGTCCCTGACCATCGTCTTGAACTCGTCGAGCGCGCCCTGCGGGTCCGCTGTCGACGCGTAGGCGGCGTGCGGCGAGAAGAAGCCGAGCGTGTTGTAGCCCCAGTGGTTCGTCAGCCCGCGCAGCACGAGGTCGGGCTCGTGCGTGAAGGTGTGGACCGGGAGGAGCTCGACCGCGGTGACACCCAGCCCGAGCAGGTGGTCGACGAAGGCGGGGTGGGCCAGGCCGGCATACGTTCCCCGGAGGGCCTCGGGGACGCCCGGGTGCAGCTTCGTGGCGTTCTTGACGTGGACCTCGTAGATGAGCGACTCGGTGAGCGAGCGTCGCGGGAAATCGTCAGTGCCCCAGTCGAACTCGTCCTCGACGATGACGCAGCGCGGCAGGTGCGGCGCCGAGTCGCGGTCGTCGCGGACCCACAGGTCACCGCGCAGGTCCGGGCCCACGTGGTGGGCGTAGACGGCCGGGTCGAGGTGCACCCCGCCCTCGATGGCCCGGGCGTAGGGGTCGAGGAGCAGCTTGGCCGGGTTGTGCAGGAGGGATCGGTCGGGGTCCCAGTCGCCGTCGACGCGGAAGGCGTAGCGCTGCCCGACCCCGACCCCGGGCACCGTGTCGAACCACGTCCCGTGCGCCCGGTGGCGCAGCGGCACCCGACGCTCCGTCTCGCTGCCGTCGGCGGCGGTGTCGAAGAGGCAGACCTCGACACCCCGGGCGTGGCCGGCGTAGACGGCGAACTGCGCCCCGTCGGCGGTGAGCCTGACCCCGAGCTCGGGAGGCAGGTCGGGCGTCGCGGGAGGGGGCGGGCACATGTGTCTGAGCGTAGGGGGTGGGCGATCACACGCACGGGCCGGATCGACCTCGCCGCGCAGTCTCGTTACGGTTGGCGCATGACCGATCCGACTTCGCTGCCCAACTTCATGCCGAGCGCCCCCGACGCCGGCCCCAACGGAGCCCCCGTCAGTGACGCGCCCGTGCGCGACCGCATCCTCGACGTCCTGAAGGGCCTCGGCATCGAGGCGAGCATCGACGGCGACGGCGACCTCGAGTTCGCCATCGTGGACGACCAGGGCACGAGCACCACCCTCTTCGCCCGTGTCGCGGAGGGCGACCTCGCCCTCGTCCGCTTCTTCGGCCAGTGGCAGCTGGCCGAGCCCGTCTCGTCCGACCGCAACGAGCGCCTCGCCCGCTGCAACGACCTGACGATGCAGCTCAACATCGTCAAGCTCTCGCTCGTCCAGGAGAGCCTCGTCGTGTCCGCCGAGCACGTCGTCACCCCGAACGCCGACCTCGACATCCTCGTGCCGCTGTCGGTCAACCACATCCTCCAGAGCGTCGGCTTCTTCTTCCAGTCCTGGCTGCCGATCGACGACGCGCCCGCGGGCACGCCCGGCGACGCCTGATGGGCGAGTTCGTCCGGCTCGAGGTCGAGGACGGCATCGGCACGATCCGCCTCGACCGGCCGAAGATGAACGCCCTCAACGTCCAGGTCCAGGAGGAGATCCGCGAGGCCGCCGCCGAGGCGACCGCGCGCACCGACGTCAAGGCCGTCATCGTCTACGGCGGTGAGCGGGTCTTCGCGGCCGGGGCGGACATCAAGGAGATGCAGACGATGTCGTACACCGACATGGTCGAGCGCTCCGGTCCGCTCATGAGCTCGATCAGCGCCGTGGCACGCATCCCCAAGCCGGTCATCGCCGCGATCACCGGGTACGCGCTCGGTGGTGGCTGCGAGCTCGCCCTCGCGTGCGACTTCCGCGTGGTCGCGGACGACGCGAAGCTCGGCCAGCCCGAGATCCTCCTCGGCATCATCCCCGGCGCGGGCGGCACGCAGCGCCTCTCGCGGCTCGTCGGCGCCTCGCGCGCCAAGGAGATCATCTTCAGCGGCCGCTTCGTCGACGCCGAGGAGGCGCTCGCCATCGGCCTCGCCGACAAGGTCGTGCCCGCCGTCGACGTCTACACCGCGTCCCGCGCGTGGGCGTCCACCTTCGTCGGAGCGGCGTCGTATGCCGTCCGCGCTGCCAAGGAGGCCATCGACCGGGGTCTCGAGGTCGACCTCGAGACGGGCCTGGAGATCGAGCGGCTGCTCTTCGCGTCGCTCTTCGCGACGAAGGACCGCGAGATCGGGATGTCCTCGTTCGTCGAGCACGGTCCCGGCAAGGCGCAGTTCGAGGGTCGATGACCCGCACCCGTCCGCCGATCGAGGCGGGCTCGCCGGGCCGGTGCCGGTGGGTCCGCCTCGAGCGCATCCGGGGGAGCCGACCGTGACCGCGCCGGTGGGACGCGGCCCCCTCGACGTCCTCGTCGTCTACGTCCCCGTGGGCGACACCGACGCCCTGCTGCGGGCCCTCTTCGACGCCGGGGCGGGGGCGGTCGGTGACTACCGCGACTGCGCCTTCGTCACCCGCGGCACCGGCCAGTTCCGGCCCCTCGAGGGCGCGAACCCGACCATCGGCGCCGTCGGCGAGCTCGAGAAGGTCTCCGAGAACCGCGTCGAGGTCACGCTGGAGCGGGCCCGCCGCGCCGACGTCGTGGCGGCGCTCCGGGCCGCCCACCCCTACGAGGAGCCGGCCTTCCACGTCGTCGAGGCCGCCGACACCGACCCCGCCTGACCTGTCGGCGCGGGAGTGCGCCACGGCGCGGTCGTGGTCAGGAGGTCCTGAAGCCGCCGTTGCTGAGGAGGAGCTGGCCGTTGATCCACCCGCCCTGCTCCGACAGCAGGAAGCGCACGAGGTCCGCCGTGTCCCGTGGCGTGCCGAGCCGCCCGGCCGGGGTGTCGGCCACCCCGAGCGCCCGGATCCGCTCGTCCATCCAGCCCGTGTCGATGGGCCCGGGGTTGACGACGTTGGCCCGCACCCCGCGGTCGGCCAGCTCGATCGCCGCCGCGATGACGATGCGGTCGAGCGCGCCCTTGCTCGAGCCGTAGGGCAGGTTGTGCGCCGTGTGGTCGCTCGTTAGGGCCACGACGTGCGCGGCCGGCGGCCCACCCGGCGGCTGCTCCGGCAGCCGTTCGGCGAACGCGCGGACGAGCAGCCAGGTGGCGCGGGCGTTGACGGCGTAGTGCCGCTCCCAGCTCTCGAGCGAGGTCGTGAGGATCCCGCTGTCGACCGACTCGCAGTGCGACATGACGAGCCCGGTCAGGGGGCCGAGCCGATCGGTCGACGCCGCGACGAGGGCCTCCGGGACGGCCGGGTCCGCGAGGTCACCGGGCAGCAGCTCGACCCGACGACCCAGCGCCCGGCACTCCTCGGCGACGGCGGCGGGGTCGTCGGTGCCTCGCTCGTAGCCGAGTCTCTCGTCGTACGGCTGCCAGTGGCCGAGGGCGAGGTCCCACCCGTCGGCGGCCAGCCCGAGCGCGAGCTCGGACCCGATCGAGCGCCGCCTCCCGACGCCGGTGACGAGGGCGACGCGCGGGGCCGGACGGTCAGCGGTGGTGTGCGACATGCGCCCCATCCTCTGCACGGGATGTGCCCGTCGACAAACCGTTTTGGCGACGGCGTCCGGCGGCGACCCGTGGCTGCGGTCGCCCCTGCGAGATGGCGGACGGCATACGTCGACGGTCTGGTGGTGAGCGTCACGCCACGGGCGTGCGGACTGAGCGGGCGCTCAGTGAGAGGATGGACGGCAGTGCCGGAGCGACCTCCGGCAGTTCCATGAGCACCACCACCAGCAACGGAAGAGGACGTTCACCCATGAACATCGTCGTCTGTGTCAAGCACGTGCCGGACGCCCAGGCCGAGCGCACGTTCAACGCATCTGACAACACGACCGACCGCGAGAACGTCGACGGTCTGCTGTCGGAGCTCGACGAGTACGCCGTCGAGGAGGCCCTCAAGATCGTCGAGGCCGGCGAGGGTGAGGTCACCGTCCTGACGGTCGGCCCCGACGCCGCTGCCGACGCCATCAAGAAGGCCCTGCAGATGGGCGCCGACAAGGGTGTGCACGTCAACGACGACGCCATCCACGGCTCCGACGCCATCGCGACCTCGCTCGTCCTCGCCGAGGCCATCAAGAAGATCGGCGCTGACACGGCTGTCGACCTCGTCGTCACCGGCATGGCCTCGACCGACGGCAGCATGGGGGTCGTCCCCGCGATGCTCGCCGAGCGCCTCGGCCTGCCGGCCGTGACGTTCGCGTCCGAGCTCACCGTCGAGGGCACCACGGCGACGATCCGCCGCGACGGCGACGCCTCGACCCAGACGATCACCGCCACGCTGCCGGCCCTCGTCTCGGTCACCGACCAGATCAACGAGCCGCGCTACCCCTCGTTCAAGGGGATCATGGCCGCGAAGAAGAAGCCCGTCGAGCAGTGGACCCTCGCCGACCTCGGCGTGGACGCCGCGCAGGTCGGCCTCGACGCCGCCTGGACGAAGGTCGAGTCCTTCGCCGCCCGCCCGCCGCGCTCCCAGGGCGAGATCGTCGCCGACGAGGGCGACGGCGGCAGCAAGCTCGCCGCGTTCCTCACCGAGCGCAAGTTCGTCTGACCTGCCCCTTCCCAGCCAGCAAAGGAGATCCGCACCATGGCTGAAGTACTCGTGCTCGTCGACCACGTCGAGGGCAAGGTCCGCAAGACCACGTCCGAGCTGCTGACGATCGCCCGCCGCCTCGGTGAGCCGTCCGCCGTCTTCGTCGGCTCCGGCTTCGACGCCGCCAAGGAGACCCTCGCCCGCTTCGGCGCCGAGAAGGTCTACCGCGTCGAGTCGCCCGAGGTGCTCGAGCACCTCGTCGTCCCGCAGGCCGAGCTGCTCGCGCAGCTCGTCGCCTCGACGTCCCCGGCCGCGGTCCTCGTGCCGTCCTCGCCGGAGGGCAAGGAGATCGCCGCGCGTCTCGCCGTCAAGACCGAGTCGGGCCTGATCACCGACGCCGTCGACGTCCAGGCCACTGGTGACGGCAGCGGCGGCGTCGCGACGACGCAGTCGGTCTTCGCCGGCTCCTACACCGTGTCGGCCACGGTCACGAAGGGCACGCCCATCGTCGCCGTCAAGCCCAACTCGGCCGCCCCCGAGGAGGTCGCGGGTGCGGCCAGTCAGATGAGCGACGAGGTCGTCGACTTCACGCCGTCCGAGGCGGCCAAGGGCGCGAAGATCACGGAGTCCAAGCCGAAGCAGGCCACCGGCCGCCCCGAGCTGACCGAGGCCGCGATCGTGGTCTCCGGTGGCCGCGGCACCGGCGGCGACTTCTCCAAGGTCGAGGACTTCGCCGACTCGCTCGGCGCCGCCGTCGGTGCCTCGCGCGCCGCGGTCGACGCCGGCTGGTACCCCCACACCTCACAGGTCGGCCAGACCGGCAAGCAGGTGAGCCCGCAGCTCTACGTCGCGTGCGGCATCTCCGGTGCCATCCAGCACCGCGCCGGCATGCAGACGTCCAAGACGATCGTGGCCGTCAACAAGGACAACGAGGCCCCGATCTTCGAGCTCGTCGACTTCGGTGTCGTGGGAGACCTCTTCACCGTCCTCCCGCAGGCCACCGAGGCCATCACGGCCGCCAAGGACTGAGCCCCCGCGCCGGGCCGTGACCCCGCGTGACAGCGGCCCCCGACCCGTCGTGGTCGGGGGCCGCTGTCGTGCCCGCAGCGTCACGTGGTGCGGACTCAGGCGGCCTCGGAGTCGAGGTCGAGGCGCGCCGACAGCCGGGTCCAGCTCTCGAGCCGCTGCCGGTTGAAGGCGTAGGCCGAACGCCCCGTCCCGAGGGTCCACCACGCCCCGCGCAGCGCCTCCGACGGCAGGCGCACGGGGCGCCCCTGGCCCCGACGCCACTCGAGGCGTCCGCTCGACGACACGCGCCGCACGTCGCGCCGGTCGATCGTCGTCGTCATGAGGGTGTTGTGCACGCGCAGGCTCTTGGTCCCGAGGTCGATGCGGGCCGACCACGCCCGCCAGCCGAGGGCGAGCGCGAGGGCCAGGCACACGGCATACGTGACCGTCGCGGGCAGCGACGGGACGAGCCGCACGAGCAGCCGGGCCACGAAGTAGCCGATGACGGGGCAGGCCAGGGCAGCGACGGCCCGGTGCACAGCGGGCGCGCGCAGCCGGCTCCCACCGGTGCCCTCGTGCCTGCCACCCATGGGGCCGATCATAGGCAGACCGGCCCCGTGCGTGGGGTGGACGGGGTGGTGCGAGGTGACGAGCTGCTTCAGGGACGGATGGCCGTGGCCGCCGCGACGACGTCGACGAGGCCGTGCCCCTTGTCGAACGAGGTCGTGCCGTTGCCGGCCGGGTCGCTGGCGTAGGCGGCCCCGTCGGCGTACTTCCAGGCCGTGGCCTTGAGGGCGGCCTCGACCTGGGCCGGCGTCGCGCTCGGGTTGGCCTGGAAGAGCTGGGCGACGATGCCCGAGATGTGCGGCGTGGCCATCGAGGTGCCGCTGATGGTGTTGTAGTCGCCGTTGTTGCGCGGGTCGCCGCCGGTCGTGCAGATCGGCAGGTAGATGCGGCACGACGACGTGATGCCCTCACCCGGGGCCGAGATGTCGGGGTAGGTGGCGAACTGCCCGGCCCGGCCCCGCGAGCTGAAGTCGCTGACCGTGCCGCTGCGCGTGCCGGTGTCCTGGTCGTTGTACGACGCGACGGAGATGATGCCGCCCGTGGGGTCCTGGCCCGGAGGGTTGGACAGGTCGGCGGAGCCGTCGCCGCCATCGTTGCCGTTGGCCCAGACCGACACGACGCCTTCGCTGACGAGGGCCCGCTGCAGCTTGACCGTCGCCGAGCTGGCATCGAACTCGCCGCCGCCCGTGGGCCCATAGGAGTTGCTCGTGACCTTGATCGGCGGGCAGGTGCTGGCGGGGACACCGGCGCCGCAGGGCGCGGCGTGGTGCTCGAGGACCCAGTTGAGCGCGGAGTCGGCGCCGACGATGAGCAGCACGGCACCGGTGCTCAGGCTGACGATGCTGGCGCCCGGGGCCGCCCCGTGCATCCTCGTGCCGTCGGCCAGCGTGACGTCGCGCCCGGCGACGATGCCGGAGACGTGCATCCCATGGCCGCCCGCGGCGAGCAGGTCGGTGTCGAGGCTGCCGGCGTCGACGGGCCGGCAGGGGATCAGCTCGAGGGGGTCGCACACCATCTTGAGGTTCTTCACGACGGCCGACGTGCCGTCGGCGTTCTGCAGGAACGGGTGGGTCGGGTCGACGCCCGAGTCGATGACCGCCACGCTGACGCCGGAGCCGTCGAGGGCCGTGCCGTTCGCCCCCGTCAGGGTCGCCCGTGCCTCGGAGCCACGCGTGGCCGTGTTGGACGTCGAGAGGAACATGTCGATGGGCTGGTTGCCCTCGACGTAGGTGACGCCGGGGACTGACCGCACGGCGTCGATCTGGACCGGCAGGCCGGCTGCGACGACCACGCCGATCTTGTCGTAGGTGTCGCGGACCGCGAGGCCGGACGCGGTGGCTGCCCGGCGTGCGGTCGACACGTCAGCGGCATGGACCAGCACGGTCGTGGGGCTGACGGTGGACAGGGTCGACCAGTGCTTCGCGAGCCAGGTCGACAGCGGGGCCTTGGACTCGGTCGAGCCGAACAGGCCGCTCACGGCCCCGGTGGGGCCCGCTCCCGGCGCGGCCGAGGCGGACGCGGCCACGGCGGCGGACGTCAGGGCCGTGGCGGCTGCCACGGTCACGGCCCCGAGACGGAGGCGGCGGGAGGTGGTCGTTCGCATGAGATCCCTCTCTGCTGGGCCACCCCGCGACGGTGGGGGGCGGCGACGTGCCTGACCAACGAGGGGTCCCCGCGTGAGGTTACGGACGAGTAGCCGGCCGGACGGCATACGCCATGGCACCCGAGCAGGGCACCCGGCCCGTCCGACGGCGGTCCGGCCGAGGCCCGTCGGCGTCCTAGAATCGGTGGGTGACTGCCTATCTCGACCACGCGGCGACCACGCCGATGCTCCCTGCCGCCCTCGCGGCGATGACGGAGCAGCTCGCGGTCGTGGGCAACGCCTCCTCCCTCCACCGCACGGGACGCGCCGCGCGCCTGGCCGTCGAGGAGTCCCGCGAGAAGATCGCCCGCTGCCTCGGTGCCCGCCCCTCCGAGGTCGTCTTCACCTCCGGTGGCACCGAGTCCGACAACCTCGCCGTCAAGGGCACCTACTGGGCCCGACGCGACCGCGACCCTGCGCGCGTGCGTCTCCTCGTCGGCGCCACCGAGCACCACGCGGTCCTCGACTGCGTCGACTTCCTCGTCGCCCACGAGGGCGCCAAGGTCACCTGGCTCGAGTGCACGCCCGACGGCGTCGTCGAGCCCGCGACCGTGCGCGCCGCCATCGAGTCCGACCCCGACTCGGTCGCCCTCGTCTCGGTGATGTGGGCCAACAACGAGGTCGGGGCCGTCCAGGACGTCCGTGCCCTCGCCGAGGTCGCGCACGAGTTCGGGGTGCCGTTCCACACCGACGCCGTGCAGGCCGCGGGACACCTCGCCGTCGACTTCGAGGCCAGCGGCGCCGACCTGATGTCGGTCACCGCGCACAAGCTCGGCGGCCCCATCGGGGTCGGCGCCCTCGTGGTGCGCCGCGACGCGAGGCTCGTCGCGCTGACGCACGGCGGCGGACAGGAGCGGCAAGTGCGCTCGGGCACGCTCGACACACCGGCCATCGTCGGCTTCGCCACCGCACTCGTCGAGGCCACCGCGTCGATCGAGACCGAGTCCGCCCGGCTCGTGGCCCTGCGCGACGACCTCATCGAGCGCGCGATGGCGCTCGCGCCGGACATCCGGCCGTCCGGGGTGTGGCAGCGCGGTGACGGCGTGCGCCGCCTGCCCGGCAACGTGCACCTGCTCGTGCCCGGGTGTGACGGTGACTCGCTGCTCTACCTGCTCGACGCCGCGGGCGTCTCGTGCTCGACGGGCTCGGCCTGCCAGGCCGGGGTGCCCCAGCCCAGCCACGTGCTGCTCGCGATGGGCGTGGCCGAGAGCGACGCGCGGGGTGCCCTGCGCCTGACGCTCGGCCACACCTCGACCCAGGCCGACGTCGACACGTTCATCGAGGCGCTGCCAGCCGCAATCGAGCGGGCCCGTCGCGCCCGGGAGGCGACCGCGTCGTGAGGGTCGTGGCGGCGATGAGCGGTGGCGTCGACTCGGCGGTCGCCGCGGCCCGCATGCTCGACGCCGGGCACGAGGTCGTCGGCGTGCACCTCGCCCTGAGCCAGAGCGCCGCGACGCTGCGGGAGTCGGCGCGCGGCTGCTGCACCATCGAGGACGCCGGTGACGCGCGGCGCGTGGCCGACGTGCTCGGGATCCCCTTCTACGTGTGGGACATGGCGGCCCGGTTCAAGCGTGACGTCGTCGACGACTTCCGTGCCGAGTACGCCGCGGGCCGCACGCCCAACCCGTGTCTTCGCTGCAACGAGAAGATCAAGTTCGCGGCCCTGCTCGACAAGGCGGTCGCGCTCGGGTTCGACGCGGTCGCCACGGGCCACTACGCCCAGGTGGTGCAGGCCGACGACGGGCACGGGGGAGTGCGCCGCGAGCTGCACCGCGCCGTCGACGCGGCCAAGGACCAGAGCTACGTCCTCGGCGTGCTCGACGCCGACCAGCTGGCCCGGTCGTTCTTCCCGCTCGGCGACACCACGAAGCCGCGCATCCGCGAGGAGGCGGCCGAGCGGGGCTTCTTCATCGCGAAGAAGCCCGACAGCCACGACATCTGCTTCATCGCCGACGGCGACACCCGCGGCTGGTTGACTCGAGAGCTGGGCGAGGCACCCGGCGACATCGTCGACACGGCCGGTGAGGTCGTCGGGCACCACGCGGGAGCCTTCGCCTACACGGTCGGCCAGCGGCGCGGGCTGGGACTCTCGCGGCCCGCCGCAGACGGCGAGCCGCGCTACGTCGTCGAGGTGCGCCCCGACACCAACCAGGTCGTCGTCGGCGCCGCCGACCTGCTCGGTGTCAACGCCATCACGGGCGACCACGCCCGGTGGTGCGGTCCGGCGCCCGAGGGCGTCGTGCACGTCGGCGCGCAGGTGCGCGCTCACGGCGAGGAGTACGCCGCCACGGCGTGGGCCGAGGGCGACCGGGTCGAGGTGCGGCTCGACGGGCGCGTCCGGGGCGTGGCACCGGGGCAGTCCGTCGTGCTCTACGAGGGGACCCGGGTCGTCGGGTCGGCCACGATCGCCGCGTCCCGGCTCGAGCGCACCCCCGTCGGCTGATCCGAGCGAGCCCTGACGATGTCGATCGAGAGCGTCGCCGCGTCGACCGTGACGACCGACGCGCTCGTCGAGGCGTGGAACGCCGCGTATGCCGGCTACTTCGTCGACGTGTCCCGTGACGCCGCGGGCCTGCAGGCGCACGTCGAGACTGGGTCGATCGACCTCGGGAGGTCCGTCGTCCTCCGTGACGGCGGTCGACCGATCGCCCTCTCCTTGCTGGGGGCTCGCCCGGTCGAGACCTCAGACGCCGCGGCGGGGGAGCGTGGCTGGATCGGTGGCTTCGGCGTCGCCCCGTCCCACCGCGGGCACGGCGTCGCGGGGCGCCTCGTCGACGAGCAGCTCGACGTCGCGCGGCGGTCGGGGGTGGCGTTCGTCGACCTCGAGGTGCTGACGCAGAACTGGGCGCGCCGCGTCTACGAGCGGGCCGGCTTCACGGTCCGTCGACGGCTGCTCGTGCTCTCGGGCCCCCTGGACACCACGACGATGGCGGGGGACCCGCCCGAGACGCCGGGTCGGGTGCTCGTTTCTCGCGCCACGGAGGTCGAGGCCTCCGTCCGGGGGATGGCGGCGATCAGCGGCCACCACCGGGCTCCGTGGGGCCGGGAGCCGACGCACCTGGGCCTCGACCCGGGCCTCGTCGTCCTGTCGACCGGGCCGGGGAGCGGGACGGCGCCGCAGGCGGGCGACGAGGCGGACGGCATGCTCCTGCTGCGCCCGTCGCCCGAGCGGGTCGCCGTGCTTGCCGCGGCCGCACGCGACGACAGGGCCGCGCACCGGCTCGCCCGAGGGCTGGCACGGGAGTACGCCGGGGCGACCTGCCGGGTCGTCAACGAGCCCGAGGGCTCACCCCTGGTCGCCGGACTCGGGGCAGTGGGGATGGTCGAGGAGCTGGCGCAGCACGAGATGCGGGTCGAGCTCAGTCCAGCGAGCGCGTCCACGTGACGGTGCGGGCGCGCGGACGGAAGCCCAACGAGCGATAGAGCCGCTGCGGACCCGGGTAGCCGTCGTCCCCGCGCGGGCTCACCTGTGCCACCGAACCACCCACCTCCGCGAGCCGGCGCAGCGCCGCCGACGTCACCGCGCCCGCGAGCCCGCGACCACGGTGCTCGGGCACGCACCCCACCGGCTCGACGAGACCGACTCCGGAGGCCGGATCGAGCCACACGAGCGCCGAGGCCACCATGGTGCCGTCGGCGTCGACGGCGACCCAGTCGAGGTCGGGGCGGTAGGGCCATGCCGCCATGAGCTGCTCGTAGGCCTGCTCGTCGACCTTCGACGGCCCGAACTCGGACCAGGAGGCTGCGTGGACCGCAGCCCGTGAGCGGGCCTCGTGCGGCTCGACGTGGCGGAAGCGGTAGCCCGGCACGGTCGGCGCCGGGCGGAGGTCGGCGAGGTCGACGGTGTGGTGCGTGAAGTACGGCTCGTCTGGTTGCGGCGCGAATCCTGCTGCGGCGAGGGCCCGCTCGGCGACGTCGCCCTCCATGACGAGGGCCGACTGGGTCTCGGCGTCGCTCGCCTCCTCGAACCAGTCGACGACGTCCGCCGCGACGTCGGGCCGTGACGGGTCGACCTGCAGCTCGAGCCAGTCCGGCGCCTCGGCCCAGCCGAAGCCGAGGACCTCGTCGCCGTCGGTCCAGACCGCGATGGCCTCGCCCTCGTCGAGGGCGCTCGGGTCGACGGGCCGGTGGTAGCGGCTCCACGCCAGCTGGCCGGGGTGGAAACGGCTCGTCGGCGACCACAGCCGCGAGGCGAGCTGCTGCATCGCGCGCACGTCGTCGGGTCCGGAGAAGTCGTGTCGTCGCACGGGCGCCACGCTAGCGCCGGCTCGACGGCGGTGCGGTGTTCCGTCCGGGTGAACGCGATGGCGACGCCCGGCGGGCCCCGCGCCGTGCCGGCCCCGGGTGGGCTACGCCTAGGCTGGCGCGGTGACTCTCGCGACCGGCATCGGCTCCTGGCCAGGCACTTCGGTGCGCGACGCGCTGCGACAGGTGCGTGAGATCCTCGACGGCCACCTGCCCTACCTCCCGGAGCTGCCCGAACGAGGGCCGGGCGCCGACATGGTGGGCCGCACGGCGGGCCTGCTCGTCGAGCTGCCGGTCGACCTGCAGCCCATCGGCTGGAGGCTCGTCGACCGGCCCGGTCGGGACGCCTCCCGGACGGCAGCGCTGCTGCGCGAGGACCTCGACGAGCTGGCCGAGGCGTTCGACGGGCACACCGGCCCGCTCAAGCTCCAGGTCGTCGGGCCGTGGACCCTCGCCGCCAACGTGTGGCTCTCGCGCGGCGAGCGCGTCATCGTCGACGACGGCGCCAGCCGCGACCTCGTCGAGTCGCTCGCCGAGGGCGTACGCCTCCACGTCGCGACGGTGCGCAGCCTCGTCCCAGGCGCGCAGGTCGTCCTCCAGGTCGACGAGCCCAGCCTCCCCACCGTGCTCGCCGGCCGGCTGCCGACCTCGTCGGGCTTCGGTCGCCTGCCGAGCCTCGACCCGCAGGTCGCCGCGGCCGGCCTGCTGACGGTGCTCGGGGCGCACGACGGCGACACGGTCGTGCACTGCTGTGCGGCGGGCCCGCCGCTGCCCCTGCTGCGCGCGACGACACCGACCGCGCTGTCGCTCGACACCTCACTGCTGCGCCCGCGCGAGTGGGAGGGCATCGCCGTCGCGGTGGAGGACGGCATACGCCTCCACGCCGGCGTCGTGCCCACCGACGGCAGCCGCACGCGGCCGCAGGACCTCGCCGCCGACCTCGTCGCGCCCTGGACCCGGACCGGGCTGCCCCTCAGGTCCCTCGCCGACGTCGTCGTCACGCCGGCCTGTGGTCTCGCCACCGTGTCACCGGACGTCGCCCGCTCCGTCCAGCGCGCGGCGGTCGAGACGGCCCGCGAGCTCGAGGAGCGCAGCGCCGGCTGACCGTCCCCTGCGACGGGTCCCGGACACGCCAGAGGCCGGTCACCCCGGAGGGTGACCGGCCTCGTCGGTCTCGGTGGCTCGGCTCAGAGCGCGGAGCCGGACGTCCACCTGGCCCAGCTGAGGTTCCAGTCGGAGTAGCCGTTGCCCATCGTCATGGGACGGTTGGTGCCGGTCGTCTCGACGACGTCGCCGATCTGCATCTGGCCGTAGAGCCACTTGCCGTTGGCGTCGCTCATGCCCGTGCAGCCGTGGCTCACGTTGCGGTGGCCCTGGTCGGCCACGGACCACGGGGCCGTGTGGAGGAACTCGCCGGAGTTCGTGACGCGCATGGCGTACTTGACCGGGGTGTCCTCGTAGTAGCCGGTGTCGCCCTTCTTGAGGCCGATGGTCTCGGCGCGCATCGTGATGTTGGTCTGCTTGTCCATGATGACCTTGACGCCCGAGCGGGTCGTGAAGCCGTCGCGGCCACCGGTGACCGGGATGCGCTTGACCCACTTGCCGTTGATGAAGACGTCCATCTGGTCCGTCTTGAGGTTGACCTTGGCGACGACGGCGCGGCCGATGGTGAAGTCGGAGGTCCGGGACATCTGTCCGTAGCGGTTGCCACCCGCGGGGACGCCGTTGAGGTCGGCCTCGACGTGCACCTTGGTGCCGGCCTTCCAGTACGTCTTGGGGCGCCAGTGCGCCTCACGCGAGCTGAGCCAGTACCAGGAGCCGGCCTGGGCCGGGGTCGAGGTGACCTTCATGTGCTTCTCGAAGCTCGCCTTGTCGACGACCGGCAGGTCGAAGCGGACGACGACGGGCATACCGATGCCGACCGTGCCGCCGTCACGCGGCGAGATCGCGACGTAGACCTGGTCGTCGAGCGTGAGGTTCGAGGTGCGGAACGTCTGCGTCGACTCAGTCGTCTTGCCGTCGGCGTCCTCGGCCTCGAGGGCCAGGGTGTACTTGACTCCGGGCTCGAGCAGGTCGCCCGCCGTCCACCTGCCGCCGTCGAGGGTGCCGTCGACGGGGATGCGGTTGCCCTTCTTGCTCTTGTAGGAGAGCGAGGCCTTCTTGAGCGTGCCCTTCTCGGCCGAGGCGGTGACCCGCGTGTCGACCGAGACGTCCTCGGACTCGTCGGCCGGGGTGGTCTTGAAGACGACCGGGTCGGTGGTCGGGGTGGGCGCCGGCGACGAGGTCTCACCGGGCGCCGACGAGGAGGAGCTCGCGGGCTTGCCGTTGTCGGCCGTGGCGGTTGCATTGCAGGCCGTGACGCCGAGCATGGCCAGGACGGCCATCCCCGAGACTGCGGCGGAACGGATGCTCAACTTCACGCGTGAATACCCTTCGCAGACGCGACGCCGGGCGCCCCAGGGCGGGGCGGGGTGCGGCACGTCGATAGTGACCCTGCTCCAGTGTCACCGATACGGGGGCAATACTCCAAAACGTGCGGCGCGTCCAAACCGTCGCGTGTCGCCCGAGCCGCTGATCTGCCGGGAGAGGCCGTCCGGACGTCGTGGCGGGCTCGCCCGAGGGCCTGCGCGGCCCGTCAGGAGGCGGTGCGCGGACGCACCTCGCGACGCAGGATCTTGCCGGTCGGACCCTTCGGCAGCTCGTCGAGCGACCAGATGCGGCGAGGGTACTTGTAGGCCGCGAGGCGCTCCTTGACGTAGGTCTGGACGTCCTCGAGGGTCGCGGTCGAGCCGGGACGGAGCACCACGGCGGCGCCGACCTCCTCACCCATGAGGTCGTCGGGCACGCCGACGACGGCTGCCTCGAGCACGTCCGGGTGCGTGTAGAGCACCTCCTCGACCTCGCGCGGATAGACGTTCATGCCGCCGCGGATGATCAGGTCCTTCTTGCGGTCGACGATCGTGTAGTAGCCCTCGTCGTCGACGGTCGCGAGGTCGCCCGAGCGGAACCACCCGTCGGGGATGGCCTCCTTCGTGGCCTCGGGCCGGTTCCAGTAGCCCTTCATGATGTTCTCGCCGCGGATCGCGATCTCGCCGATCTCGCCGGCCGGGGTGTCGTTGCCGTCCAGGTCGATGAGCTTCATCTCGCAGCCCGGGATCGCCCGCCCGATGGTGCCCGGCTTGGTCGGCTTGTCCGGCATGTTGAAGGATGCGACGGGAGAGGTCTCGGAGAGGCCGTAGCCCTCGAGGATCTGGCAGTGGAACTTCTGCTCGAACGCCTTCATGACCGCCTCCGGCATCGCGGAGCCGCCGGACGCGCAGGTGCGCAGGCTGCTCGTGTCGGCCTCGTCGGCGTTCGGGTGGTTGAGGATGGCGGCATACATCGTCGGGACGCCCTGGAAGATCGTCACGTGGTCGCGCCCGAGGACCTCGATGGCCTTGGCCGGGTCGAAGCGGGGGATCAGGGTCAGGGTGCACCCGCGCTGGACCGAGGTGTTGAGACCGCACGTGAGCCCGAAGACGTGGAAGAGCGGCAGGCACCCCATGATCACGTCGTCCTCGGTGATCTGCATGATGTCGGTCGCCGAGCGCTCGGCGTTGCGGTGGAGGTTGAAGTGCGTCAGCTCGGCGCCCTTGGGCTTGCCGGTGGTGCCGCTCGTGTAGAGGATCACGGCGGTGTCGTCGTCGGCGCGCTCGACCGGCTCGAGCACCGGCGCGCCGGCCGTCTCGGACGCGTCGAACTGTCCGTCCGCCGGTCCCATGGGGCCACAGACGACCAGGCGCGTGCCGGTCTCGGCCGCCGCCTTGCCGGCCTCGTCGGCGAAGTCGGGCCACACGAAGCTGAAGCGCGCGCCGCTGTCCTCGTAGAAGTACTGGATCTCGCCCGACTTGAGCAGCGGGTTCATCGGCACGACGACACCGCCGGCGAGGAGCGAGCCGTAGAAGGCGACGGGGTAGGCCGGCACGTTGGGCAGGATGAGCGAGACGCGGTCGCCGGGCTCGAGACCCGCAGCGCGCAGCTGCCCGGCCACCGCCGCCGCCGCGCGGTGCAGCGCCGACCACGAGAGCTCGATCTGGTCGAGCTTGATGCCCACCTTGTCGGGGACGCGGGCCGCGGTGGCGGTGAGGTTGGCGGCGAGGTTGGTCATCTCTGCTCCTTCGCAGGGGGCGGGCTCCGGCCCATTGTCACTGCTGGGTCGCCCGGTGAACAGACCCGCCGCCACGTGACGAGTGTCATCGGTCGGCCACCGTCGGGGCCGGCTGGCAGGATGAGCGCGTGAGCGAGAGCACCGGCCCCACGCCCGTCACCGACGACGTCCCGACCGAGGTCCACCAGGAGTGGGCCGAGCTCGCCGAGCAGGCCGCCGCGGCCCAGTTCGCCTACCACGTCAAGGACGCGCCGACGATCAGCGACGGCGAGTACGACACCCTCATCCGACGGCTCAACACCCTCGAGGACGAGCACCCGTCGCTGCGCACGCCCGAGAGCCCGACGCAGAACGTCGGCGGCGCGTCCTTCGCGACCGGGTTCGAGACCGTCGACCACGTCGAGCGGATGCTGAGCCTCGACAACGCCTTCTCGTTCGAGGAGCTGCAGACGTGGGCCGAGCGCGTCGAGCGCGAGGTCGGGGCCGGCGCCCACTACCTCACCGAGCTCAAGATCGACGGGCTCGCCATCAACCTCCTCTACGAGAAGGGCCGCCTCGTGCGCGCCCTGACCCGCGGTGACGGCCGCACCGGTGAGGACGTCACCAACAACGTGCGCACCATCGAGGGCATCCCCGACCGGCTCTCCGGCGACGACGTGCCCGAGCTCGTCGAGATCCGCGGCGAGGTGTTCTTCCCGACCGCGGCCTTCGCCGACCTCAACGCGGGCCTCGTCGAGGCGGGCAAGGCGCCCTTCGCCAACCCGCGCAACGCCGCCGCCGGCTCGCTGCGCCAGAAGGACCCCAAGGTGACCGCCGGCCGACCGCTGCGCATGCTCGTGCACGGCATCGGCGCGCGCCGCGGCT
The DNA here is from genome assembly GCF_001429645.1 of Terrabacter sp. Soil810. Classification (NCBI taxonomy): domain Bacteria; kingdom Bacillati; phylum Actinomycetota; class Actinomycetes; order Micrococcales; family Intrasporangiaceae; genus Terrabacter; species Terrabacter sp. Soil810. The sequence continues at coordinate 718,906 of NZ_LMSW01000011.1, forward strand.
TCGACATCGAGCGCCAGAGCGAGGGGTATGCCGCCCTCCGCGCCTGGGGTCTGCCCACGTCCGACGAGGTGCGCGTCCTGCCCGACATCGCGGCCGTGCAGGAGTTCGTGACCTTCCACGGCGAGCACCGCCACGACCGGGCCCACGACATCGACGGCATCGTCGTCAAGGTCGACGAGGTGGCCCTCCAGCGCCAGCTGGGCGCCACGTCGAGGGCGCCGAGGTGGGCCATCGCCTTCAAGTACCCGCCCGAGGAGGTGAACACGAAGCTCCTCGACATCCGGGTCAACGTCGGGCGCACGGGACGGGTGACGCCCTACGGCGTCATGGAGCCCGTCGTGGTCGCCGGCTCCACGGTCGAGCAGGCGACGCTGCACAACGCGTACGAGGTCGAGCGCAAGGGCGTGCTCATCGGCGACACGGTCGTGCTGCGCAAGGCGGGCGACGTCATCCCCGAGATCGTCGGCCCCGTCGTCGAGCTGCGCGACGGCAGCGAGCACGCCTTCGTCATGCCGACCGACTGCCCCGCCTGCGGCACGCCGCTCGCCCCCGAGAAGGAGGGCGACAAGGACATCCGCTGCCCCAACACGCGTTCGTGCCCGAGCCAGCTGCGCGAGCGGGTCTTCGCCCTCGCCGCACGCGGCGGTCTCGACATCGAGGCCCTCGGCTGGGAGGGCTCGATCGCGCTGCTCGAGTCGGGCGTCATCACCGACGAGGGCGACCTCTTCGCCCCGGGCCGGGACAGCCCGCACGCGGGGGAGTACGGCATCACCCGCGACACGCTCGCGCAGGTGCCGCTCTACACGAGGGCCGCCAAGAAGACCGACCCCGCCGAGCGCGTCGTCGACGGCCGGGTCCTGTCCGCCGGTGGCGACAAGCTGCTCACCGAGCTCGAGAAGGCCAAGTCGCAGCCGCTCTGGCGCGTCGTCGTGGCCCTCTCCATCCGCCACGTCGGGCCCACCGCGGCGCGGGCCCTGGCCACCCACTTCGGCTCGATGGACGCGATCCGCGCCGCGTCGACCGAGGAGCTGGCGCAGGCCGAGGGCGTCGGCGGCGTCATCGCCGAGGCCGTCACCGCCTGGTTCGAGGTCGACTGGCACCAGGAGATCGTGCGCAAGTGGGCCGACGCCGGCGTCCGGATGGCCGACGAGGTCGACACGACCCTCGAGCGCACGCTCGAGGGCAAGACCGTCGTCGTGACCGGATCGCTCGAGGGCTTCTCGCGCGACGAGACGAAGGAGGCCATCATCGGCCGCGGAGGCAAGGCCTCCGGGTCGGTCTCGAAGAAGACCGACTACGTCGTCATCGGCGCCAACGCCGGGTCCAAGGCGGCCAAGGCAGAGGAGCTGGGTCTCACGATCCTCGACGAGGACGGCTTCCGGCGACTCCTCGAGACGGGCTCGCCCGAGTGATCCTGCCCGTCGAGGGCACGTGCCCGGAGCTCCGCGAGCGGGTCCTGGACGAGCGTGAGGTCCGGCTCGTCGGGACCGGGCCGGCCACCGCCAACCGGTGAGGCCCGTCGCCTCGCGCGCCGCACGACCGGTCGACCGACGGCTGCACCGACTCATGTGTGCCGACCCCACAGAACCCGTCCAGGTGTGTGGGTCCCCACCGTCCTTTCGCCGGGCTGCCCTCCTAGGCTTTGCCGAAGTTTCCCGGACTCTCCGGGGTCGACATCGCTGGTCAGATCCGACCGGCACGGCCCGACACCATGCTCACCAGAGCGCGACGCACGAGGAGGTGCAGGTCTTGACGGGTACCCCGTTGCTCGAGACCAGGGCCCTGACCAAGGAGTTCCGCGGTTTCCGGGCCGTCTCGGAGGTCGACCTCACGGTCACCCGCGGCACGGTCCATGCCCTCGTCGGACCCAACGGTGCGGGCAAGACCACGCTGTTCAACCTGCTCACCGGCTTCCTGTCCCCGACGTCCGGCACCGTGCTCTTCGACGGCCAGGACATCACCGGTATGGATCCCGAGCAGATCGCGCCGCTCGGCATCGCGCGCTCGTTCCAGATCACGAGCCTCTTCGAGGCGATGACGCTGCGCGAGCACCTCGAGCTCGCGCTCGCCAGCCCGACCGGCATGGGCAAGCAGTGGTGGCGCTCGGTCACCCGCATGTCGACGTTCAAGGACCGGGCCATGGAGCTGCTGGAGCAGGTCGGGCTCGCCGACCGCGCCGGCGCACCGGCCTCGTCCCTGGCCTACGGCCAGAAGCGCGCCCTCGAGCTCGCCATCGCGATGGCCCTCGACCCCAAGCTGCTGCTCCTCGACGAGCCGACCGCCGGCATGGGCATCGAGGACGTCGACCGCACCATCGCGCTCGTCAAGCAGCTGGCGGCGGGCCGCACCGTCGTCTTCGTCGACCACAACATGCACGTCGTCGGCTCGCTCGCCGACCGCGTCACCGTGCTCCAGTCGGGGCAGGTGCTCGCGGAGGGACCCTACGAGCAGGTGCGCGCCGACGAGAGGGTCATCACGGCATACCTCGGAGCAGCCCATGAGTGACGACACGACCGACACGGCCGGCACGACGACCACGGAGCAGGCCTCGCTCTCGGGCGCCGGGTCGACGGCGGGTGCCGAGCCCGGCCCGTCCCGGATGCTCGAGGTGGCAGGCCTGTCCGCCTGGTACGGCGAGGCCCGCGTCCTCACCGACGTCAGCATCGACGTCGCCCCCGGCGAGGTCGTCACCCTCGTCGGACGCAACGGTGCCGGCAAGACCACCCTGCTGCGCTCGGTCATGGGCCTGCACCGACAGACCGAGGGCACGATCACCCTCGACGGCACCGACCTCGCCAAGCGCTCGGCCGACGCCCGCGCGCGCGCCGGCATCGGCTGGGTCCCCGACGACCGCGGCATCTACGCGAGCCTCACCGTCGCCGAGAACCTCCTCCTGCCGCCCGTCGTCCACGCGGACGCCTGGCCGCTCGAGCGGGTCTACGAGTTCTTCCCGGTGCTCCACGAGCGGCGTGACTTCCCCGGCACCAAGCTGTCGGGCGGCGAGCAGCAGATGCTCGCCATGGCCCGGGTGCTGCGGATGGGCTCCCGACTGCTGCTGCTCGACGAGCCGAGCGAGGGCCTGGCCCCCGTGATCGTGCAGCGCATCGGCGAGATCATCCGCGAGATCAAGGGCCAGGGGGTCGGTGTCCTCCTCGTCGAGCAGAACGTCACGTTCGCCAGGGCCGTCGCCGACCGCCACTACCTGCTCGCGCAGGGCAAGGTCGTCGAGCACCTCGGCAACGACGACTTCAAGGCCCGCGAGGGCGAGCTGCTCACCTACCTCGGGATGTAGCCCCCGTCCACGGCCCCGGCCGCAGCACCGCCGGGCGCACCACGCCAGCGTCAGGACGCCTTCGCGTCCATCGCGTCACACGGCCCCACCCCGCGTCACCCCGTCACACACCCGTCACATCTCGACACAACCCCAGGAGGGGACATGCGTAGCAGGACAGTTCAGGGCACCGTCGCCATCGCGGCGACCGCGTCGCTCGCGCTCGCCGCGTGCGGAGGGGCCGGCGGCCCGCAGTCCGGCGGCTCGAGCAAGCTCACCGACGACAAGGTCGTCATCGGCCTGCTCAACGACCAGTCGGGCGTCTACAAGGACCTGTCCGGTCCCAACAGCAAGGTCGCCATCGAGATGGCGATCGAGGACTACAAGGCCAAGTACGGCGACAAGGCCGTCGCCAAGGACATCGAGGTCGTCACGGCCGACCACCAGAACAAGGCCGACATCGCCAACTCCAAGGCGCAGGAGATGTACGACCGCCAGAAGGCCGACATCATCCTCGACGTGCCGAACTCGGCTGCCGCCCTCGCCGTCGCCACGCAGGCCAAGAACAAGAAGAAGCTCTACATCAACATCGGCGCGGGCACGACGGCGCTGACCGGCGCGAGCTGCAACAAGTACACGTTCCACTGGGCGTACAACACCGGCGTCCTGGCACGCGGCACCGCCGGCACGATCACCAAGGCCGGCGGCAAGAAGTGGAACATCGTCTACCCGGACTACGCCTTCGGCCAGGACATGAACAAGTCCTTCACCAAGGAGATCACCGCCGCGGGCGGCACCGTCGGCCAGTCGATCGCCTCGCCCTTCCCGAGCGACAACTTCGCCACCTTCATCACCAAGGCCGGCGAGGGCGACCCTGATGTCATCGGCTCGATGCACGCTGGTGGCGACCTCATCAACTTCGTCAAGCAGTTCAACCAGAGCTCGCTCAAGGGCAAGGTCCAGCTCGCGGTCGGCCTGATGTTCATCACCGACATCCACTCGCTCGGCGTCGACCAGTTCGCCGGTACGCAGTTCACCGACGCGTGGTACTGGAACTTCGACGCGCAGAACAAGAAGTGGGCCGACCGCTTCAAGGAGAAGACGAACACCCGTCCGTCGTTCGCCCACGCCGCGAACTACTCGGCCGCGATGAACTACCTCGAGGCCGTCCAGGAGGCCGGGACGGACAACGCGGACGCCGTCGTCGGCAAGCTCGAGGGCAAGAAGATCAACGACGTCTTCCTGCGCAACGGCGAGGTCCGCAAGGCCGACCACGCCGTCACGCACGACGTCTACCTCGCCAAGGTCAAGAGCTCCGCCCCGGAGGAGTGGGACTACGAGGACATCGAGAAGACGATCCCGGCCGCCGAGGCCTACGGCGAGGCCAACCCCGCCTGCTCGATGAGCTGACCTGCCGATGGCTGGAGCCGGCGCTCTGCGCCGGTGTGCCGTCCGGTCGCGTCCCACGGGGCCGCGCCGGACGGCATACGGCCACGGACACCGGCCCAGCCCGGTCCACCCGGCCCGATCGAACGCGAACGAGCGAGAGACATGAGCGAATTCATCCAGTACACCCTCCAGGGGCTCGCCGCCGGCGGCTTCTACGCGCTGTCCGCGCTGGGCCTCGCCGTCATCTTCGGTGTCCTCGGGGTCGTCAACTTCTCCCACGGCGCCTGCTACATGCTCGGCGCCGTTCTGTCGGCCGTCCTGCTCGCCGAGCTGAACGTCGGCTTCTGGGCCGCACTCGTCATCGTGCCGATCCTCATGTTCGGCTTCGGCGTGCTCATGGAGCGCCTGCTCGTGCGCTGGTTGCTCGAGCTCGACCCGCTCTACAACTTCCTGCTCACCTTCGGCCTCACCCTGGTGATCGTCGAGGCCGTCAAGCAGCGGTACGGCGTGTCCGGTCTGCCCTACCAGGTGCCGGCCGGACTCGGCGGCCAGGTCACGGTCGGGTCGGTCAACCTCTCGGTCTACGCGATCTTCGCCTGTCTCTTCTCGGTCGTCGTGTGCGTCGCCGTCGGTCTGCTGCTGACGAAGACGCGCATCGGCATGATCGTGCGTGCCGCGACCGAGTCGCCCGACCGCACCCGGGCCCTCGGCATCAACGTGGGCCTCTGGGTCACGCCCGTCTTCGGCTTCGGCATCGCGCTCGCCGGCCTCGCCGGCGTGCTCGCCGCGCCGACCCGCGCGATCACCGCCGAGATGGGCAGCAACTTCATCATCATCCTCTTCGCCGTGGTCGTCATCGGCGGCCTCGGATCGATCCTCGGGGCGGTGGTCGCGGGCTTCCTCGTCGGACTCGTCGAGGCCTACGGCATCGCCTACGCCCCCACGTACGCCCAGATCGTCATCTTCGTGCTGATGGCGATCGTCGTTCTCGTCCGGCCCTCGGGGCTCTTCGGACGAGAGGAGGTCGCATGAGCGAGCAGATGACCGCCAAGGTCGACGTCGACCTGGCCCAGCCCTCGATCCTGTCGCGGCGCAACCCGCTGCGCTACGTCATGCTCCTGGCCGGCCTCGCCGTGCTCGTGATGCTGCCGTACTGGATCTACCCGCCCGTCGCGATGGACATCCTCTGCTGGGGACTCTTCGCGATCAGCGTCGACCTGCTCCTCGGCTTCACGGGGCTGCTCAGCTTCGGGCACGCCGCGTTCTGGGGCGGCTCGGCCTACTGCACGGGCCTCATCGCGACCCACTGGGGTGTGCCGTTCCCGGTCGCGGTCGTCGGCGGCGCCGTCTTCGCGATGGTCATCGCGTGGCCGATCGGCTACCTCTCCGTCCGGCGCACCGGCATCTACTTCGCCATGGTCACGCTGGCCTTCGCGCAGATGATCTACTTCATCGCCAACCAGGCCCGTGACCTCACGGGCGGCGAGAACGGCCTGCAGGGCATCCCGAGGAACTTCTTCGGCATCGAGGCCGTCGAGACCGACCCGTTCTACTTCTACTACGTCGGTGCCGCCATGATCCTCGTCGGGATCGTGCTCGCCTGGCGGGTCGTCAACTCGCCCTTCGGCCGCGTGCTGACGGCAGTGCGCGACAACCCGGCCAGGGCCCGGGCGCTGGGCTACGACGTCGAGCGCTACAAGATCACGGCCTTCATCATCTCGGCCGGCCTCGCGGGTCTCGCCGGGGGCGTCTTCGCGGTGAGCCACCAGTTCGCATCCCTCCAGGAGCTGATGTGGACGACGTCGGGCAAGGTCGTGCTCATCACGGTCCTCGGCGGCATCGGCACCCTCTGGGGTGGCCTCGTCGGCGCCGGCGTCGTCGTGACGCTCGAGGACTACCTCGCGAGCTCCGGCTTCGAGGGCATCGGGCTGATCACCGGCACGATCTTCGTCGTCATCGTCCTGCTCTTCCGCCACGGCATCTGGGGCACCGGGCGCAACGTCCTGCGCCGCTACGTCCTGGAGCGGCGTCGCAGGAGCCGGGACTGAGCGACTCACCGGCTTGAGGTATCCGCGCGTTGGTTCTGTCGGCGCGGATACCTCGAACCGGTGGGGTGCGAGGCGTCGGGTCAGTCGTCGAGCAGCCCTCGCAGGACCCGCCGCAGCATGACCGGGAAGACCTCGTCGGGCTCGACGCCGACCTCCGGGCGCAGAGCGGCAAGGCGCGGGAGGCGTCCTTCGGCGACGAGGTGCGCGACGTAGGCCGCCTGCCCCCGGGCGCGCGCCGGGTCCTGGTCGCTGTGGCCGGACCTGGCGTAGGCGGTCGTGAGGGCGTTCATCGTCGCGAAGGCCACGAGCTTCCGACCGTCGGCGGCCGGGTGTCTCTCGAGCACTGCGAGGACGTGCTCGGTCAGGGCAAGGCCATGGGGCCCGAGGACGGGTGTCGCCACGACGTCACCGAGCCAGCGATGGCGTCGATGGATGGCCAGTCCCTGCAGCGCGAGCGCGGTCAGGTCCGCGATCGCGTCACCCGTCGGTGCCTCGAGCACGTACTCACCCGCGACGTGGTCGACCATGAGATCGACCAGCTCGTCGCGGCCGGTGACGTGCCGGTACAGCGAGCCGCCTCCGGTGCCCAGCTCCGAGGCGATGCTGCGCATGGTCACGGCTGCCAGGCCTTCGGCATCGGCCACGCGGACGGCCGCCCGCGTCAGGGCCTCACGCGTGAGTCGTGCCGGTCGGCCCACGGTGGAGTTGTCCCGCCGCATCCAGATGACCTCGTCGCTCACCGGTCGAGTCTCGCCGCCGTCGGCGCGCCGACCCGCGCCGGGGTCCGCCCAGTCATGCGCCGACCCGCTCCAACCAGGCCCGCAACGGCGCCGTGCCGTCCTCGTGGGCGATCGCGTCGCGGACGGCCGCCGCACCGTCGCGCAGTGCGCGCGACGTCACGGCCTCGGTCATGCGAGCTGCCAGCACCTCGCCGGTGACCCGCGTCATGGGGACGGGTGCGGTGCCGGCGGACAGGGCCACGAGCCGGCGCCCCCAGAACGGCTGGTCGGTGTGCATCGGCAGGGGCACCGACGGGACGCCGGCCCGGAGGGCGGCAGCGGTGACGCCGGCACCGGCGTGGTGCACGACGGCGGCCGCACGGGGGAGGAGCCACACGTGCGGCACGTCCCCGACACGGAGGACCCGGTCGGGGCCGAGCTCGTCCTCCAGGTGTCTCGCGGTGGCGTCGAGAGCCTCGCCCTGCAGGACGGTGCGCAGCCCGGTGCCGCGCACCGCATCGGCGACCGCGCGGACGACGGCGCCACCCGGTGGGAGGCTGCCGAGGCTGACGACGACCGGTGGCGGACCCGAGGCCAGGGTCTCGGCCAGTGCGGCTCCCGGCGTTCCGGCTGCCGACGGCGCCGGCCACCAGAAGCCGTCGAGGCTCAGCCGGTCCGACCAGTCGCTCGGTCGTGGGAGGACGACCGGGCTGATGCCGTGGTGCACCGGCAGGCTCGCCGCTCGGCGTCGCCGCTGCGCGTGCGCGCGGCTCTCAGCAGGCAGGCCGAGCTCGGAACGCACCCGGGCGCAGGCGGGGTCGTACGGCGTGCGCACACGCTCGGCGAGGCGTCCGGCCAGCCGGTTCGCCGGACCCAGGTCGCGCCGGCTGGCGATCACCGGCGGGTACGCGCTGCTCGGCTCGGCCGGCTGGAGGAGGGCCGCGGCCGACGGCACCCCGAGGTGCTCGGCGATGTCGTGGCCGTAGGGCGAGATCGCGTTGGTGAGGACGACGTCGGCACCCGGGGCAGCCGCGAGGGCGGCCGTCGCGGCGTCCTCCATGTAGGAACGGAGCACCCTGAGGTAGGCGGCGACACCCGGCCCCTTCCGCCCCTCGGACGAGTCGGGGTCCGACGGCTCGGGCAGCGTCATCGGGGCGTCGAAGCCGACGTGCGTGCAGCCGGCCTCGACCACGAGGCGCGCGTACTCCGCCCCCGCGACGATCGTCACGTCGTGCCCGTCGTCGACAAACGACCTGCCGAGGCCGGCGGCTGGGGCGACGTCTCCGCGAGTGCCCGGGGCGAGCATGAGGACCTTCACGCGACCACTCCTTTGCGAACAGTGTTAGCAAAAGAAGCGTAGCGCAGCTCAGCCTGCCTGACGCACGTCGGCGGACCGTCAGGGTGTGAGGATGCGGCGGGCGACCCGCCCCACCACGAGCCATGCCACCGCGGCGAGGCCCCAGTTGGTGACGGTGTTCTTGACGACGGCGTTGTCGCCGCTGAACTGCTTGACGCCCGCGGTCCGGCTGAAGACGCCGAGGTCGGCCCAGTCCGCGGCGCGCAGCACGGCCACGACGAGCGCGTTGCGGGTGTTGGCATCGAGCACCACGAGCACGGCGCCGAGCAGCAGCGCCGTAGCCGCGAGCAGGCACGAGAGCCACGCGATCTCGGCGAGCAGGGTGCGCAGCCGTGTGATGCCGGCCCCGGTGAGGTGTGCGGCCCGGCGGGCGCCCGCCCCCACGTCCGGTGAGCGGCGCGCGCGAGGGGCGACGTCCGCCATCTCGGCCTTGGCCGCCGCCCGGTCGGTCGGTGCGTCGGTGGGTGCATCCGCCGGCGCGTCCGCCGGCGCATCCGTCGGCGCATCCGTCGGCGCATCCGTCGGTGCATCCGCCGGCGCGTCTGTCGAAGCCTCGGCGGGCGCTGCGGCGGGCGAGCCGGTGTGGGTGCGGACCGCAGGCTCGCCGGCCGGGGCGGGAGGCGGCGCCACGGTCTCCGTGCGCTCGGGCGTCGTGGTGGTCGGGGTGGCCGGGCTCGTCATCGAGGGTTCTCCTTGGGCGGTTCGTGGGTCCGGTGTGGTCAACGAGCCACCCGTCCCGCAGGACACGCCCACGACGCGACGACTTCGCCGGCGACGTCGCCGGGCGGGACACCCGAAGGGCACCGGCGCTGCCGCCCCGGGGCACCCGGACGGGTGGTCCGGGCCCCGAGGGCTGCCCCATAGACTGGCCCGCATGTCATCCCTGTCCCGCGACGACGTAGCCCACTTGGCCGGCCTCGCCCGCATCGAGCTCTCGGAAGCCGAGCTCGACCGCATGGTGGGTGAGCTCGGGGTCATCCTCGAGTCCGTGGCCAAGGTCCAGCAGGCCCCGACCGAGGGCGTCGCCCCGATGTCGCACCCGATGCCGCTGACCAACGTGACCCGAGCCGACGTGGTGCGCCCGAGCCTCGGTGCCGAGGCCGTGCTCGCCGGGGCGCCCGAGGCCGAGCAGCAGCGCTTCTCGGTGCCGCGCATCCTCGACGAGGACTGAGCCACCCACCACGCCCAGGTATGCCGCCGGGCCGAGCACCCGGCATACGCCCGCCCGGTGACGGGCACCACGAAACCCGTTGTCGCAGCTACGAACCGAAGGCACTGACGTGACCGACCTGCCAACTGACCTGACGAGGGCCACCGCCGCCGGCCTCGCCGACGCACTCGCGAGCGGAGCCATCAGCTCCGTCGAGGTGACCCAGGCGCACCTCGACCGGATCGTGGCCGTCGACGGCCAGGTGCACTCCTACCTCCACGTCGACGGAGCCGGGGCGCTCGCCCAGGCCCGCTCCGTCGACGACCGGCGCCGGGCCGGCGAGACCCTCGGGGCCCTCGCCGGTGTGCCGATCGCCGTCAAGGACGTCATGACGACGAAGGGCCTGCCGACGACGTGCGGCAGCAGGATCCTCGAGGGCTGGGTCCCGCCCTACGACGCGACGGTCGTCACGAAGCTGCGCCAGGCCGGCCTGCCGATCCTCGGCAAGACGAACATGGACGAGTTCGCGATGGGCTCCTCGACCGAGCACTCCGCCTACGGCCCGTCGCACAACCCGTGGGACCTCGACCGGATCCCCGGCGGCTCGGGCGGTGGCTCGAGCTCGGTGCTGGCGTCGTTCCAGGCGCCGCTCGCCACCGGGACCGACACCGGTGGCTCCATCCGTCAGCCCGCGGCCGTCACCGCGACGGTCGGCACCAAGCCCACCTACGGCGGCGTCTCGCGCTACGGCCTCGTGGCCCTGGCGAGCTCCCTCGACCAGGCCGGCCCCTGCGGGCGCACCGTCCTCGACACCGCGCTGCTGCACGCCGTCATGGGCGGCCACGACCCGATGGACTCGACGTCGATCGACGCCCCCGTCCCGCCCGTCGTCGAGGCAGCCCGCGCGGCCGACGTGCGTGGCATGAGGATCGGTGTCGTCAAGGAGCTCGGCGGCGAGGGCTACCAGCCCGGCGTGCGGGCCCGCTTCGACGAGTCGGTCGCCCTCCTGCAGGAGCTCGGTGCCGAGGTCGTCGAGGTCAGCTGCCCCAACTTCGAGTACGCCCTCGCGGCCTACTACCTCATCCTCCCCAGCGAGGCGTCGAGCAACCTCGCGAAGTTCGACGCGATGCGCTACGGCATGCGCGTGCAGCCCGACGGCGTCGACGCCCCGAGCGCCGAGCAGGTCATGGCGGCGACGCGCGACGCCGGCTTCGGCCCGGAGGTCAAGCGGCGCATCATCCTCGGCACCTACGCCCTGAGCTCCGGCTACTACGACGCGTACTACGGCTCGGCCCAGAAGGTCCGCGCGCTCATCGCACAGGACTTCGCGTCGGCGTACGACAAGGTCGACGTCCTCGTCAGCCCCACCGCGCCGACCACGGCGTTCAAGCTCGGCGACAAGCTCGAGGACCCGATGGCGATGTACCTCAACGACATCGCCACCATCCCGGCCAACCTCGCCGGCGTGCCGGGCATGTCGATCCCCTCGGGTCTCGCCGACGAGGACGGGCTGCCCGCCGGCATCCAGATCCTCGCCCCGGCCACGAAGGACGAGCGGCTCTACTCCGTGGGCGCTGCCCTCGAGGCCGCGCTCGTCGACCGCTGGGGCGGTCCGATCCTCGACCGCGCGCCCGAGCTGGGCGTCGCCGCTGCAGCGAAGGGAGCCTGACATGACCACCGTCGCGACCGACGCCGTCATGGACTACGACGAGGCCATGAGGAAGTTCGACCCGGTGATGGGCCTCGAGGTCCACGTCGAGCTCCACACGGCGACCAAGATGTTCTGCGGCTGCCCCACGGAGTTCGGCGCCGAGCCCAACTCGCAGGTCTGCCCGGTCTGCCTCGGGCTGCCCGGTGCGCTGCCCGTGGTCAACGAGAAGGCCGTGGAGTCGGCCATCCGCATCGGCCTGGCGCTCAACTGCGAGATCGCCGAGTGGTGCCGCTTCGCCCGGAAGAACTACTTCTACCCGGACATGCCCAAGAACTTCCAGACCTCGCAGTACGACGAGCCGATCGCCTTCGAGGGACACCTCGACGTCGAGCTCGAGGACGGCAGCACCTACCGCGTCGAGATCGAGCGCGCGCACATGGAGGAGGACACCGGCAAGTCGCTGCACATCGGCGGCGCGACCGGCCGCATCCACGGCGCCGACCACTCGCTCGTCGACTACAACCGCGCCGGCATCCCGCTCATCGAGATCGTCACCAAGCCCATGGTCGGGGCGGGGGAGCGCGCGCCCGAGGTCGCCAAGGCGTACGTCTCGGCACTGCGCGAGCTGCTGCGCGCCCTCGACGTCAGCGACGTCAAGATGGAGCAGGGCTCGATGCGCTGCGACGCGAACGTGTCGCTGCGGCCTCACGTCGGTGACCCGCTGAGCGAGGAGCAGCTCGCCGTGCCGCTGGGCACCCGCACCGAGACGAAGAACGTCAACTCGCTCCGGTCGGTCGAGCGCGCCGTGCGCTATGAGATCTCGCGCCACGCGGCGATCCTCGACGGCGGTGGCTCGATCCTGCAGGAGACCCGGCACTGGCACGAGGACACCGGCATCACGACGTCGGGCCGCGTCAAGTCGGACGCCGAGGACTACCGCTACTTCCCCGAGCCCGACCTGGTGCCTGTCGCCCCGACCCGTGAGACGGTCGATGCCCTGCGCGGCACGCTGCCGGAGCCCCCGGGACTGCGCCGCAAGCGGCTCCAGTCCGACTGGGGCTACAGCGATCTCGAGATGCGCGACGTCGTCAACGCCGGCGCGGTCGAGCTCATCGAGGAGACCGTGGCGGCGGGCGCGAGTGCGGCTGCCGCGAGGAAGTGGTGGCTCGGTGAGCCGTCACGGCGCGCGAACGCCGAGGGCCAGGACATCGTGACGTATGCCGCCGGGCTGGGCCTGACGCCCGCGCACGTCGCCGAGCTCGACGGCCTCGTCGCCTCGGGCCGGCTCAACGACTCGATGGCCCGTCAGGTGCTCGACGGCGTGCTCGCCGGCGAGGGCACCCCCACGGCCGTGGCGGACGCCCGCGGGCTCGAGCTCGTCCAGGACGACGGTGCCCTCGAGGCGGCCGTCGACAAGGTCATCGAGGCCAACCCCGACGTCGCGGCCAAGATCCGCGACGGCAAGGTGGCGGCCGCGGGCGCGCTCATCGGTCAGGTCATGAAGGAGATGAAGGGCCAGGCCGACGCCGGCAAGGCCCGCGAGCTCATCCTCGCCAAGCTCCAGTAACCCGCCCGCCCCAACCGTCGAGAGGCCACGTTCGGCCGCCCCAGCGCAGTCGAGAGGCCAGCTCAGGCCCACGTACGTGGGCTCGAGCTGGCCTCTCGACGTGCGTCAGGGGGCCACGGGTGGCCTCTCGACGGTTGGGGTCAGCGCTTGCCGCCGCCGAGGAGTCCGCCCAGCAGGCCGCCGAGGACGTCACCCGCCCCGCCGCTGCCGCCGGACGAGCCGGAGCCGCCACCGAGCACCTGGCCGAGGATGTCCTGCAGCGGGTTCGACCCACCGGACGCCGCGCCCGTCGACGTCGCGCTGCCCGGAGCCTGCACCGGCCCGCTGTCGGCGCCCACGCCGCCGGGGAAGAGCGGGCCACCGTCGGTCGCTCCCGCACCCGTCGAGCCGGTCGAGCCGGTCGAGCCGGTCGAGCCGGTCGAGCCGGTCGAGCCCGAGCCGCCACCGAGCATCCCGCCGAGGCCACCCTGACCCAGCTTGTTGGCGAGCCACGACATGACGATCGGGGCGAGGATGGGCAGCAGCTTCTGGACGAGGCTCCCGGACGACCCGCCCAGGCCGCCCAGCTGGGTGACGACCTGGTCGGTGCTGCCGCCGAAGATGTTGCCGACGATGGCCTGACCGTCCTGCTCGTCGACGTCGTCGAGCCCGTTGATCGAGCCCTGGTGGTCGGAGAGGGCAGAGAGCAGCGAGTCGGCGCCGGCAGGGTCGCCGGCGTTGGCCTGCAGACCGCCGAGGAGGGCGGGCAGGGCGTTCTCCGCCGCCTGGCGCACCTCGTCGCTGCCGACCCCGAGCTGGCCCGCCAGCTGGTCGATCGGTACCTGGTCGAGGATCTCGTCGTACGAACCCATGGGTGCCCCTCCTGTTCGTGGGTGGCGCCGGTGCCGACCCTGCCCGTCAGGCTAGCCACGTGTCGGCACCGGCGGCAGGTCCACGGGTCACCGATGGGCCAGGAGCGTCAGCCGACGCCGACTGCGGGCGACGGCAGTGAGATGAGCCGGTCGGCGCCGTCGTTGTTGCTCGTCGTGATCCACGCCCGGTTGTCGACGAAACGGATGTCGCGGATGCGGCCGTAGGTGCCCTGGAGGTGTCGGGTGGGCGTGCCGACGGACCCGTCGGCGTTGACCGGCACGCGCCAGACCGACTGTCCGCGCAGGGCCGCCATGTAGACGGCGCCGTCGGGACCGACGGCGATGCCGCTCGGTGACATCTCGGACGTCGCCCACTGGGCGACCGGGTCGACGTAGTCGGGGTTGTCGGCACGGCCCTCGACCTCGGGCCAGCCGTAGTTCTTGCCGGGCTCGATACGGTTGAGCTCGTCGTACGTGTTCTGCCCGAACTCGCTGGCCCACAGGCGTTTCCGACTGTCCCAGGCAAGGCCCTGCACGTTGCGGTGGCCGTAGGACCAGATCGGGGAGCCGCCGAAGGGGTTGCCGGGGGCAGGGTCGCCGTCGGGGGTGATGCGCAGGATCTTCCCGCCGAGCGAGTCGAGGTTCTGCGACAGGGACGTGTCGCCGGCCTCGCCCGTGCCGACGTAGAGGTAGCCGTCCGGGCCAAAGGCGATGCGACCACCGTTGTGGTTCCGCCCGCGGGGGATGCCGGCGAAGATGACGACCGGCTCGCCGATGGTCCCGTCGCGCCACGGCACGGCGGCGATGCGGTTGTCGCTCTCGGTGGAGTAGTACGCGTAGAAGACGGGGTCGGCGTCGAAGTCCTCCGGAACGGCGAGGCCGAGCAGGCCGCCCTCGCCCTCGGTGCGGGTGATCGGCAGTCTCCCGGCGACGGTGGCCTTGCCCCCGGAGCCGGGCTTGGGCACGTGGTGGATCCGCCCGGTGTTGCGCTCGCTGACGAGGGCGCTGCCGTCGGGCAGCACCGCGACCGACCAGGCGATGTCGAGCCCGCCGAGCAGGGTCACCGGTCCGGCGGGCTGGGCCGCCGGCGGGCGTGTGGTCGTGGGGGTCGCCGACGTCGAGGTGCTGCTTCCGGCCTCGGTGGTCGTGGTGAGGGTCGTCGACCCGCTCGTCCCGGGACCCGTCGAGGGGGCAGAGGGCTCGGCCGTCGAGCACGCGGCCGTGACCAGCGCGACGAAGACACCGCCCAGGAGGGCGCGGCCTACCGATCGGGAGGAGTGCGGCATACCCCATTGTGTCCCACCGGGCGCCCGGGACCGCGGTGGCTCAGCCGCCGCGTCGCCCGAGCGTATCCAGCAGCCCGTCGCGGACGTCGGGGTGGACCACGTCCGCCACGACGACCCTTCTCGCGGCGGCGAGGTCGCCGGTGAGGGCGCGGAAGAGCAGGAGCAGGTCGACGTCGTGGGTGGGCCGCTCGACCTCGATGGGCGCGCCGGCGTGCACCAGCCCCGGGGTGACGACCGAGAGGTAGGCGCCGGTGCGCCCGGCCTCGGTGAAGCGGCGCACCCAGCGAGGCTCACCCATGTGCGCGGCGAACGTGCTGCACGGGATGCGCGGCACCTCGACCTGCAGCACGACGTCGCCGATCCGCCACCGCTCGCCGACGAGGGCGTGCGTCGTCCCGATGCCCACGGTCGTGATGTTCTCGCCGAAACCGCCTGGGGCGATGGGTCGCCCGATCTGCTGCTCCCAGAACTCCTGGTCCTCGCGCGGGTAGGCGTAGACGGCCTGCAGCGTGCCGCCGTGGTGCTTCGGGTTGCCGATCTCGTCCCCGACGACGCCGCTTCCGAGGCCCCCGTGCTTGGGGCCCGGGTCGCGCACCTCGAACGACGCGACCGGCCGCTTGTCGATGGCGGTGGGGCGTCCGCCCCCGGACGGGGCTGTCCGTCGGCCCGAGCCGAGCGCCAGGACGTGGGGGTGGGTCATCACTCCACCGAGCCTATCGGCGACGTGCTGGACCGGCTCCCGGCCGGCGACCCGGCCTTCGTTAGCGTGGCTCCATGGCTGCTCATCCCCTCGTCGTGTCCGTCCCCGACTCCGCGTTCGTCGAGGCCCTCGCTGACCTCGAGGGCGTCGACGCGGTCGTCTGGGACATGGAGCGCCCCCACCCGCGCGGCGCCGAGATCCGCTTCGCGGTCATGCCGTACATGACGAAGCTCGGCCTCGCCGACGTCACCCGGGGCCTCGACGCGCTCGAGGTCGTCCAGCTGCAGAGCGCCGGCTACGAGCAGTTCGTCGGCGAGCTCCCGGACGGCGTCACGCTCTGCAATGCGGCCGGTGTTCACGACGCGTCGACGGCCGAGCTCGCCCTGACGCTGACCCTGGCTTCGATCCGCGACATCCCGGAGCTCGTCGGGTCGCAGGGACGCAGGCACTGGGAGCCGCTGCGCCTGCGTTCGGCGCTCGCCGACCGCCGTGTGCTCGTCGTGGGCTACGGCCGGATCGGACGGGCGATCGCCCGCCGGTTCGCGCCCTTCGAGGTCACGCTCACGGCGGTCGCCTCGCGGGCGCGTGCGGGCGACGAGCTGGTGCCGCACGTGCACGGCATCGACGAGCTGCCTGACCTGCTGCCCGACCACGACGTCGTCGTCGTCATCGTGCCGCTCACCGACTCGACGCGCGGACTGGTCGACGCGTCGCTGCTGGGCCGTATGCCGGACGGTGCCCTTCTCGTCAACGTGGCCCGGGGCCCCGTCGTGGACACCGACGCCCTCGTGGCCGAGTGCACGGCCGGGCGGCTGCGCGCCGCGCTCGACGTGACCGACCCGGAGCCGCTCCCGGAGGACCACCCGCTGTGGACCGCGCCCGGCGTCCTCATCACGCCGCACGTCGGCGGTGCGACGGACGCGATGCGCCCCCGCGCCATCGCACTCGTGCGCCGACAGGTCGAGGCGCTGCTCGCCGGTGAGCTCGTCGACAACGCCGTCGCCGGACCCTTGTCTGCCCCACAGACATAGTGGACACTGTCAACATGACCGAGACCATCGTCGCCATCGGCACGCGCAAGGGGCTCTGGATCGTCCGCAGCACCGACCGGCAGGACTGGACCCTCGAGGGGCCGCACTTCCTCATGAGCGAGGTCGCCTCCGTCGCCGTCGACACCCGCGAGGGTCGCTCCACGGTGCTGGCGGGCGTCAAGTCGTGGCACTGGGGACCGACCGTCCAGGCGTCCACCGACGGTGGTCGCACGTGGACCGAGAGCGCCGAGCGCGCCCTGGCGTTCCCAGCCGACACCGACACCGCGCTCGAGCGGGTCTGGCAGCTGACGCCCGACCCCAACGACGCCGACGTCGTGTGGGCCGGGGTCGAGCCGCACGCCCTCTTCAAGAGCCGGGACCGCGGGGAGCACTACGAGCTCGTCCGCGGCCTGTGGGACCACCCGCACCGCCCGACCTGGGAGCCGGGTTTCGGCGGCGGCGCGGTGCACACGATCGTCCCCGAGCCCGGTCACCCGGAGTCGGTGCTCGTCGCGATGAGCGCGGGCGGCGTCTACCGCTCCGGCGACGGCGGCGAGACGTGGGAGCCGAGCAACCCCGGCATCCGGGCCGGCTTCATGCCCGACAACGAGTACCCCGAGTACGGCCAGTGCGTGCACAAGGTGGCCCGCGGCCAGGGCGAGGGGGAGCTCTTCGCCCAGAACCACAACGGCGTCTACCGATCGCACGACAACGGCGCGACGTGGGACTCCATCGCCGACGGGCTGCCCACCGACTTCGGTTTCACGGTCCTCGCCCACCCGCGCCGCGCGGGAGTCGTCTGGGTCGTGCCCGTCGCCGACGCCGGCGAGCGCATCCCGCCCGACGCCCAGCTGCAGGTGCAGCGGTCCGACGACGCCGGTGCGACGTGGCGCCAGCAGGCGACCGGGCTGCCCGACCACAGCTACACGTGCGTCCTGCGCGACGCGGCCTCGCTCGACACCGCCGACCCCGTCGGCGTCTACCTCGGCACCCGCAACGGCGACGTCTTCGCCTCGGCCGACGAGGGTGACTCCTTCCAGCGCATCGCGACGCAGCTGCCCGACGTGCTCGTCGTGCGCGCGGCCCAGCTCGCCTGACACCCAAGGGATTCCGTATGCCGTCCGCTCCCGTCCGCGTCATCCTCCCGGGCATGCTCCGCGACCTCGTGGGTGGTGTGGCGGAGATCGAGGTCGAGTCCCCGGGCGAGACCCAGACGGTGGCCGAGCTGCTCGACCGGGCCTTCTCGGGTCATCGCATCCTCGACGGGAAGGTGCGCGACGAGCGCGGCCAGATCCGCCGGCACGTCAAGGTCTTCGTCAACGGTGAGGACGCCACGCGCGGCGAGGGTGTCGGCGCGCCCGTCCCGGCCGGCGCCCGCGTGCACATCATCAACGCCGTCTCCGGGGGCTGACGCTGCCCGAGAGACCTCGCGTCCGGGCGTCAGGCGTCCACGCCGAGGAGGATCGGGAGGACGGTGCGCTCGAGCTCGCCGACGGTGAGTGACCGAGGCTCGACGAGGCGCTGGGTCATCGACCCCTGGGCCAGCGAGATGGCCGCGCGCACGAAGAGCTCGGTGGAGATGGGCAGCGTCAGACCCTGCCGCGACACCGCCTCGTCGACGACGGCCACGAGCTCGTCACGGACGCGGCGCTGCTGCGCGGCCCAGGCGCGTCGGGCCTCGGCGTCGCGGATGGCGTGGAGGGTGAACTCCGTCGTGAGCACGAGCCAGCGCTCCTTGCTCCGACTGTCGTCGGCGAGCGCCGCGAAGACGTCGCGCAGCACCTCGTCGGCGCTCGCGTGCTCGCGCTTGCTCGCGCGCCGGATGCGCTCGACGAGCGCCTCGGAGTGGCGCTGTGACAGCTCGACGACGAGGTCGTCCTTCGAGCTGAAGTTCGAGTAGAACGCGCCGCGCGTGAAGCCGGCGCGCTCGCAGATGTCCTCGACGCTGGCGCCGTGGAAGCCGCGCTCCGCGAAGACCTCGCTCGCTGCGGCGAGCACCCGGTCGCGGGTGGCCCGTCGACGGGCCGTGATGGGGGGCGCGCTCGGCATCGGGGCTGTGGTGGACGGCATACGCCAAGGATACGCCCTCGAATTGAATACGGGTGCGTATTGGATGCATACTCGTATCGAGACGGGATCGCCCCGTCGAAGGGAAGTGCAGCAGTGAACGAGCGCCAGGTGACCGCGCGCAACGTGTCGATCGAGGGCACGCACGAGCCGTTCGTCGAGGGCGTGGACTTCGTCGCCCCGGCCGGTGAGGTCACCGTGGTCGGGATCGACCCGGGCGTCGGCCAGGTGGCCCTCGCCCTCGCCATCGGCGGCCGCGTCGACCTGCTCACGGGCTCGATCAGCATCGGCGGCACGTCGGAGCGGTCGCACCTCCAGCTGCGCACCCGCCTCGTCGACGTCCCCGACGTCACCGCGCCCGAGGACGCCCTCCCGCTGCGAGCCGTCGTCGCCGAGGAGCTGGCGCTCGCCGAGCGTCCCTCCGCCCGCAAGGACGTCGCCGCCTTCCTCGAGGACCGCGACCTCACCGACCTCGCCGGCCGCCGCTGGGAGAGCCTCCGGCCCGGGCTGCGCACCCGACTGCTGCTCGAGCTGGGCTCCTGGCACCCCCGGGTCCGCGTCGTCGTGCTCGCCGGCCCCGACCGCCACGGCGGCGACCCCTACGAGTGGTTCGAGGCCGCGCGTGCCCTCGCCGACACGGGCCTCACCGTCGTCGCGCTGTGCTCGCCCGCCATCGCCACGACCCTGCGACCCCTGACCTCCGACGGAGTGACCGCATGAACCCCATCCGACTGGCCCTCGCCGAGCTGCGCCGACTCACGTCGTCGCGCCTCGCCCGGCTCGGCGTCGTCGCGCTCGCCCTCATCCCCACGCTCTACGGCGGGCTCTACCTCTACGCCAACCACGACCCGTATGCCGCCCTGCCGCAGGTCCCCGCGGCGGTGGCCAGCGACGACACGGGCACGACCCTGTCGACCGGCGAGAAGCTCGATGTCGGTGACGAGGTCGCCGACCACCTCGTCGGGTCGAAGTCGTTCGACTGGCACAAGGTCTCGCGGGCCGAGGCCCTCCAGGGGGTGCACGACGGGCGCTACTCGTTCGCGGTTCTGCTGCCCTCGACGTTCTCCGCAGACCTCGCGGCGACCGCGGACTTCACGCCCCGGCGGGCCAACGTCGTGCTCGAGACGAACGACGCCAACAACTACATGACGACGATCATGGGCAACACCGTCATCAAGCAGGTGAGCTCGTCGGTCGCCTCGCAGGTCAGCGAGAAGGCGGCCGACCGCCTCCTCATCGGCTTCAACCAGATCCACGACAACCTCGGCAAGGCCGTGGACGGGTCCGAGAAGCTTCGCGCCGGGCTCGTCAAGGCCGACGACGGCGCGGCGCAGGCGGCGACCGGAGCGCGGTCGCTCGCCTCGGGGCTGCACGACCTCGCGTCGGGCGCGACGGCCCTGCACACGGGGGCGGCGAAGGCGCTGTCGGGCGCCGAGCGGCTGCACTCCGGCGCGACCAGCCTGGCCTCGGGTCTCGGTACCCTCGAGTCCCGCACGCGGTCGCTCCCCGCCCAGTCCGATCGCCTCGCCGACGGCGCCGCGCAGGTCGCGGCCGGCAACCAGAAGGTCGCGGCGGTCGGGCAACAGGTCGCCGGCATCTCGACGACGCTCCAGGGCGACCTCACGACCCAGCGCGCACGTCTGCTCGACGAGCTGCAGGGCGCCGGTCTCGACGAGGCCCAGCTGGCCCTCGTCGAGAGCCGTCTCGACACCATCGACGGGCTCGTCGACACCGCCGACGGGCGCATCCAGTCGGCCTCCGGCGACCTCGACCGACTCTCCGCCGGTGCCGACCAGGTCGCCGCCGGCGCCAGGCAGCTCGCCGACGCGACGCCCGCCCTGACCGACGGCATCTCGAAGGCCGCCACCGGCTCCCGCGCGCTCCGCGACGGCACGGCGACCCTCGAGAGCGGCCTCGGCACGCTCGTCGCGGGCTCGGCCCAGCTCCAGACCGGCGCCGCCCGGGCGGCCTCGGGCGGTGACTCGCTCGCGGCCGGGGTCGCCGACCTCAGGACGGGTCTCGGCCGGCTCGCGGCCGGCGCGACGGACCTGCACACGCAGCTCGCCAAGGGCCGTGACGCGGTGCCCGACCCCACCGACGCCCAGCGCCGGGCCGTCGCCGCCACCGTCGGCGACCCGGTCGACGTGTCGTCGGCGAGCATGGCCGCGGCGGGCACCTACGGCGCCGGGCTGGCCCCGCTCTTCCTCAGCCTCGCGCTGTGGATCGGTGCCTACACGCTGTTCCTGCTCGTGCGGCCCTTCTCGACCCGTGCGCTCGCGACGAGCCAGCGGTCGCTGCGCACCGCCCTCGGTGGCTGGCTCGCGCCCGTCGCCGTCGGCATCGTGCAGACCGTCGCCCTCTACCTCGTGGTGTCGATGGCTCTCGACATCCGGGTCGCGCACCCGGTGCTCGCCCTGCTCTTCCTCGGCTTCGTCTCCATGACCTTCGTCGCGATCCTGCACGCGCTCGCGGCCCGGCTCGGCGCCGTCGGCAAGTTCCTCGGGCTCGTCTTCATGGTCGTCCAGCTCGTCAGCGCGGGCGGCACCTTCCCGTGGCAGACGCTGCCCGGACCGCTCCAGGCGATCCACCACGTCGTGCCCATGACCTATGCGATCGACGGGCTGCGCCGCCTCATGTACGGCGCCGACCTCGGACCCGTCCTCGGCGACCTCGGAGTGCTCGCGGCCTACCTCGTGGGCGCGCTGGCGGTCTCGACGATCGCGGCCCGGCGGTCGCGGGTGTGGACCCCCTCGCGGATCAGGCCCGAGCTGAGCCTCTGACCCGTCCGGGCTGACAAGAGCCCGCGTCCGGAGCATGCTCGGAACCATGAGCAGCGCCTCGAGAGAGAAGACCCTCATCCTCATGCGGCACGGCAAGGCCGAGGAGGGGCCGGGCAAGCCCGACCACGACCGCGAGCTCGCCGCTCGCGGTCGCCGGGACGCCAAGGCGGCCGGGAAGTGGCTCCATGCGGAGGGGCTCGTGCCCGACCTCGTCATCTGCTCGACCGCGCAGCGCACCCGCCAGACGTGGGAGGAGGCGTGCCGCGGCGGTGCGCACACCGAGTTCGTCGAGTTCCGGCGCAGCGTCTACCTCGGAGGGTCGGAGCAGACGCTCGAGACGGTCCGTGAGGACGCCGGCGACATGGCGACGGTCCTCGTCGTCGGGCACAACCCGACGATGGCCCAGCTGACCAGCCTGCTCACCGACGGCGAGGGCTCCCGGGAGGCGCACGAGGCGCTCGGCGAGGGGTTCGTGACGAGCGGGCTCGCGGTCCTCCGGTACGCGGGGGAGTGGGCCGATCTCGACCTCGGGTCCTGTGCCCTGGCGCGTTTCCACGTCAGCCGCGGGCACGACGACTGACCCCAGGCGTCGTGCCTCGAAGGGCTCAGGCCGTGAGATGCGGTGTCCACCCAGCGGACACGGTTCTATGCTGCAGCCATGACGCAGACGCCTGACATCAAGCCCCGCAGCCGCGACGTCACCGACGGTCTCGAGAAGACCGCCGCGCGGGGGATGCTCCGGGCCGTAGGCCTCGGCGACGACGACTGGGCCAAGCCCCAGATCGGCGTCGCGAGCTCGTGGAACGAGATCACGCCCTGCAACCTCTCGCTCGACCGGCTCGCCCAGGCGGTCAAGGACGGTGTCCACGCCGGAGGCGGCTACCCGCTGGAGTTCGGCACGATCTCCGTCTCCGACGGCATCTCGATGGGCCACGAGGGCATGCACTTCAGCCTCGTCTCCCGCGAGATCATCGCGGACTCCGTCGAGACGGTCATGAGCGCCGAGCGCCTCGACGGCTCGGTGCTGCTCGCCGGTTGCGACAAGTCGCTGCCGGGCATGCTCATGGCCGCCGCGCGCCTCGACCTGGCGTCCGTCTTCCTCTACGCCGGCACGATCCTGCCCGGCATCGCCAAGCTCTCCGACGGCACCGAGAAGGAGGTCACGATCATCGACGCCTTCGAGGCGGTCGGGGCGTGCGCCGCCGGGAAGATGTCGCTCGAGGACGTCGACGCCATCGAGCGCGCCATCTGCCCGGGTGAGGGCGCCTGCGGCGGCTTCTACACGGCCAACACCATGGCCGCCGTCGCCGAGGCGATCGGCATGTCCATCCCCGGGTCGGCCGCGCCGCCGGCCACCGACCGGCGTCGCGACATGTACGCCCGCAAGTCGGGCGAGGCCGTCGTCGAGCTGCTCCGTCGCGGCATCACGGCCCGCGACATCATGACCAAGCCGGCCTTCGAGAACGCCATCGCCGTCGTCATGGCGTTCGGTGGCTCGACCAACGCCGTGCTCCACCTGCTCGCCATCGCGAACGAGGCCGAGGTCGACCTCACGATCGAGGACTTCCGTCGCATCGGCGCGAAGGTCCCGCACCTGGCCGACGTCAAGCCCTTCGGCAGCTTCGTCATGAAGGACATCGACCACATCGGTGGCATCCCCGTCGTCATGAAGACGCTCCTCGAGGCGGGTCTGCTCGACGGGGACTGCCTGACGGTGACGGGCAAGACGATGGCCGAGAACCTCGACGACATCAACCCGCCGCACATCGACGGGCGGGTCATCCGCGAGATGGCGACCCCGATCCACCAGACGGGCGGCCTCACGATCCTCACCGGCTCCCTCGCCCCCGAGGGAGCCGTCGTGAAGTCGGCCGGCTTCGACGAGTCCGTCTTCGAGGGCACCGCCCGCGTCTTCGACGGGGAGCGCGCCGCGATGGACGCCGTCGAGCGGGGCTCGCTCCAGAAGAACGACGTCGTCGTCATCCGCTACGAGGGCCCCAAGGGCGGCCCGGGCATGCGCGAGATGCTCGCCGTCACCGGCGCCATCAAGGGCGCGGGCCTGGGCAAGGACGTCCTGCTCCTCACCGACGGCCGCTTCTCGGGCGGCACGACGGGTCTCTGCGTCGGACACGTCGCACCGGAGGCCGTCGACGACGGGCCCATCGCATTCGTCCAGGACGGCGACACGATCCGCCTCGACGTCGCGAACGGCACGCTCGACGTGCTCGTCGACGAGGAGGAGATGGGCCGCCGCCGGGCCGCCGGGGTGACGCATCCCGAGCCGAAGTACCAGCGCGGCGTGCTCGCGAAGTACCGCAAGCTCGTCGGCAGCGCGAGCCGCGGGGCCGTCTGCGGCTGACGACTCACCCGCAACACACCGAGCAGGTCGCGGCGCACCGGGATCCGATCCCGGTGCGTCCGCGCGTCCTCGGTGTGTTGCAGGCGGAGGGCGTATGCCGTGTGGCCGGGTCAGTGGCCGGCGTCGCGGAAGGCGCGGGGCGTCAGTCCCGTGTGCTCGCGGAACCGCCGGATGAGGTGCCGTTCGTCGCTGAAGCCGGTCGCGGCCGCGATGTCCCGGGTGCCGAGCCCGGTGTGGACGAGCAAGTCGGTCGCGGCCTCGAGCCGGCGCGCGGCCCGGTGGGCGTACGGACTGGTGCCGGTCTCGGACCGGAACCGGCGCCGCCACGTCTCATAGGCCATGCCGACCTGCGCGGACACGGCCCGGAGGTCGAGCGGCTCGGCGAGGTCGCGGTCGAGGAGCTCGACGGACCGGTCGAGCCAGCTGCGTCGATCGGGCTCGCGCGGACCACTCGGGTCGGCCGCGGTGGCGCTCGCCTCGAGCAGCGCCGTGAGCAGGTCGAGGGCCTCGGCGTCGCGACCCTCGACGGTGCGCGGGCGGGTCCGCTCCCCGTAGGTCCCGAAGCGGTGACCCCACCGGGTGACCGGGAGCCCGTGGACGAGCGGTCGGGTCGGGGAGAGCGCCCCGCGTCGGCGCGCGAGCTCGAACGCGACCCCGTCGAACACGACGAAGACCTCGTCCCAGCCACCCCGGTCGGCGCCGTACCAGTGCGGATGGCCGGGGTGGACGACGACGAGCGTGCCCGGCCCGACGGCCTCGTCGTGCAGCCCGTCGCGGTAGCGGCCCGTGCCCGCCGTGACGAAGGTGAGGCCCCACGTCGGGTGCCTCCGTGTCGTGCCGACCGGCAGGCCGCTTCCGCCCGTGATGCCCCCGGCCACGAGCACCTCGCCGAGGCGACCTGCAGGGACCCGCGAGGCGGCGTGCCTCCTCTGATCGTCCATGAGGTCATCGAACCAGATCGTTCCCCTATGCCCACGACGTTCCGGGTCGTGCGAGGGACCGGCTGGTGTGCTGGACTCCACGACGACCACTCGGGTCGTTCACGATCCACGGAGGACCAGCGACACCATGCCCACCGACCTGTTGCCCGCGCTCACCACGGCATACCCCGTCAGCGACGACGCCGTCGCGGCGTACCGCACGAACGGCCACGTGCGCCTGACACAGGTGGCGACGCAGGACGAGGCGGCTGCGTACCGCGGGCCCGTGGCTGCGACGGTCGAGCGCCTCAGCACCGAGACGCGGCCCCTCGCCGAGCGTGACAGCTACGGCATGGCGTTCCTGCAGGTGATGAACCTCTGGCGGCACGACGAGGCGGTGGCCCGCTTCGTCATGGCGACGCGGTTCGCCGACGTCGCCGCACGCCTGCTCGGCGTGCCGCGGGTGCGGCTCTACCACGACCAGGCGCTCTTCAAGGAGCCGGGCGGGGGCTACACGCCGTGGCACCAGGACGCCATGTACTGGCCGCTCGACGGCTCCCGGTGCCTGACGATGTGGATGCCGCTCGTCGACATCACGCCCGCCCACGGCGGGCTGGCCTTCGCCAGCGGCAGCCACGTCGACGGGCCGCTCAGCGACATCGGCATCTCGGACGCGTCCGAGGAGCACTTCGACGGACTCGTCTCCGAGCGCGGACTCGTCGTCGACGAACCGGTGGCGATGCGCGCCGGTGACGCGTCCTTCCACTCCGGCTGGACCGTGCACAAGGCTCTCGGCAACTCCTCGAGCCGGATGCGCGAGGTCATGACGGTCATCTGGTTCGCCGACGGCCTGTCGGTCCTCGAACCGGCCAACCCGGCCCAGGCGAACGACCTCGCCTCGTGGCTGCCCGGTCTCGCACCGGGTGACGTCGCGGCGTCGCCGGCCAACCCCGTGTTGACCCGCTGACTCAGCAACACACCGAGCAGGTCACAACGCACCGGCATCCGATCCCGGTGCGTCGGGACTTACTCGGTGTGTTGCGTCGGTGGGGGTTCGCCGAGCTGGGGCCAGGGGTTCTCGCCGACTCTGTTCAGTCGCCCGACTCGGCGCGGGCCTTGAGGCCGGCGGCCTCCATGGCGAGGTAGCGCTCGGTGAGCGAGCGGTAGCCGCGCCCGACGAGCGAGCCGAGCCAGCCCGACTGGGTGATCGAGAGCGTCGCCAGGCAGGTGCCGGGTCCGGTGGCCTCGACGCCGTGGCGACCGGTCGTCAGCGTGCCGGGCCCGCTCGCCTCCCACGTGAAGTCGTGCCCCTCGGTCAGTCCGGTGACCGTCCAGACCGTCGTCGGGATCCTCGGCTGGTCGATGCGGGCCCGCGCCCCGACGCGCATCGCTTCGTCGAGCAGCGTCACCGAGCGCACCGAAGCGGTCCACTCGGGCCAGCGCTCGACGTCGCGCACGACCGCCCAGACGCGTGCGGCGGGGGCGTCGATGTCGATGCTCGTGTGCTGCTCCACGGCGTCTCCTCAGGCCTCGTCGGCCACCGGTCCCGGCGTCACGTCGGCCGCCCAGTGGCGCCACACCGACGTGACCTGCATGCCGACCTTCTCATAGAGACCGAGTGCGCCGGTGCGGGAGTCGGTCGACAGCTCGGAGCGCTCACCACCGTGGGTCCGGGCGACCTCGAAGGCGTCGACGAGCAGGGCCCGGGCCAGCCCCTTGCCGCGTTCGTCTCGCCGCACCGCGAGCTTGTCGACGTAGGCGCACCCGTTCGAGACGACGACGAAGGCCATGCCGACGACGTCGTCGGAGGCGTCGACCATGAGCCGCAGCTGCCACGGCTCGTAGCCGGGTCGACGCGAGACGTTGGCGGTCCACTCCTCGAAGGTCGCGCGCTCGCGATCGGACCACTCGAGGAAGGCGTCCTCGTTGACGGTCCACGTGGCGCGGAGGTCGTCCTCGTCGCGCGGCTCGCGGACGGCATACCCGTCCGGAACGGGCTGCGGCTCGATCGCCTGCCCGGCCGGCAGCTCGAGGACCCACGAGGTCCACAGCGTGCGGTAGCCGAGCGACGAGAGCAGGTGCTCGCCGGGGGAGTCGCCGGGGACCGGCTGGCCGACGATCGTGCCGCCGTCGCGGGCACCGACGGTGCGGGTCCAGCGCGACAGCGCGGTCCCGATGCCCAGCCCGCGGTGGGCCGGGTCGACCGCCGCGTCCGCCCAGCGCCCCTTGTAGACCTCGGCGTACGCGACGAGGCGCTCCCCGTCGACGACGCCGATCGACTGCGTGGCGAGGTCGAACGCCGGTCGCTGCCAGTCGCCGACGATGTCGGCCTCCTCGATGAGGACCTCACCCACGTCGTGTTGCTCGCACGCCGCCATGAGCCGCGTGACCGCGGGCGCGTCCTCCCGCGTCAACGGGCGGCTCCTCAGGGTCGCCGCCGTCCGGGGCAGGTGCAGCTCCACCGGTGCGTGCGGACCCGTCCGGGTGGTCGGGTCGCTCGAGGTGTCGGTGCTCATGAGGTCTCCTCGGGGGAAGGGGTGTCGGTGTCGAGGCCGATGGCGCGTCGGAAGGCCGGCAGGCCCTCGACCGTGACGGGGTGCTCGCCGCGGACGAGGTCGTCGGGTCGCAGCACCAGCTGCTGGTTGACGGCCAGCTCGCCCTGGCGTCGGCGCAGCCGGGTCTGCCCGCCGAGGTGGTAGCCGACCTTGCGGCTCACGGCCAGTGAGGCCGGGTTGTCGGTGAAGGCGCCGGACGTGACCTCCTCGGCGTCGAGGTGGTCGAAGGCGAGTGCGCAGATCGCCCGGCGCATGGCGGTGCCGATGCCCCGGCCCTGGTGGGCCATCCCCAGCCAGGAGCCGGTCTCGCCCGTACGGGTGACGAGGTAGTCGCGCGTCGAGAACCCCTGCGTCCCGACGAGCGTGCCCTCGTGCCACACGCCGAGGTTGAGGTCCCAGGAGGCGGGGGAGAAGTCCGCCCGGCAGCGCCAGTGGTACTGCGCGACCTGGCGCCGCAGCGCCTCGGGCTCGGCGTCGGTCCACGGGTGGTAGAAGGGCATCCGGTCTTCGGCGTGGATACCTGCGGCGGCGAGGTCGGCGAGCGCCCCGAGGTCGTCGTCCCCGAGGCCCCGCAGCTCGACCGGTCCCGCGACGACCCGCAGGCCGAGAGCGGGCAGGAGGTCGGCAACGGTGCTCGTCATGCCGGTCAGTGTCCCGAGCCGCCCGCGCCGACGACAACCGACTTTCGCGCGCGGGTGCCGGCAGGGAGGCGCGACACCGCGGGGTGACAGTGGGTGAGATCACGAGGTCACATGTTGAGACGCCCGAGATGGTCGATTGACACCGCTGGGGCTTGGTAGGACGGTTGTCACGTGGCCCGACTCCTCGTACTTCCCTAGCGCGCCGACCAGCTCGAACGGTCAGCGCGCTCCCTTCCGTCCCACCGCGGGACCGAAGGGTTTTTTTGTGGGTTGAGTCAGGCCGAACCGGCATCACCACGCAGTGCTCGAGACAAGGAAGAGATCGTGAGCGACACGACGAAGCAGGCGCCCTCGCCCGCCGACGTGGCCTCCCTGGCCCGTCCCCGACCCGCGGCGGAGGCCAAGCCCGTCGAGCCCGTCGGGCCCGTCACGCCGGCCCGTGAGGTCACCGGGGCGCAGGCGCTCGTCCTCTCCCTCGAGGCCATCGGCTGCGACACCGTCTTCGGCATCCCCGGTGGTGCGATCCTCCCGGCCTACGACCCGATGCTCGACTCCAAGAAGGTCCGCCACATCCTCGTGCGCCACGAGCAGGGCGCCGGCCACGCGGCCGAGGGGTATGCGTCGGCGACCGGCAAGGTCGGGGTCTGCATGGCGACCTCGGGCCCCGGCGCGACGAACCTCGTGACCCCGCTCGCCGACGCGCACATGGACTCCGTGCCCGTCGTCGCGATCACCGGGCAGGTCGCCAGTGCCGCCATCGGCACCGACGCCTTCCAGGAGGCCGACATCCGAGGCATCACGATGCCGATCACGAAGCACAACTACCTCGTGACCGACCCGGCCAAGATCCCGCAGGCCATCGCCGAGGCGTTCCACATCGCGAGCACCGGCCGCCCGGGTCCCGTCCTCGTCGACATCAGCAAGGACGCGCTCCAGGCGACGACGACCTTCAGCTGGCCGCCGCAGATCGACCTGCCCGGCTACCGCCCGGTGCTGCGCCCGCACGGCAAGCAGATCCGCGAGGCCTCCCGCCTCATGGCCGCGGCCAAGCGGCCCATCCTCTACGTCGGCGGTGGGGTCGTCCGGGCCCGCGCGAGCGAGGCCCTGCGCCGCCTGGTCGAGCTCACGGGCATCCCCGTCGTCACGACCCTCATGGCGCGGGGCACGGTGCCCGACAGCGAGCCGCTCAACCTCGGCATGCCCGGCATGCACGGCACGGTCGCCGCGGTGACTGGCCTGCAGAAGTCCGACCTCCTCATCACGCTCGGGGCGCGCTTCGACGACCGGGTCACCGGCCAGCTGTCGACCTTCGCCCCGGAGGCCAAGGTGATCCACGCCGACATCGACCCGGCCGAGATCTCCAAGAACCGCATCGCCGACGTGCCGATCGTCGGTGACGTGGGCGAGGTCATCAAGGACCTCATCGAGCAGGTGACGCTCGACCGCGCCACCGCCGACGCCGGCCCCGACGCATGGGACTACGCCGCCTGGCGCGAGCGGGTCGCCGACTGGAAACAGACGTTCCCGCTCGGCTGGACCGACAGCGAGGACGGCACGCTCTCGCCGCAGTACGTCATCGAGCGCATCGGCGCGCTCACGGGTCCCGAGGCGACCTACGTCGCGGGTGTCGGCCAGCACCAGATGTGGGCCGCGCAGTTCATCAAGTACGAGCGCCCGAACGCGTGGATCAACTCCGGTGGTCTCGGCACGATGGGCTTCTCGGTCCCGGCAGCCATGGGCGCCAAGGTCGCCGAGCCCGAGCGCACCGTCTGGGCCATCGACGGCGACGGCTGCTTCCAGATGACCAACCAGGAGCTCGCGACCTGCGTCATCAACAACATCCCGATCAAGGTCGCGATCATCAACAACAGCTCGCTCGGCATGGTGCGGCAGTGGCAGACGCTCTTCTACAACGAGCGCTACTCCAACACCGACCTCCAGCCGATGAACCAGCGCGTGCCCGACTTCGTCAAGCTCGCCGACGCGTACGGCTGTCTCGGCCTGCGCGCCGAGACGCCCGAGGAGGTCGACGCCGTCATCAAGCAGGCGCTCGAGACCAACGACCGTCCCGTCGTCATCGACTTCATCGTGCACCGGGACGCCATGGTGTGGCCGATGGTGCCGGCAGGCGTCAGCAACGACATGATCCAGGCCGCCCGCCACGAGGCGCCGGTCTGGGAGCGGGAGGACTGATCATGAGCAAGCACACCCTGTCGGTCCTCGTCGAGGACAAGCCCGGCGTCCTGACGCGGGTCGCGGCCCTCTTCTCCCGTCGCGGCTTCAACATCAACTCCCTCGCCGTCGGCCCGACCGAGCTGCCCGACATCTCGCGCATCACGGTCGTCGTCGAGGTCGAGGGCGCGGCCCTCGAGCAGGTGACGAAGCAGCTCAACAAGCTCATCGAGGTGCTCAAGGTCGTCGAGCTCGACCCGCACGCCTCGGTGCAGCGCGAGATCCTCCTCGTCAAGGTCCGCGCCGACCCGGCCACCCGCAGCCAGGTCATCGACACGATCCAGCTGTTCAAGGCCAAGGTCGTCGACGTGACCACCGATGCGATCGTCATCGAGGCGACGGGCACCTCCGACAAGCTCCGTGCCCTGCTCGACGTGCTCGAGCCGTTCGGGATCAAGGAACTCGTCCAGTCCGGCATGGTCGCCGTCGGCCGTGGCTCACGCTCGATCACCGACCGCAGCCTGCGCAGCGCCTGACGCCCGCGACACCACCACCAGACCCACCGCACACCGCAACCGAAGGAGAAGGCCACCATGGCCGAGATGTTCTACGACGACGACGCCGACCTGTCGATCATCCAGGGCAAGAAGGTCGCCGTCATCGGCTACGGCAGCCAGGGCCACGCCCACGCACTCAACCTGCGCGACTCCGGCGTCGACGTCCGCGTCGGCCTCGCCGAGGGCAGCAAGAGCAAGGCCAAGGCCGAGGCCGAGGGCCTGACGGTCACGTCGGTCGCCGACGCCGTCAAGGAGGCCGACCTCGTCGTCATCCTCACTCCCGACCAGGTGCAGCGGACCGTCTACGCCAACGACATCCAGCCCAACCTCAAGGACGGCGCGGCCCTCCTCTTCGGCCACGGCTTCAACATCCGCTTCGGCTACATCAAGCCCGAGGCCGACGCCGACGTGCTCATGGTCGCCCCCAAGGGTCCCGGCCACATCGTGCGCCGCGAGTTCGCCGACGGCCGTGGGGTGCCCGTGCTCCTCGCCGTCGAGCAGGACGCGTCGGGCACCGCGTGGGACCTCGCCAAGGCGTACGGCAAGGCGATCGGTGGCCTGCGTGCCGGTGGCATCAGGACGACGTTCACCGAGGAGACCGAGACCGACCTCTTCGGTGAGCAGGCCGTCCTCTGCGGCGGTGCGAGCCAGCTCGTCATGTACGGCTTCGAGACGCTCGTCGAGGCGGGCTACCAGCCCGAGGTCGCCTACTTCGAGTGCCTCCACGAGCTCAAGCTCATCGTCGACCTCATGATCGAGGGCGGCATCGCCAAGCAGCGCTGGTCGGTCTCCGACACGGCGGAGTACGGCGACTACGTCTCGGGTCCGCGCGTCATCGACCCGCACGTCAAGGAGAACATGAAGGCCGTCCTCGGCGACATCCAGAACGGCACCTTCGCCAAGCGCTTCATCGACGACCAGGACGCCGGCGCACCGGAGTTCAAGCAGCTGCGCGAGAAGGGTGCCCAGCACCCCATCGAGGGCACGGGCCGCGAGCTGCGCAAGCTCATGGCCTGGGTCAAGCAGACCGACTCCGACTACGTCGAGGGCAGCGCGGCGCGCTGACCCGACCTCACGGCCCGACGGCCGGCGTCCCGTTCGTGGGGACGCCGGCCGTTCGCGTCGACGCCGACGGCCCTCAGCGGCCGCTCAGGCGGTCCGGCTGCGTGGACAGCCAGGCGGCGAAGGTGGGGCCGCCGGTCTGGGCGTCACCCGGGAAGGGAACGTTGCGACGCTCGGCGAACGCCCGGAGCACGCCGCCGATGGCGGGGAGGCGCACCACTCTCGGGGCGGAGGCGCCCCGGTGCGCGCGCAGCAGGGTCGCGAGCTCACCCACGGTCAGCACGTCGGGGCCGGCGACGTCCGTCGCCCTGGCGTATGCCGTCGGGCGCGCTCCCGATGCGAGGTCGGCGAGGCGTCCGGCGACGAAGTCCGTGTCGACCGGCTGGAAGGCCGTGTCACCGATCGTCACGGTGATCGGTCCGGTGCTCAGCGTGCGGGCGAAGAAGGCTGCGAGGGAATGGAACTGGGTGGCGCGCAGGACCGTCGCGGGGCCGCCGGCCGCCTCGATGCCCTGCTCGGCGCGCAGCTTGCGTCGGTAGTAGGCCATCGGGTGGTCGTCGATGCCGACGATCGAGATGTGCACGAGGTGCACCCCTCGGTCGGCGGCCGCGTCGGCAAGCCGTCGCGTCCCGTAGACCGTGACGGTGTCCCCGCGCGACGTGTCGTCGGCACAGTGCACGACGGCGTCGGCGCCCGAGAGGGCGGCGTCGAGTCCGTCACCGGTGGTCAGGTCCACCCCGGTCCGCCGGCTCACCGGCACCGCCTGGTGCCCGCGAGCCGTGAGCTCGCGGACGACCCGGGACCCGAGGTCGCCGGCGCCCCCCGTCACGATGATGCGCATGACCCCACCCTGACGTGCCGCCCGGGCAGCACGCAACGCTCCGGCGGTCCGGGATCCCGTCGGGTCGCCCCGGGCGGCACCGCCAACCCGGCGGGACGCGCGCCGGGACGGTCCGGCATACGGGATCGACGTTCCAGCCACTGATACGGCGACCGGGCTCGACCTGTTGTTCACATGTTGGTTACATGTCGTGATTCTACGAGTGCGACGGCCTAGACTCGCCGACGGCACATCGCGGTGCCGCCGACGGCCCGCGCCCCCTGTCGTGCGTGTGGGCCCCGCCCCGTCCGGAAGGGATTCCCTTGTGAGCAAGCCCGTCGTTCTCATCGCCGAAGAGCTGTCACCAGCCACGATCGAGGCGCTGGGACCCGACTTCGAGGTCCGTTCGGTCGACGGGGCCAACCGCGACGAGCTGCTCCCGGCGCTCGCCGACGTCGACGCGATCCTCATCCGTTCGGCCACGAAGATGGACGCCGAGGCGATCGCCGCCGCGAAGCACCTCAAGGTCATCGCCCGGGCCGGTGTCGGCCTCGACAACGTCGACGTCCAGTCGGCCACGCAGGCCGGCGTCATGGTCGTCAACGCACCGACCTCCAACATCACGTCGGCGGCCGAGCTCGCCGTGGCCCTGCTCCTCGCGACGGCGCGCAACATCGCCCCGGCCAACCAGGCCCTCAAGGGCGGAGCATGGAAGCGCAGCACGTACTCCGGCGTCGAGCTGCTCGACAAGACCGTCGGCGTCGTCGGCCTCGGCCGCATCGGCGCCCTCGTCGCCGAGCGGCTCAAGGGGTTCGGCATGAAGATCGTCGCCTACGACCCCTATGCGTCGCCCGCCAAGGCCGGTCAGCTCGGCGCCCAGCTCGTCGGCCTCGACGAGCTGCTCGCCCAGTCCGACTTCATCACCATCCATCTGCCGAAGACGCCCGAGACGCTGGGTCTCATCGGTGAGGAGGCGCTCGCGAAGGTCAAGCCGTCGGTACGCATCGTCAACGCCGCGCGCGGGGGCATCGTCGACGAGGCCGCCCTCGCGCGGGCCATCGCCGAGGGTCGCGTGGCCGGCGCCGGCATCGACGTCTTCGCCACCGAGCCGACCACCGAGTCGCCGCTCTTCGAGCACGAGTCCGTCGTCGTCACGCCGCACCTCGGCGCGTCGACCGACGAGGCCCAGGAGAAGGCGGGCATCGCCGTGGCCAGGTCGGTGCGCCTCGCCCTCGGTGGCGAGCTCGTCCCCGATGCCGTCAACGTCAGCAGCGGCTTCATCGCCGAGGAGGTCCGCCCGGGCATCCCGCTCGTCGAGAAGCTCGGTCGCATCTTCACGGCCGTGTCCGGCAGCGTGCCGGCCCAGCTCGACGTCGACGTCCGCGGCGAGATCACGGCCCACGACGTCAGCGTGTGGAAGCTCGTCGCCCTCAAGGGCCTGTTCACCGACGTCGTCGAGGACCCCGTGACCTATGTCAACGCCCCCGTCCTCGCCGAGCAGCGCGGGTGTGTCGTGCGCCTCGTCACCGACCCCGACTCCGGCGACTTCCGCAACGTCACGACGCTGCGCGGCACCCTCGCCGACGGCTCGGTCGTCTCGGTCTCGGGCACGCTGACCGGCCCGAAGATGGTCGAGAAGCTCGTCGGCGTCAACGGCTACGACCTCGAGGTCCCGCTCTCGGACCACATGCTCGTCTTCGAGTACTCCGACCGTCCGGGCGTCATCGGCGCCGTCGGCCGCATCCTCGGCGACGCCGGTATCAACATCGGCGGCATGCAGGTCTCGCGTCAGGACGACCGGGCCATCGGCGTGCTCAACGTCGACAGCGCCGTCCCTGCCGCACTGGCGGCCGAGCTCTCGGAGGTCATCGAGGCCAAGACCTTCTCGGTCATCGGCCTGCAGGACTGAGCCACGGCCGCCGGCCGCGCCGGCGCGAGGTGGGGGCGGTCAGCTGCGGCGCGCGGCGTCCGTGTCGTCGGCGGGCTCGTCGTCGTCCTCGTCGTCCTCGTCGTCCTCGTCGGCGGCCTCGAGGCCCGCGAGCTCGGGGACGAGCTCGTGGCGCTTGCTGAAGGTGTCGACGATGGCGAGCGCGACCGCGGCGATCGGGATGCCGATGAGGGCGCCGATCGGCCCGAAGAGGGCGGCACCGGCGATGACCGACCCGAGCGCGACGGCCGGGTGCACGTCCATGGTGCGGCGGCTGATGCGTGGGGTGAAGACGTAGTTCTCGAGCTGCTGGTAGACGGTCGCGAAGGCGGCGATCCACACGGCGTTGATCGGCTTGTCGAGGAGGGCGAAGAGGGCCGGCAGCGCCACGCCGATGTACGTGCCGATCGTCGGGATGAACTGGCCGACGATGCCGGCGAAGATGCCGAGGGGCAGCCAGAACGGCACGTCGATGAACCAGAAGAACGCGACGTGGAAGACGGCCGAGAGCGAGGCCAGGACGAGCTTGGAGACGACGTAGCC
The DNA here is from genome assembly GCF_001429645.1 of Terrabacter sp. Soil810. Taxonomy (NCBI): domain Bacteria; kingdom Bacillati; phylum Actinomycetota; class Actinomycetes; order Micrococcales; family Intrasporangiaceae; genus Terrabacter; species Terrabacter sp. Soil810. Next base: position 754,329 of record NZ_LMSW01000011.1, read on the forward strand.
GCCGGTCTTCTCCACCGAGATCGTCCACACGGTGATGAACACGCGCTGGTAGCGCTGGGGCAGCCACGACCCGATGGTCTGGCGCAGCCGCGGGCTGTCGGCGGAGAAGTAGTAGGCGAAGACGAGGATCGTCAGGGCGTCGAAGAGGAAGGTGATGACCGAGCCGAAGATCCCGATGATGCCGCCGCCGTACTTGCCCGCCAGCTCGCCGAGCTTGTCGGGGGTCAGGCTCACCGCTTTCTGGATCTGCTCGATGTCGAACTGCGTGCCGAACGTGGAGTTGATCCGGTCGATGGCCGAGGTGATCGCCGAGGGGAGCTGCGACCCGAGCTGGGAGAGCTGCGAGACGAAGACCTGGCCGAAGAGCTCGGCGAGGCCGGCGAAGAGCAGGAGCATCCCCAGCATCGTCAGCCCGGTGGCGAGCCCGCGCTTCATGCCGCGCTTGCTCAGCCACAGCACGACCGGCTCCATCGCGATCGACAGCAGCCAGGCGAGCAGCAGCAGGAAGAGGAAGCTGCCCATCGCGTGGAAGGCCCACGTCGCCACGGAGAGCAGCACGATCGCGACGAAGACCGTGACGATGATGCGGCGGGCGTTGCCGGGCGTTATCGCGATCCACCGCGCCCCGTCGTCGAAGGGCACCCCGGGCACGGCGTGGCTGGTGTGCCGGGCGCGCGAGGCGGCGGCCCGGTGGTCCGGGTGTTCGGCGTGGTGGCGAGCGGTGCTGCCGGAGGGGGCGGCCGTCGCGTCGGGGTGGTCGGCGCTCACGCGGCGAGCCTACGGCCACGGGCAGGACGAGCGGGGGATGCGCGACACGATCCGCGGGGGTGGTCCGGACGAATGGCGGACACCGCGTCTCATCCAGTGGAAACCCCCTTTACCGATGGGTAGCCCGGCGTACCGTGAAACGCATGACGCGGCAGGTCGTACTTATTCCCAGCCGCGGCGAGTCCAGGTAGTCAGCACCTCGCCGCGGAGATCCCGCGCACCCTCCTGCTGACCGGTTCGCCCACCCGGGCTGGAGCCACCTGAGACCACCCAGACGCACGCAACTCGAAAGAACGTGATCACCATGAGCGAAGACGCCAAGGCCGCCCGTCAGGCCCTGCAGGAGTCGATGGACCTGCGCGACCAGGGTCACACCGAGGACTGAGCTCCACCAGTCCATGTGAGTTCCCTTGGGCCGCAACGCGACTCATGACGATGGCCCTTGCCGAACCGGCAGGGGCCTTCGTCATGCGTTCAACAAATGAGACGTAGATTCCACATCACAAGACGAGTTCTAGGCTGACGGCATGGCACAGACGCTGGTCAAGGACGCGTACTCCATCGCCGTGATCGGCGGGGACGGCATCGGTCCCGAGGTGGTCGCCGAAGGTCTCAAGGTCCTCGAGGCGGTCACAGGTCAGGGCGGTCCGTCGTTCGCGACGACCGAGTACGACCTCGGTGCCCGCCGCTGGCACGCCACCGGGGAGACGCTGCCCGACTCGGTCCTGGAGGAGCTGCGCGGCCACGACGCGATCCTCCTCGGCGCCATCGGCGACCCGACCGTCCCGAGCGGGGTCCTCGAGCGGGGCGTGCTGCTGCCGCTGCGCTTCGCCCTCGACCACTACGTCAACCTGCGCCCGGCCAAGCTCTTCCCCGGGGTCTCGAGCCCGCTGGACGTCGCGCGAGTCGCGCCACACGGCATCGACTTCGTCGTCGTCCGCGAGGGCACCGAGGGGCCTTACACCGGCAACGGCGGCGCCCTCCGCGTCGGCACACCGGCAGAGATCGCGACCGAGGTCAGCGTCAACACCCGCTACGGCGTCGAGCGCGTCGTCCGCGATGCCTTCGCCCGCGCCCAGGCCCGACCGCGTCGCCACCTGACTCTCGTGCACAAGCACAACGTCCTCACGTATGCCGGGCACCTCTGGCGCCGCACCGTCGAGGAGGTCGGTGCCGAGTTCCCCGACGTCGAGACCGCCTACCAGCACGTCGACGCAGCGACGATCTTCATGGCGACCGACCCCGGGCGCTTCGACGTCATCGTCACCGACAACCTCTTCGGAGACATCCTCACCGACATCGCCGCCGCCATCGCCGGCGGGATCGGGCTCGCCGCGTCGGGCAACATCAACCCGGCTCGCACGACCCCGAGCATGTTCGAACCCGTCCACGGCTCGGCCCCGGACATCGCGGGCCAGTCCAAGGCCGACCCGACCGCGGCCATCCTCTCGGTCGGCATGCTGCTCGCCCACCTCGGCCTCGACGCAGAGGCCGCCCGCGTGGACGCCGCCGTCGCCGCCGACCTGGCCGAGCGAGGCGCCGCCGCCCGCAGCACCACGGCCGTCGGTGACGCGGTCGTCTCGCGCCTCTGACGGGGGCGCCCGGGCCGGCCGGAAGGCAAACCTGCGCCTCCCCGTCGGGGAGGGGCCACTTCTGCGTCTCACGATGTGGGCGATAGCCTGACATTCGGATCACCGCTGATTTTGCTCCTGGAGGTTTGTCATGACCCAGCTGTCCTTCGAGGTGACGCGCCGCGACGACGCCACGTCGCCCGAGCGCATCGCCGAGATCCTCGAGAACCCCGGCTTCGGCAAGACCTTCACCGACCACATGGTCGTCGCCACCTGGACCGCCGACGGCGGCTGGGGCGACGCGCAGGTCCGCCCCTACGGTCCCTTCCAGCTCGACCCGGCCGCGGCGGTGCTCCACTACGCCCAGGAGATCTTCGAGGGCATGAAGGCCTACCGTCACGCCGACGGCTCGATCTGGACCTTCCGCCCTCAGGCCAACGCGGCCCGCTTCGCCCGCTCGGCCCGCCGTCTCGCGCTGCCCGAGCTGCCCGAGGCCGACTTCATCGAGTCCCTGCGCCAGCTCGTCGGCGTCGACCAGGCCTGGGTGCCGGCCGGCGACGCGGGGGAGAAGAGCCTCTACCTGCGCCCCTTCATGTTCGCCTCGGAGGCCTTCCTCGGCGTGCGACCGGCCCAGCAGGTCACGTACTCGGTCATCGCCTCCCCGGCCGGCGCGTACTTCTCCGGTGGCCTCAAGCCCGTCACCCTCTGGATCTCGACCGACTACGCCCGTGCTGGTGAGGGTGGCACCGGAGCCGCCAAGTGCGGCGGCAACTACGCCAGCTCGCTCGCCGGCCAGCTCGAGGGCATCGAGCACGGCTGCGACCAGGCCGTCTTCCTCGACTCCTCGACCCAGACGTACATCGAGGAGCTCGGGGGCATGAACCTCTTCCTCGTCACCAAGGACGGGCGCATCATCACGCCCGAGCTCACCGGGACGATCCTCGAGGGCGTCACCCGCAGCTCGATCCTCGAGATCGCCAAGGAGCTCGACCTCGAGCCCGAGGAGCGGCGCATCCCGATCGAGGAGTGGAAGGAGGGCGCGGCGAGCGGCGACATCGTCGAGATCTTCGCGTGCGGCACGGCTGCCGTCGTCACCCCGGTCGGCGAGCTGCGCTGGGAAGGCGGTTCCGTCGACCACCGGCGCGACGGCCACGAGGACCGCTACGCCGAGGCCGTCCGCGCCAAGCTCCTCGACATCCAGTACGGCCGGACCGAGGACTCCCACGGCTGGCTGACCCAGCTCGTCTGAGCAGCAGGAGCGGCGTTCGTGCATGACAGCCCGGTCCGGAGGCCGCGGCTCGTCGCCACGGACCTCGACGGGACGCTCCTGCGCTCCGACGGCGCGATCTCCCCGCGGACGCGTGCCGCGCTGCGCGACGTCGAGTCCGCCGGCATCGGCGTCGTCTTCGTCACGGCACGTCCACCGCGGTGGCTCGACCCGCTCGCCGACGCCGTCGGCGGTGACGGCACCGTCATCAGTGCCAACGGCGCCTTCGACTACGACGTGCGCACGCGCACCGTCATCGCGTCCTACCCGCTCGAGCGAGCGCTGCTGCTCGAGATCGTCGCGGACCTGCGGGCCGCCGTGCCGGGCATCGGTTTCAGCGCCGAGCTCCGCGACGGTGTGCACACCGAGCCGAACTACCCGGAGCTGCACCCGCGCTGGGTGCCGGCCGACCTCGTGCCCGCGCCCATCGACGACCTGCCGCCGGAGGCCGTGGTCGGCAAGCTGCTCGCCCGCACCGATCACCTGCCCGAGGAGGAGGTGATCCCGCGGGTGGCCGAGGTGCTCGGTGACCGCGCCCTCGTGCAGCACTCGGGCACCGGCGGCCTCGCCGAGATCTCGGCCCCGGGCGTGACCAAGGCGGCGGGACTCGTGCGGTGGTGCGGCCTGCCGACATCCGGGCCGAGGACGTGTGGGCCTTCGGAGACATGCCCAACGACATCCCGATGCTCGAGTGGGCCGGAGTCGGGTGGGCCGTCGCGAACGCCCACCCCGACGTCCGCGCGGCGGCGACACGCACGTGTGCGTCCAACGACGAGGACGGAGTCGCGCGGACCCTGGAGTGGGCCCTCGGTCTCTGACGCCTCGACGTCTCCCGCGCCAGGGTCTGCTGTCCGAATGGTCTGTTGTGGCTCCTTTGGGGCGGTCACCGCTGTGAAACGCGTCGGAAATGCGCCTGTCCCAGCACAGAAGAGGTCGTTCCGAAGTCTGTTCGGTCGCCATGCGCGGCGCTAGCATCGGTCCAACTTCATACCGAAGATGGGAGTGCAGGGCATGGCTCAGGCAACTGGTCTCTCCGACGACGAACGCCGCCTGGCGGAACTCGGCTACAAGCAGGAGCTCGACCGTTCGTGGTCGGGTTTCTCGAACTTCGCGATCTCCTTCTCCATCATCTCGATCCTCGCCGGGTGCTTCACGACGTTCGGCCAGGGCTTCAACAACGGCGGCCCGATCGCGATCTCGTGGGGCTGGCCGATCGTGGCCGCCTTCATCCTCGTCATCGGTCTGACGATGTCCGAGCTCGTCTCGGCCTACCCCACCTCGGGCGGCATCTACTGGTGGGCCAGCAAGATGGGCGGCGCACGCGCCGGCTTCTTCACCGGATGGCTCAACCTCATCGGCCTCGTCGCCGTCACGGCGTCCGTCGCCTACGGCTGTGCGACCTTCATCGACCTGGCCCTCAGCACGTGGTCCAAGGGATATGCCGACGGCTACTCGCTGACGCGTGTCTTCTGGATCTTCCTCGTCGTGCTCGTCGCGGCCGCGGTCCTCAACATCTTCAGCGGCCACCTCATGGCGATCATGAACAACGTCTCGGTGTGGTGGCACGTCGTCGGCGCCGCGGCGATCATCCTCATCCTCATCGTCGTGCCCGACAACCACCAGAGCTTCTCCTACGTCTTCACCGAGAGGTTCAACAACTCCGGCTACGCCGACGGCTCGACGAGCTCACCGACGTACTGGCTCCTCGTCGTCCCGTTCGGTCTGCTGCTGACGCAGTACACGATCACCGGCTTCGACGCCTCCGCGCACCTGTCGGAGGAGACGGCCGCCGCGTCGAAGGCTGCGGCACAAGGGATCTGGCGTTCGATCTTCTATTCCGCCATCGGCGGCTGGATCTTGTTGCTCTGCTTCCTCTTCGCCGTTCCGGACGGCGCGGACGGCGAGCCCGACAACGCCGGCGTGGGCGGCGGGGGAGTGGCCTACATCTTCACGCACGCGATGGACTCGAAGTGGGCGGCGGCGATCCTCACGATCTCCGCGGTCGGGCAGTTCTTCTGCTCGACGTCGTGCATGACGAGTGCCTCGCGCATGACGTTCGCCTTCAGTCGCGATGGCGCCGTGCCGGGCTCTCGCCTGTGGTCGACGCTGACCGGCGCGAAGGTACCGGCCAACGCGGTCATGCTCGTCGGCGTGGTGAGCGCGATCATCACGCTGCCTGCCCTCGTCGAGGTCAACGTGGGCACCGAGGAGGCCCCGCTCATCGTGCCCACGGCCTTCTACGCCGTCGTCTCGGTGGCCGTCATCGGCCTCTACCTGGCGTTCCTCATCCCGATCTGGCTGCGCTGGAAGATGGGCGACGACTTCGTGCCCGGGTCGTGGACCAACGGATCCAAGTACAAGTGGATGAACCTCGTCGCCGTCATCGAGATCGCGATCATCTCGGTCTACTTCATCCTGCCGTTCGTGCCGGGTGGTGTGCCCTTCAGCGAGGGCTTCGAGTGGAAGTTCGTCAACTACGCGCCGATCCTCACGCTGGGGTCTCTCCTCGTGCTCGGCGTGTGGTGGCAGATCTCGGCCCGCCACTGGTTCAAGGGTCCGAAGACCAACATCGACCCCGAGGTCGTCGACGCGTTCAGCGAGTGACGACGAAGCCGCGGGCACGGCCTGGCCCCGCTCCCGGCCCGGCCGACCAGCTCGCCACCGCCCTCGCTCGGCTGTCTCACGCCGGACAGCCGAGCGAGGTGACGGAACTGCCCGGTGGGCTCACCAACCACAACTACCGGGTGCGATCGGGCGACCTCGACGTCGTCGTGCGCGTCTCGTCCCCGACGAGCGCCCTCCTCGCCGTCGACCACGAGCACGAGTGGCTCAACTCGATCGCGGCGGCGCAGGCCGGCGTGGGTGCGCCGGTCGTCGACTACGTCCCCGGAGAGGGGATCCTCGTCGTCGGGTTCCTCCCGGGGCGCACGTACGCCGCCGCGGACGTGGGTGCCAACCTGCGCCGCATCGCGGCGTCCCTGCGGCGGTTGCACGCCGGCCCGCGGTTCGCCTCGCGCTTCGACATGTTCGACATCCAGCGGTCGTATGCCGCCATCGTCCGTGAGCGGCGACTGCGGGTCCCCGAGGGGTACTGGCTGCTGGACAGCGCGGCGGGGCGCGTCGAGCAGGCCTTGCGGGTCCATCCGGACCCGCTCGTGCCGTGCCACAACGACCTGCTCGCCGCGAACTTCCTCGACGACGGCGGTGACGTCCGGATCATCGACTACGAGTACTCCGGCACCAACGAGGCCGCGTTCGAGCTCGGCAACCTCGTGGGCGAGTCGCGGCTCGGGCACGACCACCTCGTCGAGCTCGTGGAGGCCTACCACGGCCGTGTCAGTGACCGGTTGCTCGCGCGGGCCGAGCTCTGGGGGCTCGCCGGCCAGTACGCCTGGACCCTCTGGGGCGCCATCCAGCACGGGGTGTCCGACCTCGACGCCGACTTCTGGGCGTTCACGACGGAGCGCTTCGAGCCCGCCGCGGCCCTGCTGACGAGCCGTCGTCTCGACGATCTCCTCGACGCCGGCGCGGGTGACGACCCGGGAGCGCGGCGATGACCCAGATCCCTTCTCGCGCAGAGATCGTCGTCATCGGCGGCGGTGTGATCGGCGCCAGCGTCGCCTACCACCTGGCCCATCTCGGCCGCACCGACGTGCTGCTCCTCGAGCAGGGGAGCCTCTCGTGCGGCACGACGTGGCACGCCGCCGGACTCGTCGGGCAGCTGCGGGCGAGCGAGGCCGGCACCCGCCTGGTCCAGTACTCGACCGACCTCTACTCGCGCCTCGAGGCGGAGACCGGGCTCGGCACCGGCTACCGGGTCTGCGGCGGCCTGACCGTGGCCCGCACGGCGGAGCGCATGGTCGCGCTGCGGCGCACGGCGGCCAGTGCGGCGGCATACGACCTGGACTGCGAGCTGCTGACGCCCGAGCAGGCCCGGGAGCGCTACCCGCTCATCCGGGTCGACGACCTCGTCGGGGCCATCTGGCTCCCGGGTGACGGCAAGGCGAACCCGACCGACCTGACCCAGGCCCTCGCCAAGGGGGCACGGCAGCTCGGGGTGCGCATCGCCGAACAGGTCCGCGTCACCGGCGTCCTGACGCGCGACGGCCGCGCCGCCGGTGTGCGCACCGACCACGACGACGTCGAGGCCGACGTCGTCGTCAACTGCGCCGGTCAGTGGGCCCGGGCCGTCGGCGCGATGGCCGGGGTCAACGTCCCGTTGCACTCGGCGGAGCACTTCTACGTCGTGACCGAGCCGGTCGAGGGAGTCCACCGCGACCTGCCGGTGCTGCGGGATCCTGACGGGTACACCTACGTCAAGGAGGAGGTCGGTGGCCTCCTCGTCGGCGGTTTCGAGCCCGCTGCGAAGCCGTGGGTGTCGCCCGACAGCATCCCCTACCCCTTCGAGTTCGCGCTGCTCGACGAGGACTGGGAGCACTTCGAGGTGCTCATGGAGAGTGCGGTCCACCGACTCCCGGTGCTCGCCGAGACGGGGATCCGCAAGTTCTACAACGGTCCCGAGAGCTTCACGCCCGACAACCAGTTCGTCATCGGGGAGGCGCCGGAGCTGCCGGGCTTCTTCGTCGGTGCGGGCTTCAACTCGGTGGGGATCGCGACTGCGGGAGGAGCCGGCCGGGCCCTGGCCGAGTGGGTCGTCGAGGGGCGTCCGACCCTGGACCTCATCGGTGCCGACATCCGGCGCTTCTCGCCGCTCGCCGGCAACGACGCCTGGCTCCGAGAGCGGGTCGTCGAGATGCTCGGCCTGCACTACGCCGTGCCCTGGCCGAACCGCGAGCCCGAGACGGGGCGCCCGCAGCGGCTCTCGCCGCTGCACGACAGGATCGTCGCGCAAGGCGCCGTCCTCGGCACCCGCAACCACTGGGAACGGGCCAACGTCTTTGCGCCCCAGGGTGACTCGCCAGCGATCGACTACTCGTGGGAGCGGCCGACCTGGGTCGACTGGTGCGTCGCGGAGCAGCGGGCGACGCGCGAGGCGGTCGCCGTCTTCGACCAGACGTCCTTCTCGAAGTACGTCGTCGTCGGCGCGGACGCCGAGAGTGCGCTGCAGTGGATCTGCACCGCCGACGTCGCCGTGCCGGTGGGCCGGACCGTCTACACCGGGATGCTCAACGAGGGCGGCACCTACGAGTCGGACGTCACCGTGACGCGCACCGGAGAGCGGGAGTTCCTCGTCGTCAGCAGCGCGGCGACCACCGTGCGTGACCTCGACTGGATGAGGCGTCACGTGCCCGTCGGTGTCGATGCCAGCGTCGTCGACGTCACGAGCGCGTATGCCGTCCTGGGCGTCATGGGACCGCGCTCGGCCGACCTGCTGTCCACGGTGTCGGACGACCCCTTCGACGACGGGTCGTTCCCGTTCGGAACGAGCCGCGAGGTGCGTCTCGGGTCGGCTCTCGTGCGGGCCACGCGCATCACGTACGTCGGCGAGCTCGGCTGGGAGCTCTACGTGCCCACCGAGCTCGCGGCCGGCGTGTACGACGAGCTCTTCCGGGCCGGGGCCGACCTCGGCATCCGGGCCGCCGGCTACTACGCCATCGAGGCGATGCGGCTCGAGAAGGGCTACCGCGCGTTCGGGCGCGAGCTGACGACCGAGACCGGCCCGGTGGCGGCGGGGCTGACCTTCGCCTGCAAGCTCGCCACGGACGTCGACTTCCTCGGACGCACGGCCGTCGAGGCCGCCCGGGCCGTGACCCCGCCGCGACGTGTCGTGTCGTTCGTCGTGGGGGACCCGACGGCATACCCGTGGGGTGGTGAGCTCGTGCTGCGAGACGGGCGGCCCGTGGGCCAGGTGACGAGCGCTGCCTGGGGTGCCACCGTCGGGGCCGGCGTCGGGCTGGCGCTCGTGGGTGACCGGCAGGCGGGCGAGGCGACGGGCGAGTGGGTACGCACGGGGGAGTGGACGGTCGACGTGGCAGGGGATCGCCACCCCCTCACGGTCGGCCTCCGACCGCCGCTCGACCCGCACGGGCTACGACTCGGCCGGGCGGCGTCCGACACGCACTTTGGTTCTTTCTCAGACCATTGACGAGGTGGAGGTGACGGTATTGGATCGACACGTGAGCGCAGCCGAACGACAGCCGTCCCTGCCGGACGTCGTGCTGCGCCCCGCGTCCGGCAACGTCTTCGAGGGCACCGTCGAGCAGCTCGCCACCGCCATCCGGCTCGGGGTCTTCGCCCGAGGTGAGCAGCTGCCCCCCGAGCGTGAGCTGGCCGAACGTCTCGGCGTCAGTCGCAACACCCTGCGCGAGGCCATCGCCGCGTTGCGGGACTCGGGGCTGGTGTTGACCCGACGCGGTCGTGGCGGCGGCACCTGGGTCACCGATGCGGCCGAGCTCCCGTCGAGCACGACCGGAGCGTTCGTGCGCAGCGGCGCGGCGATGCGCGACGCGTTGACCTTCCGCCGCGTGGTCGAGCCCGGCGCCGCCTGGCTCGCCGCCACGCAGCCGCTCGCCGGTGACCAGCGGGCCTGGCTCACCGACTGCCTCGCCGAGGTGGACCAGGCCCTCGACGCTGCCGCGCACCGCGTCGCCGACTCCCGACTGCACCTGGCGGTCGCGACGCTCTCGGGCTCGCCGATGCTGATCGACGCCGTCACACGGTCGCAGGCGGCCCTGCACGACATGCTCATGGCGATCCCGGTGCTCCGGCGCAACATCGAGCACTCCAACGCCCAGCACGACCAGATCGTCGGGGCCATCCTCGGCGGGAACGCGGAACGAGCCAGGGCGGTCATGGAGGAGCACTGCGATGCCACCTCCGCACTGCTCCGCGGCCTCATCGGCTGAGACGACAGGAAGGCACGACATGGCGCCCACACCCACGCTCACGCTCGACCGGCTCCGCGAGGAGATCGAGTCGGGCGACATCGACACCGTCGTCGTCGCCTTCACCGACATGCAGGGCCGCCTGCAGGGCAAGCGCCTCCACGGCCACTACTTCCTCGACCACGTGCTCGAGGACGGCACCGAGGGCTGCAACTACCTGCTGGCCGTCGACGTCGACATGAATACCGTCGACGGCTACGCCATCTCCTCGTGGGAGCGCGGCTACGGCGACATGTTCTTCGACCTCGACCTCGACACGCTGCGCCGCACTCCCGGCAGTCCTCACTCCGCGACCGTGCAGTGCGACCTCACGTGGCTCGACGGCAGCGGCGCCGTCGCGCAGTCGCCCCGGTCGGTGCTCAAGGCGCAGGTCGACCGGGCCGCGGACCTCGGGATGGCGGCGCACTGCGGCACCGAGCTCGAGTTCATCGTCTTCCAGGAGTCCTACGAGCAGGCGTGGGACGCGAACTACACCGGCCTGACGCCGGCGAACCGCTACAACGTCGACTACTCGATCCTCGGTGGCGACCGCGTCGAGCCGCTGCTGCGCGAGATCCGCAACGAGATGTATGCCGCGGGCGCCGTCGTCGAGAGCGCCAAGGGCGAGTGCAACTACGGCCAGCACGAGATCGGCTTCCTGTTCGACGAGGCGGTGCGCACGTGCGACAACCACGTCGTCTACCGCAACGCCGCCAAGGAGATCGCGGCCCACCACGGGCAGTCGCTGACCTTCATGGCCAAGTTCGACCAGCGCGAGGGCAGCTCGTGCCACATCCATCTGTCGCTGCGCGGCCTCGACGGCGAGACCGTCTTCGTCGACGACGACCGTGAGCACGGGCACAGCGCGATGTTCGAGCACTTCCTCGCCGGCATCCTCGCGACGCAGCGCGAGCTGACGTACTTCTACGCACCGAACATCAACTCCTACAAGCGTTTCGCGTCGGCGAGCTTCGCCCCGACCGCGGTCGCCTGGGGGCGTGACAACCGCACCTGCGCGCTGCGCGTCGTCGGTCACGGCGCCGGCCTGCGGGTCGAGAACCGTGTCGGTGGCGGCGACCTCAACCCCTACCTCGCCGTCGCGGCCATGCTCGCCGGTGGGCTGCACGGCATCGAGAACGAGCTCGAGCTGGAGCCGGCCCTCGAGGGCAACGCGTACACGTCGGACAAGCCGCGCGTGCCGACGACCCTGCAGGAGGCGCGGGACCTGCTCGCCGGGTCGACCGTGGCCCGGGCGGCCTTCGGGGACGAGGTCGTCGACCACTACGTCAACGCCGCCGACGTCGAGATCACGGCCTTCAACGCCGCCGTCACCGACTGGGAGCGCAGGAGAGGATTCGAGCGACTGTGACCACCACGCACGACGTCATCAACCCGGCGACCGAGGAGGTCGTCCGCACCGTCGAACTGGCCTCGCTCGAGCAGACCGACGCCGCCATCGCCGGGGCGTCGGCCGCGAGCCCCGCCTGGCGGGCCGTGAGCCCGGCCGACCGCTCGCTCCTGCTGCGCCGCTTCTCCGACCTCGTCGGCGAGCACCAGGAGGAGCTCGCCCTGCTCGAGGTCGAGAACGCCGGGCACACCATCGGCAACGCGCGCTGGGAGGCGGGCAACGTCCGCGACGTGCTCGCGTACTACTCCGGGGCCCCCGAGCGGCACTTCGGCCGACAGATCCCGGTCGCGGGCGGCATCGACGTGACGTTCCGCGAGCCGCTCGGCGTCGTCGGCATCATCGTCCCGTGGAACTTCCCCATGCCGATCGCCGGCTGGGGCTTCGCGCCGGCCCTGGCCGCCGGCAACACGGTCGTCCTGAAGCCTGCCGAGCTGACGCCGCTCACCGCCGTCCGGCTCGGCGAGCTGGCCCTCGAGGCCGGGATCCCCGAGGGTGTCTTCACCGTGGTCCCCGGCAAGGGCACGGTCGTCGGCGAGCGGTTCGTCACGCACCCCGACGTGCGCAAGGTCTGCTTCACCGGATCGACGGCGGTCGGCCAGCGGATCATGAGGGGCGCCGCCGACCAGGTCAAGCGCGTCACCCTGGAGCTCGGCGGCAAGAGCGCCAACATCGTCTTCGCCGACTCCGACCTGGAGCTGGCCGCCGCGCGGGCCCCCTACGGGGTCTTCGACAACGCGGGCCAGGACTGCTGCGCCCGCAGCCGCATCCTCGTCGAGCGCACGGTCTTCGACACCTTCATGGAGCACTTCGAGACCGCGGTGCGCGGCGTCGTCGTCACCGACCCCCGTGACGAGGCCGCGGAGATGGGTCCGCTCATCAGCGCCGGCCAGCGCGACACCGTGCGCTCCTACGTCGAGGACGCCACCGAGGACGTCGACGTCGCCTTCCGGGGAGACGCCCCCGACGGCAGCGGCTACTGGTACCCCGCCACCGTCGTCCTGCCGCGCTCGACGACCGACCGGGTCTGGCAGGAGGAGGTCTTCGGGCCGGTCGTCGCGGTCATGCCGTTCGACGACGAGGCCGACGCGGTCGCCAAGGCCAACGACACGGCATACGGTCTCTCGGGGTCCATCTGGACCCGCGACATCGGCCGGGGCCTCCGGGTCGCGCGCGGGGTCGAGGCCGGCAACCTCTCGGTGAACTCCCACAGCAGCGTGCGCTACTCGACCCCGTTCGGCGGGTTCAAGCAGAGCGGGATCGGGCGCGAGCTGGGCCCCGACGCGCTCGATGCGTTCTCCGAGGTCAAGAACGTCTTCATCTCGACCGACTGAACGGCAGACCGGCCGGCGGTCGACCCACTCATCACGCAGATCCACTTGGTTGGAAGGACATCCACATGGCAGGCAGGCTCGACGGCAAGGTTGCGGTCATCACGGGCGGATGCTCGGGCATCGGTCTCGCAACCGTGCGGCGTTTCGCCGAGGAAGGCGCCAGGGTCGTCATCGGCGACCTCGACGAGGTGAACGGCACCCGCATCGCCGAGGAGGTGGGCGGCACCTTCGTGCGCGTCGACGTCGTGAGCAAGGAGGACGTCGACACGCTCTTCCGCACGGCCAAGGAGACGTACGGCTCGGTCGACATCGCCTTCAACAACGCCGGCATCAGCCCGCCCGAGGACGACTCCATCCTCGACACCGACCTCGACGCCTGGCGCAAGGTGCAGGAGGTCAACCTCACGTCGGTCTACCTCTGCTGCAAGGCCGCCCTGCCCTACATGCTCGAACAGGGCAAGGGCTCGATCATCAACACGGCCTCGTTCGTCGCCGTCATGGGCGCCGCCACGTCGCAGATCTCCTACAGCGCGAGCAAGGGCGGCGTGCTCTCGATGTCCCGCGAGCTCGGCGTGCAGTTCGCCCGCGAGGGGGTCCGCGTCAACGCCCTGTGCCCGGGCCCGGTCAACACGCCGCTGCTCCGGGAGCTCTTCGCCAAGGACGAGGAGCGCGCCGCACGGCGCCTCGTGCACGTGCCGATGGGCCGCTTCGGCGAGCCGGAGGAGATGGCCAACGCCGTGCTCTTCCTCGCCTCCGACGAGTCGAGCTTCGTCACCGCCTCGACCTTCCTCGTCGACGGCGGGATCTCGGGCGCCTATGTCACGCCGCTCTGAGAGGCACTGAGAGAGACTTGTCGGAGGCTGCGTAGGAGGTCGTCGTCATGGGTCGTCCGGTCATCGGGATCACCGCATACGTCGAGCGGGCCTCGTGGGGCCGCTGGGTCGACGTGCCCGGGACGCTCGTGCCGCACCGCTACGTCCGGCAGGTGGAGGACGCGGGCGGGATCGCGGTCGTCATCCCGCCGCGCCCCGACGCCGACGACGGGACCGCCATCGAGATCGTCGAGCGCCTCGACGGCGTCATCCTCGCCGGCGGCGTCGACGTGGCACCCGAGCTGTACGCCGACGAGCGGCACTCCTCGGTGCAGGCGTCGCGACCCGACCGGGACTCGACCGAGCTCGCGATCGCGCGGGCGACCGCCCTGGTGGACGTGCCGCTCCTGGGCATCTGCCGGGGCATGCAGGTCATGGCGGTCGGGGCGGGCGGTCTGCTCGAGCAGCACGTCCCCGACCGCGTCGGCCACCACGACCACTCGCCCGCGCCCGCGACGTACGGCATCCACCCCGTGCGCACCGTCGCGGGGACCCGGCTGGCCGCGATCCTGGGCGAGGAGGCCGACGTGCCGAGCTACCACCACCAGTCGGTCCTGACCCACCCGGGCTACGAGGCGTCCGCCTGGGCCGACGACGGCACGCTGGAGGCGATGGAGGACCCGAGCGCCTTCTTCCGGCTCGCGGTCCAGTGGCACCCGGAGGTCGGCACCGACCTGCGGCTCTTCCGGGCCCTGGTCGAGGCCGCCGTCGTCACCCGGCAGCGGCGCCCGTCACCCTGACGGCCGGGTGCCCTGGTGCCCTCCGGGTGAGACACCCGGTCCACGATCCGGACGTGGTGTTTCGCCGATGTTTCGCGAGCCCTACCGTGAGCGTGTGATGAAGCGACCCGTGCCCACCGGCACCCTCATTATCGAATAGCGCGACGAGCACCCCTCGTCGCGCAGACCTCCCAACCCTGGGGGGTCTTTTTGTTTCCCGAACCACCCCGACGGAGACACCGCGAAGGCCACCACCCCGGCTGCCGCGACCACGAGAAGAGACCGGGCCGCACACCACACCCGCGTCGCCCGCCCCCAGAACAGGCGGTCGGCCGAACCCCCGAGATCGAGGACAATGAAGGCCATGGAAGCGCTGCACGTCTACGACACCACCCTGCGCGACGGCGCCCAGCAGGAGGGGCTCAACCTCTCGGTGTCGGACAAGCTCGCCATCGCCGGGCTGCTCGACGATCTCGGGGTCGACTTCATCGAGGGCGGCTGGCCCGGTGCCAACCCGAAGGACACGGAGTTCTTCGAGCGGGCACGGACCGAGCTCGACCTGCGCCGCGCGACCCTCGCCGCCTTCGGGGCCACCCGTCGCGCCGGCGGGGTCGCGGCGGAGGACCCCCTCGTGCGTGCCCTCGTCGACTCGGGGGCGTCCGTCGTGTGCCTCGTCGCGAAGTCCCACACCGGCCACGTCGAGCGGGCGCTGCGCACGACGCTCGAGGAGAACCTCGAGATGGTCCGCGACACGGTCAGCCATCTCGTCGGCGGGGGGCGCCGCGTCTTCCTCGACTGCGAGCACTTCTTCGACGGCTGGCACCTCGACCGCGACTACGCCCTGTCGGTCGTGCGCACCGCGCACGAGGCGGGGGCCGAGGTCGTCGTGCTCTGCGACACCAACGGCGGCATGCTTCCGCACCAGGTCGAGGAGGTCGTCACCGACGTCATCGCCTCGACCGGCGCCCGCGTCGGCGCCCACTGCCACAACGACACCGGCTGCGCGGCGGCCAACTCCGTCGCCGCGGTGCGCGCCGGTGCGACGCACGTGCAGGGCACCGTCAACGGCTACGGCGAGCGCACCGGCAACGCCGACCTGCTCACCGTGGCCGCCAACCTCCAGTTCAAGCTCGGACTGGAGGCCATGGAGCGCGACTCGTTCCGCCGGGCCATGCACATCGCGCACGCCATCAGCGAGGTGACCAACGTCCCCGCCTACAGCCGCCAGCCGTACGTCGGCGCCAGCGCGTTCGCGCACAAGGCGGGGCTGCACGCCAGCGCCCTCAAGGTCGACCCCGACCTCTACCAGCACATGGACCCGGCGCTCGTCGGCAACGGCATGCGCACCCTCGTCTCCGACATGGCGGGGCGGGCGAGCATCGAGCTCAAGGCCCGCGAGGCCGGCCTCGACCTGTCGGACCGGCCCGACGTCGTCGCCGCCGTGCTCGCCGAGGTCAAGGACCTCGAGCTGCGCGGGTGGACCTTCGACGCCGCCGACGCCACCGTCGAGCTGATGCTCCGCGAGGCCCTCGAGCCGGGCTGCACCGACTACTTCGAGGTCGAGTCGTGGCGGGTCATCACCGACTCGTCGGGCGAGGGCGACGCCACGTCGGAGGCGACCGTCAAGCTGCGCGCCGACGGCTCACGCCTCATCGCGACCGGCGAGGGCAACGGCCCGGTCAACGCCCTCGACCACGCCCTCCGCGAGGCGCTGGCAAGGGCCTACCCCGAGATCGAGAAGATCGAGCTCATCGACTTCAAGGTGCGCATCCTCGACGCCTCGCACGGCACCGACGCCGTGACGCGCGTGCTCATCGAGACGTCCGACGGCGAGACGTCGTGGGACACCATAGGTGTCGCCGGCTCGATCCTCGCCGCGTCGTGGCGCGCCCTCACCGACGGGATCGTGCACGGCCTGCTTCGTCAGGGTGTGCCGAGGCGCTGAGCCAGTCCGGGGAGCCAGCCAGGGGCAGCTGCGCCGAACGCAGGCGCGTCGTGCTGCGGGGCGCCGAGGGGGACGGCGCCGAGGAGCCCTTCGGGAAGGGCGCCGAGGTAGTCGCGGTTCGTCGTCTCGATGACATCGGGGTGCTCGGGCCACGCGCCGATGACGATCCCGAGCTGACGGACTCCTCTGTGTGACAGCGCTTCTCGCGTCAGCATGGTGTGGTTGAGGGTGCCGAGGGCGCTCCGCGCCACGACGACCACGCCACTGTCGGGGACAGCTGCGGCGAGGTCGGCCAGCGTCTCGCCGTCGTCCGTGAGCTCGACGAGCAGGCCACCCGCGCCCTCGACGACGACGAGGTCGTGCCCGGCCGCCAGGTGGGCGACGCGTGCGACGTGCTCGGCCAGCGTGGGCAGGACGGCGTGCTCGAGGGCGGCGGCCGGCCTCGGCGCCATGGGTGCCCGAAGGCGCACTCCCTCGACCGTCGTGACGCCCGTCAGCCTCTCCACCTCGGCCATGTCGCCCGGCTCGCCGGGTGCGACGCCCGTCTGCGTGGGCTTGTATGCCGTCACGCCCAGTCCCGCTGCTCGTGCCGTGGCGACGACCGCCGCCGTCACGACGGTCTTGCCCACGTCGGTGTCGGTGCCCGTGACGACGAGGACCCGGGGCCGTCGGGCCTGCCCCGCCGGCAGGGGCTCAGTCATCGTCGCCGCGCGGTGGGATCGACGCGAGCGGGGACGGGGGCACCGGCCCCTGCGTGCCCTCGACCGCCGCGACCGACGGGAGGCCACGGACGGGGGAGGGAGCGTCCCCTGCCCGTGGCCCCTCGACGGTACCGGCGACGGGTGGTCCGCCGTGAATCGCGGCGGCTCGGGCCACGAGTCGCGCCGCCTGGTAGAGGTCGTCCCCGGCGAGGTCGGCGCGCGCCGTGATGCGGAGCCGGGACACGCCGTCGGGGACGCTCGGTGGTCGGAAGCATCCGACGAGGACACCCTGGGCCCGCAGGTCGAGGGCCGCGGCGACGGCGCTCTTCGGTGACGGCATCGGCAGGGACTGCACGGCGCCGGCCGCCTGCTCGATGCCGCAGATCGTCGCGATGGTGCCGGCGTTGGCCCGGACCGAGGCCGCCAGAGCCGGGTCGTCGGCGACGAGGTCCGCGGCCGCGCGGGCCGCAGCCGCGGAGGCGGGCGCGAGGCCCGTGTCGAAGATGAAGCTGCGCGCGGTGTTGACGAGGTGGTGACGCACGGTGGTCGACCCGAGCGCCGCGCCGCCCTGCGAGCCGAGAGCCTTGGAGAGGGTCAGCGTCACGACGACGTCCCGGGCCCCGACGAGACCGAGCTCGTGGACGAGTCCGCGCCCGTGCCCGGCCACCCCGATGCCGTGCGCCTCGTCGACGACCAGCAGGGCGCCGTGGCGGTGGCAGACCTCCACGAGAGCCCGCAGGGGCGCGGCGTCACCGAGGACAGAGTAGATGGACTCGACCGCGACGACCACCCGCCGGTCCGGCCGGGCAGCGAGCTCCCGCTCGAGCGCTGAAGCGTCGTTGTGGGCGAACGTGGAGTAGGGCGAGCGCGACATGCGGGCCGCGTCGTGGAGCGAGGCGTGGGCGTGGGCGTCGAGCAGGATCTCGGCCCCCCGCCCGCTGAGCGCCGTGAGCACCCCCAGGTTTGCGGCATACCCGGTGGAGAAGGCGAGCGCGCTCGCTTGGCCGGTGAGCCCGCAGAGGGCGGCCTCGAGGTCACGGTGGACGGGAAGCGTGCCGGTGACGAGCCGGCTGGCGGTCGCCGACGTCCCGTACCGGTCGAGCGCCTCACGGGCAGCCGCCACGACCCGCTCGTCACGGGACAGCCCGAGGTAGTCGTTCGAGGCGAGGTCGAGCGGGTCACGCGAACCGGCGCCTCGCCCGCCCAGACGGAGCACGGGGTCGAAGCGCTCGGTGCCGCGCTCGGCCCGGAGGTCGGAGCGCTCGGCCAGCCACGCGTCCCAGTCGCTCATCCGTGGACCTCCGCGACGGCCTCGACGACGCCTTGGGCGATGAGCCGGACGTCGTCGTTGGTGCAGACGTAGGGAGGCATCGTGTAGACGAGATCACGGAACGGGCGGACCCAGATGCCTCGCTGCAGCGCGGCACGGGTGACGCCGACGACGTCGACGGGGGACGTGAGCTGCACGACACCGACCGCGCCCAGGGTGCGCACGTCGGCGACCTGGGGGAGGGCAGCAGCGGGCAGGAGGTGCTCGGCGAGCAGGCGTCCGACGCGGGGGACGTGGTCCTTCCAGGTGCTCTCGACGAGCTCGACGGATGCGTTGGCCACCGCACAGGCGAGCGGGTTGGCCATGAAGGTGGGCCCGTGCAGGAGGGCCCGGAAGGCGGACCGCGTGATCGCCTCCCCGACGGCGCTGGTCGTGAGCACCGCTGCGAGAGAGAGGTATCCACCGGTCAGGGCCTTGCCGACGCAGATGACGTCCGGAGCGACGTCGGCCCACTCGGAGGCGAAGAGCCGCCCGGTGCGACCGAAGCCCGTCGCGATCTCGTCGACGACGAGGAGCAGGCCGTGCTCGTCGGCCACGTCGCGCAGCAGTCGGAGGCAGTCGGGGTGGTAGACGTGCATGCCTCCGGCGCCCTGGAGCACGGGCTCGACGACGACTGCCGCGAGCTCGTCGCCGTGCGTCCGGGCGAGGTGGCGCACCTCGGACGCCCACGCGTCGAGCGCGGACCGGTCTGTCTCCCAGTGCTCCTCGCCGGTGGCCGTCGTGGCGAGGCGGGCGGCGGGCGGCCCCGGGGCGAAGACCTGGCGGGCCAGGATGCCGGGGAAGGCCGAGTGCATGCCGTCCACGGGGTCGCACACGCTCATCGCGGCGAACGTGTCACCGTGGTAGCCGCCGCGGACCGTCAGGAACCGCTGGCGGTTCGGACGTCCACGGGCCGCCTGGTACTGCAGCGCGAGCTTGAGGGCGACCTCGACCGAGACCGACCCCGAGTCGGCGAAGAAGACGTGTGCCATGGGCCCGGGCGCCATCGCCGTGAGGCGCTCGGCGAGCCGGACCGCCGGCTCGTGCGTCAGCCCCCCGAACATGACGTGGCTGAAGCGGTCGACCTGCTCGTGCGCGGCCGCGTCGAGGGCCGGGTTCCGATAGCCGTGCACGGCGCACCACCACGACGCCATCGCGTCGACGACCTCGAAACGCTCGCCGGCCGGCGACGTGAGCCTCAGGCGAACGCCCGAGGCCCCCTCGACGGCATACGGCTCGGGTCCGTCGAGCGGTGCGTAGGGATGCCACACGAGCCCGCGGTCGCGGGCCGCGAGCGGCGAGCCGAGCGGTTCAGGCATTGGCGGGGAGGTCCGTCCCGGCCCCCCGACGCCGCTTGGCCGGGTCGTGCGTGGTCGCCGCGGGACGGGCCGGGTCGGCCGAGGGCTCGTCGGCGCCGAGGACGACGAAGCCGTTGTCGCGGATGAGCTCGAGGTCGGCCTCCGCGGCCTGGCCCTCGGACGTCAGGTAGTCACCGAGGAAGATCGAGTTGGCGACGTGCAGGGCCAGGCCCTGGAGCGAGCGCAGGTGCATCTCGCGACCTCCGGCGATGCGGATCTCCTTGTCGGGACAGACGATCCGCGCCATGGCGAGGATGCGCAGGCAGCGTCCCGGAGTGAGGTCCCACGTGCCCTCGAGCGGGGTGCCGTCGAAGGGCATGAGGAAGTTGACGGGGATCGAGTCCGATCCGAGCTCCCGGAGCGCGAAGAGCGCCTCGACGAGCTGCTCGTCGGTCTCGCCCAGCCCGGCGATGAGGCCGGAGCACGGCGAGAGACCGGCGTCCTTGGCCTTCGTCACGGTGTCGACGCGGTCGGCGTAGGTGTGGCTCGTGACGATGTCGTCGTGGTGCGACTCGGCCGTGTTGATGTTGTGGTTGTAGGCGTCGACGCCCGCGTCGCGCAGCCGCTCCGCCTGGCCGTCCTTGAGGAGGCCGAGGCAGGCGCAGACCTCGACATCGGGGTGCTCCTGCTTGAGCGCGCCGACCATCCCGGCCACGCGCTCGACGTCGCGGTCGGTCGGGCCGCGTCCGCTCGAGACCATGCAGATCCGCGTCGCGCCGCCGCGTAGTCCGGCGGAGGCCTGCTCGATCGCCTCGTCGGGCTTGAGCCAGGTGTACTTGAGGATGTCGGCCTGCGAGCCGAGACGCTGGGAGCAGTAGTGGCAGTCCTCGGGGCAGAGGCCCGACTTGAGGTTGACGAGGTAGTTGACCTTGACGGTGTTGCCGAAGTGCTTGCGGCGCAGGCGTGCTGCTGCCGCGACGACCGCCAGCAGCTCGTCGTCCGTGGCGCGGAGGACGTCGAGGGCGTCGTCGGTGGTGACCGGGGTGCCGGCGAGCACGGCGTCGGCGAGGTCGTCGAATCGGCGGGTCATGCGGGCTCCTTGCGCGCGGCGTTGAACGGTGTTCAACTTGAACGGTGTTCAGTATGCCGAGTCGCTCGGCTCGGCTGTCAACGCGGGTCCGCAGGGGGCTCGTGCGCCGAGGGCGGGGGAGCGCGTGGCACTCAGCCGGGACCAGGTCGTCGCGACCGCCGTCGACCTCCTGCGCCGCTACGGCCTCGGCGACCTGTCGATGCGCCGTCTCGCCCGCGAGCTCGGCGTCGCGCCGGGCGCGCTCTACTGGCACGTGGCGAACAAGCAGGAGCTCCTCGTCGAGGTGTCCGACGTGCTGCTCGCCGAGATCCCACCCGTGCCGGTCGACCGGCCGCCGGCCGAGGCGCTCGTCGGTCTCGCCGTGGCCGTGCGCGAGGCGCTCGTGCAGGTGCCCGACGCCGCCGACGTCGTCGGGCTCGCGTATGCCGTCGAGCCGGGTGCCGCTCGAGCCCTCCGTGACCTGGCGCGCCTCGTCCACGACGCCGGAGCGCCCGCTGCCGAGCGCGACGAGGTGGCGGCCCTCGTGGTGCACCACATCCTGGGATCTGTTGCAGGACAGCAAGATCGGGCTCTTGCAGCCTCCGTCGACCCGGACCTCCCGGCCCCTGATGCGACGACCGAGGCCAAGGCGTTCGAGGTCGGGCTCTCCGTGATCGTCCGGGGCCTCGCGGCGTCCGGCTGAGCGCCGGGGCCGGCAAGTGCTGGGCGGTCCAGGCCCCGCCCAGCACCACCCCTGAAGGGTGGGGATCGTCGACGCGCGTGCCTGGACCTTCGCCGACACCCCTCAGAGTCGGTGGCGGCACCGCTGATACACCGTTCTCGGGCTTCTTCGCGGCTCCTGTGGCCTCGGTCTTGGCATGCTGGTCCGATGCCGCTACGAACGACGAAGCACTGGTTCGGCGTCGTGCTCGACGCCCCGCTTGCCTCCGAGCTGGCGCACTTCTACCAGCGCCTGCTCGGCTGGACGCTCTACAAGGACAACCCTGCGTGGGCCACGCTCGCGCCCTCGGAGACCGCCGGCTACAACCTCTCGTTCCAGACGGAGCCGAACTACGTGCGGCCGATCTGGCCGAGCGAGCCCGGCAAGCCGATCATGATGCTCCACCTCGACCTCGAGGTGGACGACCTCGAGGCCGCCGTGGCGCATGCCGTCGAGGTCGGGGCGGAGCTCGCCGAGTTCCAGCCGCAGGAGGACGTGCGCGTCCTGCTCGACCCCGCGGGCCACCCGTTCTGCCTCTATGTCGACGACTCCGACTGACGTGGATTTCGTTCGGCGTCAGTCGAATTGGCGCTGTAGAAAACCTGGGGCCGGGGGTCGGAATCGCGTAGAATCGAACCCATGTTCGATGATGCAGCGGCAGTGACGGCGGAGGGCTTGGAGGCCCTCTTTCCGGTGTTGTCACGGGTCGGGGCCGGTGGTGATTCGGACCAGGAGCGGGTCGACCAGCTCGCCGTGCTCGAGCGGGTGAAGTCCGCGGTGGCAGCGGCTCAGGTGCGCGTCACCGCGGCGTTCGTGGACTCCCAGGAGCGAGTCGCGCAGGCGTGGCGGGAGCGGGCCCGAGAGTGCTCCGACGCCGGTGACTTCGACGGGTGGCGGGCAGCGCGGGCGCAGGCGCTTGCGGCGTCCTTCGACGACGACGGCACTGGTCACAGCGGCCGGCAGCCGGCAGCGCCACGGCGCAGTCGGCGGCCGTCGGGGATGACGGGGGTGGCGGCGCAGGTCGCGCTCGCCCGGCACGAGTCACCGGTCCGCGGAGCGGCGCACGTGCGGCTCGCTCTGACGTTGACCCGGGACCTGCCTCACACTCTGGCCGCACTCGAGGCCGGCGAGCTGAGCGAGTGGCGGGCGCAGCTCGTCGTGAACGAGACCGCGAGCCTGACCAGCGAGCAGCGCTCTCTCGTCGACGCGGAGGTCGTCGGACCGTTGAGTGACACGGGTGGGACGGCTGGGAGAGTCGGGTCCCTGGGCGACCGCGAGCTCGCCCGGCGGGTCCGGGCTGTCGCGTACCGGGTCGACGCTGCCTCCGTCATGGCCCGCGCCGTGAGGGCCGAGTCCGAGCGACGCGTCACGATCCGCCCCGCGCCGGACACGATGGCCTACGTCACGGCGCTGCTCCCCGTCGCGCAGGCCGTCGCCGCGCACGCCGCGCTCACCGCTGCCGCCGACACCGCCCGCGCGGCCGGGGACGAGCGCGGCAAGGGCCAGGTCATGGCCGACACCTTCGTCACCCGCATCACCGGGCAGGCTGCCGCGGACGCCGTGCCGGTCGAGGTCCAGCTCGTCATGAGCGATCGGGCCCTGCTCGCCGGGGACGCCACCCCCGCACAGCTCGCCGGCTACGGCACCGTCCCTGCCGCCTGGGCCCGCACCCTGCTCGTCGGATCAGGTCCAGGCCACGCCCAAGGCTCGGACGAGGCGCAGGTCTGGCTGCGGCGGCTCTACTCGCACCCCGCCACGGGGACCCTCGTCGCGATGGACTCCACCCGCCGCACCTTCGACGGTGGGCTGCGCCGCTACCTGCTCGCCCGCGACGTCGGCACCTGCCGCACCCCCTGGTGCGACGCCCCCGCCCGGCACGTCGACCACGTCCGGGACCACGCCCAGGGCGGACCCACCACCGACACCAACGGCCAAGGCGTGTGCGTGCGGTGCAACCACACCAAGCAGCTCCCCGGCTTCACGGCCGAGACACTCCCCACCTGCCAACCCGGCGCACCCCACGCCGTACGCACCACCACACCGACCGGGCACACCTACACCTCTCACGCCCCACCCCTGCTCCCCGGTCAGGACCGGGGAGCGGTCTCGGCCGGGGTGGCACGGTCGATCGCCTCGACGGGTCGGGCGCGCAGCGCCTGACCGCGGACGGAGAAACCGCGCTGCGCGGCGGCATACTCCGCCTTGCCCTCGGCGGTCTCGATCCGCACGGGCTCGTAGNCGCTCACGCAGGTCGTACGGCGCCGCCCGCATGTCGAGGGACAGGCACGTCTTGTGTGACGTCGTGATCGCCACGCCTGGAGAGACCGTGTCGCTGAGTGACGCAGACGGAATGCTCGTCATTTCGACCCTGAGGCGGATAAGGGCCGCAACGTCATCGAGCGATCTTCAACGTCCTCAAGCAGTGGCGCGGCCTAGCCACAAGGTACGACAAGCTCGCCCCGACCTACCGCGGCGGCGCCGTCCTCAGCGGGATCATCACCTGGCTACGAGAACCGGGAGACACGCCCTAGTTCCGCGTTTCCTTTCACGATGCCTTCGCTACACCCTCAATCCGGATGAGCCGGTTTCGCTGTGGGGTAACATGTCCGCCGGTTCACGTCCGTCACGTCCTGCTCGATGCCGCAAGTCTGTCGATGGGGTCCCGATCTGATGAGTTCTTCCGCCTCTGCCGAGGCCGAGCGCGCCACAGAAACGTCGGTCGCCCACGACGAGCGGTCATCCGGCCGAAGCCGGCGGCAGCCGTGGCTGTGGGCGCTGCTGATGCTTCCGCCCGCCATCGTCGCGGTGCACTTGCTCGCGCTGGGCGCATTCGCCAGCCCGGCCGTTCGCCTGGCGGCGGATGACTGGTGCGCGGCGGCACGGATCCGCGATTACGGCTCACTAGGGTTTATCGACTACTACTACTTCAAGGTGAACGGCCGGCTGGCCTACCACGTGGGCCAGGTTCTGCTCTTCGCGGACGGGCTCCGTGGCGCTCGCGTGCTGCCGTTCGTCCTGATCGTCACGCTGACAGTCGGGATCTTCACCATGTTGTACCTGGCGCTGCGCCACCTGCAGTGGCGATGGCCCGCGGCGGCGGCTGGGCTCCTGGCGGTCGTCGTGTCGGCGCTCACGTTCTTCGCCGGCAACGTGGTGTACCAGATCCTCTATTGGCCGGCTGCCACCGTCACGCACACGCTCCCGGCGATCCTGGGCATCTGGAACGTCATCATCCTCATGGTCGCGGCACGCAGCCCGCGGCGGTGGGTGCGAGTCACGGCGGTCGTGCTCGCGTTGCTGATGGGCTTCGTGATCGGATCGCTCGGCGAGGCGTTCTTCGTGGTCAGCGGCGTCTATGCGGGGACGGCACTGCTGCTTGCCCTGCTGGGGTGGCGCGACCGCCGGACGCGCTTCCCGATCACGTGGATCGCTGTGTGGCTCATGGGTATGCTCGCCGGATTCGCCGTCCTGTACTTCTCGCCCGGCCAGCGCATGCGGACCGAAGGGACGTACAAGCACGAACAGCCGTCGCTGTTGTCGGTCCGCGGCCTCTCGGGGGCCGTTCATCAATGGCTCAACACCTGGGAGATGATCCTGTCCCAGCCCGCGTACTACGCAGCGATCGTCGCCGGGCTCATGGTCGGTCTGCTCGCCAGCAGCGCGGCTCTGCGCAGGACGTCGCTGCCGTTCGCCGGCGGCTCGTGGACCCTTCTGCGCAAGCTGCTCGTGGTGATGCTTCCGGCCGTCCTGGTGGTGATCGCATCGTTCGGCGTCATCGCCGGGTTGCGGCATGGCTACGGACCCAACGGCTGGACGTACGAGCGCGCCTGGACGAGCTTCCTGATCCCCGCCATCGTGACCGCCGCCCTCTACGGTGCCGCGGCCGGTTACTGGCTGGGCCGCCGCGTCAGCGGCGGCCAGCGGAACCTGGCGGTTCCGGCCATGGCGGCGCTACTCGGGGGGTCGGCCCTGTTCAGCACGGTGTGGTTGGGGTCCATCGTGCCGCGGAACACCGCGCTCGTACACGAGATGACCGTCCGCGCCGAGGCCTGGGACACGAACAACGAAGCCGTCGAGCGACAGATCAGCGAGGGCAAGCGCATCGTCCGGTTCACACCTACTCCGATTGCCGGCTCGACCGAGCCGTTCCGCTACACCACCTCTCCTGACTGGGCCGGCAATTGCGCCGCGGTCTACTACGGCGTCGACCAATTGATCCCTTCCGAGGAATGGCTGTCGACACCGGCCTCCGCCGCCTGGCGGGAGAAGCACCCCGGGGTGAGATAGGCCCCGGCTCCCAGCGTTCGAGCGCGGGTTTTAGGCGTGCGTATTCACTGGCTCGCTGAACCGTTGCGCACGCGGTTACGTCCCGCGCTGGGTCGACGCTGGAGGGGACAGCCACGACGGAGGATGGCCGGACTGCCTACTGCCACCTACCGAGCGCCACCCCTCGCGGTCACCGGTGGTACCCATCCAGTTCGCCACCGTGGCGGTTGACGAGGGCCGCTTCGGGTCCGGCCCCCGCGTCGTGGCGGTGGACTGCCAGTCCTGACGGCCGAAGACCCATCGTCCGGTCCTGCCCCGTTGCGCGATCGCGTCGAATCTCAGGGGGTTTGCAGAATGCGGTCGCAAGCAGTGATCAAACGCTCCCGCAGCACCTGACCGCGGACGGAGAAGCCGCGCTGCGCGGCGGCATACTCCGCCTTGCCCTCGGCGGTCTCGATCCGCACGGGCTCGTAGNAGCTCGCGCAGGTCGTACGGCGCCGCCCGCATGTCGAGGGCCCTGATGTCGCGGGCCAGCTCGAAGCAGTCCATGACGATGTCGCTCGACACTGCCGGCACGAGCTTGTGAGCCCACTTGTAGAGGTCCATCCTGGCGTGCATTCCGGAGGCACAACTCGTGGAAGGAGTCGTCCCCTCATGCCGATGTGCGGACATCGGCCTTGGACTCTGACTCAGCGCCTCTCGCGCAGCCGCTCCAGGGCGGCCTTGGCATACGAAGCGTCGACAGGCTTCGGCATGTCCGGGTTCTCGCTGTAACCGTCGACGAGCAATGGGCCGTCCAGATTCATGGGCGGAAGGTTGTTGCGGTCGCGGCTGCTTAGCATGTCGAAGAACACAATGACGTTGTTGTAGAAACCAGCTGCGATGGTGGCTGCAACCCGCCGGTCCCTCTTCGCGCTCAGCGTGATGTTTGCCAGCGTCGAAGGGTTGGTGATGCCCAGCTGAGCCCACATCGGATCCTTCTCGGCCGAGTACCCCTTCGCCGCCATGACGGGATCGTAGCCTCGACCGGATCACGCGGTCGCTCGATCATGCCGCTCCCCGTGCGACCGGGACGAAGAGCGTGCTGCTAGATGACCGCCAGGCGGAGCTGTCCGTTGGGGGTCCTGCCCAGGACTTGCAGCCGGAGGTGCGTCCCGATCGCGGGGTGGTCCACGAAGTTCTCACGGACGCGGGCAACACCCATCGCAGTGACGTTTACGTGGCCCCATACCTCCTGCTCAGGGACGTACACGCCGATGCCGTAGACGTGCTGGCAGGCGACAACGCCTTCCAGGATCATGTCCGGATCGATGCCGTCGGGCTCTTGCTCCTCGGGAGTGCGCGAGTGGAAGCACCGATACTCGTTTGCCACGTCGCGAGGCTAATCCACGAACCGCACTCTCATGCCGCATTGCGATCAAGTCCCGTCTCGGGCGGTTTGCAAGATGTCGTCGCACACAGCGATCAAGCGCTCCCTCAGTACCTGGCCGCGTTCGGCAAACGCACGCTGCTCCGCGACATAGGTGGCCTTGCCTTCTGCGGTCTCGATGGACACCGGCTCGTAGCCGAGATCGCGCAGGTCGTATGGAGAAGCACGCATGTCCAAAGAGCGAATGTCGCGGGCCAGCTCAAAGCAGTCCATCAGTAGGTCGCTGGAAATGGCCGGCACCAAATTGACTCCTACGCGACCGTAGAGGTCCATGCCGGCGTGCAGGCAGCCGGGCTGCTCGAGGGCGGTCTGGGTCTCACGCGTCGGCGCCAGCGCGTTGAGCGGCTGGGCGGCGGGCGTGAAGAAGCGGTATGCGTCGAAGTGCGAGCAGGCCACCTGATGGCTCTCGACGACGGCGTCGGTGCCCGAGGCGCCGAGACGCAGCGGCCATCCCGAGTGCCGCACGTCGGACGGGTCGAGCCGGTAGACCATGGCCCACTCGTGCAGACCGAAGCAGCCGAAGCGGGCCGACCGTCCTGCCGTGCGCACGAGCAGCTCGCGGACGAAGCGCAGCGTGTCGCCCCGCGCCGCCGTGAAGGCCTCGACGTCCACGTGGACGAGGCCCGCCTCCTCGGCGTAGAAGCGCCAGCCGGTGTGCGGAGCCTGAGCCGCTCCGCCGAGTGCGGTCCCCGCCCCCGGGTGCCAGCGACGCAGCTGAGCGGGCTTGAAGGAGTAGTAGGTGAAGAGGAAGTCCTCGACGGGGTGCTTGCGATGGTCGCGGCGGCGGGCCAGGTGCGCCGCTGTCGCGGAGTCGACGTGCGCCTCGTGCGCCGCCGTCCGCTCCCGCCACTCCGGCTCGTCCAGGACCTGCACCCCACGAGGGTAGGCGACTCGCGGCGGCGAACCCCACCGCGCACCAGCACCGCGAGGGCAGGATGGCCTCATGGCACCGGACGCCGAGCGGCCCACTCACCTGCTGCACCGCCTGACCTGCTACACCCCGGAGCGGGAGTGGATGGAGGTCCCCGACGACGACCGGCTCGTGCAGGACCTCGTGCCCAACGACCTGACGCGGCGCCCCCAGTCCTACAAGCGCTACGACGACGACCTCCGCCGAGTCCTGCTGCCGACCGACCTCCCTGCGTCCACGGCCCCTGCCACGGCCGTGCTCGCCGGCACCGCGGACGTCGAGCCGAGCGGCCTCGACCTCCCCGCGCTGGCCCGCCTGCTCTACCTCTCGTCCGGAGTCACGCGGCGCACCACGCGCCCGGACGGCGGGCTCATGCTCTTCCGCGCCGCGGGGTCTGCGGGCGCGCGGTTCCCGCTCGAGCTCTACGTCGCGGTCCCGCGCGGCGCCCGGATCGAGGGCCTGGCACCCGGCCTGCACTGGTACGACCCGGAGGCGCACGCCCTCGTCGTCCTCGGCCCCCCGCCGTCGGGCGACGCCGTGACCGTCGTCGTCACGGGGGTGCCGTGGCGCACCGGCTGGCGCTACCGCGAGCGCGGCTTCCGCCACGTCTACTGGGACGCCGGCACCATGCTCTCCCAGACGCTCGCCCTTGCCGACTCGGCCGGCGTGACCGCGCGCCTGTTCACGGCCTTCCCCGACGCCGAGGTGGCTGCCCTCGTCGGCGCCGACCGCGTGCACGAGTTCCCCGTCGCCCTCGTGGCCCTCGGCCCCGGCAACCCGGCCGTCCACCTGACCGGCGACCCGATGTCCGGCCACCACGACGCCGACGGCCTCGAGTTCCCGCTCGTCACGGCCGCCCAGCGCGCGGGGGAGCAGCGCGCCCTCGGCGCCGAGCTCGGGCGCGGCGCGCCGGTCGAGCTCACCTCCGAGGGTGGCCCGAGCACCGACGCCGTCGTCGTCAGCAAGGGCTCCATCCGCCGCCTGCACCCGGATCGCTCCCTGCCGCGCCACGTCCTCGTCGACGCGATGGGCGCCTCGCTGCGCGGGATCGACGTGCCGCACTGGCTCGGCGTCAGCGCCGTCGGCGATGTGCCGACCGGCATCCACCGGTGGCCCGACCTCTCCTCGCCGGTGCGCCCGCTCGACGAGCCGTCCGTCCGCGACGAGCTGTTCAGGGCCGCCCTCGAGCAGGGACTCGCCCGCGACGCGGCCTTCGTCGCCATGAGCGGCGCGCGCCTGGCCGACCTCGACGACCACGGCTACCGCGAGGCCCAGCTGCTCGCGGGCCTCGCCGAGGGCCGCCTCCACCTCATGGCGTACGCGTTGGGCGCGGCCGCGTCGGGCATGACCTTCCGCGACTCCGACCTCGCACACTTGCTGGGCAGCGACGTCGCCGGACTGCTGTGGACCTGCGTGGGCGTGCCGGAGTACCGCACCCGCCCCAGCGGGCAGCCCGGCTCGCCTGCCGACGTCACCATCGTCTGGCCGCGCTGACCGCCCTCCGCGGGGAGCGGCTCCCGTCGTAGGGTGGGCGCGTGCGCATCGCGAGGTTCACGACCGGGGACGACCCGGCATACGGCATCGTCCAGGGCGACCCCGGCAGCGAGGTGATCACGCCGCTGGCCGGCGACCCGCTCTACGTCGGCCTCCAGCCGAGCGGGCAACCGCCCGTCATGCTCGACGACGTCCGCCTGCTCGCACCCGTCATCCCGCGCTCCAAGATCGTCGCGATCGGCAAGAACTACGCCGACCACGCCAAGGAGATGGGCGGCGAGGCCCCGGCCGAGCCGATGATGTTCTTCAAGCCCAACACCGCCGTCGTCGGACCCTTCGACCCCGTCGTCCTACCGGCCGGCAGCAGCGAGATCTCCTACGAGGGCGAGCTCGCCGTCGTCATCAAGACGATCACCAAGGGCGTCAGGGCGAAGGACGCCGCCGAGTGCATCTACGGCTACACCATCGCCAACGACGTGACGGCGCGCGACTGGCAGCGCACCGACGGACAGTGGGCCCGTGCCAAGGGCTTCGACACGAGCTGCCCGCTCGGACCGTGGGTCGAGACCGAGCTCGACGCCGCTGACCTGTCGATCGTCACGACGCTCGACGGCGAGGTGAAGCAGGACGGCACGACCGCCGACATGATCCACGGCATCGCGACCATCATCGAGTACGCCTCGGCGGCCTTCACGTTGCTGCCCGGCGACGTCATCCTGACCGGTACGCCGGCCGGCGTCGGGCTCGTCGAGGCGGGCCAGCAGGTCACGGTCGAGATCGCGGGCATCGGGTCGCTGACCAACACCTTCGTGCGTCGCTGACCCTTTCAGGCTCCCACTAGGCTGGGTCGCACCATGAGCGACAACAGCACCAGCACACGTATGCCGTCCTCCTCCGTCAGCGTCGAGGGCGACGCCGGCGACCAGGTCGAGATCCGCACCGAGGAGGCCCCTCGCGTCTCGACGTCCGACGGCTCCGGCCCGGTGCGCACGCGCGTCGCGCCGTCACCCACCGGTGACCCGCACGTCGGCACGGCTTACATGTCGCTCTTCAACCTCGCCTTCACCCGGCAGCAGGGTGGCCAGTTCGTCCTCCGGGTCGAGGACACCGACCGCGCGCGCTTCCGTGAGGACTCGGAGGCGCAGCTCTACGACACCCTCGCGTGGCTCGGGCTGCACTGGGACGAGGGCCCGGACATCGGTGGGCCGTTCGCGCCGTACCGGCAGTCCGAGCGCCTCGACACCTACCGGCCCTACGTCGAGCGCCTCCTCGCCGACGGCCACGCCTACTACTGCTGGTGCTCCAAGGAGCGCCTCGACCAGATGCGCGAGGTCCAGCAGAAGACGAAGCAGCCGACCGGCTACGACCGCCTGTGCGTGGGCAAGACCCGCGAGGAGCGCGCAGCGCTGCCCGGCTTCAGCGAGACGCCCGTCGTGCGCATGCTCGTGCCCGACGACGTACCGCTCGTCTTCGACGACGTCATCCGCGGCAAGGTCTCGGCGCCGCGCCCCGACGACCAGGTGATCCTCAAGGCCGACGGCTTCCCGACCTACCACCTCGCCGTCGTCGTCGACGACCACCTCATGGGCATCACCCACGTCGTGCGCGGTGAGGAGTGGATCAGCTCGACGCCGAAGCACGTGCTGCTCTACCGCTGGCTCGGCCTCGAGCCGCCGGCGTTCGCGCACATGCCGCTGCTGCGCAACACCGACAAGTCCAAGATCTCCAAGCGCAAGAACCCCGCCGCCCGTCTCACGTGGTTCCGCGAGCAGGGCTATCTCCCCGAGGCGCTCGTGAACTTCCTTGCGCTGCTTGCCTATCCGCCGCAGCAGGACGCCGAGGGTGCGGACGTCGAGGTCTTCACCTTCGACGAGTTCAGCCGCACCTTCGACTGGGGCAAGGTCAACCCGATCGGCCCGATCTTCGACCTCAAGAAGCTCGACTGGCTCAACGGCGTCTACATCCGGTCGCTCGGCGCGGGCGAGTTCGCGAGCCGGTTGCTGCCGTACCTCGTCGCGGACGGCGTCCTCGGCGAGACGCAGTCGCTCGGTGAGCTGGCGCGTCTCAAGTCCGTCGCCGAGCTGATCCAGACGCGCATGGCCCTGCTCACCGAGGCGCCGGCGCTCGTGCGCCCCTTCTTCGTCGCCGACGACCAGCTCGTCATCGACGAGGATGCGCGCGCCCAGCTCAAGGACGATGCCCCGGCCGTCCTCGACGCGGCCCTCAAGGTGCTCGGCGACATCGACGACCACGGCACGGGCGTGCTCGGCACGGGGAGCCCGTGGAACGCCGCGGGGATCGAGGCGGCGCTGCGTGCGGCGATCGTCGACGGGCTCGGCATCAAGCCGCGCCTCGCGTTCGGTCCGCTGCGCACGGCCGTCTCGGGTGCGCGCATCTCGCCGCCGCTCTTCGAGTCGATGGAGATCCTCGGCAAGACGTCGACGCTCAACCGTCTCCGGTCGCTGCGCGACTCGCTCTGAGGAGGGTGCGGGTGGAGAGGGTGGCCTGGCCGCTGCACGGCATCCGCCTGCGCACGGCCGACCTCGACCTCACCGTCATGACGGAGGCCGACCTGCCGACCCTGTGCTCGCTCCTGCCCGACGACCTCGAGCTGAACCCGCACGCGACGACGTATGCCGGTCTCGACGGCGCCGCGAACCGTCGGGCCGTCCTCTCGCAGGGCTACTGGCGCGCCCTCGGCATGTGGTCGCCCGACGACTGGGCGCTGCCCTTCGTCGTGCGCGCGGACGGAGACGTCGTCGGTGCCCAGTGGCTCGAGGGCCCGGACTGGCGCGCGGACCGCATCGTCGACTCGTCGTCGTGGCTCGTCGCCACGGCGCGGGGGAGGGGCCTCGGAACGCAGATGCGGGCGGCGGTGCTCGCGCTGGCCTTCGGTCCGTTGCGAGCCACGGCGGCGATCAGCTCGGCGGTCGTCGGCAACGCCGCGTCGCTGGGCGTCTCGCGGGCCCTGGGCTACCGCGACACCCGTCGCTCCGTGCTCGAGCACTCGGGTGAGACGCTGCAGCACGTCCGGCTCGAGCGGGCGGCCTGGGAGGCGGCGGGCCGGGCCCGCGAGGTCGGCATCGACGGGGTGCGGCCGGCGCTGCCCCTGTTCGGGCTCGACCCCGTGGAAGGACCCCAACCGTGAACCCGCCGTCCCTCGCCGTTGTCCTCGACGGCGTGCACGCCGTGCTGCTCGACGTCGACGACACCATCGTCGACACGCAGGAGGCGATGGTCACGGCCGGCACTGAGGCGGCCGCCGCGATCTGGCCGCACCGGCCCGTCGGGGACCACCGCGCCATGGCCCAGCGCTACTACGACGACCCGGAGCGATGGTTCCCGCGCTACGCGTCCGGTGACGTCCCGTTCGACGCGATGCGCTCGGGCCGGCTGGCCGAGGTGGCCGTGGCGTTCGGGCTCGAGGTCCCCGACGGGGCCCACCGGTCGTTCGAGGACGCCTACGCCCCGGCCTTCCGCAGCTCGCAGCGCCTCTTCCCCGACGTGCCGGGACTGCTGGCCGCGGCCGACGGGCAGGGCCTGCCGGTCGCCCTGCTGACCAACTCGGCGCACGCGCCGACGCGCATCAAGCTCGAGGCCCTCGACCTCGTCGAGCGGTTCGACGTCGTCGTGACGACCGACACCCTGGGCTTCGGCAAGCCCGACCCCCGCGTCTACCTCGAGGCGTGCCGGCTGCTCGGCTCCGAGCCCGAGCGGGTGGTCTGCATCGGCGACAGCATCGAGTGGGACGTCCTCGGTGCCCAGGCCGCCGGCCTGCGTGCCGTGTGGCTCGACCGGGCCGGGCGGGGGACGCCCGAGGCGGTCGCCCGCGTGCGTGGCTTGGACGAGGTCGCGGTGGTGCTCGAGCGCCGATTTGGGCCACCGCTCACGGACCGGTAGTATTCCCATTCGGTTCACCCCGTACCGGCCGCGAGGCAGGCTCGGAGTGAAACCCCTTGGGGTATGGTGTAATTGGCAACACTACGGTTTCTGGTTCCGTCATTCTAGGTTCGAGTCCTGGTACCCCAGCTCTGGTTCACGGCAACGTGGGCCGATTCGGAGAAATCCCGCCTTCACGGTAAGGTTTCTTCTCGTGCCGAGTCCGCTCGGCACCGCTCACGGCCCCGTTGTGTAGCGGCCTAGCACGCCGCCCTCTCAAGGCGGTAGCGCGGGTTCGAATCCCGTCGGGGCTACGTGATGCTCGAGAGAGCAGAGGAAGACCCCGGTCCACACGGACCGGGGTCTTCCTGCATGTCAGGGGGCCCGCGGTCGGCCCACCTATGCTGACGCTCGTCTTGGGCACGCCGAGCAAGCAGCAGCCGCATGACCGCACCGACCGTCGTCGCCCCTCCGGCGGTTACCGCCCGACACCGGTCGTGGCGACCGGCGCTCGGCACTCCGCGCCGGGTCTTCGACCCGACGTTCTCGGGGGTCGGCCTCACCGTGGCGGCGTGGTTCTTCGCGCTGTCCCTGCTGCCGTCGCTCCTGCCGCGTGGCGCGATGGCGCAAGGGGTGGCCTCCGGTGTCACCGTGATGATCGGCTACGGCATCGGCGCCGGCACCCAGGCCATCTGGCGCCACCTGGGGATCCCCAGCGTGCGCGGGCGCGCCCGCCGCGTCCTCGTGGCGATCTTCGTGGGGCTCGGCTTCTGGGCGGCGGTCTTCACCGGCTGGCGCCAGGTCGGCTGGCAGAACGAGATCCGCGCCCTCTACGGCATGGTCGGCCACGGCCAACCTCGAGTCGTGGGTCGCCGTCACGAACCCACCCGACTGGACTCCCGAGCAGACGGCGGCGCTGTCGTCCGTCCTCGAGAAGCGCCCCTACAAGGACGCCTGAGCATCGTCCCTGCGGGACTGGAGGCCGGCCCGCGCCAGGTCGCGCAGGGAGGCTCCGGGCAGGTACGCCGACGTGAGCGCGAGCCCGATGCGCGGGAGCGCGGCCTCGTCGGGGAAGACGAGGTAGACCGGCTCGTGCCTGGGCCGGAACTTCTGCTTGAAGCTGTCGAGCGACCGGAAGCCGTAGAGGGGCTCCATCGCCTCACCGAGCTGGTCGAGCAGGCGCTCCAGCGCGGCTCGCTCGACAGTGCCGTCGCCGGAGTGCGCCAGCGGGGCACCCGAGAGGGAGACGAACGACGCGCCCTGCTCACGGAAGGACAGGCAGGCGCTCGCGATGAGGAACTCGGTCACGGGCCGGAAGCCGTCGGGCAGCCGGCGCATGACGTCGAGCGTCCACCCGCGGACCTCACCGCCCGGGGAGTGGACCGGCAGCCAGGACGTGACACCGTGCACCGTCATGTCGGCGTCGACGGCCAGCCCGACCCGCGTGTCGGGGTCGAGGGCCTCGTCGACGCCCCCGAGCGTGAAGCCCATCTCTGGCAGGCCCTTGTCGGACACCCAGAGCTCGGAGATGGCGCGCACCTGCGTCAGCAGGCCCCTCGGCATCTCGGCGAGCCGCCCCTCGCGGTAGGTGATCCCGTCCTTCGTGGCGCGGTTGAGGGCCGTGCGGACGCTCTGCCAGGACTTGCCCTTGAACTCGAGCCCGGGCAGGTCGATGATCGCCTCCTCGGCCACGAGCACGTCGCGGCGGCTGTGGGACTCTCCCCAGTCGGCGACCTCCTGCGTCACGGAGAAGAAGCACACGATGAGACCGTGCGTCTCCTGCTCGTCGACGAACCCCTGCAGCACCACGGCGCGCGTCGGCGCGTCGGCCGCGACGGGGTCCCCCAGAGCGATGGCCGTGCCCCGGTGGACCTGGAACGCGACGTAGCCCACGGGCGCGCCGGACGGGTCCCGGTGGACGTACCAGTGGTTGTCGGGCCAGGTACCCATCCACGACATGGTCGTCCCGCCGTGCTCCTTGAGCAGGCTGACCGCGATGTCACGGTCGTCGGCCCCGGTGGCCAGCTGGGCGCGCCGCTTGCGGCGTGACCGGGCCTGGAAGGCGGAACGGCCGAGCACGAGGACGGCGAGCTGCAGCACAGTGATGAGCACGCTGAGGACGAGCTCCGGGATGGAGGTCGCGACCTGACCGTCGCCGTTGAGCTGCTCGGGGGCCACGATCTCGACGACGATGAGCAGCGACTGGGCCAGGAGGGAGAGGGTCGCGAGGCCGCCCGCGAGGAACCACACCCGACGCGACCCTCGCCGTAGACCGTCGGCGAGCAGGAGCGAGATCGCCGC
This sequence comes from Terrabacter sp. Soil810, assembly GCF_001429645.1. Lineage (NCBI taxonomy): Bacteria > Bacillati > Actinomycetota > Actinomycetes > Micrococcales > Intrasporangiaceae > Terrabacter > Terrabacter sp. Soil810. Next base: position 790,411 of record NZ_LMSW01000011.1, read on the forward strand.
GCTGATGAGGACGCCGAACGCGTCCGTGTCGTCGGACGTCGCGCCGAGCGGCCCGTCGGACGGGGTGAAGTAGAGCAGGATCTGCACGAGCGCGCTGACGACGTAGAAGGTCGACGACACGACCCTCCACTCGTGTCGGCTGAAGCGTGGCAGCGCGAGCGAGGGCCGGCGGCCGAGCAGGACCGGCCCGAGGGCGAGCCCGACCGAGATGCCGATGGCGTGCTCGAGGTCCCAGAGGCGACCGACGTAGAGCAGGGCCACGACCGCGTAGAGCGACACGACGGCTCGCAGGCGCCCACGCCAGGGCGGGGTCAGGGTGGCGCTCGCCGCAGCGACCGCGCCGAGGGCGCCCGCGCTGAACCCCGCGTCGAGCTCCGCGGCGAGGCGGGCGGCCCACTCCCATCCGGTGTCGCCGACGACGAGCAGGAAGAGCGAGGCGAGCAGGACGCCGGCCAGGTGGGTGGTGGTGGCGGCGACGGCGACCCGACGGGTCCCGAGCCGCCACTCCGACCAGCCGACCATGAGCAGGGCGCCGCCGGCCACGGGGAGGTACTGCGCCGGGGTGAGCGCGAAGAAAGCGCCCGTGACAGGGGTCCACCAGCGGCCGTCCTGGAGGGCGGGGAGGCCGTAGGCCACGTGGTGGAGCAGGTCTCGGTCCTCCAGCGCGCTCCACAGCGTGCTGGTCGCCACCCCGACGAGGAGCATGGTGCCGACCACCGCGAGCGTGAAGGGCAGGCGGCGGGCGAGGGCGAGAGCTCGGGCCGCGCGATCCGGGTCCGAGTCGTGGTCGGTCGAAGCTGTCGTCACGCGCGGGGCCCCTTCCCGGGTCTCCGGTCCGCGGTGGACCTGGTGCGATGCTAGTGCGCGGGGCTCGTCGCAGGCCCGCGCGACGCCGGGGGCCCGGGTCCGAGTCGCCGGGCACTCACCGACTCCTGCGCCACGCGGCGCAGTGCGAGCAGCACCGGGTCGGTCAGGACCGTGCCGACGATGGCGTAGCGCAGAGCCTCCTCCGGTGGGGCCGAGGCGAGCGACGGGGCGACGTCCGTCTCGGCGACGGAGAGCATGGCCCGCTGCCACGTGGACAGTGTCGCGTCGTCGATGCTCCACCCGGCGGCGCCGGCGGCCGTGAGCGCCTGGGCGAGCTGCAGGCCGGCAGGGGAGTGCTCGCACCCGGGTGGGCCGAGGGCGCGCACCCGGTCGAGCGCCTCCGGTGTCGGGTCCGCGGCCGCGACGTGGGGACGGAGCGCCTCGTGGGCTGCGCCGAGGAGGTCGTGCCGGCTGGCCGGCGGCTCGTCGAGGGACCGGACCACCTCGCGCACCCGGTCGATCGAGAGACGGCCCACGTCGACGAGAGTGCGCACCAGGCGGACCCGGTCGACGTGGCTCGCGTCGTAGGTCGCACGCGTGGCGCCCTGCGCCTCGCCGGCGTGGAGCAGGCCCTCGCGCAGGTAGTACTTCAGCGTGGGGATGCTGACGCCGGTGCGTTCGGCCAGCTCTGAGATGCGCATGGGAGTTCCTCCTTGACTTTGGATAGTATGACTGTCCAAACTTGGATAGCATCACTATCCGAGAGGCGTGTCATGACCGGCTTCGTCCACACCAGCCACACCCACGACGGCGACCTCGCCGTCTTCCTCATCGGGATGCGGGTCAACCACCCCTGGCGCCCCGACCTCTGGGGCCCGGTGTTCGCCGCCATGCCCGGCATGCTCACCGAGCTGTATGCCGCCAAGGCCGCCGCGGCGCGGGGGGAGGGTCCGGACCTCGGCTTCCTCGAGGCCCGCACCCTCATCGGGGCACGAGGCCCCACGCTCGTGCAGTACTGGCGCGACGTCGAGTCCGTGTACGCCTATGCCAACGACCCCGAGCGCCGCCACCGACCCGCGTGGACGGCGTTCTACCGCCGCAGCCGCAGGGCCACCGGCGCCGTCGGCATCTGGCACGAGACGTATGCCGTGCCGGCCGGCGCGCACGAGAGCCTCTACGTCGGGATGCCGCCCACCGGGCTCGGCAAGGCCTTCGGCCTGACCGAGGACCGCAGCCGACGCCGGCACGCCCGGATCGCCCGTCGCGACGTCGCCGCCGGCGGCACCACTCCGGAGGGCGCCGTCAGCTGAGCTCGCGCAGCCCGGGGAGCACGTCGGCCGAGAACTGCTCGAGGAACCGGGCCTGGTCGTGGCCGGGTGCGTGGAAGACGACGTGGTTGAAGCCCCAGTCGACGTACTGCCGCACGGCGTCGACGGCCTCGGCCGGGTCGCTCGTCACGATCCAGCGCTTGGCGATCTCCTCGTCGGACAGCTCGTCGGCCAGGCGCTCCATCTCGACCGGGTCGTCGACGCCGTGCTTCTGCTCGGCGCTGAGCGACAGCGGCGCCCAGAAGCGCACGTTGTGCAGGGCCTGCTCGGCATCCCGGTCGTAGGACAGCTTGATCTCGATCATGCGGTCGATGTCGTCGCGGGTGCGGTCCGACTTGGCCAGTCCCTCGTCGACTGCGGGCAGCAGCTTGTCCTCGTAGAGCTCGCGGCCCTTGCCGGAGGTGCAGATGAACCCGTCACCCGACCGGCCGGCATACCTCGCGACGAGGGGGCCGCCCGCGGCGACGTAGACGGGGATCGGCGCTTCGGGGCGGTCGTAGACCGTCGCCGCGTGGGTCCGGTAGTAGTCACCCTCGAAGTCGACGCGCTCCTCGGTCCACAGCCTCCGCATGAGCGTCACGGCCTCGCGCAGCCGTGCGAAACGCTCCTTGAACTCCGGCCAGGGGGAGCCGGCGGCGCCGACGGCGACCTCGTTGAGGGCCTCTCCGGTGCCGATGCCCAGGACGATGCGGCCCGGGTTGAGCGCGCCGAGCGTGCCGAAGGCCTGCGCCACGACCGCGGGGTTGTAGCGGAACGTCGGCGTCATGACCGACGTGCCGAGCTGGATCCGCTCCGTGCGCTCGCCGGCCGCCGCGAGCCAGCTCATCGCGAAGGGGGCGTGCCCCTGCTGGTGGCGCCACGGCTGGGAGTGGTCGGAGATGAAGGCCGAGTCGAGCCCGACCTGCTCGGCCCGGGTGGCCAACGTGACGAGGTCGCGCGGACCGAACTGCTCCGCGGACGCCTTCCAACCAACCTTGAGCACACCGACTCCTTCGGGCCGTGGGGGAGTGACCCCGTCAGCCTACGACCGGCCGCTCGTGGCGCTCCGGGCGGTCCGGACGCGTCACCAGTGGACGACGACCTTGTCGCCGATGCGGACCTCGCCGTAGAGCTGGACGAGCAGCGGCTTGTTGCGCACGTTGACGCAGCCGTGCGAGGCGCCGGTGTAGCCGAGGCGGGCGAAGTTCGAGGAGTAGTGCACCGCCTGGCCGCCCGAGAAGAACATCGAGTACGGCATGGGCGTGTGGTACAGGTTCGAGATGACGTCGACCTTCTTGAGGTAGACGGAGAAGACGCCCTCGCGGGTGGGCAGCTCGTCGCTGCCGAAGCGCACGTCGAAGCCGTACTGCGGTACGCCGTCGACGACCCAGGTGAGGTGCCTGGTCGACTTGCTGACGCACATGACGCGACCGGTCAGGCAGCGCTCGTCGACGTCCCAGCTCATCGATCCGGTGGGCTCGGCCGGCTTCGGCTTGACGTTGGCGAGCTCGTCGGCCGTCGGGCGGTGCGTCATCGAGACGAGCTTGTCCCACGTCCGCTCGTCGAGGGTGCCGGTGGCGTCGAAGCCGCGCTTGGCCTGGAAGCCGCGCACCGCGGCGGTCGTCCTCGAGCCGTAGCGGTCGCTGACGTCGCCGTCGAACCAGCGCAGCTGGCGCAGCCGCGCCTGCAGGGAGCGCACCTTGGGGCCGGTGTCGCCGGCGCGGAGCACGATGACGGGCACCGGGGTGGGCTTCGGCTCGACGGTCGGCTTGGCCGTCTGCGCGGGAGCCGTCGGCGTGACGGTGGTCGGGGTCGACGAGGGGGTGGCGCTCGACCCCACGGTGGGGGTCCCGGTGGTGGTCTCGGCGGCCTGCTCGCTCGTCGTCGGGGCTGGCGTGCCCGACGAGCTGGACCCCACGACGGCCTCGTTGACGTCGGTGCCCGCCACGCCCGTGCCCTGGTCCGGGCCGCAGGCCGTCGTCGCGGCCACGAGGGCGACGGCGGCGCTCACCAGGAGGGCGCGGCGCTGGCCGCCCGAGGTCCGTCGCCTCGGGGGCGACTGGAGCGGCGAGGTGGCTGTCTGCATCGTGACCCCTTGTCCGGAATGCGACGTGCCGTGCGACGGTGCACTGCACTGAGGGTGACGCGAACACCCCCGGAAAGGTTGTCCGAGACGGGGTGTGGATCCGGATCGTGACCGATCCGTTGTGCACGGCCGGCCGGTCCCGACGACGTTGTCGGGAGGCGAGCGGGGTCAGGAGGGGTCAGGCGTTGTGCTGTTGCTGTTGCTGCTGCTGCATCGCGTGGTGGCGACGCAGCACCTCGGTCAGCTTGTTGGCGCCGGCGACGACCGTCGCGGCGTGCAGCCGACCGGGCTGGCGCGAGAGGCGCTCGATGGGTCCGGAGATCGACACCGCGGCGACGACGCGACCCGACGGGCCGCGTACCGGCGCGGAGACCGAGGCGACCCCGGCCTCGCGCTCGGCGACGCTCTGGGCCCACCCGCGGCGGCGGACGCCGGACAGCGCGGTCGCCGTGAAGGCCGCGCCCTGGAGGCCGCGGTGGAGCCGGTCGGGCTCCTCCCACGCGAGCAGCACCTGTGCGGCCGAGCCGGCCAGCATCGACAGCGTCGCGCCCACCGGGATCGAGTCGCGCAGGCCGACGGGCCGTTCGGCGGCCGCGACGCAGATGCGCTGGTCGCCCTGGCGGCGGAAGAGCTGCGCGCTCTCGTTCGTGTGGTCGCGCAGGGCGCCGAGCACCGGGCCGGCGGCCGCGAGCAGCCGGTCCTCACCGGCGGCCGAGGCGAGCTCGCCGAGGCGCGGGCCCAGCACGAAGCGTCCCTGCATGTCACGCGAGACGAGGCGGTGGTGCTCGAGAGCGACCGCCAGGCGGTGGGCCGTGGGGCGGGCGAGCCCGGTGGCTCCGACGAGCTGGGCGAGGGTGGCCGGACCGGCCTCGAGTGCGCCGAGCACCGTGGCGGCCTTGTCGAGAACACCGACCCCTGAAGAGTTGTCCATGCACTGATACTGACGTCTCAGGCACTGAGACGTCAATCCACCGGGCCCACAAAAGGTCCACGCTGACGGAAGAGCGATGTCGCGACCAGGTCCTTGATGGCGCACGCGCTCGACCACCGGAAACGCCGCCGCGGAGGGAAGTCAGAGGGAAGTCATGGCAGGGACACTCGCCGAGAAGGTCTGGGACGCGCACGTCGTCCGTCGCGCCGAGGGGGAGCCCGACCTCCTCTACATCGACCTCCACCTCCTCCATGAGGTCACCAGCCCTCAGGCGTTCGACGGGCTGCGCCTCGCCGGCCGGCCCGTGCGTCGACCCGACCTCACGCTCGCGACCGAGGACCACAACGTCCCCACGACGCCCGGCCCGATCACCGACCCCGTGTCGAAGATCCAGGTCGAGACGCTCCGTCGCAACTGCGAGGAGTTCGGTGTCCGCCTCTACCCCATGGGTGACGCCGACCAGGGCATCGTGCACGTCGTCGGCCCCCAGCTCGGCCTGACGCAGCCGGGCATGACGGTCGTCTGCGGCGACAGCCACACCTCGACCCACGGCGCCTTCGGGGCGCTCGCCTTCGGCATCGGCACGTCCGAGGTGGAGCACGTGCTCGCCACCCAGACCCTGCCCCTCAAGCCCTTCAGGACGCTGGCCGTCAACGTGGGCGGCGCGCTGCCCGAGGGTGTCACGGCCAAGGACATCGTCCTGGCCGTCATCGCCAAGATCGGCACCGGCGGTGGCCAGGGCTACGTCATCGAGTACCGCGGCGACGCCATCGAGGCGCTGTCGATGGAGGCCCGGATGACGGTCTGCAACATGTCGATCGAGGCCGGCGCGCGCGCCGGGATGATCGCGCCCGACCAGACGACGTTCGACTACCTCCGGGGGCGCCCGCACGCCCCGACCGGCGCCGACTGGGACGCCGCGGTCGCCGAGTGGACCGCGCTGCGCACCGACGACGACGCCGTCTTCGACGCCGAGGTCGACCTCGACGCGTCCGCCCTGACCCCCTTCGTCACGTGGGGGACGAACCCGGGCCAGGGCCTGCCGCTCTCCGCCTCGGTGCCCGACCCCGAGGAGTTCGCCGACGAGAGCGACCGGCTCGCCGCAGCCAACGCCCTGGCCTACATGGGCCTCGAGCCGGGCACGCCGCTGCGCGACATCAAGGTCGACACGGTCTTCGTCGGCTCGTGCACCAACGGGCGCATCGAGGACCTCCGGGCAGCGGCCACCGTCGTCCAGGGCCACCGCGTCGCCGACGGAGTCCGCATGCTCGTGGTCCCCGGATCGGCCAAGGTGCGCCTGCAGGCCGAGTCCGAGGGTCTCGACAAGGTCTTCACCGAGGCCGGCGCCGAGTGGCGCCTCCCCGGCTGCTCGATGTGCCTCGGGATGAACCCCGACACCCTCGCCCCGGGCGAGCGCAGCGCCTCGACCTCCAACCGCAACTTCGAGGGGCGGCAGGGCAAGGGAGGCCGCACCCACCTCGTCAGCCCGCTCGTCGCGGCCGCCACCGCGGTCCGGGGCACCCTGTCGAGCCCTGCCGACCTCGAGACCGCCGGCCGACCGCAGGGCGAGCTGGCATCCGCCACCACCGGAGAGGCCTGAGCCATGGACGCGTTCGAGACCCACACCGGCGTCGGTGTCCCGCTGCGACGCAGCAACGTCGACACCGACCAGATCATCCCCGCCGAGTACCTCAAGCGCGTGACGCGCACGGGCTTCGAGGACGGGCTCTTCGCCGCCTGGCGCAAGGACGAGTCCTTCGTCCTCAACAACCCGGTGTACGCCGACGGCTCGGTCCTCGTGGCCGGTCCCGACTTCGGTACGGGGTCGAGCCGCGAGCACGCGGTGTGGGCCCTGATGAACTGGGGTTTCCGGGTCGTCATCAGCTCCCGCTTCGCCGACATCTTCCGGGGCAACAGCGGCAAGCAGGGCCTGCTCACCGCCATCGTGTCGCAGGACGACGTCGAGCTGATCTGGAAGTACCTCGAGAACAGTCCCGGTGCCGAGATCACGGTCGACCTCGTGGGCCGCACGGTCCACGCCGGCGAGATCGTGGCACCCTTCGAGATCGACGACTACACCCGCTGGCGGCTGCTCGAGGGCCTCGACGACATCGGCCTGACCCTGCGACACGAGGATCTCGTCGCGGATTTCGAGTCGCACCGCCCGAGCCACAAGCCGGTCACCACCCCGGCCTGACGGGCGGCCTCGCCGGCGCCCCTGAGACGTGTGATGGTCCACGGATCCCCTTGTCTGACAAGGGGATCCGTTTCCATATCCGGACGATTCGGGCGCGGTCCATGGCGTCCCCCAGGCCCTCAGGATCCGCTCAGAACCCGTCAAACTCCTTGCGACACAACGAAAAACCCACCGACCGGTGATGGACGTGCCTCGCGCAGCGGCCTAACGTCAGGAGGTAGCCGGACCGGTTCCGGACGCTCATCGTCGGGTCGCCTGACGCCGACAGTCCTCTGGAGGGGAAGACGTGAACAAGGCAGAACTGATCGACGCGCTCGAGATCAAGCTCGGTAGCAAGAAGGTCGCATCCGACGCGCTGGAGGCGTTCCTCGACGTCGTCATCCGCGAGGTCGCCAAGGGTGGCAAGGTCGGCATCACCGGCTTCGGCACCTTCGAGCGGGCCGACCGCGCCGCGCGCACCGGCCGCAACCCGAAGACGGGGGCGACCGTGAGGATCAAGAAGACCCGCGTCCCCAAGTTCCGTTCGGGCACGAACTTCAAGGAGGTCGTGTCGGGCGCCAAGAAGCTGTCGAAGACCGAGTCGGCCGCCTCGCGCGCCTCTGCCGGAACCTCGGTGGCCGCGGCTCCGGCCACGAGGACGACGGCGAAGAAGACGGCGACCAAGGCCGCTCCGGCCAAGGCTGCGGTGAAGAAGACGACGACGAAGGCTGCTGCG
>NZ_LMSW01000011.1:798541-1276296 GCF_001429645.1 Terrabacter sp. Soil810
AGCCGCGAAGAAGACGACGACCAAGGCCGCCGCAACCAGGACCACCGCCGCGAAGAAGACGACGACGGCCCGCAAGACGACCGCCCGGAAGACCGCCTCCAGGTGAGGCCGTGCGGCGCCCGGGGTCCGGGCGCCGCCGAACGTGACGTGGGTCCGGCCGGTCACGGCCGGGCCCACGTCACGTGTCAGCGGATGGGCTGCCCCGGGCCGACGCCCACGATGTGCAGGGCCACGACGTGGTCGTCGACGACCTCGACCGTGAGGCGCTGACCGAGACGCAGCAGGCGCAGGCCGCTCCCGTCGAACGCCGGTGCCTCGAACGGCAGCTCGACGCCGTCGTCGCGCAGCAGGCTGCCGGTGCGGGTCTCGGGGTCGAAGCGGTGGACGGTGGCCTGCATGCTCCTGATCCAACCAGATGCCCGGTGCTCGAGGACGCTCCGAGTGGCCGGCCCCAGCCCGAGCCGGCGCGCCCGCGACAGGCTCCGGGCGTCGTCGACGTCGGTGCGCAGGCGGGGGAGGGGCAGCTCGAGGCGCACCGCCCCGTCGGCCTCGTGACGAGCGGCGCTGTCGGTCCCGAACCGCGGGGTGAAGCCACGGCCGCAGCGCAGCACCGTCCCCGTCCCGTCTGCATCGGGGACGAACGACTCGTCGGCGCGCCCCGCGACCTCGAGGGCCGCCCGCAGTGATGCCGCGTCGAGCGACGGGACGTCGCCGAGCAGGGCGGCCACGCGAGCACCCGGCCCGGCCTGCCGCATTCCGGCGGACACGGCGTCGTTGAGCCCGCTGCCCGGGTCCGCGACGACGTGCACCCCACGCGTACGCCAGCGGTCCGCGAGGACCGCGTCGCTCGTGACGAGCACGAGGTGGTCGGGACCGACCGCCTCGAGGGCTGCGGCGAGGGTGTCCGACGCGATGGCGGCACTGAGGTCGGCGCGGTCCGAGCCGACGGCGCGGGCCAGGCGCGACTTGCCGTGGCTCGTGTCCTTGACGGGGACGACGACGTGCCAGTCGGTGGCCGGCGCGGCCGGGGGGCGCGGGTGGGAGGAGGTCGTCATGCTGGCGATATCGTCCCACTCGCCGCCTCGCTGCTCGACACCGCGCCGTGAGGTGGACAAGATGAAGCCCAGCCACGCCGACCAGCGTGCGCACGACGAGGAGGACGTGACAACGTGACAGCCGGCGCACCCAAGAGGCGGTTGCCGTTGGCCTACCGGCTCCTGGCCATCCTGCTCCGGCCGCTGCTGATGCGGATCACCAAGCGCGACTGGCGCGGGCTCGAGAACATCCCGGCCGAAGGGGGCTTCGTCGTCTCGACGAACCACATCTCCTACGCCGACCCGCTCGTCTTCGCGCACTTCATGTTCGACAGCGGGCGCGAGGCCTACTTCCTCGGCAAGGACAGCCTCTTCGCCATCCCCGTCGTCGGCTGGCTCCTCAAGAAGTGCGGCCAGATTCCCGTCTACCGCAACTCGGCCGCGGCGGCCGGCGCCTACCGGGCCGCCGTCGACGGCGTGCATGCCGGCAAGGCGCTCGGCATCTTCCCCGAGGGCACCATCACGCGCGACCCCGACCTGTGGCCGATGCGCGGCAAGACCGGGGCCGCCCGCGTGGCGCTCGAGACGCGCTGCCCGCTCGTGCCGGTGGCCCAGTGGGGCGCCCAGGAGATCCTGTCGCCCTACGGCCACAAGCCCTCACTCTTCCCACGCAAGACGATGATGATGTACGCCGGTCCGCCCGTCGACCTGTCCGACCTCTACGACCGCCCCATCGACGCCTTGGTGCTGCGCGAGGCCACCGACCGGCTCATGGACCGCATCACCGAGCTGCTCGAGGTGCTCCGGGACGAGAAGCGTCCGACCGAGCGCTTCGACCCGCGCAGCCACGGCGTCCCCGAGATCGGTGACCCGCTCAAGCACCACGAGATCGGGCGGCCCAAGCGTCACCGTGGCGGCGACGGGAGCCCGTCGTGACGACGCGCGTCGCCGTCATGGGCAGTGGCAACTGGGGGACGGCCTTCGGCATGATCCTCGCCGACGCCGGGTGCGACGTCACGATGTGGGCCCGTCGCGGCGAGGTCGCCGACGCGATCAACGCCGGCCGCAACGAGGCCTACCTGCCCGAGCTCGAGCTGCCGTCGGCGGTCCGCGCCACCGTCGACCCCGGTCAGGCCCTGCACCGGGCCGACGTCGTCGTCCTGGCCGTGCCGTCGCAGACGCTGCGCGACAACCTGACCCAGTGGGGCGGCTCCATCCCCGCCGACGCCCCGGTCGTGTCGCTCATGAAGGGCGTCGAGCTCGGGACGACGATGCGGATGAGCCAGGTCATCGCCGAGGCCGCCGACATCGGGACCGACCGCATCGTCGTCGTGTCCGGCCCCAACCTCGCGCCCGAGATCGCCCGTCGCCAGCCGGCCGCGGGCGTCGTCGCGTGTCGTGACATGGCGACAGCCGAGCGCGTCGCCAGCGCCTGTGCGACGCCGTGGTTCCGGCCCTACACCGACACCGACGTCATCGGCGCCGAGGTGTGCGGGGCGACGAAGAACGTCGTCGCCCTCGCGTCCGGCATGGCCGAGGGGATGGGCTTCGGCGACAACACGAAGGCCACGATCATCACGCGCGGCCTCGCCGAGACCACACGCCTCGGCCTTGCCCTCGGCGCGCACCCACAGACCTTCATGGGCCTCGCCGGCGTCGGCGACCTCATCGCCACGTGCATGTCGCCGCTCTCGCGCAACCACAGCTTCGGCGTCCGTCTCGGGCGCGGCATGACCGTCGCCGAGGCGACCGCCGAGCTGCGCACGACCACCGAGGGCGTGAAGTCGTGCGAGTCGATCCTCACGCTCGCCGAGCAGCACGACGTCGACATGCCGATCTGCGAGCAGGTCGTCGCCGTCATCCGCGACGGGCACTCGGCGAGCGAGGTCGGGCCGCGCCTCATGTCACGCGACCTCAAGGCCGAGAAGCACTGAGGCCGTATGCCGTCCGGCCCGGCCGCGGGTCCCGTGACCGGTGCGTCCGCCGTGCCGCGGCCGACCGACGACCGTTGGTGGGCGGCACACGCCATCTGTCGGCGGGTCGGCGGGTCGGCGGCGTGTCGGCTCCTTGGGGACCAAGCGTCGTCGGTCGGGGCCTGACCCACGACGTGACCCCGCGGGTCAGGCGCGGTCGAGGGCCTGGGACAGGTCGGCCCACAGGTCGTCGACGTGCTCGATGCCCACCGAGAGCCGGAGCAGGTTGACGGGGACCTGCTCGGACTCGGAGGGGTGACGGCGGCGGCGCTCGAGCTGCGACTCGACGCCGCCGAGACTCGTCGCGTGCAGCCAGAGACGCGTCGAGGCGCAGACGCGCTCGGCGGCGTCCGCCCCGCCCACCACGTCGATCGAGACCATCGCCCCCGACCCGGGGTAGCGGACGCGTTCGACGGACGGGTGTCCCTCGAGGCGACGGGCGAGCTCGGCTGCGCTGGTGCACGCCCGCTCGAAGCGCACCGACAGCGTCCGCAGGCCACGCAGCGCGAGGAAGACCTCCATCGGCCCGGCGATCGCCCCGTGCAGGGTGCGATGGCGACGCAGGCGTTCGCCGATCCCGGCGCCCCGCTCGGTGTCGGCGACGACGGTCGCGCCGAGCACGACGTCGCTGTGGCCCGAGAGGTACTTCGTCACGGAGTGCACGACGACGTCGGCGCCGAGCGAGAGCGGCCGGCACAGCAGGGGGGTCGAGAGCGTGTTGTCGACGACACTCGTCACGCCGAGGTCGCGCGCACGGGCGAGGACGACGTCGAGCTCGGTGACGTCCATGAGCGGGTTCGTCGGCGACTCGAGCCAGAGGAGGTCGGCCGTCTCGAGGGCGGCGAGGAAGCCGGCCGTGTCGGTGGCGTGGACCCGCACTACCGAGCCGCCGGCCTTCTCGTGCGCCACGAGCAGGTCGCCGGTGCCGTTGTACGTCGTGTCGGGGGCGACGACCGTGCCGCCGGGAGCCACGAGGGAGAGCGCCGCCGAGATGGCTCCCATGCCGGACGCGTGCACGAGGGCGTGGCCACCCTCCAGCCCGCCCAGGGCCTGCTCGAACGCGGTCCACGTCGGGTTGCCCGAGCGGGCGTAGTTGACGGGGCCGTCCGCGGCATACGTCGACGTCAGCTCGACGGCGACGTTCGCGGGCGAGCCGGGGGAGCGCTCGGGGCGTCCCGACGCCACGAGGAAGGTGTCGACGTGCAGGTGCTGCGATTCCGCTTCGGTGCCCACGCCCTCAGGGTACGAGCGGCCCCCACGGTCTTCGATAGAGTCTCGTCTGATGACCACGGACCAGCCCCAGCCCGACCTGCCGAGCCGCCCCCGCGTCGCCATCGTCTTCGGAGGACGCTCCTCTGAGCACGCGGTCTCCTGCGCCACCGCCGCCGGGGTGCTGCGCGCCATCGACCGCGGCAAGTACGACATCATCCCGATCGGCATCTCCCGCGACGGGCAGTGGGTCCTCGCCGCCGACGAGCCCAGCCGCTTCGAGCTGACGGCGGGCCGCACGCCCGAGGTCGAGCCGAGCGCCGCCCACGTCGTCCTGCCGCTCTCGACGCGCGAGAGCTCGCTCACCTCGCTCGAGGCCGGCCGGCCGCCGCAGGAGCTCGGCCAGGTCGACGTCGTCTTCCCCCTGCTGCACGGACCCTTCGGCGAGGACGGCACGCTCCAGGGCTTCCTCGAGCTCTCGGACGTCCGCTACGTCGGCTCCGGCGTCTTCGCCTCGGCCGCGGGCATGGACAAGCACTACATGAAGGTCGTCTTCGCCGGCCACGGACTGCCCGTCGGGCCGTATGCCGTCATCACCGACCGCGCGTGGCGCACCGACCCCGCTGCCGCCATGGACGCCTGTGCCGGACTGAGCTACCCGCTCTTCGTCAAGCCCGCCCGCGCCGGCTCGTCGATGGGCATCACCCGCGTCGACGACCCCGCCGACCTCGAGGCCGCCATCGAGGTCGCGCGTGAGCACGACCCCAAGGTCCTCGTCGAGGCCGGCATCGCCGGGCGCGAGATCGAGTGCGCGGTCCTCGAGGGCCACGGCACCGCCGGGCCGCGCACCTCCGAGGTGGGCGAGGTCGCGGTGCACGACAACCACGGTTTCTACGACTTCGAGGCGAAGTACCTCGCCGAGGCCGACGTCGACCTCTCGTGTCCCGCCGATGTGCCGGAGCAGATCTCCAAGGAGGTCAGGCGGCTCGCCGCGGAGGCCTTCGAGGCGCTCGGCTGCGAGGGCCTCGCGCGCGTCGACTGCTTCTACACCGACGACGGCCGGGTCCTCGTCAACGAGATCAACACGATGCCGGGCTTCACGCCGCACTCGATGTACCCGCGGATGTGGGCGGCCTCGGGCCTCGACTACCCCGACCTCATCGACGAGCTCATCGCGCTCGCGCTCGAGCGTCGCACCGGCCTGCGCTGAACCCGCTCTGAACCCGCTCTGACCCCGCGCCGACCCGGTGGACCGCGCTGACCGCGGGACGGGCCACACGGCATACGCCCTCAGGAGCAGTGGCGCCCGTTGGCGGGGAGGGTCTTCGCGACCTCGGTGAAGGCCGGCAGGAGCAGCGGCACCGCGCCGTAGGCGCCGGGCGCCAGCACCTCGATGGCCGGGTCGCGGCCGTAGGTCGTCGCGGCGGACCCGTCGGTGAGCGGGCGCACGACCCAGTCGACGCCGTCGACGGTGACGCAGTCGTCGGTGGTCGGCCCGAGCGGGTCGAGGCCGCAACGGGCGATGATCGCCGGGTCGCCCCACGCGGCCGCCGAGCCGTCGTCGGGCTCTGTCGGGACCCGCGCGTGGCCGCTGACCTCACCCGGCCACGCCGCCGACGCGCACACCGGTGCCGACGCCTGGGGCGCCAGGGCCACCTCGGGGGCGCGGTTGCACGCAGACAGCACGACGGCGGCGCCGATGAGCGCCGCCGTCGTGAGGTGCGGGTGTCCGGTCAGGGGGCCGGCCTCAGACGTGGACGACCGTGCAGGTCAGGGTCCGGGTGATGCCGGGGACGTCCTGGAGCTTGGCGATGACGAGACGACCGAGGTCGTCGACGTTGGAGGCCTCCACCCGGGCGATGACGTCGTAGGGACCCGTGACGTCCTCGGCGAGAGTCACGCCCGAGATCCCGGCGATCGCCTCCGCCACACTCGCGGCCTTGCCGACTTCGGTCTGAATCAGGATGTAGGCCTGGACCACGTGTCACCTCACTGTGTGTCGATCGTTGGACGGCCGTGCACGGGCGCGCAGCCCGGGCTCGACCGGTCGGAACGGCAGGTCCCAGTGTGACTGCGACCGTGCCCTGACGCTACCTTGCCATGGGGCCTCGCGTCCCATGGAAACCGGGGCCCGAGACGGCCGTGAGCCGAAAGGGTGAGTGATCCGTGCCGAACGCGCAACGGCTCGAGCGCGGGCCGATGATGACGGGCGGGACCCCCCTGCGCGACCTCGACGAGGACGAGCTGCTCGGGCGCATCCTGCCGTCCTTCCCGGGCACCGACGAGCTGCTCGTCGCCCCGGGCGACGACGCCGCCGTGCTGCGCACGTCGGAGCGCACGATCGCCACCACCGACACCGTCGTCCTCGGACGTGACTGGCTCGACGCGTGGTCCTCGGGCGCCGACATCGGTCACAAGGTCGTGGCGCAGAACCTCGCCGACGTCGCGGCCATGGGCGGGCGGCCCACCGGGATCCTCGTCACCCTCGTCGCCGACCCCGAGCTGTCGCTCGAGTGGGTGCTCGACCACGTCCGCGGCCTGGCCGAGGCGTGCGCCGCCGCCGGCGTGGCCGTGCTCGGCGGGGACCTGTCGTCCGCACCGGCCGGGGTCGTCATGGTCTCGGTCACCGCGCTCGGCCGCCTCGACGGCGAGCCGGTGCTCCGCTCCGGGGCGAGGGCCGGCGACGTCCTCGCCGTCCACGGCTCCCTCGGTCTCGCCGACGCCGGCCTGCGCCTGCTCCGGGCCGACGCCGTCGAGCGGCACCCGGTCGCGGTCGCGCGTCAGCGGCGTCCCCAGCCCCCGCTGGCCGCAGGGCCCGAGGCGGCGGCGTCCGGGGCGACCGCCATGCTCGACCTCAGCGACGGCCTGCTGCGCGACGGTGGCCGGATCGCGCGGGCCAGCCACGTCGTCATCGACCTCGACCCCCCGGCACTGGCCGCCGACGTGGACGCTCTCACCGAGGCGCTCGGGGCCGAGGCGGCGCTCGACTGCGTGCTCGCAGGCGGTGAGGAGCACTCGCTGCTCGCGACCTTCCCGCAGGGGCTGGTGCCCGACGGGTGGCGGGTCATCGGGTCCGTCCGGGCTCCGGGGGACGACGAGTCGGCCGGCATCCTCGTCGGTGGCCACGTCGTGACCCACACCGGGTGGGACCACTTCCGGGGCGCCTGACCGGGATCGCCGTCTCCCGGGTCTGCCACGGGCGCGGGCTCGCGCAGCCCCTGCGCCGGGGCGACAGCAGGTGCGCGATCACGCGCACGACGAGGTATGCCGTACGCCAGGTCGCGTGCGGCCCAGGCCGGCCGGGTGGGTGGGTCGTGCGAGGTACGACAAAGGCCGGCCCCTCGGGGACCGGCCTTCAGCGTTGGTGAGGGACGTTCAGCGAACGACCTTGCCCGCCTTGAGGCAGGAGGTGCAGACGTTGAGTCGCTTCGGCGTCACACCGTCCACCAGCGTCCGAACGCGCTGGATGTTGGGGTTCCAGCGGCGCTTGGTGCGGCGGTGCGAGTGCGAGATGTTGTGACCGAAGCTCGGTCCCTTGCCGCAGACGTCGCAGTTGGCAGCCACGGGTATCTCCTGAAATTCGATGTTGACGAAGTGCTGAGCTCCACCACTGAATCGGGGCAGACGCACGAGGGCGCGCGTCACCCCGCAGTCACGGGGGGAACCGGTAAAGCGTAGCCGACGAGTTGCTCGGACGACAAAACGGCGAGAGCGGGCCGCCGAGCCCGCGTCACGCGAAGGCGCGGGCCGCGTCGACGAGCGGTGCGGCGTACGCCGGCCCGTGCGACGCGGCGTGCACGGCGAGGGGATGCAGCTGGTGCAGCGGGACGAGCTCGCGCCACCCCGGTGCGAGGCCGGCAGCCTCCTCGTAGGCGGCGCCGACGCGGTCGAGGCCCGGGCAGCCGAAGAGGGCCAGCATCGCGAGGTCGGTCAGGCCGTGCCCGCCGTGCGCGGCCGGGTCGATGAGGACCGCGCCGTCGGTCGTGAACAGGACGTTGCCCGACCACAGGTCGCCGTGGATGCGCGCCGGCGGTCGCTCGTCGTCGAGGTCCCCCGACGCCAGGCGGTCGCAGACCCGGTCGACCACGCGTGCCGCGGCCGCGTCGAGGTGCCCGCGGTCTAGGGCGCGGCGCACGAAGGGCCGCACGCGCTGCTCGGCGTAGAACAGGCCCCACGCCGCCGTCGGCTCGTTGCTCTGCGGCTGCCGGCCGATCCAGGCGTCGCCCGTCCAGCCGGCCGGGGGAGATCCAAAGGACGGCGCGCCCAGGCCGTGCGTCACGGCGAGCCCCCGCCCCAGGCCCTCCGCCACGTCGGCCGTGGGAAGTGCGGGTCGCAGCCGGGCGAGGTCGATGTGGTCGGGGCCGACGTCCCGGACCTCGACGACGCGGGCGCCGCCGAGGCGTTGCGCCTCCCCGAGCCAGCGCAGCCCGGCCGCCTCGACCTCGAAGAAGCCGGAGGGGGCTGCGGGCCACGACTTGCGGTGGTGGGCGGTGGCGGCGCTCGACACGGCGCCCACGGTAGTCGCCCGGGTCGTGGACGGAGCCCTGTGGGCGCCCGCCGTGCGCCCACGCCGCTGGCCCGGGCGTGGGAGTGGTGCATGCGACCGTCTGGACGAGGCGCTAGCCTGCCGAGCATCGGCGAGCCCGATCCCACCGGCCGATGGACAAGCACGACGAGCAGGAGGTCCGATGCCCGGCGCAGCGCCGCCGCCCGACGGGCCGCTCACCCTGCTCGATCTCGTCGCGGTCCGCCGGTGGGCCGTGCTGACCCGGTCGCTCTTCGCGGCCCGCCGCGCCGAGATCGACGCGCTCAACGTCTTCCCGGTCCCCGACGGCGACACGGGCACGAACCTCTACCTCACCTTCGACGGAGCGGTCGAGCGCACCCTCGCCACCGCCGACGTGACGACCGCCGACGCCCTCCTCGCCGTCTTCGCCCGACACCTGCTCTGGACCGCCCGGGGCAACTCGGGCGTCATCCTCAGCCAGCTGGCCCGCGGCCTCGCCGAGGGCTGCGCAGGCGTCGCCGAGATCGACGGCCGGGTCCTCGCCGAGGGCCTCCAGCACGCCGAGCAACGCGCTCGCCAGGCCGTGACGGACCCCAAGGAGGGCACGATCCTCACGGTCGCCCGGGCGATGGCCGAGGCCGCCGCGCACGCCGCCGGGTCCCTGACACCGGGGCCGTATGCCGCGTCCGACGACGGCCGTGACCTCGACGCGGGTGCCCCCGCGGCAGGCGAGGGGCCCGTGAGCGTGCACGTCGTCGCGCTCGCGGCGTTGGAGTCCGCCCGTGTGGCGCTCGAGCACACGCCCGAACAGCTCGAGGTGCTCGCCCGCGCCGGTGTCGTCGACGCCGGGGGAGCCGGGCTCGTCGTGCTGCTCGAGTGTCTCGAGAGGGTCTGCGCCGGTCAGCGGGCCCGGTCGGGGGCCGACGCCTCGGACCGCCGCTCCCGGCGCCGACCCGACCCCCAGAGCGCGGCCCTCAGCGCGGCGCGACCGCCCGGTGGCGTCGAGGTCGAGGGCATCCCGGAGTTCGAGGTGATGTACCTCCTGCGCGACTCCGACGACGCCGCCGTGGACGCGCTGCGCTCCCGCCTCGTCGAGCTCGGCGACTCGGTGCTCGTCGTCGGCGGGGACGGCGAGTGGAACGTCCACGCCCACGTCGACGACGCCGGCGCGGCCGTCGAGGCGGGCATCGAGGCCGGCCGACCCCATCGGGTGCGCATCACGCGCCTCACCGACGAGCACGGGCACGACACGCGCGTGCCACGCGGCGACCGCGCCGGCACCTGGGCGGCGGGGGGTGCCGCGATCGTCGCGTGCGCCTCCGGCGTCGGCCTCGAGGGACTCTTCGAGGACGCCGGTGCGGTCGTCGTCCGGTCGGGCCCCGGGCGCCGGGCCTCGACCGGGGGTCTCATCGACGCCATCCGCACGCAGCACGCGCGAGGCGCTTCCGGTGTCGTGGTGCTGCCCAACGACGGCGACACGCTCCTGGCCGCCGCGGCCGCGGTGCGAGCCGTCGCCGACGACGGCATCGAGGCCCACCTCGTCCACGTGCGCACCGCCGTCCAGGGCATCGCCGCCCTCGCGGTCTTCGAGCCGACCGCGGCGGCGTCTGCCAACGTCCTGGCGATGCAGGCGGCGGCGAGCGCCACGCGGCACGGCGCCGTCACGGTCGCCAACCGGGCCGCGCTCACGAGCGGCGGGCCGTGCGAGGCGGGTGACGTGCTCGGCGTCGTCGACGGCGACGTCGTCATCGTCGGCTCCGACCAGCTGGCCGTCTCCCGTGAGGTCGTCCAGCGCCTGCTCGCGAGCGGCGGCGAGCTCGTCACCATCGTGGCCGGTGTCGATGCGCCGGACGGCCTGCTCGATGCCGTCACGGCCGAGGCGCGCAGCGCCCACCACGGCATCGAGGTGTCGATCATCGACGGTGGGCAGGCCGTCTACCCGGTGCTGCTGGGGGTGGAGTGAGGTGGCAGTGCTCACCGAGGACTCGCCGCTGAGCAAGCTCGTCAAGAAGAACGAGGCCGAGCAGCTGGCCCGCACCAAGGGTCTGCTCAGCGTCGCCGACCTCTTCGAGTTCGTGCCCCGGCGCTACGTCCGCCCCGGGCAGCTGACCGACCTCTCCTCGCTCCACGTCGGTGAGGACGTCCTCGTCGTCGCCGAGGTCAAGAAGGCCACGTCGCGGGCCATGCGCAACCGACGCGGCAAGATGCTCACCGTCGTCATCGGCGACGACCTCGGCCACGAGCTCGACGTCACGTTCTTCAGCGCCTACGGCCACGAGGGCAAGCTCCAGCCGGGCGTACGCGGCTTCTTCGTCGGGCAGATCGGCGCCTACGGCCACCGCCTCCAGCTGACCCATCCCGAGTACGAGCTCTTCGACGACGACGCCCAGGGCGAGGCCGCCGTCGAGTGGTACCGGACGCACCGTGTGCCGGTCTACTCCACGACCGGGAAGATGAACTCCCTGCGCCTGCGCAAGCTCGTCCAGACCGCCCTCGACACCGTCGACCGCATCCGCGAGCCCGTCCCCGACGACGTACGCGCGGCGCGCGGTCTCGTCGACCGTGCGGTCGCGCTCGAGCTCGTCCACCGCCCGGCCGTCGACGACCAGCCCGCCCGCGGTCTCGACCGGCTCAAGTACGACGAGGCGTTCGTCCTCCAGACGATCCTCGCCCAGCGCCGCAAGGCCGCCGAGTCCGAGCTGGCGACCCCGAGGCCCCCTCGGCCGGGCGGGCTCCTGGCCGCCTTCGACGCGCGCCTGCCCTTCGAGCTCACGGCCGGCCAGCGCGAGATCGGCGAGGTGCTCGCGGCCGAGCTCGCCTCCGACCGCCCGATGCACCGGCTCCTGCAGGGGGAGGTCGGCTCGGGCAAGACGGTGGTCGCGCTCCGGGCCATGCTCGCCGCCATCGACGCGGGTGGCCAGGCCGCCCTGCTCGCCCCCACCGAGGTCCTGGCCGCCCAGCACCACCGGTCGATCACGGCGATGCTCGGCGACCTCGCTCAGGGCGGGATGCTCGGCGGCTCGGAGTTCGGCACCACCGTGGCGCTGCTCACCGGCAGCCAGAACGCCGGTACCCGCCGGCGGTCCCTGCTCGACGCGGCGTCCGGCGAGGCCGGCATCGTCGTGGGCACGCACGCCCTGATCCAGAAGCACGTCCAGTTCGCCGACCTCGCGCTGGTCGTGGTCGACGAGCAGCACCGCTTCGGTGTCGAGCAGCGTGATGCCCTGCGCGAGAAGGGGATCCGTCCACCTCACGTGCTGGTCATGACAGCGACCCCCATCCCGCGCACCGTCGCGATGACCGTGTTCGGGGACATGGAGACCTCCACGCTGCGCGAGCTGCCCCGCGGGCGCTCGCCCATCACGACGCACGTCGTCGACGCCGACAAGCCCGGCTGGGTCGACCGCACCTGGCAACGCGTGGCCGAGGAGGTCGCCAAGGGTCACCAGGCGTACGTCGTGTGCCCCCGCATCGGCGACGTCGACGACGAGACGGCACTCGCCTCCGGCGGCCCTGCCAGCTCACGCGACACCTCCGACGAGGACGCCGGCTGGGACGCGCACTGGGAGGGTGACGACGGCGACGCCGAGGGAGACGCACCCGAGCGCGAGCTGACCGGCGTCTACGCGATGCTGAGCACCCTGCGCGCCAACCCCGCCCTCGACGGCCTGCGCATCGGCGTGCTGCACGGCCGGCTCGACCCCGACGCCAAGGACGCCACGATGCGTGCCTTCTCGGACGGCGAGATCGACGTCCTCGTCGCCACGACGGTCATCGAGGTCGGTGTCGACGTGCCGAACGCCTCCGTCATGGTCGTCGTCGACGCCGACCGTTTCGGCATCTCGCAGCTGCACCAGCTGCGCGGCCGCGTGGGTCGTGGCGCCGTGCCCGGCCTCTGCCTGCTCATGACCCAGGGCGCCGGGGAGCGTGCGGCCGAGCGCCTCGACCAGGTCGCCGCGACGACCGACGGTTTCGAGCTGGCCCGCGCCGACCTGCTGCTGCGCCGGGAGGGCGACGTGCTCGGAGCCCGGCAGAGCGGCCGCGGCAACTCCGTGCGTCACCTGCGCCTCGGCCGGCTCGAGGACGAGCAGATCATCGCGGACGCCCGTGAGGACGCGTTCGCGCTCGTCGACGCCGACCCCGGGCTGCGCGAGCACCCGGCGCTCGCGGCCGCCGTCGCGATGCGTCTCGACGAGGAGCAGGCCGTATGGCTCGAGCGGGGCTGACATGACGCGGATCATCAGCGGCACGGCGGGCGGGCGCCGCCTCCAGACCCCACCGGGGTCCTCGACCCGTCCCACGTCCGACCGCGTCCGGGAGGCGCTCTTCAGCCGGCTCGAGCACCGTGGCCTCATCGAGGGTGCGTCCGTCCTCGACCTCTACGCAGGGTCCGGCGCCCTCGGCCTCGAGGCTGCGAGCCGCGGCGCCGCCCAGGTCCTGCTCGTCGAGTCGCACAAGGCGGCCGCGAAGGTGATCCGGGCCAACGCCGTCGTCATCGGGCACCCGGGCGTCCGGGTCCTCGCCGACACCGTGGAGCGGGCGCTCGCCGCCGGGCCACCCACCGGCCTCCGCTTCGACCTCGTGCTGGTCGACCCGCCCTACGACGTGACCGAGGACGCCCTGGCGGCCGTGCTCGCCGCGCTCGTCCAGCACCAGTGGCTGGCGCGCGAGGCGTTCGTCGTCGTCGAGCGCTCGAGCCGGTCACCGCAGCCGACGTGGCCCGACGGGCTCGAGCTGTCGGGCGAGAAGCGCTACGGCGAGACCGCCATGTGGTTCGCCGAGCCGCCACCGAGCGAGGTCGTCGCGTGAGGTTCACGCGACGGCTGCGGGCCGACCGGTAGGTTGGCCGCGTGACGAGCGAAGCGCGCCGCTGTGTCTGCCCCGGCTCCTACGACCCGATCACCAACGGTCACGTCGACGTGGTGACCCGGGCGAGCAGGCTGTTCGACGAGGTCGTCGTGGCGATCCTGCACAACCCGAGCAAGCACGGCACGTTCGGCGTCGACGAGCGCACGGCGCTGATCGAGCAGTCCCTGGGGCACCTGTCCAACGTCCGCATCGGCGCCTGGGCCGGGACGCTCGTCGTCGACGTGTGCCGCGAGGTCGGGGCCGCGACGATGGTCAAGGGGCTGCGCGGCGGGACCGACTTCGCCTACGAGCTGCCCATGGCGCACATGAACCACCACCTCACCGGCGTCGAGACCCTGTTCATCGCGGCGGACCCCACGCTCCAGCACGTCTCGAGCTCGCTCATCAAGGAGGTCGCGCGCTACGGCGGCGACGTCAGCGGCCTCGTCCCCGACCCCGTCCTCGCCGCGCTCCACGACCGCTTGGGCTGATTTGGGCGCACGGCGCGCCTCTAGTAGCCTTGGAGGTCGGTCCACGTCCGTCTTGGCGCGGACCGAATCCTCAACTGTGCGCAGGAGTCATGGACCGTCCCGATCCCCGTTCTCCTCTGGTGCTCGACACCAGAGAGCTTGTTCGGCGACCGGGCACGATGCACGAGATCTCGCGCACGGCGACGATGCCCGACGACCTCGGAACCGACGTCATCTCGATCAAGGCCGGCCAGCCGGTCCAGGTCGAGGTGCGCCTCGAGTCCGTCGTCGAAGGTGTCCTCGTCACGGGTTCGGTCAGTGGCACGGCGACCGGCGCCTGCGTGCGGTGCCTGGATCCACTCGAGCTCGTTGTCGAGGGGACCTTCCAGGAGCTGTTCGCCTACGCCGACCGGGCGGCGCACCACCACCAGGTGGGAGCCGACTCGGACGAGGACGAGGTGCACGAGCTGGTCGGTGACCTCATCGACCTCGAGCCCGTGCTCCGGGACGCTGTCGTGCCGACGCTGCCGTTCCAACCGGTGTGTCGGCCTGACTGCCCCGGGTTGTGTTCCGAGTGTGGGATGCAGCTCGCGGAGGACCCGGACCATCATCATGAAGTGATCGACCCGAGGTGGTCGTCCCTCAGCGGACTGCTGGGGAACGACCCGCAAGAGAAGAGGAACTGACGTGGCTGTCCCGAAGCGGAAGATGTCGCGCTCCAACACCCGTTCGCGTCGTGCGAACTGGAAGGCAACGCCGACGACGCTCACCACGTGCCCCCAGTGCGGTGCGGCGACCCAGCCGCACATCGCGTGCCCCTCGTGTGGCACGTACAAGGGCCGTCACTACGCCGCTGCCGAGCGCACCGAGCACCAGGCCTGATCACCCCGTGAGCAGCCCCGTGAGCAGCCTTGGTGCTGGGGGTGTTCCGGCGGTGCCGCAGCGGCCCGTCGATGCTCTGATCGCCCACCTCCGCGAGGTGGTCGGCCAGGACATCGACGAGCCGCTGCTGCTGCGTGCCCTGACGCACCGGTCGTACGCCTACGAGAACGGCGGCCTGCCCAACAACGAGCGCCTCGAGTTCCTCGGCGACTCCGTGCTGGGCCTTGTCGTCACCGAGTCGCTCTACCGTGAGCACCCCGACCTCGCCGAGGGGCAGCTGGCCAAGCTGCGCGCCGCCGTCGTCAACATGCGGGCGCTCGCCGACGTCGCGCGGGTCTTCGACCTCGGGCAGTACGTCATGCTCGGCAAGGGCGAGGAGGCCACCGGCGGCCGCGACAAGGCCTCGATCCTGGCCGACACCCTCGAGGCGCTCATCGGCACGGTGTTCCTGTCGACCGACATCGACTTCGCCGCACGCTTCGTGCACCACCACTTCGACCCGCTCATCGAGGAGGCCGCCACGCTCGGGGCCGGACTCGACTGGAAGACGAGCCTGCAGGAGATGGCGGCCGGCTCCGCGCTCGGGTCGCCCGAGTACCGCGTCAGCGAGCAGGGGCCCGACCACGAGAAGGAGTTCCACGCCCGCGTCGTCGTCGGCGAGGAGGTCCTCGGCGAGGGACGCGGTCGCTCGAAGAAGGAAGCCGAGCAGAAGGCCGCCAAGGAGGCGTGGCACACGCTCGACGACCGTCGCAGCACCGCCGCCACGACGGCCACCGCGGGCTCGACGCAGGCCTGAGCCGCCCGTGCCGGAGCTGCCCGAGGTCGAGGTCGTGCGCCGCGGCCTCGAGGACCACGTGGTCGGTCGCCACGTCACGCGCGCCCGCATCACCGGGGTACGCGTGGCGCGCCGTCACGACGCCGGCCCGGAGGACCTCGCGGCGCGCCTCCACGACGTGACCGTGACTGCGGCGTCACGTCGCGGCAAGTACCTCTGGCTCGCTCTCGACGGCGAGGACGCCCTCATCGTCCACCTCGGGATGAGCGGCCAGATGCTCGTCGAGCCGGCCGACGCGCCGCTCGAGAAGCACTGCCACGCCCGTTTCGACTTCTCCGACGGCGGCCCGCAGCTCCGTTTCGTCGACCAGCGGACCTTCGGGGGGCTCGCACTGTCGCCGCTGCGCGACGACGGGATCCCCGAGTCCGTCGCCCACATCGCGCCGGACCCCTTCGAGCCGGTCTACGACCAGGCCGCGGTCGTGCGCCGGATGAAGCAGCGCGACAGCGCGGTCAAGCGGGCCCTGCTCGACCAGTCGCTCGTCTCGGGGATCGGCAACATCTATGCCGACGAGGCGCTCTGGCGCGCGAAGGTGCACGGCGAGCGGCTGTGCTCCTCGCTGACGAAGCCCACGCTCGGTCGCGTGCTCGACCATGCTCGCGACGTCATGGCCGAGGCGCTCGGCCAGGGCGGCACGAGCTTCGACGCGCTCTACGTCAACGTCAACGGAGCGAGCGGCTACTTCGACCGCTCGCTCCACGCGTACGGCCGCGCCGGGACGCCGTGCGACCGCTGCGGCGCGACCATGCGGCGCGAGCAGTTCATGAACCGCTCGTCCTTCTCGTGCCCCGTCTGTCAGCCCCGACCGAGACGCCGCAACCCGTCCTGACCGTCAGGGACGGCGAACGGGCTGCGAGCAGGGTGGTGGGGTCGTCCGGTGTCGGCGTGTCGTCAGTCCCCGCTCGGGCGACGCTTCGGGGCCGGGCGCGCCGGGTCGTCGTCGACGGGCTCGACGTGCGCGGGCACGATGATCGGCTTGATCCGGGCCCAGACGAAGAAGAAGGCGCTCATGGCGAGCAGGACGATGCCGGCCCAGAGGTTGGCGTTGACGCCGCCGGTCTTCTGCAGCGCCTGGTCGCCGAAGATCCCCATGACGAGCAGGATCAGGCCGTAGAGGCCGAGCAGGGCGCCGATGAAGTTGCGGATGTCGAAGGCGCCCGCGGTGTGCCGCTGGCCTCGCTGCTCGTCGGGGTCGGGGTCGGGGGCGTCGAGCCGGTGCTGGTCACTCATGTCGAGGCTCCTGTCAGAACAAGAAGTTGAGGATGATGACGAGGCCGAGCGAGATGCCGGCCAGGGGGAGCGTGCGGCGGTACCACGGCATCGTGCGCTCCTCGGGGTCGACGAGCTCCTCCCTCGGCGTCTCGGAGTAGACGAGACCACGCAGCTCGGCGGACGTCTTGGGCTCGGTCACGAGCGACACGCCGACGCTGAGCACGATGTCGACGACGAAGGCGGCCGATGCCGCCACGAAGGCCGCGCCCTGGCCGCTCAGCGGGATCACCCCGAGGCTCGCCGACCCGAAGCCGTCCTCGCTGAGGAACGAGACGAGCACGGCCGAGAGCGTGCCGGCCGACAGGCCGACCCAGCCGGCGGTCGCCGTCATGCGCTTCCAGAACATGCCGAGGATGAACGTCGCGAACAGTGGTGCGTTGAAGAACCCGAACAGCGACTGGAGGTAGTCCATGACGTTGCTGAAGGAGCTGGCGATGGTGGCCGTGAAGATCGCGATGACCGTCGCTC
The DNA here is from genome assembly GCF_001429645.1 of Terrabacter sp. Soil810. Taxonomy (NCBI): domain Bacteria; kingdom Bacillati; phylum Actinomycetota; class Actinomycetes; order Micrococcales; family Intrasporangiaceae; genus Terrabacter; species Terrabacter sp. Soil810. The sequence continues at coordinate 816,040 of NZ_LMSW01000011.1, forward strand.
CCACCGTGGCCAGACGGCCGATGCGCAGGTAGTAGTCGTCGCTGTGGTCCTTGCGGATGTAGCGCTGCCACAGGTCGTAGCTGAAGACGGTGTTGAACGCCGAGATGTTGGCGGCCATGCCGGCCATGAAGGCGGCGAGCAGTCCGGCGATCGCGACGCCGAGCAGCCCGTTGGGCAGGATGTCGCGCATCAGCAGGAGCAGTGAGTCGTTGTACTTCACGCCCTCGCCGGACGCTCCGCCCGGTGGGGTGCCGCCCGCCTTGAGCTCGCCGATCTCCTTGACGAGCACGGCGGCGACCATGCCGGGGATGATGACGATGAAGGGCACGAACATCTTGGCGAACGACCCGATGATCGGCGTCTTGCGTGCAGCGGACATCGAGTTGGAGGCCATGGCCCGCTGCACCTCGACGAAGTTCGTCGTCCAGTAGCCGAACGACAGCACGAAGCCGAGGCCGAAGACGATGCCGACGACCGACCAGAACGGCGAGTCGAAGCCCGAGAGCGCCTGACCCGGCCACGAGTGCAGCTGCTGCTCGGCCGGCGGGACGCCTGCGGACGCCGGAGCCGACGTGGCGAACTCGGTGACCTTGTCCTTGAGTCCCTGGTAGCCGCCGACGCGGTGCAGGCCGATCAGGGTCAGCGGCAGCAGGGCGGCCACGATGACGAAGAACTGGAGCACCTCGTTGTAGATGGCCGCCGACAGTCCACCGAGTGTGATGTAGGACAGCACGATCGCGGCGGCCACGAGCAGCGCCACCCAGAGCGGCCAGCCGAGGAGCGCGTGGACGATCGAGCCGAGGAGGTAGAGGTTGACCCCGGCGATGAGCAGCTGCGCGACGGCGAAACTGATCGCGTTGACGAGGTGTGCCCCGGTGCCGAAGCGGCGGAACATGAACTCGGGGACGGAGCGCACCTTCGAGCCGTAGTAGAAGGGCATCATCACGACGCCGAGGAAGAGCATGGCGGGGATCGCGCCGACCCAGAAGTAGTGCACGGTCGAGATGCCCAGCTCGGCACCGTTGGCCGACATGCCCATGATCTCGACGGCACCGAGGTTCGCCGAGATGAAGGCGAGGCCGGTGACCCAGGCCGGCAGCGACCGGCCGGAGAGGAAGAAGTCGATGGAGTCGGACACGGCCCGCCTCGCCATGACCCCGATGCCGAGGACGAAGACGAAGTAGAGGGCGATGATGACGTAGTCGACGGGTTTGGCGCTGATGAGGGCGTCCGCGGTGGGCAGACCCGCCAGTGCGTGCATGCGTTCAGTCCCTTCCTTGGGCGACGACCGACGCTAGCGCAGCCCCTGACGTCGGGCGAGTCAGGATGGGCGAGTGCCTCGTGCCCTCGTGATGAGCCGCTTGAGTGGGACGGAGGTGTCCGCCGCCGAGTCGGCTTCGATCGTCATACCCTTCTCGAGCGCCCGTTTGACGGCCAGGTAGTCGGTCGGGCTGCCGACGGACTCGACGGCGATGAGCAGCCCGTCGCGGTAGCTGAGCAGCGAGAAGTGCTCCGATGCGACGTCGCCGCGCACGACGACCTCGTCGGCGCCCTGGGGGAGCCCGGCCATCTGCAGTCGCAGGTCTCCCTGGTCGCTCCAGAACCATGGCACCCGGTCGTATGCCGTGGGCCGGCCCGTGAGCGTGGCGGCTGCCGCCCGCGCCTGGTCGGTCGCGTGCGGGACGCTCTCGAGCCGCATCGACCCCGGTTGACCACGGTCGAAGGGGTTCGGGCCGACGGCGCAGTCGCCGGCCGCGACGGTGAGGCCGTCGGACGCTCGGGCACACTCGTCCACGACGATCCCGCGGGGCTCCACGAGCAGGCCCAGCCGCTCGGCGAGGTCGGTCCGGGGGACGGCCCCGATGCCGACGACCACGACGTCGACGGGCAGCGTGGTGCCATCCGAGAGCTCCACGCCGATGACGCGACCGCCCTCACCGAGGACGCGAACGACGCTGGTGCCCAGCAGGATCCGCGTGCCGCGTCGCTCGTGCGCTGCGCGGACGGCGTCCGACAGGACGGGTGACGCGGCTCGGCCGAGGAGACGGTCGGTCGCCTCGACGACGGTGACGTCGGCGCCGAGCGCCCGTGCGCCGGCTGCGATCTCGAGCCCGATGAAGCCACCGCCCACGACGACGACCGCGCGCGCGGAGCGGAGCCTGGGTGCGAGCCGGTCGGCGTCGGCGAGGGTGCGGACGTCGTGGATCCCGTCGAGGTCAGCACCCTCGGCCGGCAGCGCACGGTTGACGGCACCGGTGGCCAGGGCGAGGCGCTCGAACGCGATGGTGCGCCCCGCCGCCGTCATGGCGCTCCCACCGGCGGCGTCGCGCGCGATGGTCACGACGGCGTCACCGGTGACGAGCTCGACGCCGAGATCGGCGAACCAGGCGGCGTCGTGGAAGACGAGCGACGCACGGTCGTGCTCGCCGCGCAGGTAGCTCTTGGAGAGGGGAGGCCGCTCGTAGGGCGGCTCGGGCTCGTCGCCGACGAGCACGACGGGCTGCGTGTCGCCGAGCTCGCGCAGGGCCGTCACCAGTGAGATGCCGGCCTGCCCCGCCCCGACGACGAGGGTGCCGGCGCTGCCGGAGGTCTCGTCGCTGGCCATGGACGCCAGCCTAGGGTGGGCCCATGACGTGGTCTCCCGCGAACCCCGAGTCCGTCTTCACCTACGGCGCCCCGCAGCTGAAGTTCGGGGCAGGGGCGGCGGACGAGATCGGGCACGACCTGCTGGCTCTCGGTGCGCACCGGGTCCTGGTCGTCACCGACCCCGGGGTCCTCGCGACCGGCTGGCCCGAGCGTGTCGCCGAGGGTGTCCGAGGGTTCGGGGTCGAGGCCGTCGTGCACGACTCGGCACACGTCGAGCCCACCGATGCGAGCCTTCTCGCGGCGGTCGAGCGGGCCCGCGCCGACGGCCCCTTCGACGGCTACGTCGCGGTCGGCGGGGGCTCGGCCATCGACACGGCGAAGGCGGTCGACCTGCTCCTCAGCGACGGCGGCGAGCTCATGGACTACGTCAACGCACCGGTCGGCGCCGGTCGGGCCCCCAGCCGTCCGCTCGCCCCGCTCGTCGCCGTGCCGACGACGACCGGGACGGGCGCCGAGAGCACGACGATCTGCGTCCTCGACGTCCTCGCGCTCAAGGTCAAGACCGGGATCAGCCACGTGCGGCTCCGACCGAGCCTCGCCGTGGTGGACCCCCGGCTCACGGCCACGCAGCCCGCGGGCGTCACGGCCAGCGCGGGCATGGACATCCTGTGCCACGCCCTCGAGAGCTGGACGGCGCGACCGTTCACCGGCTACGAGCGCAAGCAGCCCGGGGAGCGCGTGCCCTACTGCGGCAGCAACCCGATCTCCGACATGTGGTCCGAGCGGTCGATGTCGTTGTTGGCCAAGGCGTTCCGGACGGCGGTTCGCGACGGTTCCGACGAGGCCGCCCGCGGCGACATGGCCCTGGCGGCGACGTTCGCCGGCCTCGGTTTCGGCAACGCGGGCGTGCACGTGCCGCACGCCAACGCATACCCGATCGCCGGCCGGGTGCGCGACTTCCACCCGGAGGGCTACCCGAGCGACGAGCCGATGGTGCCGCACGGCATGGCCGTCGCGATGACGGCGCCCGAGGCCTTCCGGTGGACCTTCGAGTCCGACCCCGACCGGCACCTCGCGGCGGCACGGCTCCTCGACCCGGCGCACGGTGACCGCTGGGATGCGGGGCCGCGCGACGTGCTGCCCAGCGTTCTCGTCGACCTCATGCGCGACATCGGCATGCCGAACGGCCTCCGGGCGGTCGGCTACGACGATCGCGACGTGGACGCCCTGGTCGAGGGCTCGCTGAAGCAGCAGCGGCTGCTCGCGACCAGCCCGCGCGAGGTGGGCGCCGACGACCTCGCCGGCATCCTGACCCGCTCGCTGCAGCTCTGGGAATAGCGGTCGACGCCCGGGGAGGGCGGCGGCATACAGTGCCGTCTGTGACCACGGAGCCCACGCACCTGCCCCTGCCCCTCGAGAGCGACTGGCTCGACTGGGTCGGCGCCCGAGGCGAGCAGCAGCTCGCGCTGGCGCGGTCCCTCGTCGAGGGACTGCGCGCCGACCCCCCGAAGGAGCCGCTCGAGGTGCTCCGCGTGTGGAACGACGCGCAGACCGCGTTGTCCAACGCCGCCTCGGTGGGGTCGCTCTTCTCGGAGGTCCACCCCGACACCACGGTCCGTGAGCGCGCGGAGGCCGTGGCCCAGCAGGTGCAGAAGCTCGACACCGACCTCGGCCTCGACACCGAGCTGTATGCCGTCCTCGCCGGTCTCGACGCGAGCGGCCTCGACGCCGACGCCACGCGCGTGCTCGAGCGCACCCTGCGCGACTTCCGCCGTTCGGGTGTCGACCGCGACGAGGCGACGCGCGACCGCCTCCGGGCGCTGAGCGAGCGCTCCATCCTGCTCAGCCAGGAGTTCAGCAAGAACATCCGTGAGAACGTCCGCAGCATCCGGGTCACGCCGGACCGCCTCGCGGGCCTTCCGCAGGACTGGGTCGACGCGCACCCGGTCGACGACGACGGCCTCGTCACCGTGACGACCGACTACCCCGACGTCGTGCCGTTCCGGACCTTCGCGCACGACGCACAGGCCCGGCGTGACCTCGTCACCGAGTTCCTCACCATCGCCTGGCCGGCCAACGACCGCGTGCTCCAGGAGATCTTCGCCGTCCGCCGCGAGCACGCCACGCTCCTCGGCTACGCGTCCTGGGCCGACTACGACGCCGAGGTCAAGATGATCGGCAGTTCGGCTGCCATCGGCGAGTTCATCGACCGCATCACCGAGCTGTCGGCCTCGAGCGCCGAGCGAGACAAGGGTGTGCTGCTCGAGCGACTGCGGCAGGACCGTCCCCACGCCACCGACATCGACGGCGCCGACGTCTCCTACTACGCCGAGCTCGTGCGCAAGGAGGACCTCGCCGTCGACGCCCAGCGCGTGCGGACGTACTTCCCGTTCGAGTCCGTGCGCCAGGGCCTGCTCGACGTCACCGGGCGTCTCTTCGGCCTCGAGTGGTCGCCGGTGGCACGTGAGGACGCCCGCACGTGGCACGAGGAGGTCGCGACCTACGACGTCTCCTTCCACGGCGAGCGGATCGGCCGCATCCACCTCGACCTGCACCCGCGCGACGGCAAGTACAAGCACGCGGCCCAGTTCGACCTCGCGCGCGGTGTCGACGGCACGCAGCTCGCCGAGGGCGTGCTCGTCTGCAACTTCAACCGGGGCCTCATGGAGCACGACGAGGTCGTCACCCTCTTCCACGAGTTCGGCCACCTCGTGCACCACGTGCTCGCCGGCCGCACCGAGTGGGTGCGCTTCTCGGGTGTCGCGACCGAGTGGGACTTCGTCGAGGCCCCGAGCCAGATGCTCGAGGAGTGGGCCTGGGACGCCGACGTGCTCGCGACCTTCGCGCGCAACGCCGACGGCGAGACCATCCCCGCCGAGCTCGTCGAGGCCATGCGCAGGGCGGACGACTTCGGCAAGGGCTACGACGCCCGCACCCAGATGTTCTACGCCGCGCTCTCCTACGACTTCCACGTGAACGAGACCGACGACCTCACGGCCCGCCTGCGGGAGCTCATGGAGCGCTACTCGGTGTTCCCGTACCTCGAGGGCACGCACATGCAGTGCCACTTCGGGCACCTCGACGGCTACAGCTCGGCCTACTACACCTACATGTGGTCGCTCGTCATCGCCAAGGACATGTTCTCGGCCTTCGACCGCGGCGACCTCTTCGACCCCGAGGTCGCGGGCGCTTACCGCGACAAGGTGCTGGCGCAGGGCGGCCGTCGCGACGCCGCCGACCTCGTCGAGGACTTCCTCGGCCGTCCCTACACCTTCGACGCGTATGCCGCATGGCTGGCGGAGTGACCGGGGCACGGACCGGGGGCGTACGCGTCACCTCGCTGACGGCCTACCCCGTCAAGTCGCTCGGCGGGGTCTCCCTCGACGAGGCGGTCGTGGAGCCGCAGGGTCTGCGTGGCGACCGCCGCTGGGCGGTCGTCGACCCGGACGGCACCAAGGTCACGGCTCGCGAGGAGCACACCCTCCTCGGGCTGCGCGCCGAACCCGTCGACGACGGGGGAGTGCGCCTGGTCGCGTCCGGCGCGGACCCGCTCGAGGTCGCCCCGCCGCGCGGCGCCGAGCCCGTTCCCGTCCGGTTCTCCGGGCAGGACCACGCCCTCCCCGCCGGCGACGAGGCCGACGCGTGGCTGACCGCGCGCGTCGGCCGCCCGTTGCGGCTCGTGTGGCAGGACGACGAGACCCACCGTCCGATCCGCCCTGACATGGGTGGCGCCGAGGGGGACCGCAACTCGCTCTCGGATGCCGCGCCGCTGCACGTCACCTCGGAGTCGTCGCTGCGACGCCTCAACGACTGGGTGCTGGAGACGGCCCTGGAGCGGGGCGAGGAGCCGCGAGAAGCCTTGGGGCACGAGCGGTTCCGACCCAACCTCGTGGTCTCGGGGAGCGAGCCGTTCGCCGAGGACGCGTGGTCGAGGGTCCGCATCGGGGGCGTGCCGTTCCGCTCGACGATGGTCTGCGACCGCTGCGTCATGACGACCGTCGACCGGGTCGACCTGCGCACGGGGAAGGAGCCGATCCGCACCCTCGCCCGGCACCGGAAGTGGGACGGCGCCACGTGGTTCGGGATCCGCCTGGCCCCCGAGCTGCCGCTCGCTGAGGGAGCCATGCTGCGCGTCGGCGACGACGTCGTCGCCACCTGAGGGCCCGAGTCGGCGGCTGCGACGTCCGGTGCGGGCTCGACAGAGCCGTGATCGGGCGCGAGGTCGCGCAGATGGTGCGCTCCGGCGACCCGGGCTGCGCGATCTCGCGCCCGACGAGCCGCGGCTTGGCTCAGGTGAGGCGGGACAGGACGTCACGCAGGTCGGTGAGGGCGGCCGCCTCCTCGGGGCTGAGCGCGGCCAGGGGCGTGGCCGCCAGCCGGCGGTAGACCGCCGCCATCCCTGCGAAGAGCTCCGGCGAGGCGCCCGCCGAGCCCTGCGTGTCGGCGATGCTCTCCATCTCGTCGACGAAGCGCGCGCTCTTGGCGGCTGCCACCGCCACGCGCCGCGCGGCGCCCTCGACCTGGACAGGGAGCTCCTCGGCGAGGTCGGCGAGGACGGGAGCGAGCACGTCGAGGGCCGCGGCCGTCTGCAGGGCCTGCACCCAGACCGCCGTCGTGCCCTTGTAGACCGAGGCGGTGCACATCTTCACGGCCGACGCCTGGCCGACGCGGTCGCCGACGACGGTGCGCCGCAGGCCGACGGCCGGGACGCGCGTCACCTCCGCCGCGCGAGCACCCGAGAGGTAGAGCATGGTGTCGCTCCCGGGCTCGGGCGGCCCGCCGCTGACGGACCCGTCGACGAGGTCGAGGCCCGCCGCGGCGGCCTGTGCGGCGAGGGCGGCGACGCGCTCGGGTGAGACGGCGTTCGCCTCGAGGAGCAGCGGAGTCGTGCCGGTCGCCCTGGACGCCTCGATCACCGAGGCGAGCACGGCCTCGGCGGCGGCGGGCGGGCAGATGCTGACGACGAGGTCGCCGGCCGCGACCACGGCGTCGAGGTCCGGCAGCAGCTCCAGGCCGCTGGCGAGGCCGGCCGTGCGCTCGCTCCGCCCGACGACCGTCGCGACGACCCGCACACCGGCGGTCGCCCAGGCGCGACCGAGGGCCGAGCCCATGGCGCCGGGCGAGACGATGCCGATCGTCCTCACGGCGCGTGCTCCGGGCAGGAGGTCGCCGGTAGGAGCCGACAGGTCCGGGCGTCCGGCGGTCACGGGATCGGGAGCTCCTTGAGCACGACCGGCTTGCCGGTGTTGCGCTGCGAGAGGTCGGCCATCGCCTGGCGCACCGTCTTGGAGAAGAGGTGGGCTCCCTTGATCGTCGGGTGGATCCTGTCGGACTGGACCTGCTCCGGGTGAGCCCGGATGGCGTCGGCCCAGTCGGCGACGACGACGTTCGCCCGGCCGCGCACGACGAGCTCGAGGGTCGCGTTGTCGGTGTCGACGCGCGCGAACGGCCCCATGATGTTGACGAGGACGACCATGCGGTCGGGACCGAGGACGTCGAGCACCTGCTTGACGCGGTCCTCGTCGACCCCGGCGTTGGTGCCGAAGGCGAGGATGACCGCGCGTCGGTTGCCGTCACCGCGCGCCGAGACCTCCGCGAGGCCGTCGGACCAGCGCCGGTTGGACTTCGCGTCGATGCGGATGCCCGGGAAGTAGTAGCGCAGGGCCTGCAGGCTGCCGACCATGATCGAGTCGCCGTACGCGTCGATGTCGGGTCCGGCGGGCATCGTGAACGAGGCGTTGGTGGCCGCTGCGGCACCCGTGCCCGACGCCGTGGTGCCAGAGCCCGCGGCCGGGGTGCCCTGGGTCGCGGCGGTTGCCACCGGGGAGTGGGTCGCCATGGCGTCGGCGGCCGCCTCGTTCGCGGCGAGCATCCGCGCGGTCTCGCTCTGGTCGGGGGCGGTCAGGACGATGATCGCGGTGACGACGGCGAGCGTGGCGACTGCGGCGCCGACGACCTGCTTGGTGCGCCGGGTCAGGCCGGAGACGCGGCCGCGCAGGCTCGTCGCCACACCCCGGAAGCCGAGGCTGCGGAACGGCGTCTCGACGAAGCGGAAGGTGAGGTCGGCGAGGGCCAGCGTCACGAGCACGCACCATGTCCGCGTCAGCAGGTGCGACGTCGTGCCCGGTGCCGAGGGGTTGTCGAGCGCGACGAGGAGGATGACGGGCCAGTGCCAGAGGTAGATGGAGTAGGACCGCGCACCGACCCAGCCGGCGACCGGGTGCCGCATCGCCCTCTGCACCCCGGTGACGCCGTCGGGGCGTCGCTCGATGACGCCCATGACGAGCACCGCGGTCGCGAGCGACGCGAGCACGATGCCGCCGCGGAAGGTCAGCGTCGACTCCTCGTCGAGGAAGGCCATCTCGGCGAGCAGGACCACGAGGGCCAGCGGGACGGCATACGACCCGAGACGACCCCACCGCGACGGCGCCACCCACAGCGCGAGCCGGGGGCTCGCCCAGGCGAAGGCGAGGGCGGCCCCGGCCATGAGGCCCATGACGTGGGTGTCGGTGCCGTAGTAGACGCGGGTCGCGTCGGTGCCGGGCGTGAAGAGCAGCGCCATGAGCAACGACGACCCGAGCCCGACGGCGACGGCCACGCCGACGCGCACCCGGCTCGACACGGTGAGCAGCGCGAGCGTCACGAGCGGCCAGAGCAGGTAGAACTGCTCCTCGACCGCCAGCGACCAGAAGTTCATGAACAGCTGGGGCGCGGTCTGGTCGAAGTAGCTCGTGCCCGCGGTGATCTCGGTCCAGTTCGTGGAGAACGTCAGGGCTCCGACGATCTGGCGGCCGATGTCGACGAGGAGGTCCTGGCTCACCGCGCGCGCGATGAGCACGCTCGTGACGACGCAGAGGACGAGGGCGGGCAGCAGGCGACGGGCGCGGCGCACCCAGAACTGCGAGAGCGCGATGCTCCCGGTGCGATGGTGCTCGCGGACGAGCAGCGTCGTGATGAGGAAGCCCGACACGACGAAGAAGACGTCGACGCCGAGGAAGCCGCCCGGCAGCCACGAGGCGTTGAGGTGGTAGACGAGGACCCCGACGATGGCGAGGGCCCGGAGCCCGTCGAGGCCCTCGATGCGAGCCGCATGTCCCGACCGCGCACGCCCCGATCGCGGGGTGGCCCCCGTGGCCGTGTCGGCGGTCTGACCCGTGCCAGCCGCCCGTGAAATCGCCGACGTCGTCACGTCGCTCCTTCCGTGGGCCGCGGTGAGTGGAGTCACCGCCGTGCCTGATGTGAGCATAGGTACGCGTGGGGCTCCCGTTGCGGCGCCACGCGGCATACCGTGTCGGGGTGGACGACGAGGTGGCCGGCGGGCCCGTGCGCGCGACGATGTTCGTGCGCGGGATGGTGCAGGGGGTCGGCTTCCGGTGGTGGACGCGCGCCCGCGCGCTCGAGCTGGGCCTCGACGGACACGCCCGCAACACCACCGACGGTCGCGTCGAGGTCGTCGCCCAGGGGAGCCGCGAGGCGGTCGACGCGCTCGAGGCGCTGCTGCGGGAGACCCCCTCGACGACCCGGCGCCCGGGACACGTCGATGGAGTCATCGTGCAGCACGGTGTTCCGAGGGACGGAATCACCGGGTTCGTCGAGCGCTGACCCGCCTAGGCTGACCCGGTGAGCGACGTGCCCGAGGTCCCCGCCGAGCTCGCTCGGCTGCGCAGCAGCATCGACAACATCGATGCCGCACTCGTCCACCTGCTCGCCGAGCGCTTCAAGTGCACCCAGCAGGTGGGTCTCCTCAAGGCCGAGCAGCACCTGCCTGCCGCCGACCCCGCGCGCGAGGAGCGCCAGATCGCCCGCCTGCGGGCGCTCGCCGACAGCGCCGGGCTCGACCCGGTGTTCGCCGAGGCGTTCCTGAACTTCATCATCGCCGAGGTCATCCACCACCACGAGCGCATCGCCAACGGCGACGCGTAGGTCGTCGCACCCGACGGGTGGGGGCCCGTCCGGGCCCTCCCGCACGGGACCCGACGCGGGTCGTCAGTAGAGCGTCGCGTCCTGCCGCTCGGCGAGGGCGGCGTCGTAGGCGGCCGCCTCGGCGTCCGACGCGAACCCGCCGGCCTCGCGCGTCATCGTCCCGGCGGTCGGCAGGGTCTTCGGGTCGACCCGGGACTCGCTGTCCCACAGGCGACTTCGCTTGATCGCACGAGCGCACTGGAAGTAGACGCGCTCGACCTCGACGACGAGCACCGAGGCCGGCAGCACACCCTTGACCTCGTGTCGCGCCAGCTCGTCCGGGTCGGTCGACACGATCGCGGTGCCGCGCACGCGCAGCTCCTCGCCGAGGCCCGGCACGAGGAAGATCAGGCCCACCCTCGGGTCGGCGACGACGTTGCGCAGCGTGTCGAGGCGGTTGTTGCCGCGCCGGTCGGGGATGACCAGGGTGCGCTCGTCACGCACGACGACGAAGCCGGGCCGGTCCCCGCGCGGCGACTGGTCGAGTCCGCCGTCCCCGACCGTGGCGATGACGACGAAGGGGGCCGCCGCGATGATCCGCGCCTGGCTGGGCGTGACGGTCGCCGACTCCTTGGCGAGGCTGTTGGCGGCGGGGGCCGTCGGGTAGACCTCGAGCAGCCGCTCGAGGGAGCTGACCCGGTGCTCGTCGTCCAGGGGGTGATCTCGGCGCTCGTCGGCATCCACCCGTCCACGGTATGCCGTCCGTCCCCCGCACGCGCGGGCGCTCACCTCCCCGGAGCACGCCCCCACGGCTAGTACGCTGACCGGGATCGCTGGCTGGCTGGACAAAGGATTTCTCGGGTCGTGTACGTCAAGAGCCTCACCCTGAAGGGCTTCAAGTCCTTCGCCTCGGCGACCCACCTGCGTCTCGAGCCCGGCATCACCTGCATCGTCGGCCCCAACGGCTCCGGCAAGAGCAACGTCGTCGACGCGCTCGCCTGGGTCATGGGCGAGCAGGGCGCCAAGTCCCTGCGTGGCGGCAAGATGGAGGACGTCATCTTCGCCGGCACGTCCGGCCGTGCGCCGCTCGGCCGCGCCGAGGTGGCCCTGACCATCGACAACACCGACGGTGCGCTGCCGATCGACTACACCGAGGTGACGATCGCCCGCACGATGTTCCGCAACGGTGGCTCGGAGTACGCCATCAACGGGACGCCCTGCCGGCTGCTGGACGTGCAGGAGCTGCTGTCCGACAGCGGCATCGGCCGCGAGATGCACGTCATCGTCGGCCAGGGCCAGCTCGACACCGTCCTTCGCGCGACGCCCGAGGAGCGCCGCGGGTTCATCGAGGAGGCTGCGGGCGTCCTCAAGCACCGCAAGCGCAAGGAACGCGCGCTCCGCAAGCTCGACACGATGGAGGCCAACCTCACCCGGGTCCAGGACCTCACGGGCGAGATCCGCCGCCAGCTCGGCCCACTCGGTCGCCAGGCCGAGACGGCGCGCAGGGCTGCCGTCATCCAGACCGATGCCCGTGACGCGCGGCTGCGCCTCGTGGCCGACGACCTCGTCCAGCTGACGTCGACGCTCGAGCAGGAGGTGGCCGACGAGTCGGCCCTCATCGAGCGCCGCTCCGAGGTCGAGGAGTCCATCGGCGACCTCGCCCACCGGCTCTCCACGCTCGAGGAGGCCGCCGAGGCCGCCCGTCCGGCCCTGACCCGGGCCCAGGACGAGTACGTCGCCCTCGGCCGGCTCGTCGAGCGGATGGCCTCGACCCGGTCGCTCGCGGCCGAGCGGGTGCGCCTGCTCAGCGAGGACGACGAGCCCGAGGCTCCCGGCCAGAGCCGTGACCCCGAACAGCTGCGCGCCCAGGCCGCCGACGTCCGCGAGCAGGAGGCCTTCCTCCTCGAGGAGATCGCCGAGGCCAAGGCCGCGCTCGAGGACGCCGTCATGTCGCGCACCGACGCCGAGCGCGGGCACGCCGAGGAGACCACCCGCCTGCAGCGCGAGGCCCGGGCCGCGGCCGACCGTCGCGAGGGCCTGGCCAAGCTCGGCGGACAGGTCGGTGCGAAGGCGTCGCGCATCGAGGCCCGCGAGGCCGAGGTCGGACGTCTGCGCACCACCATCGAGGCCGCCCAGGCCCGGGCCGCCGAGGCCGAGCACGAGTTCTCGCGGCTCGAGTCGAGCGTCGCCCAGGACGAGGAGGGCGAGGAGGGCCTCGACACCGCCTACGAGGAGGCCGCCGCGCGCCTCGAGGCTGCCGAGGCCGAGCATGCCCGCTGGAAGGAGGCCGAGGCGACCGCGGAGCGCGCGCGCACCACCGCCGCCGCTCGCGTCGAGGCACTCGGCCTCAGCCTCAGCCGCAAGGACGGCGCGGCCGCCCTGCTCGCCGCCGCCGACGAGGGTCACCGGATCCTCGGGTCGGTCGCCTCGCTCGTCACGGTCGAGCCCGGACTCGAGAACGCCGTGGCCGCTGCTCTCGGCGCGGCAGCCGAAGCCCTGGCCGTCGGCTCGCTCGACGCCGCCGCAGCCGCTCTCGACGCACTGCGCGACGGCGACAACGGCCGTGCCAGCCTCCTCGTCGCGGAGTCCGCGACGCCCGTCGACCCCGCCTCGTGGCCGTCGCTGTCGGGCGAGGCCCGCTGGGCCCGTGACGTGGTGGAGTGCCCGGCGTCGGTGCGACCCGCAGTCGAGCAGGTGCTCGAGCGGGTCGCCCTCGTGCCCGACGGGACGGTCGCCCGCGCCCTCGTCCGGAGCCACCCCGGCGTCACGGCCGTGACCCGCGGAGGTGACGTCTACGCACCCGGCGCGGTCCGTGGTGGCAGCACCACCGCCCCCAGCCTGCTCGAGCTGCAGGCCGCGCTCGACGACGCGCAGGACGCCATGGCCCGAGCCACCCGCGAGGGCGAGGAGGCCCGCTTCCGCGTCGCGGGTGCCGACGCCACCCGGGCCGAGCTCGCCGACGCGGTCGAGGCCGCTCTCGAGCGGCTCAACGAGAGCGACGCCCGGATGGCGGCGATCGCCGAGAAGCTCGGTTCGCTCGGCCAGACCCTGCGCGCGGCCCGGTCCGAGGTCGAGCGCACCGAGAAGGCCATCGCGGACGCCGCCTCGGCCCTCGAGGCCGACCAGACCGAGCACGCAGCCCTCCTCGAGCGGCTCGAGGCAGCGAGCGGCGAGGGCGACTTCGCCGACGAGCCCTCCACCGAGGAGCGCGACCGTCTCGAGGCCGTCGCCCGCGAGGCCCGCGCGGCCGAGACCGAGCTGCGCCTGGCCCTGCGCACCCGTGAGGAGCGCGCGCGTGCCCTGAAGGACCGCGCCGACGCCCTCGAGCGCGGCGCCCGCCACGAGGAGGAGGCGCGCCAGCGCCTCGCCGAGAAGCAGGCCCGCCGCCGCCGCGAGGCGGCCGTCGCCGCTGCCGTGCGCACGGCCGCGGCCTGGGCCCACGAGCTGCTCGCCGAGTCGGCCGAGCAGGCCGGCCGCGCCCGTGCCGCCGGTGAGGCCGAGCGCACCGAGCGCGACGCCGAGCTCGCCGTCGTGCGCCGGGACATCTCCGTGCTCCAGGCCGAGCTGCGCGAGCTCACCGACAGCGTCCACCGCGACGAGGTCGCGCGCACCCAGCAGCGCCTGCGCATCGAGCAGCTCGAGACGAAGGCCGTCGAGGAGCTCGGCATCTCGCCGTCCGCCCTCGTCGAGGAGTACGGCCCGCACCAGCTCGTCCCGGCCGTGCCCGACCCCCATGCAGATCCCGATGCACCGCAGCCCGACCCGGTGCCGTTCGTGCGCGAGGCCCAGGAGAAGCGGCTGCGTCAGGCCGAGCGCAAGCTGAACGCCCTCGGGCGCATCAACCCCCTCGCGCTCGAGGAGTTCACCGCCCTGGAGGAACGCCACAAGTTCCTCACCGAGCAGCTCGAGGACCTCAAGAACTCCAAGCGCGACCTGCTCGACATCGTCAAGGAGGTCGACGAGCGCGTCGAGCGCGTCTTCGCCGAGGCCTTCGAGGACACCGCGGTCCAGTTCGAGCGCGTCTTCCAGCGGCTCTTCCCCGGTGGTGAGGGACGCCTCGTCCTCACCGACCCGTCCAACATGCTCACGACCGGCCTCGAGGTCGAGGCGCGTCCGCCGGGCAAGAAGATCAAGCGGCTGTCGCTGCTCTCCGGTGGTGAGCGCTCGCTCGTCGCCGTGGCGCTGCTCGTGGCGATCTTCAAGGCACGGCCCTCGCCCTTCTACATCATGGACGAGGTCGAGGCCGCGCTCGACGACGCCAACCTCGGGCGCCTCATCACCCTCTTCGAGGAGCTGCGCGACAGCTCCCAGCTCATCGTCATCACGCACCAGAAGAAGACGATGGAGATCGCCGACGCCCTCTACGGCGTCAGCATGCGTGGCGACGGCGTCACGACGGTGGTGTCCCAGCGACTGCGCGACGTCGCCGACCGGCCGGCCTGACCGACACGGCATACGCGATCGGCCTCGACCGGGCGCTGCACGTGGGAGCGCGCGGGATGGGGATGGCGGCCGCCTCGTGTGGAGTTGCCGAATCGTCACTCCGTGCTATTTGCGCCACATGGGTCACATGCGTCACTCTTGTCACATGGTTTACCTGGTCATCTCGATGCTCGTCGTCACCGTGCTCGGTGTGGCGGTCGTCGGCGTCGTCGCGGTGCCTGCGCACCGTGGCGGCCGGGACCTGCTCACCGCCAAGGGGGAAGGGGTCGCACGCTCGGCACGTCGCCGTGCAGGGACCCTCGGTCGCCCGCGCGCCCGCACGCACTAGCCGCGCCGACCGCCTGCCCGACACCCTCGGCCACCGGCCACCACCGGTGGCCGAGCCGCGCCCGAGCCGCGCCCGGGCCGCCGTCGAGGCGTCCGGCGCGTCGTCACCAGCGTGGTTGGATGGCTGACGTGGACACAGTCTGGACATACGTCATCATCGGCGTCGCCATCCTCGTGGGCGCGGTCGCCTACGGCGTCAGCCTCGTGCGCGGCCGCGGCCGCACCGTCGAGCGCGAGGCTCCGCCGGCCCGCCCGGGGCTGCCCGCCGAGGACCTCGACCGCCGCCCACCCACCGGCTCCACCGACACCGTCGCGCCCCCCGAGGCAACGGGCTCCACGACGACGCTCGAGCCCGAGGCTCCGACCGCCCCACCGACCGTCCCCGAGCCGACCCTCGAGCGGCCGGAGTCGGCCCGCGGCCGGCTCCAGCGGCTGCGCGCGCGCCTGGCCCGGTCCAACTCCTCCATCGGCCAGGGCCTGCTCGCGCTCCTCTCGCGCGGCAAGCTCGACGAGGAGGCCTGGGAGGAGGTCGAGGACACCCTCATCTCCTCCGACCTCGGCGTCGAGGCCGCCACCGAGCTCGTCGACTCGCTGCGCACCCGCGTCAAGGTCGACGGGACGACCGACGAGGCCACGGTTCGCGGCTGGCTCCGCGACGACCTCCTCGCGCTGGTCCAGCCCGACATGGACCGTCGCATCGCCAGCAGCCGGGTCGGTGACCGCCCCGCCGTCATCCTCGTCGTGGGCGTCAACGGCACCGGCAAGACGACGACCGTCGGCAAGCTCGCGCGCGTCCTCGTGGCCGAGGACCGCGAGGTGCTGCTCGGCGCCGCCGACACCTTCCGCGCAGCGGCCGCCGACCAGCTCGAGACCTGGGGCGCCCGCGTCGGGGTCGCCACCGTGCGCTCCGACAAGGACGGCGCCGACCCCGCAGCCGTCGCCTTCGACGCGGTCAAGGCCGGCATGGAGGAGGAGGTCGACGTCGTCATCATCGACACGGCGGGCCGCCTCCACAACAAGGTCGGCCTCATGGACGAGCTCGGCAAGGTCAAGCGCGTCATCGAGAAGCAGAGCCCCATCGACGAGGTGCTCCTCGTCCTCGACGCGACCACCGGCCAGAACGGCCTGCAGCAGGCCAAGGTCTTCTCCGAGGCCGTCGACGTCACCGGCATCGTGCTGACCAAGCTCGACGGCACCGCCAAGGGCGGCATCGTCGTGGCGGTCCAGCGCCAGCTCGGCGTCCCCGTCAAGCTCGTCGGCCTCGGTGAGGGCCCCGACGACCTCGCCCCCTTCGACCCCGAGGCCTTCGTCGACGCCATCGTCATGTGACGACACGGGCTCCAGACCCACGAGCACGTGTGCCGGACGGCACACCTGCTCGTGGCGTCCGGTGGGGGAAGCGGGGGAGTCCATGATCCGGACGCCCACGGTGCGGGAAACCATCCGCTAACACCGCCCACCTGTTGTTGACATGGCTGTAACAAACGACGCGGTCGCCAGAAATCCGGCCCGTCCATCGTTCTGGCCATGAGCGCACTTACCTTCGTGACGGCAGACGCGCCGTTCACCGACAGCGGGAACACCGCGTGGGTCCTGGCAGCGGCCGCACTGGTCCTGTTCATGACCCCCGGTCTCGCCCTCTTCTACGGCGGCATGGTTCGCACCAAGAGCGTCCTCAACATGATGATGATGTCGTTCATCACGATGGGCACGGTCGGCACGGTGTGGATCCTCTGGGGCTACAGCGAGACCTTCGCCAACGACGTCGGCGGCGGTCTCATCGGAAATCCCTTCGAACACTTCGGGCTCACCGGCGTGCTCGATGCCATCTACGGCTACGTACCGGCCGACGCGGCCGCGGGCACCGCAGCGGCGGGCGGCATCCCCGGCGGGGCCTTCGTCGCCTTCCAGGTCGTCTTCGCGATCATTGCCGTGGCCCTCGTCTCGGGCGCGATCGCCGACCGGGCCAAGTTCGTCACCTGGACCGTCTTCACGGTGATCTGGGCGACCCTCGTCTACTTCCCCGCGGCCCACTGGGTCTTCGCCTTCAACGGCTTCGCGGCCGAGACGGGTGGCTGGATCGCCAACAAGGCGGACGGACTCTTCCTCGGTGGCGCCGGCGCGTACGACTTCGCCGGTGGCACGGCCATCCACATCAATGCCGGTATCGCGGGCCTCGCCCTGGCGATCCTGCTCCGCAAGCGGGTCGGGTGGCCCAAGGAGCCGATGCGTCCGCACAACCTGACCCTCGTCATGATCGGTGCCGGCATCCTGTGGTTCGGCTGGTTCGGCTTCAACGCCGGCTCGGCCCTCAGCGCGGGCACCCTCGCCTCGGGCGTCTGGGTCAACACCCTCGGCGCAACCTGCACGGCCATGCTCGGCTGGCTCATCACGGAGAAGATCCGTGACGGCCACGCCACCTCGCTCGGCGCGGCATCCGGTGTCGTCGCCGGCCTCGTCGCCATCACCCCGGCCTGCGCCACCGTCTCCCCGTGGGGTGCCCTCGTCGTCGGTCTCGCGGCCGGCGTGGGCTGCGCTCTGGCCGTCGGGCTCAAGTTCCGTTTCGGCTTCGACGACAGCCTCGACGTGGTCGGCGTGCACCTCGTCGGCGGCCTCATCGGCACGCTGCTCATCGGCTTCCTCGCCGACGCGACCAACAGCCCGACCGGCACGGCCGGCCTCAGCATGAACGACGGTCTCCTCCTCGGTGGAGGCCTCGGCCAGCTCGGGGCCCAGGCTCTCGGCGCCTTCGCGGTGCTGATCTACTCCTTCGTGGTGACCTTCATCATCGGATGGGTCCTGCACAAGACCATGGGCTTCACGGTCTCCGAGGAGGAAGAGGTCAGCGGGATCGACCTGCTGGAGCACGCGGAGACCGCGTACGACCTCGGCTCGTTCACGGGTGGCAGCCGTAGCCTGCCCTCCTCGGGCGTCGTGGCCGAACGAACCCGACAGCCCGTCGCCGACGAGCCGTCCTCCAAGGAAGGGGCATCCGCGTGAAGCTCATCACCGCCATCATCAAGCCGCACCAGCTCGACGAGGTCAAGGAGGCGCTGGAAGCCTTCGGGGTGGCCGGCATGACCATCAGCGAGGCCAGCGGCTACGGCCGTCAGCGCGGCCACAGCGAGGTCTACCGCGGCGCCGAGTACACCGTGGACTTCGTGCCGAAGGTGCGCCTGGAGGTCCTCGTCGACGACGTCGACTCCGCGGACGTCCTCGAGGTCATCCTCAAGGCCGCCCAGACCGGCCGCATCGGTGACGGCAAGATCTGGTCGGTCCCGGTCGAAGAGGTGGTGCGGGTCCGCACCGGCGAGCGGGGCGTCGACGCTCTCTGAGCGCCGACGGCACGCACGACCGCACCGAGCACGACACGACACACGCAACTCAAGGGGACGGCGAGACCTGACATGACGGATGTGACCTCACGACGTCTGGACCTCGCCGGCACCCGAACCTTCGCGACGCCCGGCGCGGGCCAGACCCGCCGCCGGGCGCTCGCGGAGTTCGGGTTCGGATGGCTCCAGGAGCTCTGGCGCGAGGCGTGCGCGGGGCGACGCCATGAAGGCGTCGCCCTCGCCGCCGTCGGTTCGCTCGCCCGGGGTGACGGCGGACCGCTCAGCGACTACGACCTGGTGCTCGTCCACCACCCACGCGGACTCTCGGGCAAGGAGGTCGGCGCCTTCGCCGACAAGCTCTGGTACCCCATCTGGGACGCGGGGGTCCGGCTCGACCACAGCGTCCGCACCGTGGCCGAATGCCGGGCCGTCGCCTCCGACGACCTCTCCGCGGCCGTGGGGTTGCTCGACCTGACCCACGTGGCCGGTGACGCCGACGTCGTCAACGCGGCCCGGTCCACCGTGGCGCACGACTGGCGCGCCAACGCCCGCACCCGGCTCGGCGAGATGCACGAGTCGGTGCTCCAGCGCCACGCCCGCCAGGGCGACCTGGCCCACCTCATCGAGCCGGACCTCAAGGAGGCCCACGGCGGCCTGCGCGACATGTCGGTCCTGCGGGCCCTCACGGCCGCGTGGCTGACGGACCGGCCGCACGGAGAGGTCGACGAGGCGTACGAGCGCATCCTCGACGTGCGTGACGCCATCCACGTCGTGACGGGGCGGGGCCGCGACCGCCTGACGCGCGACGACCAGGATGCCTGCGCCGCGCTGCTCGGCTACACCGACGCCGACGACCTGCTCACCGACCTGTCGACGTCGGCCCGCACCATCGCGTATGCCGTCGACGGCACCCTGCGGCGCGCCATGCAGTCCCAGCGCGCCAGGACGCTGCGCGTCGGCCCCCGTCGGCCGCAGCTGGCACCGCTGGGCTACGGCCTCTACCGGCACGACGGCGAGGCGGTCCTCGGGCCGTCGGCCGACCTGTCGTCCGACCCGATCATCCCGCTGCGCGCCGCCGTCGTGGCTGCGCGGGGCGGCATCCCCCTGTCGCCGACGACGCTGAAGAACCTCGCCGCCACCGCGCCGGTCCTGCCCGAGCCGTGGCCCGAGGTCGCCCGCAACCTCTTCGCCGACCTGCTGGCGTCGGGCCCCGGCCTCGTCACGGTGTGGGAGGGCCTCGACCTCGCGGGCGTCGTCGAGCGGTGGATCCCCGAGTGGAAGGCGGTGCGCAGCCGCCCGCAGCGCAACGCCGTCCACCGGCACACCGTCGACCGGCACCTCATCGAGACCGTCGTGGCGGCGAGCGGCATGGTCCGCGACGTCGCCCGGCCCGACCTGCTCATGCTCGCCGCGGTGCTCCACGACATCGGCAAGGTGCCGGGCTCGCGGGACCACTCCGCGACCGGGGCCGAGATCGCCGACACGGTGCTCCAGCGCATGGGCGTCACCGACGCCGACCGCGCCATCATCGTGCGGCTGGTGCGCGAGCACCTCACCCTCGTGGACCTCGCCACCCGACGCGACCCCGAGGACCCGGCGACCATCGCCGCGCTCTCGGAGGCCGTCGGCGGGTCGGCCATGACCCTCGACCTCCTGCGCGCCCTCACCGAGGCGGACGCGTCAGCCGCCGGCCCCAAGGCCTGGAGCGACTGGCGAGCCGGTCTCGTCCAGCGGCTCTACCAGGCCTGCCGGACCGCACTCACCGCCCAGACCCCAGGAGAGGGGCCTCTCGTCGTGGAACCGATCGAGACCCTGCCGCTCTCCGACGACGCGCTCGACCGCATCGCGTCCGGAGAGCCCTACGTCACCGTGTCATCCCTCGGTGGCGCCCACCGCGTCGACATCATCGACCGCGACCGCGCCGGCCTGTTCGCCGACACGGCCGGCCTGCTCGCCGCGCACGGCTTCGTCGTGCGCTCGGCCATCGTCCGCACCATCGACGGCCTCGCCGTCAACGAGTGGTGGGTCGACTCACCGGGCAGCGAGACCCCGCTGCCCGAGGTCATCTCGCGCGACCTCGTGCGCGTCGCGAAGGGCGACCGCTCGCCCCTCGGCAAGCTCCAGCGGCGCAAGTCGAGCGGGGTGCGCAGCCCCGGCTCGGGCTCCGTCGACTCGACGCGGGCCATGGTCATCAGCAGCGCGTCCGACAGCGCGACCGTCGTCGAGGTCCGCGCGACCGACCGTCCCGGACTGCTCCAGGACATCGGCATCACGCTCGCCCGGGCGTCGCTGTCGGTGCGCTCGGCGCACATCGCGACGTATGCCGGTCAGACGCTCGACACGTTCTACGTGACCGAGTTCGGGGGCGGTCAGCTCGCGCCGGCCCGCGCCGCGCAGGCCGTCGCGATGATCATCGACACCTGCGACGGCGACTGACCGCGGTTCGATGTGTTCCACGGTCACCCGTGACCGTGGAACACATCGAACCGGGCCCGACGAGGCCGAGCGATCAGTCGAGCAGGCCCGCGTCGCGCAGGTGGACGAGGACGAGCCGGTCGACGGCGGACACCCGGTCGCCGTCGCCGGCCGTCAGCCACGCGATCTCGTCGATCTCGCGTGACGGGACGAGCTCGCCGGTGTGCGTCGCCGTGTAGCAGGTGAGGCGCACGACGAGACCGTCCGTGCGCGCGTCGGCGAGGGCCTCGAACGTACCGACGTGGGCGGCGGTGGCCGGGTCGATGGCCACGGTCAGCTCCTCGTCGAGCTCACGGACCAGTGTCTCGACGTCGCTCTCGCCCGGCTCGCGCTTGCCGCCCGGCAGGTAGAAGCGGTCCCGCCCGGCGTTGCGGGCCGTGAGCAGGCGGCGCTCCTCGAGATGGATCCACGCGATCTTGTCGATGAACGGCGGGGTCGTGGACGGGCCGGCACTGGGGTCACTCACCCGCGCGACCCTACGCGGCGGCATACGCCGTCGGGCCCGCGGGAGGCCACCGAGTCGGAAGTGGTCGGCGGAGCGGATAACCTTGCCGGGTGTTTGCATCCCTGTCTGACCGCCTGACCGCGACGTTCAAGAACCTCCGCGGCAAGGGCCGGCTCACGGAGTCCGACGTCAACGCGACGATCCGAGACATCCGCCTCGCCCTGCTCGACGCCGACGTCGCCCTGCCCGTCGTCAAGCGGTTCACCGGGGCGGTGCGCGAGCGCGCCCTCGGTGCCGAGGTCAGCCAGGCCCTCAACCCGGCCCAGCAGGTCGTCAAGATCGTGCAGGAGGAGCTCGTCGCCATCCTCGGCGGGCAGACGCGCACGATCCGCTTCGCGAAGCAGCCGCCGACGGTGATCATGCTCGCCGGCCTCCAGGGCTCGGGCAAGACGACCTTCGCCGGCAAGCTCGGTACGTGGCTCAAGGGCCAGGGCCACACGCCCCTCCTCGTCGCGGCCGACCTCCAGCGCCCCAACGCCGTCACCCAGCTCGAGGTCGTCGGTGAGCGCGCCGGCGTCCCCGTCTTCGCACCCGAGCGCGGCAACATGGGCGGCCACGACGCCGTCCTCGACTCCGGCGAGGGCACCCGGTCGTTCGGCGACCCCGTCACCGTGTCGCGGATGGGCATCGAGCACGCCCGGGCCAAGCAGTACGACGTCGTCATCGTCGACACCGCCGGCCGGCTCGCCGTCGACGCCAACCTCATGCAGCAGGCCTCCGACATCCGCGCGGCGATCTCGCCCGACGAGGTCCTCTTCGTCATCGACGCGATGATCGGCCAGGCCGCCGTCGAGACGGCCCAGGCCTTCCACGAGGGCGTCGCGTTCACCGGCGTCGTCCTGTCCAAGCTCGACGGCGACGCCCGCGGCGGCGCGGCCCTCTCGGTGGCCGAGATCACCGGCGAGCCGATCATGTTCGCCTCGACCGGTGAGAAGGTCACCGACTTCGAGGTCTTCCACCCCGACCGCATGGCGAGCCGCATCCTCGACATGGGTGACGTCCTGACGCTCATCGAGCAGGCCGAGCGCGCGTTCGACAAGCGCGAGGCCGACGAGATGGCCCGCAAGTTCCTCGCGGAGGAGGACTTCACCTTCGAGGACTTCCTCTCGCAGATGAACGCCATCAAGAAGATGGGCTCGCTCAAGTCGATGCTCAAGATGATGCCGGGCATGCAGGGGATGCGTGACCAGCTCGACGCCTTCGACGACCGCGAGTTCGACCGCGTCGAGGCCATGGTCCGCTCGATGACGCCGTTCGAGCGCACCCACCCCAAGCAGATCAACGGCTCGCGCCGCGCCCGCATCGCCAAGGGCTCCGGTGTCACGGTCACCGAGGTCAACCAGCTGCTCGAACGCTTCGGCCAGGCCCAGAAGATGATGAAGTCGATGGCTCGCGGAGGCGGTGGCGGCCTGCCGGGAATGCCCGGCATCCCCGGCACCGGCAAGCGCGGCAAGCAGCAGCAGCCGCAGCGCAAGAAGAGCAAGAGCGGCAACCCCGCCAAGCGCGCGGCGGAGGAGCGGGCTGCCGCGGAGAAGGCCGCCTCGGGCCGGGCCGCCTCAGCTGCGAGCGCCTTCGGTGCGCCTGGTGCCAACGGGGCCGGGGCCGGTGCCGGCGACGACGCCGACCCGCTGGCCGGCTTCGACCCGTCGAACCTGCCCAAGGGCTTCGAGAAGTTCCTCGGCGGAGGCCGCTGAGCGTTCCGGCCCCACGCCTCCGGCATCCCCTCTCCCCGCGGGAATGCCGGTCGTGCGCTGCGCGCTGACCACTCTGGGGCCACGGGACGTGGGTGTCCGGGTCCCGCGAGGAGGGGTGATGGCGCGCTTCGAGATGACGGCGCCCGCTGACCCGGGCGACGGCGACGGCCTCGACGCGTACTCGCGCACGGTGAGCACCGTGGCCGCCCGGCTCACGCCGCTCGTCGCGAGCCTCCGGGTCAGCCGACCGGTCCGGGGCGGCGCCGTCGAGGGCGGGGGCTCCGCAGTGACGCTGACCGCCGACGGCCTGCTCCTGACCAACGCCCACGTCGTGCACGGCGTCGACCACGGAACGGCGAACTTCTCCGACGGCCGGTCCGTTCCGGTTCACCTCGTCGGCGCGGACCCGCTCTCGGACCTGGCCGTCGTGCGCGCCGAGGAGGAACTCACGCTCCCTCCGGAGTTCGGCGACGCCGACCGGCTCAGGGTCGGGCAGGTCGTCGTCGCCATCGGCAACCCGCTCGGGCTCGAGGGCAGTGTCACCGCGGGCGTCGTCAGCGCGCTCGGTCGCTCGCTGCCGACCCGGTCCGGCAGCGCGTCCCGCTTCGTCGAGGACGTCATCCAGACCGACGCCCTCCTCAACCCGGGCAACTCCGGCGGCGCGCTGGCCGATTCACGGGCCCGCGTCGTCGGCATCAACACGGCGGTCGCCGGGATCGGGCTCGGTCTCGCGGTCCCCATCAACGCGACGACCCGACGGATCATCGAGGCCCTCGTCGAGGACGGGCACGTCCGCCGCGCCTACCTCGGACTCGTCACGGTCCCGGTGCCGGTGACCGACGAGGTCGCGGCCCGACTGGGCCGGCGCACCGCGCTGCGCATCGCGGAGGTCGTCCCGGACAGCCCGGCCGAGCACGCCGGCCTGATCCGGGGCGATGTCGTCGTCGCCGCGGACGGCAGACCGCTGTCCGACGCACAGTCGCTCCAGCGGATCCTGCTGGACGAGGCGATCGGGCGCCCGATCGAGGTCACCGTCCTCCGGGGAGCTGCACTCGTCGACGTCCGCGCCGTGCCGCGGCTGCTGCGCGGGTGACGGAGAGGGACGGGCGGCCTACGCTCGGGTCGTGGTCACCACCGACGGGCGCTCGCGGGTGCGGCTGCCGGACGGGCGGCGCCTCGACGTGTGGCAGGGCGGCGACCCGCTCGGCAGGCCGCTCGTCTTCTTCCACGGCACGCCGGGTGGCCGGCTGCAGGCCGCGCTCGGCGACGGTGCGGCGGCGCGCGCCGGGGTGCGGCTGATCGCGTTCTCGCGGCCCGGCTACGGCGGGTCGACGGACGCCCGCACCACCCTGTCGTCGGTGGGCAGGGATGCCGGGACGGTCGCCGACGTGCTCGGGCTCGACGCGTTCGCCGTGCTCGGCGTCTCCGGGGGAGGGCCGTATGCCGTCGCCGCTGCAGCCGTCCTGCCGCACCGGGTGCGCGTGGTCGGGGTCGTCGCCGGCATCGGACCGCTGCTCGAGCTCGACCCTGCCGCTGCCGACGACCCCGCGGTCCGTGCGGCACTCGCCGGGGACGTCGACGCGGCCATCGACCTCCAGGACGGCGCGATGACCGACCGCGCCCAGCAGAGCGGGCCGGGTGGTCGCACCGCTCGTGCGCCGGCGGTGCGCGTGGGTGGCTTCGTCTCGCCCGAGATTCTCGAGCCCTGGACCGCGAGCGGCCGACCGGGCGTGCCGTCCTTCCGCGGCGTGTCGCGCGACGCGCTCGCCTTCACCGCGGGCTGGGACGTCGCGCTCGACGACGTCCGCGCACCGGTCCACCTCTGGTACGGCGACCGCGACCGCACGGTCGGGCTGGAGCACGGGTGGTGGCTGCACGCGCACCTGCCGACGTCGCGGCTCGTCGTCCGCGAGGGTGCCGGACACCTCGCGACGCTCATGGCGCACTGGGCCGACGTCCTCACGGATCTGGCGCGGGACGGAGGTTAGGGTCGGTGCCATGAGTGCACCGGTGCTCCACGTCCGCGGTCGGGTGCTCGTCTGTCCCGACGATGTCGTCGACGAGCTGTGGGTCATCGGGGGGCGCGTCTCGTTCACGCCGCCGACCGACCGGACCGACGAGCAGACGCTCGAGGGCTGGGTGCTCCCGGGGCTCGTCGACGCCCACTGCCACGTCGGTCTCGGGCCCCACGGCGGCGTGCCACGCGACGAGGCCGAGCAGCAGGCGATGACCGACCGCGACCGCGGCACGCTCCTCATCCGCGACGCCGGCCAGCCCGGCGACACCCACTGGGTCGACGAGCGTGACGACCTCCCCAAGATCATCCGCGCTGGGCGGCACATCGCCCGCACGCGGCGCTACATCCGCAACTACGCCCACGAGGTCGAGGAGGACGAGCTCGTCCGCCACGTCCGGCTCGAGGCGCACCGCGGTGACGGCTGGGTCAAGCTCGTCGGTGACTGGATCGACCGCGACGTCGGCGACCTCGCACCCAGCTGGTCGCGCCAGGCCGTCGCCGACGCGATCGCGGCCGCCCACGAGGAGGGCGTGCGTGTCACGGCCCACTGCTTCGGCGAGGAGTCGCTGCGCGATCTCGCGGCCGCCGGCATCGACTGCATCGAGCACGCGACCGGCCTGCGCGAGGACTCCATCGACACCTTCGCCGCCCAGGGCATCGCCATCGTGCCGACCCTCGTCAACATCGCCCAGTTCCCCGACCTCGCCGAGCCGGCCAAGGCGAAGTTCCCCGACTACCACCGCCACATGCTCGACCTGCACGAACGGCGCTACGCCACGGTCGGGGCGGCGCACGAGGCGGGCGTGCCGATCTACGTCGGCACCGACGCCGGCGGCAGCCTCCCGCACGGTCTCGTCGCGCAGGAGATGGTCGAGCTCACGAAGGCGGGACTCACGAACGCCGAGGTCGTCGCGGCCGCGACGTGGGGAGCGCGCGAATGGCTCGGCAGACCCGGCATCGTCGAGGGTGAGGACGCCGATCTCGTCGTCTACGCGTCGGACCCGCTCGCCGACGTCACCGTCGTCGCCGACCCGAGCGGCGTCGTGCTGCGAGGTCGCGTTGTCGCCTGAGCACCAGTCCGAGCCCATGTCCGAGTCCGCTCCCGACGAGCCGCCGCTCACCGCAGCGGGCGAGCGCGTCGAGGTGCGGCCCCCGTCGTCGGCCGACATCGAGCCGTATGCCGCGGCCGTGACCCTCTCGGAGCGGCGCCTCGCGGACTTCGCGATGCCCAACCCGCACAACCTGCCGGTCGTCCTCGACAACCAGTCGCCGACCTACCGCACCTTCATGGTGCACGCCCTCGACGCCGAGGGGTCGCACGGCCTCGTCGGCCGCATCAACGTCGCCAACGTCGTCGAGGGGGCCTTCCGCAGCGCGACCGTGGGATACGACTCCTACGACCCGTATGCCGGCCGCGGTCTGTTCGTCGAAGGGCTGCGCCTCACGCTCGACCTCGTCTTCGCCGACCAGCCGCACGGCATGGGCCTGCACCGCGTCGAGGCGAACATCCAGCCGGCGAACCACCGCTCGGCCGGGCTCGTGCGCTCGCTCGGCTTCGTCCACGAGGGCTTCTCGCGCGACTTCCTGCACCTGCCCGGCGTCGACGGGCGCCGCGACTGGCGCGACCACGACCGCTTCACGATGCTGTCCACCGACTGGCCCGCCGCGCCCTACCGCCCGCACGGCCACCGGCGCATCGCCTGCGTCGTCAGCGGCTCGGGGCCGGCGGCCTACGGCGCCTACGGCGGCACGAGCCTCGCCTCGGCGCTGGCGGCCGAGCTCGGCATCCCGCTCTACTCGTCATCGATCGTCGAGAGCACGGCGACGCTGTTCGAGCTGCTCCGCGTCTCGCCCGTCGGCGGGGTCGTCGAGTGCCGGCTCACCGGCACCGAGCTGCGGATGGGACTGGCCCGCGCGGGCTTCGAGCCCTCCGGGGTGCCGGTGCTCGAGGGTGCCACCGACGTGTCCCGGCGCGAGGTCGTGCGCCACGCCCTCGCGGTCCGGGCGGCCCACGCCTGAGCGATGCGGACGGCATACGCCATCGGTGGTCGCAGGCGTGGGGACGCCGTCTGCGGGGTGCGTGTCCGGAGCACCCCGTCCGGTCTGGCAGAATGGAGGGCTGTACCCGTCCGGCCCCCAACGGCTGGACCGGACGCCTACACACCGAGCGTCGGCACCCCGGCTGAACCCAGTCGGTCTCGCCGCGCTCACTACTGGTTGAGGAGACCGCCACCATGGCAGTCAAGATCCGTCTGAAGCGCATGGGCAAGATCCGTGCACCGTACTACCGCGTCGTCGTCATGGACTCGCGCACCAAGCGTGACGGCCGTGCCATCGAGGAGATCGGCAAGTACCACCCCACCGAGCAGCCGTCGCTCATCGACATCGACATCGAGCGCGCGCACTACTGGCTGGGCCAGGGCGCGCAGCCGACCGAGGCCGTCGCGGCGCTCATCAAGATCGTCGACGGGGGCAAGCTCCAGACCAAGGAGCCGAAGACGCCGAAGAAGGACCTCTACGAGGCCGCGATCGCCGCTGCCGGTGGCAAGAACGACGCCGGCACCGACGGCCCGACGCCGCGCAAGAAGGCCGCCAAGAAGGCCGAGCCCAAGGCTGAGGCGAAGGCCGACGAGCCCAAGGCCGACGAGGCGACCGAGGCTCCGGCCGAGGCCGCCGGCGACGACACCGCGAAGGCCGAGGCCTGAGCATGCTCGAGGAGGCGCTCGAGCACCTCGTCAAGGGCATCGTCGACCACGACGAGGACGTCGTCGTGGTCCGCAAGGAGCTCCGCCGCGGTGAGCTGCTCGAGGTCCGGGTCCACCCCGACGACCTCGGCCGCGTCATCGGCCGCTCCGGCCGCACGGCGAGCGCGCTGCGCACCGTCGTCGGCGCCCTCGCGGGCAACAACAACGTGCGCGTCGACATCGTCGACACCGACCGCGTGCGCTGAGCGCTGACGACTCCCACGCGAGTCACCCGAGAGGGGCGTCCCGGATGACCGGGACGCCCCTCTCGCGTCCCCGCGCCCGTCCTTCGCGCACCGGTCTCCGACGGTCGCCAAACCTGAGAGGATTCGGCTCATGAACGTCGTCCTCGCCCGCATCGGCAAGCCCCACGGTCTGCGGGGAGAGGTGACCGTCCAGCTGCACACGGACGACCCCGAGACCCGCTTCGCCGTCGGCACCGTCATCGCGACCGAGGCCGAGCCGGGGTCCGGTGTGCCGACCGCGCTGACCATCGCGTCGACGCGGGTGCACCGCGGCATCTGGCTCATCACCTTCGAGGAGATCCCCGACCGCGCCGGCGCCGAGAGCCTGCGCGGCACGCGGCTCGTGCTACCCGAGTCGAACCCCCAGGCCGAGGACGAGGCCTTCTACGAGGAGGACCTCGTCGGGCTCGAGGCCCGCGACCCGAGCGGCGAGACCGTCGGCACCGTGAGCGGCCTCGAGATCGGCCCCGCCCAGGACCGGCTCGTCATCACCCTCACCGACGGCGTCACGGCCTACGTCCCGTTCGTCAAGCGCATCGTGCCCGTCGTCGCCGACGACCACGTCGTCGTCGACCCGCCGCCCGGGCTCTTCGACCTCTACCGCGAGGGCACCGAGTGACCGTGCCCGACCCGCGTCCCGACCCGCGTCCCGACACGCGTCCCGACACGCGTCCGGCCATGCGCGTCGACGTCGTCTCGATCTTCCCCGACTACCTCGCCCCGCTCGACCTGTCGCTCATCGGCAAGGCGCGCGAGGACGGCCTCCTCGACGTCCGCGTCCACGACCTGCGCGACTTCACACACGACCGCCACCGCACCGTCGACGACACCCCGTACGGCGGCGGAGCGGGCATGGTCATGAAGCCGCAGCCGTGGTCGGAGGCGCTCGGCCACGTTCTCGCACAGGACAACCCGTCGGCCGCGAAGCCGCGGCTCATCGTCCCCGGCCCCGGTGGGCAGCCGTTCACCCAGGCACTCGCACGCGAGCTCGCGCACGAGCCGTGGCTCGCCTTCGCCTGCGGACGCTACGAGGGCATCGACGAGCGCGTCTACGACCACGCCCGCGAGGACCTCGGCCTCGAGGTCTCCGTCGTGAGCCTCGGTGACTACGTCCTCAACGGCGGCGAGGTGGCCGTGCTCGCGATGGTCGAGGCCGTCGGGCGGCTCGTGCCGGGCGTCATCGGCAACGCCGTGTCCCTCGTCGAGGAGTCCCACGAGGACGGCCTGCTCGAGTACCCCATCTACACCAAGCCCGCCGCGTGGAACGGCCGCGACGTCCCGCCGGTGCTCCTCTCGGGCAACCACGGGGCGATCGCCGCCTGGCGCCACGAGCAGCGGCTCGCGCGCACCGCAGCCCGCCGGCCCGACCTGCTCCACGCCTCGCACGCGGACTCGGACGGGGGGGACGTCGTGATCAGCGCCGCGACGCCGGGCGACGTCCCCGAGCTCGCCGTGCTCATGCGGGCGTGCTGGGTCCAGGAGGCCCTCGCCAACGACACCCTCGACATCCCGGCCCTGCTCGAGAGCCTCGACGACGTCCGGGCGAGCCTCGACACGACGCAGACCTGGGTCGCCCGCAGCGGCGGGCGGCTCGTCGGCGCGGTCCGCACGGTCCGGGGCGGCCCCGACGGTGACGACTGGTTCGTGGGACGCCTCTGCGTGGCCCCCGACCTGCAGGGTCGCGGACTCGGCCGACGCCTCCTCGAGCACGCCGAGTCGACCGCGCCGGACGGCATACGCACCTTCACGCTCAACACGGGCGCGCGCAGCGCCGACAACCTGCGGATGTACAAGAAGGCTGGCTATCGCCTCGTCGACGCGCCCGCGCCCATCCCGGGGGCGGTCACGCTCGTCAAGCGTCGCCGCGGCTGACGCGGGCGGCCCTCCGTCACGACACGAGGGCGGCGCCGAGGTCGGCGGGCAGCAGGAGGCGGCGGCGGATGAGCGAGGCCTGCACGCCGGCGGTGATCGACTGCGTCGCCATGATCGCGAAGAGGACCAGCACCTGCGCCGTCGCGGCCTGGACGGCACTGCCGCCGCCGAGCATGACGCCGATGAAGGCGCCGGGCAGGGTGACGATGCCCGACGTGCGCACCTGGTCGAGGCTCGGGACGATGCCCTCGGGCACCCGGCGGGCGATGATCTCGTCGATGGCCTGGCTCGAGGTGAGACCGAGCGACAGCGACGCCTCGTACTGCCCGTGCTCCTCACGCAGCGCCGCGAAGGTGCGCCGGCCGACGAGGGTGTGCACCGTCATCGTGTTGCCGATGACGATGCCCGCGATCGGGATCACCGCGATGCCCGTCAGCGGCACCGAGCCGGTGGCCAGCACGATGGCCACGACCGGCACCACGCCGCACGCCATCGCCGCGGCGGCCCACGGCCACGTGCGGGGTGCGTCGACGCGCCTGGACGTCGTCACGACCGCCATCGCGAACATGACGAAGACGGCGACGAACGAGAGCCAGAGCGAGCCCACGACCGCGGTGATGATGAGCGCGACGAGCGAGAGCTGCACGACGGCGCGCGCACCGGCGACCACCGACGCTCGACCGAGGCCGATGCCGCCGAGGCGGTTGGCGACGACCGTCACCGCAAGGAGGATGACGAGGCACAGGGCCACGGGCCAGCCGGGGGAGACGTCCACGGGCCCACGCTAGGGCACCGACCGCCGCCGCCAGCGGCACCCCGACCGGGTCGGCGGCCGGGGTCGGCGACCGGGCCGGCGGTCGGGTCGGCAGGCGCGGTCAGGTGGGCGCCGATTTCTGGTATGCCGTGTGCTCTGGCAGACTTGCTCCTTGCGTCCGGCACACGACGGCCCCTGCCACAGGGGGAGTCGGGTCACCACCGAGCTCGACCAGATCCACCGGTGACTCGACGCGGCCCGACGGACGCGACCCACACCTTTGTGACGAGTGGCCTGTGGCACCCAGGAAAGCGAAGCATCATGCACACGTTTGACGAGATCAACGCCGCATCGCTGCGCTCGGACGTTCCCGAGTTCCGCGCCGGCGACACCCTCAAGGTCCACGTCAAGGTCATCGAGGGCACGCGCTCGCGCGTCCAGGTGTTCCAGG
This sequence comes from Terrabacter sp. Soil810, assembly GCF_001429645.1. Classification (NCBI taxonomy): domain Bacteria; kingdom Bacillati; phylum Actinomycetota; class Actinomycetes; order Micrococcales; family Intrasporangiaceae; genus Terrabacter; species Terrabacter sp. Soil810. The sequence goes on from NZ_LMSW01000011.1 coordinate 847,390, forward strand.
GCATCGTCATCCGTCGCCACGGCGGCGGCATCGGCGAGACCTTCACGGTCCGCAAGATCTCCTTCGGTGTCGGCGTCGAGCGCACCTTCCCGGTGCACACCCCGGTCATCGACAAGATCGAGGTCGTCACCCGCGGTGACGTCCGTCGCGCGAAGCTCTACTACCTCCGTGGTCTGCGCGGCAAGGCCGCCAAGATCCGCGAGAAGCGCGACAGCATCCCGGCCAAGACCGGCGCCAAGAGCTGACGACCTGCTGACGCAGCCGTCCGTCTAGTCACGCGAGGCGCGGTGGACCCCGAGCGGGCCGTCCCGGAGACATCCGGGACGCCGCCAGAGACGGGATCCGCCGCGCCTTCGTCGCGCCCGGGTGCCCCAGCGGCGTATGCCGCGGCGCGGCGTCACCGGTGGCTGCTCGGTCCCGCGCTCCTGCTGCTCGCGATCGTCGTCATCCGGGCCTTCCTCGTCACGCCCTTCGGCATCCCGAGCGAGTCGATGCAGGACACGCTGCTCATCGGCGACCGCATCCTCGTCAGCCGCACCACGGCCCCGGCCGACCTCCAGCGCGGCGACATCGTCGTCTTCGACGCGTCCCAGGCGTTCAACCTGCGCGTGCCGGAGCGCGGCATCGTGCAGACGCTCGTCGAGGCGGTCGAGAGCCTGGCCGGCAAGGGCCAGCCCACCGACTACGTCAAGCGCGTCATCGGCCTGCCGGGCGACCACGTCCGGTGCTGCGCGGCCGACGGACGCCTCGAGGTCAACGGGGTCGCCGTCACCGAGCCCTACGTCGCGCCCGGCCAGAAACCGAGCAGCATGTCCTTCGACGTGACGGTCCCACCCGACCGGTTCTGGGTCATGGGAGACAACCGCGGCTCGTCCGCCGACTCCCGGGCGCACCTCGGCGACCCGGGTGGCGGCATGGTCCCGGGGGACGACATCATCGGCAAGGTTTGGGTGCGATACTGGCCGCTCGGTCGGCTCGGATCGGTCGACCAAGGACCAGTTGCCTCCGTCCCACGAAATGGTGAGTGATGTCGCAGTACACCGGACGCCCCGAGGACCCGACGCGCGGGCGCTCGGCTGACGACACCGACGGTGACCTCGACGACGACGACCTCGATGACGACTACGACGACGAACCCCGCGGTTTCGGCGCGACGATCCTCGCCGGCACCAAGGAGCTCGTCATCGTCGTGGTCCTCGCCATGGCGCTCTCCTTCGTGGTCAAGACGTGGCTCTTCCAGGCCTTCTACATCCCGTCGGGCTCCATGGAGAACACCCTCGTCAAGGACGACCGCGTCATCGTCAGCAAGCTGACGCCAGGCCCCCTGGACCTCAAGCGCGGCGATGTCGTCGTCTTCGAGGACCCCGGTGTGCCCAGCCCCTGGCTCGGCGACCTCTCCGAGGTGCACAGCACCGTCGGCGGTCCCTTCCACGACGCTCTCGTCTTCGTCGGCCTGCTGCCGGAGGACTCCGAGAACCACCTCATCAAGCGCGTCATCGGGCTGCCCGGCGACCACGTCCAGGCCGACGGTGACACCGGCAAGCTCAAGGTCAACGGCGTCGAGATCACCGAGCCCTACGTCAAGCCGGGCGACTACCCGAGCGAGGGCAAGAAGTTCGACATCACCGTCCCCGCCGGCCGCGTCTGGGTCATGGGCGACCACCGCTCCGACTCCTCCGACAGCCGCTGGCACGACGACGGCACGGGGGCCACGGGCTCCGTGCCGATGGACAAGATCGTCGGCCGCGCCCTGTTCGTCGTGTGGCCGATCGACCACGTCACGTGGCTCGGCGTGCCCGAGCGCACCTTCTCGCAGGTGCCGTCGCCCACGACGCCGTCGACCACCCCGACGAACAAGGCGACGGTCAACCCGAGCCAGAGCGGTAAGCCCGCGTCCACGGCGACGAAGGTCGCGGCCGGCTGATCGGCGCGGGCGTCACCATGGCACGACCAGCACCCTCCAAGAAGCCCTCGCTGCGGGTCGAACGCGCCCTGCAGCGTTCCGGTCACCGTCTGCTCGCCGGCATGGACGAGGTCGGACGCGGCGCGCTCGCCGGCCCCGTGAGCGTCGGCGTCGTCGTCATCGACGAGACCGTGCGGTCGGCGCCGATCGGCGTCAAGGACTCCAAGCTCCTGACCGAGCGGGCCCGCACGGTGCTCGTGCCGCGCATCCAGCGGTGGGCCGTCGCCTACGCGGTCGGGCACTCCAGCCCCGAGGAGATCGACGAGATCGGCATCATGGGTGCGCTGCGCCTGGCCGGACTGCGAGCGCTGGGCGGCCTCGGCGTCGTGCCCGACCTCGTCATCCTCGACGGCAACCACGACTGGCTGACGGCCGCCACCGAGGTGGGGCTCTTCGCCTTCGCCGACGACTCCGGTCCGACGACGCCGCCCGTGACGACGATGATCAAGGCCGACATGAAGTGCTCCTCGGTCGCCGCGGCGAGCGTGCTGGCCAAGGTGGAGCGCGACGAGATGATGGTGGCCCTCTCGGCCGGCCACCCGGCATACGGCTGGTCGCTCAACAAGGGCTACTCCGCGCCCGAGCACATGGACGCGCTGGCGCGCCTCGGCCCGTGCGAGCTGCACCGGCGCTCGTGGCGTCTGCCCGGCGTGTACTCCGATGCGCCGGTCGAGGTGTTGAATGAGGGGACGGAGACGTTCGCTCCGGTGCCCACCACGGCAGAGCAGACAGGGACGGCGATCAGGTGAGTTCGGAAGATCTCGAGAAGTACGAGACCGAGATGGAGCTCCAGCTCTACAAGGAGTACCGCGACGTCGTCGGCCTCTTCACCCACGTCGTCGAGACCGAGCGCCGCTTCTACCTCGCCAACTCGGTCGACGTGAAGGTCCGCTCCGACGGCGGTGAGGTCTTCTTCGACGTGACGATGGCCGACGCGTGGGTGTGGGACATCTACCGGCCGGCGCGCTTCGTCAAGAACGTGCGGGTCGTGACGTTCAAGGACGTCAACGTCGAGGAGCTGCCCAAGCCCGACATCAAGCTGCCGGAGAACGGCGACTTCAGCTGAGCCCACGGGGTTCGTCCACACCCCCTCGCCGATCGCGTATGCCGTCCACAGCCTCGCGCTGACGGGTGTCCCCGCCCGGTCGGTGCCGGGAGGGTGGTCGCCATGGACCTCTCCACCCGCGCCCTCGGCGACTACGGCGAACGGCTCGCGTGCCGCTACCTGCTCGGCCAGGGCCTGACGATCCTCGACCGCAACTGGCGCTGCGTGCGGGGCGAGATCGACGTCGTCGCCGTCGACGGCCGCGAGCTCGTCGTCTGCGAGGTCAAGACCCGCACGAGCGAGGCCTACGGCGCACCGTTCGAGGCCGTGACGTGGGCCAAGCAGCGCCGCCTGCGACGACTGGCCGGACTCTGGCGCGACGACCACGACGATCTCGCGCGCGGTCTCGCCCTGCGCATCGACGTCATCTCGATCCTGCGGCCGCGACGTGGCCGGGCACGGCTCCAGCACCTGCGGGGGGTGTGCTGATGGGACAGGGACTCGGACGCACGCGGTCGGTGGGGCTGCGCGGCGTCACCGGCTTCGTCGTCGACGTCGAGGCCCATGTGGCGCCGGGCCTGCCGGGCTTCGCGATCAGCGGTCTCGGGGACTCGGCGGTGAAGCAGTCGTCCGACCGGATCAAGGCGGCCGCCGGCCTCATCGACGACATGGTGGTGAGCCAGCGACGGGTCACGGTCAACCTGTCGCCGGCGGGGGAGCGCAAGGTCGGCACGGGGTTCGACCTCGCCATCTTCGTCGCGGTGGGCGCCGCGATGAGGCTCGTGCCCACCGCGGTCGTGCGCGACGTCGTGCACATCGGGGAGGTGGGCCTCGACGGCACGGTGCGCGCCGTCCCGGGGGTGCTGCCGCTCGTGCGCACGGCAGCCATGGCGGGCGTGCGCCACGTCGTCGTGCCGGTGGCCAACGCCGGTGAGGCCCGGCTCGTGTCCGGCGTCCAGGTGCATCCGGTGGCCGACGTCCCCGAGCTCGTCCGGCGCTACGACGCACTGGGCAAGGGCAGAGGCGTCGAGGACGTGCAGGTGCCGGCCGCCGTGGAGCCGCCGCCCGAGCCCGTGCGCGACCTCAGCGAGGTCGTCGGGCAGGCCGACGCGAAGCTCGCCCTCGAGATCGCGGCCGCTGGTGGTCACCACCTCCTGCTCGCCGGGCCGCCCGGCGCCGGCAAGACGATGCTGGCCGAGCGGCTGCCGGGACTGCTGCCGGCGCTGGGCGAGGCCGAGTCGATGGAGGTCACGGCGATCCACTCGGTGCTCGGCGCCCTCGGGGCCGGCGAGGACGTCCGGCTCATCTCGAGGCCCCCCTTCGTCGCGCCCCACCACGGTGCCTCGCAGGCCGCCGTCATCGGTGGTGGCAGCGGGCACATCCGTCCCGGCGCCATCACCCAGGCCCACCGCGGTGTCCTCTTCCTCGACGAGACACCAGAGTTCGAGAAGGGCGTGCTCCAGTCGCTGCGCACCCCGCTCGAGCGCGGGACGGTCTCCATCGCCCGCGCCCAGGAGACCGTGACGTTCCCTTCGCGCTTCCAGCTCGTCCTCGCCGCCAACCCGTGTCCCTGCGGCAACGGCTGGGGCAAGGGTCTCGACTGCACGTGCACCCCACTGATGCGCCGGTCCTACTTCGGCAAGCTGAGCGGGCCGCTGCTCGACCGGGTCGACCTCCAGGTCCACGTCCAGCCTCCCGGGCTCTCGATGGCCGGGGCGGCACCCGGCGAGTCCTCCGCCGCGGTGGCGTCCCGGGTGGCCGGTGCCCGCGACGCGCAGGGAGAGCGCTGGCGGGCGGTGCTCGGACGACGTCGTGGCGTCAATGCCGACGTCCCCGGCTCGGTGCTGCGCGGCCGGCCCTGGCGGCTTCCGACCTCAGCGACGACCACCCTCGACCGCGCCCTCGAGAGCGGGGCCCTCAGCCTCAGGGGCTACGACCGCACGCTCCGGTGCGCCTGGACCATCGCCGACGTCATGGGTCTGCAGCGGCCCGGGCGCGCGGAGGTCGACCTGGCGCTGTCACTGCGCCACCGGGCCGGGGCGGCCGCATGAGGGCGGCTGCACCGGACCGTCGGCCTGCCGCCGGTCGTCCCACGATCAGCACGCAGGGGGTTCCAGGTGGACGCTGACCGGTTTGCTCGCGCGGCGCTGTCCCGGGTCGCGGAGCCGTGCGACAAGGAGGTGCCCGGTCTCATCGACGAGCTGGGGGCCGTCGAGACCTTGGGGCGCCTCCGCGCCGGTCACGGCACGCTCGCCAGGTTCCGAGCGCGACTGGCGTCGGTCGACACCGAGCGCGACCTCGACATCGCCGCGAAGGTGGGCGCTCGCGTCGTCGTGCCCGACGACGACGAGTGGCCCGACCGCCTCAGCGAGATCCCGGTGCCGCCGTACTGCCTCTGGGTCCGTGGACCGCTCGACCTCGCCGAGACCGTGGAGCGCTCCGTCGCGATCGTCGGCTCACGGACCGCCACCGGCTACGGCGAGCAGGTGGCCGCCGACCTCGCGGCCGGCGTCGCCCAGCGAGGGTGGGCGGTCGTGTCGGGCGCGGCGTTCGGCATCGACGGCAGCGCGCACCGCGGCGCTCTGGCCGTCGACGGCGCCACGGTCGCCGTCCTCGCCGGCGGCGTCGAGCGGCCCTACCCCTCGGCACACGCAACCCTCATCGCGCGCATCGCCCGCGACGGGCTCGTCGTCTCCGAGGTGGCTCCCGGGTCGGCACCGATGAAGTCACGGTTCCTCGCACGCAACCGCTTGATCGCGGGGATGACGCGAGGCACGGTCGTCGTCGAGGCCGACCTGCGCTCCGGGTCGCGCAACACCGTCAAGCACGCCATCGATGCCGGCCGTCACGTCGGAGCCGTGCCCGGACCGACGACGTCGATGACCTCGGCCGGCTGCCACCAGGAGATCCGCGACGGTCGGGCCGTGCTCGTCACGAGCGCCGACGAGGTCATCGACCTCGTCGGCGATCTCGGCGACGACGCGTGCGAGCCGGCCCGCGGGCCGGTGCGGCCGGAGGACGACCTGCCGCCCCTGGACGCGTCGGTTCTCGAGGTCGTGCCCTTCCGTTCGGCTATCACCCTCGACGCGGTCGTCCGCCAGGTCGCGCACGCTCCGCTCATGGTCCGGGCAGCGCTCGGACGCCTCGAGCGGCTGGGCCTCGTGACGGAATCCGCCGGCACGTGGCGGAAGCGCCCCCAGCCCCGCTCCGCGAAGTCCGGGTGACCGCCCGCCCCCGCTCGAGGGAGCGCCCGCCCCACTCGAGTGAGCGCCCGGCTCGTTCACGTGAGTGCCCGGCCCGTTCGAGTGAGCGCCCCGTCCCACTCGAGTGGCCCATGCGTCTCACGCGTCACACCCCACGGCGGTGACGGACGCGACCAAGCGGCACTCGACGGGGTGGTGCGACTGGCCGGGGTCGGGGGTTCGACCCGGTGTGGTGCTTGCCATGCGGCGGGCGCTTTGCGATGGTGCGGGAGTGACGGATGTGGTGAAGGCCGTGCCCGACGTGCTCGAACGGCACTCGGAGCTGCTCCACGCCTACTCGCGCCACCTCGGGGCGGAGCGAGGTCGCTCGGTCCACACCCGCCGCGCCTACCTCGGCGACGTCCGCCACTTGCTCACCTTCGCGGCCGCACGAGGCATCGACGAGATCGGCGACCTGCGCATCGGCGACCTCCGGGCCTGGCTGGGCATCCAGGCCGACGCCGGCGCCGCGCGCTCCACCATCGCCCGTCGGGCCGCATCGGCCCGGACCTTCCTCAGGTGGGCCGAGCACACCGGCCGCATCCCCACCGACCCGTCGCTGCGCCTGGTCGCGCCGAAGCGGCACGCCACGCTTCCGGGCGTCCTGCGCCAGGGCGAGGCGACCGAGATGCTGGACCTAGCTGCGACGAGGGCCGACGACGACGACCCCGTTCACGTGCGCGACCGTGCGGTGCTCGAGCTGTTGTACGCCAGCGGGATCCGAGTGGGTGAGCTCGCAGCGCTCGACATCGACGACGTGGACCTGGCCCAGGGCGTCGTGCGCGTCATGGGCAAGGGTGCCAAGGAGCGCATCGTGCCGTTCGGCGCCCCTGCGGGCCGTGCGATGGAGGGCTGGCTGTCGGTCCGGTCGAGGCTGGTGGGTGAACACTCGGGTCCCGCGCTGTTCCTCGGACGGCGGGGCCGCCGGGTGGACGCGCGCCAGGTCCGGTCGGTTGTGCACGAGCTGCTCTCGCACCTCCCTGACGCGCCGGACCTCGGCCCGCACGGCCTGCGTCACAGCGCGGCCACGCACCTGCTCGAGGGTGGCGCGGATCTTCGCATGGTCCAGGAGATCCTCGGCCACGCCAGTCTCGCGACGACCCAGATCTACACCCACGTCTCGGTCGACCGGCTCCGACGCAGCTACGAGCAGGCTCACCCCCGCGCCTGACCGGTCGACGTCCGAAAGCTCAGGGCAGTGGGAGCAGGACCACGGGCGCTCGACCGACGAACGACAGCGGGTCGAGGTAGGTCTCATCCCTCAGCACGCCCCAGTGCAGGCAGGTTCGGGGCGCACAGTGACCGGGGGTCGACATCACGGCACCCACGATGTCGCTGCGGGCGACGGGGGTGCCCAGAGGTGGAGCCGCTGCGACCGGCTCGAAGGTGCTTCTCAGGCCGTCTTCGTGCGTCACGACGACGACGGCCCGCCCGGCAACGACACCGGTCCAGGAGATCCGCCCTGCCGACGGTGCTCGGACGGACTGTCCCGCAGAGGCAGCCAGATCCACGCCTCGGTGACCGGGCAGCCACGGCTGGTCCGGGCGGTCGAAGCGCCGCACCACCTCGGGACGAGGGTCGAGCGGCCAGGCCCAGCGACCGGCCGCGGTCCGGGAGGGGAGCAGTCCACCCAAGGATTGCGGGGTCCCGGACGCGGCTGGCATCGTGCCCGCACCCGTCACGGACGCCGCTGCGAGGACGGCGCTGAGCAGTGCTGAACCGATCGACATGGCCTCATGGTCGTCCGCGTTCAACCGGGGTGGGAGGTGCGTCAGCGCACCTGTGGACGAGGATCAGGTCTCGCGAGGACATGTGGACGACGGCCGGCCTCTGGCTCGTGGGCAGAGTGCTCACTCGAGTGGGGTGGGGCGCTCACTCGAGGGGTCAGGGGGTATGGGGTCAGGGGGGTGTGGGTGTGCCCGCGGCGGCGAGGCGCCGGCTGGCCTCGAGCAGCACCTCGTCCTTCTTGCAGAAGGCGAACCGGACCAACGTGCGCGCCGCGTCCTGGTCGTCGTGGAAGACGGACACCGGCACTCCGACGACGCCGGCGATCTCGGGCAGTCGGCGCGCGAACTCCAGCCCGTCGACCGCACCCAGCGGGGCTGCGTCGGCGATGACGAAGTAGGTCCCCGACGGCCGCGCCACCCGCAGACCCGATGCCTCGAGCGCTGAGCACAGCAGGTCGCGCTTGGCCTGGAGCGAGTGGCGCAGATCGGCATACACCTCGTCGCCGAGCCCCAGGGCGAGGGCCACAGCCGGCTGGAACGGGCCGGACGCGACGTACGTGAGGAACTGCTTGACGGTGCGCGCAGCCGCGACCGCCTCGGCGGGCCCGGAGAGCCAGCCGACCTTCCAACCGGTCGCCGAGAAGGTCTTGCCGCCCGAGCTGATCGTGATGGTGCGGTCGGCCATCCCCGGCAGGGTCGCCATCGGCACGTGCACGGCGTCATCGAAGACGAGGTGCTCGTAGACCTCGTCCGTCACGACCCAGGCGTCGTGCTCGCGCGCGAGCGAGGCGACGAGCTCGAGCTCGGCCCGGGTGAAGACCTTGCCCGTCGGGTTGTGCGGCGTGTTGAGCAGGACGAGCCGGGTCCGCGACGAGAAGGCGGCCCGCAGCGACGCCTCGTCGACCGCGAAGTCGGGGAAGCGGAGGACGGACGTGCGGCGCGTCGCCCCCGCGAGGGCGATCGTGGCGGCATACGAGTCGTAGTAGGGCTCGAAGGTCACGACCTCGTCGCCCGGCTCGCAGAGCGCGAGGACGACCGACGCGATCGCCTCCGTCGCGCCGGCGGTGACGAGCACCTGCGACGAGGGGTCGAGCGAGATCCCGTAGAAGCGCTCCTGGTGCGCCGCGACCGCCTCGAGCAACTCGGGCACGCCGGGGCCGGGCGGGTACTGGTTGCGGCCCCCGTCGATCGCGGCCTTGGCCGCCTCGAGCATCTCGCGTGGCCCGTCGGTGTCGGGGAAACCCTGCCCGAGGTTGATGGCGCCGGTCCGGGCGGCGAGCGCCGACATCTCGGCGAAGATCGTCGTCCCGAAGGGCTGCATGCGCGTGATCAGCGGCGAGCTCATGGCCCGAGCGTAGCCACGGGCACCCCCGGGTACGTGGCAGAGCCCCCGCCGGGGCACGTGGCGGGGGCTCTTGTGTCCCGCAGCGGCTGTGGAGGGGTCCTTGCCGCGGGACGTAGGTGGAGATCCCACCCGGTCAGGGGGTCTGGGTGGGATCTCCACCCCCACCATCGCGCGAGGGCCCAGAGCGTTACGGGGCGTCCACGAGGAGATGCACGAATCATCCCTGGCGTATGCCGTCCGGCCGGGTCAGGGGGTCGCCGCGGGGGTGGCCGCGGGGGTGGCCGCGGGGGTGGCCGCACTGCCGAGTCCGCAGCCGGTGACGCGGTAGAGCGTGTAGTCGCCGTCGGTCCGCACGGGCTCGACGCCGTCGACGTCCGCCAGGTTCTTGAGCCCGGAGGACCGCTCCGGGCGGTCGAGCCAGTAGACGTGGGTCGAGTCGACGGCCCAGCGGATGTCGTGGCGCGCCATGGCGGCGCAGACGTCCGGTCGGTTCGCCATGTCGTCGAAGCCGGTGCCGATGACGATCTCGTCGCCGGTCGTGGGGATGGGGATCGAGCGGTAGAGGGTGTTGGTGCCGAACAGCGGCCACATGAGCGGCGAGCCGTTCTCGGGACGTCCGACGACGCCCTGGCCGGCCGGGACGAGGGAGTTCAGCCGGCGCAGCGAGTCCTGGCCCTCGAACGACAGGATGACCTTCTTCGGGTCGCTCGGCTGGAAGAAGTCGGTGAGCATCCGGTGCCGGGTCGCGCCGTTGAGCCCGAGTGTGAGTGCCGGGATGACGAGCACCGCGACGAGTCCCACCACGACGGGCCGCGACCCGAGCCCGGGCACCTTGCGGAGCAGCTCGCGCAGCGCCGGGGCCGCGGCGGCGACGAGCACGACGCCGGGGACGGCGGCGAGCGACGCCAGTCGGACCTTGTCGTTGTACCAGTAGCCCGTGACGAGCGCGGTCCACGACATCGTCGACGACGCCGCCATGACGTAGAGGACGACGCACGCGCCCCACATGGCGACGACGGGCAGGGCAGCCCGCGCGCGCAGGGCGATCCAGCCGATGCCGAGCGCGATGAGCAGGACGAGCCCCCAGAGCAGGTCGGGGATCTGCAGTCGACCGCCGACGACCTCGACGAGCGCGGTCCAGGCCGACACGCGGTCCTTCCACTCGTAGGACTGGGTGGAGGCCAGCTGGGCCGAGACGACCGGGGCGGCCACGAGCCCGACGACACCGACGACGGCGACGATCGCGAGGTCGCGCCCGACGACCCACCACGAGACGTGATGGAGCAGGCCTGCCCGGATCCGCGCGGTGACGAACCAGACGAGCGCGAAGAGCACGAGGGCCACGAGGGCGTTGGGCTGGATCAGGGCGAGCCCCGGCAGGGCGGCGACGAACGCGAGCCACTGCCCGATCCGCCGGGACCTCGCAGCCTGGAGCATCAGGGCGAGAGCTCCGGGTGTCAGGGCGGTCGCCATGAGGTTGGGCCACAGCACGCCCCAGCCGAGGAGGATCGTCGGGAAGGCGATGAAGGCCGCGGAGGAGAACCCGGCGGCATACGTCACGAGGCGGGAGGTGCCGAGCGCGTGGCGCACGAGGGCCACGCAGCCGATCGGCCACACGAGCGCCGCGAGCACGATGGTCGCGACGTTGGTGCCGGGCAGCACGTCCGCGACGCCGGGAAGGAGGCTGGTCGCGATCCACGAGTGGAAGCCGTTGGGGTAGAAGGTCGGGTTGGCGATCGAGAAGTTGCCGGTCTCGAGGAAGGTCTTGATGCGGCCCAGGTGGTAGACGGCGTCGGGGGAGTCGACGAGCTCGTCGGGACGCCCGATGGCGGGCAGGATCGTCACGAGCGCGAGGACGGCCCCGATCGCGATGGCGACGACGGCGTCCGGCCGTGGGCGGCCGAAGACGCGACGGGTCGCGCCGAGCTCCGGGTCGTCACGACCGAGCAGCCGCATCCCGCCCCAGGCGACGGCCACCGCGACGGCCGTGACGACGAGGAGCGGCAGCAGGCCCCAGCGCACGCCGACCCGCTGGGCGACCGTCGCGAAGACCGCGACGAGGCCGACGGAGACCGCCGGGGAGACGGCCAGCGCCTCGAGGCCGCGTGCGCCCAGGGCCCGCACGACCAGCCAGCCGGGCAGGAAGAGCACCACCGAGAGGACGACGAAGGCCGGGATCGTGTCCACCCAGTGCGCCATGCGGGCCATTGTGTCGGGTCGCCACGATTTCTCCACAACCCGGGTCAGGACGTACGATGGTGGGCGGTCCCGTGTGCTCGTCGCACGGACCGTAATTCGCGCGTCTTCTGCCGGTCCGCCGGACCGGGTCACACCACGGCAGTCCCCACCGCTTGCGGCGGGGCGGGGTGCGTCAGGCGCCAGGAGTGAGGTCGTATGCCGCCAGCCGGGCCACGTCTGTGACGTGACCGCCGGGCGTCGGCGCCCACGCACAACTGACAACAACGAACCAAGGGAGAACACGGCATGGCCGTCGTCACCATGCGCCAGCTCCTCGAGAGCGGCGTCCACTTCGGGCACCAGACCCGTCGCTGGAACCCCAAGATGAAGCGCTTCATCATGACCGAGCGCAACGGCATCTACATCATCGACCTGCAGCAGTCGCTGACGTACATCAACAACGCGTACGACTTCGTCAAGGAGACGGTGGCCCACGGTGGCACCATCCTCTTCGTCGGCACGAAGAAGCAGGCCCAGGAGCCCATCGCCGAGCAGGCGACGCGCGTCGGCATGCCGTACGTCAACCACCGCTGGCTCGGTGGCATGCTCACCAACTTCCAGACGATCTCCAAGCGCCTCACGCGCCTCAAGGAGCTCGAGGAGCTGAACTTCGACGACGTGGCCGGCTCGGGCTACACGAAGAAGGAGCTGCTCATCCTCAAGCGCGAGATGATCAAGCTCGAGCGCACCCTCGGCGGCATCCGCACGATGGCCAAGGTCCCCTCGGCCGTGTGGATCGTCGACACCAAGAAGGAGCACCTCGCCGTCGACGAGGCCCGCAAGCTCGGCCTGCCGGTCATCGCGATCCTCGACACGAACTGTGACCCCGACGAGGTCGACTACAAGATCCCCGGCAACGACGACGCGATCCGCTCCGTCACGCTGCTGACCCGGGTCATCGCCGACGCCGTCGCCGACGGTCTCGTCCAGCGCTCGTCCGGCAAGTCCGGTGGCGACGCGCAGGCCGAGGAGCCGCTGGCCGAGTGGGAGCGCGAGCTCTACGCCGACGCCGCTGCCTCCACGGAGACCGCCGATGCGCCCGCCGCCGAGGCGACCGAGGCCCCCGCCGCCGAGGCCACCGAGGCTCCGGCTGCCGAGGCCCCCGCTGCCGAGGCCACCGAGGCTCCTGCTGAGGCTCCCGCCGCCGAGGCCACCGAGGCTCCCGCCGAGGCGACGGCCGGTGCCGAGCAGGCCTGACGGCCTCGCGCACCAGCCTCACCACCTCACAACACGAGTCAATCTCCACTGACGAAAAGAGCGATACAGAGCATGGCGAACTACACCGCCGCTGACATCAAGGCGCTGCGCGAGCAGACGGGCGCCGGCATGATGGACGTCAAGAAGGCGCTCGACGAGGCCGACGGCGACCGCGCCAAGGCCATCGAGATCCTTCGCGTCAAGGGCCTCAAGGGCGTCACGAAGCGTGAGGGCCGCTCGGCCTCCAACGGCCTCGTGACGGCCGAGGCCGGCGACGGCGTCGGCACGCTGGTCGAGGTCAACTGCGAGACCGACTTCGTCGCCAAGGGTGAGAAGTTCATCGCCCTCGCCGACCAGGTCCTCGCGCAGGCCGTGGCCGCCAAGGCCACCGACGCCGACGAGCTGCTCAAGAGCAGCCTCGAGGACGGCAAGACCGTCCAGGAGCTGCTCGACGAGGCCAACGCGACGATCGGCGAGAAGATCGAGATCCGTCGCGTGGCCCGTGTCGAGGGCGAGAAGGTCGTGTCCTACCTGCACAAGACGAGCCCCGACCTGCCGGCGCAGATCGGCGTCCTCGTCGCGCTCGAGGGTGGCGACGAGACCGTCGGTCGCGACGTCGCGATGCACATCGCCGCGTTCAGCCCGACGGTGCTGTCGCGCGAGGAGGTCCCGGCCGAGACGGTCGAGAACGAGCGTCGCGTCGCCGAGGCCACCGCCAAGGAGGAGGGCAAGCCCGAGGCTGCTCTTCCCCGCATCATCGAGGGTCGCGTCAACGGCTTCTTCAAGGAGAACGTCCTGCTCGAGCAGGCCTTCGCCAAGGACGCCAAGAAGACCGTCGGCAAGGTGCTCGAGGAGGGCGGCGCCACGGCGAAGTCCTTCGCGCGCTTCCGCGTCGGCCAGTGAGGTCCTGACCTCACCCCACCACTCGTAGCGCAGAACCCGCGCATCACGACGACGTATGCCGGTCGCCCCCGTCGGGGCGGCCGGCATCGTCGCGTTCCGGGCCCGACCCGGGTCGACCGGACGAACCCCTGGAGGAGCCCTTGAGCACCCGCACCGACACGCCCACCACCGACGAGGTCGACGGCCCGCTGACCGTCTCGATCACCCGACGGGTGGCCCCCGAGGACGAGCTGCTCATGCAGGCCTGGGTCCATGCCGGGACCTCGATGGCCGAGCGCTTCGAGGGCTTCCTCGGTGCCGGCTGGGTGCGCTCGGGCGCCGAGGACTGGCACATGCTCTACCGCTTCGACTCGCGCGCCCACCTCGACACGTGGGAGCGCTCGCCCGAGCGGCTCCGGTGGCTGCGCTCGGCGGCCGACCTCGTCGAGCACCGCCGCACGGAGTACCGCACCGGCATCGAGGGCTGGTTCGACGAGCCGACGTCGTCGTCGGTGCGCGAGGCGGCCCCGGGGGGACCGTCTGCGCCCCCACGCTGGAAGCAGGCGACCGTCATCTGGGTCGCGTTCTTCCCGACGAGCCTGGCCCTGACCTACCTGCTCTCACCGTTCAGCGGGCAGTGGCCCGTGGTGCCTCGGGTCCTCGTCACGACCCTGCTCGCGACGCCGTGGATGACCTACCTCTTCCTGCCGTTCGTGACCCGGCTCTTCGGTCGGTGGCTCAAGGCCGACTGACGGCCTGCTGGCGACCGACGGCCACGGACTGACGCGGTCGTCGACGAAATCCCTTGTGAGGCAGGCCTTTGTCTCACACATCACAGCCCCGTTGTCTCGTGGCTCACAGCGCTCCGGATACCCGTGGGGGTACTTTCGAAGCATGACCACCACCATGAGGTCCCTCGTGGTCCTGGGAGCGGGTACGGCCGGCACCATGGTCGTGAACAAGCTGAGGCACCGCCTCCCCACCACCGAGTGGCGCATCACCGTCGTCGACAAGGACGACGTCCACGACTACCAGCCGGGCTATCTCTTCCTGCCGTTCGGGCTCATCGAGCCGGAGCAGGTGCGACGCAGCAGGCACGGCCTCATCACCGAGGGCGTGGAGCTCGTGCTCGGCGACGTCGACCGCGTCGACCCCGTCGCCCGCGAGGTCTCGCTCCTCGACGGGCGCACCCTCGTCTACGACGAGCTCGTCATCGCCTCCGGCACGAGCCCCCGACCCGACCAGACGCCGGGGATGCTCGGGCCCGAGTGGCACCGCAGCGTCGGCGAGTTCTACACCTACGAGGGTGCGACGGCCCTGCGTGAGGCGCTCGCCGGCTTCTCGGGCGGCCGGCTGGTCGTGCACGTCACCGAGATGCCGATCAAGTGCCCGGTGGCGCCCCTCGAGTTCGCGTTCCTCGCCGACGACTTCCTGCGACGCCGTGGCCTGCGCGAGCGTACCGAGATCGTCTACGTGACCCCGCTGGACGGCGCCTTCACCAAGCCGGTCGCGAGCCGTGAGCTCGGGCACCTGCTCGCCGACAAGGGCATCACCGTCGAGACCGACTTCATGGTCGAGCACGTGGACCAGGAGCGACGCGTCCTCGTGTCCTACGACGAGCGCGAGGTCGCCTACGACCAGCTCGTGACGATCCCGCTCAACATGGGCGCCGACTTCGTCGCCCGGTCGGGCCTCGGCGACGAGCTGAACTACGTGCCGGTCGACAAGCACACGAGCCTCTCGACCAAGCACGCGTCGATCTTCGTCCTCGGCGACGCGAGCAACATCCCGACGTCGAAGGCCGG
Organism: Terrabacter sp. Soil810; assembly: GCF_001429645.1. Lineage (NCBI taxonomy): Bacteria > Bacillati > Actinomycetota > Actinomycetes > Micrococcales > Intrasporangiaceae > Terrabacter > Terrabacter sp. Soil810. The sequence continues at coordinate 862,834 of NZ_LMSW01000011.1, forward strand.
CTCCGTCGCGCACTTCTCCGTCGAGGTCTTCGTCGAGAACTTCATCGAGCACGTGCACGGCCAGGACATGACCCATGCGTTCGACGGCCACGCCAACTGCTTCGTCGAGTCCGGCGGAGGCAAGGCGATGCTCCTCGACTTCAACTACGACACCGAACCGTTGACCGGCACCTTCCCGGTGCCGCACCTCGGGCCGATGACGTTGCTCAAGCAGTCGCGTGCGAACCACCTCGGCAAGCTCGCGTTCCGCCACATCTACTGGAACATCCTGCTCCCCGGACGACCCCTCGGCCTGCCCGCGCAGATGTCGATGGCGGGGAAGGTCCCCGCTGCGTGAGCTCAGCAAAGGAGCGCCACCATGCCCACCACCACAATCGCCGGCCATGCCGTCGAGGTCAACGACGAGGGCTTCCTCACCCATCCCGACCAGTGGTCCGACGACCTCGGCTCCGAGCTGGCCCGGCTCATCGGGATCGAGCTGACCGACGACCACTGGAAGCTCGTCCACTTCCTCCGTGACGACTTCGCACACCTGGGCGAGACGGCCACGCTCCGCCGGGTCAGCACCCAGACCGGCACCCCGATCAAGTCCCTCTTCGACCTCTTCCCCGGCAAGCCGGCCAAGAAGATGGCCTACGTCGCGGGGCTGCCCAAGCCGAAGGGATGTGTGTGATGACCACCGCAACCACCCAGACCGACCAGACCGCCCAGAGCGCCCCGTTCGTGCCGGTGTTCGACTCGCCCGAGTCGCAGGGGCGCAAGCTCGCGATCATCTGCAGCAAGGGCAACCTCGACATGGCCTACCCGGGGCTCATCCTGGCCAACGCCGCGCTCGGTGAGGGGGTGGAGACCCATCTGTTCTTCACCTTCTGGGGCTTCGACATGATCAACAAGAAGACCTCGGGCGACCTCAAGTTCACGATGCTCGGCAACACCGCCACGCACCTGCCGCAGGGCCTCGGTGGCATCCCCGGGATGACGCACCTCGCCACGTCGCAGATGAAGAAGGCCATCGCCGACCTCGACGTGCCCGAGGTGCCGGAGTTCCTCGACCAGATCGTCGGCTCGGGCGGGCACCTGTGGGCCTGCCGGATGTCGGCGGACATGCAGCACCTGACCGAGGACGACCTGCGCGACGACGTCGAGGGGATCATCTCGGCCTCGGACTTCATCGAGCTGACGGAGGGCGCGCAGCTGCTCTTCATCTGATCCAGCGTGGTGGGTGGGTGTGGCCGGTCGGGCCGGTGTGGGCCCGGCCGGCCTTCACACGATCTCCACACGTCGCACCCGCGCTGCCCGCGCGCCCACTCCTAGGCTCAGGGACATGAACCAGGGGTATGCCGGACCGTCGTCGAGCGCCGCCGCTCCCGTTCTGCTCGTCGTCGAGGACGACCCGACGATCAACCAGGCCGTCACCGATCGTCTTGTGGCAGAAGGCTTCCGTGTCGTCCAGGCGTTCGACGGACCCGGTGCGGTCGCGGCCCACGGCGAGCACGCGCCCGACCTCGTCGTCCTCGACCTCATGCTGCCCGGCTTCGACGGGCTCGAGGTCTGCCGGCGGATCCAGGCGGAGCGGCCGGTCCCGGTGCTCATGCTCACGGCGCGTGCCGACGAGACCGACCTGCTCGTCGGCCTCGGGGTCGGCGCCGACGACTACGTGACCAAGCCGTTCCGCATGCGCGAGGTCGTCGCCCGCATCCGCGCCCTGCTGCGTCGCGTCGACCGGGCGCGCGAGCTGGCCGCGGAGCAGCCCCCCGTGCTCGTGGTCGGTGACCTGACGGTCGACCGCGGGTCTCGCAGGGTCTCGGCACGGGGGAGCGAGGTGCACCTGACGCCTCTCGAGTTCGACCTGCTCCTGGCCCTCGCCGCCGAGCCCGGCGCTGTGCGGGGGCGCGACGAGCTGATGCGCGAGGTGTGGGGGTGGGCGGACGCCGGCGGCACCCGCACCCTCGACAGCCACGTGAAGTCGCTGCGGGCCAAGATCGGGTCCGACCGCGTCCGCACCGTCCACGGCGTCGGCTACTCGCTCGAGACCGGCCCGGTCGCACCTGCCGGCGGGGACGACGACACCCGCGCCGACGGGGCGGGCCGACCGTGAACGCCGACCGGCCCCTCGACGGCATCCGCTCGATCAAGGTCAAGCTCGGCCTGCTCGTGGCCGCCAGCATCGTGGCCGCGTCGCTCGTCTCCGTCATCGGCGACCGGGCCGGCGTGCCCGGCTGGCTCACCCTCCCGGTGACGATCGCCGCCGCCCTCGGGGTCACCCAGTGGCTCGCTCGCGGCATGACGTCCCCGCTGCGCGAGATGACCGCCGCGGCGTCGCGGATGGCGACCGGCGACTACTCGCAGCGCGTCCCGGCGACGTCCGCCGACGAGGTGGGGGTGCTCGCCGACGCCTTCAACACCATGGCAGCCGACCTCGCCGACGCCGACCAGCAGCGACGCCAGCTCGTCGCGACGGTCTCACACGAGCTGCGCACGCCACTCGCCGCCCAGCAGGCCCTGCTCGAGAACCTCGTCGACGGCGTCGTGCGTCCCGACGACGCCGTGCTGCGCACCGCGCTCGCCCAGGCCGAGCGCCTCGGCGGGCTCGTCGGCGACCTGCTCGACCTCAGCGCGGTCGACGGCGGGCGGACGCCCCTCGCGCTGGCGGCCGTCGACGTCCACGAGCTCGTCGAGACCGCCGTCGCGGAGGCCGGCGTCTCGCGGCGCGGCACCGTGCACGTCGTCGACGTCCCGAGCGACCTGCACGTCACCGCGGACGCGGCCCGCCTCGCCCAGGTGCTCGCCAACCTGCTCGACAACGCCGACCGGCACAGCCCGCCGGGCGGCCGCGTCACCGTCAGCGCCGGTCCCGACGGACCGGACCGGTGGTGGCTCCAGGTCGCCGACGAGGGGCCGGGCATCCCGGCCGAGCACGCCCACCGCATCTTCGACCGCTTCGGCTCCGGCGACGACGCCGGCGGCGGGACCGGGATCGGGCTCGCCATCGCGAGCTGGGTGTGCGAGCTGCACGGCGGGTCGATCGCCGCCGTCGCGCCTCCCGAGGGCGAGCACGGCGCCCGCCTCCGGGCCGTCCTGCCGCGCTCGCCGGGGTCCATGCCGCCGTATGCCGCCCAGAACGCCGCGGACGCACCCACCCCTCCGACGACCCCGACCTCCACCACCGCCCGGCCCGCGTCCGCCGCGGGTCCAGACCCCGAGGAGCCCACCGTGCCCGCACCCATTCCCGCCGCGGCGGGACGCACCCCAGGCGGAGCGCCGGGCGGGCCGGGCCCCGCACCGCGCCCGACGGCATACTCCGGCCTGCCCGTGGGGGCGCCGAAGCCGGTCGTCGACTCGCTCTTCGGTGACCTCTGGCCCGAGGCAGGTCTCGCCCCGCAGGTCCGCCTACTGCTGCTCTGCCTCGGCGTCGGGGTCCTGTCGGCCGTGCTGCTGCCCTACCGCGACATCGGTGTGGCGCTGTTCGGCGTGCTCCTCCTCGGGGGCGTCGTCCTCTGGCGCACGACGCGCTACCGCACGACCCGCTGGACGGCCGTCAGCAGCGTGCTCTGCGTCGGTCTCGCGTCCTTCTCGGTGCTGCGGGCCGCCGAGTGGCTCACGGTCATGTCCGTGATGCTCGGGGTCCTCGTGCTGACGACGGCGCTCACCGACGCGAAGGGCTTCCTCTCCCTCGGAGCCGGGCTCGCGTCCTGGCCCCTCGCCGCCCTGCGCGGCCTGCCGCTGCTCGGCCGCACCGTCTCCGCGACGAGCCGGATCAACGTCGTGTGGCCGGTCGTGCGCACCGCCGCCATCTCGCTGGTCGCGCTCGTCGTCTTCGGCGGCCTCTTCGCCTCTGGCGACGCGGTCTTCGGGTCGTGGGCGCAGACGCTCGTGCCGCACGTCGCGTGGGACGGCCTGACCTTCCGCTTCTTCGTCGGCTTCGTCATGGGCGGGGCCCTGCTCGCCGCCGGCTACGTCGCCCTCAACCCGCCGCGCGTCGAGCGCGTCGCCCTGCCCGAGGCGCGTCCGGTGGCGCGCGTCTGGGAGTGGGTCGTGCCCGTCGGCCTCGTCGTCGCCCTCTTCGTCGCGTTCGTCGTGGCCCAGGCGGCGGCCCTCTTCGGCGGGCACGACTACGTCCAGCGCACGACCGGGCTGACGTACGCCGAGTACGTCCACCAGGGCTTCGGCCAGCTCACGGCCGCGACGGTGCTCACGCTCGCCACCGTGGCGCTCGCGGTCCGCAAGGCGCCGCGATCGACGACACAGGAGCGGCTCGTGCTCCGCGTCGTGCTCGGGGCGCTGTGCGGTCTCACGCTGGTCGTCGTCGGGTCGGCGCTGCACCGGATGGACCTCTACCAGCAGGCCTACGGCTTCACGCTGCTCCGGGTGCTCGTCGACGGGTTCGAGCTCTGGCTCGGCCTGCTCGTCGTGCTCGTCCTCGTCGCCGGGGTCCGGCTCTCGGGGTGGTGGCTCCCGCGCGCGGCGCTGGCGTCCGCCGTCGCCTTCGTGCTCGTCGGTGGCCTCGCCAACCCCGAGGCGTGGGTCGCGCAGCGCAACATCGACCGCTACCAGGCCACGGGCAAGCTCGACGCGGCCTACCTGCGGTCGCTGGGCTCCGACGCCACGCCGGCGATCGTCGCCGGCCTGCCCCGGGACGTCTCGGCCTGCATCGTGCTCCCGTCGACGATCGCGGCACGCGCCCAGCGTGAGGACGTCCTGTCGTGGAACCTCGGTCGCTCCCGCGAGGCGTCCGTCGACGTGGCGCCGATGACTCCGGCAGAGGCGGCCCGGTGCCCGGACCTGATGTCGGGCGGGCTCAACCCCTGAGGCAGGATGGTCGGGTGCGTCGCGACATCGCCGAGCTGTTCGAGCTCGACCCGGCCCTGACCCACCTCAACCACGGTGCGTTCGGTGCCGTGCCCCGCTCGGTCCGTGAGGCCCAGGACCGTGCCCGGGCGAGCGTCGAGGGGGCGCCCATGCGGGCCTTCCGCGACGAGCTGCCCTCGGCGCTCGCGGCGGCACGGGAGTCCGCGGCCGCCTTCGTGGGCGTGCCCGCCGCGTCGACGGCGCTCGTGCGCAACGTCACCGAGGCCGTCGGGGTCGTGCTCCAGGGCCTCGGCATCGGCCCCGGGGACGACGTCGTCGTCAGCAACCACGGCTACCTCACGGCCGGCTGGTCCGTCGAGGCGCGCGGCGGGACGCTGCGCACCGCGACCTTCGGGGTCGACAGCGGTCCCCGGGACGTCGTGACGGCCTTCGCGTCGGCCGTGACCCCGCGCACCCGCCTCGTCGTCATCGACCAGATCACCTCGCCGACGGCCCTCGTGCTACCCGTGGACGAGGTCGCCGCGGCCGTGGCTCCCGTCCCGGTCCTCGTCGACGCCGCCCACGTGCCCGGCGCGCTGCCCGGACTCGACGTCGAGGCGCTCGGCGTCGCCTTCTGGTCGGGCAACCTGCACAAGTGGGCCTACACGCCACGCGCCGCAGCGACCCTCTGGGTGGCTCCCGAGCACCGCGAGGCGATGCGTCCGCTCGTCACCTCGTGGAGCCACGGACTGCCCTTCCCCGAGCGCTTCGACCTGCAGGGCACCGTCGACCACTCGTCGTGGGTGGCCGTGCCCGACGGCCTCGCCGCCTGGGCCGGCCTCGGCGGGTGGCCCCAGGTCCACCGCAATGCCGACCTGCTCCTGCGCGGGGCCGAGCTCGTGCGGGAGGCGCTCCGCACCGACAGCCCGCTCGGCGGCATACCCTCCGCCCCGTGCCTGCGTCTCGTCGCGCTCCCTGAGGGAGTGGCGACCACGACCGAGGACGCCGAGGCGCTGTGGCAACGCCTCCACACGGCCGGCTTCGTCGTGCCTCCGGTCGCGTTCGACGGTCGGGGCTACCTCCGGCTCGCCGCCGCGCCCTACAACGACGAGTCCGACTACGCCCGGCTCGCGGCCGCGCTGCCCGGGGTCCTCGCCGCCTGAACCCGATGCGGCCGATGTCCGCGGGATGTGGAAAGATCGACCGACCGCCGGAACGCTGCCCACGAGGAGGCCCTGCGCCATGACCGACGCCCAGACAACCCCCTTCCACCGGGTCCTTCTCAAGCTCTCCGGTGAGGTGTTCGGGGGCGGGAGCATCGGACTCGACCCGGCCGTCGTCTCCGGCATCGCCCAGCAGATCGCCGACGCCGTGCGCGGCGGCGTCGAGGTCGCCGTCGTCATCGGCGGAGGCAACTTCTTCCGCGGCGCCGAGCTCCAGCAGCGCGGCATGGACCGCACGCGTGCCGACTACATGGGCATGCTCGGCACCGTCATGAACTGCCTCGCCCTGCAGGACTTCCTCGAGAAGGAGGGCATCGAGACGCGCGTGCAGTCCGCGATCGCCATGCAGCAGGTCGCCGAGCCCTACATCCCGCGTCGGGCCATCCGCCACCTCGAGAAGCACCGCGTCGTCATCTTCGGCGCCGGCGCCGGCATGCCGTTCTTCTCCACCGACACGGTCAGCGCCCAGCGCGCCCTCGAGATCAAGTGCGACGCCGTGCTCATCGCCAAGAACGGCGTCGACGGCGTCTACGACTCCGACCCGCGCACCAACCCCGACGCCAAGAAGCTCGAGACGGTCACCTTCCAGGACGCCATCGTCGAGGGACTCAAGGTCGTCGACGCGGCCGCTTTCAGCCTCTGCATGGAGAACAAGCTGCCGATGGTCGTCTTCGGCATGGAGGGCGCGGGTAACATCACGCGCGCCCTGCTCGGTGAGAAGATCGGCACGCTGGTCACCAACGCCTGAGCGGTCGCCTGCCGCTGCGACGCGAGCAGTCCCACCGAAGCGCACGAACCCGCTGAAACCCCTGCACCACCCCACGAACGAGGGACGAGGAAGCCAGAGCCATGATCGAAGAGACGATGTTCGAGGCCGAGGAGAAGATGGACAAGGCCGTCGAGGTCCTCAAGGAGGACTTCGCGGGCATCCGCACCGGCCGCGCCAACCCGGGGCTGTTCAACAAGCTCACGGTCGAGTACTACGGCGCGCCGACCCCGCTGCAGCAGCTCGCCTCGTTCCAGAACCCCGAGCCCCGCACCATCCTCGTCATCCCCTTCGACAAGTCGGCGATGCACGAGATCGAGCGCGCCATCCGCGACTCCGACCTCGGCGTCAACCCGAGCAGCGACGGCAACCAGATCCGCTGCGTCATGCCGGAGCTGACCGAGGAGCGCCGCCGCGAGTACATCAAGCTCGCCAACCACAAGGCCGAGGAGGCGCGCGTCTCGGTGCGCAACATCCGTCGCAAGGCCAAGACCGACCTCGACAAGCTCGTCAAGGACGGCGAGGTCGGCGAGGACGACGGGTCGCGCGCCGAGAAGGAGCTCGACGGCCTCACCAAGAAGCACACCGACCTCGTCGAGGGGCTCGTCAAGGCCAAGGAGGCCGAGCTGCTCGAGGTGTGACCTCGATGCTCGACCGATGATGACGACCGACTCCCCGCCGGACCCCGTGGACCCCGCGCCCACGGCGCAGGCCGGCGACGGCGGGGCCGGGCCGCTCGACCCCGTCCCCTACGACCCGAGCCTCGACGAGCTCGCCGGCCTCCCCGCCGAGCAGGTCATCGAGAAGAAGCAGAGCCGGGCAGGGCGCAACCTGCCGGCGGCGATCGCCGTGGGGGTCGGCCTCGGCATCCTCATCGTCGCGACCCTGCTGATCCGCAAAGAGGCGTTCATCACGCTCGTCGCGCTCGGCGTGGCCGTGGGCATCTGGGAGCTGCGTGGGGCCTTGCGCCACGCCGCCGTCCGGGCGCCGCTCGTCCCACCGGTCGTCGGCCTGGTCGTGATGCTCTGGGCCGCCTTCGTCCACGGTCCCGCCGGCCTCGTCGTCGCCTGGTCCCTGACGTGCCTCGCCGTCGTGCTCTGGCGCGGCACCGGTCGCCTCGACGGCGCCGGGCGCGACGTCCTCGGCGGCATCTTCATCGCCACCTACCCGACCTTCCTCGTCGGCTTCGCGATCCTCCTGCTCGCGCCGGAGGACGGCGTCGCACGCATCTTCGTCTTCTTCATCACCACCGTCTGCAGCGACGTCGGCGGGTATGCGGCGGGCGTCCTCTTCGGCAAGCACCCCATGGCGCCGACCATCAGCCCGAAGAAGTCCTGGGAGGGCTTCGCCGGCTCGGTGCTGCTCTGCATCGTCGGCGGCTCGCTCACGGTCCACTTCCTGCTCGGCCACTCGTGGGTCATCGGGATCGCGCTGGGTGTCGGTGTCGCCGTCGCCGCCACGGTCGGCGACCTCATGGAGTCGCTCATCAAGCGCGACCTCGGGATCAAGGACATGTCCAACGTCCTGCCCGGCCACGGCGGGGTCATGGACCGTCTCGACTCGCTCGTCGTCGTCGCGCCCATCGTGTGGGCCGTGCTGACGCTGCTCGCCGCCAAGCCGGGCTGACCCGGTGGCCGAGGCACGGGCGGCCGCCCTGACCGCGCCCTTCGGCCAGACCGGCCGGGTCGCCCTCGTGACTGGCGCCGGCAGCGCGAGCGGCATCGGCTTCGCCACGGCCCGCCTGCTCGGCCGGCTGGGCGCCTCCGTCGTGCTCACCGCGACGACCGACCGGGTGCACGAGCGCGTCGCGTGGCTGCGTCGCGAGGGAGTGACGGCGAGCGGCCACGTCGGCGACCTGACGCACGAGCCGGCGGCACAGGCGCTCGTCGGGGCGTGGACAGCGGCGCACGGTCAACTCGACGTCGTCGTCAACAAGGCCGGCATGACGAGCGCCGCCGACCCCGACACACTCGGTGGCGACCTCGCGGCCACCGACCCCGCGCGCTGGCACGGGTCGCTCGCCCGCAACCTCGACACCGCCTACCTCGTCAGCCGGGCCGCCCTGCCGCACCTGCGGGCGTCCGGGGCGGGTCGGCTCGTCCTCGTCAGCAGCGTCACCGGCGGCGCCATGGCCATGCGCGGGGAGGTCGCCTACGCCACGGCCAAGGCCGCGCTCCTCGGTCTGGCGCGGGCACTCGCGGTCGACGAGGGGATGCACGGCACCACCGTGAACGCGGTCGCCCCGGGCTGGGTGGCGACCGGGTCGCAGACCGAGGCCGAGGCGCGCGAGGGACGGGCGACGCCGCTCGCCCGCTCCGGCACTCCCGACGAGGTCGCCGCTGCCATTGCCTTCCTCGCCAGCCGTGAGTCGTCCTACGTCACGGGCCAGGTGCTCGTCGTCGACGGCGGCAACACCGTCACTGAACAGCGCGCAGCCCGACGCGACTGAGCGTCCGGCGCCCGGGCGCGGGAGGGCGGCATGCGCCCTCGGTGGGGTCGCCCGGCCGGCCGACCCGCGTTTTGACTCCACCTGAGACACTGGAGGGGAGATGACCGACACCCCAGCCCCCGCCGCCGAGTCCGCCCCCCAGCCCACCACCGAGGCCGTCGACGTGCAGCCGCCGGTCGCGCTGCCCGAGCCGACGACGGCCCGTCCCGTGCCGGGGCAGCTGACCTTCCAGGCGCCCCGCCGCGGCAAGCCGCCGCGCCATCTCGCCGACTTCACGCCGGCCGAGCGCAAGGAAGCCGTCGAGTCCTTGGGGCACAAGGGGTTCCGGGCCAAGCAGCTGTCGACGCACTACTTCGAGCGGCTCGAGGACGATCCCGAGCAGATGACCGACCTGCCCAAGGCGGTGCGGTCCGAGCTCGTCGCCGACCTCCTCCCGACCCTGCTCACGCCCATCGTGCAGCGCGTCGCCGACGACGGCCAGACGATGAAGTACGCGTGGCGCCTGCACGACGGCGCGATCGTCGAGTCCGTGCTCATGCGCTACCCCAACCGCGTGACGATCTGCATCTCGAGCCAGGCCGGCTGCGGCATGAACTGCCCGTTCTGCGCGACCGGCCAGGCGGGCCTGACCCGCAACATGTCGGCGGGCGAGATCGTCGAGCAGGTCGTCTGGGCCGCTCGGGCTCTGCGACGGGGTGAGCTCGCCGGCGGCGGCGACGAGGACCGGGAGGCGCCGCTGCGCGTCAGCAACGTCGTCTTCATGGGCATGGGCGAGGCGCTGGCCAACTACAAGGCGTCGGTCGGCGCCATCCGTCGCCTCACCGACCAGGCCCCCGATGGCCTCGGCATGTCGGCCCGCGGCATCACGATGTCGACGGTCGGCCTCGTGCCCGGCATCGACAAGCTGACGGCCGAAGGCATCCCGGTGACGCTGGCCCTGTCACTGCACGCCCCCGACGACGAGCTGCGCAACGAGCTCGTGCCGATCAACACCCGGTGGTCCGTCGACGAGGCGCTCGACGCCGCCTACCGCTACTTCGAGGCGACCGGTCGGCGCGTGTCGATCGAGTACGCCCTCATCCGCGACATCAACGACCAGGGCTGGCGCGCCGACCTGCTCGGCGAGAAGCTGAACCGCCGTGGCAAGGGGTGGGTGCACGTCAACCCGATCCCGCTCAACCCGACGCCGGGCTCGAAGTGGACCGCGAGCCGACGCGGTGTCGAGCAGAACTTCGTCGAGAGGCTGCGCGCCCACGGCATCCCGACGACCATCCGCGACACCCGGGGCCAGGACATCGACGGCGCCTGCGGCCAGCTCGCCGCCTCGACCGCCTGACACGCGTACGCTGACGGGGTCGTGCCCGGCTCGGGCGCTGGTGACGAGTCGCCGGGCTGAGCGCGGGGCGGCCCACCAGGAGGTACGCGCATGGACCAGCTCAGCCTCGGCGTCATGGCCCGGTCGCTCAAGGAGAACGAGCACCGGCTGCCGCTGCACCCCAAGCACGTCGACCGCATCCCCGTGGAGCTGCGCGGCCGGGTCTTCCTCGAGACCGGCTACGGCGAGCGGCACGGCGTCTCCGACGACCAGCTCGAGCGCTTCGTCGGCGGCTTCCGCAGCCGCGAGCAGCTCGTGGCGGAGTGCGACGTCATCCTCGCGCCCAAGCCCCTGCTCAGCGACATCTCGGCCCTGCGGGAGGGCCAGGTCCTCTGGGGCTGGCCGCACTGCGTGCAGGACGCCGAGCTCACCCAGGTCGCCATCGACCGGCAGCTGACGCTCATCGCGTTCGAGGCGATGAACCACTGGAACAAGGACGGCTCCTTCAGCCTCCACGTCTTCCACAAGAACAACGAGCTCGCCGGCTACTGCTCGGTGCTGCACGCCCTCCAGATCGCCGGCATCACGGGCGACTACGGCCCGCAGCGCCGCGCGGTCGTCATCGGCTTCGGTGCGACGGCCCGTGGCGCCGTCACCGCGCTCAACGCCCTCGGGATCGGTGACGTCGACGTGCTCACGCATCGACAGAAGGCGGCCGTCGCCTCGCCCATCCACTCGGCCCGGATCGTGCACTTCGACACCGACGACACGACGGCTCGCGTGAGCCACGCCGTGACCGAGCACGGCCCGGTGGCGCTGGGGGAGTTCCTCGCCGAGCACGACATCGTCGTCAACTGCGTGCTCCAGGACACCGACGCGCCCATCACCTTCATGACGGGCGACGACCTCAAGCGGATGACGCCGGGCAGCATCGTCATCGACGTCTCGTGCGACGAAGGCATGGGGTTCAGCTGGGCGAAGCCGACGACCTTCACCGAGCCGACCTTCCTCGTCGGCGACCACGTGCTCTACTACGCCGTCGACCACAGCCCGTCCTACCTCTGGGACGCCGCGACGTGGGAGATCAGCGAGGCGCTCCTGCCCTTCCTGCCGACCGTCATGGGCGGCCCCGATGCGTGGGACGCCTCCCCGACGGTCCGGCGGGCCATCGAGATCCGTGGCGGCGAGATCCAGAACCCCGCGATCCTGTCGTTCCAGGGTCGTTCGTCGAAGCACCCGCACCTCCCGCTTGCGACCTGACCCGGGCTGCAGCGACCCGGGAAGGGAGAGGACGGCGTGCTCACTCTGCTGGCGGGGCAACCGATCCTGCTCCTCGCGCTGCTCCTGCTCGTCGGCACGATGCTGGGGCGGGTCCGTCTGGGGACGGTCGAGATCGGCCCGGCCGGAGTGCTCTTCGCCGCGATCGCCGTGTCGGCCATCGGCGTCGCGAACGGGGTGAAGCTCCAGATCCCGGAGAACGTCGGCACGCTCGGACTCGTGCTCTTCACCTACACGATCGGGGTCGTCTCGGGCCCGAGCTTCTTCGCGTCCCTGCCCCGAGGGTGGCCGGTGATGCTCACGGTCGTGGCCACGATCGCCGTCGTCGCGGTCGCAGCAGTGCTGGTGGGCCGGGCCCTCGGGCTGACGTCGTCGGTCGTGGCCGGGGCCTTCACCGGCGCCCTGACCAACACCCCCGCCCTCGCCGCGGCGACCGAACGGGCCGCCGATCCTGCCGGCCCGACCGTCGGCTACTCCATCGCCTACCTCTGGGGCGTCGTCGGGATGCTCCTCGCGGCGGCGTGGTCGCTGCGCCATCGTGGCAACGAGGCACCTCCCAGCGAGCCGCTCGTGCACCAGACGATCCGCACGGAACGCGGGGAGGGGCTCTCCCTCGCCGACGTCGAGGAGCGCTACGACCACAAGGTCACCTTCTCGAGGCTCAAGCACGACCACCTCTCGAACCCGACGCTCGTGGCCGACGACGAGCTGCTGCTCGGTCCGAACGACCTCGTCACGGTCGTCGGACCGCGTGACCTCGTCGACCGGGTCACGCTCGAGCTCGGCCACCGCTCCTCGCACGACATCGTCGAGGGGCACGAGGACCTGGACTACCGCCGGGTGACGGTCTCGAACGAGAAGATCGCCGGCCGATCGGTGGGCGCGATCGACCTCGAGGGCCGCTTCGGCGCCCACATCAGCCGGGTGCGGCGCGCAGACGTCGACCTCGTGGCCGCGCCGGGGCTCGTGCTGCAGATGGGTGACCGGGTGCGCGTCACGTCGCCGGTCCAGCGGATGCCGGAGGTGTCGGCCTTCCTCGGGGACTCCGACCGGGGGATGTCCGACATCAACCCGGTCGGCTTCGCCCTCGGGCTCTCGATCGGCCTGCTCGTCGGCATGGTTCACATCCCCCTGCCGGGCGGGGGTTTCGCCCTCGGCGCGGCCGCTGGGACGCTGCTCACCGGCCTCGTGTTCGGCCGGCTCGGCCGCATCGGTCCCGTCGTGACCTCGATGTCGAACGGCGCGGCCCAGTCCTTGTCCTACTTCGGCGTCATCACCTTCCTCGCGTATGCCGGCACCCGGGCAGGCGAGCGGATCGTCGGTGCGATCACCTCCGACCTCGGCTGGAAGGTCGCCGTGCTCGGTTTCGTCGTCACGACGGGAGCCGCCGTGCTGCTGCTCCTGGCCGGGCGCCTCGTCCACCGCATGGGCGGGACCCAGCACGCCGGCGTGCTGGCCGGTGCGCAGACCCAGCCTGCGATCCTGGCGTTCGCCAACGACCGCACCGGCTTCGACACCCGAGTGAGCCTCGGCTACGTGCTCGTCTACCCGGTGGCGATGATCGCCAAGATCGTCATCGTGCAGGTCCTCGCGGGGCTCGGCTGAGCCCGACGAGCCCGACGAGCCCGACGAGCCCGACGGGCCCGACGAGCCCGCCGAGCCCGCCGAGGCCGACCAGCCCGAGGAGCCGGATGAGGACCTGTGCGGCGGGTCAGGCCGGCTCGGCGCGGTAGGTGCGCCGGTAGGCGAGGGGCGACAGGCCCACGGCGGCCGTGAGGTGCTGGCGCAGTGAGGCGCTGGTGCCGAACCCTGCTGCGGCGGCGACCCGGTCGACGGGCAGGTCGGTCGTCTCGAGCAGGTGCCGGGCCCGGTCGACCCGGGCCCGCGCGAGCCACGTACCGGCCGTCTCGCCCGTCTCCTCGCGGAAGCGGCGGGTGAAGGTGCGCACGCTCGTTCCGGCATGACGAGCCAGGTCGGACAGGCCGATCGGCTCGTCGAGGTGCTCGAGGGCCCAGGCGCGTGTCGATCCGGTGCCGGCCTCGGACTCGTCGGGGACGGGGCGCTCGATGAACTGGGCCTGGCCGCCCGCGCGCCAGGGTGCGACGACGGCGCCGCGGGCGACCCGGTTGGCGGCTTCGGTGCCGAGGTCGCTGCGCAGGACGTGCAGCAGCAGGTCGATGCCCGCGGCGTTGCCCGCCGAGGTGAGGACGTCGCCGTGGTCGACGTAGAGCACGTCGGGGTTGAGGTCGACCGTCGGGAAGTGACGGCGGAAGAGGTCCTCGTAGACCCAGTGCGTCGTCGCCTCGCGGCCGTCGAGCTTGCCGAGGCCAGCGAGGACGAAGGCCCCGGTGCAGATCGAGAGCCACCGCGCGTCGGACCGGGCCGTGGCGGCGAGCTCGACCAGGGCAGTGGGCAGCTCGCCCTGGGTGACGATGGCGGTGTTGGTGATGCCCGGGATGACGACCGTGTCGGCTTGCGCGACAACGGATCTCGGGTGCGTCGGCAGAGCGGCGTAGCCGGCAGACGTCATGACGGGGCCGTCGTCGAGCGTGCACATGGACACCTCGTAGGGCGGGGGAGCGCCGGTGAGGCGACCGGGCCAGCCGGGGTCGAGGGCGCTCGCGCTGAAGAAGCGGTGGGGCAGCCCGAGCTCGAACGCCACGACGCCGTCGAGGGCGAGGACGGCGACGCGGTGCGGTCGCGGGGCGTCGGGACTCATGGCCAGATCTTTGCACATCATGTCCTTCTGGCCACTCGTCATCGCCGAAGCGGTCCTGCAGGGTGGTGCCTGTGAGCCTGACCGACCGCCGCGCCGACGTCCCCGACGACGACGTCCCCGAGCGCGCCATCCCCGACCCCGCCGGCGCGCCGATCCGTTCCGGCCACCGGATCCACCCGGCCTGGTGGGTCGCTGTCGTCACCTTCCTGACGATCATCGGCGCGGCCGGCTTCCGCTCCACGCCGGGCGTGCTCATGACGCCGCTCCACGAGGAGTTCGGCTGGCCGATGGGCGTCATCGGTGGCGCCGTCTCGGTCAACCTCGTCCTCTTCGGGCTCGCGGCGCCCTTCTCGGCGGCCCTGATGGAACGCCTCGGCATCCAGCGGGTCGTCGCCGTCGCCCTCGTGCTCGTCAGCGTCGGCTCGCTGCTGCCGATCTGGATGACGGCGTCGTGGCAGCTCGTCCTCTGCTGGGGGATCGTCGTCGGTCTCGGCACGGGTGCCATGGCCATGAGCCTCGTCGCCACCGTCACCGGGCGCTGGTTCGTCGAGCGGCGCGGCCTCGTCACCGGCGTGCTCACGGCCGCGGGCGCCACGGGCCAGCTCGTCTTCCTGCCCGTCCTCGCCTGGCTCGCCGAGAACCACGGCTGGCGCACCGCCGCGATCGCCACGTCGGCCGCGGCCCTGACGGTCGTCCCGCTCGTGCTGTGGAAGCTGTACGACCACCCGAGCGTCCTCGGCATCACGGCCTACGGCGCCCCCGCGGGCACCCCGGTCGCACGTCCGCCGCGCCCGACCGGGCACCCGGCGCACCTGGCCCTGGCGACGCTCCGCGACGCCGCGCGCACCAAGGTCTTCTGGCTCCTCGCCGGCAGCTTCGCCGTGTGCGGCGCCTCGACGAACGGCCTCGTCGGCACGCACTTCATCCCGGCGGCCCACGACCACGGCATGCCGACCACCACGGCGGCGGGTCTGCTCGCGCTCGTCGGGGTCTTCGACATCGTCGGCACCGTCTTCTCCGGCTGGCTCACCGACCGGGTCGACTCGCGGATCCTGCTCGCGGCGTACTACACGCTCCGAGGCGGCTCGCTCTTCCTGTTGCCGGCGCTCTTCAGCGACTCGATGCACGTCAACATGCTCGCCTTCGTGCTCTTCTACGGCCTCGACTGGGTGGCCACCGTGCCACCGACGATGGCCCTGTGCCGCAGCGCCTACGGCGAGCGCGCCCCCATCGTCTTCGGCTGGGTCTTCGCCTCCCACCAGCTCGGTGCGGCCGGCGCGGCCCTCGGCGCCGGTCTCGTCCGCGACCAGCTCGGCACCTACGACCTGGCCTGGTACGTCGCGGGCGGCCTGTGCCTCGTCGCGGCCGTGATGTGCGTCGCGATCTCGACCGCTCGTCTGTCAGATGTGTCACCTCGGCGCACGGGCTCTGGCGCGGAGACGTCACCGACGGCACAGTGAGCCCATGAGCGACGGCGCTGCGACGGCATACCAGAGCACCTACGACGCGAGCCTGAGTGACCCGGAGGGTTTCTGGCGCCAGGCGGCCGAGAGCATCGACTGGGTGACGCCGCCGACGCGCATCCTCGACGAGTCGAGGCCGCCGTTCTACCGGTGGTATCCCGATGCCGAGCTCAACGTCTGCTTCAACGCCGTCGACCGCCACGTCGCCGCCGGCCGCGGCGACCAGGCCGCGATCCACTACGACTCCCCGGTGACGGGCACGAAGAGCACGCTGACGTATGCCGTCCTGCTCGATCGGGTGCGCGCCGTGGCCGGTGGCCTGCGCGGGCTCGGCGTCGGCAAGGGCGACCGGGTCGTCATCTACATGCCGATGGTGCCCGAGGCCGTCATCGCGATGCTCGCCTGCGCCCGCATCGGGGCCATCCACTCCGTCGTCTTCGGTGGCTTCGCCCCCCAGGAGCTCGCGGCCCGCATCGATGACGCGGCCCCGAAAGTCGTGCTCTCGGCGTCGTGCGGGGTCGAGCCGAGCCGCGTCGTGCCCTACAAGCCGTTCCTCGACGAGGCGATCAGGCGCTCGGCGCACCGGCCCGAGCACTGCGTCGTGCTCCAGCGGGAGCAGCTCGTCGCCGAGCTCGGCGACCGTGACCTCGACTGGATGGACTTCGAGTCCGGCGACGCGGCGCTCGAGGGCAGCGAGTGTGTCACGGTGGCCGCGACCGACCCGCTCTACATCCTCTACACGTCCGGCACGACAGGGAAGCCAAAGGGCATCTACCGCGACAGCGGTGGCTACGCCGTCGCGCTCCGCTGGTCGATGGCCAACATCTACGACGTGGCGCCGGGCGAGACGATGTTCACCGCGAGCGACGTCGGCTGGGTCGTCGGGCACTCCTACATCGTCTACGCGCCGCTGCTCACGGGCGCGACGACAGTGCTCTACGAGGGCAAGCCCGTCGGCACCCCGGACGCCGGCGCGTTCTGGAGGGTCATCGCCGAGTACGACGCCGTCTGCATGTTCACTGCGCCCACGGCGTTCCGCGCCATCAAGAAGGACGACTCGAGCGCCTCCAAGGTTGCCGACCACGACCTGTCGCACTTCCGTGCACTCTTCCTCGCGGGGGAGAGGCTCGACCCCGACACCTACGAGTGGGCCTCCGCCGCGCTGGGCAAGCCCGTCATCGACAACTGGTGGCAGACCGAGACCGGCTGGCCGATCGCCTCCAACCCCAAGGGGATCGGGCTGTTGCCGATCAAGGCAGGCTCGCCCACGGTCGCCGTCCCCGGCTATGACGTGCGGGTCCTCGACGCGACCGGCGAGCAGGTCGGGCCGGGCACCGAAGGGGCGATCTGCATCAAGCTCCCGATGCCGCCGGGCACCCTGCCGACGCTCTGGGGCGACGACGACCGCTACGTCAGCTCCTACCTGTCGGCCTACCCGGGCTACTACCTGACGGGCGACGGCGGCTACCTCGACGAGGACGGCTACCTCTACGTCATGGGGCGCACGGACGACGTCCTCAACGTCGCCGGGCACCGGCTGTCGACCGGCTCGCTCGAGGCCGCGCTCGCCGGGCACGAGGCCGTCGCCGAGTGCGCGGTCATCGGCGTGCACGACGACCTCAAGGGTCAGGTGCCCCGGGCGCTCGTCGTGCTCAAGGCGGGCGTCGACGCCGAGGCCGACGGCGACCGGATCAAGCGCGAGCTCGTCGCCCGGGTCCGCGCGGAGGTCGGGGCGGTCGCAGCCCTCCACCAGGTCGACATCGTGGCCGGCCTGCCGAAGACGCGGTCGGGCAAGATCCTGCGCAAGACGATGCGCGAGCTGGCCGACGGCAAGGCCGCCGTCGTGCCCGCCACGATCGAGGACGCCTCGGTCCTCGAGGTCCTGACGCCTGTCCTGCGCGGTTCCTGACCCTACGACGCAGACCTCGCCGGAACTGCGCCGTGGCGCACTTCTGGTGGCGATCCGGCTCTGGAGGCCGCTGGAACTGCGCCGTGGCGCACTTCTGGTGGGGCCGTGGCGTTCAGCCGGGAGGGGCAGGGAGCAGGGGGAGGACCTCGTCAACGGAGTCGACGAGGTGGATCGCCTCGGCCATCGGGCGGCCGGCGGCGATGGCAGTGAGGGCCGGCCAGACGGGCACCCGCTCGGTCCAGTGCTCTCGCCCGACGAGGACGAGCGGAGCCAGCGGCGCGCCCTCAGGCGCGTAGTAGAGCGGTGTCACCGCCTGGAAGATCTCCTGCACGGTGCCCGCCGCCCCGTCGAGCACGACGATCCCGGCGTTCGAGCGCGCGAGCAGGCCCTCCTCGCGGATCGCGTTGGAGAAGTACTTGGCGATGACGTCGCAGAAGACGTTGGGCGGCTCGTGTCCGTAGAACCACGTCGGGATCCCGAGCGAGCGAGCCGACGGGCCCAGGGTCTCGGACGGCGCCTGGGGCTCTTCACCGACGATGGCCCCGCGTGCGGCGAGGGCCGTCGCCGCCCAGGCCGTGACGTCGGGCCGGAAGCCCGGCACGCGCGCGATGCTCCCGACGGCCTCCCCGACGGCGGCCGCGCTCCGGCACAGCGCACCGAGGTTGGCGGCCTCCATCGCGCCGGGGCCACCACCGGTCGCGACCAGGTGACCCTCCTCGGCGAGGGCGTGCCCCAGCCCGGCGGCGCCGGCGTAGGCCGCCGAGTCCCGTTGCAGCGCATGCCCACCCATGATCCCCACCACCGAACGGCCGTGGACGAACTCGTCGAGCTCGTCCGTCACCGAGTCGTCGTGGATGGCACGGACGAGGGTGGCGTACGCGTCGGTGCGCAGTCGCGCGTCGACGAACCACGCGTACGCCTTCGCGTCCGGGGTCTCGGCATAGCCGTGCTCGAGGCCGGTGTAGAGGTCGGACGGGAAGTAGAGGCCGCGCCACGGGTCGACGGGCGCGTCGGCGATGCCCGGGAAGAGGATCGCGCCACGAGCGAGCAACACCTCGGCCACCCGGACCGGCACCGTGCCCCCCAGCACGACGAGGCCCGTGAGGTCGCTGCGTGACGCGAACTGGTCCGCATAGGAGGTGAGGTCGAGGTCCTGCAGCCGGAGACCGCGCAGCGGCCCGTCGGAGGCGAGGTGGTCGTCCAGCTCGTCCAGGGTCTCGATCTCCATGCCGCCCATCCTGCCCCGCCGAGGTGGTCGAGGAGCGGACCCGGGCGACGTCCCGTCAACCGCGGCTGGAAGGATCGCCGCCATGGTCGGCGTGCTCGAGGGATTCGCGACGATCGCGATCATCGTCGCGGTCGGGTGGCTGCTCGCCGACCGTCGGGTGCTCGACGAGTCGGCGCAGGTCAACCTCTCCCGTCTCGCCTTCCACGTCGCCTCGCCCGCGCTGCTGCTCACCGTCATGCAGCGCACGTCGCTCGACGCCGTCCTGTCGGCCAACCTCGTCACGTCGCTCATCAGCTTCGCGCTCGTGGTCGGCATCTACCTGGCCATCGCCCGGTTCCGTTGGGCGGGAGGGACGCTCGGGGCACGCCTCATCGGCAGCCTCTCGGCGGCATACGTCAACGCAGGCAACCTCGGCATCCCGATCGCGCTCTACGTCCTCGGCGACGTCGCGTGGGTCGCTCCCACGCTGCTCATGCAGCTGCTCATCATCACACCCGTCTACATGGCGCTCTTCGACACCGACGCCCGCGCCGAGCGCCCGACGCTGGGTCGGAGCCTGCGCCGGATGTTCAGCAACCCGATCACCCTCGGCGCGGTGGCCGGCCTGCTCATCGCCGTCTTCGACATCGACCTGCCTCGCGTCGTCGCCGCGCCCATCGACCTGCTCGGCGCGATGGCCGTGCCCTCGATGCTCGTCGCGTTCGGCATCTCGCTGCGGCGCGGGCCGCGTCCGGCGACGGGTCGTACCGCCGAGCACGTGTGGACGATCGTCGTCCTCAAGACCCTGCTCATGCCGGCCATCGCGCTCGGTGTCGGCCTCGCGCTCGGGCTGCACGGCGAGGCGCTCTTCGCCGTCGTCGTGACGGCGGCCCTCCCGACGGCACAGAACATCTTCACGTATGCCGTCCGCTACCGGCGCGAGGTCAACCTCGCCCGCGACGTCATCTTCGTCAGCACCTTCGCGTCGGTGCCGGTGATCCTCGGCATCGCCGCGCTCTTCCACTGGCTCGTCGGCGTCTGACCGCCCGCCCCCTCCCAGTCGAGTGAGCGCTGTCACCCAGATGGGGATACCCGCTCACTTGGGTGGGGTTGTGCGCTCACTCGAGGTGTGGGGGTCTCAGGCCCAGTTGGCGGCCTGGGTGAGGCAGAAGGGGTGGCCGCTCGGGTCGAGCAGGACGCGCCAGGTCTCGCCCGGCTGGTCGTCGGGCACCGTCGCACCGGCCGCGACGCACTCCGCCGCCGCCGCGTCGAGGTCGTCGACGGCGAGGTCGAGGTGGAACTGCTTGGTGCCGCGCTCGTTCGGCCAGGTCGGCGGCTCGTGGTCGTCGACCAGGCCGAGGCCCAGGGCCACGCCGCCGGGGCCGGTGAGCATGGCGTACTCGTCCTGCGCGTGCACGACCTCCCAGCCGAGGACGGTCGACCAGAAGGTGGCGTCACGGCGTGCGTCCGAGCTGTCGAGGGTGAGCATCTTGAGGGCGGCGATGGCCATCGGGGTCCCTTTCGTCGGTGGATGAGCGCCCAGCATCGCCCCCGGGGGCGCCCGTCGTCTTGGACGAACCCGACACCGGACAGGGACCGGGGACGCACCGACGCGACGCCCGGATCCGTGGCCGCGAGCGGGTCGTGGGCCACGGGAACCGAAGGCCGCGTCGGGGTCCTGGCTACGGAGTGGGGTCAGAAGCCGCCGAAGTCACCGCCGCCGCCGAAGTCACCGAAGTCGCCCCCGCCTCCGAAGTCGCCGAAGTCCGAGCCACCGGCGTCACCCGTGTCCCCGGCGCCGTCGCCGGCGTCGCCCCCGGCGTCGCCGGTGTCACCCGTGTCACCCGCGTCGGCGGTCGCGTCGCCGGCCTCCTGCGCCTCGGGCGACGAGTCGTAGCCGCCGAGCATCATGTCGGCCAGGGCCGATCCGACGACGACGCCCGCGATCGTGCCGAGCATCGAGCCGGCGATCATGCCGCCCATGCCCATGCCGCCGCCTCGGCCACCGCCGAAGGCACCCTGGAGGTAGCCGGGGCGGCTCATCTCGGCTCGGGTCGCACTCCGGGCGAGGTCGGCCGGCTGGTCGCTGCGTGGACGCTCACCCTCGGGGAGGTCCTCGTTGAGTCGCTGGAGCACCATCTGGCGCTGCTCCGGCGAGAGCTTCGCGAAGGCCTCCGTGTGCACCCTCTCGATGTCCTCCGGCGGCGCGGTGCGCAGCAGGTACTTGTAGCGGGCGATGGCGCGCTCGTCCTCGGACGAGGCACCCCCGCGCGGGGCCGGGACGGCGTACGGCTGTCCGGTCGGCGGCTGGGCCTGCCGGGGGCGCTGCTGCTGCTGGGGCTCACGGCCCAGCAGCTTGTCGAGGAATCCCATGTCTTCTCCTAGCGTCGGCGGTGCGTCGGCGTCGCACTCGTCGGATACCTACCCCAACGAACGGCAGGCACCAGCGTTCCGGCACGGTAACGCACGAAGCCACCCGCGAACGGGTGGCTTCGTGGCCGGCGACACCCCCACGGCATACGCACGGAGTCGGAAAGTCTGGGGTCAGAGGTGGTTCTCGGCCTCCGTCAGCACTGAACGCAGCCGTGACTCGATGTCGTCGAACTGCTCCGGACCCATGATGAGCGGCGGCGCCAGCTGGATGACGGGGTCTCCGCGGTCGTCGGCGCGGCAGTAGAGCCCCGCGTCGAAGAGCGCCTTGGAGAGGAAGCCGCGCAGCAGGCGCTCGGACTCGGCGTCGTTGAACGTCTCGCGGGTGGCCTTGTCCTTGACGAGCTCGATGCCGTAGAAGTAGCCGGCGCCGCGGACGTCGCCGACGAGCGGCAGGTCGAGCAGCTTGTCGAGGGTCGCCTTGAAGATCGGGGCGTTCTGCTTGACGCGGTCGTTGAGGCCCTCGCGCTCGAAGATGTCGAGGTTGGCCATGGCGACCGCCGCCGACACCGGGTGACCGCCGAAGGTGTAGCCGTGCGGGAAGTACGTCGTGCCGTGCTTGAACGGCTCGAAGAGGCGGTCGCTGGCGATCATCGCGCCGATGGGGGAGTAGCCGCTCGTCATGCCCTTGGCGCACGTGATGATGTCGGGCACGTAGTCGAAGTCGTCGCACGCGAACATCGAGCCGATGCGGCCGAAGGAGCAGATGACCTCGTCGGAGACGAGGAGCACGTCGTACTCGTCGCAGATCTCACGGACCCGCTCGAAGTAGCCGGCAGGCGGCGGGAAGCAGCCACCGGAGTTCTGCACCGGCTCGAGGAAGACGGCTGCGACGGTGTCGGGGCCCTCGAACTCGATGGCCTCGGCGATGCGGTCGGCGGCCCAGCGGCCGAAGGCCTTCTCGTCGCCCTGGAGATGCTCGGGGGCGCGGTAGAGGTTGGTGTTCGGGACCTTGTGCGCACCGGGCACGAGCGGCTCGAACATCTCCTTGGCGGCGGGGATGCCGGTGATCGACAGGGCGCCCTGGGGCGTCCCGTGGTACGCGACGTTGCGCGAGATGACCTTGTGCTTGGTCGGCTTGCCGGTCAGCTTGAAGTACTGCTTGGCGAGCTTCCACGCGGTCTCGACGGCCTCGCCGCCACCGGTCGTGAAGAAGACGCGGTTGAGGTCGCCGGGGGCGTGGCTCGCGAGGCGCTCGGCCAGCTCGATCGCCTTGGGGTGCGCGTAGCTCCACAGCGGGAAGAACGCGAGCTCCTTGGCCTGCTTGGCCGCGGCCTCCGCGAGCTCCTCGCGGCCGTGGCCGACCTGGACGACGAAGAGGCCGGAGAGCCCGTCGATGTACTCGTTGCCCCGGTCGTCCCAGATCTTCCAGCCCTGGCCCTTGCTGATGATCGGCACGGAGTGGCCGAGCCCGCCCTCGCCCCGGTCCTCGAAGACCGAGTGGCGCGTGAAGTGCATCCACAGGTGGTCGCGCGCGGCCTCGGAGTGGAGGGTGCCCGCGGGAGTGCGGCGATCCGAGGTGGGTTCCCAGACCTCGTTCGGGTTGATGCTCATCGTGTACCCCAGTTGTAGAGCTGTTTGTTGAGTTTCAGGTAGACGAACGTCTCGGTCGCCGTGACGCCCGCGAGCGGGCGGATGCGGGTCGTGAGCAGCTCGAGCAGGTGGGTGTCGTTCTCGCAGACGACCTCGGCGAGCACGTCGAAGCTCCCGGCCGTCGTGACGACGTAGGAGACCTCCTCCATCTCGGTCAGCGCGTCGGCGACCGACGTCATGTCTCCCGACACCCGCAGCCCCACCATCGCCTGGCGCTGGAACCCGACCTGCAGCGGGTCCGTCACCGCGACGATCTGCATGACGTCGGCGTCGAGGAGGCGCTGCACGCGCTGGCGCACGGCGGCCTCGGACAGCCCGACCTCCTGCGCGATGGACGCGTACGACTTGCGCCCGTCGTGCTGTAGGAGCTCGATGATGGTCTTGCTCACGTCGTCGAGATTGACCGAGGGTCTCTTGGCACCGTTTCCCCCGGTGTTGGCCACGCCCCGAATCGTCGTCATGCGCCGATACTGACCTGTGGAACACGCTGTTGGCAAGTCCCCCCACAACTGATTCCGAAGATTTATCTCGCCAAGTCTTCACGATTGCGAAGGTATGTGTTTAGCATTCCCGCATGACTTCGCAGCCGCGCCAGCTCCGCAACTTCATCGGTGGACAGTACGTCGACCCCGACGGCGACGCGACGACCGACATCGTCGACCCGTCCACCGCACAGGTCGTGGCCACGGCCCCCGTCAGCGTCCAGTCGGACGTCGACCGGGCGTATGCGGCCGCGTCCGCCGGCTTCGAGACGTGGGGTGACACGACCCCCAGCGAGCGCCAGGCCGCCCTGCTGAAGTTCGCCGACGCCATCGAGGCACGCGCCGACGACTTCATCCGCCTCGAGGGCGAGAACACCGGCAAGCCGCACGCGCTGACCCGGAGCGAGGAGATCCCTCCGATGCTCGACCAGCTGCGTTTCTTCGCCGGCGCCGCCAGGGTGCTCGAGGGCAAGTCGGCGGGGGAGTACATGAAGGGCCACACGTCCTTCGTGCGCCGCGAGCCGATCGGGGTCGTCGGCCAGGTCACGCCGTGGAACTACCCGATGATGATGGCGATGTGGAAGATCGCCCCGGCGCTCGCCGCGGGCAACACCATCGTCCTCAAGCCCTCCGACACCACGCCCGAGACGACGCTGCTCCTCGCCGAGCTCGCCTCGGAGTTCCTGCCCGAGGGCACGTTCAACGTCATCACCGGCGACCGCGAGACCGGCCGCATGCTCGTCGAGCACCGGACGCCGGCGCTCGTCGCGATCACCGGCTCGGTCCGCGCCGGCATGCAGGTCGCCGAGAGCGCGTCGCGCGACCTCAAGCGCGTCCACCTCGAGCTCGGTGGCAAGGCGCCGGTCATCGTCTTCGACGACGCCGACATCGAGGCCGCCGTCGAGGGCATCGCCATCGGTGGCTACTTCAACGCCGGCCAGGACTGCACCGCCGCGACCCGCGTCCTCGCCGGGCCACGCATCCACGACGACTTCGTCGCCGCGCTCGCCGAGTACGCCAAGGGCTCGGCCAAGGTCGGCATGCCCGACGACCCCGACGCCCTCTTCGGCCCCGTCAACAACCCGAACCAGGTCGCGCACGTCGGGGGCATGATCGACCGCCTGCCCGACCACGCCCGCATCGAGGCGGGCGGCCGCCGGGCCCAGGGCCTGGGGGAGGGGTACTTCTTCGAGCCCACCGTGCTCGCGGGCCTCCGGCAGGACGACGAGCAGATCCAGAACGAGATCTTCGGTCCCGTCATCACCGTGCAGCAGTTCTCCGACGAGGCCGAGGCGCTCGCGTGGGCCAACGGTGTGCAGTACGGCCTCGCCTCGTCCGTGTGGACCCGCGACTTCGGCAAGGCCATGCGCATGAGCAAGCGGCTCGACTTCGGGTGCGTCTGGATCAACACCCACATCCCGGTCGTCGCCGAGATGCCGCACGGGGGTTTCAAGCACAGCGGCTACGGCAAGGACCTGTCCATGTACGGCCTCGAGGACTACACCCGCATCAAGCACGTCATGGCCAACATCGACTCGTGAGCCTCGCGCCGTCCGCACCGGGCGGCGCGAGCTCGTCTGTCGGACACGGCATCCCACCAGCAACACCAGCTCGGGTCAGCGTCGACCCTCCACCCCGACCCCCACGAAACCCCTGGAGAAGAACCCCATGAACGAGAGCTCTTTCGACAAGGACAACCCGATCCTGCGCGCCGCCCTCATGCGCGGTCTCGTCAGCCGGCGGTCGGCCATGATGGGGGCGGCCGGCGTCAGCGCGGCGGCCTTCCTCGCGGCCTGCGGATCGGCTGGGAAGAGCCCCTCCTCCGGAGGCGCGTCCGGGACCGCTGCACCGGCCAAGACCGCGGCGGCGGCCCAGGACATGTCCGACACCGAGAAGATCGTCAACTGGTCGAACTGGACCGAGTACATCGACACGAGCGAGGACGGCAAGTCGCGGCCGACCCTGGACGCCTTCTACAAGAAGACCGGCATCAAGGTCACCTACAACGAGGACTACCTCGACAACGACGAGTTCTACGCCAAGGTGCGTCCGCTCCTCGAGGGCGGCAAGGACACCGGCCGCGACGTCTGGTGCAGCACCGACTGGATGGTCGCCCGCCTCATCCGCCAGGGCTACCTGCAGAAGCTCGACCTGGCCAACATCCCGAACGCGGCCAACCTCGAGGACTCCCTCAAGAACGTCGAGTTCGACCCGGGCCGGCTGTACTCACTCCCGTGGCAGAGCGGTTTTGCCGGGATCGGCTACAACCTCAAGGCGACCGGCGGCAAGAAGATCGAGTCGATCACGCAGCTGCTCACCGACCCCGCCCTCAAGGGCAAGGTCACGTTGCTCACCGAGATGCGCGACACCGTCGGCCTCGTGATGATGGAGCAGGGCAAGAAGATCGACTCCTTCACCGATGCCGACTTCCAGGCCGCGATCGACATGATCCAGCAGGCCAAGGACTCCGGGCAGATCCTCCGGTTCACCGGCAACGAGTACACCGAGGGCCTCGCCAAGGGCGACATCGCCGCGTGCGTGGCCTGGACCGGTGACGTCGTGCAGCTGCAGTTCGACGACCCCAACATCCAGTACGCCTTGCCGGAGAAGGGGTTCACGCTCTGGTCCGACAACTTCGTCATCCCGGCGCTCGCGAACCACAAGAAGAACGCCGAGAAGCTCATCGACTACTACTACGACCCGGCCGTGATGGCGCAGGTCGCCGCGTGGGTCAACTACATCGCGCCGGTCAAGGGCACCAAGGAGGAGCTGGTGAAGATCGACCCGGACCTCGGCAAGAACCCCCTGATCGTGCCGACGCCGGAGGTGCTGTCCCGCGCACAGGTCTTCCGTGGTCTCACCCCCGAGGAGGAGACGAAGTACAACAAGCTCTTCTCGGGCCTGACCACAGCATGAGCGAGCAGGAGGGAAAGGGCGATCTCGGCCTCGTCGCCCTCACGAAGTCCTTCGCCTCCTTCACGGCTGTCCACCCACTCGACCTGACCGTCCCGCAGGGCTCGTTCTTCGCCCTGCTCGGACCCTCGGGCTGCGGCAAGACGACGACCCTGCGGATGATCGCGGGTCTCGAGGAGCCCACGGGTGGCCGCATCCGCATCGGCGACAGCGACATCACCCACACGAAGGCCTACCAGCGCAACGTCAACACGGTCTTCCAGAGCTACGCCCTCTTCCCGCACATGAGCGTGCTCGACAACGTGATGTTCGGCCTGCGTCGGCGCGGTGACAAGGACGCCAAGGCCAAGGCCAACGAGGTGCTCGAGCTCGTGCAGCTGGGACAGGTGTCCGACAAGAAGCCGACCCAGCTCTCGGGCGGCATGCAGCAGCGCGTCGCGCTGGCCCGCGCCCTCGTCAACCGGCCCGACGTGCTCCTGCTCGACGAGCCGCTCGGGGCGCTCGACCTCAAGCTGCGGCGCCAGATGCAGATCGAGCTCAAGCGCATCCAGCAGGAGGTCGGCCTGACCTTCATCCACGTCACCCATGACCAGGAGGAGGCCATGACGATGGCCGACTCCATCGCGGTGATGAACGCGGGTCGTCTCGAGCAGCTCGGTGACCCGGCCACGCTCTACGAGCAGCCGCAGTCCACCTTCGTCGCCAACTTCCTCGGGCAGTCGAACCTGCTGCGGGCGACGGTCAACCCCGGCGGCACCGACCACATCGTCACCGTGCGGGCCCACGACACCGACCTCGAGGTCTCCCGCGAGCACCTGCCCGACGGTGTCAACGACGTGTGGCTCGGGGTGCGTCCCGAGAAGCTGCGCCTCGGCGAGGCGGGTGGGCCCAACCACCTGCGCGGCACCGTCCGCGACGTGTCGTTCAGCGGCGTCGCCACGCAGTACTCCGTGCAGATGCCGTGGGGCCAGGAGCTCATCGTCGTGCAGCAGAACGACGGCACGGCACGGGCGGCGCTGGGCGAGAACGTCACGGTCTCGTGGGCGGCCCAGCACGGCTTCGCCCTCGACGCGTCGCAGGACGCCGAGGCCGGGGCGGAGCTGGTGGACGACCATGGCTGAGGGCTCGGTCCTCTCGACCGGCTCCTCGGCGCCGCCGTCACGGCGCCGGCGCAACTGGGTGCCCTACGCCCTGCTGTTGCCGGGTCTGCTCTGGCTCGTCGTCTTCTTCGTGCTGCCGATGGTGACCCTGGGGTCGCAGTCGCTTCAGGAGGGCAACGTCGACGACGGCTACACCTTCACCGGCAACGTCGGCATCTACGCCGACGCGCTGAGGCAGTACTGGCCGCAGTACCTGCGTTCCTTCCTCTACGCCGGCACCGCCACCGTGCTCGCGCTGCTCCTGGGCTACCCGCTGGCCTACTTCATCGCGCAGAAGGCCGGGCGCTACAAGAACCTCGTGCTCGTGCTCGTCATCGCGCCGTTCTTCACCAGCTTCCTCATCCGCACCCTGGCGTGGCGCACGATCCTGTCCGACGACTGGTTCGTCACGACGTGGGCTCAGAAGCTGCACATCACCGACCTGCTGCAGGCCGTCGGCCTCACCTCGAACGACTCGCTCCTCAACTCGAAGTTCGCCGTCATCATGGGCCTGACCTACAACTTCCTGCCCTTCATGATCCTGCCGCTGTACACCTCGCTCGAGCGCCTGGACCCACGGCTCATCGAGGCGGCGGGCGACCTCTACGCGTCACCGTGGCAGACCTTCCGCAAGGTCACCTGGCCGCTGTCTCTGCCCGGTGTCGTCGCGGGAACCCTGCTCACCTTCATCCCCGCGGCCGGTGACTTCATCAACGCCCGCCTGCTCGGCAACACCCAGACGACGATGATCGGCTCGGTCATCGACAGCCAGTTCCTGCGCGTGCTCGACTACCCGTTGGCCGCCGCGCTGTCGTTCATCCTGCTCATCCTCATCGTCGGCATGGTCTCGGTCTACGTGCGCCGGGCCGGAACGGAGGAGCTGCTCTGATGGCCTGGATCAAACGACACCTCATCGCCTTCGCCGCGATCGCGGTCCTCATCTACATGCTCGTGCCCAACGTGATCGTGGCGGCCTTCTCGTTCAACGACCCCAAGGGCAAGTACAACTACAACTTCAACGAGTTCTCCACCGCGGCCTGGACCAACCCGTGCGGGGCACAAGGCATCTGCGAGTCGCTCGGGCTCAGCCTGCAGATCGGTGTCATCGCGTCGCTCACGGCGACCGTGCTCGGGACGATGATCGCCTTCGCCCTCGGTCGCTACCGCTTCCGCGGGCGTTCTGCGACCAACCTGCTGATCTTCATGCCAATGGCCACGCCCGAGGTCGTCATGGGTTCGAGCCTGCTCACGCTCTTCCTCATGCTCGGGGTGCCCTCGGGACGCACGGCGATCCTCATCGCGCACATCATGTTCTGCGTGTCGTTCGTCGTCGTCGCCGTCAAGGCGAGGGTGGCCACCCTCGACCCCAAGCTCGAGGAGGCGGCCGCAGACCTCGGGGCCAACCCGGCCCAGACCTTCCTCCGGGTCACGCTGCCCCTGGCGGCACCGGGTATCGCCGCGGGGGCCCTGCTCGCCTTCTCGCTGAGCTTCGACGACTACATCATCACGAACTTCAACGCCAGCCCGAGCTCGATCACCTTCCCGATGTTCGTCTGGGGTGCCTCGGCTCGTGGGGTGCCCGTGCAGGTGTACGTCATCGGCACCGTGATGTTCCTCCTCGCCCTGCTGTTCGTCGTGACCGGTCAGGTCATCGGCAAGCGGCGCAACCGACAGGTGGCCTGAACGCCCATGCGTGTCCTCATGATCGGCTCCGGCGGGGTCGGTGACGCCGCCGCGCGCATCGCCGCCGAGCGTGGCTTCTTCGAGCGCTGGGTCGTCGCCGACTACGACCAAACGCGTGCCGAACGCACCGTCTCGGCCGTGGCCGGCCGTCATCCGGGGGAGGCCCGTTTCGTCGCGGCCCAGGTCGACGCCTCGTCGGCCGAGGCGGTGACGGCGCTCGCGCGCGAGCACGGGGCGACCCACGTCTTCAACGCGGTCGACCCGAAGTTCAACATGTCGGTCTTCAACGGCGCCAAGGCAGCCGGGGCCGACTACCTCGACATGGCGATGAGCCTGTCGCAGCGACACCCCGAGCAGCCCTACGAGAAGGTCGGCGTCATGCTCGGCGACGAGCAGTTCGCCGTGGCAGGCGACTGGGAGGCCGACGGTCGCCTCGCGCTCGTCGGCATCGGCGTCGAGCCGGGGCTCTCCGACGTCTTCGCCCGCTACGCCGCCGACCACCTCTTCAGCGAGATCGACGAGCTCGGCACACGCGACGGGGCCAACCTCGTCGTCCACGACGACGACGGCAACGAGATCTTCGCGCCGAGCTTCTCGATGTGGACGACCATCGAGGAGTGCCTCAACCCGCCCGTGGTCTGGGAGAAGGACCGCGGCTGGTTCACGACGGCGCCCTTCAGCGAGCCGGAGGTCTTCGACTTCCCGGAGGGCATCGGGCCGGTCGAGTGCGTCAACGTCGAGCACGAGGAGGTGCTCCTCATGCCGCGCTGGGTCGACGCCAAGCGGGTCACCTTCAAGTACGGCCTGGGCGACGAGTTCATCACCATCCTCAAGGTCCTCAACACGCTCGGTCTCGACCGCACCGAGCCGATCACCGTCAAGGGCGTGCAGGTCTCGCCCCGTGACGTCGTCGCTGCTGCGCTGCCCGACCCCGCCACGATCGGTCCGCGGATGACGGGCAAGACGTGCGCCGGGCTCTTCGTCACGGGCACGGGCACGGACGGTCAGCCGCGCCGCACCTACCTCTACCACGTCGTCGACAACGCCGAGACGATGGCGGGCTACGACGCCCAGTGCGTCGTCTGGCAGACCGCGGTCAACCCCGTCGTCGCGCTCGAGCTGCTCGCCGGCGGCACGTGGAAGGGCGCCGGCGTGCTCGGACCCGAGGCGTTCGACGCCGTCCCGTTCCTCGACCTGCTGGCGGCGCCCAAGCCCGAGGGCTACGGCTCCCCGTGGGGTATGGACGACCGCTGAACCGTCCGACGGGGACCCCGAGGACGAGCACCACGACAGGAATAGGGTTTCAGGCATGGCAGCGGTGACGCAGAAGTCAGTGATCGACTCGGTGCCCAAGGGCCTGCTCATCGGCGGGCAGTGGCGCGACGGCAGCGAGGGGCAGACCATCGCGGTCGACGACCCGTCGACCGGCCGGGTGCTGACGCACGTCGCGGCGGCCTCGGTCGCCGACGGCCGGGCCGCGCTCGACGCCGCCGTGGCGGCGCAGGCCGACTGGGCGCGCACGGCGCCGCGCGACCGCGGCGAGCTGCTGCGGGCGGCATACGAGAAGATCACCGCGCGGGCCGAGGAGTTCGCGATGCTCATGACACTCGAGATGGGCAAGACGCTCGCCGAGAGCCGTGGCGAGGTCGCCTACGGCGCCGAGTTCTTCCGGTGGTTCTCCGAGGAGGCCGTGCGCATCTCCGGACGCTGGTCGACCGCCCCCAACGGCGCGACCCGCCTCATGACGATGAAGCAGCCCGTCGGCCCGACGCTGATGATCACGCCATGGAACTTCCCGCTCGCGATGGGCACCCGCAAGATCGGTCCGGCCATCGCGGCGGGCTGCACCATGGTCGTCAAGCCGGCCAGCCAGACGCCGTTGACCATGCTCGCCCTGGCCGACCTCCTCCGCGAGTGCGGCCTGCCGGACGGCGTGCTCAACGTCGTCATGACGTCCCACGCCACGACGGGCGACGTCATGGAGCCGCTGATCCGTGACCCGCGGCTGCGCAAGCTGACCTTCACCGGCTCGACGCCCGTCGGGCGCTCGCTCATGGAGCAGGCGTCGCAGGGCATCCTGCGCGTCTCGATGGAGCTCGGCGGGAACGCCCCGTTCCTCGTCTTCGAGGACGCCGACGTCGACAAGGCGGTCGACGGCGCCATGCTCGCCAAGATGCGCAACATGGGCGAGGCCTGCACCGCGGCCAACCGTTTCTACGTGCACGAGTCCCTCGCCGACGAGTTCACTGCGAAGCTGGCGCGGCGGATGGGGGCCCTGACGCTCGGCAAGGGCACGAGGAAGGGGGTCGACGTCGGACCCCTCGTCGACGAGAAGGCGCGCGACAAGGTGTCGGCACTCGTCGACGACGCCGTCGCCAAGGGCGCGAAGGTCCTCGTCGGAGGCTCGGCACCCCAGGGCGCCGGCTGGTTCTACGAGCCGACGGTCCTCGCCGACGTGCCGACCGACGCCGACATGGCTCGCGAGGAGATCTTCGGTCCCGTCGCGCCGGTCACGACGTTCCGCACCGACGCCGAGGCGATCCGCCTCGCCAACGACACGGAGTACGGCCTCGTCGCCTACCTCTTCACCCGCGACCTCTCGCGGGCGATCACGATGAGCGAGGCGCTCGAGTACGGCATGGTCGGCGTCAACCAAGGCATCGTGTCCAACCCCGCGGCCCCCTTCGGCGGCGTCAAGGCGTCCGGTGTCGGGCGCGAGGGCGGTTTCGAGGGCATCGACGAGTACCTCGAGACGAAGTACGTCGGCATCGCGCTCTGACGTCTCGGGTCGACGGTGCCGCGCGCTCGGCACATTCGCCGAACCGGCCCGACGCGTGGGCGGCCTGTGGTGCAATCTGCGCATGGTCACACCAGCCGGCCCTCGCGACGCGGGATCCCTGCGACCGCTCGACGCCCTCCTCACCGAGACGGACGACGTGCTGCGACGGGGGTCCCCGGCCGGCGCGCGCGTGTGGTCGACGGGCTTCCCGGCGCTCGACACCGTCCTGACCGGCGGCTTCCGCTCCGGTGAGCTCGTCCTGCTCGGTGGCCCGGCCGGGCACGGCAAGACGACGATCGGGCTGCAGCTCGCCCGCAACGTCGTCGCCGCGGGTGCGAGCGCCCTGGTGCTCTCCTACGAGCACGAGAGCCACACGCTGCTCGAGCGACTGATCTCGATGGAGGCCGCCGAGGGCGACCCCGGCGAGGTGGCCGGTGTCATCGACGTGCGCCACGCCCTCGAGACGGCCGTCCACGGCGGCTCGCTCGACGCGGTCCTCGGCGCCCTCCCCGGGGGCGGCCGCGCCCTCGCCGCGCTCAGCGGCTACGGCGACCGCCTCCAGATCCACGAGTCGTCCGGCGCGACGACGACGCTGGACACGGTCCGCGAGACCGTCGACCGCGTCACGGAGGCGACGGGCCAGGCGCCCTTCGTGCTGCTCGACTACATCCAGAAGGTGCCCGCCGACGGCGCCGAGGAGGACGAGCGGATCACCGCCGTCGCCGAGGGGCTCAAGGACCTCGCCCTGTCCGCGCGCGTGCCCGTCGTCGCGATCTCGGCCGCCGACAAGGAGGCGCTCGCCTCCGGCCACCGGATGCGCACCCACGACCTGCGCGGGTCGTCAGCGCTGGCCTTCGAGGCCGACGTCGTCCTCATCGTCAACGACAAGGTCGACGTCGTCTCCCGCGAGCACCTCGTCTACAACCTCGGCAACATCCAGCGCTTCCGCGGCTGGTCGGTCGTCAGCGTCGAGAAGAACCGCCACGGCAAGGCCCACGTCGAGCTCGAGTTCGCCAAGGACTTCGAGCACGGCCGGTTCCACACGGAGGGCCAGGAGGTCACCGAGCGCCTCATCGACGACCGGGTCTTCGTCTCCTGACCCGTCGCACCCGATGGCGTATGCCGTCCGCTCGGGTAGACAGTACGGTGGCGTCCGCGGCCCGCGGCGTCGCGCACGGGTGGCGTGACGGCATACCTCCTCGGTCCCGAGGGACCGGCGGGGCTAGCGGGTGACGACGGTGACGTGGAGGTCGTCGCGCTCGTCGGCGACCTGCTCGAGGATGTCGACGACGGTGTCGAAGGCGGTGCGGTCACGCGCGCGCAGCGACGCGGCGTGGTCCCAGACGAGCTCGATGGGCACGCCGCGGGGCGCGTCGAGGTCGCGGAGCGCGTCGAGCAGGGCGTCCCAGTTGTGCCCGAACCAGTCGGGCAGGTCGAGGCCCGTGGCGAACGCCTCGAGCACGCCCGCCTTGTCGTCCCCGCCGGAGACGACGCGTACGTCGTGGCCGAGCCAGACGAGCTGGGCGATGTGGTCGTCTGCCTCGCTGTGCCGGCCGAGGAACGTCGTCACGTGCCCTCCCTGATCCGGCTGAACGACGCGTAGTGGTCGTCGGTCCAGTATCTCTCGCCGCTGCTGCCGGTGATGATGCGGCGGGCCCCGCGGTCGTCGGATCCCGGTGTCACGACGGTGAACTCGCGGTAGTAGCCGCTCGTGTGCGGTGGTAGCAGCCGCTCGCGGTTGTCGAACGTCCGGTTGTCGCTGCGGGGGTAGGGGAACGGGCCGCCGGCGCGGATCAGGGCGAGCGTCTCCTTGGCCTGTGCGGGCAGGGCCGACTCGGCGACCCACGGCAGTCCCGAGACGGGGTCGGTGGCGCCGGACCCGGCGGTGCCGCTGACGGACGGGCCGGTCGCCGAGGCGTCGCGGGCCGAGGAGCCGGCCGGCGCCGACGGGCCCTGCGCGGCGCGCACGACGACCCAGCCCAGCACGACGAGCGCCACGGCGAGCACCCCGAGCAGCACCTGGCGCGAGCCGAGCGTCTTCACCTCGCCATCATGCCCGAGCAGGCAATGCCCCGAATCCGGTGACGGGACGGCCGTGCTGGGGGAGACTGCCGGGCGTGAGCCTTCTACGCGGCCTCTTCGGGGAGCGGGGCGGTCGACGCGACGAGCCGGCACCCGCGGTCGTGGCGCGCGACGTCGGCCACCGGGTCTTCATCGAGCGCGCTCCCGATGACGTCTGGCCGCACCTCGTCGCGCCCGGGCCGGGAGCCGAGCTCGGCGTCGACTGCGTGCGGGTGCTGGCCCTGCCGGCCGGCCCCGGCGGCCTGCCGGAGCTCGTCGGCGTGTGGCGGCGCTCGAACGGCCGGCTCTGGGTGGGCCTCAGCACCGTCGTCGACGTCGCGCACGGCGTGCGCGTCGTGTCCCGGACGGCGGACGGCCCGACGCTCGCCCTGACGACGACGGTCGAAGCGCTCGACGGCGGCTGCGTCGTCGCCCAGACGCTCGACGGCCTCGCGCCGACCGACCCCGTGGCGGAGTTCGCCCGGGCCTGGATGGCCCGGGCGCTCCTCGGTCTCAAGGCCGACGTCGAGGGCACCGCGCGCAGCCGGACGAGCGACCCGGTGTCCGACGAGCCGGTGCAGGCCGCGACGGCGAGCGGCTTCGTCGGACACGGCGCCGCCACGGCCGGCGGCCTCGGCGTGATACCCGTGCACGAGACGGCCTCGATCGAGGTCGCCGTCGCACCCGGCCGGCTCTGGGAGCTGCTCGCCCAGCCCTCGTCGGAGCGGCTGCTCAAGCCGTCGCTCGAGCAGCTCGTGCGCACCGAGCTCGCCGACGAGCCGGGACGCGAGCACGTGGTCGCCGTCCACCGCCATGACGACGGGCGGCGTGCATGCTCGGTCTCGCTCGTCGTCGAGGCGTCGGCGCCGACGCGGATCGTCGAACGGGACCTGACCTCGTCCCACGAGGCCGACGTGGTCACGACGATCGAGCCGTGCGAGGCCGGTGCCCGCCTGGCCGAGACCTTCACCGGGTGGCTGCCGGCCGGGCCGGGGCGCGTCGTCGACGGTTCCGGGATCGCCGCCCTCATGGGGACGCGGCTCGCGGTCGTCAAGAACCTCGCCGAGGCCGGCGTCGTCCCGCAGCGCGACCCTCGCACGGGCTTCCTGCCTCCCGGACAGGCGCCCGATCTGCCGCCTGACCTGCCGCCCGACTCGCCGCCCGACCTGCCGCCCCCGTCGGGCGCGCCGGCGGGCGGGGTGCCGGGGCCGCCACCCAGCCCGCCACTCGGCCCGCCACTCGGCCCGCCACTCGGCCCGCCACTCGGCCCGCCACTCAGCCCGCCGTCGGCGGACGGTGGGTCGCGTCCCGGTGCGGCGGCCCTCCCGGCGCACGTCGCCCTGCCCTCGAGCGTCCTGCTCCCACCTCCCCACGTCGCCGCGCCCGCGGCCGGCTACGACGTGGGGGAGTGGCTCGTCTGGGGCGACGACGCCTTCTACGCCGCGAGCGAGGCCAGCTGGTGGTGACGCCGCGCGCCGGCGATCGAGCACGAACGATCGGGTCCGCTGTCGGCGGACGGCGCTAGCGTCGGAGGATGCTCGAGACACCTGACGAGACAGCCGCGCTCCAGGTCCTGCTCGACGCCTCGCACGCCAGGGCGACGGGCCACCTGAGGAGCATCATCGACGACGACCGCACCCTCACCGCCGAGCAGCTCGTCGCGCTGCTCACCGGCATGAAGGTCCTCTCGGTCGCCACCGTCACGGCGTCGGGGGAGCCGCGCATCAGCGCCCTCGACGGCCACTTCCTCCACGGCACGTGGACGTTCAGCACCGCCGGCACGTCGGCCAAGGCCAAGCACCTCGAGACGCGCCCGGCCGTGAGCGTGGCCCACGTCGACGGGGAGGACCTCGCCCTCTTCAGCCACGGTTACGCCGAGCTCATGGCCCCCGGACCGGAGCGCGACGAGGTCGAGGCCCACTGGACGGCGCACTACGGCAGCAGCCCATGGTCGTGGGCTGACGACATCCGGATGTACCGCCTGCGCATGACCTGGGCCGTCGCCTACGCCTTCAAGCGCGACGAGCTCCTCCGGGCGAGAGGAGTGACCACCTGACCGCCGAGCGTGAGCCTGCGCGAGAATGCCGGGGTGACTGACACCTCGGCCCGCCCCCGCCGCATCGTCCTGCTCGGTTCGACGGGCTCGATCGGCACCCAGGCCATCGACCTCGTCCGGCGCAACCGCGACCGCTTCGAGGTGCTCGGGCTCTCGGCCGGCGCCAACCTCGACCTCGTCGCCGAGCAGGCCGTCGCGCTCCGCGTGCCGGTCATCGCGGTGGCGAGCGGGACGCACGACGACCTGGCCCGAGCGGTCGCCCGCGCTGCCGACGCGGCCGGCGTGACGGCATACGACCCCGAGGTGCTCGTCGGCCCCGATGCGAGCACGACGCTCGCCGCCCGTGAGGCCGACGTCGTCGTCAACGGGATCACCGGCGCCATCGGCCTCGAGCCCACGCTCGCGGCGCTGCGCGCCGGCACCACGCTCGCGCTCGCCAACAAGGAGTCGCTCATCATCGGCGGCCCGCTCGTCAAGGCCCTGGCGAGGCCCGGCCAGATCGTGCCGGTCGACAGCGAGCACTCCGCGATCGCCCAGTGCCTGCGCGGAGGTCGCGCCGACGAGGTGCGCCGGCTCGTCGTGACCGCGAGCGGCGGCCCGTTCCGCGGGCGCACGCGAGCCGAGCTCGCCGACGTCACTCCCGAGCAGGCGCTCGCCCACCCGAACTTCTCGATGGGCCGCGTCATCACGACGAACTCCGCGACGCTCGTCAACAAGGGGCTCGAGGTCATCGAGGCGCACCTGCTCTTCGACATCCCGTTCGAGCGCATCGACGTCGTCGTGCACCCCCAGCAGATGATCCACTCGATGGTCGAGTTCGTCGACGGCTCGACGATCGCCCAGGCCGGGCCCCCGCGGATGCTCGTGCCGATCGCGCTGGGCCTCAGCTGGCCCGAGCGCATCGCCGACGCCGACGTGCCCGTGGACTGGACGACGGCGCAGTCGTGGGACTTCGAGCCGCTCGACGACGACGCCTTCCCGGCCGTGGCGCTCGCCCGCCGGGTGGGGGAGGCGGGCGGCACGTGGCCGGCGGTCTACAACGCCGCCAACGAGGTCGCGGTCGACGCCTTCCACGACGGTCGCATCGGCTTCGTCGACATCGTCGACACGGTCGCGCACGTCGTCGACGCGTATGCCGCCGAGCCGGCCTCCCGGGTCACCGACCTGACGCTCGACGACGTCCTCGCCGCCGACTCCTGGGCCCGCGACGCCGCCCGGCGCACCATCTCGGGATGACCCCGGATTCGATGTGTTCCACGGTCACCGGTGACCGTGGAACACATCGAATCGGGAATCACAGGAAGTCGATGTGACAATGGAGGGGTGCTGTTCTTCCTAGGGGTCCTGGTCGTCGTCGTCGGCGTGGCGCTCAGCATCGCGCTGCACGAGATCGGCCACCTCGTGCCGGCCAAGAAGTTCGGGGTCAAGGTGACCCAGTACATGGTCGGCTTCGGCCCGACGGTCTGGTCGCGCAAGCGCGGCGAGACCGAGTACGGCCTCAAGGCGATCCCGCTCGGCGGCTACGTCCGCATGATCGGCATGCTCCCGCCGCGACCCGGTGACAAGCCCGGCGAGCTGCGCACCCTCTCGACCGGCCGCTTCAGCCAGATGGTCGACCAGGCCCGGGCCGACTCCATGGAGGAGGTCAGGCCCGGTGACGAGGACCGCGTCTTCTACAAGCTGAGCCCCGGCAAGAAGATCATCATCATGCTCGGCGGCCCGATCATGAACCTCATCATCGCGGCGGTGCTGCTCACCGGCGTCATCACGCTCTACGGGCTGCCCCAGGTCGCGCCCAAGGTCGGCCTCCTGTCGGCCTGCGTGCCGACCACCGCGCCGACGCTGCAGGTGCCGCAGCCGCAGTGCAAGCCCGGAGACCCCGTTGCCCCCGCCAAGGCCGCGGGCCTGCAGGAGCGCGACCGCATCGTCTCCGTCGACGGCACGGCCGTCAGCACGTGGGACCAGGTCACCGCGGCCATCCGCGACAACAAGGGACGCACGATGACGTGGGTCGTCCAGCGCGGCGACCAGCAGGTGCCGATCACGATCACCCCGGCCGTCCTCGACCGTGCCACCTACGACGACCAGGGCAACCCCGTCGCCAAGGACGGCAGGCCCGTGCTCGCGTCGATGGGCTTCGCCGGCATCACCCCCGGGCAGGAGCTCGTGCGGACCCCGATCGCGCAGGCGCCGGGCTTCGTCTGGGACCGCCTCGTCGACACCGCCTCGATCATCGTCAAGATCCCCGAGAAGATGACCGGCGTCGTGCAGGCGGCCTTCGGCTCGGAGGAGCGCGACCCCAACGGACCCATCTCGGTCGTCGGCGTCGGACGCATCGGCGGCGAGGTCGCGGCGCTCGACATCCCGGCCGACGAGGGCGGCAACTGGGTCAAGCTGGCCCAGCTGATCCTGCTCATCGCCTCGCTCAACCTCGCGCTCTTCGTCTTCAACCTCATCCCGCTGCTCCCGCTCGACGGCGGACACGTCGCCGGAGCCGTCTGGGAGGCGATCAAGCGAGGCTGGGCGCGACTGCGCCACCGCCCCGACCCGGGCTTCGTCGACGTCGCCAAGGGACTGCCCGTCGCCTACGGGATGAGCCTCGTCCTCATCACGATGTCCGTCCTGCTCATCTACGCCGACATCGTCAAGCCGATCAGGCTCTTCGGCTGAGCGACCCCTGCGAGCCCGGGAGTGGCACCTCCTCGGCTCCGGGCTCGGTGGGGCGCGACATAATGGCGCCATGAGCGTCTCCCTCGGTATGCCGCCCCTGCCCCCGCCGGTCCTCGCCCCGCGGCGACAGACCCGCCAGATCCAGGTCGGCAAGGTCGGTGTCGGGAGCGACTTCCCCGTGTCGGTGCAGTCGATGACGACGACTCCGACGACCGACATCAACGCGACGCTCCAGCAGATCGCCGAGCTGACCGCGTCCGGCTGCGACATCGTGCGCGTGGCCTGCCCCAGCCAGGACGACGCCGATGCGCTGCCCGCGATCGCCCGCAAGAGCCAGATCCCGGTCATCGCCGACATCCACTTCCAGCCGAAGTACGTCTACGCGGCCATCGACGCCGGCTGCGCGGCCGTGCGCGTCAACCCCGGCAACATCCGCCAGTTCGACGACCAGGTCAAGGAGATCGCGCGCGCCGCCAAGGACGCCGGCGTCTCCATCCGCATCGGCGTCAACGCCGGCAGCCTCGACAAGCGGATCATGGAGAAGTACGGCAAGGCGACGCCCGAGGCGCTCGTCGAGTCGGCGGTCTGGGAGGCGAGCCTCTTCGAGGAGCACGACTTCCACGACTTCAAGATCTCGGTCAAGCACAACGACCCCGTCATCATGGTGCGTGCCTACGAGCTGCTCGCCGAGCGGGGCGACTGGCCGCTGCACCTCGGCGTCACCGAGGCCGGCCCTGCCTTCCAGGGCACCATCAAGTCGGCGACGGCCTTCGGTGCGCTGCTCTCGCGCGGCATCGGCGACACGATCCGCGTCTCGCTGTCGGCCCCGCCCGTCGAGGAGGTCAAGGTCGGCATCCAGATCCTCCAGAGCCTCAACCTGCGCCCCCGCAAGCTCGAGATCGTCTCGTGCCCGTCGTGCGGCCGCGCCCAGGTCGACGTGTACACGCTCGCCGACCAGGTGACCGCCGGACTCGAGGGCATGACCGTGCCGCTGCGCGTCGCCGTCATGGGCTGCGTCGTCAACGGCCCGGGCGAGGCCCGCGAGGCCGACCTCGGCGTCGCGTCCGGCAACGGCAAGGGCCAGATCTTCGTCAAGGGCGAGGTCATCAAGACCGTCCCCGAGGCGCAGATCGTCGAGACGCTCATCGAGGAGGCCATGCGCCTCGCCGAGGAGATGGGCGAGCCGGTCGACGACGAGTCGGCCGGTGCCCCGAGCGTCACCGTCAGCTGAGGTGCGTGCCCCGGTCCGGTCGAGCGAGCGGTTCGCCGTCGTGCGCGACCTCGCCGAGCGC
Source organism: Terrabacter sp. Soil810 (assembly GCF_001429645.1). NCBI lineage: Bacteria > Bacillati > Actinomycetota > Actinomycetes > Micrococcales > Intrasporangiaceae > Terrabacter > Terrabacter sp. Soil810. Next base: position 903,049 of record NZ_LMSW01000011.1, read on the forward strand.
GTCGTCGCGCTGCGGCCGGGTGAGCGCGTGGCCGTGGCTGTCGACGGGTTCGACGGCGCGGGCAAGACGGTGCTCGCCGACCAGCTCGCCGAGGTGATCGGCGCGGTCGACCGTGCCCGCGACGTGCTGCGCGTGTCGATCGACGGCTTCCACCGCCCCCGGGCGCAACGGGTCGCCCGAGGCCGCGGCCCCGAGACCTTCTACGAGGACTCCTACGACTACGCCGCGTTCCGTCGCGCCGTCATCGAGCCGTTCCGTCGTGGCGAGCCGGTCACCACGGCCGTCAACGACGTGGAGGCCGACCGGCCGGTGCACCCCGAGCCGGTCGCGGTCGGACGCGACCCGGTGCTCGTCGTCGACGGCATCTTCCTCCAGCGGCCCGAGCTCGCCGACGTGTGGGACGCCGCGGTCTGGGTCGACGTGCCCTTCGAGGTGTCGGTGCCGCGCGGCAACGCCCGGTTCGGCGACGGCCACGACCCCGACCCCGACGCGGAGCCGAACCGGCGCTACGTCGGCGGCCAGCGGCTCTACCTCGCCGCGGTCGACCCGCGCGCCCGCGCGACGTGGGTCCTCGACAACACCGACCTCGAGCGCCCGGTGCTGCACCCACGGCGCTGAGCACGGCGGAGGTCACGGACAGCCCGTGACGGGGCTGGTGAAGCGCGCCGGGGTGACAGGGTGCCCGCGGGCAGGCACTCTTGGGTGGTGCTCCGCCAACGCCTCCCCGTGCGACCGCTGTCGGTGGCCGACCACGACGCCGCGCTCGAGGTGTGCGCGCGCGACCGGGTGGCCAACGCCTTCGTCGCGGCGCGCATCGTCGAGGGCTCGTTGCGCGCCTCGCCGGGCGCGCTCCTCGGCCACTGGGGCGACGGGGAGCTGCGCGGCCTCGCGTGGGTCAGCGCCAACGTCGTGCCGGTCGAGCTCGACGACGACGGGGTCACGGCCGTCGCGGCGCGGATCAGCCGCATGCGACGCCAGTGCGCCTCGATCTTCGGCCCGAGCGCGCAGGTCGGCGGCCTGTGGGACCGGCTCGGCCCGATGTGGGGACCGGTCCGCGCGATCCGCACCCACCAGCCGCTGCTGACGACGCGCGCCCGGCCCTCGGGCCTCGGCCTGACGCTCGACCCCGACGTGCGCCCGGCGCGCCTCGACGAGGTCGACCTCGTCCTGCCCGCGGCCGCCCACATGTTCACCGAGGAGATCGGCTACCCGCCGTACTTCGGCTCCGACCGCGGTTACCGGTCGAGCCTGGCCGCACTCATCCGCGCCGGCCACACCTTCGTCAAGGTCGAGGACGGCGAGGTCGTCTTCAAGGCCGACGTGGGCTCGCTCGCGCTGGGCTGCGCGCAGGTCCAGGGCGTGTGGCTGCACCCCAGGCTGCGCGGACGGGGGCTCTCGGTGCCGGCCATGGCGAGCGTCGTCGAGCAGGTGCTGTCGGGCCTGGCCGACGAGGTGTCGCTCTACGTCAACGACTTCAACGTCGCGGCCCGGGCGACCTACGAGCGCTGTGGCTTCCGCGAGGTCGGGGCGTTCACCACCGTCCTGCTCTAGCCTCACCGGGCGCCCAGCCTAGGGTGGGGCCCATGAAGACCGCCACGAACGCACCGCTCGGCAAGGACGCCATCGCCCTGGCCGGCCTCTTCCTCACCTCGGGCACCATGCACTTCGTGAAGCCCGAGCCGTTCGAGGCGATGGTGCCCCGGCAGCTGCCCTCGCGCCGGGCACTGGTGTATGCGTCCGGCGCACTCGAGATCGCTTGTGCCGTCGGCCTTTTCATCCCTCACACCCGTCGCGCCGCGGGACTCGCGTCCGCGGCCCTGCTCGTCGCCGTCTTCCCGGCCAACGTCACGATGACGGGCCAGGCCAAGCGCCGGCTCGACCGCGACCCCGACGACCCGAAGAAGCAGGGCTACCTCGCCGCCACCGTCGCACGGCTGCCGCTCCAGTGGCCGATGATCCGCGCCGCGCTGCGCGCCGGGGGTGTGGTGCGCTGAGGCGTCAGCCGCCGAAGGTGATGCTGATGCTGTCGCCCACCCGGCGGTAGCCCATGGCCTGGTAGATGGCGTTCGACGTCGGGTTGGCGAGGTCGGTGTAGAGCATGCACGACTCGCCCGCGTCGAGGCGCGCACGGCTGAGGGCCGCGACCACCCCGCTCGCGTAGCCCCGGCCACGCAGCGCCGGCGGCGTCCACACGCCCGAGATGCGGGTGACGCCGCCGTTGGCGGGGGAGGCGTACGCCATCGACACGGCGCGGCCGGCGTCCTCCCAGAGGCCGACCCGACCGTGCTCGACGTGCCGGGCGAGGGATGAGGCTGCCCGCCCACCTCCCTCGATGGCGTCGACGAACTGCTGGTGCCAGTCGTCGACGAGCGCGGTGTCGGCGCCGTCGGCCGGCCGGAAGGAGCCGCTGACCTCGAAGGGCACTCGCGGGCGCGTCGGCAGGTCGAAGCGACCCACCTCCATGACGACCGTCGTCGTCGCTCCCGTGCGGGTGGCCCACTCGTCGGCGAAGGCCTCGGCCGGCCCCCGCCGGCCGCCGACGCCCGGCAGCTCGTCGCCCTGGTCCGCGAGCAGCGCGGCGAGGTCGCGGGCCTCGTCAGCCGTAGCCAGCGCGATGTGGAGCGGGTGTGGCGGTGTGTGCATGACGGCGCCGACGAGCCGGTCAGCGTCGTCGGCGACCACCCACCAGCGCGGGCCGACGTAACGGCCCGGGTCGGCGACGAGGCCCTCCGTCACGCTCGCGACGACGCTGAGCGCCTCCGGCTCCTGCCGGACGAGACCGTCGAGACGTGCCCGGGCCTCGGCGGGGTCGGTGACCAGCGTGAACGTGGAGGAGGAGCGCGGCATACGACAACTCTCGCAAAGGTGGCGGGCCCGTCGCGAGCCGTTTCCGTGGCCGGCGGCCGGAGGCCGTCAGACGTGGGCGATGACCTCGGCGTGGGTCATCGCGAACCACGCGTCCGGGTGTCGCGACCAGGCGTGCCAGGCGTCGCTGATCTCCGCGAGCTCCTCGGGTGTCACGAGCCCGCGCTCGACGGCCTGCGTCGCAAAGGTCGACTCGAGCGTGCGCCGCGCCCATGTGCCGCCCCACCAGCCGCACTGCTCAGGCGTCGCATACGTCCACAGGGAGGCTGACGGCGTGAGGTGGGACAGGCCGGCGGCGTGCGCCCACGCGACGAGGTGGCGCCCGGCATCCGGCTCGGCGTGGTTGAGCCGTGCCAGGCGGCGGTAGAGCCCCAGCCAGCGCGTCATGCCCTCGGAGGCCGGGTGCCACGCCATCGAGGCGTAGTCGACGTCGCGCACCGCGACGAGGCCACCCGGGCGCGCGACCCGCGCCATCTCGCGCAGGGCCCCCACGGGGTCGGTGAGGTGCTGGAGCACCTGGTGGGCGTGGACGACGTCGAAGGACGCTCCGGCATACGGGAGCCGCATGACGTCGGCGAGCTCGAACCGCGTGCGATCGTCGCCACGCGCCGCAGCGAGGCGACGGGCCTGGTCGAGGGGGCCGTCGACGTTCTCGACACCGACGACCTGACCCGACGGGCCGACCGCCTCGGCGAGGTCGAGCGTGATCGTGCCGGGTCCGCAGCCCACGTCGAGGACTAGCAGGCCCTCGCGGAGGTGGGGGAGCAGGTACGCCGCCGAGTCGGCGGCGGTGCGCGCGCCGTGCGACGCGAGGACGCTCGCGTGGTGACCGTGGAGGTAGACGTCAGCCATGGGGGCGACGCTACGCCTCGCCCGCAGCGCGAGGCTGGAGCGTCCGGGGACGACGAAGGCCCGCCCCTGACGGGGCGGGCCTTCACCGAGCTTTCACCGAGACTGCGGTGACCGGGCGGACTCAGCTCACTTGGTGAGCGGGGCCAGCGTCGGGTCGTTCGCGTAGGCCTCGGCCGCGTTCTCCTTGGTCACGATGACCGGCGGCAGCAGGTTGGCCGGGACGACCTTGACACCGTTGTTGTAGGACTTGGTGTCGTTGACGGTCGGCGTCTGACCCTTCTGGAGGGCGGTGACCATGGCGATGGTCTCCTTGACGAGGTTGCGCGTGTCCTTGTTGATGGTGGAGTACTGCTCACCCGCCATGATCGACTTGACCGACTCGACCTCGGAGTCCTGTCCGGTCACGATCGGCACCGGCTTGGTGGCATCCTTGACCGACGTGATGACCGCGCGGGCCAGGGTGTCGTTGGGCGAGAGCACGCCGTCGAGCGCGGCGCTCGTGTAGTTGGCCGCGAGGAGCGTGTCCATGCGCTTCTGGGCGTTCTCGGCCTTCCAGCCCTGGGTCACGACCTGGTTGAAGTCCTTCTGGCCGGAGACGACCTTCAGGGTGCCGTCGTCGATCTTCGGCTGGAGCACCTTCATGGCGCCGTCGAAGAAGACCTGGGCGTTGGCGTCGTCGGGCGATCCGGCGAACAGCTCGATGTTGTACGGGCCGTTCGGCTTCTTCTTGGCCATGCCGTCGAGCAGGGCCTGGCCCTGCAGCTCGCCGACCTTGAAGTTGTCGTAGGCCACGTAGTAGTCGACCGCCGGGGTGTTCTTCACGAGGCGGTCGTACGCGATGACCATGGCACCGGCGTCCTTGGCGGCCTTGAGCTGGGTGCCCAGCTGCGAGCCGTCGATGGCGCCGACGACGATGACCTTGGCGCCCTTGGTGACCATGGCCGAGATCTGGTTCTGCTGCTCCGACACGCCACCGTTGGCGAACTGCACGTCGCCCTGGAAGCCGGCGGCGGACAGGCCGTCCTTGAACAGCTGCTCGGCGAGCACCCAGTTCTCCGACGTCTTCTGCGGCAGGGCGACACCGATGACGGCGTTGGCGGGGAAGCCCGCCGCGGCGGAACCACCGGATGCGCCCGGCGTCGTGCCGGTGTCGCTGTTCCGACCGCAACCGGTCAGAACAAGGGCGGCCACAGCCGTGACGCCCAGCACCTTGGTGAAGGTACGCATGTGCTCTCTTTCCTCTCATCGCGTCCGGGCGGAGCGCGGATTCTTCTCGGCCTCGGGCGGCGCCCGGGACCGCGTCTCGTGAGCTGAGCCCGTGGCTCAGCTGGACTGGCGGATGGTCTCGCTGACCGGGGTCGTCTCGGTCGCCGCGGACGGCGGGGGCAGGGCGGAGGAGTCGTCGTCGCTCCCGCCGCGTCGGAAGTTGCGGGTCAGCATGCCGAGGAGCGACACCCGGCCCTGCGACTTGTTGTAGACGTCGAAGGCCACGGCGACGAGGAGCACGAGGCCCTTGATCATCTGGGTCGCGTCCGCGCCGATTCCCTTGAGCTGCAGACCGTTGTTGAGCACGGCCATGACGAGACCTCCGACGATGGAGCCGACGACGGTGCCGACGCCACCGGTGACGGCAGCGCCGCCGATGAAGACGGCCGCGATGGCGTCGAGCTCCCACCCGACACCGTCGGACGGGCCCGACGCGGTGGACCGGGCCACGAAGATCATGCCGGCGAGGGCCGCCAGGATCGACATGTTCATCATGACGAGGAAGTTGACCTTCTTGCTCTTCACGCCGGAGAGTTCGGCCGCGTGGCGGTTGCCACCCACGGCGTAGATGTGGCGGCCGATGACGGTGCGGTTGGAGATGAAGCCGTAGACCAGCACGAGCACCGCAAGGATGATGCCGGAGATCGGGAACGACGTGCCGGGTCGGCCCGAGCCGAAGAGGAGCGTCGCCCCGATGATGGCGGCGCAGATGAGCCCGAGGCGCACCCACATGACCCATGCCTCCTCGACGTCCGCACCGAGCTTGACGAGGGCGCGGCGGCTGCGGAGGCTACCGACGACGATCCCGATCGCGAGGAGCAGGCCGATGAGGACCGTGAGGTTGTTGTAGCCGGTGTCGGGGCCGACCTCGGGGAGGTAGCCACCGCCGATGACCTGGAAGTCCTCGGAGACCGGCACCGAGTTGGACTTGCCGACGTACTGGTTGGCGCCGCGGAAGAGGAGCATGCCCGAGAGCGTCACGATGAAGGCGGGGATGCCGACGTATGCCGTCCACATGCCCTGCCACGCACCGACGAGAGCGCCGATGGCGAGTCCGAACAGGATGCCCATCCACCAGCTGAGGCCCCAGTCACGCATCGCGATGGCCACGCAGATGCCGACGAACGCCGCGACGGAGCCGACGGAGAGGTCGATGTGGCCGGCGATGATGACGAGCACCATGCCGATGGCGAGCACGAGGATGTAGGAGTTCTGCTGGAAGATGTTGATGACGTTGTCCGGCGTGAGCGTGAGCCCGTCGGTCCAGATCTGGAAGAAGATGATCAGCGCCACGAGGGCGAAGATCATGCCGAGCTGACGGGTGTCGCCACCGAAGATCTTCTTGACCTTGTCCATGGGTGCAGTCCTGGCTGTGTCGGGTGTGGATGGGGGAGGGGTGGGTGCCGGCGCGCGGGTCACGCGCTCTCGCGCGTCGTCGCCTGGGAGCCGCCGTGGGTCCGTCGCGTCATGAGGCGCATCAGGGACTCCTGGTCGGCCTCTTCGCGCGACAGCACGCCCGTGACGGCGCCCTCGGCGATCGTGTAGATGCGGTCGGACAGGCCGATCAGCTCGGGGAGCTCGGAGGAGACGAGGATGACGCCCTTGCCCTCCGAGGCCATGCGCTGGATGATCCCGTAGATCTCGAACTTGGCGCCGACGTCGATGCCGCGCGTCGGCTCGTCGAGGATGAGCAGGTCGGGCTCGGTGAAGAGCCACTTCGCGAGCACGACCTTCTGCTGGTTGCCGCCAGAGAGCTTCGCGACCCCTTCGTCCACGTTGGGAGCCTTGGTGCGCAAGGACTTCCGGTAGGACTCCGCGTAGTTGTACTCCTCGCGCTCGTCGACGACGAAGCCGCGGGTGATGCGCTGGAGCCGGGCCGAGACCGTGGTCCGCTTGATGTCGTCCAGGAGGTTGAGACCGAGGGTCTTGCGGTCCTCCGTGACGTAGGCGAGACCGGCGTCGATGGCGTCGGCGACGGACCGCAGCCGGATCTCCTTGCCGTCCTTGACGATGGTGCCCTCGACGTAGGTGCCGTAGGAGCGGCCGAAGAGGCTGCGCATCAGCTCGGTGCGCCCGGCACCCATGAGGCCGGCGAAGCCGACGATCTCGCCGCGACGCACGAAGAAGTCGCTGTGCTTGGCCACGAGGCGGTCGGGCACGCTCGGGTGGCGCACCGTCCAGTTCTTCACCTCGAAGAAGACCTCACCGATCTCGGGCGTGTGGTCGGGGAAGCGGGACTCGAGGTCACGACCGACCATGCCGCGGATGATGCGGTTCTCGTCGACCCCGTCCTCCTTGACGCGCAGCGTCTCGATCGACTTGCCGTCGCGGATGATGGTGATGGAGTCGGCGATCTGCTCGATCTCGTTGAGCTTGTGGCTGATCATGATGCAGGTGACGCCCTTGGAGCGCAGGCCCGCGATGAGGTCGAGCAGGTGCTGTGAGTCGCCCGCGTTGAGCGCGGCGGTCGGCTCGTCGAGGATGAGCAGCTTGACGTCCTTGGAGAGCGCCTTGGCGATCTCGACGAGCTGCTGCTTGCCGACGCCGATGTCGCGGATCTTGGTGTCCGGCTCCTCCTCGAGGCCGACGCGGGCGAGCAGCTCGCGCGCCTTGGCCCGGGTGGAGAGCCAGTTGATGACACCGCTCTTGGCCGTCTCGTTGCCGAGGAAGATGTTCTCGGCGATCGACATCTCCGGGATGAGGGCGAGCTCCTGGTGGATGATGACGATGCCGGCGTGCTCGCTGTCGCGGATGTTGTTGAACTCGCACACCTGGCCCTCGAAGTGGATCTCACCGTCGTAGGTGCCCGCGGGGTGCACCCCGGAGAGCACCTTCATGAGGGTGGACTTGCCGGCGCCGTTCTCTCCGCAGATCGCGTGGACCTCACCTCGGCGGACGGCCATCGAGACGTTCGAGAGCGCCTTGACTCCCGGGAACTCCTTGGTGATGTCCCGCATCTCGAGGATGACGCTGCCGGGCGTGTCGGCGGGGCCCGCCGCGGCGCCGGTGCTGTCTGCAGCCGATGATCCAGGAGCCGGGATGGAGGGGTCGCTCATCTGGTCGTCAACACTCCTTTGTGGTGTTTCGTGAGGCGCGGACGCCCTCCCCGATTGTTGCTCACCGTTCACCGGCGCGTGGCCGAACACCCCGGCGTGTTGTCACAAGGACGTCACGATGTCTGGACGAGTTCGAGCGCACCGCTGATCCGGCAGGCTCACTGAACACGCGGCGCTACTCGCGGGTCAAGTCCGTGACCGCTTCCTGTCCGGTCCGGACGGGAAGTGGACAGGACACGGGCCAACGGCGCATCCCGGGCGGCCGATATCCTGCCGGGGTTCCGCACCCGTGCGCGCCCCCGCGGCGGCGCTCGATGCATCCTGCACCACACGAGGAGTCCCGGTGGCCCTGCACATGTCGTCCCTGTTCCTGCGAACCCTTCGCGAGGACCCGGCGGACGCAGAGGTCCCGAGCCACCGGCTGCTCGTCCGGGCGGGCTACGTGCGTCGGGTGAGCCCCGGGGTCTACACGTGGCTGCCCCTCGGCCTGCGCGTGCTGCGCAATGTCGAGAAGATCGTCCGCGAGGAGATGGACGCCATCGGTGCCCAGGAGCTGCTCTTCCCGGCGCTGCTGCCCAAGGAGCCCTTCGAGGCGACCGGGCGCTGGACCGAGTACGGCGACAACATCTTCCGGCTCCAGGACCGCAAGGGGGCCGACCACCTGCTGGGGCCGACCCACGAGGAGATGTTCACCCTCACGGTCAAGGACCTCTACAGCTCGTACAAGGACCTGCCGCTCTCGATCTACCAGATCCAGACGAAGTACCGCGACGAGGCACGTCCGCGCGCCGGGGTGCTCCGAGGCCGCGAGTTCGTCATGAAGGACAGCTACTCCTTCGACGTCGACGTCGCCGGTCTCGACAAGAGCTACCAGCTCCACCGCGAGGCCTACATCCGGATCTTCGACCGCCTCGGCTTCCACTACGTCATCGTCGAGGCGATGGCCGGTGCCATGGGCGGCAGCAAGAGCGAGGAGTTCCTCGCGACGGCCGACGTCGGCGAGGACACCTACGTCCACTGCACGAGCTGTGGGTATGCCGCCAACGTCGAGGCCGTGCGCGTGCCGGCGCCCGACCCCCTCGGCTGGGACGGCGTGCCGGCCGCGCACGCCGAGGACACGCCCGACACCCCGACGATCGAGACGCTCGTGGCGCACCTCAACGAGCGCTTCCCGCGCGAGGACCGCCCGTGGGCCGCCGGCGACACGCTCAAGAACGTCGTCGTGACGCTCGTCCAGCCCGACGGCACCCGCGAACCGCTCGCCATCGGCGTGCCCGGTGACCGCGAGGTCGACGAGAAGCGTCTCGGCGCCCAGGTCGAGCCGGCCGAGGTCGACGCCTTCACCGAGGCCGACTTCGCCGCCCACCCCGGCCTCGTCAAGGGCTACATCGGCCCCGGCGCGCTCGGGCTCGAGGGCACGACCGGCATCCGCTACCTGCTCGACCCGCGGGTCGCCGAGGGCACGCGATGGGTCACCGGTGCCAACGTCGCCGGCCAGCACGTCATCGACCTCGTCGCCGGCCGCGACTTCGCCGCCGACGGCACCATCGAGGCCGCCGAGGTGCGCTTCGGCGACCCCTGCCCGAACTGCGACCACACGCTCTCGGGCGCGCGTGGCATCGAGATGGGCCACGTCTTCCAGCTCGGCACGAAGTACGCCGAGGCGCTCGAGCTCAAGGTGCTCGACCAGAACGGCAAGCTCGTCACGGTCGTCATGGGCTCCTACGGCGTCGGTGTCTCGCGGGCCGTGGCCTGCGTCGTCGAGGGCAACAACGACGAGGCGGGGATCATCTGGCCGCGCGAGCTCGCACCGGCCGACGTCCACATCGTCGCCGCCGGCAAGGACGAGTCCCTCTTCGTCAAGGCCGAGGAGATCGCCCGCGAGCTCGAGGTGCAGGGCCTGACCGTCCTCGTCGACGACCGCAAGGGCGTCAGCCCCGGCGTGAAGTTCAAGGACTCCGAGCTCATCGGCATCCCGACGATCCTCGTCATCGGTCGCGGCCTCGCCGACGGCACGGTCGAGATCAAGGACCGTCGCACCGGCGAGCGTCGCGACGTCGCCGTCGACGACGCCGTCGCCGCCCTGACCGCCGAGGTCACCGCGGAGGTCGAGCGCTCGTGAGCCCGGCCGACCTGCCCGTGCGGGCGGTCCTCTTCGACTGGGGCGGCACCATCACCCCCTGGCACGAGGTGGACTTCCACGCCACGTGGGGGGCGTATGCCGCCGGGCTCGGTCACACGGGCGACGCGCACGCCGCGTTCGTCGCTGCGATCTGCGCCGCAGAGGACGCGGCGTGGAAGCGCGGCCGCACCGGCGGCGGCAGCGCGCGCCTGCACGAGCTGCTCGAGTCGGTGGGCGTCGCGGAGGGGCACCCGGGCGCCGACGAGGCGCTCACGGCATACCGCGCCCTCTGGGAGCCCCACACGATCACGGCGCCGGGTATCCGTCCTCTCTGGGAAGGGCTGCGAGACAGGGGGATCCGCGTGGGCGTGCTGTCCAACACCCTGTGGGACCGCGACTACCACCGGTCGATCTTCGAGCGGGACGGCGTGCTCGACCTCGTCGACGTCGACGTCTACTCCAGCGAGACGCCGTGGGTGAAGCCGCAGCCCGAGATCTTCGCCCATGCCGCCCGTGAGGCGGGCCTCCGGCCGGGGGAGTGCGCCTACGTCGGAGACCGGTCCTACGAGGACGTCCACGGTCCGCAGCAGGTCGGCATGCGCGCCATCTGGGTGCCGCACTCGAGCATCCCGCTCGACCAGCAGGTCTCCCACGACGCGACGCCCGACGCCGTGGCGCACGAGATCGGCGACGTGCTCACCATCGTCGAGTCCTGGAACGCCCGCGCCGACGGTGCGGACGCGTGAGCGACCCGACCCTCACGACCCTCGCCTTCCTCGGGGCCGCCGCCTTCGTCGCGGGATGGATTGACGCCGTCGTCGGCGGGGGCGGCCTCGTGCAGCTGCCGGCGCTCCTCATCGGTCTCCCCGGCGCGTCGCCGGCGCAGCTGCTCGCGACGAACAAGTTCGGCTCGATCTTCGGCACCGCGACGAGCTCGGTCACCTTCTACCGGCGCGTGCGCCCCGACCTGCGCACCGCCCTGCCGATGGCGGGTGTCGCCTACGTCGGGTCGATCGGCGGCGCGCTCATCGGGCTGCACATCCCCAAGTCCGCGTTCAACCCCATCATCCTCGTGCTCCTCGTGCTCGTCGGGGCCTACACGCTCTTCAAGCCCGACCTCGGGAAGGAGTCGATCCGTCGCTTCCACGGCGCCAAGCACACCGTGCTCGCGATGCTGACGGGATTCACCATCGGGGTCTACGACGGCGCGCTCGGCCCGGGCACCGGCAGCTTCCTCGTGTTCGCCCTCGTCGGTCTGCTCGGCTACAACTTCCTCGAGGCGAGCGCCAAGGCGAAGATCGCGAACTTCGCGACGAACCTCGGGGCGCTCACGGTCTTCCTGCCGATGGGCCTCGTGCTCTTCAAGGTCGGCGTCGTCATCGCGGGTTTCAACCTGCTCGGCGGCTACGCCGGGGCCCGGACGGCGGTTGCGAAGGGGAGCGGCTTCGTGCGGGTCGTCTTCGTCGTCATCGTCAGCGCGTTCATCGTCAAGATCGGCGGCAGCCTCCTCGGCTGGTGGCCCTGACGGGACCCGGGGTCGCGGGCGTCACGCCGGCGTCACGCCGGCGTCAGGCGGGCGTCACGCCCGCGTCACGAGGAGGCGGCGGTAGGTGGGGATGAGGACGCCGTGGGCCGCCTCGCGGTCGACGACCGTCCACGGGCCGACCTCGGCGAGGGCGGCCAGGACGGCCCGCAGCTCGGCCCGGGCGACCGGCGCCCCGAGGCAGAGGTGCCGCCCCGCCCCGAACCACAGGTGCCGGTTGTCGGGCAGGTAGGGCCGGTCGAGGTCGAACGCTCCCGGTGCGGTGTTGGCCACGTACGTCAGGGCGAGCACCCGGTCGCCCGCCCTCAGGGTGCGACCGCCGACGGTGACGTCCCTCGTGACATGCCGACCGATGACCGGGGCCGGCGTCGTCACCCGCAGCCCCTCGCGGACGGCGACGTCGAGCAGGGCGTCCCGCTCCGTGCCCGTCGCGGCGGCGACCCGGGCCGCTTGCCCGGTGTCGGCGAGCAGCGCTGTCGTCCGGGCGATCGCGCTCGCCGCCGTCTCCGTGCCGGCGACGAGCAGCAGGGACGCCAGGCCCGTCGCCTCCTGCTCGGTGACCCCGAGCTCTCGGCAGCGACCGAGCACCGTGGTGCCAGCGGAGGATCGGTATGCCGCCGCGACCCCTGCGGTGAGACCGCCGAGGATGTCCTCGGCGCGGCGCACGGTGCCGGGGGACAGGGTCGTGTCGGACTGCGTGCCGAGGGCCAGCGCGGCGAGCTCCTCTCCACGGGCGAAGACGAGACGGTAGGCGCCCCAGCCGTCGTCGTCGAGGCCCGCCGCCGCGGCCTCGCGCGCGAACGTCGCTGCGTCGATGCCGAGCATCGCGACGACGAGCCGTCCGACGACGACCCTGGCGAGGTCGTCGACGTCGACGGCGTCGCCCTCGCGCAGGTGCCGCCGGGCCGGCTCGGTCACCGGACCGGCCGCCGCCGCGACGAGGTCGTGGGCCGCGGCGTCGGTGAAGAGGTCACGAGCCCGGGTGCGCAGGGAGTGGTGGCCGCGGCCGTCGAAGAGGTTCTCGACCCAGTCGCCCAGGACCTGCGACCAGAGGTGGCCGACGCCACCCTCCCCGAGCAGTGAGGTCGAGCGGTGGTCGACGAGCACCTGACGGATGAGCACGGGGTCACGCACGACCCACCCGAGGCGCGGCACCCGGACGATCCCGGGCCCGACGCGCGCGGCGGCGACGAGCAGCCCCAGTCGGGGGTCGGCCGACCGGATGACGCGACGCTCGTGGCGAGCGGCCGCCCGGTTCCCGGCACGAGCGGGACCGGCGACACCGAGGCCGGCGACACCCGGGCCGGACGCGCCGGGGTCGGGGTCGCGGGCCTGAGTACGTCGGCTCAGCGCGGGTGCCATGCGCTCACCGTAAACTGCCCGCACGGCTCCGGAGGGGCCGAGTCGCCGAGCCAGGGAGGGCCGCGGTCGCATGTCCAGTCGCCTGTCCAGCCGGATCGCCGGCGTCAGCGCCCACGTCGCCGAGCACGCCCTCACCGTCGAGGAGGTCGAGGCTCGGATCGTCCTCTCGAGCGAGGGTTTCGTGCCTCCCGTGGGGGTGCTCGGACGCCTGACGGGAGTGCGTCGCATCCACCACGCCGGTCCCGACGTCCAGGCCTCCGACCTGGCGGCGCGGGCGGCCCGCACGTCGTTGGCGTCGCTCGGTCTCGACGTCGCCGACGTCGACCTGATCGTCTTCGCCTCCGCGTCGCAGGACCTGGTCGAGCCCGCGACCGCACACATCGTCGCCGACCTGCTCGGCGCCCGGTGCCCGGTCATGGACGTCAAGAACGCGTGCAACTCCTGGCTCAACGGCGTCCAGGTCGCCGAGGCCCTCATCGCCATGGAGCAGTACGAACGCGTGCTCGTCGTCACGGGCGAGATGCCCTCGCGCGCAGCCCGGTGGAGCGTGCGCGACGCCCGACAGTTCGTCGAGTCGGTGCCCGGCTACACGATGAGCGACGCGGGCGCCGCTGCCCTCGTCGAGCGGGCCGCACCGGGTGCGCGGGGCGAGATCCTGCACCGCTGGTTCACGGCCGAGTCGCGGCACTGGTCGGTCGGACAGCTGCCCGCCGGAGGCACCCGGCACCCCCGCGACGTCGACAAGGGCTACTTCGTCATGGACGGGGCGCGGCTGCGCCAGGCCTTCGACAGCGTCGACGTCGAGGAGATCCACCGTGCGCTCAAGTCCGACGGTCTCGGCGTGGAGGACTTCGTCGCCGTCGCCGTCCACCAGGTCGCGATGCCCTACCTCGACGTCTTCGCCGCACGCCTGGGGCTGCGCCGGGACCTCGTCGTCGAGACGCTTCCCGACCACGGCAACTGCGCCTCGGCCACCCTGCCGCTGCAGTGGCAGCAGATCGAGCGGCGCGGCCTGGCCGAGCCGGGCCGGCCGGTGCTCCTCGTGGGCCTGGCCGGGGGCATCAGCGTCGGCACGATGGCGGTGCGATGGTGACCCCTCTCGCGCCGCTCGGGGCCGGCGGCGTCCGGCTCTGGGTCGTCGTCCCCGCCTTCAACGAGCAGGGCGGCATCGCACGCACGATCGCCGCCCTCGCCGCGCAGCGTGACCGCGACTTCCGCCTGGTCGTCGTCGACAACGCCAGCACCGACGGCACGGTCGCCGAAGTCGAAAGGGCCTGTGCGGCATACGATCTCGGCGTGACGATCGTCTCCGAGGCGCGCAAGGGGACCGGCGCGGCCTCCGACACCGGCGTGCGCCACGCGATCGCGCACGGGGCGACGCACGTGCTGCGCACCGACGCCGACACGCTGCCCGTCCGCGAGTGGACGGCCGTCGGTCGGCGCGCCTTCGCGGCCGGCGCCGACCTCGTCACGGGACCGATGCGGGCGCGCACCGACGAGGTGCGCCTCCACCCGTGGGAGCGCGTCGTCCTCCCGGGCGTCATCGGGATCTGCCAGACGTTCGGGCGCTTCCGTCCGAGCAACCGGTCGCCCGAGCTGCAGGGGCCCTACCGGATGAGCCCGGGCTGCAACATCGGCGTCAGCGCCGCGGCGTACGTGGCCAGCGGCGGCTTCCCGAGGACCGCCATCGAGGAGGTCCACGAGGACCGCGAGCTCGTCAACAGGGTGCGCCGCGTCAGCACCCGGGTCGAGCACCACCGCGACCTCGTGGTGCACGCCTCGGTGCGACGCCTGCGTGCCTACGGCCTGCGCAACACCCTGCGGTGGTACCTCGACCACGGCCACCGCCCCGACGTCGTCGACGTCCGGGTCGTCGCGTGAGGGCGTTCGCCCTGACCGACCCGGGCAGCCGCTGGGAGTCCCGGCTGGTCCGTTCGGCCCACCCGGTGGTCGCGCGTCTCGTCGACGCCGCCGTGTCCCGGAGAGGTGTCGTACGCGTGCCCGGCGTCGGCGTGCTCGTGGCCGACCCGCACGTGGCTCGGCAGGTGCTCACCGACACGCACGCCTTCGCGAAGAACGGCCCCGGCTCGTCGGGCGCGCTCTGGACGCCGGTCCTCGGTGACCGTGTGCTGCTCAACATGGAGGGCGACGACCACCACACCCTGCGGCGCTCGCTCGCGGACCTCTTCTCGCCGCGCGTGGTGCGCGAGGTCTGCGACGCCGCGGCGGGTCCCCTCGTGTCGCGAGCGGCCGACCGGCTGAGGGCCGGTGAGCAGGTCGACCTCGTCGGGCTGGCGCGCGAGGTGTCCGCCGCCGTGATCGGGGTGGTCGTCGGGCTCGACCCGAGCACTCCGCCGTCGGTGCTCCTGGCGGCGAGCGACGCCGTCGAGTCGTTGGTGACGTGGCGCACCCGCACCATCGACGACGCGGCGGTGCAACGGGCCCGCGCAGCACTCGCCGTCGTGCAGGACGCCGCCGAGTCCGCCCACGGCGCAGCGTCGCCCGACACCGTCATGGGCCGGCTGGCCCGGCAGGGCGCCTCGCTCGACGAGGCGCGCTCGCTCGCGGCCGCGCTCTTCCTCACCGGCACGGGCACGGTGAGCAGCGCGCTGCCTCGGATCGCCGGCCAGCTCGCCGACGCAGGCCTGCTCGAGCCCCGGGCAGCCGTCACGTGCGACGTCGACGAGGCCGTGGCGGAGGGCCTGCGCATGACGACCCCGAGCCTCGCGACCCTGCGCCGATGCGTCCGCTCGACCGACGTCGGAGGGCTCCGGCTCCGGGCCGACGAGCGCGTCGTCGTGCTGCTGTGGTGGGCGACGCGCCGGGTCGGGGGCTTCGAGCCGGGACGCCCCGCCACCGGCGACCTGCGCCACCTGTGGTTCGGGGCCGGCTCGCACTTCTGCCTCGGTGCGCCGCTCGCGCTGGCCGAGCTGCGGGCCATGACGGCGATGCTCCTCGACGTGGCGGGCGAGCAGGGGCTCGTCGTCACGTCGCGTCGCGCCGCCAGACGCGTCCTCGTGCCGAGATACGCCCACCTGACGGTGCGCAGCGGCCGGTCGGACCTGGCCACGAACGGCGGGCAGGCGGCATGACGGGCGAGGCCGACATCGTCACGACGCTCCTGGCGAGGGCGGCCGCCGAGCCGCAACGCGTGGCCGTCCGCGACCACCGGGGCCGGTCGGTGACGTACGGCGAGCTCGGCACCGATCTCACGGCCGTGGCCGCGCACCTCACGACCCACGGGCTCGTGCGGGGCGACGGGGTCCTGCTCGCCGTCCGCCCCTCGCCGCGTGCCGTGGCCGCGGCCCTCGGGGTCGTCCTCGCCGGGGGAGTCGTCGTCGTGGCCGACCCCGGTGCCGGGCAGGCCCTGCTCGACGTGCGTCGTCGCACTGCGCCGGTCCGCGCCGCGGTCGCCGACACCGTCGTGCACGCCGCCACTCGACGCCCCTTCTCGACCGTGCTCGCCCGTCTGCCCGCCACGTCGGGCCTCCAGCTGCCTGACCTCTCGGCGCCCGGCCTCGTGCACGTCGTCACCGGCCCGCGGCTGCCCGGGGTGCCGCGCTCGGCGACCCGCTGGGAGCACCTGCCACGGTCCTCCACCCCGCCTGGGGTGGGTGACCCCGCACGTGATGCGCTCGTCGTCTTCACGTCGGGCTCGACCGCGGCGCCGCGTGCCGTGGTCCACACCCTGGCATCGCTGTCGGCGGGGGTCCACGCCGCCGTGTCGGCCCTCGGGCTCGACGCGGGCGCCGTCGTGCACACCGACCAGCTGATGATCGGCCTGCCCGGTCTCGTGGCCGGGGCCGTCTGGTCGCTCCCACCGGTGACGGCGTCACCGGCAGCGTGGCTGCGCCAGGCCGGGCGGGAGTCTGCGACCCACGCGTACGCCGTCCCGGCCAAGGTGCTCGCGGCAGCCACCCACGGACTGCCGCCGTCCCTCCGGCACGTCGCCATGGGTGGGGCTCCCGTGCTGCCGGCCACCGTGCGACGTCTGGCCCGCCTCGCGCCCGGCGTGGACGTGCGCGCCGTCTACGGGCTCACCGAGGCGTTGCCCGTGGCCGTCGCCACCGGCGACGAGGTGCTCGCGTCACCGGTCGCTCGCACGAGCCTGGGTCGCCCGCTGCCCGGCGTATCGGTGCGCATCGACGCCCCGGGTTCCGAGGGGGTCGGCGAGATCGTCGTGCGTGCCCCGCAGGCACGGCAGCGTCTCGCGGGGGAGCGGCCCGACGACGAGGTGCGCACCGGCGACCTGGGCGAGCTCCTTCCTGACGGCACGCTCCTGCTCGCCGGGCGGGCCAAGAACATGATCATCCGCGGCCAGACCAACATCTACCCCGAGCTCGTCGAGCCGCTCCTGCTCGAGCGGCTCTCGGAGCACGTCCGGGACTGCGCGCTCGTCGGCGTGCCCCACCCGGTCACGGGCGACGAACGCGTCGTGCTCGCCGTCGTCCCCGTGCGAGGCGTCACCGAGCGACTGGCACGCGAGGCCAGCCGCCTCGTCCACCGTGCCTGGCCGGCGCTCGCCGACGAGGCCTGGCGCCCCGACGACGTCGTCGTCGTCGAGTCGGTGCCCCGTCGCGGCCGCTCCGGGGCCCTCGACCTGGAGGCGCTGCGGGCGCTCGTCACTGACGGCCGGGTGGGCACGGCGCCATGAGGGTCGCGGTGACGGGGGCCAGCGGTTTCGTGGGTGGTGCGGTCGTGGACCGGCTGCTCGCCCAGGGACACGAGGTGCTCGGCCTGAGCCGCCGGCCGGTCGCCCTGCGCCCGGGGCTCGAGCACCGTCGGTGGGACCTCACGACCGGCGTGCTGGCCGACCCGCCGCCGGTCGACGCCGTGGTCCACGCAGCGGCGCACGTCGACGAGTGGGACCCCTGGGCCGTCCACGAGGCCGTCACCGTGGACGGCACCCGCGCCGTCCTCGACACCTGGCCCCGGGCCAAGGTCGTGCTCGTCTCGTCGTGCAGCGTCTACCCCCTCCGGGCTCCCAGCCGCCCGCGCCACGTCTTCACCGAGGACGTCCCGGTGACGACGCGGCCGCTGTCGGCCTACTCGCGCGCCAAGGGAGCGCAGGAGCAGGTCGTCCTCGCGCGCATCGGCAGCGTCGTGCTGCGCCCGCACGCCGTCCACGGTCCCGATGACCCCACGCTCCTGCCGCGGCTCGAGCGCGCACGTCGGCACGGGCGGCTGGTCTGCCCTGGGAGCAGCGACACGCTCGTCCACCTCACGGACGTCCGACTGGTTGCCGAAGCCGCCACCGCAGCGTGCGAATCCGTATGCGGCACAGAGGTCCTCAATGTCGCGGACGCCCGAGCCCTCCCGCTGATCGAGGTCGCGGCGGGTGTCGCGGCGGGGAACGGCTGGACCGAGCGACCCCTCCTCACGGGACCGGCGGTCGCCTGGACCGCAGCACTCGCCCTTGAGGCGACCGCCCGGCTCACCCGGGCGTCCACGCCTCCGCTGCTGACGGCGTACGCCGTCTCGCACCTCGCGGTCAGCCGCGTCTTCGACACCGCCCGGCTGCGGCAGCGGCTCGGCGTCGAGCCGGGCCCGACGGACCTGTCCCGATGGCGCCACGAGAGCACGGTCCGGGGGGCCGGCGACTCATACGGCTGACACCCCGTCGGCACAGCGCACGCACAGGGTCCGCCACGAATGTGTGTGACATGCCCTCACTCGCCCTCCCCGAGAGCCGTGACCTCTCGGTGCCGGCCGCGTCGCGGCGCCAGGCCCTCGCCCCGACGCCGCGCTGGTGGCGGGACGCATCCGCCGTGTTCGCCTGGGGTGTCACGCTCTTCGTCGTGGCCCTGTGGGTCGTCGGAGGAGGGCTGGCCGCGTTCGGCTCGCTCACCGAGAGCCTCACCAACCTCGGCCGTCTCAGCGGGTTGCTCGCGTCGGTGCTGATGCTCCTCCAGGTCCTGCTCATGGCTCGCATCCCGCTCGTCGAGCAGGCCTGGGGACAGGACGAGCTCGCCCGCGTGCACCGGCTCGTCGGCTTCACGTCGTTCAACCTCATGCTCGCCCACATCGTCCTCATCACGGTCGGCTACAGCGCCGGCACCGACCTGGGCGTCATCGCCACCTTCGTCGACTTTGTGCTGCACTCGCCCGGCATGCTGCTCGCACTCGCCGGCACCATCGCGCTCGTCATGGTCGTCGTCACCTCCGTGAAGAAGGCCCGGGCGAAGCTGCGCTACGAGTCGTGGCACCTGCTGCACCTCTACGCCTATCTCGGCGCGGGGCTCGCCCTACCGCACCAGCTCTGGACCGGGGCGGACTTCAACACGAACGTCGTCGCGACGGTCTTCTGGTGGGGTCTGTACGCCTTCGCCCTCGTCGCCGTCCTCGTCTACCGGGTGGGGCTGCCGGCCTACCGCTCGAGCCGCCACCGTCTCGTCGTCGCCCAGGTCGTCGAAGAGTCGCCGACCGTGACCTCGGTCGTCATGACGGGTCGCCGCCTCGACCGCCTGCCCGTCCGCGCCGGACAGTTCTTCCAGTGGCGCTTCCTCGACGGTGCGGGCTGGACCCGCGGCAACCCGTACTCCCTGTCTGCCGCGCCCGACGGTCGCTCGCTCCGGATCACGACCGAGGCCGTCGGCACGTCGAGCGCGCGCCTCGCGACGTTGCGCCCGGGCACCAAGGTCCTCGTCGAGGGCCCCTACGGCCGCCTGCACGCCGGTGTCCGCACGAGCGAGAAGGCCGTGCTCATCGGCGCCGGAATCGGCATCACGCCGCTGCGCGCCATCCTCGAGGCGCTGCCCGCCTCGCCCGACGGCGTCGTCGTGATCTACCGCGTCGGAAGCCAGGCCGACATCGTCCTCGGCGACGAGCTGCTCGACCTCGCCCGCGCCAAGGGCGGACGGGTCGTCGCCGTCGTGGGGCACCGCAACCGTGAGCGCGCCAGCTGGCTCCCCGTCGACGTGGGACACCTCTCCGACGCCGAGGCCCTGACCCGGATCGTCCCCGACATCGCCGAGCGTGACGTCTACGCGTGCGGCAACCCCGCCTGGATGGACACCGTCATCACCGCCGCCCACGAGGCCGGGGTGCCCGACGACGCCCTGCACCACGAGCGCTTCACCTACTGAGCCCGCGCGGGCATCGCCCCCCCGACCCCGCGACCTGCCCGAACCGACCGAACCGAATCGAGCCCCCCATGCGCCGCATCGTCCTCTGTGCCATGAGCACCCTGACCGTGCTCGTCCTCCTCTTCAGCTACAGCACGTCCCGCAGCTCGTCACCCGTCGTGGCCGAGACCCGGCAGGTGACGACGAGCAGCAAGACGTCCGACAGCACCGGCTCGACGTCCGGGTCCTCGTCCGCCTCCTCGACCGACTCGTCCGGCCAGGAGCCCACCGACGACGCCACGACCGACTCGGGAACGACGTCGTCCGACACCAGCGGCTCGAGCGGGTCGTCGGGGTCGTCAGGGTCGACCAGCACCTCGTCGGCAGCCAAGACCTACGCCGGTGACGCGGTCATGACCCGTTACGGCAACGTCCAGGTCCAGATCACCGTCAAGGCCGGCAAGATCACGGCCGCCGAGGTGCTCCAGGTCCCGTGGAACGACCGGCACGACCAGATGATCAACTCGGCCGCCGTCCCGGTCTACAACCAGGAGACGGTGAGCGCGCAGTCGGCACAGATCGACGTCGTGTCCGGGGCCACCTACACGTGGGACGGCTACACGCAGTCCCTGCAGTCAGCCATCGACCAGGCCAACCTGTGAGGCACTCTTGAGACAGGCGAGCAAGGAGCGAACCGTGACCCGTCCCCGCCAGACCAGCCCGATCGAGACCGCACCGACCCCCGCGCCCGCGAGGCGCGCCTGGGTGGAGCAGATCATGGGCATGCCGATCTCCATCCACCTGCGCGGCGCCGACGTCGACGGCCCTGCCGCGCAGGAGGCCGTGGCCGGGGCCTTCCGGATCCTGCGCGAGATGGACTCGATCTTCTCGACCTACCGCGAGGACTCCGACCTCATGAGGCTCCGGCGCGAGGAGGTCGACGTCGCGCAGTGCAGCCCCCTCGTCGAGGAGGCACTGCGCATCGGGCAGGAGGCCGAGGTCCTCACCCGTGGGGCGTTCACCACCCTGCTGCCCACCGGTGACGGCGACCTCGCGTTCGACCCGACCGGCCTCGTCAAGGGGTGGGCTGTCGACCGCGCCTCGGTGCGGCTGTCGGGACTCGAGGGGATCTCTTTCTGCATCAACGCCGGCGGCGACCTGCTCATCGGCGCACATCCCGACATGCCGACCGACGGTCCACGGGCGATCACGTGGCGCGTCGGCGTCGAGGACCCCCTCGACCGACAGCGCATCGCGAGCACCCTGACGCTGACGCGCGGGGCCGTGGCGACCTCGGGCACGGCGGCGCGTGGGGCGCACCTGTACGACCCCGCGACGGGGAAGCTCGTGGGACGTCCGGGGTCGGTGACGGTGACCGGCCCGACCCTGCTCTGGGCCGACATCTGGGCCACCGCCCTCTTCGTCGGTTCCGAGCTGACGGGCGAGGCCTTCGCCACGAGTGCGACCGACTACCTGTCGACGGCTCTCTGACCGCGCCGCCCGGGCCGGCGCGCCGCGCGCCCGGCCGAGGACAAAAGCCGCAGGCCCTCCCGAACCGGGAGGGCCTTGTGGCTTTCTTGCGGAAGCCATGCGTGGCACGGCGTTCGGGCCTTGCAGTTGGCGCGGCAGAGTCGTCCCCATCAGCAGGAACGGTGGGTGGGACCGGCCCGCTGACAGAGAGACCTTCGGGCGAGTGCCCGCCGATCCGGGGAGGAGCGCCATGACGAGCAGCACCAGCCCTGACCCTGCAGTGACGGTGCGCGGTCGCGGCGACCTCCCCGGACGGCGGGCCCACTCGAGGACGTCATCGGGGGAGGAGACCGGATCGGGGCGGGCCGCCTGGTGGGGGGCCGGCCCGCCCCGATCCGGCGCGCGGCCGGACGTCCACGGGCTCACGTCGTGAACGCGGCCCCGTGCACTCTCGGGGCCGGCCGTGGCCTCTGACGGGGTCGTGGGCCCGGTCTGTCCCGGACTCACGGTCGACGAGCTCGATCCCTCGGCCCTGACCCGCCTGGCGTCCGAGCTCGAGAGCGACGACCTCGCACGCTCGATCGCGCAGACCTACCTGCGGATGCTCGATACGCGTCTGACCCGCGCCGCGTCCGCCCTCGAACGCCGCGACGAGGTCGACGCCATGGACGTGCTGCTCAGCCTGCGCGTCTCGTCGGCCACCGTCGGCCTCGTGCGGCTCGAGTCGGCCGTGCTCTGCGTCATCGACGCGGTCCGTCGTGGTGAGCCCGATCTGGCGCGCGAACGAGGGGACTCGATGCTGGGCCTCGCGCCCGCCGCGCGCCACGCCCTTCGGTCACAACTCGAGCGTGCCGCTCCAGCCGCCTTCGCCTGACGCCCAGGGCCCCAGCCCCCATCTCGTGACGGGAGACGGCACGGTCGGCCCGCACGGCGCGCTCGACCCGCCGTCCGGCAGTGAGGACCGGCCCGCCGGACCCGGTCGCGCCGGTGGGCGTCAGAACGCGTCCGGCTCCTCCATGCGGTAGCCGACGCCTCGAACGGTGCGGATCGGGGCACGCATCCCGTCGGGGCCGAGGCGACTCAGCTTGCGACGGAGGTTGCCGACGTGCACCTCGACGAGGTGCTCCTCGGACCAGCCGGGGCCCCAGAGGCTGTCGAGCAGGACGGCGCGGGACCACACGCGGCGGGGTGCGCTGACGAGGGTCGAGAGCAGGTCGAACTCGGTGCGCGTCAGGTCGACCTCACGGTCGTCGACCGTGGCGACGCGGCCCTCGGGGTCGACGGCGATGCGGCCGTGGCGCACGAGCTCGGGCGTCGCGCCGTCGGGTGTCGCGCCGTCGCGGGGCGATCCGCCGGCGGTCGACGACGAGCCGTTGGCGTCCGCGGCCGGTGACTCGTCGGAACCGGTCGCACCGACGGTCCGCGGTCGGCGGAACATCGCGTTGACGCGGGCCTGCAGCTCGCGGGGGCTGAACGGCTTGGTGAGGTAGTCGTCGGCGCCGATCTCGAGGCCCATCAGGCGGTCGATCTCGTCGGTGCGCGCGCTGATCATGACGACGTAGGCCTGGCTCACGTCGCGCACCCGCCGGCACACCTCGATCCCGTCGAGATCGGGCAGTCCGAGGTCGAGCGTCACGAGGTCGGGATCGGTGGCGACGACGAGCTCGAGGCCCGCCTGGCCCGACGACGCGGCCGAGACCTCGAAGCCCTGCATGGTCAGGCTGTGCGTGATGAGCTCACGGATGTCGTCGTCGTCCTCGACGACGACCGCGGTGCGCGCTGAGCCCATCATGCGGTGATTGTCGCAGAATGCGCGGGTTTGGCCTGCCAGATGAGATTGTTGGGCGGTTCGTCCCCTCGGCGCGTCGCCCTCGGTGCGTCGCCCCAGGGCGTCGCGTCACCGGCCGCCGTCGGCGCTCGCTCCACCCAGCTGTGCCGCCAGCTCTTCGGGGTCGGTCGTGGGCAGCTCGCAGACCATCCCACGGCAGACATAGGCCGCCGCGCGCCCCCCGACCAGAGGGCGCTCGGCCAGCAGAGGCCGGCCGGGAGCGTCCGGTTCGCCGCGGACGACGACCAGCCCCGGGCTCGGCGAGCGCCGAGCGGCGGTCTCGAGCGCATCTGCCTCGGGACCCGACCCGGCGACGGCGACCTGCAGCGGGCCCGCGACCAGCGCCTCGGCGACCGCGAGCGACCACCCGCCGAAGCGCGGCTCGCGCACCGCCAGTCCCAGGCCCGCGGCGGTCGCGCGGGCGCCCGCGTCGAGGGCCGCCGCGTCACCGGTGACCGCGCCGAGCGTCACGAGCGCACCGGCCAGGGCGGACTGTCCGGAGGGTTCGGCATTGTCGGCGGCGCTGCGCGGACGCAGGTAGAGCGGCTCGGCGTCCCGGGCGGTGTCGTGGAAGCCGCCGTCGTCGGCCGCGAAGTCGCGGGCAGCGTCCAGCACCTCGCGAGCCGCGTCGAGCCAGGGCAGACCGCCCGTGACCTGGTGCAGCACGAGCAGCCCCTCCGCCAGGTTGCCGTGGTCGTCGGCGACGGCCCGGGCGGCCCCGACCACGCCGAGGCGTGACGCGCGCCGCAGCTCGCCGTCGACGAGGTGGACGTCGAGGACGTGGCCGGCGCACCGGCCGGCCGCCTCGACCCAGTCCGGGCGGTCGAAGGCAGCGCCGGCACCCGAAAGTGCGGCGATCGCGAGACCGTTCCACGACGTGACGACCTTGTCGTCGCGTCCGGGCTGAGGACGCTCGGCGCGGGCGGCGAGCAGCCGGCGGCGCACCTCGGCGAACCAGTCGGGGTCGCCCGGGTCGGTCGGCAGCTGCAGGGTGGAGGCGCCGTGCTCGAACGTCCCCTCCGCCGTCACGCACAGCAGCTCTGCCGCGACGGGACCGTCGTCGCCGAGGACCTCCCGGAGCTGCTCCGGCGTCCAGGCGTAGGTCAGCCCCTCGACACCCGCCGCGTCGGCGTCGAGGGACGACGCGAAGCCGCCGGCGGCGGTGCCGAGGTCGCGCACGACGAAGTCGGCGGTCTCGCGGACGATGCGCTCGGCCAGCGGGTCGCGGGTCACCTTCCACCACGTCGTGCAGGCCCGGAGCAGGAGCGCGTTGTCGTAGAGCATCTTCTCGAAGTGCGGCACGACCCACCCCGCGTCGACGGCATACCGGGCGAAGCCTCCGGCGAGCTGGTCGTACATCCCACTGCGCGACATCGCCTCCAGCGTGCGACAGGCCATGTCGCGCGAGGGGGCGTCGCCCGTGCGCGCGTGGTGGCGGAGCAGGAACTCGAGCACCATCGACGGCGGGAACTTCGGCGCGCCTCCGAATCCGCCTGCGACATGGTCGAACTGGCGGGCCAGCAGCCCGACCGCGGACGACAGCGCCGCCGGCTCGACGGCATACGGCGTCGGTGGCTGGAGGGCCTCGGCGAGGCTGGTGGCGATGTGCGTGCCCGACGCCCGCACCTCGTCCTCGCGCGTGCGCCACGCCTCGTCGAGCGCGGCCAGCACGCGCAGGAAGTGGTCGCGCGGGAAGTAGGTCCCGCAGAAGAAGGGCTCGCCCTCGGGGGTGAGGAAGACCGTCATCGGCCAGCCGCCGTGGCCCGTCGTCGCGGTCACCGCCGACATGTAGGCGGCGTCGATGTCGGGCCGCTCCTCGCGATCGACCTTGACCGCGACGAAGCGGTCGTTGAGCGCCGCCGCGACGGTCTCGTCCTCGAACGACTCGTGGGCCATGACGTGGCACCAGTGGCACGCCGCGTAGCCGACCGACAGCAGGACGGGCACGTTGCGCTCGCGTGCCTCCGAGAAGGCGGCCTCGCCCCACTCCTGCCAGTGCACCGGGTTGTCGCGGTGCTGCAGCAGGTAGGGGCTCGTCGCGTGGTCGAGGCGGTTGGTCATCCCCTCACGCTAGGCGAGGCACCACGACCGGACGAGGCGCGCCTCAGGCGGGCACGGCCTCGAGCCGCGTGACGAGCCGCTCCCACCGGATGCGGCGTGCGCGCCACGTGAAGATCGCGAGCTTGGCCAGCTCCTCCAGGATGCGGGCGACGAAGATGCCGACGTAGCCGAGCGGCGTGTGCAGGCCGAGGAGGACGGCGAGCGGCAGGCCGACGACGAAGGCGCCCACGACGTCGCCCATGATGACGCCGCGCACGTCGTTCGCGCTGGGCAGCACGCCTGCGCCGACGATCATGTTGCGGACCTTGACCACCTGGAAGGCCGCGTTGACGAGGATGCCGACACCGGCCATGGTGCGCACGTCGCGGCCGGCCTCGCCGAAGAGGACGTCGAGGAGCAGGACCGAGGCGCCGAAGAGGACCCCGAAGACCGCCGCGGTCCCGATGCCGGCGCGCGTCAGCCGCCGCACCCAGGCCATCGCGTCGTCGACGTCGCCGCGACCGACCGAGCGGCCGACGAGTGTCGTCGTGGCGCTCATCAGGCCGATGCTGCCGACGACGAAGACACCCTCGAGCGTCGTGACGATCTGGGCGGCCGCCAGGGCCTCGTCGCCGAGCTGCTGGAAGACGACGTTGTAGAGGAAGGTCCCGACCGTCCAGAAGAGCTCGGTGATGCCGAGCGGGAGCGCGAGGACGAAGAGCGGCACGATGACGGCTCGCCACTGGCGCAGGCTGTCGGGCAGGCTCCAGCCGACGACCCCGCGTCGGCCGTAGGCCATCCACAGCAGGATGAGCGACTTCACGACGGCCGTGACGAGCGTGGCCCATCCGGCCCCCGCGACCCCGAGCGAGGGGAGCGGCCCGAGGCCGACGACGAGGGAGTATGCGATCGCCGAGTTCGCGACGACGGTGACCATCGTCGCGATCATCGGGCTCGTCGGCCGCCCGGCCGAGCGGAGGACGCCCGCCAGGATCGCGCTGAGCATGACCGGCAGGGTCGCGAGGACGGTGAGGCGGAAGTAGTCGGTGCCTGCGGCGGCGACCGACGGGGAGGCGCCGACGAGCGCCATGAGGTGGTCGGCGAAGAACCACGGCACGAGCGAGACCACGGTGCCCAGCCCCACGGCGACGAGCAGCGCGGCGGTCACGGTGTGGTCGAGTGCGTCGCGGCGGCCGGCGCCGTGGGCCCGTGCGACGAGGATGCTCACCGACGTGCCGAGGCAGCCGAGCGTGACGGCGAGGATGAAGGTGAGGCTGTTGGAGAAGCCCACCGCGGCGATGGCGGTGGCGCCGAGGCTGCCGACGACGATCTGGTTGACGAAGTTGAGCACCAGCATGAGGACGAACTCCATGCTCACCGGCACGGCGATGCGCGCGATCTCGCGAGCAGGATTCGGCGGGGCCGAGCGCTGGTCGCGGGAGGTGGGCATGGCAAGGCGAGGCATGCGAGTGCCTTTCGACAACGAAGGTGGGGGAGCGCGACAAGGTTAAGGCTTCAAGCACCCCCGAGTCGAAACGATTTGATCGGAGCGTCGCGCCAGCCGCGCGCCAGCCCTGCGGTCAGTCGTTCATCGCCTTGATGATCGTCACCGCGAGGCTGATCCGGTCGTGCGCCCAGGCGTCGTCGGCCGGACCGTTCGCGAGCGACTCGGCCGCGTCGAGGGCGTTGTCGGCCTCGCGGACGATCGTCCACGCGCGGGCGCGCCCCTCGTCGAGGCCGGCCCGCTCGCAGATGATCTCGAGCCGCCGCCGCAGCGACCAGCGGACCTCCGAGCCGGTCCCGAGCTCGTCGGCCCGGTTCCACAGGGCCGGTGCCACCTCGAAGGCCGGGTCGCCGGCCATCGGCTTGGGGTCGATGGCGAGCCACGGCGAGCGGTAGGCAGCGAGCACGTTCGTGTAGTGCAGGTCGGTGTGCAGCAGCCGGTCCTCAGCCGGCGCCCGGTCGACGAGCTCCCTGGCAAGGGTGGAGGCCTGGTCGAGGTAGCGCCGCGGCAGCACGGCCGGTGCCGCCCTCAGCTCCTCCGCCTGACGGAGGGCGTATGCCGTGAGGCTGGGGACGCGCGGGTGCGGCGGCCGGCGCAGCACGCCGAGCAGGTCACCGATGACACCGCAGGCCTCGTCGACGTCGACGCGGGTGAGGTCGCGCGTGTGCAGGCGCTCGAGCAGCAGGGCGAAGCGGGCGGGGTCGGCCCGGACGAGGCGCACCGCGCCGTGGCCGTTCCACGTCTGCAGCGCGAGGTGCTCGGTGGCGGCCTCGGGGTGGGGCCAGGTGATCTTGAGGACGCCGTCGCCACTCACGCCGACGACGTCGCGGCCCGAGCCCAGCAGCCGCACCGGGATGGCCACCGCGCACACGCCGTTGGTCGCGCGGCCGACGGGCTCGAGCTCCCACTCCGCGAACAGGTCGGTGATGAGCCCCGGGAGCGCGTCGATCCAGTCCTCCCCGGAGACGTAGCCGTCGGGCTCGTAGCCACTCACCTCGTGGGCGAAGAGCGCCGGGATGAGGTCGTACATCGGGTCGTAACTCATGCGGTGGCTCCCGGGAAGGCGGTCAGGGGCACGTCCCAGTCGACGGCGAGGGCCTGGACGTTGGCGCTCCAGCGCGCGACGTCCTCGAGCGAGGCGGCGTTCGGCTGCGGACCCGCCACCTCGGTGCCCGCATCCACGGCGGACGAGAGGGTCTCGGTCGCGAGCCGGAGGGCCGCGTCGGGTGTGGTGACCGGGAAGGGCAGCGCCCAGCCGGCGGGGGTCGTCGAGCTGGTCCCGGACACGGAGATCTGGAGCCGGACCAGGGCCGCGAGCGTCTCCTCGGCCGTCGACCGCTGGTCGCCCGAGCTCTGCGCGGCGACGACCTCGAACGCATAGACGAGGGGCTCGGTCCGCGCGACGACCTCGGGCCGCGCGGGGCTCGGCGACGACACGGCGACCTCCCGGCCGAGGAGCACGGCTCCGGCGAGGCGCTGGCCGTAGGCCGCGCCGAGCAGCTCGCGGGTGTCGGTGGTCGCCGTCGTGAGGGCGGCCCAGTCGTCGGGCCCGAGCGAGTCGAGGAGGGCGGCGAGCGCCTTGCGGGTGCGGACGGGCCTGGCGGCTGCCGTGCTGGTGCCGGGGCCCGTGGGTGCCGGGGTGCCGGTGGCACCTGCACCCGCCGACGGCGTCGGGCCGGCGGCCACGGCGGCGTCGATGACGCTTCTCGGGACGCCGGCGTTCGTCAGGCGGCCGCGCAGCACGCGCAGCTGCTCCCGGTTGACCGTGCGGAGGCGGCGCACCAGGGCGCCGCCGTCGTCGCCCGCGAGGACCGACGTCTCGGCCGCGACGACCCGCTCGAGGTCGGCCACGGCCGAGAGCAGCAGTGCCTCGTCGGGAGCGGGACGGCGCGTCGGCACGGGCGGGGGCGGTGGCGGGACGTCGAGGCGCAGGCCGCGGTCGACGAGCAGCGCGAGGGCCGCAGCGCCGCCGCCGAGCACGAGGAGACGGCGTGGGGGACGGCCGAGACCGTCCATCACCCGTGACCCGAGCCCACGGGTGTCGCCGTCCATGCCGAGATCTTCGCACGCGGGCGGCGGTCTGCGACGACCCCCCGGCGCCGATAGAGTGGTGGGCACGCGGTGCCCGTCGCGCCCCCTCGGGGTGTGGGCACCGGACATTCGAGAAGAGCAGGAGGCGTCGACTGATGAGCACGGTGCAGGAGATCAGAGCGACGCTCGAGCCGGTGCTCGCGCCCCTCGGGCTCGTCGTCGAGGACGTCTCCGTGTCTCCTGCCGGCAAGCGCCGTCTCGTGCGCGTGCTCGTCGACTCCGACATCGCCGACCTCGACGTCGCCGACACCACGAGCGCCGTCCCGCCGCTGTCCCTCGACGCCGTCGCCGACGCCACGCGTGCCGTGAGCGATGAGCTCGACGCCAGCGACGTCATGGGGCAGGCGCCCTACGTGCTCGAGGTGTCCTCGCCGGGGGTGGGCCGGCCGCTCGCCTCGCGCGACCAGCTCCGCCGTCAGGTCGGCCGCCTCGTCGAGGTCGTCCACCAGGGCGGCACCGACACCGGGCGCCTCACCGCGGTGGGCTCGGACTCCCTCATCCTCGAGGTCGCCGCCACGAAGAAGACACCGGCGCGCCACGTGACGCTCGACCTCGACACCGTCCAGCGGGGCACCGTGCAGGTCGAGTTCAAGCGGGTCGAGACGGCCGACGACGCGCACGACGAGGCTCACGACGAGCCTCACGACGGCTCCGGCGGCACCGACGACGCCCATGACGACACCCACGACCCGGACGAGACGTCCGCCCTGGAAGGGGACCACTGATGGACATCGACCTCGCAGCCCTGCGCGCCCTCGAACGGGAGCGCGACATCAGCCTCGACGTGCTCATCCCGGCGATCGAGCAGGCGCTCCTCGTCGCCTACCACCGCACCGACGGCAGCCAGCGCATCGCGCGGGTCGAGCTGGACCGCAAGACGGGCCACGTCATCGTGTGGGCCCGGGAGGAGGGCGACCTCCTGCCGGTCACCGAGGAGGGTGAGCGTCCGCAGCGTGGCGAGCCCGGCCCCGAGTTCGACGACACCCCGGTGGGCTTCGGCCGCATCGCCGCCTCGACGGCACGTCAGGTCATCGTCCAGCGACTGCGCGACCTCGAGGACGAGGCCATCCTCGGCGACTTCAAGGGCCGCGAGGGCGACGTCATCTCCGGCATCATCCAGCAGAGCCAGGACCCCCGGAACGTCCTCGTCGACTTCGGCACGGTCGAGGGCATCCTGCCCCTGGCCGAGCAGGTACCGGGCGAGCGCTACGTCCACGGCGAGCGCCTGCGCTGCTTCGTCGTCAGCGTCAAGCGCGGACCCAAGGGCCCGCAGGTCGGTCTGAGCCGCACCCACCCCAACCTCGTGCGCACGCTCTTCAAGTTCGAGGTGCCCGAGATCGCCGACGGCACCGTCGAGATCGCCGCCCTGGCCCGCGAGGCCGGGCACCGCACGAAGATCGCGGTCCACAGCCGGGTCTCCGGCGTCAACGCCAAGGGCGCGTGCATCGGCCCGATGGGGGCGCGCGTGCGGGCCGTCATGACCGAGCTGCGCGGCGAGAAGATCGACATCGTCGACTACGCCGACGACCCGGCGACCTTCGTGGCGGCCGCGCTGTCGCCGGCCCGCGTGCAGTCCGTCGAGATCGTCGACGCGTCGGCGCGCACGGCTCGCGTCGTCGTCCCGGACTACCAGCTGAGCCTCGCGATCGGCAAGGAGGGGCAGAACGCCCGCCTCGCCGCCAAGCTCACCGGATGGCGCATCGACATCCGCCCGGACACCGAGGCGCCCGAGGCCTCCGGTGCGACGGGGGGCGGTGTCGAGGTGGCGCCTGACGGGCGCTGAGCGCCCGGCCCGGCGCACCCCGTGGAGCGGGGAGCGGCGCGAACGCGGTAGACTTGTCTGTGGCCGACCGGACTGGACTCCGTGCTGAGCCGTCCCGCACCTGTGTGGGATGTCGAGGAATGGATAGCTGGTCGGCCCTGCTGCGAGTGGTCGCGGCGACGGACAGAGACGCTGGGGACACCTCCCCGGTCACGCTCCGTCCCGACCCGAGACACCGGATGCCGGGACGTGGTGCGTGGTTGCACCCGACGCCCGAATGCTTCGAGCTGGCAGTGCGCCGCAAGGCGTTCGGGCGTGCCCTGCGACTGCAGGCGGCGCTCGACGTGAGCGCGGTGGCACGACAGCTCGGGGTCCAGCACGAGTAGCACGCACCGGTGCCCGCCCACGACGGGGGAGCACCGGATCAGTCAGAGATCAGTCAACGAACCACAAGGCGGGTTGAAAACGCTATGAGCACCCGATGAGTACTCAGCGATGAGCAAGCCCCAGCAATAACCCACGGTTCGGCCACTCCCTGTTCAGGCCGGACCAGGAACAGGAGAGATGTGGCTAAGGTCCGGGTCTACGAGCTCGCAAAGGAGCTCGGAGTCGAGAGCAAGACACTGCTCGCACACTTGAAGAGCCAGGGAGAGTTCGTCCGGTCGGCATCGTCGACCATCGAGCCCCCCGTCGTCCGCAAGATCATCGAGACCTTCCCCCGGGAAGGCTCGTCCAGCGGAGACAAGAAGCCGGCGGCCCCCAAGGCCGCCCCCACCAGCGCGGCCCCCGCCGCGCCCCAGAAGGCTGCTCCGGCGCCGTCGGCCCCCGCGCCGGCCGCCCCCGCAGCCGCAGCGCCGGCGGCCCCCGCCCCGGCTGCTCCCGCAGCACCTGCCGCCCGCGAGGCAGCTCCGGCGCCCGCCAAGGCAGCTCCCGCACCCGCCGCCCCGGCACCGAAGGCTCCGGCCCCGGCTGCTCCGGCCCCCGCCGCTCCCGCGGCGTCGGCCCCGGCGCGCGTGCAGTCCAGCCGTGACGGTGGTCAGCAGACCTCCGGCGTCCCGGCCTCCCCGCGTCCGGCTCCCCGTCCGGGTCAGCCGCGTCCGGGCAACAACCCGTTCGCCCCGAGCCAGGGCATGGGCCAGTCCCGCGCCCCGCGTCCCGGTGGCGACGCCGGCCCGCGTCCGGGCAACAACCCGTTCAGCCCCAGTCAGGGCATGCCGCGTCCGCAGCAGCGCCAGGGTGGTCAGGGTGGTCAGGGTGGCCAGCGTCCCGGTGCTCCCGGTGGCGCCCCGCGTCCCGGTGCTCCGGCAGCGGGCGGTCGTCCCGGTGCTCCCGGTGGCGCCCCGCGTCCCGGTGGTCCGCGTCCCAGCCCGGGCATGATGCCCGAGCGCAGCACCGTCGGCCGTCCGGGCCAGCGCCCGGCCGGCGGCCCCGGCCGTGGTGGCCCGGGTGGCGGCGGTGGCCGTGGCGGCTTCGGTGGTGGCCCCGGCGGCGCCCCCGGCGGCGGTCGTCCCGGCGGCTTCGGCGGTCCCCGCGGTGGCGGCGGCGGTCGTGGCTCGACGGCTGGTGCCTTCGGTCGTGGCGGCGGTCGCCCGGTCCGAGGCCGCAAGTCCAAGCGCGCGAAGCGCCAGGAGTTCGAGCAGATGCAGGCCCCGAGCCTGGGTGGCGTCAGCGTCCCCCGTGGTGACGGCAAGACGACCATCCGCGTCCGTCGTGGTGCCTCGCTGACCGACTTCGCCGACAAGATCAACGCCAACCCGGCGTCGCTCGTCACCGTGCTGTTCCACCTCGGCGAGATGGCCACGGCCACGCAGTCCCTCGACGAGGAGACCTTCAAGGTGCTCGGCGCCGAGCTCGGCTACGAGATCGAGGTCGTGTCGCCCGAGGACGAGGAGCGCGAGCTGCTCGGCTCGTTCAACATCGACCTCGACGCCGAGCTCGAGGCCGAGGAGGACGAGGACCTCGAGGCGCGTCCGCCGGTCGTGACCGTCATGGGCCACGTCGACCACGGCAAGACGAAGCTCCTCGACGCGATCCGCTCCGAGGAGGTCGCCGAGGGCGAGGCCGGTGGCATCACCCAGCACATCGGTGCCTACCAGGTCGCCACGACGCACGAGGGCGAGAAGCGCGCCATCACGTTCATCGACACCCCCGGTCACGAGGCCTTCACGGCCATGCGTGCCCGTGGTGCGTCGGTGACGGACATCGCGATCCTCGTCGTCGCCGCCGACGACGGCGTCATGCCGCAGACCATCGAGGCGCTCAACCACGCCCAGGCGGCCAACGTGCCGATCGTCGTGGCCGTCAACAAGGTGGACAAGCCGGACGCCAACCCGGCGAAGATCCGCCAGCAGCTGACCGAGTACAACCTCATCGCGGAGGAGTACGGCGGCGACACGATGTTCGTCGACGTCTCGGCCAAGAACGGCACGAACATCGACGGGCTCCTCGAGGCCGTCCTGCTCACCGCCGACGCGGCCCTCGACCTGCGCGCCAACCCCGACAAGGACGCCCGTGGTGTCGCCATCGAGGCGCACCTCGACAAGGGCCGCGGCCCGGTCGCGACCGTCCTCGTCCAGTCGGGAACGCTCAGCGTCGGTGACTCGATCGTGGCCGGCAGCGGTCACGGCCGCGTGCGTGCCATGCTCGACGAGCACGGCAACAACGTCGAGCAGGCCGGACCCTCGCGGCCCGTCATGGTGCTCGGTCTGACGTCGGTCCCCGGCGCCGGTGACACGTTCCTCGTGGCCCCCGACGACCGCACGGCCCGTCAGATCGCCGAGCGTCGTGAGGCGGCGTCGCGTGCGGCGAGCCTCGCCAAGCGCCGCAAGCGCATCTCGCTCGAGGACCTCAACGAGGCTCTCGCCGCGGGCAAGGTCGACACCCTCAACCTCATCCTCAAGGGTGACGTGTCGGGTTCGGTCGAGGCGCTCGAGGACGCGCTGCTCAAGATCGACGTGGGCGACGAGGTCGACCTGCGGATCATCCACCGCGGTGTGGGTGCCATCACGCAGAACGACGTCAACCTCGCGACGGTCGACAACGCGATCATCATCGGCTTCAACGTCCGCCCCGCGGAGCGTGTCGCCGAGCTGGCCGACCGGGAGGGCGTCGACATGCGCTTCTACTCGGTCATCTACCAGGCGATCGACGACGTCGAGGCAGCGCTCAAGGGCATGCTCAAGCCGGAGTACGAAGAGGTCCAGCTGGGCACGGCCGAGGTCCGCGAGGTCTTCAAGTCGAGCAAGTTCGGCAACGTCGCGGGTTCGCTCGTGCGCTCCGGCGAGATCAAGCGCGGGACCCGTGCGCGGATCATCCGCGACGGCACCGTCATCGGCGAGGGCATCGAGATCACCGGTCTGCGTCGTTTCAAGGACGACGTCACCGAGGTCCGCGAGGGCTTCGAGTGCGGTATCAACCTCGGCAACTTCAACAACATCGAGATCGACGACGTCATCGAGACGTTCGAGATGCGCGAGAAGCCGCGCGCCTGAGCTCGACAGGTGCGACGGCGCCGGCCCCCCACGGGGGTCGGCGCCGTCGCCGTCTGCGGGGTCCCACCCGACCCGCGGACGCCCGGACGGGAATGCGCAGCGTCCCCGCGCCGCTACTAGGGTGATCACCACGTCGGCTGGTCCGACCGCACGCACACGAAAGCAGAGGTAGTCATGGCTGACCCCGCCCGCGCCCGCAAGATCGCCGACCGGATCAAGGTCATCGTCGCCGAGTACCTCGAGTTCCGGCTCAAGGACGAACGCCTCGGGTTCGTCACCATCACCGACGCCCGCGTCACCGGCGACCTCCAGCAGGCCTCCGTCTTCTACACCGTCTTCGGCAGCAACGAGGACCGCCAGGCCACGGCCGAGGTGCTCGAGGCCAACAAGGGCCGTATCCGCTCGGCCGTCGGCAAGGGCATCGGCATCCGCCTGACCCCGTCGATCGAGTTCATCGCCGACGCGCTGCCCGAGGGCGCTGCCCACCTCGAGGACCTGGTGGCCCAGACCCGTGCTCGCGACGAGGAGCTGGCGCGCGCCGCGGCGAACGCCACGCCGGCCGGCGACGCCGACCCCTACCGCAAGCCGGTCGACCGCTCCGAGGACGACGCCAGCGACGACACCGTGGACGCCGAGGTGGACGCGGACGTCGACGCCCGATGACCGACCGCTCGGGTGGCCTGCTCGTCGTCGACAAGCCGGCCGGCTGGACGAGCCATGACGTCGTGGCGCGCGCCCGCCGGCTCTGCGGCACCCGCCGGGTCGGGCACGCCGGCACGCTCGACCCCATGGCGACCGGTGTCCTCGTGCTCGGCGTCGATCGGGGCACGAAGCTGCTCACCTTCCTCGTCGGCTGCGACAAGTCGTATGCCGCCACGATCCGTCTCGGGATGGCCACCCTCACCGACGACGCCGAGGGTGAGACCACCCAGGCGCTCGGCGTCGAGGACGTGCCGGCCCTGGAGGCCGCGCTGCCGGCCGCCGTCGCCGCCCTGACCGGGGAGATCCAGCAGGTGCCGAGCGCCGTCAGCGCCATCAAGGTCAAGGGCGTACGCAGCTACACCCGCGTCCGGCAGGGCGACACGGTCGACCTGCCCGCGCGGCCGGTCACGGTGAGCCGCTTCGACATGCTCTCCGTGCGTCCCGGCACCGCGACGGTCGAGGTCGGTCCGCCCATCGACGTCGTCGACGTCGAGGTCGAGGTCGACGTCTCGTCGGGCACCTACGTCCGCGCGCTCGCCCGCGACCTCGGCGAGGCGCTCGGCGTCGGCGGGCACCTGACGGCGCTCCGGCGTACGCGCGTGGGCCGCTTCGGGCTCGACGATGCCGCGTCGCTCGACGACCTCACGGCCACGTCGGAGGCCGACGGGCCCGACGGCATACCCCTGCTCCCCATCGCCGAGGCGGCGCGGGCGCAGCTGCCCGTGCACGAGGTGACCGCCGAGGAGGCCGTCGCCCTCGGCTACGGCCAGCGCATCCCGAGCGCCGTGGCCGGCGCTGACGCCGTGGCCGCGATCGACCCGGACGGGCGCCTCGTTGCCGTGCTCGACGAGACGCGTCCGACGGCCCGGGCCAAGGTGGTCTTCGCCGCGACCGGGGCGGGGGCCTGAGCCTCGTGCCCGAGCCCTCGGACGTCCGCTCCGGCACGGCCACTACAGTGGTCGCCGTGCAGCGCTGGTACGGACTCGACGACATCCCGGCCGACCTCGGGCCCACCGTCGTCACCCTCGGCAACTTCGACGGGGTGCACCGCGGCCACCGCGAGGTCCTGACGCGTGTCGTGCGCGAGGCCGCCGACCGCGACGCGATCCCCGTCGCCGTCACCTTCGAGCCGCATCCGATCGCCGTGCTCTACCCCGACCGCGCTCCGGCGGTCGTCATGTCGCTCGAGCAGCGCCTCGACGCGCTCGCCTCGGTCGGTCTGGGGGCCGTGCTCGTCATCGAGTTCACGCGCGAGTTCGCGCAGCAGACCCCCGAGGAGTTCGTCCGCGGCATGTTCGTCGACGCCCTCGGTGCGTGCGCCGTCGTCGTGGGCAAGGACACCCGCTTCGGCGTGCGCAACTCCGGTGACGTCGGCACGCTGCGCGAGCTCGGCGCGTCGCACGGGTTCGAGGTCATCGCCCTCGACGACATCGGCGAGGGCGCCGACGAGGGCGCCCGCTGGAGCTCGACGCAGCTGCGGTCCGAGCTGCTCGCCGGCAACGTCGACCACGCCGCCCAGATCCTCGGTCGCCCCCACCGGGTCACCGGCACCGTCGTGCACGGTGACCACCGCGGCCGCGAGCTCGGCTACCCCACGGCCAACCTCTCGCAGGACCACGAGGGCCTCGTGCCGGCCGACGGGGTGTATGCCGGGTGGCTCGTCCGTCTCGACCTCCACGAGGGTGCGCCTGACCGCACGCTCCCCGCAGCCCTCTCGGTGGGCACCAACCCGACGTTCGACGGTCACCAGCGCCGCGTCGAGGCCTACGTGCTCGACCGCACCGACCTCGACCTCTACGGTGAGCGCGTCGCGGTGGAGTTCGTCTCGCACCTGCGCCCGACCCTGAAGTTCGAGTCGATCGACACGCTCGTCGAGCAGATGGCCCAGGACGTGGTCCGGTGTCGCGAGATCCTCTCGGCGATCGTCCCGTCGTAGCCGGGCCGCTGCTGCGGCCGACGCCTCCGCGGAGCGCTCGTGGCCGGCCGTCCCTGCGAGCCTCGTCGGGGCTGCGCGATGGCGGTCCGTCGTGGCTGCGCGTGGACCTCGGGCTGCTCATCGGCGCCTTCGGCCTGTCGGTCGTCGGAGTCGTCCTCGTGTGGTCCGCGACCCGCGCGTCCGTGGGCGGCACCGCGGCGCTCAAGCAGCTCGTCGCGCTCGGCGTCGGCATCGCCTGCGCTGCGGTGGTGACGCGGCTCGACGTGCGGGTCGTCCGCGCGGCCGCGCCCGTCGTCTACGTGCTCGCCGTGCTCGGTCTGGCGGCGGTCGTCTCGCCGCTCGGGTCGACGGTCAACGGGTCGCGCTCCTGGATCCGGCTGCCCGGAGGGATGAGCCTGCAGCCCTCGGAGCTCATGAAGGTGGCCCTGGCGATCGGCCTGGCCATGCTCCTCGCCGAGCGGGCCGAGCGCGGGCTGCGCCAGCGTCACCGGGACGTGGCGCTCGCGTGGGTCGTGGCCGGCATCCCCGTCGTGCTCGTGCTGGCGCAGCCCGACCTCGGGTCCGCCCTCGTGCTCGTCGCGATGTCGGTCGTCATCATCGCCGCCGCCGGAGCCCCCGCCCTGTGGACGCTCGGCGTCGTCGTCGTCGGCGCGGCCACCGTCGGCGCGGCGTTTGTGACGCCCGTCCTCTCGGGCTACCAGCGCAACCGGTTGCGGGCCTTCCTCGACCCCTCGCTCGACCCGCAGGGCATCGGCTACCAGACGCGTCAGGTGCGCATCGCGATCGGCTCGGGCGGCCTCGGTGGACAGGGTCTCTTCGAGGGTCGCCAGACCCAGGGCGGCTTCATCCCGTTCCAGGAGACCGACTTCGTCTTCTCCGTGGCGGGGGAGGAGCTCGGCTTCCTCGGGGCGGCGGGGCTCGTCGTGCTCATCGGCTTCATCGTCGTGCGGTGCGTCGTCGTGGCACGCCGTGCCGACGCGTTCGGCCGCCTCGTCGCGATCGGCGTCGCCGTCTGGCTCGGGGTGCAGGCCTTCGAGAACATCGGGATGAACCTCGGCCTCATGCCGGTGACGGGCCTGCCGCTGCCCTTCGTGTCGAGCGGCGGCTCGTCC
This sequence comes from Terrabacter sp. Soil810, assembly GCF_001429645.1. Lineage (NCBI taxonomy): Bacteria > Bacillati > Actinomycetota > Actinomycetes > Micrococcales > Intrasporangiaceae > Terrabacter > Terrabacter sp. Soil810. The sequence goes on from NZ_LMSW01000011.1 coordinate 941,115, forward strand.
CTCATCGCCTCGTGGATCGCGATCGGCCTCGTCGGCAACGTGGCGTCCGCCTCGCAGCGGCGAGGCGGACGCCACGTGACGGCCCGCGCCCTGTGGGGGTGAGCCCGCGCGCGGGTGACCCCCGAGTCCGGTTACCGACGGGTCACGTTTCGCCGACGACGCCGACGGATGCGTGACTGGCGGGTCGATTGTTGACATCATCCCGGCATGGCGCGGTCGCCCGCAGACGCCGATGACGGGCAACCGCAGTGACAAAGGAGTCCACATGCCCCTCCAGGCACTCGCCGACCGGGACGTCGACCAGAACATCCTCGACGGCCGCGCCCCCAGCGTGGGCGCGCTCTTCCGCAGCCGGGTCCGGGCCACGCCCGACGCGCCGGCCTACCTCTACTTCGCGGAGGGGTCGAGCGAGCTCACCACCCTGACGTGGAGGCAGACCCACGAGGTCGTCGAGCAGTGGGCCGCCGGACTCGTCAGCCTCGGGGTGCAGCTGGAGGACCGCGTCGCCATCGCCTCGACGACGCGCGTCGAGTGGATCCTCGCCGACCTCGCCGTCATCTGCGCCGGGGGCGCGACGACGACGGTCTACCCCACGACGATCGCCGAGGACGTCGCCTACATCCTCACCGACTCGGGCAGCGGCATCGTCTTCGCCGAGAACGAGGAGCAGGTCGCCAAGCTCCAGCGCGTCCGCTCGGAGGTGCCCGGGGTCCGGCAGGTCATCGCCCTGACGGGACCGGGCAGCGAGGACGGGTGGGTCATCACCACCGACCAGCTCGCCGAGCGTGGTCGCGAGTGGCTGGCGGCGACGCCGGACCTCGTCGACTCGCGCATCGACCAGCTCACGCGTGAGTCCCTCGCCGTCGTCATCTACACGTCCGGCACGACCGGCCGCCCCAAGGGCGTGCGCCTCGTCCAGGACAGCGTCGTCTACGAGGGCGCCGTCATCGACGCCATCGGCACCTTCACCGGGGACGACCTGCAGTTCCTCTGGCTGCCGCTCTCGCACGTCTTCGGCAAGATGCTCGTCGCGACGGGGCTCCAGATCGGCTTCCCGACCGCCGTCGACGGCCGTGTCGACAAGATCGTCGAGAACATGGCCGTCATCAAACCGACCTTCATGGCCGGCCCGCCGCGCATCTTCGAGAAGGCGCACGGGCGCATCGCCCTGATGTTCGCGGGGGAGAAGGGCGTCAAGAAGAAGCTCATCGACTGGGCCCTCAAGGTCGGTGGCGAGATGCGCGACGTCCGGGCCCGCGGAGACCAGCCCTCGGCGTCCCTTACGCGGCGGCACGCGCTCGCGACGAAGCTCGTGCTGCACAAGGTGCAGGAGCGCTTCGGCGGCCGGGTCCGCTTCATGATCAGCGGCTCGGCGCCGCTCAACGCCGAGGTCGCGCGCTGGTTCGGGTCGGTGGGCCTGCTCGTCCAGGAGGGCTACGGCCTCACCGAGACGTCGTCGGGCACGACGGTCAACGCGCCCGAGCACGGCGCGTACCAGTACGGCTCCGTCGGCTGGCCGCTGCCCGGCACGGAGGTCCGCATCGCCGACGAGGACGGCGAGATCCTCGTCAAGGGACCCGGCGTCATGCGCGGCTACCACAACAACCCCGAGGCGACGGCCGAGGTGCTCAGCGAGGACGGGTGGTTCCACACCGGCGACATCGGGCGCATCGACGAGCGCGGCTTCCTCTACGTCACCGACCGCAAGAAGGACGTCTTCAAGACCTCGGGCGGCAAGTACATCGCCCCGGCCGAGATCGAGGCGCGGTTCAAGGGCCTGTGTCCCTTCGTCAGCCAGTTCCTCGTGCACGGGGCCGGCCACAACTACGCGACAGCACTCGTGACCCTCGACCCCGACGCCATGGTCGGCTGGGCGCCGACCGTCGGGCTCGACGGCAAGACGTACGCCGAGGTGGTGGCCTCGCCGCAGGCGCACGCCCTCGTCCAGCGCTACGTCGACCAGCTCAACGACGGCCTCAACCGCTGGGAGACGATCAAGAAGTTCACCATCCTCGACAAGGACCTCACGGTCGAGGAGGGCGACCTCACCCCGAGCATGAAGCTGCGCCGCAAGGCCGTCACCGAGAAGCACCGCGCCGAGCTCGACGCGATGTACGACGGCTCCTGACGCCCGGGGCTCAGCGCCGGGCCGGGAGGTCGATGACCGCCCCGGCGCCGGCGTGCCCCGGCTCGGGGAAGGCGACGCGGTGCCCGTGCGCTTCGACGAGCCTCGGGTCGGCCCACCGCTCGGTCCGTGGGGTGCGGTAGTTGAACCACAGGGTCGGCCCGGCCGGGGCGCCGAGCACGACCCGGGCCATGGCGGCGTCGTCCGGGTGGTGGAAGACATCACCGTTGGTCGAGACGAGGTAGTGACTGGCCGGCGCCACCTCGAGCAGCGCCGCGACGACGTTGGCGTCGCTCCCGTGGTGAGGCAGCTTCAGCGCGTCGACGGTGAGGGTCTCACCCCCGCGGGCGCGGGCCACACCCTGCAAGGCCGCGGTGAGGACGCTCCCGAAGGCGTCCGCCCCGAGCACGACGCTCGCCCCGCGGTGCTCGACGAGCAGGGCGATGCTGCTCCCGTTGGGCACCGACGTGTCCCGAGGCGTCCGCTCGTCGGCCAGGTGCTGCAGGTCGGCGAGAGGCTCGGGCACGTCGAGCGCCACCTCGCGGGCGTGGTCGCCCAGCGCGTCGCGCAGGCTCCTCGACCACGAGTCGGCCAGCCGCATGAGGCGCTTCGTCGTCGGGGAGAGCACCGTGACGGTCGGTCCACCCGGCACCGCAACCTCGACGAAGCCGCCCGCCGCGCCCGTGTCGACGGGCCCGCCACCGAACGCGACGTTCCACGGCAGGGCTCGGCGACGTGACTGCAGCACCGAGGGACCGCCGGCCAGCGGATCCTCGTCGGGGCCGCGGAGCGCGGCGACGAGGCTCTCGCCCTGGTCGACGCTCCGTGGCCGGCCGGGCCCGGTCACCGGAAGGTGCGTGCGCCCGTTGAACCAGAAGTCTCGGACGTCCGCGGCCAGGTCGCTCGCGAGGAACGGCAGCATGCCGCCGATGTGGTCGCTGTCGATGTGCGTGATGACCGCGACGTCGATGTGGCGGTCATCCGGGTCGAGGCGGCGCAGCCGCGCCTCGAGGAGCGGCCACGTGTCCGGAGGGCCCCCGTCCACGAGCATCCGCCACGTCGTGCCGTCTGGGCGGGGGCACTCGACGAGCAGACAGTCGCCCAGTCGCGCGGGCAGCACCTCCACGTGGATCGCCGTCGGCACCGTCGCCACCATCCCACCTCCGCCCACCCAGACTAGGGCGGGGGCCTGCCGGTGTCCGGCGCTTCGGCGAGGGGGCCCGGTTGGTCGTGTTTCGGTGTCCGCCCGACCACACGTACCATGGCGGGATGCCCGGAGAGTCCCTGTTCAACGCCCTCGAGCCCCTGCTGGAGCGGGTCAACAAGCCCATCCAGTACGTCGGCGGCGAGCTCAACTCCACGGTCAAGGACTGGCACGTCGGCGGCCACGGCCCCGACGGCGAGGAGCTGACCACGCGGTGGGCGCTCATGTACCCCGACGCGTACGAGGTCGGCGTCCCCAACCAGGGCGTCATGATCCTCTACGAGGTCCTCAACGAGCGGGCGGACGCTCTTGCCGAGCGCACGTATGCCGTGTGGCCCGACATGGAGGCGCAGCTGCGGGAGGCGGACCTGCCGCAGTTCACCGTGGACGCCCACCGTTCGGTGCGCGACTTCGACCTCTTCGGACTCAGCTTCTCGACCGAGCTCGGCTACACCAACATGCTCACCGCTCTCGACCTCGCCGGCATCCCGCTGCACGCGGTCGACCGCGGCCTCGACGACCCGATCGTCATCGCGGGCGGCCATGCGGCCTTCAACCCCGAGCCGGTCGCGTCCTTCATCGACGCCGCCATCGTCGGCGACGGTGAGCAGGCCGTCCTCACGGTCACCGACATCGTGGGGGAGTGGAAGGCCCAGGGCCGTCCCGGTGGTCGCCGCGAGGTGCTGCTGCGCCTCGCTCGCACCGGCGGCGTCTACGTCCCGGCCTTCTACGAGGTCTCCTACCTGCCCGACGGGCGCATCCAGCGCGTGGCGCCGGCGGCCGACGCCGCGGGTGTGCCGTGGCGCGTGGCCAAGCACACCGTCATGGACCTCGACGCGTGGCCCTACCCCAAGCAGCCCCTCGTGCCGCTCGCCGAGTCGGTGCACGAGCGCATGTCGGTCGAGATCTTCCGCGGCTGCACGCGCGGCTGCCGCTTCTGCCAGGCCGGCATGATCACGCGTCCGGTGCGCGAACGGTCGATCACCGGCATCGGTGAGATGGTCGAGCGCGGCCTGGCCGCAACGGGATTCGAGGAGGTGGGGCTGCTCTCGCTGAGCTCGGCCGACCACTCCGAGATCGCCGACCTGACCAAGGGTCTCGCCGACCGCTACGAGGGCACCCAGACGGGTCTCTCGCTGCCGTCGACCCGCGTCGACGCCTTCAACATCGACCTCGCCAACGAGCTGACCCGCAACGGTCGACGCTCGGGCCTGACGTTCGCGCCCGAGGGCGGCTCCGAGCGCATCCGCAAGGTCATCAACAAGATGGTGTCCGAGGAGGACCTCATCCAGACCGTCGCCGCGGCCTACGGCGCCGGCTGGAGGCAGGTCAAGCTCTACTTCATGTGCGGGCTGCCCACCGAGACCGACGAGGACGTGCTCCAGATCGCCGAGCTCGCCAAGAAGGTCATCGAGACCGGGCGGCAGGTCTCGGGTCGCCGCGACATCCGCTGCACCGTCTCGATCGGCGGCTTCGTGCCCAAGCCGCACACGCCGTTCCAGTGGGCCTCGCAGCTCGGTGTCGAGGAGACCGACGCGCGCCTGGCCAAGCTCCGTGAGGCGATCCGCGCCGACAAGCGCTACGGCTCGTCCATCGGCTTCCGCTACCACGACGGCCAGCCCGGCATCGTGGAGGGGCTCCTCTCACGCGGTGACCGCCGCGTCGGCAAGGTCATCGAGGCCGTCTGGCGCGACGGCGGCCGCTTCGACGGCTGGAGCGAGCACTTCTCCTACGAGCGCTGGATGCGCTGTGCGGACGAGGCCTTCGCCGACGTGCCGGTCGACCTCGCCTGGTACACCACGCGCGAGCGCGGCGAGTCCGAGGTGCTGCCCTGGGACCACCTCGACTCCGGTCTCGACAAGGACTGGCTCTGGGAGGACTGGCAGGACTCCCTCGACGAGACCGAGGTCGACGACTGCCGCTGGACGCCGTGCTTCGACTGCGGCGTCTGCCCGCAGATGGGCACCGAGATCGAGATCGGGCCCACGGGCAAGACCCTGCTGCCGCTCACGGTGCTGGGGTCCGGTCGTCAGGACCTGCTCGAGCACCAGCACTGACCGCTCCCGCCGGCCACGGCGTGCGACCCCCGGGGGCGTATGCCGCGTGGCCGGGGGAGGGTGGCGGAGCGGCATACGGCTGCTCGGGCCCCTGTTACCCGGAGCACACGACCCGGCGAGCGCGCTCGTCGGGCCGTGCCCGTCCGGAGAGCCTCAGACGGCGAAGAAGACGCGCGACGTGTCAGGCACGGAGACGCTCGTGCCGTTCGTCGTGTCGGTCAGGAGGATGTTCGAGTAGGAGACGGCGGCAAGCACGAGGCGCTGTCCGTTCGGGCAGGTGAAGCCGCCCGCCGAGATCGGGCCTGCGGAGAGGCTCGCCTGGACGCGGCCGTTCCTCGACTCGAAGCTGCCGGCGGCACTCACGTCGCCGTTCACGGTCTCCTTGTTCGCGGCCTGCGGGTGCTGCCCGCCGCCGTTGATGCACGCGTAGACGGCCGAGGCGTCCGCCGTCAGGGTGTAGTCGATGTTGCCGTTGCCGAGCCCGCGCTCGTCGAAGCTGACGACGAGGGCGCCCGAGTTGCTGACCGACGAGTCGACGCTGTGGAACTTCGCGGCGACCGCTGAAGACGGGCTGGCCATGACGAGAGCCGCGATGAACGCGACGACGGCGACGAGAGCTGATCTGGTGACCTTCATGGTGGTGCTTCTTTCCCTGGGTGGAGGTGGCCCGACCCCCGACTCGGGTCTGTGACGACGGCGGCCCTGGTCGGTCGCGTCGTGTCTTGGAGGCGGGAACGACCTCCCCGATACGTGTCCCGCCGAGGTGGCGGCATATGCCCCGAAAGAGCCGCGACCGGTTCAGGACACAGGCCCCGAACCGGTCACGGACGTGAGATGTGGCTGCCTCCTCGTGTCCGGCCGCCCCGTCGGCCGGACACGAGCGTGGAGGTCAGGTCACGGAATCGCGTTGTTGTTGATCGTCAACGAGGAGATCTCGTCGCCACAGACGCCGGCGTTGGCCAGGTGGTTCGTGTCGCCGCTGTAGCTGACGAGCCACTTGTACGAACCAGCATTCGCGGCATTGATGGCGAACGACGTCTGGTTGTTCGTGTCGGCCGAACCGCCGACAAGAGCCACGTTCGACAGGGTGTAGACGGCGCTACCCGAGCAGTCGGCTGCGTTCGGTCCGTAGAGCTTGAACGTCACGGTGCCCCCGGGGGTACCTCCTGCCGTAGCGCTCATGGTCACCGAGTCCTGCGGGTAGAACGACTGCGCCGTGGTGATGTCAGCCGGAGCCTTGTTCACCACGCTCGTCTCACCGGTATCTCCACACGTACCCGACACCGGCTCGTTCTTGCTGTCGCCGGTGTAGCTGGCGATCCAGTAGTACGTGCCCACGGCCGACGGAGTGTAGTTGCCGGAGGCGTAGGAACCGTTGCCGTTGACACTCACAGGACCCAGCGTGGTGACGAGAGTGGTGCAGGTGTTGTTGCTGTAGAGCCTGAACGTGATGGAACCGCCGGCATCGGAGGTTGCCCCCGTCAGCACGGCAGTGTCACTGATGGCCGAGCCGATCACGACGGGTGTCACGGCAGTGGTCGAGATGGCGGGTTGCTGCTTCGTCACCTGGCTGCTCTCGCCGGTGTCCCCACAGCTGCCGGTAACTGCGTTGTTCTTCGCGTCACCGGTGTAGCTCGCGATCCAGTAGTACGTCCCGACAGCTGTCGTGACGTAGTTGCCGGAACCATAGCTGCCGCTGCCGGCGACCGAGACCGGGCCAAGCGTCGTCACGAGGGTGGAGCAGGTCGCGTCGCTGTACAGCGCGAAGCTGATCGACCCGCCGGCGTCGCTCGTGGCGCCCGTGAGTGCTGCCGTGTCGCTGATGTTGCTACCGACGATGACCGGTCCTGCGGTCGCGGTCGTGGAGATGCCCGGGCTGGCCTTGATGACCGTGCTCGTCTCGTTGGCGTCGCCACAGGCACCCGTCGAGGGACTGTTGTTGAGATCGCCGGAGTAGGAGGCGATCCAGTAGTAGGTGCCGACCGATCCTGGCGTGTAGCTGCCCGACGGGTAGCTCCCGTTGCCGTTCACGGTGATGGGACCGAGCGTCGAGACCAAGGTCGAACAGGTCGCGTCGCTGTACACCCGGAAGGTGATCGTTCCGCCCGCGGTCGCCGTCGCGCCACTGAGTGTGGCGGTGTCGTTGATCGCGTTGCCGATGACGACCTGCTGGGTCGCGCTGGTCACCAAGCCGGTGCAGTTGCTGATGTTGACACGCTCGGGCGAGATGAAGTCCTTGACCTCGGCCGTGAACGAGTCCGACGAGCGGCTCTTCAGGTAGGTCGAACCGAACGTTGTGCAGCCTGAACCCGCTGGGAACAGTGCGGTGAAGGCGATGGACGCCTCGCCGAAGGTGTACGGGTCGAGGGCGCCGAGACCGCCGGAGCTGGCTGCAGCGATGGCGCTCGTGTTGACGGAGCCCACGGCGCTGGCGCTCGAGCTGGAGATGACGGTCGGCGTCCCCCAGACGGAACCGGTCCAGGTGCGGATCGAGATCGTCGGGACGGTTCCGCCCTTGGAGAGGTCGTAGGTGATGAGCTTGTCACCGCTCGTGCGGAGGGGTGTCTCAGGTGTGACGCCCTTGCCGTTGTCGGCGCAGTTCGTCGGGGTCGCGGCTGGGTTGCAGAACTTCTGGTTCAGCTCGAAGTCCATGTTTGTCGTGCCGCTGGGGTTCTGGACACGCGTCCAGAACAGCTGCAGGAACTTGCCCGCGGCCGTCTCCGTGTTGACCCCGAAGTACTTGAGGTCACTCTTGTTGGGAGGGATGGATCCGCTCACGATGGTCGGGCTGGTGTCATTCTCAGCCGTGCCCTGTCCGAACGAGTCGTCTCCGGTGCCGGTCGGCTTGTCCTGCTGGCTGAGGCCTCGCAGCGAGGTGCCGTCGAGCCAGTCGATGCAGCCGCTCCCCTGGACGGTGAGGTTGGCGTTGGGGTCGATCTCGAAGTTGCTGCCGGTGACTTGGTTGACGCACGTCGCAGCGGAGGCCGTTGGCGCCGTGATGATCGCGGCGGGTATGGCCAGAACCGCGATCGCACCCACCACCAGCGTCCGCAGACGTGATGACTTGATCTGTGTTCTGTGCCCGGTCGAAGGCGTCCCCCGAGACGCCATCCATGAATGATTCATGCTGTGTCTCCATCTGTGTGCCGGTTCCGGTCCCCGATCCGGGTGGATGGAGTCGCTCGTCAGCCCCGAGCCCACAGCCAGGTGAAGCATGCCCCCCGCGCCGCGTCATCGCGTGCGCCCGGAACGCGTTCGACCAGCGTCCCAGCTCCGAAAGTAGGACGTCGCACTTCGTTGTGATGAAGAACTCACAACTCGGCGGCTTATGTCCCACAAGTCCCAGGCCAAGGCAGAAAATGACAGGCGATATGGTGAAAGATCGGTCTAATAGACTTTGTATGCCACGCATTCACCTATGCATGAGATGTCGCCCGGCAAGAGCTTCACCGGACCACGTCAGGCGGAGGTGGATCAGCTGATTACGGACGCGTGCTCGTCAAGTCCTTGACGAGGGTCAGGGCGGACCTCCCGTGATGGCTGGCCGTGACGATTCGCTGTGGGTGGCACTGTCCTGCAATAGACCCAAGCCCGCTGGGCGCTGGGCAGGACCATCGGCTCCGGTCGCGTTGAAGGGCGGCCTGCAGATGGCCATGACCCGCACCAACGGCTCCAAAGTGCGGGACATTTCAATCTATAGCAGGGGCGTATCACGATCTACGCGGATAATTGCCGATTTCCTCGGCATCGGTGAAATAGCCAACTAAACAAGGAAATGGAGATACACCGAAGGCAAGTATTTCTTCATTTCCCAATGGCGCGCAAGAGGGGTCCCTAATATCGAGAAAGGATGGCGTCGACTGACGGGTAAGGCCCTCGTGGGCACCGGAGCAAGCGGCTCGGCCCGGTCGTCGCGCACATCCACGGTGGCGGGGCGCCGAGTCGACGTGCCGGGCGGGGGCAAAGGCGCGGCTACATCAGTTTCGGGGGCTGATTTGCAACGCACGGGCGAGTGGCCAGTCGGTCACGAGCCATTGGCCCACGTCTGGGTGCGGGCCTCAAAACTGAAGGGACGAAGTGCATGAAGCATTTCAGAACCGTGGCGGCCGCCAGCGTAGGTGCGCTGGGGCTTGCCCTGCTGGTGGCAGTGACACCAGCGAGCGCGGCATCGCTGCCGGGCAGCATCTTCGAGATCGACCAGGGTGCCTCCGGGGCCAACCTCGTCGTCGACACCCCGGGGAACCAGGACTGGGCCAGCATCCCGCAGGGCAGCGCCTCGGGCACCGAGCGCCGTCAGGCAGACCTCGCCTCCGGCTCCGGTGACGACTCGTTCGGCAACGGCACCAAGGAGGACACCCCGGTGCCCTCCGTCATCGACGGGTCCATCCCGCCGAACAAGAGCGACCTGAAGTTCTTCGGTGGCTACCTCGAGACCAACGCCAACGGCCGGTTCCTCAACCTCTACTGGTCACGTGTGCAGGACCCGAACGGCACGACGAACATGGACTTCGAGCTCAACAAGTCCAGCACGCTGTCGTCCAACGGGGTCACCCCGGTCCGCACCGCCGGTGACGTGCTGATCCAGTACGACCTGGCCAACGGTGGCACGGTTCCCCAGCTGTTCCTGTCCCGCTGGGTCGCCACCGGCCCCGGCAGCCAGTGTGAGGCGAACAACGCAACGCCGTGCTGGGGCACGAGGGTCAACCTCTCCGCAGCCGGTGACGCGATCGGCTCGATCAACTTGGTCCCGATCTCGGCAGCCAACGCCGACGGTCTCGGCGCGCTCTCGGCCCGCACCTTCGGTGAGGCCCAGATCGACTTCGACGCCCTCGTCGGCGGCTCCGGTCAGTGTGTCGCGTTCGGCTCGGCGTACCTGAAGAGCCGGTCCTCCGACTCGTTCACCGCCGCTATCAAGGACTTCATCCGTCCCATCGCGACGAACTTCAGCCAGTGCGGCTCGGTCCACGTCATCAAGAACGACGACGCGACCCCGCCGAACCTGCTGGCCGGTGCGCAGTTCAACCTCGTCAAGGACAACCCGCCCGTCAACGAGGCAACCGGTCCCGGCGTCGAGGACACCGTCGTCGCATCCTGCACCACCGTTAACGGTGTCTGCGACTTCGCCGCCGTGACGAACGGTGAGTACTGGGTCGTCGAGACCGTCGCCCCAACCGGGCACGAGCTGGCCAACCCGGCATTCCAGCACGTCACCGTCGTTGCCGACGTTCAGGCATCCGTGACCTTCGTCGACCCGCGGCAGCGCGGCGCGATCCGGGTCACCAAGACGGCCAAGCACGCCGCCGCTGTTGGCAACGTGTTCGCCCAGTCCGGCGTGACCTTCACCATCGGCGGCACCGCCGCCGTGACGGACGCCAACGGTCAGGCGTGTGTGGACGGGTTCTTGTTCGGTCAGTACGCCGTCACTGAGACGGTCCCGACCGGCTACCTGCCCGCTGGTGACACGACGAAGAACGTCACGGTCGACAACGCGGCCACGTGTGCGGGCACCCCGTACGCGGGCGAGAACGTCGCGTTCGTCAACAACCCGCTGACCGACGTCACGATCAGCATCAACTCCCAGGTCGTCGGCGGCACGGACAGCACCGTGGTCTGCACCAACGGTGGTCCGAACCTCGACACCGACGACGTGACCGGCGATGGCTCTGCCACCGCAACCGGCCTCACGGAGCGCACGATCACCTGCACCATCGTCATAGACCCGTGATCTGATCGCGGTTCACTGACGCAGCGGAGGGGAAGGGGTCCAGGTGGCCCCTTCCCTTCCTCATGCCACCTGTTGGTCCACCAACCCCTCGGGGCCGTCTTCGCGCAGCTCCGTACCGAGATCTGCACGCTCTACGGATGAGCGCCGGTCACACGGGGAAACCGACGTGGGCCAGGGCCTGGCGCACGAGGACGCCGTGCGATCCGGGCATCTCGCCACGGGCTGCGAGCGACGCCGCCTCCTCGGGAGTCACCCACGACAGGTCGAGGGCGTCCTGCTGCGGCCGGCAGTCGCCCATGACGGCGACGACGAACGCCAGGGACACGGCGTGCTGACGGGGGTCGTGGAAGGGCGTGACGCCTGGCGTCGGGAAGAACTCTGCGACCGTGAACGGCTGCGGCGACAGCGGGATCCGTGGCAGCGCCATCGGGCCGAGGTCGCTCTCGACGTGCCTCATCAGGGCGTCGCGGATGCGCTCGTGGTAGAGCACCCGACCGCCGACGACCTCCTGGCCGATGCCTCCGTCGCTGTCCGCGCGGAGCAGGAGCCCGACGTGGGTGACGACGCCGCGGTCGTCGACGCGGACCGGGATCGCGTGGACGTAGAGGATGGGCAGTCGGTCACGGGCGTTGTCGAGGTCCTCGCGGCTCAGCCACGCACCCGTCGTGTCCACTTCGGTCATGACGTCATCCTGCCAAACGTCCGACCGGACCCCCGCCGCGGTCCACGCGCGGCGCGTCGGGTCACCGCGGCGAGCGGATCCAGGCCCACAGGACGGCCCCCGACCGCGTCAGCTGCCCCCGGTCGACGACCGAGGGCACGTCGCCCGCCGAGTGGTACGCGGCGTACGGCACGCTGCCGAGCCGGGCGGCCGGGATGCCCGCCCTGACGAACGACACGTGGTCGCTCGCCTTGTTGGTGCAGCCCCTGGTCGGCACCACCGGGGCGGCTGCGCGACGGACGGCGTCCGCGAGCGAGGAGTCGGCCCCGGCGACGTGGCACACCGGGACCGCCGCCGCCGCGACACCCACCCGGTCGAGGGCCACCATGCCGCGGACCGCTCGCCGCTCGGGCGCACCCAGCCCGGCGACGAAGTGTCGCGAGCCGAACGCATACAACGTGCCGTTGCCGCCCCGCGCCTCCTCGGCGCCGAACGCGACGAACCGGACGGGGAGTGCGCCCGGCTGCTGCCGGGTCATCCGCGCGACCTCGGCCATGACCATGAGCCCGGACGCGTCGTCCTCGGCCCCCGGTGACTGCGGCACGGTGTCGAGGTGCGCGCCGACGACGAGGTGGGGCTTCGTCGGGTCGAAGCCGGGCGGGTCGGCGACGACGTCGACGCTCGTGCCGGCCGGGACCCGCACCCCCCACGAGATGCCGGCGGGCACGGCGAAGGTCTGGAGGCTGACGCGGTAGCCGGCGGCGCGCAGCCGACCCGCGACGTAGGCCGCGGCCCGGTCGCTCGCACGGCTCGCCGCGTCGCGCGGACCGATCGAAGCCAGAGCACGTATGCCGCCCAGCACCGTGTCGACGCCGAAGGGGTCCGCACGTGACGGGGGAGCAGGCGTCCCCGGAGCGCTCGCGGCCGGACGAGACGTCGAGGACGAGGAGGACACCGAGGCAGAGGAAGCCCGGGAGACCGAGGAGGCCGGACCCGCTGAGTCACTGCCGGGAGCCGGCGACCCGCTCGTGCACGCCGCCGCCGCAAGCGCGACGGTCGCGAGGAGACCGGCCCTGCGGATGCCCATCACCCACGCTAACCCGGGAGTGCGGTGGATCACCGGCGCCAGGTGCCGGGGATCCACCGCACTCGAGGGGTCAACGGGGTGCGGCGGGGAAGACCTTGCCGGGGTTCATGATCCCGAGCGGGTCGAAGACGGCCTTGAGGCGGCGCTGCCGGTCGAGCTCCGCGTCGCCGAGCTCGAGACCGAGCCACGGCACCTTGACCGAGCCGATGCCGTGCTCGCCGGTGATGGTGCCGTCGAGCGAGAGCCCGAGCCGGATGAGGTCGTCGAAGGCCTCCCACGCCCGGGCCAGGCTGTCGGGGTCGTCGTGGGAGTAGACGATCGACGGGTGGAGGTTGCCGTCGCCGCCGTGGCCGCTCACCGGGATGAGCACCGCCCGGCGTTCGGAGATGGCCTCGATGCCGCGGACGAACTCCGCGAGACGGCCGATCGGCACGCACATGTCCTCGGCGAGGCGCCCACCCATCGCCTCGAACGCGGTGCTCATGACCCGGCGCCCCGCGAGCAGCGCCTCGGACTCCTGCGCGTCGTCGGCGACCGCGACGTCGGTGGCGCCCGCGGACTCCAGCAGGCCGGCATACCTCGCGACGTCGTCGGCGACGTGGCCGGGGCGGTCGGACTGGACGAGCAGCACGGCGGCGCAGTCGTCGGGGAAGCCGAAGTCGCCGAAGGCCTGGATGGCCCGGACGCTCGTGCGGTCGATGATCTCGAGCAGGCACGGGCGGTGGGGGTCGCGACGCAGGGCGACGATCCCGGCGACCGCGGCGTCGAGAGAGTCGAAGACGGCGAGCGCCGTCAGGGCCGGGTCAGGGGCGGGCTCGAGCCGGACGACGGCCTCGGTGACGACGCCGAGCGTGCCCTCGGACCCGACGAAGAGGCCGGTCAGGTCGTAGCCGGCGACGCCCTTGGCGGTGCGGTGACCCGTGCGCATGACCTCGCCACCCGGGAGCACGACCTGCAGGGCCTTGACCCAGTCGGACGTGACGCCGTACTTGACGCAGCACAGGCCGCCGGCGTTCGTGGCGATGTTGCCGCCGATGGTGCACGTCTCCCACGACGCGGGGTCGGGCCCGTAGAAGAGGCCGGCCGAGGCCGCAGCGCGCTTGAGGTCCGCGTTGACGACGCCGGGGCCGACGACGGCATACCCCTCGAGCTCGTTCACCTCGTGGACGGCGTCGAGCGCCTCGACGTTGAGCACGATGCAGTCCTCGGTGGCGACCGCCCCGCCCGAGCGTGACGTGCGGGCTCCCTGGGGGACGACCGCCGTGCCGGTGGCCTGCGCGTGCTCGAGCACGGCCACGACGTCGCTCAGGTCCCGGGCCCGGACGACGGTGAAGTCGTCGGGCGGGGGAGCGAGGGCGACCGTCGCGTCGAGTGCGTACGACCGGCGCACGTCGGCGTCGGTGACCTCACGATGGGCGATCTGCTCGGGCAGGCTGGGCATGCTGACAGGCTAGACTGGTCGGCACAGGCGTCGGAGCCGTGTATCAGCGGCGAGCCTCCGGAAGAACCGGGTCACCCTCCTCGGCGGGTGACCCCTACTAGAACCGGACGGGTGGGCCCGTCACAGCCTTCGACAAGAGCGGCCGTATGCCGTCTGCCCGAGCGGGCGGGGACGTGCGGCAAGCGGGGTGGTACCGCGGCAGCCTCCGGCAGGAGACGTCGTCCTCGTGGCAGAGACGAGCGACCAACAGACGCGAACGCAGGAGACCACGAGCATGACCTATCCCAGGGTCACCACGAACGACGACGCCGGCCAGTCCACGACGGGCGGCGTCCCGTCGAACCCGCGCTTCCCCGAGATCGAGCAGCGGGTCCTCGAGTACTGGGACGAGGACGGCACGTTCATCGCGTCGGTCGAGGGCCGTGACGCGGGCACCGACGGCTCCAACGAGTTCGTCTTCTACGACGGCCCGCCCTTCGCCAACGGCCTGCCCCACTACGGCCACCTGCTGACCGGCTACGTCAAGGACATCGTCCCGCGCTACCAGACGATGCGCGGCAAGCGGGTCGAGCGCCGTTTCGGCTGGGACACCCACGGCCTGCCGGCCGAGCTCGAGGCGCAGCGCCAGCTCGGCCTCAAGACGAAGCAGGACATCGTCGAGCTCGGCATCGACCGGTTCAACGACGCGTGCCGCAGCTCGGTGCTCAAGTACACCGGCGAGTGGCGCGACTACGTGACGCGACAGGCCCGCTGGGTCGACTTCGACCACGACTACAAGACGCTCGAGCCCTCCTACATGGAGTCGGTCATCTGGGCCTTCAAGCAGCTGCACGACAAGGGCCTCGTCTACGAGGGCTTCCGCGTGCTGCCCTACTGCTGGAACGACCAGACGCCGCTGTCCAACCACGAGCTGCGCATGGACGACGACGTCTACAAGATGCGCCAGGACCCCGCCGTCACCATCGGCCTGCGCCTCGAGACCGGCGAGCTCGCCCTCGTCTGGACGACGACGCCGTGGACCCTGCCGGCCAACCTCGGCATCATGGTCGGCCCCGACATCGACTACGTCGTCGTCGAGTCCGACGTGACGGGCACGACCGAGCGCTACGTCGTCGGCGCGGCACGCCTCGCGGCCTACGCGAAGGACCTCTTCGGTGCCGACGTCGACACGGCGACGCTCGACGAGCGCGTCGTCGAGCGGCTCACGGGCAGCGACCTGCTCGGCCGGTCGTTCACGCCACCCTTCTCCTACTACGAGGGGCACGAGCGAGCGCACCGCGTCTTCCCGGCCGACTTCGTCACCACCGAGGACGGCACCGGGCTCGTCCACACCGCCGGCGCCTTCGGCGAGGAGGACAAGATCGTCACCGACGCCGCCGGCATCGAGCCGGTCGTGCCCGTCGGGGCCGACGGCCGGTTCCTCTGGCCCGTCACCGACTACGAGGGCATGCACGTCTTCGACGCCAACGCCCACATCATCGACCACCTCAAGGCGGCGACCCGCGGCGAGGGCGAGACCGGCTCGGTCACGGCCGGCACGGTGCTGCTGCGCCGCGAGACCTACGACCACAGCTACCCGCACTGCTGGCGCTGTCGCGAGCCCCTCATCTACATGGCGGTCTCGTCGTGGTTCGTCGAGGTCACGAAGATCAAGGAGCGGATGCTCGAGCTCAACCAGGAGATCGAGTGGACTCCCTCGCACATCAAGGACGGCCAGTTCGGCAAGTGGCTGGCCAACGCCCGCGACTGGTCCATCTCGCGAAACCGCTTCTGGGGCAGCCCGATCCCCGTGTGGAAGTCCGACAACCCGGAGTTCCCGCGTCTCGACGTCTACGGCTCGTTCGAGGAGCTCGAGCGTGACTTCGGCGTCGCGGTCACCGACCTGCACCGGCCGTTCATCGACAGCCTGACCCGGCCGAACCCCGACGACCCGTCAGGGCGCTCGACGATGCGCCGGGTCGAGGACGTCCTCGACGTCTGGTTCGACTCCGGCTCGATGAGCTTCGCCCAGGTGCACTACCCCTTCGAGAACGCCGACTGGTTCGAGCACCACTTCCCGGGCGACTTCATCGTCGAGTACATCGGCCAGACGCGCGGCTGGTTCTACACCCTGCACATCCTCGCCACGGCCCTCTTCGACCGGCCCGCCTTCAAGACGTGCGTCAGCCACGGCATCGTCCTGGGCTCCGACGGCCAGAAGATGAGCAAGTCGCTGCGCAACTACCCCGACGTCCGTGAGGTCTTCGACCGCGACGGCGCCGATGCGATGCGCTGGTTCCTCATGAGCAGCCCGATCCTGCGCGGCGGCAACCTCGTCGTCACCGAGCAGGGCATCCGCGACGGCGTACGCCAGGTGATGATCCCGCTGTGGAGCGCCTGGTCGTTCTTCTCGCTCTACGCCAACACGGCGCGCGGCGGCGAGGGCTACGAGGCGAAGCGCTCGACGACCTCGTCCGACGTGCTTGACCGCTACCTGCTCGCCAAGCTGCGCGAGTTCGTCGGCGACATGACCGAGCAGCTCGACGCCTATGAGATCGCCGCGGCATGCGACACGATGCGCGGGTTCCTCGACGTGCTGACCAACTGGTACATCCGCCGGTCCCGCGACCGCTTCTGGGGTGGCGAGAGCGACGAGTCGCTCGCGGCCTTCGACACCCTGTGGACCGCGCTCGAGACCGTCACGCGCGCCACGGCGCCCCTGCTGCCCCTCGTCACCGAGGAGATCTGGCGCGGCCTGACGGGCGAGCGCTCCGTGCACCTCGCCGACTACCCGACGATCCAGGACCTGCCGGCCGACCACGAGCTCGTCGTCGCCATGGACCGTGCCCGCGAGATCTGCTCGACCGGGTCGAGCCTGCGCAAGGCCCGGGGGCTGCGCGCCCGCCTGCCGCTGGCCGGGCTGACGGTGGTCGCTCCCGAGCCGGCGACCCTGGAGCCGTTCCGCACGATCATCCAGGACGAGCTCAACGTCAAGGCGCTGACCTTCGTCGACGTCGCGACCGCGAGCGAGTCCGACTTCGGCGTCAGCCAGCGACTGACCGTCAACGCCCGTGCCGCCGGACCGCGCCTCGGCAAGGACGTCCAGCACGCCATCAAGGGCAGCAAGTCCGGCGACTGGTCCGTCGACGCCGACGGCACGGTCACCTCGGGCGGGCTCGCACTCGTCGAGGGGGAGTACGCCCTCGAGACCGTCGTCGCCGGTGACGCCGATGCCGGCGCCACGGCCATGTTGCCGTCCGGCGGCTTCGTCGTGCTCGACACGACCGTGACCGCAGAGCTGGCCTCCGAGGGGCTGGCCCGAGACCTCGTCCGGGCCGTCCAGCAGGCCCGTCGCGACACCGGTCTGCACGTCAGCGACCGCATCAGCCTGACGGTCCAGGGCGGCGCGGAGGTCTTCGAGGCCACGGTGACCCACCGCGACCTCATCGTCGGGGAGACGCTCGCGACGCAGTTCGCGGCCGCCGGTCCCGAGCACGCGCTGCCCGACGGACTGCCGGTCACACCGACCGACGTCGTCGTCGGCGACAACCACCCGGCGACGATCCTCGTGGTCAAGCGATGATCGCCGCGAACCGCGAGGACGAGCTGGAGGGCGCCGACGTGAGCACGACCCCCGACCCCGACGTGACCGACCACGAGACCCGCGCGGACGCGGACGCGGGAGCGACCGACGGTGTCGTCGTCCGCGGCGCCGTCGGCGACGACCTGGGCGGCGTGCTGTCCGTCGGGCACCGTACGTGGCTCGCGACGTACGAGCCCATCGCCGGACCGGAGTACGTCGCCATGGGTCTCGCCAAGTGGTGGACCAGCGACGTCGTCACCGACTCGATCCGCAAGGGCCGCACCCTCGTCGCCGTGAAGGGCGACGACGTCGTCGGGGTGGCGACGTTCGGGCCGCGGGACGAGTCGTTCGTGCTCTGGAAGCTCTACGTCCTGCCCGGGCACCACGGCCACGGGATCGGCTCTCGCCTGATGGAGGCCGTCGTCGCGCGGGCGGTCGAGGGCGAGCACCAGCGCATCACGCTGTCCTACCTCGAGGGCAACCAGCAGGCGGCGCGCTTCTACGCGAAGCACGGCTTCGTCGAGACGCACCGCGAGGCACCGGGGTCGGGCCTGCCCGAGAGCGTGTGGATGGTCCGCGAGCTCGACGCGGGGGAGCCGGCATGAACGGCCGCCCGGACGCCGCCGCCCACGAGGCAGCGCGCAACCTCGAGGAGATGAAGCGGATGCGCGAGATCGAGGAGGAGATCCTCGCCCGCGCGCCCGAGAACGACATCGGCCCGTCGCTCGACCGCATCCGTGCCGTCATGGAGCTCGCGGGCGACCCGCAGCGGACCTACCCGTCGATCCACCTCACCGGCACGAACGGCAAGACGTCGACGAGCCGCATGGTCGACTCGATCCTGCGCGAGACGGGGCTGTCGACGGGGCGCTTCACGTCCCCGCACCTCCACGACATCCGTGAGCGGATCACCTTGTCGGGCAAGCCGATCCCGCGCGAGAAGTTCATCGCGGCCTACGACGAGGTCTCGCCCCTCATCGAGCTCGTCGACGCCCGCTCGCTCGAGTCGGGTGGGCGCCGCATGAACTTCTTCGAGGTGCTCGTGGCCCTCGCCTACGCCGCGTTCGCGGACGCCCCCGTCGACGTCGCGATCATCGAGGTCGGTCTCGGCGGCTCGTGGGACGCCACCAACGTCATCGACGCGCAGGTCGCCGTCATCACCCCCGTCGACCTCGACCACACCCATCTGCTCGGTGACGACGTCGTCACCATCGCCGAGGAGAAGAGCGGCATCATCAAGGCCGACTCCGTCACCGTCTCCGGCGTCCAGGACGAGGACGTCGCCCGCGTTCTCATCGACCGCGTCGAGGATGTCGGCGGAGCGCGAATCGTCTTCGAGGGCAACGACTTCGGCGTCCTCGCCCGAGAGGTCGCCATCGGTGGCCAGCAGGTCTCCCTCCGCGGCCTCGCGGGGGAGTACGCCGACCTCTTCCTCCCGCTCCACGGCGCGCACCAGGCGAGCAACCTCGCCACGGCCGTCGCGGCCGTCGAGTCCTTCCTCGGCGGCGGCGAGCAGCGCATCGAGCCCGAGGTGCTGACCGCGGCGGTCGCGGCGATGACCTCGCCGGGACGCCTCGAGATCGTCCGGCGCTCGCCGACCGTCCTCGTCGACGCCGCCCACAACCCCCACGGCGCCCGGTCCCTCGTGGCCGCCCTCGGCGAGGCGTTCGCCTTCACCCGACTCGTCGGGCTCGTCGGCATCGTGGCCGACAAGGACGCCGCCGGGATTCTCGAGGTGCTCGAGCCCGCGCTGGACCACATCGTCGTCACCCGCAGCTCGTCGCCGCGCGCGATGCGGCCCGAGGCGCTGGGCGCGCTCGCCGTGGAGCTCTTCGGCGAGTCCCGGGTGACGGTGGTCCGCGACCTGCCCGACGCGCTCGAGCAGGCCGTGACGATCGCGGAGGCCGACGGCATGGGCGGTGGCGTCGTCGCCACCGGCTCGGTCATCACCGCGGGCGAGGTGCGGATGCTCCTCGGCCACACCGACCTCTGACCCGACCGCCCTCGACCCCGACCTAGGCTGGCCCCATGCACCCCCTGGTGAAGCTCGTCCTCATCGTCATCATCATCGTCGTGGCCGTCGTCGTGTGGGGACGGGTCATGGGACGCAAGGACCCCGACCGCGAGCTCGTCGGCCTCACCGACGCGGTGCGGGCCAAGGTCAGCCGGGAGATCAGCGCCGGGCACAAGATCAACGCCATCAAGATCTACCGCGAGGCGACGGGGGCACCCCTCGCCGACGCCAAGCGGGCCGTCGACAGCTGGTTCGTCCCCGGCCAGGGGCCGGGCGTCCGCGACGCGGCGGCCTCCTACACCGACGGCCGGCTCACCGACGAGGCCCGGTCGCGCATCAGCGAGCTGATCCTCGCCGGACGGCGCGAGGACGCGATGAGCCTCTACGCCGAGGCGACGGGGGCGAGCGGCGCCGAGGCCCAGGCCATCATCCGCACCTGGGACACCACCCAGAACTACTGAGCCCACCTGCCACGAGACCCACACCGAGGCGAGACCCACTCCGATGCGTTCGATCATCTTCTACGGCCAGACCGGCAAGTTCACCTTCCGCATGCTCGCGACGGTGCTCGGTGGTCAGTCCATCTGCATCCTGCTCGGGGCGCTCGTGGCCCGGGCGATCGCGGCGACGGACGAGGGGAGCGGGTCGGGCACGGCATACCTCGTCGTCGGCGTCGGGCTGGGCGTCCTCTGCATCGTCGCGGCGGGGCTCATGCGCCGGCCGTGGGGCGTGACGCTGGGCTGGGTCGTGCAGGCACTCACGCTCCTCAGCGGGCTCGTCGTGCCGATGATGCTCATCGTGGGTCTCTTCTTCCTCGCCCTCTGGATCACCTGCCTCGTCAAGGGGACTCAGGTCGATGCCGTGGTCGCCCGTCGCGAAGCTGCCGCAGCCGACGGCGACGCGGCCGATAGGGTGGACGGGTGACCACCGAACGTTCCCTCGTCCTCGTCAAGCCCGACGGTTTCCAGCGCGGCCTCACCGGTGAGGTGCTGCGTCGCATCGAGGGAAAGGGCTACGTCCTGGTCGCCCTCTCCGTGCTGACGCCCACCCGTGAGCAGCTCTCCGCGCACTACGCGGAGCACGAGGGCAAGCCCTTCTACGAGCCGCTCGTCGAGTTCATGAGCTCCGGGCCGGTCGCGGCAGTCGTCATCGAGGGCCAGGACAGCGTCAAGGGCTTCCGCAGCCTCGCCGGCGCCACCAACCCGACCGACGCGGCCCCGGGCACGATCCGCGGCGACCTCGGGCGCGACTGGGGCACCAAGGTCCAGCAGAACATCGTGCACGGCTCCGACTCCCACGAGTCCGCCACACGCGAGATCGGCATCTGGTTCCCCGATCTCGAGGCCTGATCGGGGCACAATCGCGGCATGACCTCCCGACCGCGGCTGCGCCCCCTCGGGCGTGACCTCGCGATCGACCTCGGCACCGCCAACACCCTGATCCACGTCCGTGGGCGCGGGGTCGTCGTCGAGGAGCCGTCGGTCGTGGCCGTGGAGGTCGGCACCGGCCGGCTCGTCGCAGCCGGCAGCCGGGCCAAGGAGATGCTCGGCCGGGCGCCGGGCACCATCCGGGCGGTCCGACCGCTGCGTGACGGTGTCGTCTCCGACGCCGACGAGGCCGAGCGCATGCTGCGGTGGTTCATCGACCAGGTGCGCACCTCTCGGCTCGTCCGCCCGCGCATGGTGCTCTGCGTGCCGAGTGAGGTCACCGGTGTCGAGCGCCGGGCCCTCGAGGACGCCGCGACCCGGTGCGGCGCGCGGCGGGTCTACATGATCGAGGAGCCGATGGCGGCCGCCATCGGCGCCGGACTGCCCGTCTACGAGACCGCCGCGAGCATGGTCGTCGACATCGGCGGTGGCACGACCGACGTCGCCGTCATCAGCCTCGGCGGCATCGTCACCTCCAGCTCGCTGCGCATCGCCGGCGACGAGATCGACGAGGCCCTCATCGGCTACGTCAAGAGCGAGTACTCCCTCCTGCTCGGTGAGCGCAGCGCCGAGGACATCAAGGTCGCGGTCGGCTCGGTGTTCCCCCTGCGCGAGGAGCTGACGACCCGGCTGCGCGGGCGCGACCTCGTGACCGGGCTGCCCAAGACCGTCCAGGTGAGCTCGGTCGAGGTGCGCCGGGCGATCGAGACACCGGTGCTCCAGATCATCGAGCTCGTCCGCGCCACGCTCGACGTGTGTCCGCCCGAGCTCGCCGGGGACATCCTCGACCGCGGCATCACGCTGACCGGCGGCGGAGCCCTGCTGCGCGGCCTCGACGAGCGGATGCGCCACGAGCTCGGCGTGCCGGTCCAGGTCGCCGAGGACCCGCTGCGCGCCGTGGCGCGTGGGGCCGGCCGTTGCGTCGACGACTTCGCCAGCCTCGAGCGCGTCCTCGTCGGGGACCACCGCCTCTAGTCGCATGCAGCCCACCGTCCGCCGCCGCCTCCTCGTCGTCCTGGCCTCGCTCACCCTCGCGTTCCTCGTCGCCGACCTCGCCGGCTGGTCCGTCGCCGACGGGGTGCGCCGGGCCGGCGGGTTCGTGCTCGGACCCGTGCAGCGGGCCCTCGCCGGGGTGCCGCGAGACGATCTCGCCGCGGTCGAGAGCGAGAACGTCCGACTGCGCGCCGTGGCGGCCGAGCAGCAGCACCGTCTCGACGAGCTCGACCGGCTCGACGAGCTCCTCGGCTCGAGTGCCACGACGGGCCGCACCCTCGTGCCCGCCCGCGTCGTCGCCACCGACCTCAGCGCGCTCGGCGGCCGGAGCGTGACGATCGACGTCGGCTCCCGGGACGGGATCCGCACCGACTCGACGGTCGTCGCGGCCGACGGTCTCGTGGGCCGCGTCGTGGCCGTGTCGCCGTGGACGAGCGACGTCCAGGTGCTCGGCGGCGCAGGCTCGGTCGTGGCGGTGCGCGTCGGCCCCGCCGGCACGCTCGGCACGGTGTCGGCGCCGGCTGCGGGCGACGCCGAGCCCCGTCCTCGTGGCTCGCTCCGCCTGGCCGGCATCGCACCGTCGACCCCCGTCGTGGGCGACGTCGTGCGCACCCTCGGCAGCGTCGACGAGACGCCGTATGCCGCCGGGATCGTCGTCGGCACCGTGACCGCCGTCGACCCCGACCGGGGCCAGCTGACGCGCAGCGCGACCGTGCGCCCCGCCGTCGACCCCGACGCGATCGACGTCGTCGCAGTCCTCGTGCCCACCGCTCGCTCCACCCCGAGACCGGCTGCCCCTGCCGCGCGCACGACGGCGGGGGGCGGACGATGAGGCCGACGCTGCTGGGAGTGCTGCGGACGGCATACGTCCTCGTCGCGGCCCTCCTCGTGGCCACCCTGCTGCCGCGGCTCGGCGCCCAGCCGCGCTGGGTGCCGGACCTCGTCCTCGTCGCGGTCGTGGCCACTGCCGTGCTCCGAGGGCCGGTCCACGGCGCCCTCGTGGGGCTGCTCGCCGGCTGGGTGGTCGAGCTCGTCCCACCCGTCGGCAGCCCGCTCGGCCTGACCCCGCTCGTCATGATGGTCGCGGGGCTCGTGGCCGGCTCCTTCCGTCGCACGTCGTCGCGCTCGCGGCTGCGCGCCCCGGCGGCGTTGCTCGCGGCGGCGGGCGTCCTGCTCGTCGGTCGACTCGGCTCGGCGGTGCTCGCCGAGGGGAGCGTCGAGGTCGCCGACGGGCTGTGGCGCCTGGTGGCGACGGTGGCCGCCGGGGCCCTCGTGCTGCCGGCCTTCCTCGCCCTCGACCGGGCCCTCGTACGCCGGAGGCTCGGGTGAGCACCCGGCCTCGACGGCGCAGGGTCGGGGTGGCCGGGGTGGTGCTCGTGCTGCTCGTCACGCTCTTCGGGCTGCTCGTGGGCCGGCTGGGGCAGCTCCAGCTCGTCCAGGGTCCCGATCTCGCTCGCGCCGCCGTCACGGTCAACACCCGGACCGTGACCGAGCACGCCCTGCGCGGCCGCGTCCTCGACCGCACCGGGGCGCCCTTCGTCGACAGCTCGTTCGACACCGTCGTCACCGTCGAGCGCTCGGTGCTCGTGGGGTCCGACGACGGTGGCCGCGACCTCGTGACGCGAGTCGCCAGCGCCCTCGGGCTGCCCTTCGAGCAGCTCTGGGGCAAGACGATGCTGTGCGGGACCTCCGGCGCGCCTCCGGCTCCGGCGTGCTTCAACGGTTCGCCCTTCGTCCCGATCCCCGTCGCGGCCGGCGTCGACGCGCGTCGGGCGCTGACCCTGCTGGAGCAGCCGGAGAAGTTCCCCGGCGTCGGCGTCACCACCGAGCCCGTTCGCGCCTACCCCCGCCCCCACGGAGCCCTCGCCGCCCACCTGCTCGGCTGGGTCGCGCGGGCCGGCGCCGACGACGTGAGCGAGAGCCGGGGGAGCATCGACGCCGAGGACGTGGTCGGGCGCTCGGGGCTCGAGGCACAGTACGACCGGGTGCTGCGCGGGACGAACGGGAGCACGGTCGTCGCCATCGACCCGCGGGGGATCGTCACCGACACCGTGGGCTCGACCCCTCCGGTGGCCGGTCGTGACCTCGTGACCCACCTCGACGCCCGGCTCCAGGCCCGCACCGAGGCCGCCCTCGTGCGGGCCGTCGCGTCGGCACGAGCCCAGAAGCTCCGCGCCGACACCGGGGCCGCGGTCGTCCTCGACGTGACGAACGGTGCCGTTGTGGCGGCCGCCAGCTACCCGTCCTACGACCCGTCCGCCTTCTCCGGTGGCATCAGCCGAGCCGACCTCGCGCGCCTCACCGACGAGCGGGGCGGCACGCCGCTGCGCTCACGGCTGACGGCCGAGACCTTCCCACCGGCCTCGACGTTCAAGGTCATCTCGGTGCCCGCCGCCGTCAACGCCGGTGCGCGGCTCGACGGCACCTACGACTGCTCGCCCGCCGTCTCCGTCGGAGGGCGTGTCTTCAACAACTTCGAGTCCCGCGGCTACGGCCCGATCGACCTCCACCGGGCGCTCGTCGTCTCGTGCGACACCGTCTTCTACCGCCTCGCGTATGCCGCGTGGCTGGAGCAGGGCGGCCTCGCCGCGCCGGTGACCGTCGCGGACCCGTTCGTGTCGATGGCGAGGTCGTTCGGGCTCGGGCGGCGCACCGGGGTCGACCTGCCCGGCGAGGCAGCGGGCCGCGTCCCCGACCGGGCCTGGAAGGAGCAGTACTGGCTCGCCACCAAGGACGAGACGTGCCGGCGGGCGAGCACGGGCTACCCCGAGGTCGCGCGCACCGACAAGGCGCGGGCCGCCTACCTCGGGCGGCTCGCCGCCGAGAACTGCAGCGCCGGCTACCAGTACCGCGCGGGCGACGCCGTGAACTTCTCCATCGGCCAGGGCGACACGGCCGTGACGATCCTCCAGATGGCCGGCGTCTACGCGGCGATCGCCAACGGCGGCACGCTGTGGCAGCCGCAGGTCGCGGCCGCCTACCGGACGCCCGGTGGGGAGACGACCGCGGTCGCGCCGAAGCGGGTCGCCACCGTGCCCCTGAGAAGTGACGTGCTGGCATACGTCCGCTCCGCGCTGGCGGACGTGACGCGTCCCGGCGGGTCGGCGGGCACGGCGTTCACGGGCTTCCCCCAGGACCGCTACCCGCTCGCGGGCAAGACGGGGACGGGTGAGGTCTTCGGCAAGCAGGCCACCGCCTGGTTCGCGGGCTACGGCCCGACGACGAAGCCGAGGTATGCCGTCGTGGTCGTCGTCGGGCAGGGCGGCTCGGGCTCGAAGGTCGCGGCCCCTGCCGTGCGGCAGATCTTCGATGCGATCCTTGCCCTGGGGCTCTAGCCCCGCACGACCGCTCGCGGCACCCGCTGCGGGAACCGACCGAGAGGCGCCTTCGTGGACGACTACCTGAGGAGCGACGCCCCGGTCGTCGAGGCGCTCGACCGCGCCTGGGACCGGAGCCGGCTCAGCGTCCGCACCCGTCTCGAACGGCTGCGCTCGCGCATCTTCCTCCTCGTCCAGTGCGCCGTCTCCGCGGGAGTCGCCTGGTGGCTCGCGACCGACGTCTTCGGCCACGCCTCGCCCTTCTTCGCGCCCATCGTCGCGGTGGTCTGCCTCGGCATGTCCTACGGCCAGCGGCTGCGCCGGGTCTTCGAGGTCGCCATCGGCGTCGCCGTCGGGGTCTTCACGGCCGACGTCTTCGTCCACGTCGCCGGGAGCGGCCCGTGGCAGATCGCCGCCGTGGTCCTCGTGTCGATGGCGATCGCGACCCTGCTGGACGGCGGGCCGGTCATCGTCACCCAGTCGGCCGTGCAGGGCATCGTCATCGCGGCCCTCGTCGCGAGCCCGGGCCAGGCCTTCGGCCGGTGGACCGACGCCCTCATCGGCGGCGGGATCGCCCTCGTCGCAGCGACGGTCGTGCCGCAGGCGCCGCTGCGTCGGCCCCGGGTCGCCGCCGCCGAGGCCGTGCGCAAGATCGGTGAGCTGCTCCGGCGGGCGGCGGCCAGCGCGCACGACGGCGACGTCGAGGGCGCGGCCGAGGTGCTCGCGTCGGCGCGCGGCACGGAGTCGCTGCTCCGCGAGCTGCGGCAGGCGGCCGACGAGGGGCTCTCGGTCATCACGTCGTCGCCCTTCAAGCGGCAGCACGCGGCCGGGGTGCGCAAGATGGTCGACCTCGTCGAGCCCCTCGACCGCGCGATGCGCAGCACCCGCGTGCTCGTCCGTCGGGTCACGGTCGCGGTCGGCCGCGGCGAGCCGCTGCCGCCCGGCTACGAGACGCTGCTGCTCGAGCTCGCGTCGGCGACGGACGTCATCGGGCGCGCCCTGTCGGAGAACGCCTCTCCCGAGATCGGTCGCTCCGCGGTGCTCGCCGTCGCCGCGGCGACGGGGGAGGTGCCCCGCACGTCGAGTCTCGCGACGGAGACCGTGCTGGCACAGGTGCGCTCGACCGTCGTCGACCTGCTCCAGGTCACCGGCCTCGACGTCGACGAGGCCATCGCCGCCCTCCCACCCGAGCGCCCCCGCGACCCCTGACACACGCCGGCGGGGAGTCGGGACGCGCGCAGGGCCGGGTCCTGGCGGACCCGGCCCTGCGGCACACGTGCTCGGACGCGTCAGGCGGACGGCGTCAGCTCGTGCGGACCGACGGCCAGCTTCTCGACGCGCGGGTCACCCGCGTCGGCGAAGAAGTCGGCCGGGATCGTCTCGTCCTTGCCCTCCGGCGCCTTGGCGACACGGAGCACGAGGGTGAGGATCGCGGCGACGACGACGTTGAAGGCGAACGCGGTGACCGCGATGTAGCCGAGCTGCCCGATGAGCGGCATGTTCGCGACCGAGCCCGCGAACGGGGCCCCCGTGGCCTTGTTGGTCACGTTGTACGCGGCGAGCGTGCCGTAGACCATGCCGACCGCCCAGCCCGCGAGCAGCGCCCAGCGGTGGAACCACCGCGTGTAGAGGTAGAACACCAGGGCCGGGAACGTCTGAAGGATCCAGATGCCGCCGAGGAGCTGGAAGTTGATCGCGTTGCTCTTGTCGAGGGTGAGCACGAAGATCAGCGCGAACGCCTTGACGACGAGCGAGGTGAGCTTGCTGACCTTCGCCTCCTGCTGCACGGTCGCGTCGGGCTTGATCCACGCCTTGTAGATGTTGCGCGTGAACGTGTTGGCCGCCGCGATCGACATGATCGCTGCCGGCACGAGGGCGCCGATGGCGATGGCCGCGAAGGCCACGCCCGCGAACCACGAGGGGAACATGTCCTCGAAGAGCTGGGGGATGACCAGCTGTCCGTTGACCTTGCCGTCGAGGCCGACCGGCTTGGTGCCCGCCGCGATGGCCACCCAGCCGAGCAGGGCCAGCAGGCCGAGCAGGAAGGAGTAGGCCGGCAGGATCGAGGCGTTCTTGCGGATCGTGTTGCGGCTCTTGGCCGACAGCGTCGCCGTGACCGAGTGCGGGTACATGAACAACGCCAGGGCCGAGCCGAGGGCGAGCGTCGCGTAGGCCCAGTACGCCTTGGGTCCCGGGATGAAGACGTTCGGGTTGCCGGTCGCCGGGTTGGTCGTCGTCGTCATCTTCTCCTTCGCCGAGTCGAACACGTGGCCCCAGCCGCCGACCTTGGAGGGCAGGTAGATGACCGCGACGATGATGACGAGGTAGATGAGGATGTCCTTGACGAAGGCGATGATCGCCGGTGCCCTCAGTCCCGAGGTGTACGTGTAGAGCGCGAGCACGAGGAAGGCGATGAAGAGCGGCAGGTCCTTGGCGACCCAGTTGGTGCTGCTGCCGACGCCGGCGACCTCGAGGACGGCCTGGATGCCGACGAGCTGGAGGGCGATGTAGGGCATCGTCGCGAGGAAGCCGGTGACGGCGACCGCGAGGGACAGGACCCGGGACCCGGAGCGACCCTGGACGAAGTCGGCCGGCGTCACGTAGCCGTGGCGGTGCGAGACCGACCAGAGCCGCGACATGAACACGAAGATGATCGGGTAGAGGATGATCGTGTACGGGACGGCGAAGAACCCGTTGACGGCACCGAAGGCCCACATCGCCGCGGGCACCGCGACGAAGGTGTAGGCCGTGTAGAGGTCCCCGCCGAGCAGGAACCACGTGATCCACGTGCCGAACGAGCGGCCGCCGAGTCCCCACTCCTCGAGACTCTCCATGCTCTCCGGGCGACGCCAGCGGGCGGCCCAGAAGCCCGCCCCGGCGACGATGACGAAGAAGAAGATGAGGACGGTGAGCGCGACGCCGTTGACGCCGCCGGTGTCGGCGGCGGGAGCGATGGCGGGGGCGATGGCGGGGGCGATGGCGGGGGCGATGGCGGTCATCGGGTGCCTTCCTCTCGGGTGTCGCCGAAGGAGTCGTCGTCGAAGGCGTCACCCTCGGGGTTCATCGGCACGTGGGGACGTGCCTTGAGCACGATCCGGTAGGCGGTGTAGGTCAGCGCCGAGCAGAGGACCACCCAGAGGAACTGGTACCAGATGAAGAAGGGGAAGCCGCCGAGACGGGGCTCGTCCTTCGCGTAGGTGCCGACGAGGAGCAGGGCGACGATGGGAATGGCGAGAAGCACGACGGCGAGGGCCAGCAGGCCCTTGTTCGCCGGTGGCGCCTCGTGACGGTGCGGAGTGGTGCTCACGCGAGTGACCTCCGTTGGTCGGGCCGGACGGGTGCGGCCGTGCGTCGCGGAAACTTACTCTCGTCACGGTCCGCCATGTGCTCTGCGACACAGTCAATTGCGCACTTCTGTGCAGATCGTGATGTGCGGGTGGACGCCGTCTCGGAGGGCTCTCGCTCACGGATAGGCTGTGGCCATGGCTGATTTCGATGTCGTTGTGCTCGGTGCCGGTCCTGGTGGCTACGTCGCGGCGATCCGCGCGTCGCAGCTCGGCAAGAAGGTCGCCGTGGTGGAGAAGCAGTACTGGGGCGGCGTCTGCCTCAACGTCGGCTGCATCCCGAGCAAGGCCCTGCTCAAGAACGCCGAGCTCGCGCACACCCTGACGCACGAGAAGAAGAAGTACGGCATCGAGGGCGACGCCACGATGAGCTTCGGCCCGACGCACGCGCGCAGTCGCCAGGTGTCGGCCGGCATCGTCAAGGGCGTCCACTTCCTCATGAGGAAGAACAAGATCGAGGAGATCGACGGCTGGGGCACCCTGACCTCGGCGTCGTCCATGGACGTGGCCCTCAACGACGGGTCGTCCCGCTCGATCACGTTCGACAACCTCATCCTCGCTACCGGCTCCGTGACGCGGATGATCCCGGGCGTCGAGGTCAGCGCGAACGTCGTCACCTACGAGGAGCAGATCCTCGACCCCGAGCTTCCCGGCTCGATCATCATCGCCGGGTCCGGCGCCATCGGCGTCGAGTTCGCCTACGTCATGAAGAACTTCGGCGTCGACGTGACGATCGTCGAGTTCCTCGACCGCATGGTGCCCACCGAGGACGCCGACGTGTCCAAGGAGCTGCTCAAGCAGTACAAGAAGCTCGGCGTCAACGTCCTGCTCGGCACCAAGGTCGAGTCCGTCGAGGACACCGGCTCGGGCGTCAAGGTCACGGTCAGCCCGGCGGCCGGCGGTGACCAGCAGGTCCTCGAGGCCGACCGCCTCCTGTCGGCCATCGGTTTCGCGCCCCGCACCGAGGGCTTCGGCCTCGAGTCGACCGGTGTCGAGCTCACCGACCGCGGTGCGATCGCCATCGACGAGTACGGCCGCACCAACGTCCCCAACGTCTACGCGATCGGCGACGTCACGGCCAAGCTGATGCTCGCCCACGTCGCCGAAGCCATGGGCATCGTGGCCGCCGAGACGATCGCCGGCGTCGAGACGATGGCCGTCGACTTCCGTTTCATCCCGCGGGCGACCTTCTGCCAGCCGCAGATCGGCTCGATGGGTCTCTCGGAGGAGCAGGCCAGGGAGGCCGGCCACGACGTCAAGACGGCGACATTCCCGTTCTCGGCCAACGGCAAGGCCATGGGCCTCGGCGACACGGTCGGCTTCGTCAAGGTCATCGCCGACGCGGAGCACAACGAGATCCTCGGGGCGGCCCTCATCGGGCCCGACGTCACCGAGCTGCTCCCGGTCCTCAACCTGGCGCAGACGTGGGACCTCACGGCCGACGAGGTGTCGCGCACCGTCTTCGCGCACCCGACGCTCGGCGAGGCCGTCAAGGAGGCCGTCCACGGCATCGCCGGCCACATGATCAACTTCTGAGCACCACCGGAGAGGCGTGCGAATGCCGTCCGGCCGGCTCACAAGGGCACTCCCGTTCGTCGGGGGTGCCCTCGTGCTGTGTCTGGGTTTGGCCGCGTGCACGGCGGATCAGCCCACGGCGCAAGGGAGCTCAGCACGTGCGTGGCTCGGCACCCCACCGGGGACCCGGCCGGGTGCATCAGCGGGGGTGACGCCGACCGTCGCTGACGGCATGACCACGATCCCGGAGTACCCTGCCTGCGCCGCGGAGACCGACCTCGGTGACCGACCCCCGGTGCGGGCGACGGACCTGTGGCCGGGTGCCTCGGCCACCGGTGGCCGGGGGACCGAGGTGCGCGCCCGCCCGGGCGTGCCCTGCCGGGAGGTCCCGGCGCCGGTCCCGGACTGCAGCCTGCCGGTCTTCGGGTGGTCGAGCTCGACGAACGAGGAGCTGCTCGGGTGGACCGGGGCGGACCGTGTGGTGTCCGGCCTCGCCGGGGCCCGGGTGGCGGCGGCCTCGGATCCGGGCCAGGGCTCGCTCGTCGTCGACTACGTGCAGCTGCGCTTCCGCCGCGGGGACCCGCGCCTCGCCGGGACCCGCACGCACCTGGAGGACGCGATGCGGCGGTGCGGCGGTGGGCGACCGGGCGCTCTCGGGGGTGTAAGGGGCTTCGTCGCCACGCAGGACAGCCTGACTGGCGCCGACTCCGTGCGCACCGTGCTCGTCTCGGACGCGGACCACCTCGTCTGGCTGGCCCTCGACGGTGGCGCCTGGTCGTCCACGAGCACCGAGCGGGCGGTCCGGCGCACCCTCGAACAGCTGGGCGCCTACTGACGGCGTGGGCCGCGTCCGGGCGTCGGGCGCGACTGGCCGCACCCGGCATACGGCATACGACCTGCGACCTGGGGCGGACGGCAAGACGCCCCCGCGGAAGACCGCGGGGGCGTCTGGTTCCTGCTGGTGGCGCGACCGGTCAGTACCAGTGCTTCCGGCCACCGATGGCGCGACCCGAGGCGCCGAGGAGGAAGAGCACCGCGCCCACGACGACAAGAATGATGCCGATCGTGGTCAGGATGCTGATCTTGGCGAAGATGCCAATGAGCAGCAGGATGAGTCCGAGAACGATCATGGTGTCGCTTGTCTCCTTCAAGAGGTTTTCCCCGAGCAGTCTGTGTCGTACCCGGGTCCCCGCCGAGCCCAAACATCTGCACGGTCACGAAACGGTCACGCGCCCTCCGAGGCTCGATTAGGGCGCCCGGAACCCCGCTGTTACGCTTGGAGACGCCGTAGACCGGCCGCGGATTCGATAGCGCCCAGGTGGACATGCCCTGGAGCACCGCGCAACGAGATGAGAAGGAGTCGGTTCATCCATGCCTTTGGACGCTGACGTGAAGAAGCAGATCATGACCGAGTACGCCACGGTCGAGGGCGACACCGGCTCTCCCGAGGTCCAGATCGCGATGCTGACGCAGCGCATCAAGGACCTGACCGAGCACGCTCGGGCCCACAAGCACGACCACCACAGCCGTCGTGGTCTTCTCCTGCTGGTCGGCCGCCGCAAGCGCATGCTGCGCTACCTCGAGGCGACCGACATCGAGCGCTACCGTTCGCTGATCAAGCGACTCGGCCTGCGTCGATGAGTTCGTGACGAAAGGCGGTCACCGCGTTCTGCGGAGACCGCCTTTCGTCGTAGGTGCAGGTGGGCGACGCCCGTCGTCCACCGCACCAGGGCCATCCGGCCCGAAGAAGGAAACCACGCACACAACGACGATGTGCGCGGGCACATGAGAAAAAGAAAGCGAGGGCCCACATGGAGGGTCCAGACATCACCTTCGCCGAGGCCGTCATCGACAACGGCAGCTTCGGCACCCGCACGGTCCGGTTCGAGACCGGCCGCCTGGCCCGTCAGGCCGGCGGCGCCGTCACGGCCTACCTCGACGACGACACGATGCTCCTGTCGACGACGTCCGCCGGCAAGCAGCCGAAGGACCAGTTCGACTTCTTCCCGCTGACGGTCGACGTCGAAGAGCGCATGTACGCCATCGGCAAGATCCCCGGCAGCTTCTTCCGCCGTGAGGGCCGCCCGTCCACCGAGGCCATCCTCACCTGCCGCCTCATCGACCGCCCGCTGCGCCCGACCTTCAAGAAGGGTCTGCGCAACGAGGTCCAGGTCATCATCTCGGTGTTCTCGCTGAACCCCGACCACCAGTACGACGTGCTCGCCATCAACGCGGCCAGCGCCTCGACCCAGATCTCCGGCCTCCCGTTCTCGGGCCCCATCGGTGGCGTGCGCGTCTCGCTCATCGACGGCCAGTGGGTCGCCTTCCCGAACTTCTCCGACATCGAGCGCTCGGTCTT
The DNA here is from genome assembly GCF_001429645.1 of Terrabacter sp. Soil810. Taxonomy (NCBI): domain Bacteria; kingdom Bacillati; phylum Actinomycetota; class Actinomycetes; order Micrococcales; family Intrasporangiaceae; genus Terrabacter; species Terrabacter sp. Soil810. Next base: position 973,946 of record NZ_LMSW01000011.1, read on the forward strand.
CGACATGGTCGTCGCCGGACGTGTCGTCGGTGACGACGTCGCGATCATGATGGTCGAGGCCGAGTCCACCGAGTCGACGTGGGACCTCGTCAAGAACGAGGGCAAGCAGGCGCCGACCGAGGAGGTCGTGGCCGAGGGCCTCGAGGCCTCGAAGAAGTTCATCAAGCAGCTCTGCGAGGCCCAGGCCCAGCTCGCTGCCGAGGCCGCCAAGCCGGTCCAGGACTTCCCGATCTTCCTCGACTACGAGGACGACGTCTACGCCGCCGTCGAGTCCGCCGTGGAGGCCGACACGACCGCTGCGCTGACGATCGCCGGCAAGCAGGAGCGCGAGGAGCGCCTCGACGAGATCAAGGCCACCGTCAAGGCGCAGCTCGCCGAGCAGTTCGAGGGGCGTGACAAGGAGGTCTCGGCCGCCTTCCGCTCCGTGCAGAAGAAGCTCATCCGCCAGCGCATCCTGCGCGACAAGGTGCGCATCGACGGCCGAGGCCTCGCCGACATCCGCGCCCTCGGCGCCGAGGTCGAGGTCCTGCCGCGCGTGCACGGCTCGGCGATCTTCGAGCGTGGCGAGACCCAGATCATGGGTGTCACGACGCTCAACATGCTCAAGATGGAGCAGCAGCTCGACACGCTGAGCCCCGTCACGCGCAAGCGCTACATGCACAACTACAACTTCCCGCCCTACAGCACCGGTGAGACCGGCCGCGTCGGTTCGCCTAAGCGCCGCGAGATCGGTCACGGCGCCCTGGCCGAGCGCGCTCTCATGCCGGTCCTGCCGACGCGCGAGGAGTTCCCGTACGCCATCCGTCAGGTGTCCGAGGCCCTCGGCTCCAACGGCTCGACGTCCATGGGCTCGGTCTGTGCCTCGACCCTGTCGCTGCTCAACGCCGGTGTGCCGCTGCGCGCCCCGGTCGCCGGCATCGCGATGGGCCTCGTGTCCGACACCGTCGACGGTGAGACGCAGTACGCCGCGCTCACCGACATCCTCGGTGCCGAGGACGCCTTCGGCGACATGGACTTCAAGGTCGCCGGCACCAAGGAGTTCGTCACGGCCATCCAGCTCGACACGAAGCTCGACGGCATCCCCGCGTCGGTCCTCGCCGGCGCGCTGACCCAGGCCCGCGACGCACGTCTGCACATCCTCGACGTCATGGCCGAGGCCATCGACGTGCCCGACGAGATGAGCCCGTACGCCCCGCGCATCATCACGGTGAAGGTCCCCGTCGACAAGATCGGTGAGGTCATCGGCCCGAAGGGCAAGATGATCAACCAGATCCAGGACGACACGGGCGCCGACATCTCGATCGAGGACGACGGCACCGTGTTCATCGGTGCGGTCGACGGCCCCTCGGCCGAGGCGGCTCGCGCGGCGATCAACGCCATCGCGAACCCGCAGATGCCCGAGGTCGGCGAGCGCTTCCTCGGCACCGTCGTCAAGACGACGACGTTCGGCGCGTTCGTCTCGCTGCTGCCCGGCAAGGACGGCCTGCTGCACATCTCCGAGGTGCGCAAGCTCGTCGGCGGCAAGCGGATCGACAGCGTCGACGACGTCGTCAAGGTCGGCCAGAAGGTCCAGGTCGAGCTCAAGGAGATCGACCCGCGCGGCAAGCTCAGCCTCGCTGCGGTCCTCGCTGACGGCGACAACGGCGACTCGGCCGCCGAGGCGGACGCCCCGGCCACGGAGTCCGCTGACGCCTGACCGTCCCGGTCGAGCCCGGTCGAGCCCGGCCACGACCAGTCCTGGTCACGAAGCGGCCCGTCACCTCTCGGGGTGGCGGGCCGCTCCGTCGTCCGGCCTCAGAAGATGGCGTTGACGACGGTCCAGCCGGTGCTGACGAGGACGCGTGAGCCCCAGCCGCCGGCCGCGGTGCGCGGGTAGAGCCAGAGCCGCCCGGTGCCGTCGCGGGCCAGGACGTCCGGCACGCGGTCGCCGTTGAGGTCGCCGGGGCTCATGATCGCGGTCATGCCGTTCCAGCCGGTGCCGACCTGCACGCGGGCGCCCAGCGTGCCGCCGGCCGCGCCCGGGACGAGCCACAGGATGCCGGTCGAGGCCTCGCGGGCAAGCAGGTCGGGCCGGCCGTCGCCGGTGAGGTCACCCGGACCGACGAGGGCGCTGTAGCGGTTCCATCCGGTGCCGATGCTCGTGCGGGCCTTCCACCCGCCGCTGCCCGTGCCGGGGTAGAGGTAGAGCTCGCCGGTGGTCGCCCGCCGGGCGACGACGTCCATCCGCCCGTCGCCGGTCAGGTCACCGATCCCGACGACGGCGTTCATGACCTGCCAGCCGGTGCCGACGCGCACGCGGGGGAGGCGCCACCCGCCGGCCCCGTCGCCCTTGTACATCCAGAGGTCACCCGTCGACGCCTCTCGGGCGAGCACGTCCTGCGCGCCGTCACCGCTGAGGTCGCCGGGAGTCTCGAGGGTGGCCATGCCGCCCCATCCCGTGCCGATCTGGGTGCCGAGCGACAGGCTCCCGGTCCCGGTGCCGGCGTACAGCTTGAGCGCCGCGCTCGCGGTCCAGCGCGCCAGCACGTCGTTGTTCCAGTCGCCGTTGAAGTCGCCCGTGCTGTTGGACAGCGACGCCGGTGCCACGGGAAGGCGCGTGAACGCGTAGGGGTCACAGGTGCGGTCGTAGTCCCACGTGGCGTCCCACCACTGGGCGAGGTAGACCTTGCCACCCGAGAAGCTCGGCTGGGTGCACTTGTCGAGCGCCTCGTTCGGGTAGTTCAGGGTCCCGGCCGTCGCCCAGACGGGCACACCGGGCAGCCACCAGGACCCCGTGATCGTCTGCCAGCCGGAGGCGTTGGAGTAGATGCCGTAGGAGTAGCCCGCCGCCCGGAGCCCTCGCATGATGCCCTCGACGACGTAGCGGTTCTCGAGGCGCTGCACGGTCGTGGACGTGGGCCACGGCTGCCGCCGCGGCTCGGTGTCCCGCGGCTCGACGTCGATCCAGACCATGCGCGGCGCCCAGCCGGGGACGGCGCGCACGGTCGCGACGGCATACATCGCCTCGGCGTAGCCGACGTTGCTGAGGCGGCCCGCGCGCGTCGAGCTCGACCACGGGCCGCTCGCGCCGTAGGTCGTGAGCTGCGCGGAGGTCGGGAAGCCGGCCATGGTGTACGCGTGGGTCGGCTTCGCGTGGTCCGCGGCCCATGTGGCTTGCGTGGCGACACAAGGGTTCTCGGTGAACGGCAGGCCGTTCGTCAGACCGATCACGAGGAACTGCGTCGACGTCGGCGGGAAGCTCGACGGGCACTGAGGCCACGAGATGTCGTGACCGAACAGGACGGCCGCCTGCGCGCTGGGGGCGACGAGCACGCCGAGGACGAGGCCGATGGCAGCGAGGGGGATGAGGGCCAGGCGACGGAGCCGGCCCACGACGACGTTGCGCGGACGGACGGACATGCGGACCACTTCCTCGGTCCCTTCCAGTGTGCGCCTCACAGCGAACTCCCAGCAGGGTTTCGTGACGCACGAGTCCGTATGCCGTGTGCCTCGTTCCGCGCGCGGGCCGGCTCGTTAGGCTGGCCGGGTGAGCGACTCGACAGGCCAGCCGTCCCGCGACACCAAGGTCGCCGTCATCGGTGCGAGCGGCCGGATGGGCTCGGAGGCGGTGCGAGCCGTCGAGGGCGCCCCGGGCCTGACCCTCGTCGGTGCCTACGGCTCCGGCGACGACCTCGGTGACCTCGGTGGGGCCGAGGTGGTCGTCGAGCTGACCGTCCCGGGTGCCTCGCCCGCCAACGTCGCCCACTGCGTCGAGCGTGGCGTCCACGTCGTCGTCGGCACGACAGGATGGGACGACGCGCGTCTCGAGACGCTCCGCGGCCAGCTGTCCGATGCGCCGCCTGCCGCCTCGGGTGCAGGGGTGGGCGTCCTCATCGCGCCCAACTTCGCGATCGGCGCGCTGCTCATGATGTCGTTCGCCGCCAAGGCCGCCCCCTTCTTCGAGTCCGTCGAGGTCATCGAGCTGCACCACCCGGCCAAGGTGGACGCGCCGTCCGGCACCGCCGCGCGCACGGCGGCGATGATCGGGCAGGCACGGTCCGGGGCGGGTTGTGCGCCGGTGCCCGACGCGACGACCCACGACCCCGACGGTGCCCGCGGCGCCCGGGTGGACGGCATACCCGTGCACTCCGTGCGACTGCGGGGTCTCACGGCCCACCAGGAGGTGCTGCTCGGCAACGCGGGGGAGATGCTGACCCTGCGCCACGACTCCTTCGACCGCGGCAGCTTCATGCCCGGTGTCATCGCCGCCGTGCGCGCCGTCGCCGACCACCCCGGCCTGACCGTCGGGCTCGAGCACTACCTCGGCCTCGACTGAGCCCCCGGCAACCGACGAGCCCCTACGAGACCGACGTGGCCATCCCCAAGGTCGTCCTCTTCTACGCGTTCCGGCCGGTCGCCGACCCCGACGCGCTCCGGCTCTGGCAGCGCGACCTCTGCGAGGGTCTCGGCCTGCGCGGGCGGATCCTGCTGTCCCGACACGGGATCAACGCGACGGTGGGCGGCGACGTGACGGTGCTCAAGACGTACGTCCGCAAGACGAGGGAGTACGCGCCGTTCCACGACATCGACGTGAAGTGGAGTGACGGCACCGGGCTGGACCCCGACGGACGCACCCTCGACTTCCCCAGGCTCGTCGTCAGGACCCGCGACGAGATCGTGTCGTTCGGGGTGCCCGACGAGGTCGTCGTCGACGAGCAGGGCATCGTCGGGGGAGGGACGAGGCTGCGCCCAGACGAGCTCGACGCCCTCGTCGCCGAGCGGGGTGACGACGTCGTGCTCTTCGACGGCCGCAACGCGGTCGAGGCCCAGGTCGGTCGCTTCCGCGGCGCAGTCGTGCCGGACATCCGGCACACGAGCGACTTCGTCCGCGAGCTCGACGCCGGCCGCTGGGACGACCTCAAGGGCCGCCCGGTCGTCACCTACTGCACGGGCGGCATCCGCTGCGAGGTGCTGACGACCCTCATGCGCTCGCGCGGTTTCGACGAGGTCTACCAGCTCGACGGCGGCATCGCGCGCTACGGCGAGCAGCGGGGCGACCGAGGCCTCTGGGAGGGCCACCTCTACGTCTTCGACGAACGGATGAGCGTGCCGTTCAGCGACGAGGCCGTCCACCTCGCCGCGTGCCACGTCTGCGGCACGCCGACGAGCCGGATGCACAACCGCGAGGACCTGTCGGGCCGCCCCCTCCAGCCCGTCTGCGACGCCCACGCCTGAGCCGTGCCACGACCGTCGCTGTCCCCATCGCCGTCCCATCGCCGTCAGGTCGGACGCGGCGGCGACGGTTCAGTCGTCGAGCAGGTCGGCCGGGGCGCGCATCCGCCAGGCGTCGGTGACGAGCTCGTCGAGCCGGCCGGCGTCGACGCGCTCGAGCCGGACCATGACGAGCGGAGACCCGTCGTAGGCGGGTGTCGTGAAGAAGAGGTCCGGTTCGCCGAGCACGAGGGCCTGCTTCTCGGCCTCGTCGCCGACGTAGAGCACCGCGATGTCGGTGCGGATGACGCGCCGCCGGCCCGGGATCCGCTCGGGGTAGGACCAGACGAAGCCGTGGTTGCCCACCCGGAAGTCGAACCCGTCGCTGGCGATCTCCTCGACGCCGGGCAGCGCGAGGGCCAGTCGGCGCACGTCGTCGGCGTCCGCCACGGCTCAGGCCCAGCCCAGCGCGCGCAGGAGCGCCGCGGTGGCGGCCCCGAGCACGACGACGACGATGAACGGTGCTCGGAGCAGGAGCGCGACGACGGCGACACCCACGGCGACCGCGCGCGCATCGAGGACGAGCGCCCCGTCGGGCCCGGTGAACGCCTGCGTCGCGACCAGGGCGGCCAGCAGGGCGATGGGCAGGGCCGCCGTGATGCGGCGGACGCGCGGGGCGTCGAGCAGGTGTGCGGGCACGAGGTGTCCGGCGAGCTTGAGCCCGAAGGCGATCGCGGCCGCCACGAGCAGCGCGGTCCAGAGGCTCATGCGTGCTCCCTCCTCGGCGTGCGCCACGCCAGCAGTGAGGCGGCGGCGGCAGCCACGACGGGTATGCCGGGTGGCATGGTGGGTGACAGCAGCACCGCGACGACGGCACCGACGACCGCGATGGCGACGGCGTCGCGGTCGCGCAGACGCGGCCAGAGCAGGGCAGTGAAGGCGGCGCAGGCCGCGGCGTCGAGCCCGTAGGTGCGTGGGTCGCCGATGAGGTTGCCGATGAGCGCACCGGCGAGGGTGCTGAGGTTCCAGAGGACGAAGACGGTCAACCCGGTGAGCCAGAAGCCGAGTCGCGACGTGCGCACCTCGTCCTGGGCCACGGCGACCGCCGTGGACTCGTCGATGGTCAGGTGTGCGGCCGCGACCCGTCGGGCTCCGCGGACCCCGAGCAGCTGCGTCAGCTCCAGGGCGTAGAGGCCGTTGCGGATCCCCAGCATCGACGACGCCGCGATCGCCGCCGGTGCGGCGTGCAGGCCGGTCGCGACGATGCCGACGAAGGCGAACTGCGAGCCACCGGTGAACATGAGCAGGGAGAGGGCCATGGCCTGCCACGTGTCGAGCCCCGCCGCGACGGCGAGCGCGCCGAAGCTGATGCCGTAGGCGCCGGTGGCGACGCCCACCGACAGGCTCTGGCGCACGACGGCCCGTCGTGCCCCCGGGTCGACGGTTGCGGTCACGGACCCTCCGGGTCCCTGACTCCGGTGGCCTCGTGGGTGGCGTCGTGGGTGGCGTCGTGGGTGGGCGCGTCCGTGGCCTCGTCGGCAAGGGCCGCTGACAGCCGCAGCTCGCCGGCCGTGGCGCCGTCGGGCGACACCACGCGCTCGCGGTGCGCCCCGTCGGCCACCATCCCGGCGGCCGTGAGGAAGTCGCGCGTGTCGTCGTCCGTGGCGAGCACCCAGGCGGCGAGCTCGGACCGGCCACGCCCTCGCGCGGTGTCGACGACCGCGTGGAGCAGGCGCGAGCCGTGCCCCTGGCGGCGGGCGTCGGGGTGCACGCCGAGCACGATCAGCTCGGCCCTGCCGGGGTCCGTGTCGGCGTCGTCCGACGCGCCGACCGCGGCGAACCCGACCACCTGTTCCCCCGCGCACGCCACGAGCAGCACTCCGTCGCCGGACCTCTCGCCCTCGAGCGTCGTGCGCCAGGCGTTCGCGAACGCCCGCGGCTCGAAGGTGCCGAGCACCTCTGGGGCGAGCACGGCGGCATACGCCTCCCGGAAGACCACGGCCTGCACCAGGCCGACCGCGGGGGCGTCGGAGGCGCGAGCCACCCTCACCGATGCGTCGGCGACCGGTCCGCGCCCGTGGTCGTCACCCTGGGCGTGACCGTGGTCGTGCGGGTGGTCGTGCGGGTGGTCGTGCGGGTGGTCGTGCGGGTGGGGCGTCTGCTCGTCGTGTGCCACCCCGGCATCCTCTCAGGCGGCCGCGCCCCCGCTGCGCCGCCCGGACGGACCCCGGCTTTGGACGCCCCCGGCCCCATCTCGCATACTGGACTCATGTATGGCAACGACGTCATCGACCCGAACGAACCGCTGAACGCGGCCGAGACCGACGCCTACGACGCGGCGGCCGAGCACGACGACCAGCGGGGCGGGCGTGACACGGTCGGTGGCGACTTCGACGCGCTCCTCGCGGCCGACCAGCGCATCGAGCCGCGCGACGAGATGCCGGAGAAGTACCGCGAGACGCTGATCCGCCAGATCGCCCAGCACGCGCACTCCGAGATCATCGGCATGCAGCCCGAGGGCAACTGGATCACGCGCGCCCCGTCGCTGCGCCGCAAGGCCATCCTCATCGCCAAGGTGCAGGACGAGGCCGGTCACGGGCTCTACCTCTACTCCGCCGCCGAGACCCTCGGCATCGACCGCCAGGAGCTGCTCGACCGGCTGCACGACGGCAAGCAGAAGTACTCCTCGATCTTCAACTACCCGACCCTGACGTGGGCCGACTGCGGTGCCATCGGCTGGCTCGTCGACGGTGCGGCCATCATGAACCAGGTCCCGCTGTGCCGCTGCTCCTACGGGCCGTACGCACGCGCCATGATCCGCGTCTGCAAGGAGGAGTCCTTCCACCAGCGGCAGGGCTTCGAGATCCTCTGGACCCTCATGCGCGGCACCGAGTCTCAGCAGGCCATGGCGCAGGACGCCGCCGACCGCTGGTGGTGGCCGGCGCTCGCGATGTTCGGGCCGCCCGACACCGGCGAGGCCGCCAAGGGCGGCCACACCGAGCAGTCGATGGCCTGGGGCATCAAGCGTTTCAGCAACGACGACCTCCGCCAGAAGTTCGTCGACATGACCGTCCCGCAGGCCCAGAAGCTCGGCCTCACCCTGCCCGACCCCGACCTGCGCTGGAACGAGGAGCGCGGCCACTGGGACTTCGGCGAGATCGACTGGGACGAGTTCTGGCAGGTCCTGCGCGGCGACGGCCCGTGCAACGCCGAGCGCATCGAGCACCGCAGCCGAGCCCACGACGAGGGCGCGTGGGTGCGCGAGGCCGCCAACGCGTACGCCGCCAAGCACCCGTCGCCCTCGACCTCCCCCTCGACCTCACAGGAGAGTGCCGCGTGAGCGGAGCCACCACCCCGACCACCGGTGCCGGGGCCCCGTCCGAGCCTGCGCGGACGCATCAGCCCGCCGCGCCCGCCGCGCCGCCGCAGGGGGAACGCAGCTGGCCGCTCTGGGAGGTCTTCGTACGCGGCAAGCGCGGCCTGTCCCACGTGCACGTCGGCTCGCTCCACGCGCCCGACGCCGAGCTCGCCCTGCGCAACGCGCGCGACGTCTACACCCGCCGCCAGGAGGGCGTCTCGATCTGGGTCGTCCGGGCCGACGACGTGACGGCGAGCAGCCCGTCCGAGAAGGACTCGTTCTTCGACCCGGCCGGCGACAAGATCTACCGTCACCCGACGTTCTACGACGTGCCCGAGGATGTCGAGTACCTATGAGCGCCCCGATGAGCTCCTCCGACACCGGCACCACGCCGGTCACCGAGCCCGTGACCGACCCGGCGACGTCCGCCTCCGAGTCCGCGGAGCGTGAGCCGCTGCCCGGCGCCGCCGAGAACACCGGTGCCGCCCCCGGGGCCAAGCCGTATGCCGCCTACCTCCTCGGGCTCGCCGACGACGCCATGGTCTACGCGCAGCGGCTCGGCGAGTGGATGACGAACGCCCCGCAGATCGAGGAGGACATGGCGCTCGGCAACGTCGCGCTCGACCTGCTCGGCCAGGCGCGCGGGCTCTACCCCTACATCGGCTCGATCGACGGCACCGGACGTGGCGAGGACGACTACGCCATGCAGCGCGACGAGCGGGAGTGGCGCAACGTCCACCTCGTCGAGCAGGAGCGCGGCGACTTCGCCGACGAGATGGCCCGGCTGCTGTGGTTCTCGGCCTACCAGGTCGAGCTGCACACGGCGCTGACCGGATCGAGCGACGACGTGGTCGCGGGCGTCGCGGGCAAGGCGCTCAAGGAGGTGCGCTACCACCTCGACCACGCCTCGCTCTGGGTCGTGCGCCTCGGTGACGGCACCGACGAGTCCCACCGCCGCATGCAGGCCGCGCTCGAGCGCGTGCTGCCCCACCTCGCCGAGCTCTTCGACGACGACGAGGCGTCCGTGCTCGCGGCCGACCTCGGTGCCGGAGTGCTGCCCTCGACCCTGCACGACCCCGTCGTGGCCCGGGTCGCGCGCGTCGTCGAGCAGGGCACGCTGACACTGCCCGACGGCTCGCGATGGCGCTCACGCGGCGGCCGCGCCGGCATCCACTCGCGGCCCATGGGCTCCCTCCTCGCCGAGATGCAGCACATCGCCCGATCCCATCCCGGCGCGACGTGGTGAGTGCCGTGGCAGTGGAGTCCGCTGTCGCAGAGGCGATCTCGCGCATCCCGGACCCCGAGGTGCCGGTCATCAACATCGCCGACCTCGGCATCCTCCGAGCCGTCGACGTCGACGAGCACGCGCACACCGTCGCCGTGACCATCACCCCGACCTACAGCGGGTGCCCGGCCATGGAGGCGATCGCGTCACGCATCGTGTTCGAGGCCGACCGCATGGGGTATGCCGCCGACGTCCGCACGCAGCTGTCGCCGGCGTGGACGACCGACTGGATGAGCGACGAGGGACGAGCGGCCCTGCTGCGCTTCGGCATCGTGCCTCCCGGACCTGCGCCGGTGGGGGAGCCGCACGGTCCGGTGCCCGTGACCCTGAGCCGCCACGTCGTCGCCTGCCCCCGCTGCGGCTCCGCCGACACCACCGAGATCGCCCACTTCGGCTCGACCGCGTGCAAGGCCCTGCGCCGGTGCAACGCGTGCCTCGAGCCCTTCGACGAGTTCAAGGCCATCTGAATGACCGACGTCTCCACCCCGACCGCAACCGATCCCGCCGCCGACACGGCTCCTGCCCAGACCACGGGCGCCCGCCACCGCGCGCGGTTCCACCCGCTCACCGTGACCTCCGTCGAGCGCCTCACCGACGAGGCCGTGGCCCTCACCTTCGCGGTGTCGGAGGACCTCGTCGACGAGTTCGCCTTCGAGCCCGGCCAGCACCTGACGCTCCGCGCGCAGATCCGCGGTGAGGACGTGCGGCAGTCCTACTCGATCTGCCAGTCACGTCGGGCCGACCCCGCCGGACGCAGCCTCCGGGTCGCCGCGGCGCGCGTCCCCGAGGGGCGCATGTCCAACTGGCTCAACGACGGCGTCTCGCCCGGCACGGTCGTCGAGGTCATGACCCCCCAGGGCTCCTTCACCTGCGCGACCCGGCCGGACGGCATACGCCATCACGTCGCGATCGCGGCCGGCTCGGGCATCACGCCCGTGATCTCGCTGCTGACGAGCGCGCTCGAGGAGGAGCCCGGGTCGCGGGCGACGCTGCTCTTCGGCAACCGCCGCACCAGCTCGATCATGTTCCTCGAGGAGCTCGAGGACCTCAAGAACCGCTTCCCTGGCCGCTTCCACCTCGTCAACGTGCTCTCGCGAGAGGCCCAGGACGTCGACCTCTTCCACGGCCGTCTCGACAGCGACCGGCTCACGGCGATCTTCGGCTCGCTGCTCCCGGTCGGGACCGTCGACGAGTGGTACCTCTGCGGGCCGTTCGGGATGGTCACCGGCGCGGAGTCGCTGCTGACCGAGCGTGGCGTCGACCCGCGGCACATCCACCACGAGATCTTCCACGTCGACGACGGCACGGAGCCCAAGCGCAAGGTCGTCGTCGACGCGGGCGCACCGCCCGAGGCCACGGTCACGGTGAACCTCGACGGGCGGACCACGGTCATCCCGATGCCGAGCCGCGAGGAGACGATCCTCGACGCGACGCTGCGGGCCCGCCCCGACGCCCCCTACTCGTGCACCGGCGGCGTGTGCGGCACGTGCCGCGCCCGGCTCGTCTCGGGCGAGGTCCGGATGGACCGCAACTACGCGCTCGAGCCCGAGGAGGTGGCCGCCGGCATCGTGCTCGCCTGCCAGAGCCACCCGGTCACCGACGAGGTCAGCCTCGACTACGACGCCTGACCGGGTCAGGCTCCTCCTGCCTGCGTGAGATGGGCCTCGACTCTCCGTCAGCCGCACGTGAGCGGCGCAGACTGGGAGAAAGGCGAAGGAGCGAGCGATGGCAAACAGCAATGCAGGTGCAGCCGGCGGTGGCGCCCTCTACGGCTTGGGCATCTTCGGGGCGTGGGTCTTCTTCTGGCAGCAGGCCGACGTCTTCTGGGAGTACGTCTTCGCGCTCTTCCAGGGACTCTTCTGGCCGGCCTTCATGGTCTACGACGTCTTCGTCGCGCTCGCCCGGTGAGTCCCGGTCTACCCGGCGAGGTGGTGTCGCCCCTCGGGGTTAGGCTGCGGTCGTGCGGCAGTACCTCGACCTCCTCGACCACGTCCTGACCCACGGTCAGGAGAAGTCCGACCGGACCGGCACGGGCACCCTCAGCGTGTTCGGGCACCAGATGCGCTTCGACCTCGCCGACGGCTTCCCGGCCATGACGACGAAGAAGCTGCACCTGCGCTCGATCATCGGCGAGCTGCTGTGGTTCCTCCGCGGCGACACCAACGTGCGCTGGCTCCAGGAGCGCGGCATCTCGATCTGGGACGAGTGGGCCGACCCCGCGACCGGCGACCTCGGTCCGATCTACGGCTACCAGTGGCGCTCGTGGCCCACGCCCGACGGCCGGCGGGTCGACCAGATCGCCAAGGTCATCGAGCAGATCCGCACCAACCCCGACAGCCGCCGTCTCATCGTCTCGGCGTGGAACGTCGCGGACGTCGACGACATGGCGCTGCCGCCGTGCCACACGATGTTCCAGTTCTACGTCTCGCCGCCCGGTGCCGACGGCCGGCGACGCCTCTCGTGCCAGCTCTACCAGCGCAGCGCCGACATCTTCCTCGGCGTCCCGTTCAACATCGCGAGCTACGCCCTGCTGACCCAGATGGTGGCCCAGCTGACCGACCTCGAGCCGGGGGAGTTCGTGCACACGCTCGGCGACGCGCACCTCTACCTCAACCACCTCGACCAGGCCCGCCTGCAGCTGGCCCGCACGCCGCACCCCCTGCCGACGATGCGCATCACACCCGGCAAGACGGACATCGACGACTTCGACCTCGACGACTTCGAGCTCGTCGACTACGTCGCGGACCCGGGCATCAGGGCCCCCATCGCCGTCTGAGCCGCCCGCGTCTGGGAGCCTTGGCGCCATGACCACCGCCCTGCCGAACGTCACGATGATCGCCGCCGTCGGCCGCAACGGCGTGATCGGCGACGGGCTGACGATGCCGTGGCACCTCTCCGAGGACCTCAAGTTCTTCAAGCGCACCACGATGGGCCACCCGATGGTCATGGGCCGGCGCACCTACGACTCGATGGGGACGCTGCCCGGCCGGCGCAGCGTCGTCGTGACCCGGCAGCGTGACTGGAGCGCGCCCGGCGTCGAGGTCGCGCACTCCCTCCCGGAGGCGCTCGCGCTCGTCGCCGACGCCGAGCAGGTCTTCGTCGTCGGCGGGGGAGAGGTCTACCGCCAGGCCATGCCGTATGCCGTCCGCCTCCTCGTCACCGAGGTCGACCAGTCGCCGGAGGGCTCCGTCACCTTCCCCGCCATCGACCCGTCGGTCTGGGCCCCGACCAGCCGCGACGAGCAGCCCGGCTTCGCCTGGGTCACCTACGAGCGGCGCGGCTGACACGGCATACGGCATCGGCCGGGAAAAGGTCCGAACGGGCTGTAACGCACGTCGGCGACCAGCGATGTAGTCAGTGGCGAGGCACTACTCGGACCCCCGAGCGAGTAGTGCCTCGCCGTTCGCGTGCCCGGCGTGAGCGGCGCGCGCGTCCGAGGTGGGCGCGGCGCCGTGCGCACGGGCACTGGCGCTAACCTTGGGCGCATGGCTGACGCACCCGCCCTCGGACGTGTTCTCTCGGCGATGGTCACGCCCATGCGGCCAGACGGCTCGATCGACCTCGACGCCGCCCAGCGGGTCGCCGCCCACCTCGTCGACGCCGGTCACGACGGCCTCGTCGTCTCGGGCACGACCGGAGAGTCGCCCACCACCTCAGCCGAGGAGAAGGACGAGCTGCTCCGCGCCGTCATCGAGGCCGTCGGCGACCGCTGCGTCGTCATCGCCGGAGCCGGCAGCAACGACACCGCCAAGAGCGTCGAGTCGGTGCGCCACGCCCAGAAGGCCGGTGCCGACGCCGTCCTCGCCGTCACGCCCTACTACAACAAGCCCCCGCAGGCCGGCCTCGTCGCCCACTTCACCGCCCTGGCCGACGCGAGCGACCTGCCCGTCATGGTCTACGACATCCCGGGCCGGTCCGGCATCGCGATCGCCCGCGAGACCTACCTGCGCATCGCCGAGCACGACCGCATCACAGCCGTGAAGGACGCTCGAGGCGACCTCTGGTTCGCGAGCGAGATGATGCAGGAGACCGGCCTCGACTGGTACTCCGGCGACGACGCCATGAACCTCGCGCACTTCGTCAACGGCGCCGTCGGCTTCGTCGGCGTCACGTCCCAGGTGGCCCCCGCGGCCTACCGCGAGATGGCCGACGCCGTCGTCGACGGACGCTGGGACGACGCCCGCGCCGTGCACCGACGCCTCACCCCGATCGTCGACGCCGTCATGAACGTCACCCAGGGCGCCATCATGGCCAAGGCCGGACTGGCCGTGCAGGGACTCATCGAGTCGCCGGCCGTGCGCCTTCCCCTCGTGCCGGCGGACGAGGAGCAGACCACCCTCGTCCGCGCGGCGATCTCGGCACTCACGGCGGCCGGATGACCCGCCCCACGACCTCCGACCGGAGCCCCCGACGGCCCGGCAGCACCACCGAATGACAGGACACCTGTGAGCCACCCCCACCCCGAGCTGACCACGCCCCCCGCCCTCCCCGACAACGGCCTGCGGGTCGTCGCGCTCGGCGGGCTCGGCGAGGTCGGACGCAACATGGCCGTGCTGGAGACGAAGGGCAAGCTCCTCGTCATCGACTGCGGCGTGCTCTTCCCCGAGGACCACCACCCCGGTGTCGACCTCATCCTCCCGGACTTCACCTACATCGCCGACCGGCTCGACGACATCGAGGCCATCGTCCTGACCCACGGCCACGAGGACCACATCGGCGCGGTGCCCTACCTGCTCAAGCTCAAGGGCGACATCCCCATCATCGGCTCCACGCTGACCCTCGCGCTCGTCGAGGCGAAGCTCAAGGAGCACCGCATCCGGCCGTACTCCATGGCGGTCAAGGAGGGCCAGCGCGAGAAGCTCGGTGTCTTCGACCTCGAGTTCGTCGCGGTCAACCACTCGATCCCGGACGCGCTCGCGGTCTTCGTGCGCACCGAGGCCGGCACGCTGCTGCACACCGGCGACTTCAAGATGGACCAGCTGCCGCTCGACGGCCGCCTGACCGACCTGCGCGCCTTCGCCCGCCTGGGCGAGGAGGGCGTCGACCTCTTCCTCACCGACTCGACGAACGCCGACGTCCCCGGGTTCACGACGCCCGAGCTCGAGATCGCCCCGGCCATCGACAAGGTCTTCCGTCATGCCGAGCGACGCATCATCGTCGCCTGCTTCAGCAGCCACGTGCACCGCGTCCAGCAGGTGCTCGACGCGGCCGAGAAGGCCGGCCGCAAGGTCGCCATGGTCGGCCGCTCGATGGTGCGCAACATGGGCATCGCCGCCGAGCTGGGCTACCTCAAGGTGCCTGACGGCATCCTCATCGACATCAAGAAGATCGACAGCCTGCGTGACGACGAGCTCGTCCTCATCTGCACGGGGTCCCAGGGCGAGCCGATGGCGGCCCTGTCACGCATGGCCAACCGCGAGCACCGCATCGACGTCGGTCCCGGTGACACCGTCCTGCTCGCGAGCAGCCTCATCCCCGGCAACGAGAACGCCGTCTACCGCATCATCAACGGCCTGATGCGCCTCGGCGCCAACGTCGTGCACAAGGGCAACGCCAAGGTGCACGTCTCGGGCCACGCCAGTGCCGGCGAGCTGCTCTACTGCTACAACATCGTCAAGCCGCGCAACGTCCTTCCCGTGCACGGCGAGTGGCGCCACATGTACGCCAACGCCCAGCTCGCGATCCAGTCGGGCGTCCGCGAGGACAACGTCGTCCTGGCCGAGGACGGCGTCGTCGTCGACCTCGTCGACGGGGTGGCCGAGGTGACCGGCGTCGTCGAGTGCGGCTACGTCTACGTCGACGGCAGCAGCGTGGGCGGGGCAGACGACGCCCTGCTCAAGGACCGCCGGATCCTGCGTGACGAGGGCTTCATCACCTGCATCGTCGTGCTCGACGCGGCCACCGGCAAGATCGCGAGCGGGCCCGAGATCACGGCGCGCGGCTTCGTCGAGGACGAGGAGATCTTCCAGCAGGTCATCCCGAAGGTCGAGCGGGCCATCGAGGAAGCCGTTGCCAACGGCGTCCGCGACGACCAGCAGCTCCAGCAGGTCATCCGCCGCACGGTCGGCTCGTGGGTCGGCGGCAAGATCCGCCGTCGGCCGATGATCATCCCGGTCGTGCTGCAGGCCTGACGTGACGGTGCAGCAGGTCGACGGGGGGACCGCGCACGACGCCGCGGAGGCCGACCCCGGGCACGTCCCACCGGGCGTCACGCCGGGCGCTTCAGGCGCCTCGGGCGACCCGGGCGCGGCGGCGAGCCGTCGCCGCGGATGGCTCCGTCGCCGCTGGGTCGACGTCGCCATCGGCGTCGCCCTCCTCGTCCTGGTCGCCGTCGGGGCGTTGCGCTGGTACGACTCGACGGCATACGTCGTCGTGGTGCTCCAGACGGCGGGCCCCTTCGTCGTCATCGGCCTCGGGCTGCTCGCGGTCGCCACGCTCGTGCTGCGCCGATGGTGGATGCTGCTGCCCGTCGTCGCCGCGCTCGTGGTCGCGGCCACGGTCGCGGCGCCGGCCTTCCGGGCGACGTCGTCACCGAAGACCGACCGCGACCTCACCGTCATGTCGGCGAACGTGTGGGTCGGCTCGGCCAACGCCGGGCAGCTCATGGACGCCGTGCGCTACCACGCCGTCGACGTCCTCGTGCTGACCGAGGCGACGCCCGCGTTCCTGCGCCGCATGGACACCGAAGGTGCCGGCGACTACTTCTCCCAACGCGAAGGGGTCGCGCGGGCCAACACCTCGAACGGGACGATGGTCCTGTCGCGCTACCCGCTCTCGGTGCGCAGCCTCGGCACCGACCCCGACGTCGAGGGCACCCGGAGCGTCCAGCCCGAGCTCGACGTCACGGTGCCCAACGGCACGGTGCGCCTCAAGGTCGCGCATCCGGCGGCGCCGCTCCGCGGTGACACCGTCGAGTGGCGCGCCGGTCTGCGCGCGCTCCAGTCATGGAAGCAGCGACTCGACGGCGACGAGCTCGTCGTCATGGCCGGCGACTTCAACGCGGACGTCGGCCACCCCGGGTTCCGCGACCTCGCCGCGGGCCTTGCCGACGCGCAGCTCACGGACGGACAGGGCTGGGTGCGCACGTGGCCGTTCGCGGGCAACCGCCTGCCGCCGTTCGTGCAGCTCGACCACCTGCTGAGCCGTGGCCTCACGGTCGTCGCGGCCGGTCAGGTGGCGTACAACCGGGCCGACCACGCGGCCGTCTGGGCGAGCTACGGGCTGCCCGCGCGCTGACCGCCGTGACCGTGTCGACCGCCGTCACCGTGCGACCGCGCGGGCCCGCGGTGGCAGACGGACCCGCTCAACGGCATCCGCCCTCGGTCACCAGGGACGCTCGACCTCGACGTCGCGCGGGTCGGCGCCCTCGAGCGCCCACCCGGTCTCGGTGATCGTCCACTGGGCGTCCGTGCCGTGCTCGACGAGCCGCGCGACGGCGGCGACGAGGCGCTCGACGCCCTCGAGGGTGCTGCCGAGTCCGATGCTGGCGCGCACGGCCGTGGCCGAGCGCTCGCCCCACGGGTCCTCGAGCAGCTCGTCGACGAGCAGGTGGGCGCAGAACTTGCCGTCGCGGACGCCGATGCCGTGCTCGACGGAGAGGACCTGCGAGACGAGCGAGGAGTCCCAGCCGTCGATGGTGAACGCGACGACGCCGACCCGGTCGCTGTCGTCGTCGAAGATCGAGAGGACCTCGACACCCGCGACCTCGTCGAGTCCGCCGCGGAGCCGCCCGAGCAGGCGGGCCTCGTGCTCCTCGATGGCCTCGCGGTGGCGGCTGATCGTCGAGCAGGCCGCGGCGAGCGCGATGGCGCCGATGACGTTGGGGCTGCCGCCCTCGTGACGCGCCGGGCCCGTGGCCCACGTCGTGCCGTCCTCGGTCACCGACCGCGTGGCGCCGCCGCCGAGCAGGTAGGGGTCGCCGGCGTCGAGCCAGTCGGAGCGCCCGGCGAGGACGCCCGCGCCGTAGGGGGCGTACGTCTTGTGCCCCGAGAACGCGACGTAGTCGGCGTCCCACGCGGCGAGGTCGATGGTGCGGTGCGCCGACAGCTGGGCGGCGTCGACGGCGATCCGGGCGCCGTGCTCGTGGGCGAGGGCCGCGAAGTGCTCGACCGGCCAGACCTCGCCCGTGACGTTCGAGGCGGCGGTGACGACGACGAGGCGGTGGCGCGACGGGTGGTCGGTCAGCGCCTCCTCGAGCAGCGCGTGGGCGTCCTCGACCGTCTGCGGGACGGGGAGGCGCACCGTGCGGAAGCGGCCCCACGGCAGCAGGGTCGAGTGGTGCTCGGTGCCGAAGACGAAGACCGTCGTGCGGCTCGGCAGCGCCTTGCTCAGCAGCGCCCAGGAGTCGGTCGTCGTGCGGGTGAAGATCACGCTGTCGCCCTCGCGCGCGCCGACGAAGGCGGCGACCTCGGCGCGGGCCTGCTCGTACCACGCGCTCGTCAGCCGCGAGGCGAAGCCGGCACCGCGGTGCACCGACGAGTAGGTCTCGAGCGCGCGGTCGACGGCCGCCTTGACCGTCTCGAGGGCCGGCGTCGAGGCCGCGTGGTCGAGGTTGGCATATGCCGTGTCGCCGTGGAGCGTGGGCACGCGCAGTCCCGAGCCGACGACGGTGGGCAGCGTGCGCGCCTCGGGCACGACGTGCAGGGCCCTCGCGCGGACGAGGGGGGCGGGTGAGGCGCCGCACAGGGAGGTGCCGGGGTGCGTCGAGGGAAGGACCGACATGAGAGTGCTCCTGGGTCGTGGGACCCACCCGGTGCAGGTCCGCGCTTGCCGACCTCGATCACGCGTTCGGACCGAGGGCGGCCTGGTCGTCACCCGGAGCACCCCACCGCGGAGGAGGGTTGCTGGCCAGCGAGCCGGGGCTTGTCACTGGCACTCATGACCTGCGCACGACGATAGGGGGGCCGGTCGCCGGATGTCCACCGGTCGGTCCGTGGGTGTCGCGATCTGAGACGGCGACTGCTCCAGGGTGCGCGCACGGCACCCGTCGGCCCGGTCACAGAGATCGGCGGTGTTGCGCGTGTGACGCGTGAGTTCACCGGTGCGTTGACGTACGGTGCCAACATGGCGTCTCGTCCGTCCACCAGCCAGCGCTCGAGCACCGCCGCGGCCACACGCGCCAAGGGGTCAACGGGCAGCGCCTCGTCACGCCCTCCCGCAGCCCGGTCGACGCGGCCCGCGCAGCGTAAGCCCGCGGCTCGCAAGCCGGCCGCCAAGACGGCGTCCAAGACCCGCGGCGGGGGCCTGCCGTTCCCGCTCGGCGCCATGCGCAACACGTGGATGGGGGTCTCGCACATGGCCGGGGGAGCGGTGCGCCGCGTCGGCCACAGCGCCGCCGACCTCGAGCCCGAGCACCGACGCGACGGCATCGGCTTCGCCCTCATCGCGCTCGCCGTCGTCGTCGCCGCCCGCGAGTGGTGGGGCGTCTCCGGGACCTTCGGCCAGGTCGTGCACGCCGTCTTCGCCGGCACCTTCGGCCGCGTCGCGTACGCCGTCCCGCTCGTCCTGCTCGCCCTCGGCCTGCGCATGCTGCGCGCTCCCCAGGACGACGCTGCCACCAACCGCATCGTCGTGGGCACCATCGCGCTGACGTTCGCCGCATGCGGACTGTCGCACCTCGCCGACGACATCCCCAACCCACCCGACGGCGCCGACGGCATGCGCGCCGCCGGCGGCATCCTCGGCTTCCTCGCCTCGAGCCCGCTCGCGGCCGCCGTCTCCACCTACGGCGCCCTCGTCCTGCTCATCCTGCTCGGGCTCTTCGGTCTGCTCGTCATCACGGCGACGCCGGTCAACATGATCCCGACCCGCATGCGCCAGCTCCGCGCGCTCGTCATCGACCGCGGTCACGTCGACGACCAGCCCGACGAGGGCGACGACGCACCCGCGGCCGCGGTCAAGCGCGCGCGCCGCAAGCCTGTCGACCTCTCCGACCGCGATGGCGACGAGGCCTTCCGCCAGGCGGCCCAGAAGGCCCTCGAGGACGAGGCGACCACCCGCCTGCGTCCCGGGGAGAAGCGCCCGACGCCTCCCGGGCTGCTGGCTCCCCGTCCCGGCGGCGAGAAGGGCGGCGAGAAGGTCATCGACGCCACCGACCCCAAGACCCTCGGGGCGCCCGACACGAGCAAGATCGGCCCCAGGGCCGAGCTCATCCCGCCGCCCATGTCCGACCTGCCGGCCCGTGTCGAGCAGCTCAGCCTCGGTGGCGACATCACCTACCAGCTGCCCGACCACTCGATGCTGACGCCGGGCCCGCCGCACAAGACCCGCAGCGAGACCAACGACCGCGTCGTCGAGTCGCTGACCAACGTCTTCGACCAGTTCGACATCGACGCCGCCGTCACCGGCTTCACGCGCGGACCGACGGTCACGCGCTACGAGGTCGAGCTCGGCTCGGGCACCAAGGTCGAGCGGGTCACCGCACTCTCCAAGAACATCGCGTATGCCGTCGCGTCGGCCGACGTGCGCATCCTCAGCCCCATCCCGGGCAAGTCGGCCATCGGCATCGAGATCCCGAACCTCGACCGTGAGAACGTCTCCCTCGGCGACGTCCTGCGCAGCCACACGGCCCGCGGCAACGAGCACCCGATGGTCATGGGCGTCGGCAAGGACGTCGAGGGCGCCTACGTCATCGCCAACCTCGCGAAGATGCCGCACCTGCTCGTCGCCGGCGCCACCGGTTCCGGCAAGTCGAGCTTCGTCAACTCGATGATCACCTCGATCCTCATGCGCTCGACGCCCGAGGAGGTCCGGATGATCCTCGTGGACCCCAAGCGCGTCGAGCTCACGGCATACGAAGGCATCCCGCACCTCATCACGCCCATCATCACCAACCCGAAGAAGGCCGCCGAGGCCCTCGCGTGGGTCGTCAAGGAGATGGACCAGCGCTACGACGACCTCGCGGCGTTCGGCTTCAAGCACGTCGACGACTTCAACAAGGCGGTCCGCGCCGGCAAGGTCAAGCCACTGCCGGGCTCCGAGCGCCAGATCACGACCTACCCGTACCTCCTCGTCGTCGTCGACGAGCTCGCCGACCTCATGATGGTCGCGCCGCGCGACGTCGAGGAGTCGGTCGTGCGCATCACCCAGCTGGCGCGCGCCGCCGGCATCCACCTCGTCCTCGCGACGCAGCGCCCGTCGGTCGACGTCGTCACGGGCCTCATCAAGGCCAACGTGCCCTCGCGCATGGCGTTCGCCACCTCGAGCCTCGCCGACAGCCGCGTCGTCCTCGACCAGCCCGGCGCCGAGAAGCTCATCGGCCAGGGTGACGCGCTCTTCCTGCCGATGGGCGCGAGCAAGCCGATGCGTGTGCAGGGCGCGTGGGTCAACGAGTCCGAGATCCACGAGGTCGTCAAGTTCGTCACGACCCAGCTCAAGCCCAACTACGTCGAGAACGTCACGGTCGCGGCGCCCAAGAAGCAGATCGACGACGACATCGGCGACGACCTCGACGTGCTGCTCCAGGCCACTGAGCTCGTCGTCACGACCCAGTTCGGCTCGACCTCGATGCTCCAGCGCAAGCTCCGGGTCGGCTTCGCCAAGGCCGGCCGCCTCATGGACCTGCTCGAGTCACGAGGCGTCGTGGGACCGAGCGAGGGGTCCAAGGCCCGCGACGTGCTCGTGCGCCCCGACGACCTCGAGCAGACGCTCGCGCTGTTGCGCGGTGAGGACGTGCCGCACCCCAACGAGCCCGTCGACGCCGACGAACTCGCCGAACTCGCCGAGCTCGCCGAGCTCGCCGAGCTCGTCGAGCTCGTCGAGCCCGCTGAGCCGTACGCCGCCCCGCCGGTCGACGTGGAGCCCGCCGCCGTGTCGGCCGGCTACGCCGAGGAGCCGGCCGAGGAGGTCGCGCCGCAGCGCACGGCCTCGCTCGTCGCCGAGCGCGGTGAGCGGCGTGCGCACGAGGACGAGACCACCGCGGTCCCGACGGCGCGGTGGACGCCCGGCGACCTGACGCGCACGGTCGACGAGGACGACGAGGAGTCCGAGGACGCCTGGAACCTCACCGACCGCGGCGGCCGAGAGCGCTACTGACCCCAACGTCGAAAGGCCACAAACCGGACGGGTCGCGCGGCACACCGGTTTGTGGCCTTTCGACGGTTCAGGGGACGAAGCGGTAGCCGAGGCCGGGCTCGGTGAGGAGGTGGCGCGGGTTGGCCGGGTCGGGCTCGAGCTTGCGGCGCAGCTGGTTGGCGTAGACGCGCAGGTAGTTCGACTCGCGGCCGTACGACGGCCCCCAGACCGCGCGCAGCAGGTCCTGCTGCTGGACGAGATGACCGGGCTCGCGGCACAACGCCTCGAGCACGCGCCACTCGGTCGGCGTGAGACGGACGTCCTCGCCCTCGACCGTCGCCCGCCGCTCGGCGAAGTCGAGGACGAAGTGGTCGGTCACCACGGGCCCGAGGTGTCGGCCCAGGTCCCCGCCGCGACGCACGGCCGCCCGCACCCGGGCGAGGAGCTCCTCGACGCCGAAGGGCTTGGTGACGTAGTCGTCCGCACCGAGGTCGAGCGCCTCGATCTTGTCGTCGGACTCGTGCCGGGCCGACAGGACGATGACGGGGACGACGGACGCTGCCCGGATGCGGCGCAGCACCTCGGTGCCGTCGAGGTCGGGGAGGCCGAGGTCGAGGATGACGACGTCGGGCGCGTCCTCGGTGACCGACTGCACCGCGGTGCGGCCGTCGGCCGCCGTCACGACCTCGTTGCCGTGGGCCCGGAGCGCGATCGTCAGGGTGCGTTGCAGCCGCGGGTCGTCGTCGACGACGAGCACTCGGGTCACGGGTCCTCCTCGTGGGCCGTCCGGTCGTTCGAGGTGATCTCGCCACCCACATCGGGGTCGGCACCACCTCGAACGGGGGGAGCCGGCGGGGCGGACGTGAGTGGCAGCTCGACGACCATGGTGAGCCCNNNNGCGAGCCCGAGCCCGAGGCCGTCGCCCTGCGGCGCGTCGCCGACGCGTTGGAACGCGGCGAAGATCCGGTCCTTGTCGGCGTCGGGGACACCCGGGCCGCGGTCGATGACCCGCAGCTGCACGGCCTCGCCGATGCGGCCGGCCGTGATGCGGACCTCGGCGTCGCCGCTGTGACTGAGCGCGTTCTCGACGACGTTGGCGAGCACCCGGTCGAGCAGGCCGAGGTCCGTGCGTACCAAGGGGAGGTCCGGCTCGAGGTCGACCTCGATGCGCTGTGGGGCGGACGTCGTGCGCACCGTCGACACGACGGCGTCGAGCAGGTCGATCGAGTGGTGGTGCGCCCGCACGGCGCCGGTCTCGAGACGGGACAGGTCGAGGAGGTTGCCGATGAGGGCATCGAGGCGGTCGGCGCTCTCCTCGACGGACTCCAGCAGCTCGGCCTCGTCCTCGGGTGACAGGTCGAGCCCGGACTGGCGCAGCGTCGAGACGCCGGCCTTGATGCTCGAGAGAGGTGTACGCAGGTCGTGCGAGACCGCGGCCAGGAGCGTCGTCCGTGCGGCGTTGTCCCGCGCGAGCCCGGCGGCCTCGCGCGCGGCCCGGACGAGCTGCTCGCGTCCGTGCAGGATCGCGGCGTGGGTGGCGTACGCGTTGACGACGCGCTGGTCCTCGGCCGCCACGGGCGGTCCGTCGAGCAGTAGGTGGACGCCGTCGTCGACGGTGACGTCGAGCGCCCAGACGGCGGTGGCCGGGAGCACGCTGCCGGGCGGCAGGTGCGGGTCGGTCGACGCCACGACGGTCGCCGGACGGTCCTGGTGCGCCTCGGTCAGCACCGCCGCGCGCATGCCGAGGTCGTCGCGTGCCCGGTCGAGCAGGGCCGGCAGCGGGCGCGGCTCGGCGAGCAGGTCACGGCTCATCGCGGCGAGCGCCGACGACTCCCGCTCGGCGGAGACGGCCTGCTCGGTGCGCCGGGCCGCGACGTTGACGACCGACGAGACCGCCATGGCGACGAGCACGAAGACGGCGAGGGCCAGTGCGTTCGGTGGGTCGCTGATGGTCAGCGTGCCGCGGGGCTCGGTGAAGAACCAGTTGACGACGAGCGAGCCGACGACGGCGCAGAAGAGCGCCGGCCAGATGCCTCCCACCAGGGCACAGGCGACGGTCAGCGCGAGGTAGAGCAGCAGGTCGAGGGAGAGGGTGTGCCCCTCCTGGGTGGCCACGAGCACTGCGGTCAGTCCGATCAGGGCGACGACGGCAAAGAGCATCCCGGCCACGACCCGGCGGGGAGGCAGGCCCGTCGCGCTCGGGCGACGGCTGCCGATCTTCGACCCCTCGTGCGGGACGAGGTGGACGTCGATGTCGCCCGAGCCGTCTGCGACCTCCGACGCGATGCTCGGACGCAGGATCTGCTGCCACCGGCTCCGCCGGCTGACCCCGACCACGATCTGCGTCGCGTTGACCCCGCGGGCGTGGTCGAGGATCGCCTCCGCCACGTCCTGGCCGGAGACGTCCTGGAACTCCGCTCCGAGGTCGCGCGCCAGTCGGTGCAGTCGAGCCAGGACGGCAGGGTCGGTCGAGGTGAGTCCCTCGGACGACCGGACGTGACAGGCGATGAGGTCGCCGCCGGCCGCTCGGGTGGCGATCCGGGCCCCCCGTCGGAGCAGCGTCTCGCTGCCGGCGCCGCCGGTCAGGGCCACGACGACGCGTTCCCTGGTGGGCCAATGGTCGCGGATGCCCTGGTCGGCCCGGTAGCGCTCGAGCGCCTCGTCGACCCGGTCCGCGAGCCAGAGCAGCGCGATCTCGCGCAGCGCGGAGAGGTTCCCGGTCCGGAAGTAGTTGGCGAGCGCCGCGTCGACCTTGTCGGGTCCGTAGATGTTCCCGTGGGCCATGCGGCGGCGCAGCGCCTCGGGCGACATGTCGACGAGCTCCACCTGGTCGGCCCGGCGCACGACCTCGTCGGGCACCGTCTCCTGCTGGCGGATGCCGGTGATCGACTCGACGACGTCGTTGAGCGACTCGAGGTGCTGGATGTTGACGGTCGAGACGACGTCGATGCCGGCCTCGAGGATCTCCTCGACGTCCTGCCAACGCTTCTCGTGCTCGTCACGCGAGGCGTCCCCGGCCCCGTCGCCCGACGGGGCGACCGAGCCGGGGACGTTGGTGTGGGCGAGCTCGTCGACGAGGACCACCTGGGGGTGGCGCTCGAGGACCGCGGCGACGTCGAGCTCGGTGAGCCGGCTGCCGCGGTACTCGACCGCACGACGAGGGAGGATCTCGAGGCCCTCGAGCATGACCGCCGTGTGGGCACGTCCGTGGGTCTCGACGTAGCCGACGACGACGTCGGTGCCACGCGAGAGGCGCCGGTGCGCCTCGTCGAGCATCGCGACCGTCTTGCCGACCCCGGGCGCGGCCCCGAGGTAGATCCGAAGCGACCCTCGACCCATGCGCTGATCCTCTCAGGTCACCCGGCGCCCGGCGCCGAGAGACGCGCGAGGGCGAGGTTGAGCTCGAGGACGTTGACCCGCGGCTGGCCCAGGAAGCCGGCGATGCGGTCCTGCGTGTGCGCCTCGACGAGGGCCTCGACCCGGGCGACGTCGAGACCGCGGGCTGCGGCGACGCGCTCGACCTGGGCGACGGCGTACGCCGGCGTGATGTGGGGGTCCAGCCCGCTGCCCGATGCGGTGAGCGCGTCGGCCGGAGCGGTCGAAGGGTCGAGACCCGCTGCCTCCGCGCGCTTGGCCACCTCGGCGTCGAGGTCCGCCCCGGGCCCGAGGTTGGTGCCACCACTCGTGTCGCCGGCATAGTCGCTGGCCGAGGGACGACCGTGGAACCACTCGTCGCCCTGCCACTGCTGGCCGATGAGGCTCGAGCCCACGACACGGCCGCCGGACGAGACGAGCGAGCCGGCGGACTGCCCTCGGGCGGCGACCTGGCCGACTCCCCAGACGACGGCGGGGTAGAGCACCCCGACCAGCACGGTGAGGACGAGCATGGCGCGCAGGCCGGCCAGGGACTGCTTGATGACGTTGGTCACGGTGCTCACATCATTCCGGGGAGGTGGCTCACGACGAGGTCGATCAGCTTGATGCCGATGAACGGGGCGACGATGCCGCCGACGCCGTAGATCAAGATGTTGCGTCGCAGCAGGGCGGTGCTGCCAGCGGGCCGGTAGCGAACACCCTTCAGCGACAACGGGATCAGCGCCACGATGATGAGGGCGTTGAAGATGACGGCCGACAGCATCGCCGACTTCGGGGTCGAGAGGCCCATGACGTTGAGGGTCTCGAGACCGGGGAAGAGCACGACGAACATCGCCGGGATGATCGCGAAGTACTTCGCGATGTCGTTGGCGATCGAGAAGGTCGTCAACGCGCCTCTCGTGATGAGCAGCTGCTTGCCGATCGAGACGATGTCGATGAGCTTCGTCGGGTCGGAGTCGAGGTCGACCATGTTGGCCGCCTCCTTGGCCGCCGACGTGCCGGTGTTCATGGCCACGCCGACGTCCGACTGGGCGAGGGCAGGAGCGTCGTTCGTGCCGTCGCCGGTCATGGCGACGAGCCGACCGCCCTCCTGCTCCTTCCTGATGAGGGCCATCTTGTCCTCGG
The DNA here is from genome assembly GCF_001429645.1 of Terrabacter sp. Soil810. NCBI lineage: Bacteria > Bacillati > Actinomycetota > Actinomycetes > Micrococcales > Intrasporangiaceae > Terrabacter > Terrabacter sp. Soil810. The sequence goes on from NZ_LMSW01000011.1 coordinate 1,000,291, forward strand.
GCGTGGCCTCGGCGAGGAAGTCGTCGACCCCGGCCTCCTCAGCGATGGACTTCGCCGTCAGCGGGTTGTCGCCCGTGATCATGACGGTGCGGATGCCCATCGCACGCAGCTGGGCGAACCGCTCCTTCATGCCGGGCTTGACGACGTCCTTGAGGTGGATGACGCCGAGCACCCGAGGTGTCTCACCCGGCAGCATCGACGCGACGACCAGAGGGGTGCCGCCAGAGCTCGCGATGCCGGCGACCTCGGTGAGGACCCCTGACGGGACGTCGCCCCCGAGGTCGGCCGCCCAGCGGCACACCGCGTCGGATGCACCCTTGCGCACGACGCGACCGTCGGGCAGGTCGATCCCCGACATCCGGGTGTGTGCCGTGAACTCCACGAAGGTGGCGCCCTGCGTGCGAGCCCCGTCCAGGCGCCGGCGCACCTGCTCGGACATGGAGGCCGCCGCAAGCTCGACGATCGACCGGCCTTCGGGTGTCTCGTCGGCCAGCGAGGAGAGGTAGGCCGCCTCGGTGACCTCGGTGTCGGCGAGCCCGGGGGCTGCGAGCAGGTCGGTCGCGCGACGGTTGCCGAACGTGATCGTCCCGGTCTTGTCGAGCAGCAGTGTCGACACGTCGCCGGCTGCCTCGACGGCACGGCCCGACATCGCGAGGACGTTGTGCTGCACGAGGCGGTCCATGCCGGCGATGCCGATGGCCGAGAGCAGTGCGCCGATCGTCGTGGGGATGAGGCAGACGAGCAGCGCGACGAGCACGACGACCGACTGCTCCTGGCCCGAGTAGATCGCGAGCGGCTGGATGCCCAAGACGGCGAGGACGAAGATGATGGTCAGCGTCGTGAGCAGGATGGTCAGCGCGATCTCGTTCGGCGTCTTCTGGCGGGCCGCGCCCTCGACGAGCGCGATCATGCGGTCGATGAACGTCTCGCCCGGCCGGGTCGTGATCCTGACGGCGATCCCGTCGGAGAGCACGGTCGTGCCGCCCGTGACGGCCGACCGGTCCCCACCCGACTCCCGGATGACGGGAGCGGACTCGCCCGTGATCGCCGACTCGTCCACGGTGGCCATGCCCTCGACGACGTCCCCGTCACCGGGGATGACCTCGCCGGGACGCACGACGACGACGTCGCCGATCGTCAGGTCGGAGGCGGCGACCGTCTCGAGGGAGCCGTCGGCGCGCCGGCGCTGGGCCGTCGTCGTGGTCCGGGTGGCACGCAGCGTGGCTGCCTGCGCCTTGCCACGGCCCTCGGCGACGGCCTCGGCCATGTTGGCGAACAGGACGGTTGCCCACAGCCACAGGGTGATGCTCCAGGCGAACCACGAGGGGTCGACGACGGCGACGACGGTCGTCAAGAGCGAGCCGATCCACACGACGAAGACGACAGGGCTGCGCCACACGTGGCGGGGGTCGAGCTTGCGCACGGCCTCCGGGAAGGTGGCGACCAGTTGGCGCGCCAGCGTGCCGAGGGACAGGGACGCCTTACCGGGCCTGATGAGGGCCGTGCCGGCTCCGGAGCCACCTGGCTGGTGGGTCCGGTGGACGTGGGCGCCGGCGCCACGCGGGTCGGTGGCGTCGGGGGACGACGGGGTCGTCGTCTGGGACGGGGTCATGACAGTGCCTCCGCGAGGGGACCGAGGGCCAGGGCCGGGAAGAAGGTGAGTCCGGTGACGACGACCGCCACCCCGACGAAGAGGCCCGTGAACGTGGGTGTGTGGGTGGGTAGGGTGCCGGCGTTGACCGGGCGACGTCGTTGCGCCACCAGGGAACCGGCGAGGGCCAGCACGAGGACGATCGGCACGAAGCGGCCGAGGAACATGCAGAGGGCAAGGGTGAGGTTCGTGTACGGCGTGTCCGCCGAGAAGCCCGCGAACGCGCTCCCGTTGTTGTTGGCGGCGGAGGCGTACGCGTACATCACCTCGGTGAGCCCGTGCGGGCCGTTCGCGAGCATCTGCGACGACACGAGCGGCGCGACCATCCCGATACCGGTGAAGACGAGCACGAGGGCCGGCATGACGAGCAGGGCCAGGGCGGTCAGCGTGATCTCGCGGCGACCGACCTGCTTGCCGAGCAGCTCGGGGGTGCGCCCGACCATGAGTCCCGAGATGAAGACGGTGAGGACCGCGAGGAGGAGGGCGCCGTAGAGCCCCGTCCCGACGCCGCCGGGGGAGACCTCTCCGAGGAGCATCGAGAAGAGCACCCCACCGCCCCCGAGCGGGCTGAAGCTCTCGTGCATCGAGTTGACCGCCCCGGTCGACGTGCCGGTCGTGCTCGCGGCGAAGAGGGCCGACGGCCAGATGCCGAAGCGCACCTCCTTGCCCTCGAGTCCACCGAGTGGGCCGCTCCCGGCGCTCACCTCGGCCCACGTCACCACCGCGACCATGAGTCCCCACAGCGTCGCCATGAAGCCGAGCACCGCCCAACCCTGGCGCCGGTCGCCGACGAGGATGCCGTAGGTCCGCGGCAGCGAGAACGGGATGACGAGCAGGAGGAAGATCTCGAGCAGGTTGGTGAAGGCGTTCGGGTTCTCGAAGGGGTGGGCGGAGTTGGCGTTGAAGTAGCCGCCGCCGTTGGTGCCGAGCTCCTTGATCGCCTCCTGCGAGGCGACGAGCCCGCCCTGGACGACCTGTGAGCCGCCCGAGAGCGTCGTGACCTCCGTCGGCGACGTGAGGTTCTGGATGACGCCGCCGAGGAGCAGCACGACCGCCCCGACCAGCGCGAGCGGCAGCAGGACGCGCACGGTGCCACGCACGAGGTCGACCCAGAAGTTGCCGATCTCGGCGCCGCTCGAGCGGGCGAGGCCGCGCACGAGCGCCACGGCCACCGCCAGCCCCACGGCCGGCGAGACGAAGTTCTGGACGGTCAGCCCGAGCGTCTGGACGAGCGGCGACGTACCCGACTCCCCGGCGTACGACTGCCAGTTCGTGTTGGTCACGAACGAGACGGCCGTGTTGAGCGCGGTGTCGAGGTTCATCGAGGCGCCCCGGGCGAACGGCAGGACGCCCTGCAGGGCGATGAGCGCGAAGAGCAGGACGACGCCGACGACGGAGAACCCGAGGACGGCGACGGCATACGTCGTCCACCGTTGCTCGGATGCTGGGTCGACGCGGCAGAGGCGGTAGACGAGGCGCTCGACGCGCCAGTCCCGGGTGTCGGTGAAGACGCGTGCCATCCAGGTCCCGAGCGGCACGTGGACGGCGGCGAGCGCGGCGACGAGGACGGCGATGGTGAGCAGCCCGCTGGCGGTGTCGCTCATCAGAAGCGGTCCGCGTGGAGCAGGACGTGGACGAGGTAGACCAGCACGGCGACGCCGACCACGAGCAGGAGGATGGAGGTGAACATGACTCCTTCCTAAGGTCGCCCGCCGGGCACGCCGGCGCCGTTGACCGCGCGCTGACGGCTCTTGACGCGTTCTTGACGGGCCCGCCACTAGAGTCCGAGTCGTGAGTGCGTCGCTGGAGCTCTGGCCGTCATCGCCCCGCCGTGCGGGCCCCCCGTCGCGGATCGACCAGCTGCGGCGCAAGGTCAACGAGCTGCCGTGCGCCCTGCTCCTCTTCGCCCAGCTGGGTGCGCTGCTGGCCTACCCCTTCGTCGAGACGGCCACGATCGGGGACTACCGCGAGGCGGGGCGCGCGATCTTCGGCCTCATCGGCCTGCTCGTGCTCTTCCTCGCCGTGCGTGCGGTGCGGGCGACCCCCGCCCTGACGTGGGTGGCCGTCGTGCTGGGCGGCCCGGTGGTGATGCTCACCGTGGCCGAGGCGGTCTGGCCCGACAACGACCCGATCGCCTTCTGGAGCGCCCTGCTGCACGCGCTCTTCTACTTCTACACGGGCTACGGGCTGCTGCGGTACATGTTCGCCGACAACTGGGTGACCCGCGACGAGCTCTATGCCACCGGGGCCACGTTCACCGTGGTGGCCTGGGGTTTCGCCTACCTCTACGTCGCCGTGCAGTTCCTCTGGCCGAACTCGTTCACCATCTACGGCGAGACGCTCCCTGGCGTGCGCACCTGGTACGAGCTGCTCTACCTGTCGATCACGACGATGACCTCGACGGGTCTGTCCGACATCTACGCGGTGACCCCGCACGCGCGGTCGTTCGTGCTGCTCCAGCAGATTGCGGGCATGCTCTACGTCGCGCTCGTCGTCGCCCGCCTCGTCGGCCTCACCATCGCCCGCTTCCGCCAGTAGGCCGGCTCGCCCACCGAGGGCGTATGCCGTGTGGCCGGGTGACGCTCAGGCGTGGCCGTCGAGCTCGGCGAACGTCCTCAGGCTCGGGGCCCGGGTGGCCTGCAGGTCGCGGGCCACGGCCTCGACGTCGCGCATGACGCGGAGGGGGTTGCCGCGGACGAGCCGCGCGACGTCGGCCTCGGACCACGACCGGTCGAGCAGCGCGGCGACGAGCCGCGGGTAGCCGCTGACGTCCTCGAGCCCGACGGGGAAGGTGTCGGTGCCGTCGTAGTCGCCGCCGATGCCGATGTGGTCGATGCCGGCGACCTCGCGCACGTGCTCGAGGTGGGCGACGACCTGCTCGATCGTCGCGTCGGGCTTCGGGTGCTCGCGCTGCCAGGTGGCGGCGAACCGGCCGAACGCCTCCCAGTCGCGGGCCTCCACCCCGACCTCGGCGGCTGCCTCGGCCGCCTCGACGCGCCAGGCCGCGGTCGCGGGCGAGACGAACTCGGGCACGAAGGTCACCATGCACACGCCGCCGTTGGCGGGCAGCTCGGCGAGCACGTCGTCGGGCACGTTGCGGGGGGTGTCGCACAGGGCCAGGGCCGAGGAGTGGCTGAAGATGACCGGTGCGTCGGCCGTCTCGAGGGCGGCGCGCATCGTCGTGGCGGCGACGTGGCTGAGGTCGACCATCATCCCGAGTCGGTTCATCTCGCGGACGACCTCGCGGCCGAACTCGCTGAGCCCACCGACGACGGGCACGTCGGTCGCCGAGTCGGCCCACGGCGTGTTGTCGTTGTGCGTCAGGGTCAGGTAGCGCACCCCGAGCACGTGCAGGAGCCGGAGGGTGCCGAGCGAGCAGCCGATCGAGTGGCCGCCCTCGGCGCCGAGGAGCGAGGCCACACGGCCCGACGCGCGGGCGGCCTCGACCTCGTCGGCGGTGCGGGCGAGTGCCAGCCGGTCGGCATACGTCCCGATCATCCGGTGGACGCCGTCGACCTGCTCCAGCGTCGCGGTGACGGCGGAGTCGCCCTGGAGGGTGCTCGGCACGAAGACCGACCAGAACTGCGCGCCGACCCCGCCCTCGGCCAGGCGCGGCAGGTCGGTCTGGGTCGTCGTGAGGCGCTGGGCGATGTCGAGGGCATCGAAGTCGTAGCCGGTCTGCTCCCGGGCCTCCCACGGGAGGTCGTTGTGCCCGTCGACGAGCGGGTGCTCGCGGAGCAGCTCGCGCGCCCGCGTGAGGAGGTCGTCGTGGCCGTGGGGGGCGGTTCCGAGCATGTCGGCCATTGAACACCCCGGCATCTAGAGTGGACGCATGACCCCTCCCCACCCGAGCGCCGACAAGAGCGTCGCACTCGTCACCCTCGGGTGCACGCGCAACGAGGTCGACTCCGAGGAGCTGGCCGGTCGGCTGCTCGCGGAGGGCTGGCGTCTCGTCGACGACGCGGCCGAGGCCGACGTCGCCGTCGTCAACACGTGCGGCTTCGTCGAGCAGGCCAAGAAGGACTCCATCGACGCCCTGCTCGAGGCCTCCGACCTCAAGGGCGACGGCGGTCGCACGCAGAAGGTCGTCGCCGTCGGCTGCCTGGCCGAGCGCTACGGCAAGGAGCTCGCCGACCAGCTGCCCGAGGCCGACGCCGTGCTCGGCTTCGACTCCTACCGCGACATGAGCGCGCACCTGCAGACGATCCTCGCGGGCGGCCACGTCGAGAGCCACACGCCCGGCGACCGCCGCACGCTGCTCCCACTGACCCCGGTCGAGCGCCAGCAGGGCTCCCTGTCCGTCGCGCTGCCGGGCCACGGCGACGCGACCGACGTCGACGTGCCGACCCCCGCGTCCGGCCCGCGGGTTATCCGGGCCCGTCTGGACGGGCGTCCGTGGGCTCCGCTCAAGATCGCCTCTGGCTGTGACCGGCGCTGCTCGTTCTGCGCCATCCCGATGTTCCGGGGGGCCTTCCTCTCCCGGCGCCCCGCCGACGTCGTCGCCGAGGGCCGCTGGCTCGCCGAGCAGGGCGTCAAGGAGCTCTTCCTCGTCTCCGAGAACTCCACGAGCTACGGCAAGGACCTCGGCGACCTCGCGCTGCTCGAGAAGCTGCTCCCGGAGCTGACCGCGATCGAGGGCATCGAACGCGTGCGCGTCTCCTACCTCCAGCCGGCCGAGATCCGCCCGGGTCTGCTGCGTGCCATGGCCGACACCCCCGGTGTCGTGCCCTACTACGACATCTCCTTCCAGCACGCGTCCGAGCCGCTGCTGCGCTCGATGCGCCGCTTCGGCTCGCGCGAGGCCTTCCTCGACCTGCTGGCGCGGGTGCGCGCCGACGCACCAGAGGCCGGCATCCGCTGCAACGTCATCGTCGGCTTCCCCGGCGAGACCGTTGCCGACCTCGACGAGCTCGAGGCGTTCCTCACCGAGGCGCGGCTCGACGTCGTCGGCGTCTTCGGCTACTCCGACGAGGACGGCACCGAGGCCGAGGGGTATGCCGGAAAGCTGGCTCCCGAGGTCGTCGCCGAGCGCCTCGACCGCTTCACCCGTCTCGTCGAGGAGCTCAACGCCCAGCGCGCCGAGGAGCGCGTGGGCGAGCGGGTCCTCGTCCTCGTCGAGGAGATCGACGATGAGGAGGGCACCGTCATCGGGCGGGCCGACTTCCAGGGCCCCGACGTCGACGGAGTCACCATCGTGCACGTCCCCGAGGGCGCTCCGGCCCCTCAGGTCGGCGACCTCGTGCCGGCCGTCGTCGTCGGCACCGAGGGGATCGACCTCGTCGCGGAGCCGCGATGACGCCACAGACGTTCCACCGGGGGGAGGGGCCGGCGCCCCGACCGACCGACTGGAACCTGCCCAACGCCCTGACGGTCCTGCGCTTCCTGCTCGTGCCCGTCTATGCCGTGCTGCTCTTCCAGGACGGCGGCAACGAGCCCTGGTGGCGCTTCTGGGCCTGGGTGGTCTTCGCGCTCGCGGCCGTCACCGATGGCGTCGACGGCAAGATCGCGCGCCGGCGCGGTGAGATCACGAACTTCGGCAAGGTCGCCGACCCCATCGCCGACAAGGCGCTGACGGGCACGGCCTTCATCGGGCTGTCGCTCCTCGGCGTCGTCTGGTGGTGGGTGACCGTCGTCATCCTCGTCCGCGAGATCGGCATCACCGTCCTGCGTTTCGTCGTGATCCGGCACGGGGTCATGCCGGCAGGCCGGGGCGGCAAGCTCAAGACGATGCTCCAGACGTTGTCGCTCGGCGCCCTGACCTTCCCGCTCTGGGTGCTCCCGTTCGGCGACGCCTGGCTGCTGGCGGCCTACGTCGTGCTCGGGGCGGCCCTCGTCATGACGGTCCTCAGCGGCATCGACTACGTCTTCAAGGCCGCGCGACTGCGCGAGACGAGCGAACGCACGCTCACGCGGCGGGCAGCGCGTGCCGCCGCCCGTGACGCGAGGTCAACGACGCCGGGCAGCTCGTCCGGCGACGCCGCACCCCCCGAGCGGACGGCGAAGCGGGACTGACGTGGACGACGTCACCGCGGCGCCCGGGGCGCGGCTCGTGGCCATCCTGACCGAGGCCCACGAGACCCTCGCCTGCGCGGAGTCGCTGACGGCCGGCCTCGTCGCCGCCACGGTGGCCGACACCCCCGGAGCCTCCGCGGTGCTCCTCGGTGGGGTCGTGGCGTATGCCGCCGAGGTCAAGACGGCGCTGCTCGACGTCCCCGCCGACCTCGTGGCCCGCGTGGGCACGGTCGACCCCGCCGTGGCCGCCTCGATGGCCGAGGGCGTACGCCGTCGGCTCGGATCCACGTGGGCCCTCGCGACGACCGGTGTGGCCGGGCCGGGGCCGTCCGAGGGCAAGCCCGCGGGCACGGTCCACGTGGCCGTGGCGGGGCCGTCGGGAACAGTGACGCGTGCCCTGGAGTTGAACGGGACCAGGGCCGAGATCCGGTCGGCGACCGTCGACGCGGTGCTCCGGCTCGCGGTGGAGGAGACCGGCGCCACGCGCCAAACACCTGCGCCGCCGTGGGACCCTCGGGGTACGGTAGGGCTGTCGGGTCACCCCGACGGTGGGTCCGCCCCCGAACGCACGACACCAGCGACCTGAAGGAGGACGGCATGACGACACTGTTGCGACGCGAGCTCGGTGACGTCCTCCGTGAGCGCCGGCGCGCCCAGGGCCGCACCCTCCGCGAGGTCTCGGCGACGGCGTCGGTCTCCCTCGGCTACCTCAGCGAGGTCGAGCGCGGCGAGAAGGAGGCCTCGTCCGAGCTGCTCGCCTCGATCTGTGGGGCGCTCTCGCTCCCGCTGTCGCAGGTGCTCATCGACGTGTCCAGTCGGATGGCCGAGAGCGAGGGCCTCGCCCCGACCGTCTCGCTGCCCGTCCCGACGAGCGACGTGGTGTCGGCCTCCGCCGCCTGATCGTCTACCGTGCTGGGGTGGCCAGCCCCTTCTCGGACCTCGACTCGCGTCTCGACCGGGCCGTCGCCGCCCCTGAGGACTCCGGCTCCTCGACCCCGCCTACCGCGGTGTCGGTGTGGCTGGGCGACCTCGACGGCCGGCCCCGCTACGAGCACGACGCGCTCGCTGCCCACTACGCGGCATCCACCATGAAGCTCCCGCTCGTCATCGCGGCCTTCCGACGCGTGGTGCGCGGCGAGCTCGACCTCGACGCGCCCGTCACGGTCACCGGCAGGTTCGCCTCCGTGCTCGACGGCTCCCCGTTCGACCTCGACGAGTCGGATGACCAGGACCCGTCCACGTGGTCCGCGGTGGGCGGCACCCGCACGCTGCGCGAGCTCGCCGAGCAGGCCATCACCCATTCGAGCAACATCGCCACCAACCTGCTCGTCGACGTCGTCGGCCTGGCCGAGGTCGCCGAGGTGCTGCGCATCGTCGGCTGCTCACCGGCCACCGTCGTCGGACGCGGCATCGAGGACGCCGCGGCCCGGGCGGCGGGCATCACCAACACCGTGACCGCGACCGACCTCGGGCTCGTCATGGCCGCCGTCGGCCGCCGCGATCCGGCTCTCGGCGGTGAAGCGGTGCTCGCCCCCGTCGAGGAGCTGCTGGCCCGTCAGACGCACGTCGACCAGGTGCCCGCAGGCCTGCCGCCGGGCACCCCGACGGCGAGCAAGTCGGGCTGGATCCCGGGCGTCTCGCACGACGTCGCCCTCGTGCGGCCCGAGGGGGAGGAGGCCTTCGTCCTCGCCGTCTGCACGACGATCGACCTCGACGAGACCGAGGCCGCCGTCTACGTCGCCGGCATCGCCCGAGAGGTCTGGCGGGCCGAGCACCCGACCGAGGAGGAACGAGCATGACCGTGGTCGAGCAGGTCACCACGACGACCTCGTCCGTGCCGCTCCACACGCCGTTCGTCACGGCCCTGCGCCGCACCGAGACCACCGACACCGTCGTCGTCACCATCACCGACAGCGACGGTCGCACGGGCTGGGGCGAGGCGCCGCAGGTGTGGCAGGTGACGGGGGAGTCGCTGGCGAGCGCGACCGCCTGCATCGAGACGATGCTCGCCCCGGCCGTCGCGGGCCACCGGCTCGACGACCGTGACGACCTCGCCGCTGCAGCTGCCCTCGTCCAGCGGAGCGTGGCCCGCAACTTCGGCGCCAAGGCGGCGGTCGACGCGGCTCTGCACGACCTCGTCGCCCAGGCGGAGGGCACCTCGGTCGCTGCGCTGCTCTCCGCACGGCCGGACGGCATACGCGAGGTGCTGACGACCGATGTCACCCTCTCGGCAGGTGCCGCCGACGCCCTCGCCGACACGGCCCGCGCGCGGGTGGCCGACGGCTTCCGCACCCTGAAGATGAAGGTCGGCACCGACGCGAGCACCGACGTGCAGCGCGTCGCCTCCGTCCGCGATGCCGTCGGACCCGACGTCGCCATCCGGCTCGACGCCAACCAGGGCTGGACGCGCGAGGAGGCCGTCCAGGTCATCCGTGCGCTCGAGGTCGCCGACCTCGGGGTGGAGTTCGTCGAGCAGCCCGTCGTGGCCGACGACGTCGAGGGCCTCGCATGGGTGCGCGAGCGCGTCGGGCTCCCGGTCATGGCCGACGAGTCGTGCTACGGCCCGTTCGACCTCGAGCGGATCATCCGCCTCGGAGCGGCGGACCTCGTCAACGTCAAGCTCGCCAAGTGCGGCTCGCTCGCCGTGGGCCGCGACATGCTGCGCCGTGCCCACGAGGTCGGCCTGCGCACCATCGTCGGCTCGATGATGGAGAGCCACGTCGGGGTCGGCGCCGCGGCGGCACTCGTGGCCGCCGAGCCGACCACGGAGGTGAGCGACCTCGACGCAGCCTGGTGGTCGGTCAGATCACCCGTCATCGGTGGAATCGCCTACTCCGGCAACGAGATCCGGGTTCCGTTGACTGGTGGTCTCGGGATCAGCGGGTTCGTCGACCACGGCTGACCGCAGCCGACCACGTCCCATCCGCCGACGAAGGGCCCCGCCGGAGCGGGGCCCTTCGTGCGTTTCAGACGGTGTCAGTCGCCCAGCACGCGCAGCGTGAACGAGCCCTCACCGTTGCCGGTGTTGGTGGCGGTGAAGCCGACGGCACGCAGCGACTCGAGGAACGACTTGGCCTCGCCGTGCACGTCGCCCTTGACGATGGCGTCGACCTTGTCGAGGTCGACGAAGAGCGTCGCGGTGGCGTTGCTGACGTCACCGACGGCGAGCTTGAACGTGTCGCCGTCGCCGAGCCTGCCGCCCGACTTGAGGTCGTCGGCGTAGTCGGGCGTCGTGGCCACGAAGACCTTGTCGCCCTCGACCTTGTGGGTCAGCACGTCGCTGCCCACGCCGGCCGACTCCATGAGACGACCGACGAGCTCGTCGGCGCGCTTGGCGTCGCTCGAGACGACCTTGGCCCCGAGGACGGGCACGTCGGACTTCAGGTCCTGCTCTGGCATCGCCAGGGTGAAGGACCGGCCGAGGAGCACCTTGAGGTCGTCGGGCAGCTTGAGACCGAGCTGCTGCTCGACCTCGCCGATCGGGTCGGACCCACCGCCGGAGGCGGCCAGGCTCTCGACCTGCTTCTTCAGCTGGGGCCAGGCCGAGTCGAGCATCCGGTCGGCACCGGAGATGCTGAGGGCGGCCATCGTGTTGGCCGGCAGCGAGGCCACCTCGCTGCCGTCGCCCTTGGCCGACGTCGTCGCGTCGGCGCCGCGCACGACCCCGGCCATCTCGACGTAGTCGGCGTCGAACCGCAGGGCGGTCGCGAAACGACCCTTGGCCGAGGCCAGGGCGCTGGTGTCCACGCCCGTGGTGCCGCCGCTGAGCTTCTGGATCTCCTTGAGGCCCGTGCCCATGTCGAACCACGCCGACATGACTCCCTGCTCGCCGAGCGCACCCATGTCGCCGGTGAAGGCGGCGTTCTGCGCCAGTGTGCCCTTCTGCGCCGCCGCGAGTGTGGCGTCACCGACGCCCGTCGGCGTGATGATGGCGTAGCCGTCCGTCATCCGCAGCTCGGTGTCGGAGCCGCCCTTGTCGCACGCGAAGAGCTTGGTCAGGGTGTCCTTGGCCGCGGACTCCTCCTTGACCTGGATCGCGATGGCGACGTTGGGGGCGTCCGCCGTGCCACCGGGCCGGATCGCGGCACCGACGCGGTCGCCGAGCCACGGCGCGATGTCGTTGTCGTAGCTGAACTTCGCGACGCAGTCGCTGCTCGCGTCCTTCGAGGCGAGCTCCCACAGCCTCTTGCGCGGGTCGTCGCTGCCGAGCGTGTCCTTGACCTGGGGCAGCTTTCCCAGGAAGCGCACGGCCGCGATCTTCTGGCCGGCCGAGGGGTCGATGTCGAGACGGAGGTAGGCGTACGCGTCGCCCGGGAGCACGTCGGCCGGCTGGGAGCCACCGCCGCTCAGCGTCTGGAAGGCGAACGCACCGGCGCCACCGAGGACGAGGGCGGTGACGACGCCACCGACGAGCAGGCCCGTCCGCTTGCGGCCACCGGAGGCCGGCGGCTGCGGGTCGTCGGAGAGGCCGACCTCGCCGGGTAGGGTCTCGGGTGCCCCTGCGGGCGTCGGGTAGGTGTAGGGCTGGCTCGCCCCGGATGTGGGTCCGGTGGACCCGGTGGACCCGGTGGGCTCGGTCATGGTGTCTTCCCCTGAAGAGTCGGTGTGGCCCGCGGCTGCGCGCGGGACGAGAGGACGATACCGGCAGCGCCGGACGTGCGCGGCCGGTTGCGGCAATGCTCCGACGACGGTTTCGCGCGGAACGGTTCCGGGGTCACGGGTGGCACACTGCTGTGGTGCGGATCAGCCACTTCTGGACCTTGATGGACGACGAGTTCGGCCCGGCGTATGCCGGGTCGCTCGCCCGCGACCACGTGCTGGGCGCGCTCGGCAACCGCACCGTCGTGCAGGCGCTCGCCGACGGCGAGCCGCCGCGCTCCGTGTGGGAGGCGCTCTGCACCGACATGGACGTGCCACCGGAGCGACGGCTGGGCCGTGACACCCGCGTCGCCCGGGGTGCCCAGGGCGGTCAGGCCGGTCGCTGATGCCGTCGCGGCTCGAGCCCGGGCTGTCGCGGATCGTCCTGCGGCGTGGTGACATCACCGCCGACGCCTCGGCCGACGCCATCGTCAACGCCGCGAACCGGTCCCTGCTGGGCGGGGGTGGTGTCGACGGCGCGATCCACCGGGCGGCCGGACCCGCCCTGCTCGCCGAGTGCCGTCTCCTCGGCGGGTGCGACACCGGTGACGCGAAGATCACCGGCGCCGGGCTGCTTCCGGTGCGGCACGTCATCCACACGGTCGGTCCGGTCTGGCGCGGGGGAGCGCACGGTGAGCCGGGTCTGCTGGCGAGCTGCTACGTCCGGTCGGTCGAGGTCGGCGCGGCCGCGGGCTGCGCGGTGCTCGCCTTCCCGGCCATCTCGTGCGGGGTCTACGGCTACCCGCTCGACGCGGCCGCGCAGGTCTCGGTCGAGGCGCTGGCCACCGCCTTGACGCAGCACGCGGACGTGCGCGAGGCGCGGTTCTGGCTCTTCTCGGAGGAGGCGTACGCCGCCTTCGACCGGGTGCTCGCGCAGCTCGGAGCGACACGCTGACGCCATGACCGGCGTGTCGTGCCGACTTCGAACACCTGTTCGGTAGTGTTCTCCACAGGTGCTGCGCCACCACCCGCATCGTCCACAGGCCGTCTCGTGGTCCCACCCGATGTCGGCGCCGGCACCTAGCGTCTGACCCGACAACGGATCTCGCAGCACGAGGCCGTGGCCCGGGTCGAAGGTAGACGACCGCAACGCAGACGGCAGATAGGTGACCGACATGGCTTCGGTGCAGGAAAAGGACAAGGACAAGGCCCTCTCCTCGGTGATGGGCCAGATCGAGAAGAGCTACGGCAAGGGCGCGGTGATGCGCCTCGGCGACGACATCCGCCCGCCCATCGAGGTCATCCCCACCGGGTCGATCGCCCTCGACGTCGCGCTCGGCATCGGCGGACTGCCCCGCGGGCGTGTCGTCGAGATCTACGGCCCGGAGTCCTCGGGCAAGACGACCGTCGCCCTCCACGCGGTCGCCAACGCGCAGAAGGCCGGCGGCATCGCGGCGTTCATCGACGCGGAGCACGCGCTCGACCCGGACTACGCGAAGAAGCTCGGCGTCGACACCGACGCCCTGCTGGTGTCGCAGCCCGACACCGGTGAGCAGGCGCTCGAGATCGCCGACATGCTGATCCGTTCGGGAGCCATCGACATCATCGTCATCGACTCCGTGGCGGCGCTCGTGCCCCGTGCCGAGATCGAGGGCGAGATGGGCGACAGCCACGTCGGCCTGCAGGCGCGACTCATGAGCCAGGCGCTGCGCAAGCTGACCGGTGCCCTCAACAACACCGGCACGACCGCGATCTTCATCAACCAGCTCCGCGAGAAGATCGGCGTCATGTTCGGCTCCCCGGAGACGACGACCGGTGGCAAGGCGCTGAAGTTCTACGCCTCGGTCCGCCTCGACGTGCGTCGCATCGAGACCCTCAAGGACGGCACCGAGCCCGTCGGCAACCGCACCCGCGTCAAGGTCGTCAAGAACAAGGTCTCCCCGCCGTTCAAGCAGGCCGAGTTCGACATCCTCTACGGCCACGGCATCTCTCGTGAGGGCGGCATCATCGACATGGGTGTCGAGCACGGCTTCGTTCGCAAGGCCGGTGCCTGGTACACCTACGAGGGCGACCAGCTCGGTCAGGGCAAGGAGAACGCCCGCAACTTCCTCAAGGACAACCCCGACCTCGCCGACGAGATCGAGAAGAAGGTCAAGGAGAAGCTCGGTGTCGGGCCGCGCGTCGACCAGCCCGCCGAGGTCTCGGACGTGCCCGTCGACTTCTGATCATGGGTCTCTCCGAACAGGAGACCGTACGGGACCGCCTGGCTCGCGCCGCGGCCGCCCTGGCTGAGGCCGAGGGCGTCGCCGGGGTGCGGGCCGGCGGTGCGTCGGGCGCGGAGCGGCAGGAGCCCATGAGCCGCGCGGCCGACTCGACGCGGTCGGAACCGCCGACGTGGGCTGCCGTCCGCCCGGACGCCGGCACGGCGGGCTCGGGTGGCGGCTCGGGCGGCGGCTCGGGCGGCAGCCCTGCCGGCGGCTCGGGCGGCAGCTCACCGATGCGATCCGTCGGCTCCGGCCGGCGTGGTCGCGGGCGCGCGAAGCCGCGCTCGGGCTGGGGGTCGGACGACACGGGGGAGCGGCCCGACTGGGCGCCGCCTCCGGAGGACCCCGAGGTGGCGGTCTCCGAGGCCGACGCCGAGTCGGTGGCCCGTGCGATCGTGCTGCGACAGCTGAGCATGGCGCCGCGCAGCCGCGCCCAGCTCGAGAAGAAGCTGCGTCAGCGCGGCTGCGACGACGACGTGGCGGCGACGGTGCTCGACCGCCTGACCGAGGTCGGCCTCATCGACGACGAGTCGTATGCCCAGATGCTCGTCCGCGCCAAGCAGGCGGACAAGGGCCTGGCGCGGCGCGCTCTCGCCCACGAGCTGCGCAAGCAGGGCATCGACCAGGAGATCGCCGACGAGGCGCTCGGTCAGGTGGGTGCCGGTGACGAACGGCTGCGGGCCGAGCAGCTCGTCGCCAAGAAGCTGCGGTCGATGCGCGGTCTGGCGCCCGACGTCCAGACCCGACGTCTCGCCGGGCTCCTCGCCCGCAAGGGCTACTCGGGTGAGGTCGCGTGGCCCATCATCCGCGACGCCGTCGACGGGCTGCCGGAGCACCGACGGGACTGACGGGCAGGGCCGTCGGGCTCGAGACCCCGGGGGACGCCACGAGGGGGTGAGGACCGTGCGGTCCTCACCCCCTGGGGTGTGCTGTGGTGCGGTGCTGCTCAGACCTCGGCGGGCACGTTGGCGATCGCGGAGACGTCGAACTCGAGCTTGACCTTCTCGCTGACGAGCACGCCACCGGTCTCGAGGGCCGCGTTGAACGAGAGGTTCCACTCGGTGCGGTCGATGGTGACGTCACCCTCGAAGCCGACGCGCGTGTTGCCGAACGGGTCCTTGGCCGAACCGGTCTCCTCGAAGGGGATCGTGACGGACTTGGTGACGCCGTTGATGGTCAGGTCGCCGGTGATGTCCCACTCAGCGCCGTCGCGCTCGACGTTCGTCGAGACGAAGGTGATCTGCGGGTAGGAGGCGATGTCGAAGAAGTCGGGGGTCTTGAGGTGACCGTCGCGCTGCTCGTTGCCGGTGGTGACGCTCGCTGCCTGGATCGTGACGGTGACCGAGGAGTTGGCCGGCGTCACGGTGTCGACGTGGGCGGAGCCCTCGAACTCGTCGAACTGGCCGCGGACCTTGGTGACCATAGCGTGGCGGGCCGAGAAGCCGATGCGGGTGTGGCTCGGGTCGATCGTGTAGTCGCCGGAGATGTTCTCGACGGCGACCGAGGGGGTCTCGGAGACGGTCTCGTCCTTGGTGCGGTTGAACAGGCCCATGATGTGTGTCCTTCGGAGTAGGTTATTGAATCTTCAACAACTATGATGCACCCAAGTTGTTGAACTGTCAAGCAATGTCGTCAACAGGACCACCCTGCCGCCTATTCCCCCGTCTCGCGCGCTGGGATCGACGACGGATCCGGCCACGCTCCGCACCCGGCCGCGGGAGCCCGCTGCACGACGTACCCTTGTCGGTGCCATGACAACGCAGAACTTCGCGCCCACGCCCGCCACCGAGCCCGCTGCCCATGCCGAGCCGCTCGGGGCCTCCGGCACGGCCCGGACCTACGACGTCCGCACCCACGGGTGCCAGATGAACGTCCACGACAGCGAGCGTCTCGCCGGCCTGCTCGAGACGGCCGGCTACGTCGACCTCGCCAGCCTGCCGGCGGGGGAGCGGCCCGACGTGGCCGACGTCGTCGTGTTCAACACGTGCGCGGTGCGCGAGAACGCCGACAACAAGCTCTACGGCAACCTCGGCCAGCTGCGCCCCGCGAAGCAGAAGAACCCGGGCATGCAGATCGCCGTCGGCGGCTGCATGGCCCAGAAGGACCGTGGCACCATCGTCCAGCGCGCCCCGTGGGTCGATGTCGTCTTCGGCACCCACAACATCGGCTCCCTGCCGGCCCTGCTCGACCGGGCGGCCCACAACAAGCGGGCCGAGGTCGAGATCCTCGAGAGCCTCGAGGTCTTCCCCTCGACCCTGCCCACCCGCCGTGACTCGGCGTACAGCGCCTGGGTCTCCATCTCCGTCGGCTGCAACAACACGTGCACCTTCTGCATCGTGCCGAGCCTGCGGGGCAAGGAGCAGGACCGTCGCCCCGGTGAGATCCTCGCCGAGATCGAGGCGCTCGTGGCCCAGGGCGTCGTCGAGGTGACCCTGCTCGGCCAGAACGTCAACACCTACGGCGTCGAGTTCGGCGACCGGCTCGCGTTCGGCAAGCTGCTCCGCGCCTGCGGCGAGATCGAGGGACTCGAGCGCGTGCGCTTCACCAGCCCGCACCCGGCCGCCTTCACCGAGGACGTCATCCTCGCGATGGCCGAGACGCCCAACGTCATGCCGAGCCTGCACATGCCGCTCCAGTCCGGCTCGGACAAGGTGCTCAAGGACATGCGCCGCTCCTACCGCAGCGCGAAGTTCCTCGGGATCATCGAGAACGTCCGCCGGCACATCCCCGATGCGGCGATCACGACCGACATCATCGTCGGCTTCCCAGGCGAGACCGAGGAGGACTTCCAGGGCACGCTCGACGTCGTGCGCGAGTCCCGCTTCTCCAGCGCCTTCACCTTCCAGTACTCCATCCGCCCCGGCACGCCGGCGGCGACGATGGACGACCAGGTCCCCAAGGTCGTCGTGCAGGAGCGCTTCGAGCGACTCATCGCCGTGCAGGAGGAGGTCAGCTGGGCCGGC
Organism: Terrabacter sp. Soil810; assembly: GCF_001429645.1. Lineage (NCBI taxonomy): Bacteria > Bacillati > Actinomycetota > Actinomycetes > Micrococcales > Intrasporangiaceae > Terrabacter > Terrabacter sp. Soil810. The sequence goes on from NZ_LMSW01000011.1 coordinate 1,017,759, forward strand.
AACCGTGCCGTCGAGGGCCGGGAGGTCGAGGTGCTCGTCGCTCCGTCCGAGGGCCGCAAGGACCTCGAGACCAAGCGCCTGTCGGGTCGGGCCCGCGACAACCGGCTCGTCCACTTCGCCGTCCCCGAGGGTGCCGAGGTGCCCCGGCCCGGTGACATGGTCACCGTGCAAGTCACCTACGGCGCGCCGCACCACCTCGTCGCCGACTCGGGCCTCGAGGGCAGGACGTATGCCGTCCGCCGCACTCCCGGTGGCGACGCCTGGGCCGCGCTCCAGGACGCGCCGCAGGGCACCGGAAAGCCGGCCGTCAGCCTCGGCATGCCGTCCATCGGACGGCCGGCCACCCCGGCAGTGGCGCCGGGCTGCTCTGTCGTCTGAGCCGATTCGGGCCAGCACCTTCCCTCGTGCTTGACTTGGCGCATGAGCGTGCGACCCATCGTCATCACCGGTGAGCCGGTCCTGCACCGGGCCGCGGCCCTCGTCACCGACTTCGACGACGACCTGCGCACCCTCGTCGAGGACATGTACGAGACGAACGTCGCCGCCAACGGCGTCGGCCTCGCGGCCCCCCAGGTCGGGGTCGCTCTGCGGGTCTTCATCTGGAAGATGGGCAACGAGGACGGCGTGCCCGAGCAGGGGCACGTCATCAACCCCACCGTCACCACCTCGAAGATCCCGCAGGAGCGGCCCAACCCCGACGAGGAGACCGAGGGCTGCCTCTCGGTGCCCGGTGAGGCCTTCCCCCTCAAGCGCGCCGACCGCGCCCACGTCATCGCCTTCGACGTCGACGGCAACCGCATCGAGTTCGATGCGACCGGCTGGTTCGCGCGCTGCATGCAGCACGAGTACGACCACCTCAACGGCACGCTCTACGTCGACCGCCTCGACGACCGCCAGTCGAAGAAGGCCCGCAAGGCCGTCAAGCGCAACGGGTGGGGCAAGCCCGGCAACTCGTGGCACCCGGGTGTCGACCGTGACCCGTTCGGGCACGACGAGGACGACAACGACGAGCACGCCGACGAGCTCATCGGCTGAGCAGCCAGAGATCGTGACGGCCACGTCCCGCACCGGCCCGGTGACCCTGGTGCCTGAGAGGGCTCTCCGGGGCGACGTGCCCGTCGTGGCGGTCGTCGGGCCGACCGCCACGGGCAAGTCCGACCTGGCCCTCGACCTCGCCGAGCGGCTCGGAGGCGAGGTGGTCAACGCCGACGCCATGCAGTTCTACCGCGGCATGGACATCGGCACGGCCAAACTGCCCGTGGCCGAGCGCCGCGGCATCACGCACCACCAGCTCGACGTGCTCGACGTGACCGAGGAGGCGAGCGTCGCCGGCTACCAGGCTGCGGCGCGCGCGGACATCGCCGCCATCCGTGGTCGGGGCCACCGACCGCTTCTCGTCGGCGGTTCGGGGCTCTACGTCCGCGCCGCCCTCGACCGGCTCGAGATCCCGCCGACCGACACCGGCGTGCGGGCACGCCTCGAGGCAGAGGCCGAGGTGGTCGGTGCCGACGCGATGCACGCGCGGCTGCTCACCCTCGACCCGCGGGCGGCCGCCGTCATCCTGCCCGGCAACCGGCGCCGCGTCATCCGTGCCCTCGAGGTCATCGAGCTCACGGGCCGCCCCTTCAGCGCATCGATGCCGACTCGTGAGTTCGTCTCTCCCGCAGTGGTTCTCGGCCTTCGAGTCGACCGCGACCTTCTCGTCGAGCGCATCGACCGGCGGGTCGAACGCATGTGGGAGGAGGGGCTGCGCCACGAGACCGAGACCCTGCTCACGCACGGCCTCCGTGACGGGGTCACAGCGAGCCGGGCGATCGGCTACAGCCAGGCCATCGCCGTCCTCGACGGCGCGATCGACGAGGCCGCGGCACGCAGCGACACCGCGCAGGCCACGCGCCGCTACGCCAGGCGACAGGAGTCGTGGTTCCGCCCCGACCCGCGCATCGCCTGGATCGATGCGACCGACGGTGACCGCGCACGCGTTCTCGACGAGGCGCTGCGCGTCATCCGGACTACGTGACCGGGGGCGGACCCCACGAATCAGCGAGGGTCCGGCTGGCCGGCGTTCGCGCGTGATCTCAAGACTTGATAAAGTGTGCAACTGACAAAGTTCGCATCGAAGGGTCGTCCCGTGAGCGTGCCGCTTTACCAGGCAAAAGCAGAGTTCTTCAAAACCCTCGGCCACCCGGCGCGCATCCGCATCCTCGAGCTGCTCTCGGAGCGCGACCACGCCGTGCATGAGCTCCTCGACCGCATCGACATCGAGCCGAGCAGCCTGTCGCAGCAGCTCGCCGTCCTGCGGCGCACGTCCCTCGTCACGTCGGCACGGGTCGGGGGTGAGGTCGTCTACTCGGTGAGCGTGCCGGAGGTCCGCGACCTGCTCCTCGCGGCCCGGCGCATCCTCTCCGGCATCATCGCCGTGCAGGGAGAGCTCGAGTCCGAGCTGAGCCCGACGGCCACCTCATGACGGTCGAGCTCAACGCGGCGGGCGCGCGGGCGTGGACCGTCCAGCAGTGGCGGCGCGTGCGGGGTCTGGCTCCGCGCCGGTCCGACTGGACCTCGGTCCGGCTCGGCAGGGACCTGCCCGCCGGTCTCATGGTCGGCCTCGTCGCGCTGCCCCTCGCGCTCGGCTTCGGGGTGAGCTCCGGGATGGGCGCCACGGCAGGACTCGTGACGGCCGTGGTCGCCGGAGCGGTCGCAGCGATCTTCGGAGGCAGCAGGGTCCAGGTCAGCGGGCCGACCGGCGCCATGACCGTCGTCCTCGTCCCGATCATCGCCGCCCACGGCACGAACGGTGTCCTCGTCGTGGGGCTCATGGCCGGCGTCATCCTCATCGGGCTCGGCTACGCCGGTGTCGGCCGGTTCATCCGCTACGTGCCGGTGCCGGTCGTCGAGGGCTTCACCGTGGGGATCGCGGCCATCATCCTGCTCCAGCAGGTTCCCGCAGCCCTGGGCGTGCGCGCCACAGGGGAGAAGGTGCTGGGCCAGGCGCTGGGAGCGGTTGGCGAGTGGGCGTCGCACCCGCACTGGCCCTCGGTCGTCGTGGCGGTGGCCGTGGTGGTCAGCGTGCTCGGGCTCGCACGTCTGCGCCCGGGCCTGCCGTGGGCACTCGTCGTCGTCGTGCTGGCGATCGTCGCCAACTCGCTGCTCGGCCTCGGGATCGCGACCATCGGCACGATCCCGGCAGGCCTGCCGGCTCCCTCCCTGCCGTCGATCGTCTTCTCCGACCTCAGCTCGATGCTGCTGCCCGCTGTCGCGGTGGCCGCCCTCGCCGCTCTCGAGAGCCTGCTGTCCGCCACGGTGTCCGACGCGATGAGTGTGGGCCAGCGACACGACTCCGACCGTGAGCTCGTCGGCCAGGGCCTCGCCAACCTCGCCGCGCCGCTCTTCGGCGGTATCCCCGCCACCGCAGCCATCGCCCGCACTGCGGTCAACGTGCGTTCGGGCGCGGTGTCACGACTCTCCGGTGTCACGCATGCCGCCGTGCTCCTCGTCATCGTCCTCGTCGCCTCCCGGTGGGTGGCGGAGATTCCCACGGCGGCCCTCGCCGGGGTCCTCATCGCGACGGCCGTGCAGATGGTCCGGGTCTCGAGCCTGGGCGCGCTCCTGCGCTCCTCCCGCGGCGATGCCGTCGTGCTGATCGGCACGGCCGCCGCCACGGTGCTGCTCGATCTCGTCATGGCCGTGCTCCTCGGACTCGTCATGGCCGGCTTCTTCGTGCTGCGACAGGCGGCCGGCTCGGCCCGGCTCGAGGAGGTCCCCCTCGACGCAAGTGACCACGCCGACGAGGAGCTCGCGTTGCTCGACGAGCACATCGTCGCCTACCGCATCGACGGGCCGATCTTCTTCGGCGCCGCCCACGACTTCCTCCTCGAGCTCACCGAGGTGAGCGACGTGCGCGTGGTGGTGCTCCGGATGTCGCGCGTCACCGTCATCGACGCCACGGGCGCCACGGTGCTGGCCGACACGATCTCGCGGCTCGAGGGACGCGGCATCTCGGTGCTGCTGTCCGGCGTGCGTCCCCAGCACGAGCGGATCCTGCGCGAGCTCGGGGTCTACGAGGGGCTGGCCCACGAGAAGCACCTCTTCGGGACGACCCCGGCCGCGATCGAGCACGCCCGCGCCCACGCCGCCCGGGTCGCGCACGACCCGGGCGACAGCCAGCCCCACGGCGATCCGACGGACCCGGCGAGCCCGGGCCGGCGGCATACCGGAGAATGACTGACATGACGCGTTTCACCAAGGGCCACGGCACCGAGAACGACTTCGTCCTCGTCCCCGACCTCGAGGGCTCGCTGGAGCTCACGCCCGCCCAGGTGCAACGCATCGCCGACCGCCACGCGGGTCTCGGCGCCGACGGCGTCATCCGGGTCGTGCGCACGGCGCTCTCGACCGACGAGGCGGTCCGGGCCCAGTCGCGTGAGGCCGAGTGGTTCATGGACTACCGCAACGCCGACGGCTCGCTCGCCGAGATGTGCGGCAACGGCACGCGCGTCTTCGCCGACTACCTCCGCCGTGAGGGACTCGCCTTCGGCTCGACCTTCACCATCGCGACCCGCGCCGGCGTCAAGACGGTGCGCGTCGTCGACGAGGGGTACGCCGTCGACCTCGGTCCGTGGCGCCTCGGCGACGAGGAGGCCGCGCGCCGCGACGGTTTCGACGTCATGGTGCGACCGCACCACGGCAAGCCGGTGCCGGCGCTGACCCTCGACCTCGGCAACCCGCACGCGGTCGTCATGCTCCCCGAGGGCATCTCCCTGGAGAACCTCGACCTCGCCGAGGCGCCCGAGCTGCACCCCGAGCCGGCCGACGGCTCCAACGTCGAGTTCGTCCGGGCCGTCGGGCCCGGGCACATCGCCATGCGGGTCCACGAGCGCGGTGTCGGCGAGACGCGCTCGTGTGGCACGGGTGCGGCCGCCGCGGCCCTCGCCACGCGCTTCTGGTCCGGCGTCGAGGACCTCAGCCCCTGGACCGTCGACGTGCCCGGCGGGCGCCTGACGGTCACGCCGCTGCCCGGTCAGCGGGTCGAGCTCGCGGGTCCCGCGGTCCTGGTCGCCGACGGCGACTTCCCGCTCTGACCGTTTCACCCCGAATGGCGCCCGTCGCGACCAGGGTGCGGATGTCCGGGAAACCGACCTCTGGAGCTGCAGTGGCGCTCGCCTCCTACCTCACGCGGCACGACATCCGTGCCGCGCCGGCGCGGCTCATCGGGCGGCGGCTGGGTCTCGAGGTCGCTCGGCGCCTCAACCCGGCGCGGCTGTCGAGGGAGCGCACGTTCCCGTTCGCCGGTGGGGCCCTCACCGCTCGGATGCCCCTCGACGACACCATCGGTCGCGCCCTGTATCTCTATGACGTCTACGAGTGGCCCACCGCCCTGACCCTCGCCACCCTCGCCCGAACGGGGACGACGTGCGTCGACGTCGGAGCCCACGTCGGCTCGTACGCCGTCCTGGCCGCGGTCACCGTCGGCAGCGAGGGTCGTGTGCTCGCCTTCGAGCCCGATGCGGCCAACCGCGCACGACTCGAAGGTCACGTCCGGCTCAACGACCTGTCCAACGTGGTCGTCCACGACCACGGGCTGTCGGACACCGAGTCGGAGGTCGCGATGGTGCGACCTGTCGCCTCGAACTCCGGCATGACGCGCCTCGCCCTGCCGGGGGAGACGCCGGACTTCTCGATGGGGGTGCGACGACTGGACGACGTGCTGGACGGCGACGAGACCCCGCCCGTGTCGGTCATGAAGATCGACGTCGAGGGCGCCGAGGTCGCGGTCGTGCGCGGCGCAGCCGACCTCATCGCGCGCGACCAGCCGTACGTCGTCTTCGAGGAGAACGACGCCGCGTGCGGTGCCCATCTGGCCGACGCGCACGGCTACCGGCTGTACCGGATCACCCAGGACGGCTACGTCGACCGGGCCTCCACGGCAGCGCAGCGCGACGACGCCATGGCGCCCAACGTGCTCGCCGTCCCGCCGGGGGCCTCCCCGCCGCAGCTCCCCCGTCCCGCGCAGATCTGGGACCGGCTGCGGCAGGACCGCACCGGCGCCCGTTCGAGGTGAGGGGTCTGCCGGCCGGCTCTCACGATCACGTCGACCGGTCGGCAGGAGCTCCGGGGTCGGTGCCCGCAAGCCGGTGACCCTCGAAGAGCGGACCGCCGTTGCGGGCCAGCACGTCGTCGGCGAAGCCGAGCAATAGCGACACGTCGCCCGCCGCCGCGGTGACGAGGGCCCGCTCGTGCCGCGCGCGCCAGTCGGTGCCGTCGCGCTCGTCCAGGTCGGCCAGCTCGCGCGCCACCCACTTGCCCCGACCCCACCAGTGACCGGCCCCGTGCAGCAGCAGGTGCGCGGACTCCTCGGCCAGCAGGGCCGAGCTGACGAGACGCTCATGGGCGTCGTGCGCGTGCGTCACGTCGTCGAGGAGGTCGGTGACGGCATACCGCATCGACGCGAGGTCGTCGCCGGTGAGCGCGGGAGGTCCCGCAGCCAGCAGCATCCGCGCCGTCTGCTGCCACTGCCCGCCCGAGCCGTCGGTATCGGTGAGCACGACCGACCGCCCGACGAGGCGCGCCATGGTGGGACGCCCTCCCTCGGCGTCGCGCCGCACGTGGTGGCCGAGGGACGTCTCGGTGTGCACGAACAGCTCGACCGGCCAGCCGCGGTAGCGGCGCGAGTCCCGGAACGGCGCCGGCGGCCCCTGGAGCAGCACGGTGACGTCGAGGTCGGAACCCGGCGTCGCCGAACCGAGGACGACGCTGCCACCCAGCCAGGCGGCCCGGGCCTCGGGGAACCACTGCGCGACGAGCGCCCGGGCGTCGGCCACGGCTCCCCGCACGTCAGGCACGGCGCACCTCGAGGATGCGGAAGGCCTTCGCCGACGACAGACGCGTGCACCTCAGACCCCAGCCCTGCTCGTTGATCCACCGCTGCAGCGAGTCCGACCCCAGGTGCTTCTGGACGACGAGGTGAGCGACGCCGTCGTCGGCCAGCCGGGGGAGCCAGCGCTCCAGGAGGGCGTGCAGGGCGGGCTTGCCGACGTGGATCGGCGGGTTGGACCAGATCGTGGCGAACCGCACGTCGTCCGGCACGTCGTCGGGCTCGCAGAAGGTGGTGTTGTCGAGACCGGCCGACTCGGCGTTGCGCCGTGACAGGTCGAGGGAGCGGCGGTTGACGTCGACGCCCCAGACCCGGGCGCCGGGGGACCGCAGGGCGAGCGTGAGCGAGATCGGTCCCCAGCCGCAGCCGATGTCGAGGAGGTCACCGGTAGGGCTCGGGTCGGGAGCCCCGGAGAGCAGCACCGCCGTGCCCGGGTCGAGGCGGTCGGGGGAGTAGACACCCCGGGCCGTCGTCACGGCGAACCGGCGCCCGTCGAGGGTGACCTCGATCGTCCGTCGCTCCTCCGGAGTGGCCGGTTCGGCGGTGAAGTAGTGGTCGGTCGGCTCGCTCATCACGGTCACCGTATCGGCCCGGGCGCGTCGCCCGCGGCACGTGCGCGCCGCCCCCACGACGTCGGATCGGGCACAAACGAGTGGCTCGTGGCGTTGGACGGATGGGACCATAGGGAGAACATGACGAGCAACCACACGAACCACCCCAGCGACACCGACCGCGCCACGCAGCGCGAGCGCGCCCTCTTCGCCACCCGCGCCGATGCGCTGGCCGAGGAGCTCCACGAGCCCGACGAGACGGCATACCCGCTCTACGACGGCGACCAGCTCGACCGTGAGGAGCGCGCCGCGCTCCGCCGCGTCCAGGGCCTCTCGACCGAGCTCGAGGACATCACCGAGGTCGAGTACCGCCAGCTGCGCCTCGAGCGCGTCGTGCTGGCCGGTGTCTGGACCGACGGCACCGCCGACGACGCCGAGAACTCCATCCGGGAGCTCGCGGCCCTCGCCGAGACCGCCGGTTCGACCGTGCTCGAGGGCGTCGTGCAGCGCCGCCAGAAGCCCGACCCCGCGACGTGGCTCGGCAAGGGCAAGGCCCTCGAGCTGCGCGACATCGTCGTCGAGGAGGGCGCCGACACCGTCATCTGCGACGGCGAGCTCGCCCCGAGCCAGCGCCGCGCCCTCGAGGACGTCGTCAAGGTCAAGGTCATCGACCGCACCGCCCTGATCCTCGACATCTTCGCCCAGCACGCCAAGAGCCGCGAGGGTCGCGCCCAGGTCGAGCTGGCCCAGCTCCAGTACCTCCTGCCGCGCCTGCGTGGCTGGGGTGAGTCGATGTCCCGTCAGGCCGGTGGCCGTGTCGCCGGCGGTGAGGGCATCGGATCCCGTGGACCCGGCGAGACGAAGATCGAGCTCGACCGTCGCCGCATCAACACGAAGATCGCCAAGCTGCGCCGCGACATCAAGGGCATGAAGACGAGCCGCGACACGCGCCGGCACTCGCGACGCGCAGGCGGGGTCCCGTCCGTCGCCATCGCCGGCTACACCAACGCCGGCAAGAGCTCGCTGCTCAACCGCCTGACCGGCGCCGGCGTCCTCGTCGAGAACCAGCTCTTCGCGACCCTCGACCCGACCGTGCGTCGCACCGAGACCGAGGACGGGCGCGTCTACACGCTCGCCGACACGGTCGGCTTCGTGCGCAGCCTGCCGCACCAGCTCGTCGAGGCGTTCCGGTCGACGCTCGAGGAGGTCGGCGACTCCGACCTGCTCCTGCACGTCGTCGACGGTTCACACCCCGACCCCGAGGGCCAGATCTCCGCGGTGCGCGAGGTGCTGGCCGAGGTCGGCGGCGACCAGATCAAGGAGATCATCGTCGTCAACAAGGCCGACATCGCCGACCCCGAGGTGCTCGACCGGCTCCGACGCCACGAGAAGCACTGCATCACCGTCTCGGCGCGCACCGGCGCAGGGCTCGACGAGCTGCGTGCACTCATCGACCACGAGCTGCCCAAGCCCGACATCGAGGTCGACGTGCTCGTGCCCTACGACCGTGGCGACCTCATCTCGCGGCTGCACGAGGAGGGCGAGATCCTCGAGAGCGAGCACGTGGCCGAAGGGACCCGGCTGCGCGCGAAGGTCACGCCGAGCATGGAGCCCGACCTCGCCGCATACGCCGTCGTCGCCAGCTGAGCCGACATGCCGAAGGGCCCCCACCGAGGGGGCCCTTCGGCATGTCGGGCTCCGGGACGACCGGGGTCTCGGGGAGGATGAGGGGTATGGCCCTGGAGATCCCGTGCCCCTACTGCGGCACCCAGATGTATGCCGAGCAGGCGCACAACCGCTGCCCGACGTGCCTCTACATCGAGCCCTGCTGTGACGGCGCGCCCCTGGCCGCCTGCGAGACGCGCGCGCCCGAGCGACAGGCGCCGTGACGGCTCCCATCGACGAGGGGACCGTCTGGCTGACGACCGAGCGGCTCGTGCTGCGCCGGCCCCGCGCCGAGGACCTCGACGACTACGTCCGCCTCCACAGCGACCCGCGGACGTACGCGCACTCGCCGTCGAGCATGCCGAGTCCCGAGCGGTGCCGTGAGCGGCTCGAGGCCGACCTCGCCGACTGGGAGCGGGACGAGCTGGGGTATGCCGCTGTCGTCGACCGCGCGACCGGCGAGGTCATCGGGTGGGCGGGCTTGCGGCACAAGGACTCCGACAGCTCTTCCCTCAACCTCTACTACCGGCTCGCGCACGACCGCCTGGGCGCGGGTCTCGGCCGGGAGATCTCGCGCGCCGTCGTCGCGTGGGGAGTCGAGCACCGCCCCGACGCGCTCGTGACGGCGATGGTCGACACGGTCAACACGGCGTCGATGCGCACTGCCGTGTCCGCGGGACTCGTCCAGGTCGGCTCGCGGCAGATGAAGGGCGAGCCGGACAGCGAGCCGATGCCGTACTTCGAGGCGCCGAGCGTCGCATCCGTGCCTCGTGAGGCAGCGATCGCCGAGCTCCGGGAGGCCGTCGTCGACCTCTGGGTGCGCGTCAACGACGCCGGTGGCTCGGTCGGCTTCCTGCCGGGGGCGGCCCGGCGCGACGTGGCGGCCGCGCTCGACCGGCACCTCGACGACGTCCACGAGCGGCGCTCGCTGCTCTGTGTGCTCAGGGAGCCCGACGGGCCCCTGCTCGGCCTCGGCTTCTGGGAGCACTCGAGAGGCTTTCCCTACGACCACGTCGCCGGGCTGAAGCGCCTCATGGTCGACCCGGCCGCCCAGGGCCGCAACCTCGGGCGCCTCCTCCTCGGCGGCATGGTCGGCATCGCCCGGCGCGAGCTGCCGTGGGTCGAGCTGCTGCGCCTCGACTACCGCGACGGTCTCGGGCTGGGCGACTTCTACGCCCGGTCGGGCTGGACCGAGGTCGGTCGGGTGCCACGCGGACTCCGCCTCAGCGCGAACGACTACCGCGACGACGTCGCGATGGCCCGCCGCGTCGACTGCACCCCGCTGCACTGATCCGGACGGCCTACCGTCCCCGACGGCGTCCCGTCCGGGACGGCGCCTTCCGGCCGGCGACGAGGTCAGGACAGGCCAGTGACCGAGCCGTCCTCGGTGATGTCGATGCGTTCGGCGTTGGGCGATGTGGGCAGGCCCGGCATCGTCCGCATGTCGCCGCAGATCGCGTAGACGTAGCCGGCTCCGACCGCGGCCCTGACCTCGCGGACGGGCATCCGCCACCCGCGCGGCGCGCCTCGCAGGGCCGGGTCCGACGAGATCGAGAGGTGGGTCTTGGCGATGACGACGGGAAGCCCGCCGTAGCCGAGCCGCTCGTAGTCCTTGAGCGCTCGCGCCGCGGCCGGGCTGACGTCGATGCCGTCGGCGCCGTAGATCTGCGTGGCGATCGCCTCGATCTTCTGCTCGAGCGGCAGGTCGAGGGGATAGAGGAACTCGAAGCTCGTCGGCTCGTGGGCAGCCTCGATGACGACCTGGGCGAGCTCGAGCGCTCCAGTGCCGCCCTCCGCGACGTGGCGCGTCACCGCTGAACGCACGCCGAGGGTGTTGCAGTAGCGGCGGATGACGGCGTGCTCCGAGTCGTGGTCGTCGGGGAAGGCGTTGATGGCGACGACAGGCTGCACGCCGAAGCGCCGCACGATCTCGATGTGCTTGCGCAGGTTGGGCAGCCCGGCCTCCACGTCCTTCGGGCTCTCCTTGAGCAGGCCTGCGGGTAGAGGCTTCCCGGCCTTGACGGCATACCGTCCCGAGTGGGTCTTGAGGGCCCGGACCGTGGCCACGATGACGGCGACGTCGGGCTTGAGCCCGCTGACGCGGCACTTGACGTCGAAGAAGCGCTCGGCTCCCATGTCGGCCCCGAACCCCGCCTCGGTGATGGCGTAGTCGCTGCCGCGCATCGCGATGAGGTCGGCCGTGACGGACGACGTGCCGGTGGCGATGTTGCCGAAGGGGCCGCAGTGGATGATCGCCGGGCCGCCCTCGAGGGTCTGCAGCAGGTTGGGCTTGAGGGCGTCCGCCAGCAGGGCCGTCATCGCCCCGGCTGCGTGCAGGTCGTCCGCGGTCACGCTCTTGCCCTCGGTCGTGTAGCCGACGACGATCCGACCGAGCCGCTCGCGCAGGTCACGCCGCGACGTGGCGAGGGTCAGCAGCACCATGACCTCGCTCGCCGCGGTGATGTCGAACCCCGTCTCGCGGGCCATTCCGTCCTGGCGCGCCCCGAGGCCGATGACGACGTTGCGCAGGGCGCGGTCGTTGACGTCGAGGACCCGTCGCCACGTGATGTTGCGGACGTCGAAGCCGAGCGCGTTGCCGTGGTGCAGGTGGTTGTCGATCATCGCGGCGAGCAGGTTGTGGGCCGACGTGACGGCGTGGAAGTCGCCCGTCAGGTGCAGGTTGAGTCGCTCCATCGGCACGACCTGGCTGTAGCCGCCGCCGGCGGCTCCGCCCTTGATGCCGAAGGTCGGTCCCATCGACGGCTGGCGCAGGGCGACGACGGCACGCTTGTCGAGTCGCTGGAGCGCCTGGGCGAGTCCGACCGCGGTCGTCGTCTTGCCCTCGCCGAGGGGGGTCGGGGTGATCGCGGTGACGACGACGTACTTCGCGTCGGGCTGCCGACGGGGCTCGTCGAGGACCGCGAGGTCGATCTTGGCGACGTCACGTCCCCACGGTTCGAGGTGGTCGGGGGTGACTCCGAGGTCGGCGGCGACGTCGACGAGCGGACGCAGGGTCGCCGCGTTCGCGATGTCGAGGTCGGCGGGCAGGGGTGCGCTCATACCTCGATACAACTCCGGTGTCGCCGCCCGCACAACGAAATGGCCTCGTCCGCGAGGTGAGTTGCGTCCCACCGTCGGACGGACGCTGCCTCGTCGAGGGTCAGGCTGCCGGGGTCCAGCGGGGGTCGCGTCCCAGGTAGCGCAGCAGTTGGTCGAGGGCGCCGCCCTCGTCGCCGGGGAGTGCTGCAGCGTAGGCGAACCCGCGCAGTGGCTCGACGATCTCGACGGCCACGGCGTGCAGCTGCTCCGCCAGCTCCTCGCTGACGGGTGACGGCTGCCCTGTCGCGGCCGCGACGTCCCAGGCGTGCACGGCGGCGTCCAGGGCACAGGCCCCGACGGCGACCGTCGCGGTGAGCGGCCCCTGCGGCAGGGGCACGGGGACGGCGACGTCGTCGGCGCCGACCCGGGAGAAGGCGAGCCGGGCCGCCGCGAGGGGGTGGTCGAGGAGGTCCATGGCGTCCCCGTCGAGGGTGCCCGTGGGGGAGAAGGGGTCGTATGCCGGGAAGCCGCCTTCGCCGAGCACCGCGGCGTAGGCCTGCTGGTCGCCGGCGGCGTGCTGGAGCACCTGCGCCGCGGTCCATTCGGCACACGGGGTGGGGAGGCGCCACTGGTCGGCGCGCACCGCGGCGACGGTGTCGCGCAGGGCGGAGTGCGCGGCGTCGAGCATCGTCCAGGAGGTCGGTGCCGTGTCCATGGGGCCACTCTTTCTATCGGAATGATCTGTTCCGAAAAGGTTAACGGAATGGATCGTTCCGATCAAGTGCTACCGTCGGTCCATGACGAGTGACCGCCTGCAGGACGCCGCCGCCGGCGCAGGGTCGCCCCGTCCGCGGCGGGGTCGGCAGGCCGAGGCTGCCCGCAACGACGAGGCGATCCTCGACGCGGCGCGCGCGGTGTTGCTGCGCGACCCCGCCGCCCCCATGGCCGCGGTCGCGCAGGCCGCGGGGGTCGGCGTCGGCGGCCTCTACCGTCGGTATGCCAGCCGTGACGAGCTCCTCCAGCGCGTCTGCGGTGACGGGCTCCGGCGCTTCGTCGAGCTGGCCGAGGCGGCGCTCGCCGACGACGGCGACCCCTGGTCCTCCTTCGAGATCTTCCTACGCCGCGTCGTCGACGCCGACGTCCATGCCCTCACGGTGCGGCTCGCCGGGACCTTCAGGTCGACCGACGACCTGCGCGACCTCGCAGTCCGCGGGGGGACTCTCGTCGACGCCCTGGTGCGCCAGGCCCGGACAGCCGGCCGGCTGCGACCCGACGTCGAGCCGAGCGACGTCCCCATGATCCTCGAGCAGCTCACGGCGGTGCGCGTCGACGATCCCGAGCGGACCGCCGCCCTCCGGCGTCGCTACCTCGGCCTGCACCTCGACGCGTTGCGCACGGCTGCACCCACCGGGCTCGACGCGTCTGCGCCGACGGGATCCGAGCTGGGGGAGCGCTGGGCGCGAAGCCACTGAACCGCCGCCGGGACCGCTCTGCGACATGCGTTCTCCACGCCGACCACGATCGGCCTACCGCGGCGCGCCGACAGGCGGGGGACGGGTGGCACGAGTGGTCACCCCGGCGGCATACGCTGATCCAGTGCCTCAGCGACCCGCCGCGCTCGACGACCTCCTCCACGCCGCGGTCTCGGGTGTCGGCGGGGCCGAGCGGCCCGGCCAGGTCGAGATGGCCAAGGCCGTCGCCCACGCCATCGACGAGGGCGAGCACCTGCTCGTCCAGGCGGGCACGGGCACCGGCAAGTCGCTCGCCTACCTCGTGCCCGCGGTGGCCCATGCCTTCGAGGCCGGCAAGCCGGCGGTCGTCGCCACGGCGACCCTTGCCCTGCAGGCACAGATCGTCGACCGCGACATGCCACGCGTCGCCGACGCGCTCGCCCCGGTCCTCGGGCGGCGTCCGACGTACGCACTCGTCAAGGGGCGCCGCAACTACGTGTGCCTCAACAAGCTCGAGGGCGGCTTCCCCGACGACGAGGACGGCCTGCTGTCGGTGGGCCAGGTCGACGCCGCGGTGGGGCGCCTCGGCCAGGAGGTCGTCCGACTGCGGGAGTGGGCGGGTGCCACCGACTCCGGCGACCGCGACGAGCTCGTCCCCGGCGTCTCCGAGCGCGCGTGGCGACAGGTCTCGGTCTCGGCCCACGAGTGCATGGGCGGCAAGTGCCCTCTCGTCGCCGAGTGCTTCGTCGAGCGCGCCCGCGAGGCCGCCAAGGACGTCGACGTCATCGTCACGAACCACTCCTTCATGGCCATCGACTCCTTCGAGGGGCGACAGATGCTCCCCGAGCACGACGTGCTCGTCGTCGACGAGGCCCACGAGCTCGTCGACCGCGTCACCGCGACGATCACCGACGAGCTGACCGGCACCATGGTCATGACGGCCGCCAAGAAGGCCGGCCGGATGTCCGAGAACACCGCCGCCCTCGACGAGGCGGGGGAGATGCTCGCGCTCGCGCTCGAGCCCCTCGAGGAGGGGCGGATGCTCGGCGTCCCGGACTCGGTCGGCATGGCCCTGGCGCGGGTGCGCGACACGGCCCGCACCGTCCAGAGCGACCTCAAGCCGCCGGCCGGGCAGGAGGCCGACGGCGCCCGCCAGGTCGCCCGCGCCGCCGTCGACGAGATCCACGAGAACGCCGAGCGCATCCTCGAGGAGCGCGAGCTCGACGTCGTGTGGCTGAGCCGCGACCAGCGCCGCGGGCCCGTGCTGCGCGTCGCCCCGATGAGTGTGGCCATGCTCGTGCGCGACAAGGTCTTCGAGGAGCGCACCGTCGTCCTCACGTCCGCCACCCTCGAGCTCGGCGGCACCTTCGACGCCGTGGCCGGCACCATCGGGCTGCGCGGTGACGGTGCCCCGAGGTGGCAGGGCCTCGACGTCGGCAGTCCCTTCGACTACCCCAGGCAGGCGATCGCCTACGTCGCCGCCCACCTGCCGCCGCCCGGTCGCGACGGTGCCGGCGACGACACGCTCGACGAGATCGAGCAGCTCGTTCGGGCCGCCGGCGGACGCACCCTCGGGCTCTTCTCGTCGATGCGCGCCGCGCAGACGGCTGCCGAGGTCATGCGGGCGCGTTTCGGTGACGACATCCCCGTCCTGTGCCAGGGCGAGGACCAGATCACGACGCTCGTGCGCCAGTTCGCGCGCGACCCGCGCACGTGCCTCTTCGGCACGCTCACCCTCTGGCAGGGCGTCGACGTGCCCGGCTCGTCGTGCCAGCTCGTCATCATCGACCGCATCCCGTTCCCGCGACCCGACGACCCCCTCGCGTCGGCCCGGTCGCAGGCCATCGCGCGGATGGGCGGCAACGGCTTCATGGCGGTGTCGGCGACCCACGCCGCACTTCGTCTCGCCCAGGGCGCCGGACGTCTCGTGCGCCGCGCCGACGACCGTGGCGTCGTGGCCTTCCTCGACTCCCGGATGATGACGGCGAGGTATGCCGGCTTCCTCCAGCGCTCGCTGCCGCCCTTCTACCCGACGACCGACAAGACGATGGTGCTCGCGGCGCTCGCCCGCCTCGACGCCACGGCCCCGCCGCCGGTGGCCGTCGAGGAGCCGGCACTGCGCTCGCTCACCGGGGCCCGTGCCGACGCCGACGGCACGGAGCACCCGAGGCCGGTCGCGGTGCCGCCCCCGGCCCCGGTCTCCTCCCGCAGCGCGGTCACGTCGGGGCACGCTTGGACCGACGAGCAGGACGAGGAGCTGCGTGACGCGGCCGAGGCCGGCATGCAGCTCGACGAGCTCGTCGACCACTTCGAGCTGCCCGAGCAGACGATCGCGGCCAGGGTCGAGCAGCTCGGGCTGACCATCGCCTCGGGCGCGCTCTTCGACTGACGCGGGCGCCGCCCCATTCCCACAACACACCGAGCAGGTCACAACACCCCAGCATCCGATCCCGGGGCGTTGTGACCTGCTCGGTGTGTTTGCGGCGGGACGGCGGGGCCGGGAGGGCTGGGACGCGCGCGCGGCCGCGGACCGGCTGTCGCACCGGCATGGCAGAGTTGAGGCCATGACCGACCCGGCCGCTCCGCCCTTCGTGCTCGTGACCGGCCCGGAGGGCGTCCTCGTCGAGCGCGCCGTCGCCGGCGTCCTCGCCGGCTCCAAGGAGGCCGACGCCGAGGTCATCCGCATCGACGCCGCGACCTACGAGTCCGGGGCCCTGCAGATGCACGCGAGCCCCTCCCTGTTCGGCGGCGCCAAGACGATCGTCGTGCGCGACCTCCACGAGTCGCCCGACGAGCTCCAGCTCGACCTGCTCTCGCTCCTCGCAGCGCCCGACCCCGACGTCGGCCTCGTCGTCGCCCACGGCGGCGGGATGAAGGGCAAGAAGGTCCTCGACACGATGAAAAAGGCGGGCGCGCGGGTCATCGAGTGCCCGGCCATCAAGACCGACCGTGACAAGACCGACTTCGTGATGAAGGAGTTCTCGGCGGCCCGGCGCAAGATCACGAGCGAGGGCGTGCGCGCCCTCATCGAGGCTGTCGGCAAGGACGTCCGCGAGCTCGCCGCCGCCTGCTCGCAGCTCGTCTCCGACACCGAGGGCACTGTCGACGACGCGGTCGTCGACACCTACCACGGGGGCAAGGTGGAGGCCACCGGCTTCCGGGTCGCAGACGCGACGATCGCCGGGCACTCGGGGGAGGCGCTGCGTCTGCTCCGCCACGCCATCGCGACCGGCGTCGACCCTGTCCCGATCGTCGCCGTCATCGCCTCGCAGCTGCGCCAGCTCATCAAGGTCGGTGCGGCGGGCCGGGGCAGCTCGGCCCAGCTCGCCAAGAGCCTCGGCATGGCGCCGTGGCAGATCGACAAGGCCCGACGCGCCGTCGGTCACTGGAGCCCCGACGGTCTCGCCGTCGCCGTCCAGGCCGTGGCCGCCGCGGACTTCGAGGTCAAGGGCGGCGGACGCGACCCCGTGTATGCCGTCGAGCGGGCCATCCTGACCATCTCCCGGGCGCGGGCCGCTCGCTGAGGCGACGCCATGCGGGCCTCCGCGCGGGCCGGGCCCCACGGCATACGGCCGGTTTGGTCGAGCGCACCGGCCGCTGGTAACTTTGACCCTTGCGTGCGCGCTCAGGTCGTGCGCGCATGCATGCACCACCCAGAGCCGCTCACGCAGGGTGTCCCCACGCCCGGTCCCGAGCAGCTTTGCCGCCCTCTAACGGCAACCATCCGACCGAACGAAAGAAACCATCAACGTGGCAAACATCAAGTCGCAGCTCAAGCGCATCAAGACGAACGCGACGCGCACCGAGCGCAACAAGGCCGTCAAGAGCGAGCTTCGCACGTGGGTCCGCAAGGTCCGCGAGGCCTCGGCCTCCGGCGACAAGGACGCTGCTGCCGAGGCCCTCAAGACCGCCTCGAAGAAGCTCGACAAGGCTGTCAGCAAGGGTGTCATCCACCAGAACCAGGCCGCCAACAAGAAGTCGGCCATGGCGAAGAAGGTCGCGTCGCTCTGACGCACCACCCTCACGTGTGAACGGGCCCGTCACCTCGTGGTGACGGGCCCGATCTGCGTCTCAGCGCTGGTGGTGGGCGCGCGCGGCGGCCACGACGTCGTCGTAGCGGTCACGGGGGAGCACGGCGCCCTCGCGCCGCACCCCGTCCGGGTCCACCCGGACGAGCCGGTTGACCCGGACCTCGCTCGGCCGTCCACGCCCGTCCCAGGCGCCGGAGCCGACGTCGACCCACTCCCGGCCCGACCGCCGCTCCTGCTGCTCGTCGCGGTCGTGGTCCTTGCTCGTCAGGGGCAGCCCCACGAGCCAGTCTCCGTCGTGACCGACGATGAGGACCGGGCGGTCCTTGCCCTGGCTGTGGTCCTCCTCGTAGGGCACCCACGTCCAGACGATCTCACCGGGGTCGGGCCGACCGTCGGGACGCGGCGCATACGTCGTGTCCGGCAGGCGGGTCGCGTCACCCGGGTAGGGCTTCGCCGCACCGGGAACGGTCGCAGGGGCGCCCGGCCGCCCTGCCGGGCCAGCCTCGCTGCGGCCGGCCGGCGGACGAGGGCGGGTCGAGGAGGACGGGCCGCGCACGAGACCGCGGAGGCGGCCCAGGAGTCGGTCGAAGGTGCTGGACATGGGAATCACCGTAGCCGCGCCACCGTTACCGTTGACGTCCGAGACCGGGTCGACGGCGATCCGCACCACGCCACCTCGGTGCACCGCATGCGGACGCCGACGAACCCCGAACCCGGAGAAGCCCTGTGAGTCCCGCCGCACGCCGCACGACCCTCGCCATCCTCGCCATCGCCGTCGGCGGCTTTGCGATCGGCACGACGGAGTTCGTGACGATGGGCCTGCTGCCGCAGATCGCGGCGGGCACCGGCGTGGACATCGCGACCTCGGGCCACTACGTCTCCGCGTACGCGCTGGGCGTCGTCGTCGGCGCCCCGCTCATCGCGGTCGCCTTCGCCAAGGCACCACGCAAGGGCCTGCTCATGGGGCTCATGGCCTTCTTCGCCGTCGCCCACCTCGCGATCCTCGCGGCCGACACCTACCCGACGGTCATGGCTGCCCGCTTCCTCGCCGGCATGCCGCACGGCGCCTTCTTCGGCATCGGCTCGGTGGTCGCCGCGTCCCTCGTGTCGCACCAGCGGCGCACCGCGGCCGTCGCCGCCATCCTCGGTGGGCTGGGCGTCGCGAACGTCGTCGGAGTGCCCCTCGCGACCCTGCTCGGCCAGCGATTCTCGTGGCACCTGCCCTACGTGCTCGTCGGCGTCATCGGGGCGCTGACCGTCGTGGCCATCGCGATCTTCCTGCCGCACCTGCCCCCGAGCGGCGAGGAGTCCATGCGGGCCGAGATGCAGGCGCTGCGCCGCGTCCAGGTCTGGCTCGCGCTCCTCATCGGCGTCGTCGGCTTCGGCGGGATGTTCGCGATGTACTCCTTCATCACGCCGACCATGACCGAGCTCACCGGGCTCGACGAGCGCTACATCCCGTGGGTCCTCGCGGCCTACGGCATCGGCATGGTCGCGGGCATGGTGCTGAGCGGGCGCGTCGCCAACCGCGTCGGGGTGCTCAAGGGCATCATCGGTGCGCTGGGTGCGATCGCCGTGCTCCTCGCCGTGTTCGGCTGGGCTGCCCAGACCCTGTGGCTCGCCGTCGTCATGGTCTTCGTGCTCGGGCTGTTGCCCTCGATCGTCGTGCCGCTGCTCCAGACGCGCCTCATGGACGTCGCGCACGAGGGGCAGTCCCTTGCGGCCGCCCTCAACCACTCGACGCTCAACACCGCCAACGCCCTCGGTGCCTGGCTCGGCTCGGTCGTCCTCGCCGCGGGCTGGGGCTACGGCGCGCCGAGCCTCGTCGGCGCGGTGCTCGCCGTCCTCGGTGTCGGCGTCGCGGTGCTGTCAGCCGTGCTGGAGCGCCGCTCACGTGCCGCGACGAGCACCTCCGAGCGTCGGTCCGAGGTGGCGGTCGTCGCCTCGGCCACGACGAACGCCTGACGCCTGGACGAGCGCTCGTGCGAGGGGGACGGGCAGGTCACTCGAGCCACTCGGTGACGAAGCGGTCGTTGGCGTGGATGTGCACGGCCTCGTAGCCGTCGGGCCCGGTGCGGAAGCGGTGCGGGGTCTCGGCCGGCACGACGAGCACCTGCCCGGCGTGCGCCACCACCTCGTCCGTCCCCACCGTGAAGGTCGCGGAGCCGCGCCGGATGACGAAGGTCTCGGCGTAGGGGTGCCGGTGCAGGCGGGGTCCGACCCCTTCCTCCGTCGTCGACTCGAGGATGATGCTGATGCCGGCCCCGCCGGGCAGCTCCTCGTAGTTCTCCGTCCACTCCTCGCCGTCCTCGCGGCCGTCGGCCCGGCTGATCACGGTCTCCATCGCTCGTCCTCTCGGCTCGGGAGCGGCACGGCCGCGGGCGCGGTCGCGTCGGGGTAGGGCGCGGTGGCGCCGTCGCCCTCGGACTCACGTCGAACGGGGGTCGCGTCGTTCGACACGGCGCCGACCGGCATCGCCTGGGTCACCGTCCTTTCCGGCGTGGCCTGGGGGAGCGCTGTCGGGATGAAGCCGACCATCGCCGGCAGGGCGTAGGCGCCGGGCACCGCAGGTGGGCCCCACAGCCACGGCTCCTTCGGGCGCCAGAGCAGCCGGCCGGGGCGGCGGCGGTCGCGCAGCGCGTGCATGCGCCACAGCAGCACCGGGTGGCTCGCCGAGGCGTTCGTGACCCAGACGAAGAAGCCCGGTTCGGTGACGGCCCGGTCGGCCATGGCATCGACGTCGACCGACCGGCCGAGGTACTTGCCTCCGGCCAGGGTGGCCATGGCCGAGCGGGCGCCCTGCGGCGCGAGCGCGTGGCCGTAGTTGTCGGCGGTGTACTCCTGGGCCCGGCTCAGGGTCGAGCCGACGAGCGGGATCCACTGCGACGCGAACGTGCCGAGGATGCGCCAGTAGCTGACGTGGCCGGCGGCGATGTGCCCGACCTCGTGGGCGATGACGAAGCGGAGGGCATCCGGCTCACGGGCGGCGCCACCCACTTCGAGCAGGTCGCTGTTGATGAAGACGAAGCGCCGGAACCCGTGCCCGGAGGCCGCCGCGTTGATGACGCCGTTCCCCAGCACGACGTACGCATCGGGCACGTAGGTGAGTCCGGACCGCCCCGCGGCGTCGACGAGCATGGCGTACGCCTCGGGGAACTGCTCCGGGGTCAGCTTGATGCCGGTGAGCCGCTGCTGCGCCCACAGCTGCCCTCGGGCGAACCAGACCAGCAGCGGTGCGAAGATCAGCGCGAGCGCGTAGACGTCGGGCACGCGCTGCTCGTCGATCGCGGTCGACACCTCGGCGATGGCCGCGAGCAGCAGCAGGAGCGAGGCGATGATCGCGACGACGAGCGAGACGATCTCCCTCGGGTGCCGCACGTAGCGGCGCAGTGGCAGGTGCGACCCGGGGGCCACGGGCAGGACCTGCATCGGTTGGGCGCGCATGGCCGCCATTGTGCGTCACGAGGCCGGCCGGTGGTGGGCGCGGCCCGCGAGGGCGTGAGCGCCGGACCCCCAAAGCATGGGACACTGTGCTGGCTGCGGCAGCGCCCCGAGCGACTCGAGCCCGAGCGACTCGAGCGCCGCACGCCCGCCGACCAGCTCCATCCCCGTCACCTGACTCTGCGAGGTTCGTCCCACGTGTCGCCCATGGCCCGCTCCGCGTTGGCACCCAACGCAACGCCGCCGGACCTGATCCGCAACTTCTGCATCATCGCGCACATCGACCACGGCAAGTCCACGCTGGCCGACCGCATGCTGCAGCTGACCGGTGTCGTCGACTCACGCGCCATGCGGGCGCAGTACCTCGACCGCATGGACATCGAGCGCGAGCGTGGCATCACGATCAAGAGCCAGGCCGTCCGCATGCCGTGGGAGCTCGACGGGACGACGTACGCCCTCAACATGATCGACACCCCGGGCCACGTCGACTTCACCTACGAGGTGTCCCGCTCGCTCGCCGCCTGCGAGGGCGCGGTGCTCCTCGTCGACGCGGCCCAGGGCATCGAGGCGCAGACCCTCGCGAACCTCTACCTCGCGATGGAGAACGACCTCTCGATCATCCCGGTCCTCAACAAGATCGACCTGCCGGCGGCCCAGCCCGAGAAGTACGCCGAGGAGATGGCCAAGCTCATCGGCTGCGAGCCCGACGACTGCCTCAGGGTCTCGGGCAAGACCGGGGCCGGCGTCGAGCCGCTCCTCGACAAGATCGTCCGCACGCTGCCGGCTCCCGTCGGCGACCCCGACGCCCCGGCGCGCGCGATGATCTTCGACTCGGTCTACGACACCTACCGCGGCGTCGTGACCTACGTCCGCGTCGTCGACGGCAATCTCAGCCCGCGCGAGAAGATCGTCATGATGTCGACCCGGGCGACCCACGAGCTCCTCGAGATCGGCGTCATCAGCCCCGAGCCGGTGCCCGGCAAGGGTCTCGGCGTCGGCGAGGTGGGCTACCTCATCACCGGCGTCAAGGACGTGCGACAGTCGCGCGTCGGCGACACCGTGACCAACGCGAGCAAGCCCGCCTCCAAGGACCTCGGCGGCTACCGCGACCCGAAGCCGATGGTCTTCTCCGGTCTGTATCCCATCGACGGCTCGGACTACCCCGACCTGCGCGACGCCCTCGACAGGCTCAAGCTCAACGACGCCGCGCTCGTCTACGAGCCCGAGACGTCGGCGGCTCTCGGTTTCGGCTTCCGCGTCGGCTTCCTCGGCCTGCTGCACCTCGAGATCGTCCGCGAGCGGCTCGAGCGCGAGTTCGACCTCGACCTCATCTCGACCCAGCCCAACGTCGTCTACGACGTGACCATGGACGACGGCAAGGCCGTCCACGTGACCAACCCGAGCGAGTACCCCGACGGCAAGATCCGGGAGGTCAGCGAGCCGATCGTGCGCGCCACGATCCTGGCTCCGTCGGAGTTCGTCGGCGCGATCATGGAGCTGTGCCAGCAGAAGCGCGGCAACCTGCGCGGCATGGACTACCTCTCCGAGGACCGCGTCGAGATGCGCTACACGCTGCCGCTCGCCGAGATCGTCTTCGACTTCTTCGACCAGCTGAAGTCACGCACCCGCGGCTACGCCTCGCTCGACTACGAGCCCGACGGCGAGCAGGTCGCCGACCTCGTCAAGGTCGAGATCCTGCTCCAGGGCGAGACGGTCGACGCCTTCTCGGCCATCGTCCACAAGGACAAGGCCTACGCCTACGGCGTCATGATGGCGAGCAAGCTCAAGGACCTCATCCCGCGCCAGCAGTTCGAGGTCCCGATCCAGGCGGCCATCGGCTCGCGCATCATCGCCCGCGAGAACATCCGCGCCATCCGCAAGGACGTGCTCGCCAAGTGCTACGGCGGCGACATCAGCCGCAAGCGCAAGCTCCTCGAGAAGCAGAAGGAGGGCAAGAAGCGCATGAAGATGGTCGGACGGGTCGAGGTGCCGCAGGAGGCCTTCGTCGCTGCCCTCTCGAGCGACGGCGACAAGGGCGACAAGAAGAAGTAGGCCCACCGCGGCCGCCCGGCCCGAGGCCGGGCGGCACCCGACGGGACGTCGACGACCGGTCTCAGGGCCCGAGGAGCTTGCGGCGCAGCCGCTCCGTGTCGGCCGCGGTCCAGCCCTGCTCGTCGAGCCACCCGAGCGGACCGCCGTAGCGCTCGTCGAGCGCAGCGAGCAGCAACCGCATCGTGTCGGTGGTCGGCGACTGCTGGGCCACCGTCTTGTCCTTCAGGTTCGCGGCGTACGCGTCCTTGGCGCGCAGCCGCTCCATGATCGCCGCGACGCGCTCGGCCGACGCCGCGTAGTCGGCGACCACGAGGTCGTCCGGCACCCCGACGACCTTGAGGGCGAGGCCCACGACCGTGCCCGTGCGGTCCTTGCCGGCGGCGCAGTGGACGATGGCCGCGCCCTCGCTCGAGGCGATGGCCTGCAGCGCCGCCACCACCGAGTCGGGGCGGCTCGCGAGGTAGCTGAGGTAGTGCTCCGACCAGAACTGGTCGTGGCTGGGGCGGTGGGCGCCGTTGCGCTCGGCGGCCTCGGCCGCTGCGGCGTCGCGGCGCTCGTCGGTCTCCCACGGCAGGGCGCGCTCGGCTGCCGGGATGCCCGACTCGGTCGTGTCCTCCCGGTAGAGCGTGTGGTGGTGATGACGTATGCCGTCCAGCGCGCGGAGGGGGCCGTTGCCCTCCTTGGCGACCTCGACGTCGGTGCGCAGGTCCACGACGTCGCTCACGCCGTAGAGGGTGACGAGGACCTCGACGGAGCCGGCCGTGAGGTCCTGGAGGTTGTCGGAACGCAGCAGCCGGCGAGGGCGGACGGTGTCGCCGCCGACGGTCACCATCCCTCCGAGGTCACGCATGTTGACGACGCCGTCGAGCTCGATCCAGTTGGGGCTGTACACCCTTGCACCATATGCGACGGCGGAAAACGAGTTGCACCGGTCTGCCCACCGTCAGATATCTTGATATCGAGAGATATGTGTGGACGAGGAGAGAGCGCATGACGTCGACGACGACCCCACCGCTGACGCACCGGGGCATCCCCGTGGACCGCGACCTGCGCATCCTCGCGCTGGGCTCGTTCGCCAACCGTTTCGGCGCCGGGGCCGTCCTCACCACGAGCGCGCTCTACTTCACGCGCCAGGTCGGCTTCAGCGCCACCGAGGTCGCCCTCGCGATGTCGGTGTCGGCCGTGGTCGGCATCGTCGTCCAGGTGCCCGCGGGTCACCTCGGCGACACCCGCGGCCCGCGCCAGGTGCTCACCGGCTTCATGGTCGGGGCGGCCGTGTTCAGTGCGCCACCGGTCCTGGCGACGACCCCGTGGATGCTGGCGCTCCTGCTCGGGGTGCTCGCGTTCTTCGAGCGCGGGGCCGGCGCGGTGAACCAGGGCGTCGTCGCCCAGCTCGCGACGGGTGGGCGGGGTGTGCTCTTCAAGGCCTACCTCAGGGCCGTGACGAACACCGCGCTCGGCCTCGGGTCGGTCTTCGGCGGCGCCGCGCTCATCATCGACGAGCGGTGGGCGTACGTCACCGTGTTCGTCATCAACGCGATCTTCACGGCGTTCGCTGCCTGGAACTCGACTCGGCTGCCGGACCTCGCGCCGCACGCGCGGGCCGCCGGCGAGCCGCGCCTCGGGGTCATCCGGGACTGGCCCTACGTCGTCATCACCATCATCACGGGGCTCTTCTCGCTGCACTTCTTCGTCATGGAGCTCGGCCTGGCCCTCTATGTCTCCGCCCACACGACGGCGCCCACCGCCATGGTCGCCGTCCTGCTCATCATCAACACGGCCGCCGTCGCACTCTTCCAGGTGCGGCTCTCGCGCCGCGCCGACTCGGTCGTGGCCGGCGCCAGGGCGCTGGTGCGCGGGGCCTGGTGGATCGCGGCCGGCTTCGCGATCGTCGCCCTCGCCGACCGGGGCGACGTGTGGCTCGCGATCGCGGCGCTCGTCGCCGGGTCCCTCGTGCACGTCGTCGGCGAGATGATCGGGTCCGGTGGACAGTGGGGGCTGCAGATGGGACTCGCTCCGCACGAGCGTCAGGGGCAGTACCAAGGCTTCGCCGGCCTCGGCTTCAGCGTGCTCGCCGTCGTCGCCCCTCCGGTCGTCACCTACCTCTGCGTCGACCTCGGCGAGACGGGCTGGTTCATCCTGGCGGCCTTCATGGTCGTCATCGCCCTCGTGTCGGTGCCGGCGGCGCGCTGGGCCCTGGACTCGCGGGCCCGGTACGGAGTCACGACGCACTCGGGCTGAGCAGCTTTGGACCGCCCCGGCAACCTACGCGATCCTGTGCGACGTCGTCCCCGTGGCGTGCTTGGATGTCCCCTGTGCCAGCCACGCGCCTGCCGGACGACGAACCGGTCGACCCTGTGGTGGAGGAGTCCGCCGTCAGCCCGGCGAGCGAGCTCGTCCGGCGCGCCGACCAGCAGCGCTGGGCCGATGTCCGTCCGCACCTCGCCGCCATGGAGGTCGTCCTCGACGCCCTGCAGGGACGCGACGACGCGGCGGTTCTCGTCGTCGGCGGACCCGATGCGGCGCCGTGGTCGACCGTCCTGCAGGCACAGTGGCCGGCGTCGCGCGTCTCGACCGTGCAGCTGCCCGACGACGCCTCGGCCACCCATGCGCGGCTCACCGTCGAGGGCCCGTTCGACCTCGTCGTCGATGCCTCCGACGAGAACGGCAACGACCAGGCCCTCCTCTTCCAGCGGGTGTTCATGCACCTGCGCGCCGGCGGCCAGTACGTCGCCCGGCGCCTCGTCCCGCACCCGCTCGGGGACGACGCCGCACCCACCCCGCGCTCGGGAGAGACCCTGGCGCAGCGGCAGGTGGCCTCGGTGACGGCATCGGCGGGCGGCACGCGCATCGCGGTCGACGACGCCCTGCCCAACGAGAACCTGCCGCCGGACGCGCCCTACGCCGGTGACCTGTGGGGTCTGGTCGCTGCGGCACAGGAGGCTCGCATCCGGGACTTCCGCGACCACCGGGCCGACGCGGCCGCCTACCGGGACGTCGAGGGGCTCGGCCGCTCGCTCGAGCAGGTCCACGTCCACAGCAAGGTGCTGCGCCTCGTCAACGGCGTGCGTGTCGCCCCGAAGCTGCGCGAGGAGGAGGTCGACACCGTCCTCGCGGGCCGGCCCGAGCTCGGGCAGCGGCTCGACGCCCTGCCGGCGGTCACGTGGACCGCGACGTGCGCCTACGACGTCAACCGGGTGGCCGACCCGTACGTCCAGTCGCGGCTGACCGTGCCCGAGATGGTGCTGCGGCGCTACGACGCACCGACCTGCTCACGCGGACAGATCGTGACCCGCGACGAGGTCCTCTTCCCCGAGACCTTCCGGCAGAACTGGATGGAGCGGATCGCCAACGTCTACGTCGTCGAGCGCGCACCCCGCTTCGGGACGGTGCGCCGCGACATCAGCACGCCTGACGAGCTGCCCGGGGCGTGGTTCCACCTCGACAGCGAGTGGCCCGGGCACTTCGGCCATCTCATGACCGAACAGCTGAGCCGCCTCTGGGCCTGGGACCGCGTCCGTGAGCTCGAGCCGGACGTCAAGGTGCTGATGACGCTGCAGCACGACCGCGAGCCGGCCGTGCTCGCCCCCTTCGAGATCGACATCCTCGGGGCGTTCGGCATCGCCCCCGACGACGTCCACGTCTTCACGGCGCCGTGCCGGCCCGAGCGCCTCTACACCTCGACGGGCATGTTCTCGCTGCCCCGCTACATCCATCCCGGGATGGCGAGCATCTGGGACCGTGTCGGCGACCACGTCGTGCAGCGCGCCGAGCGGCGCCGGCGTCCCGACCGGATCTTCGTGTCGCGGCGACCGTCTCTCAAGCGGTCGTGCCACAACGTCGACGAGGTCGAGGCGTTCTTCGCAGGGCGCGGGTTCGAGGTCGTGCACCCCGAGGACCATCCGCTCGCCGAGCAGGTGGCACTCTTCCGCGCCGCCGGGACGATCGCGGGATTCGCCGGCAGCGGCCTCTTCTCGCTGGCCTTCTGCAAGGCGCCGAAGCGCGTCTTCGCGCTCGGGCCCGATGCCTACACGGCCCGCAACGAGTACCTCATCTCCGCCCTGCGCGGCCACGACCTGACGGCCGTGCGCAGCCGTTCCGACCTCGAGCACCCCGAGGGGTCGTGGACGCAGCAGGCCTTCGCGTCGAGCTTCACCGTCGACCTCGACGACGAGGGGCGCTTCCTCGCCGAGCGCCTCGACCGCTGAGGCGCCGGGTCATCGCCCGATGATGTCGACGGAGAGCACGCTGATCGACTGGAAGGGCGGTCCGTCCGGTCGGGTGTCCTCGCCGCCGCGGCTCGCGATCCCTTCGACGACCTCCCGCCCCGACGTCACCGTCCCGATGCGCGAGTAGACGGGCGCGCCGGGCGGCACCGTGAAGTCCCGGTGGACGACGAAGAACTCGCCCGCGGTGCCGGGGAACCCGTCACCCCGGGCCATCCCCACGTCGCCGACGCGGTAGGTGCGGTCCGCGGGGACGTTCTCGAGGGGCAGGTCGTAGCCGGGGTCGGCCGTGCTGCGTCCCGTCGGGTCACCGCACTGGAGGAAGGCCGTCGGAGCCTGGCGTGAGGTCAGCCGGTGGCAGACGCTGTCGTTCCAGTAGCCGGCCCGGGCCAGCGTGACGAAGGACGCGACGCTTCGGGGCGCCCGCGCTCCATCGAGCCGGAGGGTCAGGCTGCCGCACGTCGTGCGCACGACGGCAGACCAGGACGCGCCCTGCGCGACGGACGCGTCCGGGGCGGTCGTGAAGGTCGGGTAGCCCGTCGGCGGTGCGGGTGGCGGTGAGCAGGTGGGGGCGGCGACGGGGGCCGGTGAGGACGTCGAGGCGACGGGTCTGCCGCCCTCGACGAACACGTTGACCGCGACCAGGGACACGGCGATGACGAGGCAGAGCACGGCGACGCCGAGGAGGATCCGGGCGGTCCTCCGTCGTGGCGACGGCCTCTCGGGCATGACCGCAGCGTACGACCGGGGGAGTGGACGGCACACACCTCCCGGGCTGGGACAATGGGCGTATGCCGCCCTCCGCCCTCCCCGACGGCGACCCCGCTCCCAGCACGGGTGAGCTTCCTGCCGCGGCCCTGGCCGATCTCGCGAGCACCGACCTCGGTGTCTACGTGCACGTCCCGTTCTGCACCGTGCGCTGCGGCTACTGCGACTTCAACACGTACACCCTGACCGAGCTCGGCGGCCCCGGCGCGAGCATCGGCATCGACACCTATGCCGACGCCGCGGTGCGCGAGCTCGACATCGCGCGATCCGTGCTCGGCGACGAAGCGCCGCCGGTGTCAACGGTCTTCGTCGGTGGCGGAACCCCGACGATGCTGAGGTCGGGCGACCTCGTGACGGTGCTGGACGGCATACGCGAGCGTTTCGGGCTGGCGGCCGACGCGGAGGTCACGACCGAGGCCAACCCCGACTCCGTGACGCCCGAGTCGCTGCGCGAGCTCGCCGTCGGTGGCTTCACGCGCGTCTCGGTCGGCATGCAGTCGTCGGTGCCCCACGTGCTGCGCACGCTCGAGCGCACCCACGACCCCGAGAACGTCGCCCGCGCCGTCGCGGCCACGAGAGACGCCGGCATGCAGGTGAGCGTCGACCTCATCTACGGCACGCCGGGGGAGTCGCTCGACGACTGGCGTCGCAGCCTCGAGGCCGCCGTCGCGCTCGAGCCCGACCACGTCTCGGCCTACGCACTCGTCGTCGAGGACGGCACCAAGCTCGCGGCCCAGGTGCGCCGCGGCGTCGTTCCCGCGCCGGAGGACGACGACGAGGCCGACAAGTACGAGCTCGCCGACCAGCTGCTCTCGGCTGCCGGGTTCGGCTGGTACGAGGTCAGCAACTGGGCCCGCTCGGAGCGGACCCGCTGCCGCCACAACGTCGCCTACTGGTCCGGCACCAACTGGTGGGGCGTCGGTCCGGGCGCGCACAGCCACGTCGGCGGCATCCGCTGGTGGAACGTCAAGCACCCCAGCGCGTATGCCGCTCGGCTGGGCGCGGGGGAGTCGCCCGCCCAGGCCCGCGAGACCCTCAGCGAGGACCAGCGCTACGACGAGCGTGTGCTGCTCGGCACACGCCTGGTCGCGGGACTGCCGGTCGGCGATCTGCGAGGATCAGGACGCACCGCCGTCGCAGGCCTCGTCGCCGACGGCCTGCTCGACGGCACAGCCGCCGTGCGGGACTCCCGTCTCGTGCTGACGCGGCGCGGGCGCCTGCTCGCTGACACCGTGGTGCACCGGCTCCTCGCCTCCTGAGGGGTCTGACCGAGGAAGGGCCCCATGAGCGAGACCGTGTCGACGACGAGTGCCGGTGACGAGGTGCACCAGGAGCCCGGTGCGAGCCGTGGGGTCGTGTCACAGGCGGCCGAGGTGGTCGCCACCGCCCGCCGTGCGTTCGACTACGGGGTGACCAAGCCGCGCGAGTGGCGCGTCGCCCAGCTGCGGGCGCTGCGCTCGCTGCTCGTCGACCACGAGGACGAGCTCGCCGCGGCCCTGCACGCCGACCTCGGCAAGAGCGCCACGGAGGCCTGGGTCACCGAGACGGGGTTCGTCGTCCGCGAGATCGACCACACCCTGCGCCACCTGCGCGCGTGGACCGCTCCGCGCCGGGTGAGGGTGCCGCTCTCGCTCGCCCCGGGGCGGGCCAAGGTGGTGCGGGAGCCGCTCGGCGTCGTTCTCGTCATCGCCCCGTGGAACTACCCGGTGCAGCTCTGTCTCGCACCGCTCGTCGGCGCGCTCGCCGCCGGGAACGCCGTCGTCATCAAGCCGAGCGAGGTGGCCCCGGCGACGTCACAGGTGCTCGGGCGCCTGCTGCCCGAGCACCTCGACGCGTCGGCGGTGCACGTCGTCGAGGGAGCGGTCCCGGAGACGACGGCACTGCTCGCCGAGCGGTTCGACCACATCTTCTACACGGGCAACGGGACGGTCGGTCGTGTCGTCCTCGAGGCCGCCGCGCGACACCTGACGCCGGTGACGCTCGAGCTCGGCGGCAAGTCGCCGGCCTATGTGGCCGACGACGCCGACCTCGAGGTGACGGCGCGCCGTCTCGTGTGGGGCAAGTTCACCAACGCCGGACAGACCTGTGTGGCGCCGGACTACGTCCTGGCAAGCCGGGCGACCCTGGACGCCCTCAAGCCCCTTCTCGTGCAAGCGATCCAGGAGGCCTTCGGCGACGACCCGGCGGCCTCGGCCGACTACGGGCGCATCGTCGACGGTCGCCACTTCGAGCGGCTCACCGCCCTGGTCGACCCGGCGCGCGTCGTCACCGGTGGTCGGTCCGACGCGTCCTCGCGCTACCTCGAGCCGACGGTCGTCGAGGTCGCCGACCCCGACGACCCGCGCGAGCTCGTCATGGGCGAGGAGATCTTCGGGCCGATCCTGCCCCTCGTCGCGGTCGAGGGGCTCGACGCGGCCGTCGGCGTCGTCAACCGCCGCGACAAGCCGCTCGCGCTCTACGTCTTCACGACGTCGGACGAGGTGCGTGAGCGCTTCGTGCGCGACACGTCGTCTGGTGCCCTCGGCTTCAACATCCCGCTCGCCCACCTCGCCGTCCCGGGGCTGCCCTTCGGCGGGGTCGGGGCGAGCGGCATGGGCGCGTACCACGGGGAGCGCTCGGTGGCGCTCTTCTCGCACGACAAGGCCGTGCTCTCGATGCCGACGCGACCGGACACGACGGTGTGGGTGCGTCCACCCTTCACCTCGCTCAAGGAGCAGGTCATCGCCCGCGTGGCCTTCCCGGGGCGCCGGCGGCCAGGGGGCCGGTCGTGACCTCGCCTGGACGGTGAATGACAGCCGTGTCATTAACACAGGTGTGGCTGGAGGTCACTTAGGTCTCTCGCGTGTCGCATGGGATTTCTGGGAAACCAGTGATCGCGTGGCCCGATTGTCCTAGATTGCCGAGTGCACCCTCGGCGACCACGGGAGACACCTATGCCACGCGCGCGCGACGTCTCGGCCGAGCCCCGTCCCGCCGGACCCCGTCCCGCCGGACCCCGTCCTCTGACCGCGCGGCCCTCACGGACGCGGGCGGGTGCCCTCCTCGTCGTGGTGGTCGCCCTGCTGCTCGGCGCCGTCGGGACGGTCGGCCTGGCCGGACCGGCCCGCTCCGCCGAGTGGATCGTGCTCTGCACCGGCTACGACCCGTGCCAAGCGGCCGGCTACCCGCACGGGGGCTACAAGGAGAACAACGCGACGAGCTACTGGCGCCAGTCGACCGGTCACAACTGCACGAACTACGTCGCCTACCGCCTCGTCAGGAACGGCCTGCCGAACACCAAGCCGGCGTCGCTGTCGGGCAACGCCTCCAACTGGGGTCCGTCCTTCCCGGGCCAGACGAACGACGACCCGGCCGTCGGCTCGGTCGCCTGGTGGAACACCTCCTTCTCCTCGACAGGACACGTCGCCTACGTCGAGAAGGTGGTCTCGGCCGACGAGATCCTCGTCTCGGAGGACAACTGGGGCGGCGACTTCAAGTGGCGCAAGGTCACGCGGGGCGGTGGCAGGTGGCCCAACGGCTTCATCCACCTCAAGGACCAGGGCGCCACGGTCGTCGACACCGACGTCTACCGTCCCGTCACCCCGACCCGTCTGCTCGACACCCGCACCGGCCTCGGCGCCCCGGCCGCGAAGGTCGCGGCGGGCACCTCGATCGCCCTGCAGGTGAGCGGCCGTGCCGGCATCCCGAGCGGTGGGGTCGGCACCGCGGTGCTCAACGTGACGGTCACCGCGCCGGCGGCCGCCGGCTACCTCACGAGCTACCCGTCCGGCGCGACGCGCCCCGGCTCGCGGAGCCTCACGTACACGACCGCGGGCACGGTCAGCGAGCTCGTGCCGGCGAGGCTCGGCACCGACGGCAGGGTCCGGTTCTACACCTCGGCGACCACGCACCTCGTCGCGGAGGTCGTCGGCTGGTACCCCACGACGGGGCATCTCGTCTCGGTCACCCCGACCCGTGTCCTCGACACGCGCACGGGCCTCGGCACCGCGCAGGTGCGCATCCCCGCGGGCGGCAGCGTCGACCTGCCGGTCGCCGGGGCCGGCATCGTGCCGAGCACGGGGGCGTCAGCCGTCGTCCTCTCCGTCTCCGCGGTCGCGCCCGGCGCCGGGGGCTGGCTGACGGCATACCCGACCGGGACGACCCGGCCGACGACGGCCCACGTGCGCTACGACGCCGACGCCGCCATGACGGGTGCGGTCGTGTCGCGGATCGGCACCGGCGGGAAGGTCACGATCCAGTCGACGGCCGGGACCGACCTGCTCGTCGACGTCGTGGGTTGGTTCAAGACCGGCGGTGACCACGTCGCGGTCACCCCGGCCCGGCTGCTCGACACGCGCATCGGGCTCGGCGCGCCCACGGGCCGGGTCGCGGCAGGGTCGACCGTGTCGGTGCCCATCCTCGGCCGCGCCGGGGTGCCGACCGTCGGCGTGGCCGCGGTGTCGATCACGCTGACACCCATCGCCCCGACGGCGACGACGGCCGTCACGGCCTACGCCTCGGGCACGACCCGACCGAGCCCCGCCAACGTCACCGTGGCCTCGGGCCGCACGCGGGTCAACGCCGTCGTGGTCCCCGTCGGTGTGGGCGGGTCGATCACGGTGCACACGAGCGCCGCGTCCTACCTCGTCGTCGACGTCCAGGGCTACCTCAAGAGGTGAGCCCGGGTCCTCGGGCCCGGCGCTCAGGCGCTGGGCTCGGTGACGAAGTCGATGAGCTCCTCGACGCTCGCGAGCAGCGTCGGCTCGAGGTCGGCGTAGGTGCGCACCGTCCCGAGGATGCGCTTCCACGCGTTGGCGATGTCGGCCTGGCTCGCGTGGGCCCAGCCCACCTCGGCGCAGATGCCGTGCTTCCACGACGTGCCGCGCGGGATGACCGGCCACTGCTGCCAGCCGAGCCGCTCCGGGCGCACGGACTGCCACACGTCGACGTAGGGGTGGCCGAGGATCCTCACGTGCTGGGAGAGGCCCGGCAGCGCCTGCGCCTGAGCGACGATGCGGGCCTCCTTCGTGCCGGGGACGAGGTGGTCGACGAGGACGCCGAGGCGACGGCCGGGCCCCGGCTGGAACTCGGCGATGATGCCGGCGAGGTCGTCGACGCCGTCCATCAGCTCGACGACGACCCCCTCGACGCGCAGGTCGTCGCCCCAGACCTTCTCGACGAGCTCGGCGTCGTGGCGGCCCTCGACGTAGATCCGCGAGCCGCTCGCGACGCGGGCCCGGGCACCCTCGACGGCCACGGAGCCGCTCGCGGTCCTGGAGGCGGCCCGTCTCGCCTCCGCGAGCGCGGTCCCGGCGGCAGCCTGCGGGGGAGTGAGCGTCACCGGAGCGCCGTCGACGAGGAAGCCGGGGCCCAGCGGAAACGCCTTGGTGCGGCCATGGCGGTCCTCGAGGTGGACGACGTGCATGCCGCCCGCCTTCTCCACCCGCACCACGGCGCCGACCCAGCCGGTCTCGACCTCCTCGACGACGAGGTCGGGCTCCGCCGGGGTCGGGGTGGACCGGCCGCGCCGCGGGGCACGCCAGTCGCCGGTGAGGACGTCGGATCCGTAGCGATCGTTGGGGGACACGACAAGCGAGGGTATGCCGCCGGGCGGCGACCCACGCAGCCGCCACGCGGGCAGGGGAGGTGGCGGCGCGACGGCATACGGTTGGATGAAGTCGGAGATCCGCGAGGCACGACGTAGACTTGGCACTCGTCGATCGAGAGTGCCAAGCCCGTGAAGGAGGGGACGCGATGAGCGAGGACCGTCGGCTGATGGTGCTGCGCGCGATCGTGCAGGACTACGTCCAGACCTCCGAGCCGGTGGGCAGCCGGGCTCTCGTCGAGCGCCACCACCTCGGGGTGAGTGCCGCGACCGTGCGCAACGACATGGCCCTGCTCGAGGAGGAGGGCCTCATCCACGCGCCGCACACGTCGGCGGGGCGAGTGCCCACCGACGCCGGCTACCGCGTCTTCGTCGACCGCCTCAGCGCCGTCAAGCCGCTCGGCTCGGGAGAGCGTCGTGCGATCGGCCAGTTCCTCGAAGGGGCCGTCGACCTCGACGACGTCGTCGACCGCACTGTGCGCCTCCTCGCGAGCCTGACCCGACAGGTCGCCGTCGTGCAGTACCCGTCGCTCACGCGGTCGACGGTGCGCCACATCGAGCTCGTGCCGATGGGGTCGTCGCACCTGATGATCGTGCTCATCGTCAACACCGGCCGCGTCGAGCAGCGCGTCGTCGACACGGGGCGCGTGCTCTCGGACGGCACCGGTGAGGCGCTCGTCGCCTCGATCCGCTCCCGCATCAACGAGGTGGCCACCGGCGTGCCGTTCACCGTGGCCGCGACCCGGCTGCGACGCCTCGTCGACGACGTCGACGAGGCCGACCGGGCGGCGATGGAGGCCGTCGTGTCCGCCCTCGGTGACGCCCTCGTCGAGGAGCGCGAGGAGCGCGTGGTCCTCGCCGGCCAGGCCAACCTCGCTCGCGCCGGCACCGACTTCCCGCGCACCATCGGCCCGATCCTCGAGGCCCTCGAGGAGCACGTCACCCTGCTGCGCCTCCTCGGCCAGCTCGGTGACGACCCCGACCTCGTGTCGGTGCGCATCGGCACCGAGAACCCCGTGACCGGGCTCCAGTCCACGTCCCTCGTGTCGATGGGCTACGGCTCCGGCGCCGAGCGCGTCGCGAGCCTCGGGGTGCTGGGCCCGACCCGGATGGACTACCCGACGACGATGGCGTCGGTCCGCGCCGTCGCGCGCTACGTCTCCGAGATCCTCGACGAGAACCAGGCCACCTGACCCACCTGCACCACCGCGGCCAGTCCGCCGGCGCAGCGCCGCGCCGGAACCGAAAGCACCACGTACCGAAGGAATCTCAGCTTGAACGACTACTACGCCGTCCTCGGGGTCTCGCGCGACGCGAGCCAGGAGGAGATCAAGAAGGCCTACCGTCGGCTCGCCCGCAAGCTGCACCCGGACGTGAACTCCGGCGCCGAGGCCGAGGAGGAGTTCAAGCGGGTGTCGCAGGCCTACGACGTGCTCTCCGACCCGCAGAAGCGCCAGTCCTTCGACATGGGCGCCGACCCGTTCGCGTCGGGCGGCGGTGCCGGATTCGGTGCGGGACAGGGCTTCTCGTTCAGCGACGTCATGGACGCCTTCTTCGGCGCGGGCGCCCAGGCCGGCACGCGAGGTCCGCGGGCGCGCGTGCAGCGCGGCCAGGACGCCCTCGTGCGTCTGGACATCGACCTCTCGAAGGCCGTCTTCGGCTCCGAGGAGGAGCTGACGCTCGACACCGCCGTCGGCTGCAAGCGCTGCGACGGCGACGGCGCCGAGCCCGGCACCGGTCGCCAGACCTGCCCGATCTGCAAGGGCGCCGGTGAGGTGCAGCAGATCCAGCGCAGCTTCCTCGGCCAGGTCATGACCTCGCGCCCGTGCGTCAACTGCCAGGGCTACGGCTCGACGCTCACCGACCCGTGCCACGACTGCTCGGGTGACGGCCGCGTGCGCACCCGCCGCTCGCTCAAGCTCAAGGTGCCCGCCGGTGTCGACACCGGCACCCGCATCCAGCTGACCGGCGAGGGCGAGGTCGGGCCCGGCAACGGACCCAAGGCCGACCTCTACGTCGAGATCCGCGTCGTCAACCACGAGACCTACACCCGCCGCGGCGACGACCTGCACTGCAACGTCGAGCTGCCCATGGCGGCAGCCGCTCTCGGGACGAGCTTCAAGCTCTCGACGTTCGACGGCATGCAGGACCTCGACATCAAGCCCGGCACCCAGAGCGGCGACGTGCTCACCCTGCGCGGTCTCGGCGTGACCCACCTACGGCACGGCGGGCGTGGCGACCTGCTCGTGCACGCCACGGTGCAGACGCCGACGCGCCTGACGGAGGAGCAGCGCGAGCTGCTGCACCAGTTCGCGACCCTGCGCGGCGAGGAGCGCCACGAGGGTCGGCTGACGCCGGCCAACAAGGGCCTCTTCGGCAAGCTGCGCGACGCCTTCAAGGAGAAGTGAGCCGCACGTGAGCGCCCGGTGACCCACCAGCTCTTCCTCGGCGAGCCGTCCGCGGTCGCCGAGGCCGTCGCCGGGTCTTCGCTGCTGCTCGAGGGTGACGAGGGCCGCCACGCCGCGGCCGTCGTGCGCATCCGCCCCGGCGAGCGCTACTACATCGCCGACGGTGCGGGTCGCCGCCTGCTGCTCGAGGCCACCGACGTCGACCGGGCGTGGGTGCGCGGACGGGTGCTCGACGTCGTCGACGAGCCCGAGCCCGCGCCTCGGCTCGTCCTCGTCCAGGCCCTCGCCAAGGGTGACCGCGACGAGCAGGCCGTCGAGGCCGCGACCGAGCTCGGTGTCGACGAGGTCGTGCCCTGGCAGGCCGAGCGCTCCGTCGTCGTCTGGCGCGGCGACCGGGCCGCCAAGTCGCTCGCCAAGTGGGCTGCGGTCGTGGCCCGGGCGACCAAGCAGTCACGCCGGTCGCGTCTGCCGCTGACGTCCGCCGCGGTCGGGCTCGCCCCGCTCGTGGCTCGAGTCGCGGAGTCGGCCCTGACGCTCGTGCTCCACGAGGACGCGACCGAGCTGCTCGCGTCCGTCGACCTGCCCGCGTCCGGTGACGTGCTCGTGGTCGTCGGTCCCGAGGGCGGCATCACCGACCGCGAGATCGAGGCGCTGACGGCTGCCGGGGCGCGTCCGGTCCGGCTCGGGTCGACGATCCTGCGCGCGTCGTCCGCCGGTCCCGCTGCCCTCGCGGTCCTCAGCGCGCGCGCTCGCTGGACCTGACGGCATACCCCGACCGGCCGAGGCCCTTCCCTGGTTCGAGGTGATCTCGACACGGGGGTGGGTGCCGCGATCACCTCGAACGGGTGGGAGCGGCGGGTCAGCGGGCCGTGACGGGGACGAGCTGCTCGGCGACGGTCGAGCCGTCCTTGGCGCTGCTCGCGAAGACGCGGACGACGTAGGCGCCGGGCTCGAGCGACGACGTCGTCGTGAACCGGTAGGCACCGCGCGCCGGGGCGCCTGCCGAGGCCGTGGTGAAGCCGTGGTCGACACGCCTACCGTCGCGGAGCAGCTCCCACTCGACGTTGGCCTCGAACGTGCTCGCGACGCCCTTGACCGTGAGCGGGGACCCGGCCCGGACGGACGAGCCGCGTGCCGGCTCGTCCACCCAGACGGGTGCGACCTGGTCGAGCACCGCCATCGGGGAGGTGGGCCTGGTGAAGGACGACGAGACCGGGTGGCCCGGCGAGACCTCGGTCCCTCCGTCGGCGAGCTCGAAGCGGACCGGCAGCGCCGTGCCTGCCGCGGCCTGCGCGGTCCAGCCGAGCTGCTCCGCCGCGAGGGCGTCGGTGCTTGTCGTGCCGGACGACAGCCGGACGGTGAT
The DNA here is from genome assembly GCF_001429645.1 of Terrabacter sp. Soil810. Classification (NCBI taxonomy): domain Bacteria; kingdom Bacillati; phylum Actinomycetota; class Actinomycetes; order Micrococcales; family Intrasporangiaceae; genus Terrabacter; species Terrabacter sp. Soil810. Next base: position 1,055,209 of record NZ_LMSW01000011.1, read on the forward strand.
GGCGTCGGGGCCGACGGCCACCGACTCCACGGTCACCCCGGACCAGGCCGACGAGTAGGCGGAGCCCGCGGGCGGAGCGCCGGTCGCGAGCCGGAGAGCGGCCAGCGCCTTGCCCTCAGCCGTCGTCGGTGCCGGGACGCGGGCGGCGACGAACTCACGGAAGAGGCGCAGCTGGTCACCCCCGGCCACGACGGGGCCGAGGTAGTAGACGGGCACCGTCGCCGGGGCCGTGGCCGGAGGCGGAACGGCGGTGGTCGCCGGGGTGCTCGGTCCCTGGGCGGTCTTCGTCGGGACACTCGACGGAGCCCCGGACGGGGCGCCTGAGGAGGCGCTGGGGGTGGACGTCGCCACGGCGGTGGGCGTGCCCGCGACGGGAGGTGTCGGGCTCGCCGGGCGGTTCACCGCCCACACGGTGCCGGCGACGAGGACGGCTGCGGCGGCCGCGGCCGCCGGGACGAGCCAGCGGTGGTGCCTGGTCCCGGGGCCCTGGCGCACGGTGTCCGCCTCGTGCGCCTCCGCGAGGATCGCGCCGAGACGGTCGGTGGGGCTGATGGAGCGTGCCTCGGCGTCGAGGGAACGACGCAGCCGGTCCTCGACGGGGCGCAGGCCGGCGCCGATGAGGGTCGGCTCCTCGGCGGGCGTGTCGCCCGGTCGCGTCGGCTCGGTGTTCATGACAGCTCCAGGGGTTCGATGGTGCGGCGCAGGGCCGTCAGGCCGCGGTGGGCGTGGGTCTTCACGGCGCCGGGGGAGATCTCGAGGGCATGGGCGATCTGGGCCTCGGAGAGGTCGGAGTAGTAGCGCAGGACCAGCACCTCTCGCTGGCGCGAGGGCAAGGTGCGCAGGGCGTCCAGCACGGCGTCGCGGTCGGCCGAGTGGAGGACGTGGGTCTCCGCGCTGCCGTGGCTGCCGCGCCCGGGGGCGTCGGCCGCGGCGGCGTCGCGCAGGTTCTGGCGGTCGACGACGACGTTGTGGCGCTGCACCGAGCGGCACCCGTTGACGACGGCGGTCTGGAGGTAGCCGACGACCCGGCCGCCGTCCCGGATGGCCGACCAGCTGCGGTGCGTGGCGACGAAGGCGTCCTGGACGACGTCCTCTGCGGCGAGCTGGTCGCGCAGCAGCAGCCACGCGAGGCGGACGAGGCGGTGCCAGTGCGCGTGGTAGAGCTCGGCGATGGCGACGTCGGGGTCGCTCGGCAGCTCGCCGGGAGCGTCGGACGCTCTGGAAGCGTCGGACGCTCCGGACGCCGGGACGCCGGTGGGGCTCGCGGCGGGACGGTCAGCGGCCCCAGAGGCCCCGGGGTCGCTGAGCTGGCCGGCCGGCATACCCAACGTTCTCACGGACACAGGACGCGCACGTGCACGCCGAGGTTGACATGCCTAGGGTGCAGTCATGACCTCGCAGACCCCCAGCGACTGCCTCTTCTGCAAGATCGTCGCGGGCGACATCCCGTCCGACCGCGTCGCCGAGAGCGAGCGCTCGATCGCCTTCCGCGACATCAGCCCGGCCGCCCCGATCCACGTCCTCGTCGTGCCGAAGCGTCACGAGCCCACCGTGGGAGCACTGGCGGCCGCCGCCGGTGACGACCTCGCCGACGTCTTCCGGCTCGCGGCCCATGTCGCCGAGCAGGAGGGAGTCGCCGACGCCCACCGGATGATCGTCAACACCGGGAGCGGCGCCGGCCAGACCGTCTTCCACGCGCACGTGCACCTGCTCGCGGGCGCCGCTTTCACCGAGGGGAGGATGGTGTGAGCGACGAGAGCGCCACGGTCGACGAAAAGCCCTCTGAGGCAAAGGGATCGGCGGACGTCGACGCGAAGCCTGCCGAGCCCGAGGCGAAGCCCGTCGAGCCGGTCGACGACCTCGTGACCACGCACCACACCCTCAAGGTCGGCCGTCGCAGGCTCCGCTACACCGCGACGACCGGACGGGTCGTGCTCCGCGAGGAGGAGCACAAGGACGGCACGTTCGGCGGGCACAAGGCTCGGGCGGAGCTGTCGATGACGAGCTACGTCCTCGACGACGCCGACGCCCGGACCCGACCCGTCACCTTCGCCTTCAACGGGGGGCCGGGCAGCTCGAGCGTCTGGCTGCACCTCGGCCTGCTCGGGCCACGCCGCGTCCTGAGCGGCGACGTGGGCGCCCTCCAGCCGCCCCCGTACGACCTCGTCGACAACCCCGAGTCGCTGCTCGCGGTCAGCGACCTCGTCTTCATCGACCCCATGTCGACCGGCTACTCGCGGGCCGTCGAGGGTGGCAAGCCGGGGGACTACCACGGCTACCAGAAGGACATCGAGTCCGTCGGCGAGCTGATCCGGCTCTGGACCTCGCGCAACGGTCGCTGGATGTCACCGAAGTTCGTCGCCGGCGAGTCGTACGGGACGCTGCGGGGGGCCGCCCTGGCCGAGCACCTCCAGTCCCGCTACGGGATGTACCTCAACGGGCTCGTCCTCATCAGCAGCGTCCTCGACCTCAGCTCGGTCGACTTCGAGAACCAGCGCAACGACCGCGCGCACGCGCTCTACCTGCCGACGTATGCCGCCGTGGCCCACTTCCACGGCAAGCACGGTCGCCGCTCGCTGCGGTCCGTCCTCGACGAGGCCGAGGCGTATGCCGTCCGCGTCTACCCGTGGGTGCTCTCCCGCGGCCACCGGCTCACGAAGGGAGAGCGGGCGGAGGCGGTGTCGACGCTGGCCCGGCTCTCCGGCCTGACCGAGGACTACATCGACCGCGCCGACCTGCGCATCGAGCACTGGCGCTACTTCACCGAGCTGCTGCGCGACGAGCGCCTCTCGGTGGGCCGTCTCGACGCGCGTTTCACCGGGCCTGCCGCGGCGGCCATCGCCGAGAACATGGATGCCGACCCGTCGCACGACGCCATCACCGGTCCCTACGCCGCGGCCTGGAACCACTACGTCCGCGACGAGCTCGGCTACGGCAGCGACCTGCACTACGAGCAGATCTCGCGTCTCGTCCACCCCTGGTCGTTCAAGGACTTCGAGGGACGGCCCGTCGACGTCTCGCCGAAGCTCGAGAGGGCGATGCGCCAGAACCCGCACCTCAGGGTCCACATCGCCTACGGCTACTACGACGGTGCGACCCCGCACTTCGCCGCCGAGGACGTCGTGGCCCACCTGCAGCTGCCGGCGGACCTGCTCGCGAACATCGAGCACGCCTACTACGAGGCCGGGCACATGATGTACGTGCACGAGCCGTCGCGCCTCCAGCAGAGCAAGGACCTGGCGGAATTCGTGGTGAGGAGCTCGGGCCGCGACACGTAGACTCGTGACCACGATGAATGACGCGCAACCTCGACCTTCCCAGACCGACGGCCCTGACGGCACCCAGCTCCCCACGGGCGCCGGGAGCGGCGGTGACACGCCGGTGCTGACCCGGCAGATCCCGCCGCCGATCGAGATGGTGACGCTTCTCGGACCCCGGGACGAGCTGCTGCGCACCATGGAGCGCCAGTTCCCCCTCGTCGACACGCACGTGCGCGGCAACGAGATGACCTTCTCCGGCCCGGCGGGTGAGCTCGACATCATCGACACGCTCCTCGACGAGCTGCTGACCATCGTCTCCACCGGTCAGCCGCTCAACCGTGACGCGGTCGAGCGCTCGATCTCGATGCTGCGCGGGCAGACCTCCGAGCGCCCGGCCGACGTGCTGACGATGAACATCGTCAGCAGCCGCGGCCGCACGATCCGGCCGAAGACGCTGAACCAGAAGCGCTACGTCGACGCGATCGACGAGCACACGGTGGTCTTCGGGATCGGTCCGGCCGGCACCGGCAAGACCTACCTCGCGATGGCCAAGGCCGTCGCGGCGCTGCAGGCCAAGCAGGTCAACCGCATCATCCTGACCCGCCCCGCGGTCGAGGCCGGCGAGCGTCTCGGCTTCCTGCCCGGCACGCTCAACGACAAGATCGACCCCTACCTGCGCCCGCTCTACGACGCCCTCCACGACATGGTCTCGCCCGAGACGATCCCGCGGCTCATGGCGTCCGGCACGATCGAGGTCGCCCCGCTCGCCTACATGCGTGGCCGCACGCTCAACGACGCGTTCATCATCCTCGACGAGGCCCAGAACACCTCGAGCGAGCAGATGAAGATGTTCCTGACGCGTCTCGGCTTCGGCTCGAAGATGGTCGTCACGGGTGACATCACCCAGGTCGACCTCCCCGGTGGCACCCGCTCCGGGCTGCGCGTCGTCCGCGACATCCTCGAGGGTGTCGAGGACGTCCACTTCGCCGAGCTCACGTCGCACGACGTCGTGCGCCACCGCCTCGTCAGCGCCATCGTGGACGCCTACGAGCGCGACGAGGTGCGCGCCGAGCGACGCGCCCGCACGAGCGGGGCGCGTGCCGACCACCGCGACCACCGCGACCACGGCGACCGCCGCGGGTCGCGGCCGGGTCCGGACCGGGCCGTCGACCGCGGAGGAGACCGTGGTGGAGACCGCGCAGGAGACCGCGGTGGAGACCGCGGAGGCGACCACCGTGACGAGCGCCGCGACGACGACGGCGGACGCCGTGACGTCACGGAGGCCGGCGCGTGAGCATCGACGTCCTCAACGAGACCGACCACGACGTCGACGAGCTCGAGCTGCTGGCGTGCGCGGCCTACGTCATGGGTCAGATGCGCGTGCACGCGCAGGCCGACCTCTGCATCAAGCTCGTCGACGAGGACGCGATGGAGGTCCTCCACGTGCAGTGGATGGACCTGCCCGGGCCCACCGACGTCATGAGCTTCCCGATGGACGAGCTGCGACCCGGGCGTGAGGGCCAGGAGCCCGAGGAGGGCACCCTCGGCGACATCGTGCTCTGCCCGTCCGTGGCGACGAAGCAGGCCCTCGAGGCCGGCCACGCGCCGATGGAGGAGATGCTGCTGCTCACGACGCACGGCATCCTGCACCTGCTCGGCTACGACCACGCCGAGCCGGACGAGGAACGCGAGATGTTCGAGCTGCAACGCCAGCTGCTGCTGACCTTCCTCGCCACCCGCAACCGCCCGAGCGCCTGACCGCGGACGAGAGACCGAGATGCTCCCGCAGTTCGCCCTCCCGGCCCTCATCAGCATCGTCGTGGCGTTCGTGCTGTCTGCCGCCGAGGCCGCCATCTTCCGCATGTCACGCGTGCGCGCCCAGGAGCTGTTCGACGAAGGACGGTCAGGCGCGAAGTCGCTCATGACCGTGGTCGGCGACTCACCGGCATACCTCTCGGTCATCGCGTTCCTGCGCGTCGTCGCCGAGGCCACCGCGGCGGTCCTCGTCACGCTGGCTGTCGCCGGCCAGGTCGAGTCGACGTGGAGCCGCGCCCTCATCAGCATCGCGATCATGGCGGTCGTGTCGTTCGTCGTCGTCGGCGTCTCGCCGCGGACGCTCGGCCGGCAGAACTACGACACCGTCGCGCTGTGGAGCGCGCCCTTCGCCGTCGGGCTGCGTCGGGTCCTCGGCCCGGTCGCCAAGCTGCTCGTCGTCCTCGGCAACGCGGTCACGCCCGGCAAGGGCTACACCGACGGGCCCTTCCAGACCGAGTCCGAGCTGCGCGACCTCGTCGACATGGCCGGTGACTCCGACGTCATCGAGGCCGACGAGCGCGAGATGATCCACTCGGTCTTCGAACTCGGCGACACCCTCGCCCGCGCGGTCATGGTGCCGCGCACCGACATGGTCGTCCTCGACGCCGACAAGACGCTGCGCAGCGCGATGTCGCTCTTCCTGCGGTCCGGCTTCTCGCGGATCCCCGTCGTCGGCGAGGACAGCGACGACGTGCGGGGCCTGCTCTACTTCAAGGACGTCGCGCGCCGGCTCAACGCCGCGCCCGAGGACGGTCGTCACCCGGCCACCGAGGTGATGCGGCCCATGCACTTCGTGCCCGAGAGCAAGCCCGTCGACGACCTCCTGCGCGAGATGCAGCGCGACCAGAACCACTTCGCGATCGTCGTCGACGAGTACGGCGGCACCGCAGGTCTCATCACGATCGAGGACATCATCGAGGAGATCGTCGGCGAGATCGCCGACGAGCACGACCGCGAGGCTCCCGGCGTCGAGCAGCTGGAGGACGGCACGCTGCGTGTCCCGGCGTCCATGGACATCGACGACCTCGCCGAGCTCTTCGACGTCACGATCGACGAGGAGGACGTCGACACCGTCGGTGGACTCCTCACCAAGGTCATCGGACGCGTCCCGATCGTCGGGTCGTCCGGTACGGTCGCTGGGCTGGAGCTGACGGCCGAACGCATGGCCGGACGCCGCCACCGCGTCGCGTCGGTCATCGTGCACCGGGCATCGGTGCCGGAGGACGACGCCGCGCACACCGAGACGGAGGACGCCCATGGGCACTCAGGACGCTGACCCGACGCACGCCGACGGTGCGGGCTCGTCGCCCACGGAGCGGTCCGCCGACTACCGCGCGGGCTTCGCCTGTCTCGTGGGCCGGCCCAACGCCGGCAAGTCCACGCTGACCAACGCGCTCGTCGGCCAGAAGGTCGCCATCACGAGCTCCAAGCCGCAGACGACCCGGCACACCATCCGCGGTGTGGCGACGACGCCGACCGCGCAGGTGATCCTCGTCGACACCCCCGGTCTCCACAAGCCGCGGACGCTGCTCGGCCAACGGCTCAACGACCTCGTCCGCGAGACCCTGCTCGAGGTGGACGTCGTCGGCTTCTGCCTGCCGGCCGACCAGCGCATCGGCCCCGGCGACACCTTCATCGCCAACGAGCTCACCGAGCTGCGCTCGGTCCGGCGCCGCCCCGTCGTCGCCATCGCGACCAAGGCCGACGCGGTCGACCGCGAGCGTCTCGCCGAGCACCTCATCGCCATCGACCAGCTGGGGGAGTGGGACGCGATCATCCCGTGCTCGGCCGTCTCCGGCAGCCAGGTCGAGGAGGTGCGCGACGTCCTCGCGTCGTTCCTCCCGCGCTCGCCGCAGCTCTACCCCGACGGCGTGCTCACCGACGAGCCGGAGATGATCATGATCGCCGAGCTCGTGCGCGAGGCCGCCCTCGAGGGCGTGCGCGACGAGCTGCCCCACTCGCTGGCGGTGGTCGTCGAGGAGATGGTGCAGCGCGAGGGCCGGCCCGACGACAAGCCCCTCCTCGACGTCCGCGTCAACGTCTTCGTCGAGCGGCCCAGCCAGAAGGCCATCGTCATCGGGCGCGGCGGCTCACGCCTGAGGGAGGTCGGCACCAACGCCCGCAAGGGCATCGAGGCCCTCCTCGGGCAGAAGGTCTACCTCGACCTCCACGTCAAGGTGGCCAAGGACTGGCAGCGCGACCCCAAGCAGCTCCAGCGCCTCGGCTTCTGACTGTCGACCTGCTCTGCGGCGCAACGGGTTTCTGGTTCGTGGCCCGGTCCTCTAGCCTTCCGCGACGAGCAGCCCCATCCAGCGCCGCGTCGGTCAGGTCTTCGTCTCGGTCCGCGACACGGCCGCTGCCATCCGGTGGTATGCCGCCGTGCTCGGTTTCGAGCCCGACGTGGCCTCCCACGACGGCACGATCTCCGACATCCCGACGGACGGGGAGACCTGGCTGGCACTCGACGCCAACCGCCCAGACTTCCTGGCGTCCGGGCCACCGCGGTTCTTCCTCTGGACCGACGACATGGCGTCGACGGTCGAGCACCTGCGGGCGCTCGACGTGAGGATCACCTCGGACGTCGAGGACATCGGCAGCGTCATCTCCGTGCAGTTCGAGGACCATGACGGCAACGCGCCCATGGTCTGCCTGCGCGCCTGAGGTCAGCGCCTCGCCCTACACTCCGGGCAAGGAGGCAGACATGTCCGAGCAGCCAGCGCACGACCACGAGCTCGAGGTCCTCGAGGAGGACCAGACGGTGCCGCCGCGTCCGGAGGAGCAGATCGCCGACGCCCACGGGGACGAGCCAGTCGCCGAGCCTCCCTCCACTCCCTGACCATCCGACGGAGACTGCCCAGCAGCTCGGATCCTGCTCCCCGAAGCGGAGCAGCGTCCGACAGGCGGGTGCGTAACAGCACGTCGTCCAGGACTCGGATCCTGCTCCCGATAGCGGAGCAGCTTTCGAGGTCTCACGATGCGGGCAGCGGTCCCGAGGGGTGGACGCGCACGGAGCGACCGGCATACGGTGAACGGGTGCGAGCGGTGAGCCTCCTTCTTCTCTGCCGCGACGAGGCCTGACCCCGGCCCTCCTCGTCGCGGAGTTTCCCGTGTCCGGCCGGACACCGAGCGAAACGCAGACGAGAGAGTGACGCGATGATCCACCCCCAGCAGACGTCGGGAATGCCGTTCCAGAAGTACGTCCCGTTCCACGAGCAGATCCCGTTCGAGCTCCCGGACCGCACGTGGCCGACGAAGCGCATCGAGCAGGCACCACGCTGGTGCGCCGTCGACCTGCGCGACGGCAACCAGGCCCTCATCGACCCGATGAACTCAGAGCGCAAGCTGCGGATGTTCCAGCTGCTCGTGAAGATGGGCTACAAGGAGATCGAGGTCGGCTTCCCGTCGGCGAGCCAGACCGACTTCGACTTCTGCCGCGAGCTCATCGAGGGCGGCCACATCCCCGACGACGTGACGATCCAGGTGCTGACACAGTGCCGCGACCACCTCATCGAGCGCACCTACGACGCGATCCGCGGCAGCAAGCAGGCCATCGTCCACTTCTACAACTCGACGTCGGCGCTGCAGCGCAAGGTCGTCTTCGGACTCGACCAGGACGGCATCATCGACATCGCCGTCCAGGCGGCACGCCTCTGCCGCAAGCTCGAGGAGACGATCCCCGACACGACGATCTACTACGAGTACTCGCCCGAGTCCTACACCGGCACCGAGCTCGACTTCGCGATGCGCATCTGCAACGCCGTCGTCGACGTCATCGACCCGACGCCCGACCACAAGATCATCGTCAACCTGCCGGCCACCGTCGAGATGGCCACGCCCAACGTGTACGCCGACTCGATCGAGTGGATGGTCCGTCACCTCGAGCGCCGCGAGTCGATCGTCGTCAGTCTGCACCCGCACAACGACCGCGGCACCGGTGTGGCCGCGGCCGAGCTCGGCTACCTCGCCGGGGCCGACCGCATCGAGGGCTGCCTCTTCGGCAACGGCGAACGCACCGGCAACGTCTGCCTCGTCACCCTCGGCATGAACCTCTTCAGCCAGGGCATCGACCCGCAGATCGACTTCAGCGACATCGACGAGGTACGCCGCACCGTCGAGTACTGCAACCAGCTGCCCGTGGGCGAGCGGCACCCCTACGGCGGCGACCTCGTCTTCACCGCCTTCTCCGGCTCGCACCAGGACGCCATCAAGAAGGGCTTCGAGGCCATGGCGTCGGAGGCCAAGCAGCAGGGCACGAGCATCGACGACCTCGTCTGGGGCGTCCCCTACCTCCCCATCGACCCGCACGACCTGGGCCGTTCCTACGAGGCCGTCGTCCGGGTCAACAGCCAGTCCGGCAAGGGCGGCGTCGCCTACATCATGAAGACCGAGCACCAGATGGACCTGCCGCGACGGCTGCAGATCGAGTTCTCGGGCGTCGTCCAGCGCGGCGTCGACCAGGACGGGGGAGAGGTCGCTCCCGCCGACCTGTGGGCGAAGTTCCAGGACGAGTACCTCCCCGACCCGAGCCGTGCCTGGGGCCGCTTCGAGCTCGCCAACGTCGTCACCGACTCGACCGTCGACGGCGCCAGCACGATCGAGGCGACCGTCCGTGACGGCGGCGAGTCGCTCACGGTCACCGGCACCGGCAACGGTCCGATCGCCGCCTTCGTCGACGCGCTCTCGACGGTCGAGGGCACCCCGGACGTGCGCGTGCTCGACTACGCCGAGCACGCCCTGTCGGCCGGTGGCGACGCCCGCGCCGCGGCCTACGTCGAGTGCGCGGTCGGCGACCGGGTGCTCTGGGGCGTCGGGGTCGACCCGTCGATCGTCACGGCGTCCATCAAGGCCATCGTCTCGGCCGTCAACCGCGCCGAGCGCGACGCCGTCCCGAACGCCTGACCAGACGTCCGGGCGGACGCCTCATCTGCCGTCCATCCCGGTGGGGTAGCGTCTGGCGCCATGGAGTCCCCGGTCGGTCGAGCGCTGCTTCGGCTGGCCGGGGTCTCGCTCGTCGCAGTGGCGGTCGTCGGCCTCGTGGCACCCAGGCCCGTCAACGTCGAGCACCGTTGGCTGGTGGTCGTGCCCGCGACCCTCGGGTTCCTGCTGCTGGCCGTGGTCGTCCGCGTGCCCGGGTGGGCCAAGCGGCGCTGGGTGCCCGTCGTCGTGGCGGTCGGTGGGGGCGTCGTTGCGACGATGGTCGGCCTCATGACGCGCTACCGCTACGGGTGGGACGCGCGCGTCATCATGGACATGGCACGAGGCCTGCAGGCCGGCCGTCCGCTCGGCCCTGCGGAGTACGACTACCTCTCGCTCTATCCCAACAACCTGCCGCTGCTCGCCATCGACCGCATGGGCGTCGCTGTCGGACAAGCGTTCTCGCTCGCGCCCGACGCCGTCCTGATCCCGCTCAACGGGATCTGCGTCGGCGTGACGCTGTATGCCGTGCACCTCCTCGTCGTGCGCGTGGCGGGCCGCGGGCCCTCCCTCGTGGCGCAGCTCGCGACGCTGGTCCTCGTCGGCACGAGTCCGTGGCTGGCCGTGCCCTACACCGACTTCTACGCGATGCCGTTCGTCGTCGGGGGAGTGGCGCTCGCGGTCAGCGCGATGACACCGCGCGCTCGTACGGGACGAGTGGTGCTGTGGCTGCTCGCGATCGTGTCGGTCTCGGTCGCGTACTCCATCAAGACCACGCCGGTCGTCATCGCCATCGCGGCCGTGCTGACGGCGGTCGTCGCGATCTTCGACCACGACCTCCTCCCCGCCCGTCGGGCCGGAGTCATCGCGGCCTGCGCGGCCTCCGCCCTCGCCTTCGTCGCCCTGGGTGTGGGCCTGACGTCGGCGGCGACCGCTGCCTCCGGGGTGGACTCCTCGCGCATCGACATGTCGGTCTCGCCGCCGATCACCTGGTGGGTCGCGCTGGGGGCCGACGAGCAGCGCGCGGCTGACGGAGTGGTCAACTACGGCGCGTACTCCCGCGAGATGGTCGATGCCGTGACCGGCCGGAGCCAGGACGAGATGAAGGCGTATGCCGCGGGCGTCCTCGCGGACCGGTGGGCCGAGCGCGGCCTCGGAGGCACTCTCGCCTTCTACGCGGGCAAGGCCGCCTGGAACTGGGGCGACGGCATGTTCTGGGCCTGGGGCGAGGGGCCGGACTCGTTGCCCGGCACGCTCGCGCCGGCGACGGGTGTCACCGGGATCGTCCACGACCTCAACGGGTTCCAGGGGGCGGGCTACCAGACGCGGGCCGACCTCACCCAGGCGTTGTGGCTCGCCGTGCTGCTCGTGGCCGGGATCGGTCTGTTGCGCGCCCCGTACCGCCGCGAGACCCTGCTCGTCGCGGCGACCGTGCTCGGCATCGCGGCGTTCACGTTGGTGCTCCAGGGGCGATCGCGCTACCTCTTCGCCTTCGTCCCCCTCGTCGTGGTGCTGGCGGCCATGGTCCACGGCTCGCTCCCCACGCGTCAGGCGTCGCTCTCGGTGAGGCGGTGACCGCGACGGGCACCGTGACTCACGTGCACCGCCGGCCCGCCGCGGGCACCGACGCGGGCACCGACGGGGCCGGGTCGATCAGGACGTGGTGACCTCGCTCCGGTCGCCCGACCACAGCGTGTGGAAGGCGCCGTCGCGGTCGACCCGGCCGTAGGTGTGCGCCCCGAAGTTGTCGCGCAGGCCCTGCACGAGGGCGGCCGGCAGGCGCTCGGCGCGCACCGTGTCGTAGTAGCCGAGGGCGCTGGAGAAGCCGGGCACGGGCACACCCGAGGTGGTGCCGTGGGCGACGACCCGTCGCCACGCGTCCTGCCGGTCGGCGAGGCCCGAGGCGATGCTCGGGGCGACGAGCAGCGTCGCGAGCCGACCGGCGGCGTACTCGTCGCTGATCTGGGCGAGCAGGCGCGCACGGATGATGCAGCCGCCGCGCCAGATGCGGGCGACCGTCGCGATGTCGACGTCCCAGCCGTACTCCTCGCTGGCCTTGCGGATCTGCTCGAGGCCCTGGGCGTACGCGACGACCTTGGACGACCACAGGGCGTCACGGACGTCGTCGACGAACTGCTGGCGGTCCTCGACCGACACCGTGCGGTCGGGGCCGACGAGCACGCCGCGGGCCGCTCCACGCACGTCGGTGTCACCCGAGCCCGAGCGGGCGAAGACGGACTCGGCGATCGTCGAGACGGGCACACCGAGCTCCAGGGCGGTCTGCACGGTCCAGCGACCGGTGCCCTTCTGCTCGGCGGCGTCGACGATGACCTCGACGAGGGGGCGGCCGGTCGATGCGTCGACCTGGTCGAGCACGTCGGCCGTGATCTCGATGAGGAACGAGTCGAGCTCGCCGGAGTTCCACTCACGGAAGACGGCCGCCGACTCGGTGGCCGTCAGCCCCGCCGCCGAGAGCAGGTCGTAGGCCTCTGCGATGAACTGCATGTCGGCGTACTCGATGCCGTTGTGCACCATCTTGACGAAGTGTCCGGCGCCGTCGGGCCCCATCCAGGCGCAGCACGCCTCGCCGTCGACCTGCGCGGCGATGGACTCGAGGATCGGGCCCAGGGCGGCATAGGACTCCTTCGACCCGCCCGGCATGATCGACGGACCCTCGAGGGCGCCGACCTCGCCTCCGGAGATGCCGGTGCCGACGAAGTGGAGGCCGTGCTCGCGCAGGCGCTTCTCCCGGCGGCGGGTGTCCTCGAAGTGGGCGTTGCCGCCGTCGACGACGATGTCGCCCTCCTCGAGCAGGGGCACGAGCTCGTCGATGACGGCGTCGGTGGGACCACCGGCCTTGACCATGACGATGATCCGGCGCGGCCGCTCGAGTGACGCGACGAAGTCGGCCGTCGACTCCGATGGCACGAACGTGCCCTCCGAGCCGTGCTCGTCGACGAGCGCGCGCGTCTTCGCGGTGCTGCGGTTGTGGACGGCGACGGTGTGGCCGTGGCGGGCGAGGTTGCGGGCGAGGTTGCTGCCCATGACCGCGAGGCCGGTCACTCCGATGGTGGCGAGGTCAGACATGGGGACTCCTTCGGGAGGGGATGACACGACCGTATGCCGTGTGGCGGGCAGGCGGGAGGGCGCGGTCGCGCCGTGGTCGGCGGGCGCCGCTCGGGGTGGCCGGCCGAGGTCAGTCGATGGAGTCGTCGAGCACGGCGTCGACCGCGGCCAGGGCGGCGGCGTCACCCTCGCGGGTGATCTCGCCCTCGGGCGGGCGGTTCCACAGCCAGCAGTCGAGGTCGGCTGCCGAGCCGCAGATCTCGGCGGTCGCGGAGTCGTCGGGGCCGTCGGCGACGAGGAAGCGCTGGACGTCGATCTCGTCGCCGTTCCAGGTGCCGGTGATGCGGACCGGCGTCACGGTCCACGTGTGCATGGCGTCGACGGTCGCGATCGTCACCGGCGCCGAGACGGGCACGTGGGTCAGGCCGGGCTCGGGCTCGTGACCGCGCATGATCCGCAGGGCCTCGTCGATGCCGTCGGCGGCGAGCCGGCAGTCGAGCGGCGAGCGATCGCCCACGGTGAGCTCGGCGTCGAGGCGGTGGACCAGCGCCTCGTGGGCCTGCCGGCGGCGGATGTAGCCGGCCGTCTTGTCGTCGGCCCACATCCACAGCGGTGTCTCGGGGGGCAGCTCGCGGAGCACGCGGTGCAGCCGCTCGCTCGAGCGGTCGAAGAAGGCAAGCAGTCCGGCGCGGTCGCTCGGCCGCTCCTCTCGTGACGCGTTCATCGCGTCGAGGTCGGCCGGGTCGGTGAGGCCGCGCTCGGCGATCTCGCCCCAGAACCACTGCACCTCGCCGAGGTGCCACAACAGGTCGTCGGCGTCCCAGTCGGGACACGACGGCACGCGGACGTCCGCGGGTGCCGTCGTCAGCGCCGCCCGGAAGCGGGCCGAGTCGGCCGCGAGGTGGTCGAGGAAGGGAAGGGGGCCACCTGAGCGGCTGGACGGCATACGGGTTCTCCTGTCAGCGGACGCCGGCTACGCGGAACTGCACGGAGATGCGCGGCCCCATCGGCTCGGACGTCTTCGGGACCGCGTGGTCCCACGTCCGCTGGCACGAGCCGCCCATCACGACGAGGTCACCATGTCCCAGGGGATAGCGCAAGCTCTTTGCCGTCGACCCAGGGATGGGACCGCCGTCACGCGGGCGGAGCGCGAGCGTGCGCGCCGACCCCAGCGACAGGATCGCGATCATGGTGTCGCTGTCACGGGAGCGCCCGATGCGGTCGCCGTGCCAAGCGACGCTGTCGCGACCGTCGCGGTAGAGGCACAGCCCGGCGGTGACGAACGGCTCGCCGAGCTCTGGGGCGTAGTGACGGCTCAGTGCCTCACGGGCCTCGACGAGCATCGGGTGGGGCAGCGTCTCGTCGCCCGCGTAGAACTTCGTCAGCCGGGGGACGTCGACGACCGAGTCGTACATCTGGCGTCGCTCGGCGTGCCACGGCACGTCGCGCAGCAGCGCCGTGAAGAGCTCGTCGCCGGCGGCGAGCCAGCCGGGACGGACGTCGACCCACGCGCCGTGGGCCAGGTGGTGGCGGGTCGTCCCGGTGCCGACGTCGCGGAGCGTCATCGCGTCGGTGAGGTCGAGGAGGGAACCCTGGAGAGAGAGGTCCATCCCCCCACGATAGCCCAAGGGTCGAACGAGTGTTCGAATGGTGCACGTGTTTCGTGTCGACCTCACACAGAGCGGCGCGTGCGGTGCCACCGACGCCCCGGCGCGGGGGAGAATGGACCCATGCCCCTCTACCGTGACGAGGCGATCGTCCTGCGCACCCACAAGCTGGGCGAGGCCGACCGCATCATCACGATGCTGACCCGCACCCGGGGCCGCGTCCGCGCCGTCGCCAAGGGGGTGCGCCGCACGAAGTCCCGCTTCGGCTCGCGCCTCGAGCCCGGCATGGTCGTCGACGTCCAGTGCTACGAGGGCCGCAACCTCGACACCGTCACCCAGGTCGAGACGCTCGCTCCCTACGGCGACGCGATCGCCCGCGACTACGTCGCCTACACCTGCGCCACGTCGATGCTCGAGACGGCGCTCCAGCTGACCGAGGAGCACGAGCCGCAGACCCAGCAGTACCTCCTGCTCGCCGGCGCGCTGCGCTCGCTCGCCGAGCGCGCCCACGACCCCGGTCTCGTCCTCGACGCCTACCTGCTCCGCTCGTTGGCCGTCGCCGGCTGGGCACCGAGCTTCGTCGACTGCGCGAAGTGCGGCGCACCGGGGCCGCACCGGGCGTTCAACGTGCAGGCCGGAGGGGCCGTGTGCTCCGTATGCCGTCCGCCCGGCTCGAGCGCCCCCGCTCCCGAGACCTTCGAGCTGCTCGCGTCCCTGCTGACCGGTGACTGGGATGTCGCCGACGCGAGCGACGAGCGGTGCCGCAGGCAGGGCAACGGCCTCGTCTCCGCCTTCCTCCAGTGGCACATCGAGCGAGGGCTGCGGTCGCTGCGCCTCGTCGAACGGGCCTGAACGAGACCCAACGAGCCTGAGCCAGCAGCGAACCCGATCACGACAGACCGGAGACCCATGTACGCCAAGCCCTTCCCGCACCCGTCCGGCGCGACGGCGCCCGCCGTCCCGGCCGACCTGCTGCCCAAGCACGTCGCGATCGTCATGGACGGAAACGGCCGCTGGGCCAACGCGCGAGGCCTGCCGCGGACCAAGGGCCACGAGGCGGGGGAGGCGTCGCTGCTCGACGTCGTCGCGGGAGCCATCGACATCGGCGTGACCCACCTGTCGGCATACGCCTTCTCGACGGAGAACTGGCGGCGGTCACCGGACGAGGTCCGCTTCCTCATGGGCTTCAACCGCGACGTCATCCGCCGGCGGCGCGACCAGCTCCACGAGTGGGGTGTGCGGATGCGCTGGGTCGGCCGCGCGCCGCGCCTGTGGGGCTCGGTCATCAAGGAGCTCGAGGTCGCCCAGGACCTGACGCAGCACAACACCGGGCTCACCCTCTACTTCTGCGTCAACTACGGCGGCCGCGCCGAGATCGCCGACGCCGTGCAGCGGATCGCATACGACGTCAAGGACGGTCGGCTTCGTCCCGGCTCGGTCGACGAGAAGACGATCAAGCGCTACCTCGACGAGCCGACGATGCCCGACGTCGACCTCTTCGTGCGCTCGTCCGGCGAGCAGCGCACGAGCAACTTCCTGCTGTGGCAGTCGGCCTATGCCGAGATGGTCTTCCAGAACCAGCTGTGGCCCGACTACGACCGGCGCGACCTCTGGGCCGCGATCGAGGAGTACGTCGCCCGCGACCGCCGCTACGGCGGCGCCGTCGACACCCCGACGACCACCCCCTGACCGCGACCTCCAGACCGCCACCGGCGGGCCTTTGTCCCGACCGAACGCCGCGTTCGGTGCCGAACGCGCTGGTAGAGCACGGCGTTCGAGACCGAGCGCTGCGTTCGGTGCGGAGGGCCGGGCGTGGGGTCAGGGGGAGGGGGGTCAGGGGGCGGCGGCCGTGCAGTCGGCGCAGGTGCCGAAGATCTCGAGGGTGTGTGTGACGCCGCTGAAGCCGTGGTCGCGCGCCACCGTGTCGGCCCACCTCTCGACGGCCGGACCCTCGACCTCGACGGTGCGGCCGCAGGCGCGGCACACGAGGTGGTGGTGGTGGTGCGTCGAGCAGGCCCGGTAGACCGCCTCGCCGTCGTCGGTGCGCAGCACGTCCACCGTCCCGGCCTCGACCATCGACTGGAGCGTCCGGTAGACCGTGGCGAGGCCGACGCCCGCACCCGCGTCGCGCAGCCGCGCGTGCACCGTCTGGGCGGAGGTGAAGTCGTCGGAGCGTTCGAGCAGCTCGGCGACGGCGGCCTGCTGGCGGGTGGGCTTGCGAGAGGTCGCGGAGGTGTTGGTGCTGCTCGTCATGGTCTCGATCCTGTCGTCGGGCCGGGCGCCGTGCCGACCGAGGTGGACCCGTCGGCCCCCTCGGCCTGCGGGGTGGACCCCGCCGGATGGTCGTGGTGGACGCCGTGCTCGTCGTAGTGGCCCTCGTGCGCCGCGTGGAGGTGCCCGTCGTGGACGTAGTCGACGTGGTCGCCGTGCGTGACGGCCGGGTGCCCGCACTCGGCCCCGTGCTCGTGGGCGTGGGTCTCGGCGACGTCGTGCCTCCTGCTCCCGACCCTGGCCAGGACGGCAGTGACGACCGCGGTCACGACGAACAGCGCCACGGCGAGCAGCACGATGGTGCCCCCCGAGGGCGTGTCGAGCGGGTAGGACAGCGCCACGCCACCGACGGACGAGACGAGGCCGAACGCGATGGCCCAGCGCAGCCCGCCGCTGAACGACCTCGCGACGAGCTGGCTCGTAGCGTTCGGCACGATCATGAGCGCACTGATGAGCAGCAGCCCGACGACCCGCATGGCGACGACGACGGTCGTCGCCGTCAGCACGGCGAGCACGATGTTGAGCGGGAGGACGGGGAGCCCGACGGCGCGGGCGTACTCCTCGTCGTTGGCCACCGCGAAGAGACGGGGCCGCAGGGCCCAGGTGGTGACCGAGATGAGCAGGGCCAGGGCGGCGAAGACGTACAGATCGGTGCGCTGGGTGGTGAGGATCGACCCGAAGAGGTACTTCATGAGGTTCGCCGGGGTGCCGCTGGACGACTTGCTGATGATGACGACGCCTGCCGCGATGCCGCCGTAGAAGATGACGGCGAGGGCCACGTCGCCGTTGGTGCGGCCCCGGGCACGGAGCAGCTCGATGACGACGGCCGCGATGACCGCTGCCAGCAAGGCCGTGAGCACCGGTGCGGCGCCGGAGACGAGACCGATCGCGACGCCGGCGAGGGCGACGTGGCCCATGCCGTCGCCGATGAGCGAGAGCCGCCGCTGGACGAGGAAGATCCCGACCATCGGCGCGACGGTGCCCACGAGCAGCGCGGCGATGAGCGCCCGCTGCATGAAGTCGACGGAGAGCAGGTCGATCACGGTCGGCTCCCGTCGGTTCGGCTGACGTCGAGCGGGCCGTGGGCCAGCGAGGGGTGGTTCCCCTCGAGCTCGAGGTCGTGGTGGTGGCTGTCGTGGTCGTGGTGCACGCGGTCGCGCGCGGCGGCATACGCCTCGGGGGTCCCGTCGAAGCGGATGCGGCCGCCGTCGATGACGACGATGCGGGTGAGCAGCCGCTCGAGCGCTCCGAGCTCGTGCGTGACGATGACCATCGTGACGTCGCGCTCGACGAGGCGGTCGAGCACGTCGGCGAGCACGTGCTGGTTCGCGGCGTCGACCCCGGCGGTGGGCTCGTCCATGATCAGGACCTCCGGCTGCCCGGCGAGGGCGCGGGCGATGAGGACACGTCGCTGCTGGCCGCCCGAGAGCGTGCTCACCTCGGTGGCGGCGCGGTCGGCGAGGCCGACGACGTCGAGTGAGCGCGCCACGATCTGCCGGTCGGTGGCGCGCAGCCGTCCGAGCCAGCCGATGCGGGGGAGCCGTCCCGTCGCGACGATCTCCTCGGCGGTGGCCCGGACCGACGCCGAGAGCGTGTGCCGTTGGGGCACGTAGCCGAGGCGGGCCCGGTCGTGGAACTCACCACTGTCGATGCCGAAGAGCGTCACGGTGCCGGCGACCCGTTCGTTGAGGCCGAGCACGCCCTTCATCAGCGTCGACTTGCCCGACCCGTTGGGCCCGACGATCGCCACGATCTCGCCCTTCCGGATCGACAGGTCGACATCGCTGAGGACAGGGCCGTCGCCGTAGCCGAAGCTCGCGCCCCGCAGGGTCACGACCTCGTCCGTCGGCGTGGGTTCGAGGGGGAGCAGCGGTGCCGACCTCATGAGCACTCCTGACCGTCGCGCAGGGCAACGAGATTGCTCCGCATGACCTCGAAGTAGTCCGCGCCGACCGACGCGCTGGTGATCCCCTCGATGGGGTCGAGCGTCGCGACCTTCGCGCCCGTCGACTCCGCGACCGTCTGCGCGAAGTGCGGCTCGACGAGCGTCTCCTGGTAGATCGTGGTCACGCCGGCGGACCTCACGAGGTCACCGACCGCCTTGAGGGCTGTCGCGCTGGGCTCGGCCTCGGGCGAGACCCCGGTGATGCCGCGCTGCTCGAAGCCGTAGCGGGCTGCCAGGTAGCCGAAGGCGGCGTGGCTGGTGACCAGCTCCTTGACGCGGCACTGCTGCAGGCCCACCCGCATCTCTTCGTCGAGCGCGGACAGCTTCTCCACGAAGATCGCGGTGTTCTTCGCGTAGACCGGGGCGTTCGCGGGGTCGTCCTTGGACAGTCGCGCGCTGATCGCCTGCGCGACAGCGGCGTAGCGCGAGGGGTCGAGCCAGAAGTGGGGGTCGTCGGCGCCGTGGTCGTGCCCGTCGTGCCCGTCGTGCCCGTCGGCGGTGTCGTGCTGCTCGGTCTCGGTGCCCGACTCGCCGGCGTGGTCGCTGTCGTCGGTCGACGCGGGTACGAGCTTCGCGACGTCGGCGACGTCGAGCACCTTCGTGGGGTCGACGAGCACGACGGCCTCGTCGACCGCAGGCTGGAAGCCGTCGGCGTAGACGACGAGGCGTGCCTTGGTCAGGCCGCCGATGTCCTGCGGTGCCAGCTCGAGGTCGTGGGGTTCGGCGCCCGGTTTCGTCAGGACGGTGACCGGGAGCGCTCCGCCCGTGATCTGTTGCGTGGCGAACTGGATGGGGTAGAACGACGTGACGACCGCCCCGGCGGCTGAGCCGGACCCGGAGTCCGAACCGCTCCCGCACGCGGCCGTCGTGAGCGCCAGGGCTGTCGCGGCGACGACGGCGGACAGGACACGGCGCGGGGGAGGGGCGGGCATGAGCCCATCCTTCCCATGGTGAGAATGATTGTCAAAACCGTTCTCGGGTTCTTGGCCCTGGGTCAGCCGGCGGGGACGATCCTGACCACCGCGACGGCCACGGCGAGGACGAGCACCGCGGTGCGCATCAGGCGTTCGGGCATGGTCAGACGCTGCCAGGTGAGGAAGAGCAGCCAGCCGACGAAGGCCGCGACGACGAGGAACGCGATGCCCCCCCACGGCCGCGGCGCGAGGATGCCGACCGCGAGCAGGACGACGAGGGCGCCGAGCGCTAGGGGGCGCGGGACGGCGTTGAGCCGCTCCACCCACGGGTAGGAGGCGTGCTCGAGACGGGAACGGAAGCTCAGGGCCACGTCACGAGCCTAGGGGACGTGGCGGCCTACCCCGGACGCGTGGCAAAGCAGTGGCACCGGCCCGATAACCTGTCCCGCATGGCCAAGCAGACATCCATCGTGGACACCGTCGTCAGCCTCTGCAAGCGCAGGGGCTTCGTCTTCCCGAGCGGTGACATCTACGGAGGCACGAGGTCTGCGTGGGACTACGGCCCCCTCGGCGTCGAGCTCAAGGAGAACATCCGCCGCCAGTGGTGGAAGTCCATGGTCACGAGCCGCGACGACGTCGTCGGCCTCGACTCCTCGATCATCCTCCCGCGCGAGACGTGGGTCGCCTCGGGCCACGTCGGCACCTTCACCGACCCGCTCGTCGAGTGCCTCAGCTGCCACCGCCGTCGCCGCCAGGACCACCTCCAGGAGGCGCTCGCCGAGAAGAAGGGCATCGAGGACCCCGACTCGATCCCGATGTCCGACATCGTGTGCCCGGACTGCGGCACCAAGGGCCAGTGGACCGAGCCGCGCGAGTTCAACATGATGCTCAAGACCTACCTCGGCGTCATCGAGGACGAGTCGGGCCTGCACTACCTGCGCCCCGAGACGGCCCAGGGCATCTTCGTCAACTTCAACAACGTCATGCAGGCCTCGCGCAAGAAGCCGCCGTTCGGTATCGCCCAGACGGGCAAGAGCTTCCGCAACGAGATCACGCCGGGCAACTTCATCTTCCGCACGCGCGAGTTCGAGCAGATGGAGATGGAGTTCTTCGTCAAGCCGGGCGAGGACGACGAGTGGCTCCAGTACTGGCTCGAGGAGCGCACCCGCTGGTACGTCGACCTCGGCATCAACCCCGACAACCTGCGCCACTACGAGCACTCGCCGGAGAAGCTCTCGCACTACTCGAAGCGCACCGTCGACATCGAGTACCGCTTCAACTTCGCCGGTTCCGAGTGGGGCGAGCTCGAGGGCATCGCCAACCGCACCGACTTCGACCTGTCTACGCACTCGAAGCACTCGGGCACCGACCTGCTCTACTTCGACCAGCAGACGGGCGAGAAGTACACCCCCTACGTCATCGAGCCGGCGGCCGGCCTGTCGCGCTCGCTCATGACGTTCCTCGTCGACGCCTACCACGAGGACGAGGCGCCCAACACCAAGGGCGGCGTGGACAAGCGCGTCGTGCTGCGGCTCGACCCGCGCCTGGCGCCGGTCAAGGCCGCCGTCCTCCCGCTGTCGCGCAACGCCGACCTCTCGCCGAAGGCCCGCGACCTCGCCGCGCAGCTGCGTCGTCACTGGAACATCGACTTCGACGACGCCGGCGCCATCGGCAAGCGCTATCGCCGCCACGACGAGATCGGCACGCCGTTCTGCATCACGGTCGACTTCGACACGCTCGAGGACCACGCCGTGACGATCCGCGAGCGCGACTCGATGGCGCAGGAGCGCATCGCGCTCGACCAGGTCGAGGGCTACCTCGCCCAGCGCCTCGTCGGCTGCTGACGCGCAGGCAGCACCGCCGCTCACGTATGCCGTCCGCCCACCCGGGCGGGCGGCATCCGTGCGCCCGTGGTGCCGTGCCGGCAGCGGGGTCGGTCGGTGAGGCCCGCCGCGGTCCGGCCCGTCCCGGGCGCGGGACGTCCGGGATCGGCGGCATACTGCCCGCATGGTCGAGACCGAGGTGCTGCGCGCGACGCCGGGCGACCGGGCGCGGGCGGCGGCCGACGCGCTCGGCGACGAGGTGCTGACCTCGTGGTGCACCGACCTGCTCGCCGGGCGTGCGACCTGGGGCGACCCCGACCTGCCCGACATCGGCTGGGTCGGCGGCCAGGCCGTGTCCGGATGGGGCTCGCCCGACCACCTCGACGACGCCACCCGCTACTGGTCCCGGGTGTGGGCCGCCCGCACCCTGCTCTACGTCTGGTCCGAGCAGTGCGGTCCGGATGTCGTTGCAGGACTGGGTGATCCGGCATGGCGGGTCCGCGAGATGTGTGCCAAGGTGGCGGCCCGCTGGGAGGTCGGCCCTGCAGCCGAGCCCTGCGCAGGCCTCGTGACGACCGACGACGTGCCGAGGGTCCGGGCCGCGGCCTCGCGGGTGCTCGGCGCCGTGGGGGAGGCCGAGCACGCCGACGCCCTGCACGAGGCCGTGGACGACCCGGACGAGTCCGTGCGCGTCGCGGCCGCTCGGGCACTCACCACCCTCGAGCGCCGCCTCGACCGCGACCTCTGACCCCGGCAACACACCGAGTAGGTCACAACTCGCCGGGATCCGATCGCGCTGAGTTGTGACCTACTCGGTGTGTTGCGGGGTGGGGAGGCGCTCAGCCGGGGAAGTGGCCGGTCGCGACCGGGCGTGCGGGGTCGCGGATCCACTCGCTCCACGATCCCGGGTAGAGCACCGTGTCGACCCCGAGCTCGGCGAGCGCGAGCATCTCGTGGGCCGCGGTCACTCCCGAGCCGCAGTAGACACCGACGCCGTCGCCTCCCTCGTGACCGGCGCGAACCCGCTCCCAGTGCTCGGCCAGGTCGCGCCGGAACGTGCCGTCGGCCGTGACCCAGGCGGTCGTGGGGCTGTTGACCGCTCCGGGCACGTGGCCGGCGACGGGGTCGATGGGCTCGGTCTCGCCGGCATAGCGCTCGGGCGCACGCGCGTCGAGGAGCAGCCCGTCGCGCGCCAGTGCTGCCGCACCGGAGGCGTCGAGCGTCGGCAGGTGCCCGGGCCGCACCTGCATGTCGCCGTGCCGGTCGGCGGGCTCCTCGGTCGAGACCGGCAGCCCCGCTGCCAGCCACGCGGCATACCCGCCGTCGAGCACCCGGACGTCGGCGACGCCGACCCAGCGCAGCACCCACCAGGCCCGCGCGGCGGCATACGACTCCTTGCCGTCGTGGACGACGACGCGGCTGTGCTCGGAGACGCCGGCCCGGCGCAGGAGGGCCTCGACCACGGCGGGGTCGGGCAGCGGGTGGCGTCCGCCGTCGCCGGGCGGCGCCGCCAGCTCGGTGTCGAGGTCGACGAAGAACGCGCCGGGCACGTGGCCGGCGTCGTAGTCCGCCCGCCCTGCAGGCGTGTTCGCCGTCGTCAGTGCCCAGCGCACGTCGAGCACGACGACGTCCTCGATCTCGTGGGCGAGCTCGGTGGCGGTGATGAGGTGGGTCACCGGGCCATCGTGGCATCCTCACCGTGTGCGTGCTCACCTGGTCCTCGTGCACGGGTCGCGCCTGTCGAGCGCCCAGTGGGCGCCGCAGGTGCCGCTCCTGCGTGACCACGTCGACCTGACGCTCGTGGACCTGCCCGGGCACGGGGAGCGCGTCCACGAGCCGTTCACGCTGGACCGCTGCGTCG
Source organism: Terrabacter sp. Soil810 (assembly GCF_001429645.1). Lineage (NCBI taxonomy): Bacteria > Bacillati > Actinomycetota > Actinomycetes > Micrococcales > Intrasporangiaceae > Terrabacter > Terrabacter sp. Soil810. Next base: position 1,078,685 of record NZ_LMSW01000011.1, read on the forward strand.
AGGTCATCGGGGCGGCCGTCGGTGCCGTCCCCGCCGGCACCCCGGCCGTGGTCGTCGGCCACTCGCTCGGCGGCTACGCCGCGATGGCGTATGCCGCTGCCCGCCCCGACACGCTCGACGGGCTCGTCCTCGCCGGGGCCAGCGCGGTCCCCACGGGACCCGGAGCCGCGGTCTACCGGGGCGTCGCGGCGCTGACCGACCGGCTCGGCGCGGAGCGGATGACGCGGGTCAACGACCGCGTCCTGCACCGCCTCTACCCGGCCGAACGCATCGACCCGGTCATCGCCGGCGGCTACTACTTCGCGCCGACGGCGGCCGCGTGGCGCGAGGTCATGGCGCGCTGCCGGCCCTCGATGCTCGAGCACGTGCGCTGCCCGGTGCTGCTGCTCAACGGCCGGTTCGACCAGCTGCGGATCGGTGCCCGCGCCTACCTGCGAGCCTGCCCGAGTGCCCGGGAGGAGATCGTGCGCCGGGCCGGCCACCTGTCCGGGCTCGACCAGCCGGAGGCGTTCGCCGACGCCCTGCTCCGCTTCGCGCGGACCGTCGTCGATTCGGCTCCGCGCGCCTGATCGGGGACAATCGAGCCCGTGACCGACGTGATGAGCCCCGCGACGCAGGCCGGTGAGGCCGCCCGCGCAGAGACGACGGGCGCCGTGCTGCCCCCGCTGCGCATCGGCCGCCACGTCATCGAGTCGCCGGTGGTCCTCGCGCCGATGGCCGGCATCACGAACCGCGCCTTCCGCCGCCTCTGCCGCGAGTACGGCAACGAGGGCCGGGCCCTCGAGGGCGCGAGCGGCGCCACGAGTCTCTACGTCAGCGAGATGATCACCTCGCGCGCGCTCGTCGAGCGGACGCCCGAGTCGATGCGCCTGATCGAGCACGACCCGGACGAGAACCCGCGCTCGATCCAGCTCTACAGCGTCGACCCCGCCACCGCGCGGGCAGCTGCCCGGATGCTCGTCACCGAGGACCGGGCCGACCACATCGACCTCAACTTCGGCTGCCCCGTGCCCAAGGTCACCCGCAAGGGCGGCGGCTCGGCGCTGCCGTGGAAGAAAGACCTCTTCAAGGCCATCGTCGGCGCCGTCGTCGAGGAGGGCGCCAAGCGCGACATCCCCGTCACCGTCAAGATGCGCAAGGGGATCGACGACGTCCACCTCACCTTCCTCGACGCCGGCCTCACCGCCGAGGCCGAGGGGGTCGCCGCGGTCGCCCTGCACGGCCGTACCGCCGCGCAGGCCTACTCGGGCACCGCCGACTGGAGCGCCATCCGGATGCTCAAGGAGACCGTGACGAGCATCCCCGTCCTCGGCAACGGCGACATCTGGTCGGCCGAGGACGCCCTGCGCATGGTCCGCGAGACCGGGTGCGACGGCGTGGTCGTGGGTCGCGGCTGCCTCGGGCGCCCGTGGCTGTTCACCGACCTCGCCGCGGCCTTCGCCGGCACCCCGGCGCGGGTGACCCCGACGCTCGGCGAGGTCGCCGACACGCTGCGGACGCACACGGCATACCTCTGCGACTTCTACGGCGAGGAGGAGCGCGCCTGCCGCGACATCCGCAAGCACATCGCCTGGTACCTCAAGGGATTTCCGGCCGGGTCGACGATCCGCAACTCGCTCGCGCTCGTCGACTCCATGGCGGCCCTCGACGACCTCCTCGCCACCCTCGACCCCGACGTGCCGTGGCCCGGCGAGGCCGCTGAGGGCCAGCGCGGGCGCGCGGGGTCCTCGCGCACCGTGGCGCTGCCCGACCGCTGGCTCGAGTCGCGCGAGCTGTCCGAGGAGCACCGGCGGACCATCGCCGAGGCCGAGCTGTCGGTCAGCGGCGGCTGAGGGTCACTTCAGCCAGACGCTGAGCGGGCCGATCCGCTCGCAGCCCGCCGCGACCGCCGCTGCGACGCTCGCTCCGGCCTCCCAGCCCACGAGGGGTAGGCCGTCCGCGACGTCGCGGGCGGCAGCCGCGGCCGCGCTCCACGCGCGCTCCACGTCGCCGTCGAGCGTGAAGACGTTGCCGAGGCCGGCGACCTCCCCCGTCACGTTGACGATCGCCCCGGCGACGACGGGCGACTGCGGGTCCTCGGTCGCGCGCTGCGCGAGGAACGCGACCCCGGGCTCCTCGAGGAGTGACGGGCGCAGGATCGCCTCGGCGTCCGGGTCGCTCGCCCAGGCCCGCACCCAGACCGCCATCTCGTGGGGCGTCGTGAGGCGCTGCCAGGTGGGTGCAGGAGCGGGCGCGATCGGCACCGACGGGTCGAGCCACACCCACTCGCCGACGACGATCCGGGCGAAGTCCTCCGTCGACAGGTCGAGCCGCGACCACGAGTCCTTGACCGAGCAGCCGTCCGAGTCGTCCACGCGGGCGAGGACGTCGTACTCACCGGCCTCCGGCGAGAGCGTCACGGCGTCCGGGTAGTAGGGCGGGGTGCGCGTCGACGCGGTCCAGGCAACGGAGTCGGTGGTGCACACGACGCCGTGCGAGCGGGCCACGGCGTCGCACCAGAGGGCGTTGTTGCGGGCGGCGAGCAGGATCCGGTCGGTCACGGCACGATCCTCCCAGCGTCGGTGGCCGATGGCAGGATCGGGGTATGCGACAGGGCGGATCGGCCGAGCGGCCCGCGACCTTCTTCGACGACGCCGACGACTTCCGCGCGTGGCTCGATGCCCACCACGAGAGCGCCACCGAGCTCTGGATGGGCCTCAACAAGAAGCACGTCGAGCCCCGCGGCCTCCAGTGGGCCGAGGCCGTGCGCGAGGCCCTCTGCTTCGGCTGGATCGACTCCATGGCGCAACGCATCGACGAGGACGCCGTGCGCCAGCGGTGGACCCCGCGCAAGCGGGGCAGCAACTGGAGCACGGTCAACATCAACGCCGTCGCCGAGCTGACGGCGGCCGGGCGCATGCGTCCGGCCGGGCTCGCTGCGTTCGCCAGGCGGCGTGAGGACCGCTCGGGCGTCTACGCCTACGAGAACCGCGACCTGACCTGGTCCGACGACTATGAGGCGATGCTGCGGGCCCACCCTCAGGCCTCGGCCTTCTGGGACGGGGCGACGCCCTCCTACCGCAAGGTCGCCACGAACTGGGTGCTGACGGCCAAGCAGGAGGCGACGCGCGACAAGCGCATGGCCGAGCTCGTCGAGGACTGCGCCAACCTGCGCCTCATCAAGACGCAGCGCTACGGCACCGAGCCGGCCTGGGTGCGGCGCATGCAGGCCGAGCTCGGCTGAGCCGTCGTCAGGCTCGGGTGGCGGTCAGCGCTTGGCCTTGGGCGGGATGATCTCGGTGTGGTCCTTGGCGGCGGACTTCGCGTGCTTGTCGGCACGCTTCTCCTTGAGCGATCTGGCCTTCGTGGACATGTGGGACTTCGGTGACTTGTCGCCCATGGCGCGCTCCTGTGGTTGGAAGCCTGAGCGGCTCCATCCCTGAAGTATGCGCCCCGGGTGCGGCGCCCGGGCCGTTGCCGTCACCCCGCATAGAGTTCCGGTGTGGGCTATCAGGGTCGGGACCGGGAGCGATGGGTCGCAGAGGACCCTGCCCAGAAGCGCGCCGACCGCGACGACTTCGCCCGAGACCGCGCTCGGGTCGTGCACTCGTCGTCGTTGCGCCGCCTCGCCGCCAAGACGCAGGTGCTCGCGCCGGGTCACGACGACTTCGTCCGCAACCGCCTGACCCACTCCCTCGAGGTGGCGCAGATCGGACGGGAGTTCGGTGCCGCCCTCGGCTGCAACGCCGACGTCGTCGACACCGCGTGCCTCGCCCACGACCTCGGCCACCCGCCGTTCGGCCACAACGGTGAGACCGTCCTCGACGAGATCGCCTCGGGCATCGGCGGTTTCGAGGGCAACGCGCAGACGCTGCGCCTGCTCACGAGGCTCGAGGCCAAGCGCGCCCACGCCGACGGCCGGTCCGCCGGCCTCAACCTGACCCGTGCGAGCCTCGACGCGACGACGAAGTACCCGTGGGAGATCGGCGACGGGCCCTACGAGACGAGGAAGTTCGGCGTCTACCCCTCCGACCTGCCCGTCTTCGACTGGATCCGCGAGGGCGCCCGGCCCCGCCGACGGTGCCTCGAGGCCGAGGTCATGGACTGGTCCGACGACGTGGCCTACTCCGTCCACGACGTCGAGGACGCCATCGCCTCGGGCTGGATCGACCCCCGGCTGCTCCACTCGCGCGACATGGCTGACGTCATCGACGTCGCGGGCCGCACCTACGCGCCCGACCTCGGTGCCGACGCGCTCGGTGCCGCGCTGGAACGCATCCTCGCCTCGGGAGCGGTGCCCACGGCATACGACGGCTCGCGGGGCGACCTGGCGCGGCTCAAGGACATGACGAGCCGGCTCATCGGGCACTTCGTCCTCGTCGTCGAGCAGGCCACGCGCGAGCGGCACGGGCCGGGCGAGCTGTGCCGCTTCGAGGCCGACCTCGTCGTCCCCGACGACACCCGCGCCGAGTGCTCGGTGCTCAAGGCGATCGCCAACCACTTCGTCATGACCACCGACGAGCGGCTCTCGGTCATGTCGGGGCAGCGCGACGTCGTGCGCGCCGTCGTCGAGGCGTATGCCGCCGCGCCCGAGGAGCGCCTCGACGTGGCCTTCCGCCTCGACCACGAGGCAGCCGCCGACGACGGGGAGCGGCTGCGGGTGGTCGTCGACCAGGTGGCCTCCCTGACCGACGTGCGCGCCCTCGCCCTCCACAGCCAGTGGTGCCGGTGACGGGCAGCTCGTGGGCGAGCACCTAGAATCACGGATGGCGACAGGAGGCAGATGGCGGGGCTGATCAACAGCGAGGACATCGCGGCGGTCAAGGCGCGGTCGTCCATCGAGGACGTCGTGCGCGAGCACGTGACGCTCCGCTCCGCGGGTCCGGGGTCGCTCAAGGGCCTGTGTCCCTTCCACGACGAGAAGACGCCGTCCTTCAACATCCGCCCTGCCGTGGGCGCGTGGCACTGCTTCGGCTGCGGCGAGGGCGGCGACGTCATCTCGTTCGTCCAGAAGGTCGACCACCTCAGCTTCTCCGAGGCCGTCGAGCGGCTCGCGCAGAAGCTGGGCATGGAGCTGCGCTACGAGAACGGCGACCGGCCGCGCGAGGAGGGGCTCGGTCGCCGCAGCCGCCTCGTCGAGGCCCACCGCGTGGCCGAGGAGTACTACACCGAGCTGCTGTTGGCACCGGGTGGTCCGGCCCGGCAGGCGCGGGACTTCCTCCGCGCCCGCGACTTCAACAGCGAGCACGTCAAGATGTTCGGCATCGGGTTCGCGCCGCGCGGGGGAGAGGACCTCGTGCGCCACCTGCGTGCCAAGGGCTTCACCGACGACGAGCTCGTCACCGGCGGCATCGCCGGCCGGGGCTCGCGCGGGCTCTACGACCGCTTCCGCGGGCGCCTCGTCTGGCCGATCCGCGACATCACCGGCGACACCGTCGGCTTCGGGGCCCGCCGCATCTTCGACGACGACCGCATCGAGGCGAAGTACCTCAACACGTCCGAGACGCCGATCTACAAGAAGTCGACCGTGCTCTACGGCCTCGACCTCGCGAAGAAGAAGATCTCGCAGGGGCGTCAGGCCGTCGTCGTCGAGGGCTACACCGACGTCATGGCCTGTCACCTCGCCGGCGTCGAGACCGCCGTCGCCACGTGCGGCACGGCCTTCGGGGCCGACCACATCAAGACGCTGCGTCGGCTCATGCGTGACGAGGCCGGCCTCGCACCCGCCAAGGTGATCTTCACCTTCGACGGTGACGCCGCCGGTCAGAAGGCCGCCATGCGAGCCTTCGCCGACGACGAGAAGTGGACCTCCCAGTCGTTCGTCGCCGTCGAGAAGTCGGGCAAGGACCCGTGCGAGCTGCGCCAGGCCGGGGGAGACCCCGCCGTGCAGGCGCTCATCGAGGACGCGGTGCCGATGTTCGAGTTCGCCGTGCGCACGACGATCAAGCGCTTCGACGTCGCGACCGCCGAGGGGCGCATCCAGGCGGTCCGGGCCGTGGCGCCGATCATCGCCTCGATCCGCGACCAGTCGCTCCGGCCGGAGTACACCCGTGAGGTCTCCGGCATGCTCGGGCTCGATGTCGAGCAGGTCGCGACCGAGGTGTCCCGCGCCGGCAAGATCAAGGTCGACGAGGACGCCCGGACGGACCGCGCCGACCGCAACGGGCGCGACCGTGGCGACGACGCCGAACCGCACGTCGGTGACGCTGGAGGCATGCCGGTGCCAGACCGGCGCGACCCGGTCGTCCACGCCGAGCGGCAGCTGCTCCAGGTCCTGCTCCAGTTCCCGACGGTGTTCAAGTCCGGCGCCATCGACCTGCTGACACCCGAGGCCTTCTCGGCGCCCGCCCACCGCGCGGTCTTCGACGGCATCCGCATCGCCCACCACAGCGGCGACAAGGGCAACGCCCGGGCCTGGACCTCGGCCGTCACCGAGGCCGCGCCGTCGCCCGTCGCCGGTCTCGTCAGCGAGCTCGCCGTCGACACCCTGCCGACGCGGATGGACGCCTCGACCGGCTTACCGACCTCCCGCTACGTCGACGAGCTCTTCGACCGGGTGCGCACCATCGCCCTGACGCGCCAGATCGCCGACTCGATGAGCGAGATGCGCCGGCTCGACCACGCCGAGACGCCGTCGCCCGAACGCACGCGCGAGCTCGGCATCCAGCTGCAGACGCTCCAGCGGGAGCTCGCGGCGATCAAGGCGGGGATGGGCTGATGGCACTCTTCGAGCGGCGGCGCCGACCGGCGCTGCCCGACGACGTCCGCGCGGCGGTCCCGCTCGACGGCGGCGAGCAGGTGCTCGCCTGGGCCCGGGACGAGACCAGCGGGGCGCACGTCGTCGCGACGACCCACCACCTCGCCCTCGTCGACGCAGGGGGCGGCCTCGTCTGGAACCGCCCGTGGCACGAGGCCGAGTCCGGCACGTGGCAGGGCGAGTCCTCCCTGCTCACCGTCACGTGGGTCGACCGCGGGGTGCCTTCCGGCTGGCGCCTGACGGAGCCCTCGCTGCTCCAGCAGGCCCTGCGCGAACGGCTCCAGGCGAGCGTCGTGCTCGCCGACGAGTTCCGCACCGCCGGGCGCCGCACGGTGCGCGTCGTGATCCGCCAGGACCTTGCCAGCGGAGCCCTGCTGGAGCAGACGATCCCGGGCAAGGGCGCCGACCTCGGCGACCCGCAGGTGGCTCGCGAAGCCGCCCAGCGGATGGCCCGGCTGCGCTCCGAGGTGGGGCTCTGACGGGTCCCCGCACGGCGTCCCGCAGGCTCGTTGGGACCTCGCCAGCGACCCGTTGAACCCGATTTCTCGACGGCGCTGATGCTTTGCTATGGTTGCGCAGCAGCATTCCCCTGTAGCTCAATTGGCAGAGCAGCCGGCTGTTAACCGGCAGGTTATTGGTTCGAGTCCAATCGGGGGAGCACCGAGCAGAAGGGCCCCGACACCACTGGTGTCGGGGCCCTTCTCGTATGCCGTGTCGTCGGCTCGCGTCAGCGGCTCGGGGTCCCGACGGCATCGGCACCGACCACGCCGGTGGCCGGTGCGCCCTTGCGAGGACCGCGGCCGCGGCGGCTGAGACGACGCTCCACCCGTCCGGCCACCACGGTCAGGCTGTAGTTGATCAGGATGAAGATGATCGCGACGAAGATGTAGGCCGGGATCGTGTTGCTGTAGCCGGTGCCGATGTCGCGGGCGGCCTGGAGCAGCTCGGGGTAGAGCACCGCCGTGCCGAGCGCGGTGTCCTTGAGGATCACGACGAGCTGCCCGACGAGTGCCGGCAGCATCGCGGTGAGGGCCTGCGGCAGCTGGATCGACCGCATCACCTGGGGCGGGGTGAGGCCGATGGACACGCCCGCCTCGGCCTGGCCCATCGGCAGGCTGAACACACCCGACCGGACCAGCTCGGCGATCACCGAGCCGTTGTAGAGCGTCAGGGCGGTCACGACGGCCGCGAGCGGGTTGATCTCGCTCGTGAAGACGCCGTTGGTCGAGAAGTAGGAGTACGTGAAGTACATCATCAGCAGCACGGGCACGGACCGGAAGAACTCCACGATGACGCCACACACCCAGCGCAGCGTGCGGTGCTGTGACAGTCGGCCCATGCCGAAGACGAGCCCGAAGGCCATGGCGAGGACGATGGAGATCGCGGCGGCCTCGAGCGTCTTGATCAGTCCCGGGATGATGTACTGCGTCCACACATCGGCGCTGAACAGCACGGTCCACATCTCGGGTTCCAGCTGGCCCTGGGCCTTGAACTTCCAGAGCACGGCGCCGATGGTGGCGACGGCGAGCAGCACGCCGAAGAGGGTGAGGATCGCGTGCCGCCGTCGGGCGCGGGGCCCGGGGGCGTCGAAGAGAACGGACTCGGCACTCATCGCTTCACCGCCAGACGGCGCGAGAGCGAGGTGAAGAACACGCCGACGGGAAGCGTGAGGACGACGAAGCCGAGCGCGAAGACGAGGAAGACCGTGACGCTCGCCGTCTCGTTCTCGATGATCTCGCTCATCAGCAGCGAGGCCTCCGCGACGCCGATGACGGAGGCGACGGTCGTGTTCTTGGTCAGGGCGATGAGCACCGAGCCCAGTGGGGCGATGGACCCGCGGAAGGCCTGCGGGAGGATGACCTCGCGCAGGCTCTGGCCGAAGGTGAGACCGATCGAGCGGGCAGCCTCGGCCTGGCCCAGCGGAACGGTGTTGACGCCGCTGCGCAGTGCCTCGCAGACGAAGGCCGCGTGGTAGACCGCCAGCGCGACGATGGCCCACCGGATGCCGTTGTCCACGAGCGCCGTCGGTGAGTTCACGTCGGTCAGGCTGATCTGCAGGATGTAGTACGGGCCGGCGATGGAGAAGAAGACGAGCAACGTCAGCGGGGTGTTGCGCACCGTGTTGACGTAGAACGAGCCCAGACGTCTCAGGATCGCCACCGGCGACACCCGCATCACCGCGAGAACGGTGCCGATGACGAGAGCGCCGATCGCCGAGAAGAAGGCGAGCCTGATGGTCATCCAGAACGCGCCGAGGATGTCGTACTTCTCGATGATGTCGAGCACGACGCTCCTTTCCGCTGTCGAGTCAGTGGGTCAGGGGTTCACGGGTCGGAGTCCGGACCCCCGCCGAGGGCGGGCCGCGCACCGTGTGGTGAGCGACCCGCCCTCGAGGTGGGAGTCGGTCAGGAGCACGCAGCCGGCGTGGGCGGGTTGCCCGCGCCGGGCTTGTAGTTGGCCGGGCCGAGGTTGGCGTCGATGGCCTTCTGCAGGGAGCCGTCGCTCTGCATCTTCTTGATCGCGTCCGTGATCTTCTGGCAGAGGGCCGTGTCGCCCTTCTTGAGGCCGATCCCGTAGTTCTCCGTCGAGAACGGCTTGCCGACGAGCTTGAACTTGCCCTTGTTCTCGGGCTGGGCCGCGAAGCCGGCGAGGATCGCGTCGTCGGTCGTCAGGGCGTCGACGCCGCCGGTGGCGAGAGCGGGCAGGCACTCGGAGTACGTCCCGAACTCCTGCAGCTGCACCGTCTGGGCGAACTTGTCCTTGACCTTCTGGGCCGAGGTCGAGCCCTTGACCGAGCAGAGCTTCTTGCCGTTGAGGCTGTCCGGACCGGTGATCGAGGTGTCGTCGGCGCGGACGAGGAGGTCCTGGCCTGCGACGAAGTACGGGCCGGCGAAGGAGACCTTCTCCTTGCGCGCGTCGGTGATGGAGTACGTCGCCACGATGAACTTCACCTGACCGGTGGAGATGAGGTCCTCGCGCTGGGCGCTGGGCGCCTGCACCCAGGTGATCTTGTCCTCCGAGGTGCCGAGCTCCTTGGCGACGTACTTGGCGACGTCGACGTCCATGCCGGAGTACTCGGTGCCCTTCTTGAGGCCGAGGCCGGGCTGGTCGAACTTGATGCCGATCTTGAGCGCGTCGCCGCTGCCGGCGTCGCCCCCGCTGGTGCCGGAGCCACACGCGGCGAGCGTGAGCGCCAACGTCGCAGCCGCCGCAACGGCTCCGAGTCGTCGTGCCTTCATCTGGGTTCCTCCCTGAGTGGTTGCTCGCGGCACACGGTGCTGCGTGCCGCGCCCTGTCGCTAGGTCCGGTGGGTCTTGTGGGTCCCGGGTGTCAGTGCGTGAGGATCTTGCCGAGGAAGTCCTTGGCGCGGTCGCTCTTCGGGTTGGTGAAGAACTCCTGGGGCGTGCCGACCTCGACGATCTGCCCGTCGGCCATGAAGACGACGCGGTCGGCCGCCTTGCGGGCGAAGCCCATCTCGTGGGTCACGACGATCATCGTCATGCCCTCCTTGGCGAGGCCGACCATGACGTCGAGGACCTCGTTGACCATCTCGGGGTCGAGGGCCGAGGTGGGCTCGTCGAAGAGCATGACCTTCGGGCCCATGGCGAGCGAGCGCGCGATCGCGACGCGCTGCTGCTGGCCGCCGGAGAGCTGGGCGGGGTACTTGTCGGCCTGGGCCTCGACGCCGACGCGCTTGAGCAGGTCGGTCGCCTGCTTGTCGGCGTCGGCCTTGGACTTCTTGCGGACCTTGATCGGTCCGAGCGTCACGTTGTCGCGGATCGTCTTGTGCGCGAAGAGGTTGAAGGACTGGAAGACCATCCCGACGTCGGCGCGCAGCTGCGCGAGCGGCTTGCCCTCCTCGGGCAGGGCCTTGCCGTCGATCGAGATGGTGCCCGACTCGATGGTCTCGAGACGGTTGATGGCGCGGCAGAGTGTCGACTTGCCCGAGCCGGACGGTCCGAGGACGACGACCACCTCGCCCTTGCCGACGGTGAGGTTGATGTCGCGCAGCACGTGCAGGTCGCCGAAGTGCTTGTTGACGCCGTCGATGACGACCATGGGGTCACGAGGCGTGTCCGGGGTCCGATCACTCGGCGCCGCGGTGTCGGGTTTCACGTCGTCCATTCCGGAAACCTATCGGCTCCGGGGACCGGGAGGCACCCTCCGCGCCGAGCGTGCCCGAATCGTGAGGAGTGTCGTCGAACGAGGCAGACCCGATCTTCCGCCCGAGAACGGACAGGTCAGGCCGCACCGTGCGGTGGGGCCTGACACCAGCGTCCGAGCGTCGGGCTCAGGCGCCGCCCTCTGCTGCGGTCGTCGTCGAGGCCGTCGGCTCGCTCGAGGAGGTGTCGGTCGCCGACGCGATGGCGGTCGCGACCTCGGTCGCCGTCTTGAGCACCTCGGTGGCCGTGGCCGTGGCCGTCGCGGTCGGCGTGGGGTCGGCCGCGACCGGCGCGGCCGCCTCGCTCGTCGTGGACGGCGCCTCGGACGTCGGTGCGGGCGGGTCGCTCGTCGTGGCGGGCGGCGGGTCGCTCGTGGTGGCGGGTGGCGGGTCGCTCGTGGTGGCGGGTGGCGGGTCGCTCGTCGTGGTCGTCGACGGGGCGGAGGTCGTCGGCGGCACGGTGGTGGACGGCGAGCTCGTGGTCGTCGTCGGCGAGGGCTTGGTGCTCGTCGGGCTCGACGTCGTCGTCGAGCTGGGAGCGCTCGTCGTCGTCGACGGGCGGCTCGTCGTCGGCGTGCCCGTGGAGGTGCTGGGCTGCGTCGTCGTCGGCTGCGTCGGCGTGGACGTCGGCGGACGGCCACCGGTGCTCGTCTGGGTCGACGACGTCTCGGTCGCCTCGGGGATCGGCACGTCACCGTCCTCGACGGTGCGGATGACGCGGCCACCCTGGTCGAACACCAGGTGCGGGACGACGGCATACGGCACGGAGGCGGTGGCCGACGGGGCGAACCCCAGGTAGGGCGCGGGGTCGACGTAGCGGTCGTTGACGATGACGTCGAAGTGCAGGTGGCAGCCGGTCGACCATCCGGTCGTGCCGCTGAGGCCGATGACCTGGCCCTGCTTGACGTGCTGGCCCTCGGTGACAAGGAACTTCGACTGGTGACCGTAGGCCGTCTTCAGCGTCGGGGTGTGCTCGATGATCGTGCGCCCGCCCCACGACGCCGACACCCGGGCGTAGATGACCGTGCCGTCGGCGGCCGCGTGGATCGGGGTCCCGCAGGCGGCGGCGAGGTCGATGCCCGTGTGGAACATCGGACGGCCGAGCAGCGGGTGGATGCGCGGTCCGAACGGCGAGGTCTCGCCACCGGGCACCGGGTGGATGAAGAGGGGTCGGCCGATGATGGGGGCCGCGATGGCCTGGGCCGTGGCCGGCGCAAGGCTGATCGCGGGGAACATGAAGAGGCCGCCTCCGATGGCGGCCGAGAACGCCGAGTCGACCGGGGCCAGGGCGGCCGTGGGCGCTCCGACGACCGATCCGCGCATCTCCTGGCGGGCCTGCCCGACGGCGGCGACGGCGTCCTTCACCGCAGCGGGGGAGCCGGCCGCCAGCACGACCGAGGCGGTCGGGGTCTGGGGGGTGCTCCCCCCGAGGAACGGAAGCAAGGCGAACAACAGCAGCATGGTCGCGAAGGGCACCAACCGACCGCTCATCCTGATGTTCAGGACGAACGGACCGCTTCGCTCATTGGCGTCTGTCACCGTCAAGCCACCCCCTCGAGGCACACCTGCTGTCACCATCGACACTCTCCCGACGGGCGAACCGCCGCAACCGGAAGGCCCCCACGAACGCCCCCACGTCCTGACCGGCCGGTCCTGACCACCATAGGTCGACCGGTTGCGCATGGGGCGGTTCCCGGGAAAACCGGTCGAGAATCGGTGACGTATGTGACTGATGGGGACAATGTCCGTCTCTCGCGGGGCGATCGGGAATCGGGAATCCCCTCGGTTGGTTGGCGCTGGAGACCGTACCCCGAAGAGGAGATGGAGCCAGCATGACCCCGCAGGCAACCTGGATCGACGCCGTCCGAACGTCCCACGAGAGGCTCAGGGGAGTCCTCGACCGGGTCGAGCCGCAACGCTACGAGAGCAGTGCCTACCCCTCCGACTGGAGCATCGCCCAGGTCGCGTCGCACCTCGGCAGCCAGGCCGAGATCTTCGGCCTCTTCCTCGACGCGGGCCTCGCGGACGGGGTCGCACCCGACGGCGACGCCTTCAAGGCCGTCTGGGCCCGGTGGGACGCCATGGCTCCGGCCGACCAGGTCGCCGAGAGCGTCGCGGCCAACGACCGCTTCGTCGCCAGGCTGGAGGAGGTCGCCTCCTCCGGTGCGCCGTTCGAGTTCGAGCTCTTCGGCGGGCCGTCCGACCTCTCGGGCGTCGCCGCAGCCCGGCTCGCCGAGCACGCCGTTCACACGTGGGACGTCGAGGTCGTCCTCGACCCGGCTGCCACGGTCGGACCCGAGGCCGTCGACCTGCTCGTGGACCGCCTGCCGGGCACGGTCGCCTTCGCGGGCCGTCCGCCGGCGGACGCCGGGCCGACCTCGGTGGTCGTCGGGACCCGCGGGACCGAGCGCCGCTTCCGACTGGACGTCGATGCCGACGCCGTCCGCCTCCAGCCCGTGGAGACCGAGGCAGCGGCCGAGGCAGCCGGCTCCGGCGCTGGCACGGACGCGGCTGACGTCGTCCTGCCCGCGGAGTCGCTCGTCCGCCTCGTCTACGGGCGGCTCGACGCCGAGCACACCCCTGAAGGCGTCGCCGGCGCCGAGCACCTGCCCGCGCTGCGCCGGGTGTTCCCCGGCTTCTGACCGACGGGACGCGGTGGAGCCCGCCGGCCACGGGACCGGCGGGCTCCGACGTCCGCAGCACACGGCATACGCCCTGAGTGGGTGGCCGAGTCGCCGTCAGGACGTCGGGATCCTGCGGAAGGCGACCCAGGCGTCGTTCATCCGCTCGACCTGGCCCCGCGTGAACATGTCCATGCAGGAGTCCTGCGTGTAGTCCATGAAGTTGTGGATGGGGTCGGCGCCCGGTGCGGTGCACGTGTCGGCTCCTGTCGGGCAGTCGAACTGCGGCACGGCCTCACGGGGCGTGTCCGCCACGAAGTCGCCGCTCGCCGAGCAGCCGCCCTTGAAGGTGTGCTCGAGCATGAGCCAGTGACCGACCTCGTGCGTCAGGGTGTCGCCCTGGGCGTACTTGCCGGCCGTGCCACCCGGCATCGACTCGTCGAGCATGACGACACCGTCGATGAAGTCGCGACCGTTGTTGTAGCCCTTGGGGAAGTAGGACCAGCCGAGCAGGCCGCCGCCGATGTTGGCCGAGTAGACGTTGAGCGTCTCGGAGTTGCCGGTGTAGAGCGCCTTCTTCATGTCGCGCTCGGTCTTCCCGGGCGTCACGGTGTACCACCGCGCGTTGACCGTGTAGTCGATCCTGGTCAGGGAGAACCGGAACGGGGAGTTCGCGGCGTCGGGCGCCGTCCGCCCGCTGTAGGAGTCGTTGAGGACGGTCATCTGGGCCGCGATGAGCCGCTCCCAGCGTGCCTTCTCGGTCGTCGAGAGCGTGTGGTCCGAGACGACGTGGAAGACCGTGGGGATGTGGACGCTGCCGTTCGGCATCCGCGGAGCGTCCTTGATGACGCCGTATGCGTTGGCCTCGTTGGTGGAGTAGAGCTCGGGCTCCTTGGCCGTGCTCCCGGCGCGGACGCGCGCGAGGTCGGGCGCCGTCGCGCACGCGGCCGTGCCGGGTGACGGACGGGTCGGAGCGGCACTGACCGTGGCGCTCGAGGAGCCGACGGCGACGACGCTGAACGCGGCGGCGGCGACGGCCATCCAGCGCAGGGTGGGCTTGCGTGGCATTCGTGATCTCCCAGATGTGGTGGCCCGGAGCGTGCAGTCCTCGGAACCTACTCGCGCCGTGGCGGCCACGGGGCCTTGGCACCTGACGATCCGTGACCCCTCGAACGATGGTCCTCGGGGCCTTCGACGACGGATCCCGTCGCACCCCTTGCGCCAATCTTGCGGAAACCACGGCATTTGGGGGGTTTCGAACTTGCAGTCCGCAGGGCACAGTGGTCGTTGTGGGGGAGGAAGGCCGACCGGACCGTGGGGGGACAGGTCGGAGCGTGACCGGCGGGAGAGCCGGTTGGGGTGAGGACGGGGCGGGTTCTGCCGGGGGAGTCGGCGGGACCCGCCCCGATCGCCGTCCCCGGCGACGGGTGCTGTCGCGCCACAGCGGGCGAGGCGGGCGAGACCCGACGGGCTCGGGGGCCGGTCGTCGTCCCGGGGTGCCGTATCTGTGCCGTTTGCTCGCAGGGTGCGCGCCCGCGGGGGACACTGGACCCATGGTCGCGCAGGCCCCTTCTCGGGAGGAGGGTCGGCGCGGACCAGCGGACGGCGAGACCCCAGTGGTCGACGAGCACGTGGCCCTACTCCCACCCCAGGGTCCCGTGCCGACCCCTCAGCGCCGTTCGGGTGCCGACCGGCCCGTGCGGGCCACTCGGTGCAGGACTGGCCGGCGGTGGTCGCACCCCGCCGGTCAGTCCCTGCCGCGCCGGGTCAAACCCGCAACCACTCAGCCGGCCCAAGCGGAAAATTCATACCGTGGTTCACCCGCTGATCATCGCCCCCGGCCTGGTCGCCGACCTCGATAGCGGGTTGCGGACCAGGCCGTCCGCCGGCCCGCCGGCCCGCCGGCCCGCCGGCGCGCCACCCGCACCTTGCCGCCGCGGGGCTGGTCGCGCCCGGGATGGCGGCGGCGCGCTCGGCCTTACCCGCCAACCAGCGGTCGACGTCGTGGATGGCGCTCAGCGGGGGGACGAAGACATCACTCGATCGAGTGATGCACCACGCCGCCTAGCGCATGCCGGTTCCCCACGTCCAGCAGCCACGCTCATCTCCTTCATGAAGAGAGCGTCAAGGATCAGCCGAAGTAGCTGTCAACCATCACCCGAAACATCGTCAAGCATCAGGCGAAGCCCGAATGTCAACGATCAGGCGAAGTCATACACAGAGACGGGGTGGGGCAGCAGGGGCTTGAACCCTGGACCGACGGATTATGAGTCCGCTGCTCTGACCGGCTGAGCTACTGCCCCGGGACCGCCAGCGACCGGGCCGCTGAGATCGGTCGGAGTCTAGCGACCGGCCTGCAACCCGCGTGGAGGCGGGCGCGGTGGTCGCGGAGCCAACCTCTAGGCTCGCCCGTGACCATTCCCCTGGCACGTGAGGAACGACAGCATGAGTGACGGCATCCGCGTGGCTGCGGTCGACGACGTCGAGCCCGGCGAGGCGCTCGTCCTCGATGTCGCGGTCACGGCGACGGACGAGCCGATCTCGCTCTTCCGCGACGACGACGGCACGTACTACGCCCTCGACGACACGTGCTCGCACGAGGACGCCTCGCTCGCGGACGGCTGGGTCGAGGCCGGCGAGGTCGAGTGCCCACTGCACGCCACGCGCTTCTGCCTGAGCGACGGCAAGCCCATGTGCCTGCCCGCGACGAAGCCGGTGCGGACCCACCGGGTCGAGGTCCGTGGCGAGGAGGTCTACCTCTTCCCCGGTGTGCCCGCCGGCACCTGATCCGGGCGAACGCCACATATCGGGTCTCGAGACTGCTGGTGCCGATGTGTCCCGTGGTGCACAATGGGCGAGTGCTCGTGGTCGAGCACGATCGTCCGGCACCACCGAGTCAGTCCACCGAAGCATGAAGACGCAGGCGTTGGGGAAGACGTCCCTGCAACTTCAGGAGGTTCGGATGGCTGTCGCGATGCCGCGCACCACGACACGTGGGGTCCTGTTCGTACACGGGGCCCCCGCCGCGCTCTGCCCGCACATCACGTGGGCGATCGAGGCCGTCCTCGACGAGCGGGTGGCGCTCGACTGGGTCCAGCAGCC
Organism: Terrabacter sp. Soil810; assembly: GCF_001429645.1. Taxonomy (NCBI): domain Bacteria; kingdom Bacillati; phylum Actinomycetota; class Actinomycetes; order Micrococcales; family Intrasporangiaceae; genus Terrabacter; species Terrabacter sp. Soil810. Next base: position 1,095,306 of record NZ_LMSW01000011.1, read on the forward strand.
GGCGGCACCGCGGATGGTGCGCAGCGAGCTGTCCTGGACCGGCGCCCCCGGCACCGGGGCCGAGCTGGCCAGTGCGCTGCGCGGCTGGGACGGCCTGCGCTACGAGGTGACCGAGGAGCCGTCACCCGGCTGCGACGGGGCGCGGTGGTCCTACACGCCACGGCTCGGCATCCACCACGCCATGACGTCGGCGTCGGGCGACGCGGTCGTCCAGGAGGACCGTCTCCGTGAGGCGATCCTGCGCACGCGCGGCGACGCCGAGGCGCTCCAGGACGAGATCGACCTGCTGCTCGGCGTCCCGTGGGACGAGGAGCTCGAGGTGTTCCGCTACGCCGGTGACGGTGCCGCCGTGCGCTGGCTGCACAAGGTCGGCTGACCACCAGACGTCTCGCCCGCCGCGACCTCCAGCGCGGCGCTCGAGATGACGAGGGCCCGGGCGGTTCGTGCTCCCGGGCCCTCGTCGCGTCGTCGCGCGGAGGCTGTCACCCGGACGAAGCGCGACCTTCCGGAAAACCACTGGGCGACAGTCGCCTTCGCCTGTCATCATCGATCTGGCGTGCGACACCGTCCGCACGTCAACGCATCTCCAGTCCGCGAACACGAAGGACCTGTCATGGCAACGGGACTCACCACCAAAGCGAAGCGCAGCCTGTGCGTCGCCGATGTGGCCTACCCGTTCCCGGGAGAGGGCTGCATGCGGCGCCCTCTGGCCCAGCCATGGCGTCCCCGGCTGCGATCTTGCTGACGCGACGAGCCTGACGGCTCCGTTCATCGAGCCGCCCACCGGGATGACCCGGACGGGCGGCTCTTCTCGTGCCGCCCGTCGACGACCGACAGCAGCGACATCGAGACAGGCGGAGAGGAGGAGCGGTCATGACGCAGGTCGAGGTGTGGAACGCCGACGAGACCCTGCTGCACCGCGTGAGCGTGCGGCACGCGGTGCGGATGATCTGGCGCGGCGTCGCCACCCCCGTCGAGGTCCACGCGACGGAGCGGTTCGGCCCGTACCAGGTGCCGGTCGTCGTCCGGCTCGTGCGCTACGTCGAGCAGAAGTGGCTCTACTCACGCACCCGGGCGACCTACTCGCGTGAAGGCGTGCTGCTTCGGGACGGCCGCCGATGCGCCTACTGCGGTCGCCTCACGGCCACGACCATGGACCACGTCCTGCCCCGCTCGCGGGGCGGCGCGACCGGCTGGTCCAACGCGGTCGCGGCCTGCGAGCCGTGCAACCTCCGCAAGGGCGACCGGACCCCCGACGAGGCACGTATGCCGCTGCGCTGGGACCCGTACGTCCCCACGCGGGTGCAGCTGCACTTCGCCCGCGCCGCCCCGTCCAACGCCACGCACGTCACCACCGCCGGGAAGGAGCCCGCCAGATGACCAGGAACCGCACGACCCTTCGCACCCAGTCGCTCGGACAGCTCGGGCTCCGCCCGGCGCCCCGCGGCGCACCGGGTCTCGACGCGTGGATCTTCCGCGCGGCGTCGGAGCATCCCTTCGAGCTCGACGGCGCGGTCCCGCTCTGCGCGGCCGAGGACCCGGACCTCTTCTGGCCGGCCACCGAGGCGGAGGCGGAGCGGGCCAGGTCGGTGTGCCGCACCTGCCCGCTCGCCGCGGCATGCCTCGCCGTGGCACAGCGGCGCCTCGAGTGGGGTGTCTGGGGTGGCGAGCTGCTCGCCAAGGGGCGCCCGACGACCGAGCTGCCGGGCAACGTGCGCCCGACGGGACACGACGCGGCGCGCAGCGCCTGACACCAAGGCCGTATGCCGGGTGCCCCGCCCGTGCGGACGGCGCCAGCCCGCCGAGCCCCTGCCAGGCGGAGGGCTGTGTCGGTGGCGCCGTCTAGCGTCCGGTCATGTTGCTCGATCCGTCCCGACCCGAGGTTTCCTATCTGCTCGGACTGCTGCACACGGACGGATGGCACTCGGGGTGCGTCGACCACAAGGGCAAGGTTGGCATCGAGCTGCACGAGCGCGATGTCGACGTCCTGCATGAGATCAGGCGAGTCATCCCCTGCTACTCGGCTCTCAAGCGTCGTCGGCGTCGCACCAACTTCGCCGACGACTACGTCAGCTACCAGCTCCTGTTCTCCGACCAGGCCGTGCGGATCGAACTTGCGAGACTGGGTATGCGCCCGGGACCCAAGTCGCTCGACGTGGCGCCACCGAAAGAGTGCGGCTTGGTGTCGAGGGCATATCTGCGGGGAGTGCTCGATGGAGATGGGTCGGTGGGATTCACGCGGACGGGTGCTCCGTTCGTGAGCCTGGTGACCGCATCAGAGCCCATGGCGCGGTTCTTCGAGGACCAGGTCTGGCAGGTCTGCCGCGTAAGACGCTCGACACAGCGGAACACCCGTGACGGAGTGTTCAACGTGATGGTGACCAACGTGTCCGCAACGCTGATGGCAGGGCATTGCTGGCAGGCGGGGGACTGGCCGGTCATGGCTCGAAAGGCGAGCGCCGCGGCCGAGGTCGCAGCGTGGAAGCCCCCGCCCGAGAAGGCCGGTCGCTACGGCGTCAAGCGGGAGAAGTGGACGGCGGCCCAGGACGAGCTGCTGTTCTCACACCCACTTGCCGAGGCCGCGGAGATCCTCGGGCGCACCATGAAGTCGGTATCCGTGCGCCGATGGCGCCTCCGGCACGGCATCACGAACGGACACCAGAGTCCTGACCACCCTTGAGCAGTCAGGACTCTGGTTCCGGCGTGGCGATGAGTCAGATGCTGCGGACCGCCAGGGCGACGTTGTGGCCGCCGAAGCCGAACGAGTTGTTCAGGGCCGCGATGTCGCCGTCGGGCAGCTTCTGGTGCTCGCCCGTGACGACGTTGAGCGGGATCTCGGGGTCCTGGTCGTCCAGGTTGATCGTCGCCGGCACGAGCCGGTGGTAGATCGACTGGATCGTGATGACCGCCTCGAGTGCGCCCGCCGCGCCGAGCAGGTGCCCGGTCATCGACTTCGTCGCCGTCACCGACATGTTCTCGGTGTGGTCGCCGAAGGCTCGCTTGATTGCGTTGTACTCGGCCACGTCGCCCACGGGGGTCGAGGTGGCGTGCACGTTGATGTGGATGATGTCGGTCGGTGACAGGTCGGCCCGCTCGACGGCATACAGCATCGCGCGGCTCGCGCCGGAGCCGTTGGGCTCGGGGGCCGTGATGTGGTGGGCGTCGGCCGACATGCCGACGCTCGCCAGCTCGGCGTAGATGCGGGCACCCCGGGCGCGGGCGTGCTCCTCTGACTCGAGGACGATGACCGCTGCACCCTCACCGAGAACGAAGCCGTCGCGCCCGGTGTCGTAGGGCCGCGAGGCCCGGGCCGGGTCGTCGTTGCGCGTCGAGAGCGCCTGCATCGCGGCGAACCCCGAGATGGGCAGCGGGTGGACGGCGGCCTCCGTGCCGCCGGCGACGACGACGTCGGCCCGGCCGGTGCGGATCATGTCGATGGCGTAGCCCATGCTCTCTGCGCCGGACGCGCACGCGCTGACCGTCGTGTGGGCCCCGGCGCGGGCGCCGAGGTCGAGCGACACGGCTGCGGCGGGCCCGTTGGGCATGAGCATCGGGACCGCCAGCGGGTAGACGCGCCGGGGGCCCTTCTCCTTCAGCACGTCCCACTGGTCGAGCAGGGTCCACACGCCGCCGATGCCGGACCCGATCGCGGCGCCGAGGCGCTCGGGGTCGATCTCGGGGGCGCCGGCGTCGGCCCACGCCTCACGGGCCGCGATGAGGGCGTACTGGCTCGAGGGGTCGAGACGGCGCGTCTCGACCTTGGCGAGCACGTCGATCGGCGGGGTGGCGATCGTCGCCGCGAACGTGACGGGGAGCTCGTACTTGGCGACCCAGTCGAAGTCCATCGTGCGGGCGCCGGACCGGCCGGCGAGCAGGGCCTCCCACGTCTCCGTGGCGGTACCGCCCAGGGGCGTGGTGGCTCCGAGACCGGTGACCACGACGCGTCGGTCGCGATTGGACGTCATGGTGACGTGCTCCTCTGGGTCGAGTGGGGTGGTGTGGTGCGAGGGGTGGGTGTGACGGGAGTGCGGTGCCGCGGGTGTGCCGGCGTTGCGGCTCGGCCGGCGCCCGGTGGTGCCGGGCGCCGACCGGGTGCATCAGGACTGCGCGCCGGCGATGAAGGTGACGGCGTCGCGGACGGTCTTGAGGTTCTTGACCTCGCTGTCCGGGATGCGCACGCCGAACTTCTCCTCGGCGTTGACGACGATCGTCATCATCGAGAGGGAGTCGATGTCGAGGTCCTCGGTGAAGGACTTGTCCATCTCGACGGACGCGGTGTCGAGGCCGGTCTCCTCGTTGACGATCTCTGCAAGACCCTCGAGGATCTCCTGCTCGGACTGAGCCATCTGTCTGCTCCTTGTTCGTGTTGGCGGTTCGTGCTGGCGGTGGTGCTCGGGGCTGTCATCCGTCGTGGATGGCATTCCGTGGCCCGAATGACCCGTCGGGACCGGCGGGAGTGCTGGGACTGCCCGTGCTGGGAGTGCTCAGGGCAGCACGACGACCTGCGCGGCATACACCAGACCGGCCCCGAAGCCGATCTGCAGCGCGAGGCCGCCGCTCGGGATCTCCTTCTCCGCGAGCATCCGCGTCGTCGCGATCGGGATCGAGGCCGCCGAGGTGTTGGCGGTGGTCACGATGTCGCGGGCCACGGGGATGTCGCCCGGCAGCTTGAGCTGCTTGACCATCGCGTCGATGATGCGGATGTTCGCCTGGTGCGGGATGAAGGCGTCGAGGTCGTCGGCCTTGATGCCGGCCTTGTCGATCGCCTGCTGCGCCACCGGGGCCATGCCCCAGACGGCCCAGCGGAAGACCGTCTGGCCGGCCATGCCGATCGCGGGCCACACGTTCTTGTCGGCCTGGGCGGACTGCCAGGACTCGCGGACGTCGGTCCAGGCCTGCTTCTGCGTGATGGCGTCGCGCTGCGTGCCGTCCGAGCCCCACACCGTCGGGCCGATGCCCGGGGTGTCGCTCGGTCCGATGACGCAGGCGCCGGCACCGTCGCCGAATATGAACGCGCTGCCGCGGTCGTAGGGGTCGGTGAAGTCGCTGAGCTTCTCGACGCCGACGACGAGGACGTAGTCGGCCGAGCCGCCCTTGACCATGTCGCTGGCCATCGCGACGCCGTAGCAGTAGCCGGCGCACGCGGCGGAGATGTCGAGGGCCGGGGCCGTCGAGCCGAGCCGCGACGCGAGCTCCGGGGCCGCGGCTGGAGTCTGGTAGGGGTGCGTGACCGTGGCGACGAGGACGAAGCCGATCTGCTCGGGCGCGATGCCCGCGTGCTCGAGCGCCTGGCGGGAGGCCGCCTCCGCCATGTCGATGACGCTCTCGTCGTCGGCGGCGTAGTGGCGGCTGATGATGCCGGACCGCTCGCGGATCCACTCGTCGCTCGAGTCGATCTTGTCGACGATCTCGGAGTTCATGACGACGCGGGCCGGGCGGTAGGCGCCCACACCCAGGATGCGCGAGTGGCGCGCGGCGCCGGTGTCGGCAAGGGTGCCGGTGCCCTTGGGCGTCGGCGCGGTGGCGCTGGGGGATGTCACGTGAGGCCTTCTCGAGGGGTGAGGGTTCAGGTGGGTCGTGGTGCGGCGCTGGAGAGGTCCGGTGCGGACGGGGTCTCCGTCGGACGGGGGTCTCTCCACGAGCGTGCCCCTGTCGGGGTCGGTGCGCCAGTCATCGGGTGCGTCAAGGTGCCGACTCGGTCGAAGGGGTCGCGTGGGTCGCGACGAGCGTGCGCGCTGCCTCGAGGTCGTCGGGCGTCTTCACGGCGAGGGTCTCGACCCCCGGCATGGCCCGCTTGGCGAGTCCGACGAGGGTGCCGGCGGGGGCGAGCTCGACCAGCCCGGTGACGCCGAGGGCGAGCATCGTCTCCATGCAGCGGTCCCAGCGCACGGGGTTGCTCACCTGGCGGACGAGGCGGTCGAGGGCGTCGGGTCCGTCGGCCACGGTGGCCCCGTCGGCGTTCGACAGCAGGCGCAGGGTCGGCGCCGAGGGCGTGACGTCCTCGGCCGCGGCGGCGAGCGCGTCGACGGCCGGGGACATGTGGCTGGTGTGGAAGGCGCCCGCGACCTGGAGGGGGATGACCCGCGCCTTGGCCGGGGGTGCCCCGCGGAGCGCCTCGACCTGCTCGAGGGTGCCGGCGGCGACGACCTGGCCCGCGCCGTTGATGTTGGCGGGCGTCAGGCCGTGGGCCTCGAGCGCCGCCAGGACCTCGTCGGGGTCGCCGCCGAGCACGGCTGCCATGCCGGTGGGGGTGACCGCACTGGCCTCGGCCATGGCCCGGCCGCGGGTCGCGACGAGGGAGATGGCCTGCTCGTCGGTGACGACGCCCGCGAGGGCGGTGGCGGTGAGCTCTCCGACGGAGTGGCCGGCCAGGACGGCGCCCGTGCCGGCGAGCTCGGCGTGCGACGCGAAGAGGGCCGAGGCCGTCACGAGACCGGCCGCGACGATGAGGGGCTGCGCGACGGCGGTGTCCTTGATCGTCTCGGCGTCGGACTCGGTGCCGTGCGCGACGAGGTCGTGGCCGGCGGCCAGGCCGAGGGCGGTCAGCTGCTCACGCACGCCGTCGAGCTCGAGCCACGGGGCGAGGAAGCCGGGGGTCTGGGAGCCCTGTCCAGGGCAGACGATCGCTAGCACGGGGTCAACCTTTCCCGGTTACCGGTGAGGACCTCGCCACCGAATGTCACGAAGTCGTGGGGGATAGTTTGGAGGTTTCCTCCAAGGGAGAACGATCGGTCGTGCGTGGGCGCAGGCGAGGGGTCCGTGACGGGGCGCCCGGTCCACCGTCGCCGGACGACCCCGCGCCGCCGGCTGACGACGCGGCCGTGGCCGGGCCCGTCGGGGTGGCCGCGAGCCGGCCCAGGGCGAGCGCGATGCGCACCGCCCACGCCTCGCGTGGCGTCGTCAGGTCGTAGCCCGTGACGTCGGAGATGCGGCCGAGCCGGTAGCGCACGGTGTTGGGGTGGATGAAGAGCACCCTCGCGGTCGCCTCCAGCGACCCGCCGCTCTCGAGATAGGCCGTCGCCGTCTGGAGCAGGGGCGCATGACCGCCGCCGACGAGCGGCCGGTGGATGCGGTCGACGAGGATGCGCCGAGCCGGGGGGTCGCCGGCCAGGGCACGTTCGGGGAGCACGGCGTCCGACTCGAGCACGCGTGGCGCGTCGGGCCACGCCGGTGCGGCCGCCAGCCCGCTCAGGGCGGCGCGCGCCGAGCGGCCGGCGGCGAAGAGGTGCGGGACCGTGGGTCCGAGCACGATCGGACCCGGTCCGAAGCAGTCGGCCACGGCCTCCACGATGCGAGGAGCCTCACGGGTGCCGCCGAGGATCGCGATGAGCCGCGAGCGCTGGACGATGGCCAGTGCCTCGACCCCGTGCTGGCGTACGGCCCGGCGCAGGTCGTCGACCGCGGGGACCGCCCCGCCGGTCGCCGTCGGGGTGCTGCCGACGACGAACGTCACGTCGGCGAGCTCGCCCCAGCCGAGCGCGCTGGCCCGGGACTGCATGGAGTCGTCCGCTTCGCCGCGGAGCACGGCATCGACGACGAGCGCCTCGAGCCGGGCGTCCCACGCGCCCCTGGCCTCGGCTGCGCCGGCATAGACCTCCGCCGCAGCGAAGGCGATCTCGCGCGAGAAGCGCAGCACCGACTCGCGTAGCAGCTGCTCGTCGCCGGGGGCCGCGAGGCCCTCCACGCGCGACTCGACGACGTCGACGACGGTGCGCACGAGGTCGAGCGTCTGGCGCAGGCTCACCGAGCGGGTCAGCTCCTGCGGCGCGTTCGCGAAGATCGAGATCGCCGACGGCGGGTGGCTCTCCTCCTGGTGGAACCACGCGATGAACTGCGAGATGCCGGCCTGGGCGACGAGCCCGACCTGCGACCGCTCCTCCGCCGAGAGGTCGCGGTACCACCGCAGGTGCTCCTCCATGCGCTGCGACGCCAGGGTCGCGAGCTCGCCGGCGCTGCGCTCGACGGCGCGCGAGGTCGCCTCGCTCGGGTGCTGCCGCCGTCCGCTCACGGGGCCAGCCTAGGTCTCCGCCCACCCGGACTTTGTATGCCGCTCACAAAGCGGTCGTCAGCCATGGTCCGCCGACGGGGTCCGCTCGGGAGAAGCGGTGTCAGTGCGCCGACAGCACGGCGGTCTGGCCGGCATACGTCCGCGGGCCCTCGAAGTGGGGGAGCGACTGCGCCAGCTCGGGCGAGAAGGTCGCGAGGTAGGCGCTCGCGGCCGCGTGGTCGGCGAAGGTCGCGCGGGTCTCGACGTCCCGGTGGGCGACGTGCTCGAAGTGCCGGCCGAGCACCTCGGCGGCGTTCTCCGACATGAACTGGGTGACGGGGGGCTCTCCGCCGGCCTCCCGGAGCAGGCCGGAGAGGTGCTCGCGGCCGTTCGTCGCGACGTGGAGCGTGCCGCCGTCGCGCAGGACCCGGCGCAGCTCGCGCAGGGTGCCGTCGAGGTCAGGCACGTGGTAGAGCATCCAGGCCGCGACGGCGCCGTCGCACGTGGCGTCGCCGAAGGGCAGCACGTCCGAGGAGGCGACCTCAGCGGTGACGCCCAGCGCACGGGTCGCCTCCACCATCGCCGGCGAGAGGTCGGTCGCGACGTAGTCGATGTCCGGCTCCTGGTCGAGAATCGAGCGGGCGAACTGGCCTGTGCCGCAGCCGATCTCGATGACTCGCCTCGGCCGGGAGGACAGCACGAGCGTCCGCAGGACGTCCACGGGAGACACGCCCTCCGGGCCGGGGCCCCACACGCTCCGACGCGTGCGGAGGTTGTCGGTGGAGGCGTACTGCCCGGCGACGTGGTCGCTCTCGGTGAGGTGGCTGGTCGAGTCCATGACCCGACACCCTAGCGACGGCCAACGGAGGGAACCCCGGGGCCGCCGAGGGGTGCGTGGGTCAGCTCGACGCGACCGACGCGAGCGCCCCGCCACCGGTCGAGGTGATCCCGGCAGCCGGGTGGCGGCCGCGATCACCTCCACCGGACTGGCGACGGGACGCCGGTCAGTCGGTGCCGAACTCCATGGCGGCGCGGTCGAGCGCGTCGTCCTGCTCGTCGAGCCCCACGACGGCCGGGTTGGCCGAGATCGCGGCCGCACCACCGGGGGTGAGCTCGCCGACGAGCTCGTGCGCGTCGGCACCGAGCAGGCCCTGGGCGGCATACAGCTCGAGCTTGGCGCGGGAGTCGGCGATGTCGAGGTTGCGCATCGTCAGCTGGCCGATGCGGTCGACGGGACCGAACGCGGCGTCCTCGGTGCGCTCCATCGAGAGCTTCTCCGGGTGGTAGCTGAAGGCGGGCCCGGCGGTGTTGATGATCGACCAGTCGTCCCCGCGGCGCAGGCGGATCGTGACCTCGCCGGTGACGGCCGACGCGACCCAGCGCTGGAGCGACTCGCGCACCATCAGCGACTGCGGGTCGAGCCAACGGCCTTCGTAGAGAAGGCGACCTAGCCTGCGGCCCTCGGCGTGGTAGTTGGCGATCGTGTCCTCGTTGTGGATCGCGTTGAGCAGGCGCTCGTACGTGATGTGGAGCAGCGCCATCGCCGGGGCCTCGTAGATGCCGCGCGACTTGGCCTCGATGATGCGGTTCTCGATCTGGTCGCTCATGCCGAGGCCGTGGCGCCCTCCGATCGTGTTGGCCGCGTCGACGAGGGCGACGGCGTCGGCGTACTCCTGGCCGTTGACGGCGACGGGCCGGCCGCGCTCCCAGCGGACCGTGACGTCCTCGGTCTCGATCGCGACCGAGGGGTCCCAGAACTTGACGCCCATGATCGGCTCGACGACCTCGATCGACTCGTCGAGGAACTCGAGCGTCTTGGCCTCGTGGGTGGCGCCCCAGATGTTCGCGTCGGTGGAGTACGCCTTCTCGGCGGAGGCGCGGTAGGGCAGCTCGCGCGCCGTGAGCCACTCGGACATCTCGTGCCGGCCGCCGAGCTCGGTGACGAAGTCGGCGTCGAGCCACGGCTTGTAGATGCGCAGGTGCGGGTTGGCCATGAGGCCGTAGCGGTAGAAGCGCTCGATGTCGTTGCCCTTGAAGGTCGAGCCGTCGCCCCAGATGGAGACGCCGTCGTCCTGCATGGCGCGCACGAGCAGAGTGCCGGTGACGACGCGGCCGAGCGGGGTCGTGTTGAAGTACGTCTTGCCGCCGCTGCGGATGTGGAAGGCGCCGCAGACGATGGCGGACAGGCCCTCCTCGACGAGGGCGGCCTTGCAGTCGACGAGGCGGCTGATCTCGGCGCCGTACTGGCCGGCCCGGCCCGGGACGGAGTCGATGTCGGGCTCGTCGTACTGCCCGAGGTCGGCCGTGTAGGTGCACGGAACCGCGCCCTTCTCACGCATCCAGGCAACAGCAACAGAGGTGTCGAGGCCGCCGGAGAAGGCGATGCCGACACGTTCACCGACGGGGAGCGAGGTCAGGACCTTGGACATGGATGTAAGTATATGCACAGCCACGCATACCTATCCAATCGCGCAGGCAGACTGATCGGCCGACAGATCCGGACGAGAACAGGCTGCGGATCAGTCTGCTGAGGCGGTGGCCGTGACCAGGGGGTATGCGTGCGGCCCGGCCCCTGGGCAGGGACCGGGCCACACGGCATACGGCAGCGGGGGAGGGTCAGCTCTCGCCGCCCGCGTTGCCCGACGTGCCGGCCGTGACGTCGTCGAGCTGGTACTTCTCGGCCGCGCGGCGCGGGACGTCGGCGTCGACCTTGCCCTCCTTGGCGAGCAGCTGCAGCGTGCGCACCGCGACCGAGGGGCCGTCGATCTTGAAGAAGCGACGGGCCGCAGCGCGGGTGTCGGAGAAGCCGAAGCCGTCGGCGCCCAGGGTGGCGTAGGTGCCGGGGACCCACTCGCGGATCTGGTCCTGGACGGCCCGCATGTAGTCGGACACGCCCACGACCGGGCCCTCGGTGCCCTCGAGGCACTGGGTGACCCACGGCTTGATCGGCGGGCCCTCGGGCCTGAGGAACTCCTGGTTGTCGGCCGCGAGGCCGTCACGGCGCAGCTCGTTCCACGAGGTCACCGACCACACGTCGGCGGCCACCCCCCAGTCGTCGGCGAGCAGCTGCTGCGCCTCGAGCACCCACGGGACACCGACGCCCGAGCCGAGCAGCTGGGCGCGCGGCGCCTCGTGCGTCCAGCCCGTGGTGTCGGCCTGCGAGATGCGGTGCATGCCGCGCAGGATGCCCTCGACGTCGACGCCCTCGGGCTCCTTGGGCTGCTGGATCGGCTCGTTGTAGACGGTGAGGTAGTAGATGAGGTTCGACTCCTCGGGCGTGTTGCCCTCGCCGTACATCCGCTTGAGGCCGTCCTGCATGATGTGCGCGACCTCGTAGGCGTACGCCGGGTCGTAGTGCACGACTGCGGGGTTCGTCGACGCGAGGAGCGGGCTGTGCCCGTCGGCGTGCTGCAGGCCCTCACCGGTCAGGGTCGTGCGACCGGCCGTGGCGCCGATGAGGAAGCCGCGGGTCATCTGGTCGGCGGCCGCCCAGATCGAGTCGCCCGTGCGCTGGAAGCCGAACATCGAGTAGAAGACGTAGATGGGGATCATCGGCTTGCCGTGCGTGGCGTAGGACGTGCCGGCGGCCGTGAACGCCGCGAGCGAGCCCGCCTCGTTGATGCCGAGGTGCAGGATCTGGCCGCTGACGTTCTCGCGGTAGGCGAGCATGAGCTCGGCGTCGACCGGCGTGTAGTTCTGCCCGTTGGGGTTGTAGATCTTGATCGTCGGGAAGAACGCGTCCATGCCGAACGTGCGCGCCTCGTCCGGGATGATCGGCACGATGCGAGGGCCGAACTCCTTGTCGCGCAGCAGGTCCTTGAGCAGGCGGACGAACGCCATCGTCGTGGCGACCTCCTGCTTGCCCGACCCCTTCTTGACCTGGGCGTACGCCTCGTCTCCGGGCAGCTTGACCGGCTCGAAGTCGACGCGGCGGCTCGGCAGCGTGCCACCGAGCTTCTGGCGGCGGTCGACGGAGTACTTGATGACCTCGCTGTCGGCACCCGGGTGGTAGTACGGCGGCTGGTAGGGGTTGGCCTCGAGCTGCTCGTCGGTGATCGGGATGCGCAGGCTGTCGCGGAAGGTCTTGAGGTCGTCCAGCGTCATCTTCTTCATCTGGTGCGTGGCGTTGCGGCCCGCGAAGTGCGAGCCGAGGCCGTAGCCCTTGATGGTCTTGGCGAGGATGACGGTCGGCTGCCCCGTGTGCTGGCGCGCCGCCTGGTAGGCCGCGTAGACCTTGCGGTAGTCGTGGCCGCCGCGCTTGAGGTCCCACCAGACCTGCTCGTCGGTCCAGTCCTCGACCATCTTGGCGGTGCGCGGGTCGCGTCCGAAGAAGTGGTCGCGGACGTACTTGCCGTCGTTGGCACGGAAGGTCTGGTAGTCGCCGTCGCTGGTCTGGTTCATGATGTGCACGAGCGCACCGTCGCGGTCGGCGGCGAGCAGCGGGTCCCAGCCGCGGCCCCACACGACCTTGATGACGTTCCAGCCGGCGCCGCGGAAGAACGCCTCGAGCTCCTGGATGATCTTGCCGTTGCCGCGGACCGGACCGTCGAGTCGCTGCAGGTTGCAGTTGATGACGAAGTTGAGGTTGTCGAGCTCCTCGTTGGCCGCGAGCTGGAGCAGGCCGCGCGACTCGGGCTCGTCCATCTCGCCGTCGCCGAGGAAGGCCCAGACGTCCTGCTGGCTGGTGTCCTTGATGCCGCGGTTGTGGAGGTACTTGTTGAACTGCGCCTGGTAGATCGCGTTCATCGGGCCGATGCCCATCGAGACCGTCGGGAACTCCCAGTAGTTGGGGAGCAGCCGCGGGTGCGGGTAGGACGGCACGGCCTGGACGGCGCCGTCGACGACGTGGCTCTTCTCCTGGCGGAAGCCGTCGAGCTGCGCCTCGGTGAGGTGGCCCTCGAGGAAGCTGCGGGCGTACATGCCGGGGGAGGCGTGGCCCTGGAAGTAGATCTGGTCGCCGCCGCCCGGGTGGTCCTTGCCGCGGAAGAAGTGGTTCATGCCCACCTCGTAGAGCGTCGCGGCGGACGCGTACGTCGAGATGTGGCCACCGACCCCGATGCCGGGACGCTGGGCGCGGTGGACCATGATCGCGGCGTTCCAGCGGATGTAGCGGCGCATCTCGCGCTCGACGTCCTCGTCGCCGGGGAACCACGGCTCGCGCTCCGGCGGGATCGTGTTGATGTAGTCGGTCGCCGTCAGGGACGGGACGCCGACCTGCTGCTGACGCGCACGCTCGATGAGCTTGAGCATGATGTAGCGCGCCCGCGTCCGGCCCTTCTCGTCGAGGACGGCGTCGAGGGAGTCGATCCACTCCTGCGTCTCGTCCGGGTCGATGTCCGGGAGCTGACTGGGGATGCCGTTGAGGATCGGTCCGGCCTCGGATGCCACGTCGTGGGTCCTTTCTCGTCGCGAGGCGGCGCCCGCGGCCGGTCGGCCACGGCGCTGCACCCACCCATCCTCTACCAAACCGTGGTGGCCGTCACACTCGGGTCCAGCACCGGGACCGGCCGCTTCGCCGCCGCCACCGTCCCACCCGGTGGTATGCCGTGTGCTCCCTCGGGCGCGGCGCGCGCGTTCTGCGCCCATCGGGTCGGGCTTGCGCGATAGCGTCGGAGCCAGTGCACTGATGTCGTGGCACCCACGCCACGACACGACGCACCAACCGATCGAGAGGACCGGTGACAGTGAGCGAGACCGCGGGAGCGGCGTCCTTCAGCAAGCTCGGATTTGCCAAGGGGCAGGTCATCCAGGAGTTCGGCTATGACGACGACGTCGACGACGACCTGCGGTTCGAGCTCGAGGACGCCATCGGGACAGAGCTCGAGGACGAGGACTTCAACGACGGCGCTGACGGGGTGCTCATCTGGTACCGCGACGGTGACGACGACCTCGTCGACCTCATGGTCGACGGGCTGACCAAGCTGTTCGACCAGGGCTTCATCGTGCTGCTGACGCCGAAGTCCGGACGATCGGGACACGTCGACGCGAGCGAGGTCGAGGAGGCCGCCTCGACGGCCGGCCTGACGACCGGCGGACAGGTGAACGTCGCCGCCGACTGGGCGGCCACGCGCCTCATGCCACCCAAGGGTCCGCGCCGCTGAGGGCACGCTGACGGCACCGTGATGCCCCGTGACCCGAGGGCCCGACGTCGGGCCGGTGTCCAGGGTGACGCGGGCACTCGGGCGGTGGTGTCACACTTGCCGCCATGACGAACGCGCACCCGACCGAGTCCCCGGTCCAGGCGTCCGCCCCGCTGGGTGTGGGCGCGCTGGCGCCGGACTTCACCCTCGTCGACCAGTACGGCGTCGACGTCAGCCTCTCGGCCGTGCGCGACCTGAAGAACGCCGTCGTCGTCTTCTACCCGGCGGCGTTCTCGGGCATCTGCCGCGGCGAGCTGCGCGAGATCCGCGACGGGCTCGAGGACTTCCAGGACGACGACATCCAGGTCTTCGCCATCTCCTGCGACTCGATGTACACCCTGCGCGCGTGGGCCGACGCCGAGGGCCACTTCTTCCCGCTCCTGTCGGACTTCTGGCCGCACGGCGAGGTGGCGCGACGCTACGGCGTCCTCGACGACGAGGACGGCTTCGCGCTGCGGGGGACGTTCCTGCTCGACCGCTCCGGTCGGATCGTCTGGACCGAGGTCCGAGGCATCGGCCAGGGCCGCGACTTCAGGGCCTACCGCGAGGCGCTCGCGACGCTCCGCGCGAGCCAGCGCGATGCCGTAGGCTGACCGCCGCCCGTCGGTGACCCCGGCCGGCACGTGAGGGCCTGTAGCTCAGTTGGTAGAGCACCGCGTTTACACCGCGGGTGTCGTCGGTTCGAGCCCGGCCGGGCCCACGTGGACGACCCCGACCCCGCCCTCAGCCTCCGTGACGTCGTCGCGGCGCTCGAGTCCCTCTACCCCCTCGGGGACGCGGCCGAGTGGGACCGCGTCGGCCTCGTGACGGGTGACCTCGACCAGCCGGTACGCCGCATCCTCTTCGCGCTCGACCCGACCCTCGCCGTCATCGACGAGGCGCGCGAGTGGGGCGCCGACCTGCTCGTGACGCACCACCCGCTGCTGCTGCGGGGGGTCCACTCGGTCGCGACGTCGTCGGCGAAGGGCGCATCCGTGACGGCCCTCGTGCGTGCCGGTGTCGCGCTGTGGGTGGGCCACACGAACGCCGACGTCGCCGTCCCCGGGGTCTCGACGGTCCTCGCCGACGCGCTCGGGCTGGGCGAGCAGCGCCCGCTGTCGAGCGAGGGCGCCCACGCGATCGGTCGGGTCGGCGAGCTCGCCTCCGCGATGACGCTCGCCGAGTTCGCCGACCTCGTCGTCTCGGTCCTGCCCGCCACCGCCGGCGGCATCCGGGTGAGCGGTGATCCCCAGGGCCTGGTCTCCACGGTCGCCGTCATGGGCGGATCGGGCGACGACCGCTTCGACGACGTGCGCGCGAGCGGGGCCGACGTCTACGTGACGGCGGACCTGCGCCACCACCCCGTCCTCGAGGCTCGGGAGGAGGCCCGTGGCGGGCCTCCCTACCTCGTCGACGCCGGGCACTGGGCCACGGAGTCGCTGTGGCTCGTGAGCGGACGCGAGCGCCTGCTCTCGGCGCTGGAGCACGTGCCCGGAGCGACTAGGGTCGAGACCAGAGTCTCAGCCATACGCACCGAGCCGTGGACGTTCGTCGTCGGTGCGAACGCCGCGCGGGCCGACCGCGCGGCTCCCGAAACCGGAGGTGTGTCCTGAAAGCCGACCCGTCCCGCCAGTGGCGCCTGCTCGACCTGCAGGCCATCGACACCCGCCTGGACCAGATCAGGCACGCGAAGGCGACGTTGCCGCAGACCCCGGCGGTCGAGGCGGCCCAGCGTGAGCTCGGGGCGCTCGAGACGGAGATCGTCAACGCCCGCACCGCCGCCGGCGACGTCCAGCGCGAGCTGACCAAGTCCGACCAGGACGTCCAGCTCGTGCGCGACCGTGCGGCGCGCAACCAGTCGCGTCTCGACGCGGGCCAGGGCAGCGCCAAGGACCTCCAGGCCCTCCAGCACGAGCTGACCTCGTTGGCGCGCCGCCAGGCCGAGCTCGAGGACGTCGAGCTCGAGGTGATGGAGCGGTCCGAGTCGCTCACGGCCCGGGTCACCGAGCTCGAGGGCCGCCGGGTCGAGCTCGCCGAACGTGTCGAGACCCTCGAGTCCGAGCGCGCCGCCGCCATCTCGACGCTCGACACCGAGGCCGAGAAGGTGGGCTCCGGGCGGGCCGACATCGTCGCGGGTGTCGGCGACGAGCTCATCGCCCTCTACGAGAAGATCCGCGCCAGCAGCGGTGGCATGGCCGCCGCCGAGCTGCGCCACCGCCGCTGCGGCGGGTGCCGGCTCGAGCTCGGAAACGTCGACCTCGCCCGCATCCGCAACGCTCCGGAGGACGAGGTCGTGCGCTGCGAGGAGTGCCGTCGCATCATGATCCGTACGGGCGAGTCCGGTCTGTGACCGCTGCGTCTCGCGGGTCGGGACGCCGGCTCGTCGTCGAGGCCGACGGCGGCTCACGGGGCAACCCGGGGGTGGCCGGTTACGGCGCCCTCGTCCGTGACCCTGCGAACGGCCGCGTCCTCGTCGAGCTGGCCGAGCCGCTGGGCAAGGCCAGCAACAACGTGGCGGAGTACTCCGGTCTGCTCGCCGGGCTGCGGGCCGTGCTCGACCTCGACCCCGGCGCCACCGTGCGCGTCAAGATGGACTCCAAGCTCGTCGTCGAGCAGATGTCGGGCCGCTGGAAGATCAAGCACGAGGACATGCGCCGGCTCGCGCTCGAGGCCCGCGACCTGTGCGCCGAGATCTCCGACGCCGGCGGCAGCGTCGACTTCGAGTGGATCCCGCGCGAGAAGAACAAGGACGCCGACGCGCTGAGCAACGACGCGATGGACGGCAAGAGCGTCCACCGGATCGTGACGAACGAGGCCGGTGACGGCTCCGACGCCGATCGAGAGTCGAGCTCCCTTCCGGCGCAAGGTGACTCAGAGATCGCCTCCACCCCGACGAGCACCCGCCCCCTGCGGCTGCTGCTCGTCCAGGCGCCGCTCGACGATGCTGCGGTGCCCCGCGTCGTCACGGCCGTCCGGCGGCTCGTCGGGCCGGGCACGAGCGTCGTCGGTGCCGACGACGACCTCGCCACGCGCATGGCGGCCGACCTCGCCGCGGCGCTCGAGGTCGAGCCGCACACGGCGGGTGACTGGTCCGGCCAGGCACCCGGCGAGGGGGCCGACGACAGGGTGCGGACGGCATACCACTCGCTCACGGCGTCAGGCGGCACCGTCGTCGCGGTGACGAGCAGGCGGGGCGTGCTCTCGGTCCTCGCCGACGTGCTCGACACGCCCGTGGAACGCTTCTGGGCCGTCGCGACGGCGCCCGGCAGCCTCACCGCGGTCTGGGTCTGGGAGGACGGGTCCGCGTCGGTGGCTTTCACCAATCGGACCGACCATCTCGCCTGACGGACGCTGTGCGATATTCGGGGCATGAGCTATGCCGGTGACGTGACCCCCGAGCAGGCCTGGACGGTCCTGCGCGACGAGCCCGGTGCGGTGCTCGTCGACGTGCGCACGAGGGCGGAGTGGTCCTACGTCGGGCTGCCCGACCTCGCCGACCTCGGCAAGGAGGTCGTCCTCGTCGAGTGGCAGACCTACCCCGACGGTGCGGTCAACGGTCGTTTCGTCGCCGAGCTCGAGGCCGCCGGGGTGCCCAAGGACGCACCGGTCTACTTCCTCTGCCGCTCCGGGGTGCGCTCCGTCGCGGCGGCCGAGGCCGCCACGCGTGGCGGGTGGGTCCGGTCGCACAACGTCGTCGAGGGCTTCGAGGGGCCGCACGACGAGCAGCGCCACCGCTCGGTCTCGGGCTGGAAGGTCGCGGGTCTGCCGTGGGTGCAGGGATGAGCGACGCGAGCCAGCCGTGGCGCCCTGACACCTTGGCCGTCCGGGGAGGCTTGTCCCGCAGTGGTTTCGAGGAGACCTCCGAGGCGCTCTACCTGACGTCCGGCTTCGTCTACGACACCGCCGAGGACGCCGAGGCGGCCTTCAAGGGTGACGTCGACAGATTCGTCTACTCCCGCTACGGCAACCCCACGGTCGCGATGTTCGAGGAGCGGCTGCGGCAGATCGAGGGCGCGGAGGCGTGCTTCGCCACCGGCTCCGGCATGTCCGCCGTCTTCGTCGCGCTGGCCGCGTTGCTCGGCCAGGGCGACCGCGTCGTCTCGTCCCGCGCCCTCTTCGGCTCGTGCTTCGTCATCCTCGACGAGATCCTGCCGCGCTGGGGTGTCGAGACCGTCTTCGTCGACGGGGCCGACCTCGACCAGTGGCGTGAGGCGCTCTCCGTGCCGACCGCCGCCGTCTTCTTCGAGACGCCGAGCAACCCGATGCAGGAGCTCGTCGACATCGCCGCCGTCACCGAGCTGGCCCACGCCGCGGGCGCCAAGGTCGTCGTCGACAACGTCTTCGGCACCCCGGTCTTCTCGAAGCCGCTCGACCTCGGCGCCGACATCATCGTCTACTCCGCGACGAAGCACATCGACGGCCAGGGCCGCACGCTCGGCGGCGCCGTCCTCGGACCGAAGGAGTTCATCGACGGCCCGGTGCAGAACCTGATGCGCCACACCGGCCCGTCGATGTCGCCCTTCAACGCGTGGGTGCTGGTCAAGGGCCTCGAGACCATGTCGCTGCGCGTCGAGCGGATGGCCGACAGCGCCCTCGAGGTGGCTCGCTTCCTCGAGTCGCACCCCAAGGTCACGCGCGTCGTGCACCCCTTCCTCGAGTCGCACCCGCAGCACGACCTCGCCAAGCGGCAGATGCTCGCCGGTGGCACGGTCGTGACGTTCGAGCTCGACGGGGGCAAGGACGAGGCCTTCGCGCTCATGAACGCCCTGCAGATCATCGACATCTCCAACAACCTCGGCGACTCGAAGTCGCTCATCACCCACCCGGCGACGACGACGCACCGCCGCCTGTCGCCCGAGGCGCGGGCCGCGGTCGGCATCACCGACGGCGTCCTGCGCGTGTCGGTCGGCCTCGAGGACGTCCGCGACCTCGTCGACGACCTCCGCCGCGCGCTCGGCTGACCCGAGCGTTGGTTCACCTCGCGGTCAGCCGCACACCGCCTACGGCGTGCGGCTGGCTCGAGGGTGTGGTCGACGGCAGGGCGTATGCCGTCAGCCCGGTCAGGTGGTCAGCCGGTCAGGTGTCAGGTGGTGGCGGCGAGGGCCAGCGTCGCGGCGGCCACGACCGTGACGGCACAGAGCGCGCCGGTGCGGGCGATCCGGCCCACGTCGACCGACAGGTCCGCGGACCGGCAGCGCGAGGCCCAGAGCAGCGTCGCGACCGAGCCCCACATCGTGATGATGGGTCCGGCGTTGACCCCGATGAGCAGGGCCGCGAGGCGGGCAGGGGAGTCGGCCACGGTCGGTTCGAGCGCCAGGTAGGCCGGCAGGTTGTTGATGGCGTTCGAGCTCAGCACGCCGAGTCCGCTGACGCGGAAGAGGTCGGCCGTGTCGCTTCCGTGCCCGACGACGGTGCGCAGCCATGCCTCCAGCCCGAGGCGCAGGGCGGCGTCGATGACGAGGAAGAGGATGCAGATGCCCATGACGGTGAGCCACGGCATCTTGATCCGGCGCAGCAGCTCGGGCGCCCGCCAGTAGGTCGCCGCGAGGAGGATGCCCGCCGCGGGCACGGAGGCCAGGGCCGGCTGAACGCCGACCACGAAGGCCGGGGCGAGCAGGACGCAGACACCGCCCGCGATCTGCATGAGCACCCGGTCGTGCGGCTCGGCGGGCGGAGGCGTGTCGTAGGTGCTGCCGAGGTCGCGTCGGTGCAGCAGCCAGAGCACGACGACGGTGGCGACGATCGCGACGACCGCGGGCACGGCCATCAGCCTGATGTAGCCGAGGGTCCCGACGCCGAGCTCGGCGAACGGGTGGAGGGACAGCAGGTTGGTCAGGTTGGACACCGGCAGCAGCAGGGACGCCGTGTTGGCCAGCCAGAGCGTCGTCATGGCGAACGGCAGGGGTGGGGCCCCGACCTGACGGGCCACCGTGATGGCCACCGGCGTCAGCAGCACGGCAGTGGTGTCGAGGCTGAGCACGACGGTGCACACGACCGCGAGACCGACGATGAGCAGCCACAGCACGAGCACCCGCCCCTTCGCGGTGCGCGCCGCGTGGTGGGCCATGACGTCGAAGAGGCCCGCCAGGTCGCAGATCTCGGCCACGAGGGTGATCGCGACGAGGAAGACGAGGATCGGCGCGACCCGCTCGACGAGCAGGGTGAGGTCGAGGTGCACGTCAGGCCCTCGGCGTCGTGGCCAGCTGCCACGGCCGGCCCGCGCGCGGCGGGGGCGTCAGCTCGACCTCGAAGCGCTCCGAGAGCCGCTCGGCCAGGGCCTGCGGCGTGCGCGGGGCCTCGGCCTGCACGAGCTCGCGCGTGACGAGCCCACGGGTGTGCTTGGCCATGTGCGAGGCGCCGGGGACCGTGATGTGCACCCAGCGCTCGGCACGCTCGCCCGTGGGACGCCACACGGCGGCATACGTGCTCGACCGGCAGTCGACGACGAGCTCACGGGGCTTCACCGCGGCGTCGAGCGCCGCCGGCAGCTCCTTGCGCCACTCGTGTGAGAGGTAGCCGACGCCGGGAAGGGTGCTGCAGATGTTGACGCGGTAGGCCGGGACGCGGTCGGCGAGGCGCAACGCGCCGAAGAGGGCAGAGACGACGACGACCCAGCGGTTGGCGCGGCGCTTGGCGGCCGCGTCGAGGGAGTCGATGTCGAGTGCCTGGTAGAGCACGCCGGTGTAGACGTGGGACGCGGCCGCCGTGGGTGCCGTCAACAGGCGGGTGTTGCGCTCGATGTCGCCGACGAGGTTGGGGCTGACCGACAGGACGGTCGCCGCTTCCGGCTCGCCGCTCAGCCGGGCCACGGTCTCGACGAGCGACTCGCGCAGCGGCGTCAGCTCCGGGAAGGAGAGGGTGCCGAGGTCCAGCGACCGCCCCCGCCGGGGTGGGGTCTTGCCCTCGGACGGGGGGAGCAGGATGAGCACGGGGGCCAGCCTAGGCAAACCGGACAGCGATGTCTCATCGCGCCGCGTGTCGCAGACGACGAGAAACGGTGCGGTCCGACGCGCCCGCAGCGGCCGGCCGGAGCGAGGTTCGCAGCCGCCCGGAGCGGGTCGTGATGCGTAGGGTGGCGCCATGGCCCAGCGACACATCGTCTTCCGCCCGGCGACGCAGCCCGGCGACGTGGCACGGCAGCTCACGGCTCGCTTCGAGGCGGTGCGCCGCGAGTTCGAGCTGCCGGACCAGTTCCCGCCGGAGGTCTTGGCCGAGGCGGCCGCGGCTGCCGGTGCCGCGACCCTGCCGGAGCGCGACGAGACGGCCGTCCCGTTCATCACCATCGACCCGCCGACGTCGATGGACCTCGACCAGGCCATGTCGATCGAGCGCAGCGGCGAGGGCTACCGGGTGCGCTACGCCATCGCCGACGTGCCGGCCTTCGTCCGTGCCGGCGGCGCCGTCGACGCAGAGGCGCGCCGGCGCGGGCAGACGGTCTACTGCCCGGACGAGCGCGTCCAGCTGCACCCCTCGGAGCTGAGCGAGGGCGCGGCGAGCCTGCTGCCCGAACAGGTGCGGCCCGCCTTCGTGTGGGACATGACGCTGGCGGCCGATGGAGAGGGCACCTCCGTCGAGGTCTACCGCGCGATGGTCCGCAGCGTCCGGCGCTACGACTACGAGCAGGTGCAGAAGGAGGTCGACGCCGGCACCGCCGAGGAGTGCCTCGTGCTGCTCAAGGAGGTCGGTGAGAAGCGGGTCCTGCTCGAGCGCGAGCGCGGTGGCGCGACGCTGCCGATGCCCGAGCAGGAGGTCGAGGAGGTCGAGGACGGCGGCTTCCGCATCTCGTTCCGCCCGCTGCTGGCCTCGGAGGACTGGAACGCCCAGATCTCGCTGCTCACCGGCATGGGCGGTGCCGACCTCATGCTGCGAGGCAGGATCGGCATCCTGCGCACCATGCCGCCGCCCGACCCGCGCGACCTGGCGCGCTTCCGCCGACAGGTCGCGGCGGCGGGTGTGGACTGGCCGAAGGGCCTGTCCTACGGCGAGCTGCTGCGCTCGCTCGACCACACGGACCCGCGGCACCTCGCGCTCATCCACGAGGCGACGACGCTCTTCCGCGGCGCTGGCTACACGCCCTTCGACGGAGAGGCGCCCGCGCAGCCGACGCACGCCGCCGTCGCCAACCCGTACGCGCACGTCACGGCGCCGCTGCGCCGCCTCGTCGACCGGTTCGGCCTCGTCGTGTGCGAGGCGATCTCGGCGGGCCAGGACGTGCCCGGCTGGGTGCGCGAGGCGCTGCCGACGCTGCCCGAGATCATGTCCGCCTCCGACCGGCGCACGAATGGGGTCGAGCGGGCCTGCACCGACGCCGTCGAGGCCGCCGAGCTGCACCCGCTCGTGGGGAGCACGGTGCAGGGGGTCGTGGTCGACGAGAACGAGAAGGGCGTCGTCGTCCAGCTCATCGACCTCGCCGTCGTCGCCAAGGCCAGCGGGTCGGCACAGGCCGGCGAGACGGTGACCCTGAGGGTCGACGCGGCCGACGTCGCGACCGGCACGATCGCGCTCTCGGTCGCCTGACGGCCGGCGGGTCGACGGTCACGCGGCGGGCCGCGCCCGAAATGCGGTGGCACCGCGCCGCCGCCGCTCCTAGCCTCGTCGGCATGCGGGTGAGCTTCGCGAGGACCGGTGATCGAAGCTACGAGGTGCGCATCGCGCGCGACCTCGCGACCGACCTCGTCATGAGCCCGGCCCCGGGGTGGAGCGCCCTCGCTCCGCACGACCTCGTGCACCTCGTCGTGGAGCACCGCTTCGGGCTGCGTGACGGCATCTTCGGCCAGATCGCAGCCGGCGGCAACGCAGGCACCTTCGTGCCCACCCAGGAACCGCGCACGAAGGCGTGGGCACGTCGCGTCGAACGTCGGAACCAGTCGCGCGGCACGCAGATCGGGCGGTCCGAGCAGCTGGCCGCTGCGGTCTACCCGGCGTGGCTGCGGCACCGCGGGATGACGCCCGACCTCCACCACGCTCGAGCCGAGGAAGCCATCGCCGACCTCGGACCCCGGGAGCTCGCCGAGGCGTTCGCCGACCTCGACCGCCTCTCGGCAGCGTGGTCAGGGCTCGCGGTCGGCGAGTCGCTCGACGTCGACTGGCCCTGGCCCGAGCGACGCTGAGGGCGGCCGGCGGCGGCTGTGGCCGCCGGGGTCAGGACGCCACCGGCCGTACGCCGTGGCCGGCCACGGACGAGGTATGCCGTCGCACCCGGGGGGCGGGACGGCATTCGTCGTCCGTGGCTCGGGCGCTCAGGGAGCGGTGACGGGGCCGGTCGTCGTCGCGGCGGGGTCGGGCGTGGACGGTGCCGTGGGCGCGGCCGGGTCGGGGGACCCCGCAGCTCCACCCGGGTCGGCCGGGGTCGCGGGGGTCGTCGCGGCAGGGGTGCCGGTCGACGGGGCCTGACCCGGGGTCACGTCGGTCCCAGAGGTCGTCGCCGGCGCGGGCGTGGCCGCGGGAGCGGTCGGCGTCGTCGCGAGCGACCCGGTGGCGCCGCTGTCGGAGGCGCCGCTGCCGTCCCGAGCGGTGTCACCGGCGGTGTCGGCCGGGCTGTCGACCACCGCCCCCGCGCTCGCGCGCACGCCGAGGTCGGTGCCGGTCACCTTTGCGCCGGTCGCGAGCTGGAGTCCGGTGAGGAAGGCCGCAGCGATGACGAAGACCGCGCCCGTCGTGACGAGGACGCGTCGGGTCGTCGCCCGGTCGGGGCGTCGCCACCAGGTCTCGCGGACGACCTCCAGGTCGGTGCCGTCCGCCCCTCGGCGGGAGCGCACGAGCACCACGGCCTCGCGGGCGCGGGCCATGGAGTTCGTGTAGAGGCTGGCCGCGATCGCCGAGATGACGCTGAGCACCGCCGCGCCGGCAATGGTGCCGACGACGCCGAGTCGCGAGCCCAGGGCCGCTGCCGTCGCCGCCGCCATCGAGCCGCCGAGCAGCTGGGTCAGGGAGAGGTCGAGCAGCTTCGCTCTGGGCCGTGCGTCGGGCTCCGCGTCTGGCGTGGAGCCGGGTCGGGTGTCGGGCAGGTCGTCGGTCAGCTGTTCGGTCATGGTCCTGGGGTCGGTTGCGATCGTCATCTCCCATGCACGACGAACGACGGTGCCGGATCGTTGACGTGAACCGGCAGGTGTGACTCGGGTCACCTCACCGCCCAGGCGTGACGGCGGTACCGATTCGGGCGATCGTGCCCAGCGGTGACAGACTCGGGGCGATCACTGGAGGACCATGGACGCCACCGCCCTGCACGACCGCGAGCTCGCGGAACGCCGAGACCCCGACGGCGCGGACCACAACGGGGGAGCGGTCGCCGAGGAGGCGGCCCGCCGACGCACCTTCGCCGTCATCTCGCACCCCGACGCCGGCAAGTCGACCCTGACCGAGGCGCTGGCCCTGCACGCGCGCGCCATCGGCGAGGCCGGCGCCGTGCACGGCAAGGGCAACCGTCGTGGCGTCGTCTCGGACTGGATGGAGATGGAGAAGGACCGCGGCATCTCGATCACCTCCGCGGTGCTCCAGTTCGCCTACGACGGCACCGTCATCAACCTGCTCGACACCCCCGGCCACGCCGACTTCTCCGAGGACACCTACCGCGTGCTCGCAGCCGTCGACGCCGCCGTCATGCTCGTCGACGCCGCCAAGGGCATCGAGCCACAGACGTTCAAGCTCTTCGAGGTCTGCCGCGCCCGTGGCGTCCCCGTCATCACCGTGGTCAACAAGTGGGACCGGCCCGGCCTCGACGCGCTCGCGATCATGGACGAGCTGACCACCCGGATCGACCTGCACCCGATGCCGCTGACGTGGCCGGTCGGCGTGGCCGGCGACTTCCGGGGCGTGCTCGACTGCGCGACCGGCGACTTCGTCGAGTTCACGCGTACGCCGGGCGGTGCCACCGAGGCCATCGCCACCCGCATGTCTGCGGAGGAGGCCGAGCGGTCGCTGGGCTCGGTCTGGACCGACGCCGTCGAGGAGTACGACCTCCTGCGCTCGTCGGGCCACGACCTCGACCTCGAGCTGTTCCTCTCGGGCGCGGCCTCGCCCGTGCTCTTCGGCTCGGCCGTCCTCAACTTCGGCGTACGCCAGCTGCTCGACACGCTCGTGACGCTCGCCCCCGCCCCGGGCGCGCGACCCGACCGCTCCGGCGCCCCGCGTGACGTGTCGGCGCCGTTCTCGGGCTTCGTCTTCAAGATCCAGGCCGGTATGGACCGTGCCCACCGTGACCGGCTCGCGTTCGTCCGCGTCTGCTCGGGCCGGTTCAGCCGCGGCATGGTCGTCACGCATGCCGACACCGGACGTCCGTTCGCGACGAAGTACGCCCAGAGCGTCTTCGGCCGCGACCGCTCGACGCTCGACGAGGCCTTCCCGGGCGACGTCATCGGCCTCGTCAACGCCAACGCGCTGCGGGTCGGCGACACCCTCTTCGCCGACGAGAAGGTCACCTTCCCTCGCATCCCGCTCTTCGCCCCCGAGCACTTCGCCGTCGCGCGGGCCGCCGTCACGGGCAAGCAGAAGCAGTTCCGCAAGGGCATCGAGCAGCTGGGCGAGGAGGGCGTGGTGCAGGTGCTGCACTCTGACCGCCGTGGCGCCCAGGCGCCCGTGCTCGCGGCCGTCGGGCCGATGCAGTTCGACGTCGCCAAGCACCGGATGGAGCACGAGTTCGGCTCGCCGATCCGCCTCGAGCCCTTGAGCTACTCGGTCGCGCGCGCCGTCACGGCAGCCGCCATGCCGATCGTCGACAGCCGCCCCGGGGCGGAGTCGCTGACGCGCGAGGACGGCCTGCACGTCGCGGTCTTCGCCGACAAGTGGCGCCTCGCGTCCGTCGAGAAGGACCTGCCCGTCGGCGCCCTCACGCCGATCTTCGGGTGACGTCGTGAGCCGGCGTTTCGAGGAGATCGACTGGCAGCAGACGCCGATGGGCGAGATCAGCCTCCGACGTCGAGTGGAGCCGTCGCTGCTCGTCGACGTCTACGAGGTGAAGCTCGGTGAGGAGTTCCTCATGTCGAGCCTCTTCACGGTCGCCGAGATCGAGCTGGCACGGCTCGGACTCGCCGCCGTCGACGGTGACGACCTCGACCTCGACGTCGTCGTCGGCGGGCTGGGCCTCGGCTACACGGCCGCAGCCGCCCTCGAGGACGCCCGCGTGCGGACGGTGACGGTCGTCGAGGCGCTCGGGCCCGTCATCTCGTGGCACGAGCGGCAGCTGCTCCCGGACACCGCGGCCCTGACCGACGACCCGCGGACCGCTCTGGTGGAGGGGGACTTCTTCGCCCTGGCGCGCGAGGGGAAGGGCTTCGGTGTCGCGCCGGAGCTCGTGCACGCCGTGCTGCTCGACGTCGACCACACGCCGCACCACGTCCTCCACCCCAGCCACGCCGACCTCTACACCCGAGAGGGTCTCGCGCGACTGGCCGCCGGGCTGCACCCCGGCGGGGTCTTCGCCCTCTGGTCGGACGACCCGCCCGAGGACGCCTTCACCGCGCTCCTGGCAGAGGTCTTCGCCGACGTCGCGGCCCACGAGGTCACCTTCGCGAACCCGCTCACCGGCGGCACGTCGTCCAACACCGTCTACGTCGCGAACACGACCCCCGGACGCCGGCCCGCCGACTGAGCGCATCTGCCCACACACCGCCCGCGGACGTCCTACGGTGAGGCCAGGACACCGACGTCGGCAGGAGGTTCGATGAGCGTCACCGTCTCGAGCACGGGGGGCGTCACTTGGGCCCGGCTCAGCGGAGAGATCGACACGTACACCGTGCCGGACGTCCGGGCGGCGTTCGAGGAGCTCGCCATCGAGCCCGGTCAGAAGGTCGTCGTCGACCTGCGGGACGTCACCTTCCTCGACTCGTCGGGTCTCGGGGCCGTCATCGGGCTCTACCACCACGTGGGGGAGCACGGGGGCCGGCTGCAGCTCGTCTGCGGCGACATCACCCTGCGCCTCGTCAGACTCATGCACCTCGACCAAGTCATCGACGTGGTCGACGCGTCGGAGCCGTCGGAGCCGTCGGAGCCGTCGGAGCCGTCGGAGCCCTCGTAGGTCAGGATGCCAGCCTGAGGTGCACGCCGATGCGCGTACGCATCGGGCGGGCCTCGATGGTCAGCCGGTCACTCAGGCGCTGGGCGATCCACAGCCCGCGTCCGCTCGTCGACTGCTCATCGAGCGGGAGGACCTCCGGCACCGACCCGGTGCCGTCGTCGTCCTCGACCGTGAAGACGAGCGAGTCGGCCGTCTCGTCGATGAGCAGGACCCCGTGGCCGCCGCCGTGGACGATGCTGTTGACGGCCACCTCGTGGACGGCGAGCACGGCGTTGTCGGCCCGGTCGGGGATGCGTTCGCGGGCGATGGCCCGCACGATCTCGCGCACGCGGCGGAGGTCGTCGGGGCCGAACTCGACCCGGCCCAGCTCGCGTCCCCTGGCCACCCGCCGACCCGTCACTCCTGCATGCTCCCACTTCTGCCCCATCCGTGGGTGCCCGAGGCCGCCGACTGTCAGGATGGCCTCATGAACGCGCCATGGCAGAGCCCGGGGGCGAGCCGCGCCTCGGTCGCCCCGCGACTGGCGGCGTTGGCGGGCATCGCGGCCCAGGTCGCGGCGGCCACGACGCTGGACGAGCTCACCGAGACCATCACCGAGCGCGCCTCGACCGTCATGGGGGCCTCCCGCGCCGTGCTCGCGGTTCAGGACGGTCCGGCGCGGCTGCGCACGATCGCGACCCACGGTCTGACCCCGTCCGAGGCCCGTCACTGGGCGACCCTCGACCTCGACGCGCACTCGCCGCTCACCGACGCCGTCCGGACCACCCAGATCGTCTCGGTCGAGGGGCGGCAGGAGCTGCTCGAGCGCTACCCGGATCTCGACGACGGCACGGAGCGGTCGTCGGTGACGCTGCCGCTCATCTCGCGCGCCGACGGGTCGGCTTTCGGGGCCGTGGGCTTCCGGTTCGAGGGGCAGGTCGGGCCGGTCGATCCCGACCTGGTGTGGGTGCTGGGTGTGCTTGCCGACATGTGCGCGCAGACCATGCTGCGCCTGCGTGCCGAGGCGCAGAGCGCCAACCGCGCCGCCCAGCTCGAGTTCCTGGCCGACGCGTCGCAGGCGCTCGCCACCTCGCTCGACTACCGGCAGACCCTGCGCCAGGTCGCCTCGCTCGCCGTGCCCGCCCACGCCGACTGGTGCTCCGTCCAGATGGTCGACGACGGCGTCCTGCGGACCCTCGCCGTCGCCCACATCGACCCCGACAAGGTGCAGCTCGCCCGCGAGCTCGAGACGCGCTGGCCCCCGGACCCGGACCGGCAGGGTGGGGCGGCGCACGTGGCTCGCACCGGCGAGAGCTTGCTCGTCGAGAACGTCACCGACGAGATGCTCGTCGCGTCGGCCCAGGACGACGAGCACCTCAGGGTCGCGCGCGAGCTCGGCCTGCAGAGCGCGATGTCGGTGCCGCTCGTGGCCAAGGACCGGGTGCTGGGCGTCCTGACCTTCGTCGTGGCGGAGTCCGGACGCCGCTACACGCACGACGACGTCGCCTTCGCCGAGGACCTCGCCCGACGGGCAGCGCTCGCCATCGACAACGCCGACCTCTACTCCCAGACGAGGCGCGTCGCGTCGGTGCTCCAGGCGACGCTGCTCCCGCAGGACCTGCCCGAGATCCCGGGGTGGCAGATCGGCACGGTCTACCGGCAGGCCGGTCGCACCGACGTCGGTGGCGACTACTACGACGTCAGCGGCCTCGACGACGGCCGGGTCACTGTCGTCCTCGGCGACGTCATGGGTCGCGGTGTCGACGCCGCGGTCGCCGGGTCGCGGATGCGCTCTGCCGCAAGGGTGCTCGCGACCCAGGACCCCGAGCCCGACGCGCTTGCCGGCGCGATGGACCGCTTCATGGCGACCGAGCCGCCGACGCAGATGGCGTCCTCGGTCTACCTGCTCTTCGAGCCGGCGCGGGACGACCTGGCCGTCGTCGTCGCCGGTCACCCCCCACCCCTGCTCGTGTCAGGCGGTCGGACGCGCTTCGTCACCGAGGACGGCTCACCGGTCCACGGCCTCGGCGAGATCCCGCGGCTGGCCGCCCGGGTGCCGTTCGTCGCCGGCGACCTCCTGCTGATGTACACGGACGGACTCGTCGAGCGCCGCGGTGAGAGCATCGACATCGGGCTCAAACGGCTGCAGGTCGCCGCCGAGGAGCTGCTCACGGACGTCGGGGACGACGCCGACCTCGACGATGTCCTCGCCGAGCTCGCCGAGGTCGTGTCCGACCCCGACCGCCACGACGACGTCGCCGTTCTCGCCTTCCGCCGTCTGGTCTGAGCACCCTGAACCGCTCGAGCGCCCGGCCGGGGGAGCCGGCCCGGTGGGCGCCGACGCGGCGGACGGCATACGCGCCTATGCTGGTGCGCGGATGAGTCGGCCAGACGGTCGCGTCAGGGCCTCGGCCCTGCCGAGGAACGTCCGGGCTCCACAGGGCAGGGTGGTGGCCAACAGCCACCCGGGGTGACCCGCGGGACAGTGCCACAGAGAACAGACCGCCGGCCGCTTCGGCAGCCGGTAAGGGTGAAACGGTGGTGTAAGAGACCACCAGCGCTCCAGGTGACTGGAGCGGCTCGGTAAACCCCACCCGGAGCAAGTCCAGACAGTGCACGATCGACGCCCTCGGGTGTCGGGGAGACCGGCCCGGTCGAGTGCGCGGGTAGGACGCTCGAGCCGGCCAGCAATGGCCGGCCTAGATGGATGGCCGTCGCCACGTCACCGGTAACGGTGGCGCGGAACAGAACCCGGCGTATCGGCCGACTCATCCACTTTCAGGCCTCTGACCTGCGGTGATGTGTTTGGTCACCCCCGTTGGTCCGCAATGCGTCCGCCCTGCTCGACGACGAGCTGGGCCAGGCGGAGCCGACCGGCAGGAGTCGGACAGGCGTTGGCATGGGACAACGAAGACTTCCGTTGTGAGTCCGGTGTGGGTGCGTGGTTGCTCCGCACCTCACTCCGATGTCTTCGTCATCCTCCAGCAGGCACGCCGCGCCTGACGTCGGTGGTCAGTCCAATTAGGGCTCAGCGGATACCCGTACGTCGCATCCCGCGAAGTCGGCGAGGTAGACCTCGGAGCGTCCGTTCGGCTCGAGCCGCAGCGGGCCTTCGCCTTGGGGCACCGTGCCGAGGTCCACAAGCTGTCCGTCCGCGGCATCGTGCAGCTCGAAAGCGCACTGGCCGTAGCTGTTGAACGCCAAGACCTGCACGGCGACTTTACCCGGAGCCTTCGGTGCCGCGAAGACGTCGGTGTCACCCGTGCCGGCCTTCTGGCTGAATGGCAGGACGGCCTTCCCGGACCCGGAGCGCTGGACCACGAGGCAGCCCGGGTCGTTTGCTTCCCATCGGAACGTGCCTTCGGTCTGCATCTGGAACGTCTTGGTCCCCCAGACACTCTCGAATGGTCTCTGATCGCCGGTGTCGGTGTTCGTCACTGTGACAGTGCAGCCGTTGCTGCCCTTGATCTTGTTGCTGATGACGAGCCGCCAAGCGGCTGCCGCGGTGATCTCGTTGCCTGCTGGGCGTCCCGCGTCCCTCCGGTCCAGGATCAGCAGGGTGGCCGCGGTCCCGGCGACCGCAATGAACAGTGCAGCCGCGGCAGCGTAGACCCGGCGGCGGCGCGGCCGCGCTAGCCGGGCGACGCGAGTCGGCCCGCCGACCGTTGTCGCGCCCTCTGCTGGCTCTACCTGAAGAGACCGGGTGCGGTCTCCCTCCCGTGGACCAGATGCCGGAGCGGTGCGCTCCATGCTTGGCGGGTCGGGCTCTCCTGTCGGCGAGACGGGATCTCCTGTCGGAGGGACGGGTGCTGCATCGGGCTTGACATCGAAGAGTCGTGTGTCGTCGCCGCGCACACATAGAACGGGTGTCACCCACTCGAGCGTGTCTCGGGTGACACCGAGGATGCCGATCCTCCCGCTGCGCATCGCCTCGTCGATGGCGCGACCGTGCGCGAGCGACATGTAGAAGCCGCGCGCAAAGGCGATGGCCGCTCTATCACTGATGGCGAACTGCATCGCAGCCACAGCGTTGATCCCGCTGCGTACCAAGGCTGCTGCCGTACCCGAGAAGAGGTCGTCGGTGCTCTCGGCCGCGGTGAGGCACGCGTTGAGCACGACCAGTCGCGGCCGTTGCCTGGCTTCGTGCAGCAAGTCCGCGAAGCTGCTCGCGTTGATGAGGTCCGCGCGCCCGTCGGGTCCGACGAACGCGAGCACGCCCTCGTCTCGTGTGTGGTCGAAGGCGCCGTGCCCGATGAAGTGCAGGACGTGCCACGACTCGTCTAGCAGCTTCTCGTGCAGACGCTGCCAGCTTGCGTCGAGGAGCCACTCGAGGTGGATCCATCCGGTATCGACCTGCTCGCCCAGGGCCTCCTCCAAACGTGCCCGTTCGCCGGCAACGTCCAGTGAGGGCAGCGTGCTCGGCGATGCGATGAGTGCGAGCACCCGCAGAGGTGGCTCGAGGGGAAGAGTTGGTGTGGCGGGCGTCGTCCCGATCTGCCGCAGCAGCGGCTCCTTGCGACACAGGTAGATGCGCCCCTCACGGTCATAGAGGGCCTCCCAAGGCAGCGCGGCGAGCCCCGGCGCTGTGAGCCGAAGAAGCAGGCGCACCCCTTCACCACGGTTTTCCGCGACGGCGACACTTGTGCGGTAGGCCTCGCGCACCTGCCCGGCGAAAACAGCGTCGAAGAGCAGGGTGCCGACCGCCTCCAGAGATGACTCGTGCGCCGGCGTGACTCGACGAGCCGCGATGGACGAGGCGAGAATGCTGTCCTCTAGCCCGTGCCGCTGCGCGAGCAGACCCTCCACGTCGAGCGCGCACGACGTCGTGGGCTCCCCCGCGCCGACCGAACGAAGCACCCGCACGGTGAACCGACCGGCCACGCCCGCCGGCCCGATCTCGATCTCCATCACTGAATCCATGCGCCGCCTCGCCCATGCATCCTCTCGATCATCCCCTTGGTTCGTCACGTTGTCAGCCGAAACGCACCCCGCGTCAGTTCTCTGACCGAGCCCGGTCGAATACGCGCGTCAGCTGCCTATGCCGAGGGTCGGCTCAGCTTGCCTGCAGTCAATGCTGGTGGGCGCGGCGGCACGGCGGCGTGACGACATCCCGTTCAAGGGCCGCCACGCGTGTGGAATCGCCAACCCTCGTGGGGCGCAGCGTGCTGGCTCGTCAGGGACCGCCATCGCCTACACCTCAGCGGTGACGGCGTGCAGATCGAACAACAGGCACGTGGAGCCCAAAGGTCGGCTACCAGGCCCGAACGCCGGCGTCCGCTGTGCAAGCCACTCGGTGACACAGGAATCGGAGCCGCCAGTGGGCCAAGCCGAGCAGCCTGTACAAGACGGTGTCCGCGGCAGACATGACCGGGCTTGCAGCCGAAGGGAATCGACGCGCCTGACTCTCGTGCTCGGAGGACGGGGAAGGTCACCGGCATGGTCGCGCGATCCATCGTGCGACCCGGGGCCGGACTACCAGGGGACCGACGTCGAACTGGGCTCCAGGTACCGGATGCTCGGGCTGACCGGGAGGAGAGAGTCGGCGGGCTGGGTGCCTCGCACGGCCTGCCTAGTCCTTCGAGACCGTCACCGAGGCGAAGAGGTTGAGTCCGAGCCGTTCCGCCAGGTACTTGGTGACCAGCTGACCGCGCACGCTGTTGCCCGCCACGTCCAGGGGAGGGGAGAACGTGGCCAGACCGCCCTTGCCGGGTGCGACAGTGACGATGCCGCCGCTCACCCCGCTCTTGCCGGGGACCCCGACCTCGTAGAGCCAGTCGCCGGACAGCTCGTACAGACCGGCTGTGGCCATCACCGCCAGAACACGCCGGCACGCGCCGGGCCCGACGACCGCCTCTCCGGTCACCGGGTTGACGCCACCGTTGGCGAGCGTGGACGCCATGACCGCAAGGTCGTGGACGTTCACGTCGAGAGAGCACTGGCGGGTGTAGACGTCGGTGGCCTCGTCGGGGTCGAAGTAGAGACGGCCGTAGCTCTGCAGCAGGTGGGCGATGCCCTGGTTGCGCAGGTTGGTGGCGGACTCCGAGGCGTAGACCCTCTCGTTCAGGCTGAGCTCACGGCCGGCGAAGCGCGAAAGGCCGTCTCTGACCCGGTCCCACTTCTCCGCCGCGGTGCTCCCCGGCACCAGACTCGTGGCCGCAATCGCGCCCGCGTTGACCAACGGGTTCATCGTCCTGTCCAGGTTGAGCTCGACCGCCACCAGCGAGTCGAAGGGGAAGCCGGTGCTGTTGACCCCGAGCAGGCGGCGCGCGTCGACGTCTCCGACCGCCTCACAGACCAGCGCGAACACGAACGGCTTCGACACACTCTGGATCGAGAACGTTCTCTCGACGTCCCCGATCTCGAACGACCTTCCTCGAGCTCCCACCACCGAGATACCGAACCAGTCCGGCGACGCCTCGGCCAGGACCGGGATGTAGTCGGCCACGGCACCTTGGCGGTTTGCCCGATACCGCTCGTACGCCTCGGTGACAGCGACCTTGACCTCGTCCGGTTCTGGTAGCTCTCCGGTCGAGATCGACGACCTGACCGCTTCCTCGTCGAACGGCAGCTGCTCATGCATCGACAGCTTGCTCATGGCGCGCCTCCAATGCCGGATGTGCGAAGCCTATGACACACCTGCGGCGCCACCATGGCCTTCAGGGTCTTCGGCCCGGGTGCGCGGGCGGTGAACGTTGTCAGAGCGTCGGCGACCCGGAAGGTCCAACGCGCGTGGATCGCCGAGTGCATGCGGCAGGCAGCGAGCACCTGGTTCGCACCGCGGCGCCGTCTCATGCGCGATTCAGATTGAATGCGCTCCCAGGACATTCACGGTCGATGAGCCGAACTGAGTCGACGTCGTTGACAGCATCCAGGTGGCCACGACTGCGTGCAGCGAGTCACGTGTCCATTCCGTCGTCTCACTCCAGTCCGATCACGCACCCTGTCTGGCTCCAGCGCAGGGTCACGTGCCGAGCCGGCGCCGGAGGCGGTCGGCGCGTTCGAGCATCGCGGCGCAGTGCCCGAGCCCCGGGTGCTCGAGGGCCGGCAGGCAGGCCCTGAGGACGTCCTCGTCCGGTGCGCCCTGTGGCAGCTCGTCCAGGGAGCGTCCCAGCAGGTAGAGCACCCACGAAGCATGCCTCAGCGCCACGTTCGCGGCATACGCGAACTCGACTGCCTCACGCCCGACCCTGACACCGTCGTCGTGCAGGGCGGCGAGGTAGGCCTCGAGCACGATCGTCTCCACGCGCGGCAGGTCAGGCTCGGCCACCTCGACGAGCAGCTGCGCGAGGTCGCTGCCGAGTGGACCGGTGCCGACCATCTGCCAGTCGATGGCCCACACGTCCCAACCACCCTCGGCGGACCGCCGCACGACGAGGTTGTTCACGTGAGCGTCGTTGTGGCACAACGTCTGTGGCAGCCATTCCAGGACCTCGATGAAGGGGGTCGGGTCATCCAGGGCAGCGACGAGCGGAGCCGGGTCGACGCCCATCGCGATCTCGAAGCGTCTGAGGCGAGCGGGCCGGTCCCACAGCACGTCGTGCACGACCCGGAGCTGGGGCAGGCACGCGTTCCGGAACCGCCCGACCAGGTTGCCGGTCAACCACGCTCGCGCAGGCAGCGGCGGGCCCTGGACGTAGTACGCCTGGAAGCGGCCGAGCGCAGCCGCGGCGACGGCGAACTCCTCGTCGTCGTAGCCCGACACGTGCGACACCTCGCCGATGTCCTCGAACAGGATCACGACAGCCTCGGGGTGTGCTTCGACAACGCCCAGGCACCGAGGAGCGCGTAGGCCCAGGCCGTGCTCCAGCACACCGCTGATGGCGACGTCGGCCTCGCGCCTCCAGTAGATGACGGAGTGAGGGGTCTGCCTGTCGTGCGGGCTGGGGCGGACGACCTTGGCAACCAGCGACCACGCTCGGTCTGTCCCGTTCGTCGTGGCGGTCCCGCGAAGTCGGGTCGCGGCACCGGATGTCGGGTTGTTGGCCGCCCCCAGAGCGAGCTCGGTGGTGGCCCAGTCGCCGACCTCGGCCGCCTCGTCGGCCAGGAGCCGCCGGACCGCAGCCGTCACGTCGGGACGTTGGTGGTCAAGGCCGGCCCAAGACATGCACACCTCCCCGCCCACTGTCCCATCGGCATGCGCGACGCGCAGCCCTTCAGCCGATGACCGTCCAAGGACTCAACGCCTCCGCCCCGGCCACTTCGTCCCGGCGGCAGCTCGGTCCCCCTACCGCGTGGCTTCCGTGCCCCACGATGCCAACTTCGCATTTGTGCAGGTCAGGGGCTTGGGGCACTACAGGCAACACGGACGACCGGGCTGTTTCAATCTCCGGCGTATTGGCCGACTCATCCACCTTCGAGCCCCCGCCGCTGCCGACGAGATCTCTGGAGGATGCCGTCCGACCGGCGTAGCGTGAAAGCCCATCGTCTGGGGGAGTTGCCGTGTCGAACCTCGTGGTGCACTTCGAGATCCATGCGTCTGAGCCGCAGGCGCTCATCGACTTCTACGGGCAGCTGCTGGGGTGGACGTTCACGCAGTTCGGCGACATGCCCTACTGGTCGATCGACACCGGCGATGGCGCCATCGGCATGAACGCCCCCGGCAAGGGCATCAACGGCGGGCTCACGCTGCGTCAGGGCCCGGCACCCGAGCGCGGCGGGCCCGTCAACGGCTGCAACGTCGTGGTGGGCGTCGACGGCAGCATCGACGAGCTCTTCCAGCAGGGCCTCGACCTCGGGGCCTCGGAGGCACTGCCGCTGGCCGACATGCAGGGCATCGGCCGTGTCGGCTACCTGCTCGACCCCGACGGGAACGTCTTCGGGCTCATCTCACCGGTGCTGTCCGACGGCAGTGTCGCGATGGGCGGTGGCTGAGCGGCACAGCGGCCCCCAAAGACGACAAACGACGCTCGGCCGGGACCTGTCAGGTGAGCCGCAATCGTGCGTCGTCACGAACGGGAGCGGACGATCAACCGGGCCACGGCTACGACCGACACTCCGGCGCGGTCCGCAGCATCGTGAAGCTTGGCGTCGGCCTCGCGGGGCGAGATGCCTTGCTGGGCCGCAAGGATGCCGGCCGCGCGGCTGAGCGTGTCGAGGTCCTCGATCCGTGCGGGGGTCTCCGTCGCTCTGGTCCGGGTGGTGAAGGAGAGATCGGCGTTGTGCACGGCACCCGGGACCCAGGCACCGAAGATCTCGGCGAGTCGCTGCTCGTGACCGCTGAAGGTGTCGCTCCCGGCGCCGTAGACGTTGATGCCCGCGGTGACCGTCTCGCCAGTCAGGATCGGCAGAGACAGCGTGCTGCGGACTCCAGCGGTGGCGCTGGCCTGGGCGAAGCACTGCCAGCGCTTCTCGTCGAACAGCTCCTCCTCGTCCGTGAGCACGGTCTCGCCGGCCCCGACCGCGTCGACGCAGGGACCGCCGTCGACGAACTGGACTGCGTCGAGCGAGGCCACGGTCTCGGAGGTCGCCACATAGGTGAAGGTGACACCTTCGCGAACGAGGCCAAGGCTGAACCCCACGATCCCCGGGGCCGCTGCCAGAACCGTCGCCGCGATGTCCGTCAGGTCGTCTTGCAAGGCTGAGTCGCCGTACTGGCCGAGTCGCTCGAGGGCTTGCCGCGTCTCCGGGATCGGTTCCATGCTCTTGAAGTACCCATTGGGCTCGCCTACCCGAACCCCGTGGGCAACACAGGGTGAGGAAGTGAGCGTCGCGGGAGGCGACGGCTACCTCAATCCAGAGCGGACGCGAAGGAGACATGCAACATAGCCGCTCAAGAAGATCGCAACCCACTGCCCGAATCGACCTGAGTCGCAATGGTTTTGGCTCCTTCATTGCAACAACCACGCGATGTGGAGGCTCGAGAAGCTGGCCGGTCCCGTCGCCCGGCCACCGAAGGGAGACCGATGATCGAACGACCGTATGACACGGCTACGCCCGCGTCCCGGTCGGTAGCCGGGTCGCCGTCGCGGCGCCTCGGCCCGAACTGCGTGGACCGGGCTCCGATCGCGGCTTCAGAACGAATGGGCCTCGGACCGGTCATACGATGTCAGTACCAGCCGCCCGCCGCGGACGGATCCGCGGAGGCTGTTCGGCTGCGCCGAAGGAGGTGGGGGCGCCCGATGCGAGACATGGATGCAGCTGAGGCTCGAGCGTTTCTGGGCTCTGGAGCTCGCACTGCAAAGGTGGCAACCGCCTCCAGCACCGGAAAGCCGCTCGTCGCGCCTGTGTGGTTCATCCTCGACGGTGACGACTTGGTGTTCCTCACAACGGCGACGAGTGCGAAGGGTCGTCATCTTCACGCGAACCCTCGGGCAGCCGCCGTGGTCGAGGACGATTCGTTTCCCTATGCATTCGTGGTGGCAAGGGGTTCGGTGACTCTTGACGATGAGCCGCCAGATCGGTTGGGGTGGGCCACGCGTATCGCCTCGCGCTATGTACCGGACCGGGCCGACGATTTCGCGGCCCGCAACGATGCTCCGGGGGAGACGCTGGTGCGGCTGCACCTCGAGCGGATATTCGGTCAGGCCGAACTCGCGTTATAGCCGGCCTGCAACAAGGACGTCCGGGACGTTGCACCACAGGCGTCAGGCGTACTACATCCCCGCCTCGCAGCCGAACATGACCTCTGAGGAGATCAGCCGGTCGGCACCCTGAGACGCGCGCGGCAGTACGACGCTGCCTTCGAGGTCTCGGCGAGCCCCGCGCGAAATGCGCTGGAGTCCCGCATCGCTATTACGGAGTCGGTGCCATCTGCGCGGTTAGCCTTCCCGGATGAGCAGCCCGCGCGAGGAGGGGAAGTCGGCCGCGGCGGTCGATGACGCCGACATGGGAGTTGGCGAGACGGGTTGGGACCCAAAGACCCGCACGCCGACCACGGAGCCCGTAGCTGCGCTGGACGCGCCGCAGCGTTCGAGCTCGACCAGCCTGACGTGGTGCGGCCCGAGGTAGCCGAAGAAGTCCTTGCCGATCAGTCAGCAGGGACCGCGGGAAGCTGGAGCGCAGGGCCCTACCTTTTCGAGAAGCTCGATGCGCCCACTGACGATGACGAATACCGAGGTCCCGCGCGGGCAGCATCGCAGCTCGCACCGAATCACTGAGGACGCTGCCAGGACCACCGCACTTCGGCTCCATCGCTCGGACGGCGACATGACGGGGCGAGCGTAGCCGCCCCTCAACGCGGCGGATCCGTTCAACTGGCGGCGCCTCCAGCGCCACCTCGTTCGCTTCCTCTATCGAAGGTGGCGTCAGAGGTCATCGTGATCCGGTCGCACGAGATCCGTGGCACCAGCTCATGCCAGCTGGGCGCACGTAGCCCCGCCAGGCTGCGCCGAGGTCGCTGTTCCAGAGTTGCCTCCGGTTCGTCCTGCCACCGCACCATGTCGGCCCTCGCTCCCGACGTCCGGTCCGGCTGAAGCGGAAATGCGTGAAGAAGAAGCGAATCATGAGGTACCGGCTCACCCCGCACCCCTGGGACTAAACGCGTGTGTAGGTGACGTCGAAGTCGTGGATCCACTCGCCGTCTTCGACGAGGTAGCAGGAGCTTTCGATCGTCTTGCCGTCCTCTGAGAGCGTGCCTTCGAAGCGCTGATCGAAATCATCAGGGTTGCTCGCTTGGCGCCACCACTTCCAGACGCCGTCCTGGAAGCTCATATGGAGCAGGCGCGAGACCGCACGGGAGTCGAAGTAGTGCGCGGTGAAGTCGCCTTCGGCGTCCTCGTCCGCGGCCATGATCAGGACGACGCCCTCGGGAAACATCGGGTTCGCGACGATCGAGCGCTGGAGGATCACCTTCTCGTCACGGAGCCACTCCAGTGTCATGTCGCCCGTGACCTTTTCCGCGACGTGCCGCGGGGCGTCGACGAGCTGGCGCCAACGACCGATCAGCGGCTCGAGATCCTTGATGTCCGGCACAACGCCGAGCCTACCGACGCACGTAGCCCGACAGGACGCCGTGGCGGATCGACCGGGCACCTGATGCGGCACCGCCCGCACACGAGTGCTGCGCTACCGGCTTGGTCGGGCGATCGTCGTCGCCCTCGGAGCGGCGTTGTCGAGCGCCTTGGCCGCCCTCAGCGCGGCAATCTGGTCGCCGCCACCCCTCCGCTGACTGAGCATCCCGCGGAGCAATGGCCCAGCTACCGTCCTTCCATGCCCGCCCGTGCAGCCGTCGTGGATGACTCTGCCTGGATCGCCGCTGCCCTGAACCGCCGCCGAGAGCCACTGGTCCAGCACGCGCCTGTGTTCTGGCGATCTGCACCTGACGCGTGAGCCGGCACCGCGCTTTCCTTGACCAGCTCCTCAGGGACAGCAGCGCCATGGCTTATCGAACTGACGACTCAGTGCTTGTTGCTTCCCTCGAGCGGACGGATGGCTGGTCGACGACTTCTTCGTCGACCAGGAGAGCTGGACGCGTGACGGCCGCGACCTCTGGATCGCTCCCAGCCGCGACTGTCAGGGCGACCACGTGCGGTTCGTGTGTCCGGCCTACGAGCAAGCCCGAGGAGCCTTCGCCCTGCAGGTGGGACTGACAATCACGGCCTCGTGGTGGTTGAAGGAGCTGCCAGGCTCGGGCGGTGGCGACGCCTGCGTCGAGGTCACGCTGCCCGGGGCCCAGGCGATCACGGTTCCAGCACCACCCGTGTACGCGCCGCCGGGGCCCATCCTCTTTCTGCCTGAAGTCGCCAACCCTCAGCAGGCCGTGCCTGTCGCGACCGGTCAGGCCCACGACCTCGGCTGCGCGGCCGTCGTGGTGAACGTCGAGCCCGGAGATACCGACCTGCCTCCGACGTTGGCGAACGCCGGCTTTCGACGTCATTGCGACTACTACGAGGGCGCGATCAGGTCGGTCTGACGCGGGCCACGCTCCAGACAGGTGACCTGACGGGCCTCGGAGTCGGGGCCGATTCGGGCTCATTTCGGGCTCTTTGTCGCTAAAGTGGTCAGGTTGGGGTGGTACTCGACCCCGAAAGGGGGAGCCGTGCGAGATCTTCGGTGGCGGGTTCTTGCGGTGGTGATGGCGCCGCTTGCCGGGGCTTTGGCGTTTGCACCTGTGGGTTCTGCCTCGGCGGACATCAACCCGAAGGTGGACCATGTTCTCCTTCTCAGCCTCGATGGATTCCACGACGCCGATCTGACGAACTACGTCGCGGCGCATCCGACCTCGGCGCTGGCTGCGGTGGTGGAGCGGGGACGTCGCTACTCGAACGCGTCAGCCCAGGCACCGTCGGACTCGTTCCCAGGCACACTCGCCATGACGACGGGTGGCTCCCCGAGCTCCACCGGCGTCTACTACGACGTGTCCTGGGACAACGACCTGTCGCCCGCCGGTTCGGACTGCAGCACACGCGGGGCGCTCGTTCCCTTCAACCAGACCATCAACGTCAACGCCAATGCCGGCGACAGCGTGGCCGACATCAACCCGGCCAAGCTGCCGCGTGACCCGGACAACGGGTGCAGCGTCGTCTACCCCCACCAGTTCCTCAAGGTGAACACCATCTACGAGGTGGCGCACGCGGCGGGGCTGCGCACGGCGGTCGCCGACAAGCACCCGAGCTACGAGATCTTGTCCGGCCCCTCAGGGACAGGTGTCGATGACTTCTACGGCCCCGAGTTCAACGCGGCCAAGGCCGACATCACCAAGATCATCGCGAACGACGAGCTCAAGGTCGTCGCCGTCCTGAACGAGATGGACGGCCTCAGCCACGACGGCTCGGCCGTCGTCGGTGTGCCGGCGATCTACGGCATGAACTTCCAGGCGCCGAACATCGGGCAGAAGTTCTCCGGCTACGTCGATGGGGCCGGCACGACCCCCCAGAGCATCGCCACCCTCGGCCCGCTCGCCGGCACCGCACCTGGCCTGGCGCAGGCGCTCGACCACGTGGACGGCGCGATCGGTCGCATGCTGAGCCGGCTCGAGGCCAACGGCCTGACGGACGAGACGATGATCATCCTGACCGCGAAGCACGCCAACAGCCCGGTCGACCGCTCGACCCTGCGCTGGGTAGACCCATCAGCCTTCGCCGCGCTGGTCAACAGCGTGGAGCCCGGGCTGACCGCACAGGTGACGGCGGACACGATGGCACTCATCTGGCTCAAGGATCGCGGCCGGGCAGCCGACGCCGCGGCAGTGCTCGAGGCGAACGCAGGCACCGTGGGAGCGGGCACGATCACCAGCGGCGCCGCGGTCGCCTCGCTCTTCGCCGGCCAGCTCGGCGGGAACCCGGGCCGCATACCCGACATCGTCGTACAGCCG
This sequence comes from Terrabacter sp. Soil810, assembly GCF_001429645.1. Classification (NCBI taxonomy): domain Bacteria; kingdom Bacillati; phylum Actinomycetota; class Actinomycetes; order Micrococcales; family Intrasporangiaceae; genus Terrabacter; species Terrabacter sp. Soil810. The sequence goes on from NZ_LMSW01000011.1 coordinate 1,136,654, forward strand.
GTGCCCGGTGTCGTCTACGCAGCAGTGAGCTCGAAGCTCGTCGACCACGGGAGCGGCAGCGCCGAGGACACCCACGTCCCGCTGGTGGTCGTCGAGCCCGGGCGCAAGGGAGGCCGCACGCTCAGCTGTCCCGTCTCGTTGCGACAGGTGGCGCCGACCGTCCTGCGCGCCCTCGGGCTCAAGGAGAGCCTGCTCGATGCGGTTCGGCTGGAAGGCACCCAGCGACTGACGAACGGCGACGAGTGTTGAGGAGGCCCAGGATCGGGGAGAAGCGCTGCTGACTCGGTGAGGATCTGCGACAGCGCCCCTCCATCGGTCGGGCGGCGGTGTCATGACGCTGGTCGGACGACAGGCACCCGAGGCAGACTGGTCAGTGAGCAGGGAGGGGAGTCCAGATGGCTGAGCTTGTGGTCGACTTCATCACGTCGCTCGACGGGTACGCGGCTGCCGAGGGGTGGCCCGGCTGGTGGGGCTTGCAGGGGCCGGAGTACCTCGCCTGGCTGGGTGAGAGCCCCGAGGCGGACTACGTGGTCCTGATGGGAGCGAACACCTATCGCCTCATGCACTCCTTCACGAAGGAGGGCGAGCCGGGGACCGACGTGCTGGGAGGCATGTCGAAGTTCGTCTTCTCGAACACGCTGACCGAGCCCCTCGAGTGGGAGAACTCGACGCTGTTCGCCGGCGATGCCGTCGAGGCCGTACGGCAGCTGAAGGACGAGGGCGACAGGTCGATGCGCACGATCGGGAGCGTCTCCCTGTGCCGCTCGCTGCTCGAAGCCGGCCTCGTCGACCGGTTCCGGGTCGTGATGTTCCCCGTCATCACCGGCGCGACGGGCAGGGAGCGCATCTACGACGGCTACCCCGACGTCGCTCTCGACATGGTGGACTGCCGCACGTTCGACGGCCAGATCCAGCTCGTCGAGTACGTGCCCACGGTGCTGGACGGTCCACCTGGCACGTCCTGAGCCTCGGTGGTCGACACCCGCGGCCATGCCCACTGTGCTGCGAACGGGAATCTTCATGGTTCGGCTGCGGCATCGCCGGCGGAGGTGTAGGGCGGAATGAGGGCGCGCGGTGTCACCGTCACCGCCCCGACTCCACCGCAGAATCACGTTCGTCAGCTCATCAGGAGGTCCCCATGCTCACCAGTGCGTCCGTCACCGCCAACATCCCCGCCGCCGATCTCGCGCGGGCCAAGTCGTTCTACGCCGACACCCTCGGCCTCAAGCCGGCCGCCGAGATCGGTGACGCCGGAATGCTCGTCTACCGCACCGACGGCGGGACGATGTTCAGCGTCTACCAGACCGAGTATGCCGGCCAGGCCGGTCACACCATCGCCCAGTTCCACGTCGACGACGTCGTGGCCGAGGCTCGTGCACTGCAGGCCAAGGGTGTCGCACTCGAGACGTACGACCTGCCGGGGGTCGAGTGGGACGACGGCATCGCGGACATGGGCGGAATGGGCAAGGCGGCCTGGTTCAAGGACAGCGAGGGCAACATCCTCTGCATCGACTCCGGCTTCCCGGAGGACTGAGGGGCAAGCGCGGTCCGGGGGTGGGGCTGGACCGACACGGGTGCTCTCCTGCGCTCGTCAGCATGTGTTGACGGCGGCCGCCTGTCAGCATATGCTGACAGGCATGACCAGAACCGCCGCCGACCTCGCGGGCGACCTCGACAGCACCGACCCGACGGTCGGGCTGCGGGCGGTGGCCGCGCTGGGTCGTCTCCTTGACCAGCTCGAGGCCCTGCAGGTGCGCAACGCCCGGGGCAAGGGCTGGTCGTGGCAGGAGATCGCCGACGCGCTCGGCGTCACGAAGCAGACCGTCCACCGCAAGCACGCCCGGAGGTAGACCCGTGTTCGAACGCTTTGCCCGTGATGCTCGCGCCGTCGTGGTCTCGACCCAGGACCTCTGTCGCGAGCTCGGAGCCGACGAGGTACGCCCGGTCCACCTCCTCCTCGCCCTGACCGAAGAGGGCAGCGGCGTCCATGACGTCCTCTCCGCCCACGGCATCACGACGGATGCCGTCGCGGAGTGCCTCGGCGTCGTGCCGTCCGCTCCGCCCGCCCCGCTGGGCGAGGACGATGCTGCGGCGCTCCGGACCCTCGGCATCGACCTCGACTCCATCCGTGAGGCCGTCGAGCGCCAGTTCGGCCACGGGGCACTCGACGAGCCGGCCGCAGGGCCCACGCCCCCCGCCGGCCGAGCTGCGTCGGATGAGGGCGACGACGACCTGGACACCGCTCGTGGACGCTTCGGGTGGGGCGGTCACATCCCATTCGGGCGCGGCTCGAAGAAGGTGCTCGAGCTGGCACTGCGCGAGGCAATCCGCGCCGGAGCGCGCGAGATCCGCACCGAACACATCGCCCTCGGCGTGCTGCGCGTCGACGACGAGGCGGTCACCATGCTGATCAGGGCGATCGGCGCCGACCCTCGGGCCCTGCGTGCCGACCTCGTGGATCACGGCCGCCGCACCGCCTGATCGGCTGACCGTCATCGGTGGGATTCGTACGTTTGGTCACCGCGTCGCTCGGACGTGACCTTCGCCCCTTACCGCCCGCTCGGGATCGGGCGAGAGTGGAAGGCGTGCTCGATGAACCTGCCGGTGCCTCGGTCGATCTGTTCTGGCTTCCGCTCGGGGCGGGAGGCCACGTCGTGCGATGGTGCGGCCGCCTCTATGAAGAGGGCTCGGCGCGGCGACACCACCGCGCTGCGGCGGACCTCTACCACTGCGCCCTGATGATCAGTCTCGAGGGCGTCGCCTATGCCGTCGAGATGGGTCCGGTGTGGAACGTCGAGGACACCGATCGTGGCGTCCTCGCCGAGGGGCCTGTCGGCTCGCGGTGGCTCGGCCGCTTCCGCGCGTTTCGCTATGAGATGCGTGTCTGGCCAGGGGGTTTCATTCCGGATATCGCCGAAGCCGTCGGCAGCCCGCTGCGCACCACGGACGACCCGCAAAGGGTCGCAGCCGTGGTCGAGGTGCTCCGAGCGCTGCCCGTGCTGACCTGGGGCAGGGACGAGCTGTCTGCGGGCGAGATGTGGAACTCCAACTCGGCAGTGGCCTGGGCGCTGGCGCGGACCGGCCACGACATGGAGGCGATCGGGCCGCCGGCCGGAGGCCGGGCGCCGGGGTGGGCCGCGGGTCTGGTCCTGGCGGATCGGCAGGCGCGGACCTGACGCCGCAGCCCGGCGCGAAGGGACGGACGCCCACTCCAGATCAGACGGGACGCGCCGAGTGGACGCGTTGCGAGCCACGGATGCCGGGATGGTCCCTAGCCTTCGAGAATGGATGTGGCGGAGCTGCCCCCGACAGGTACGTGCGAGATCAGCACGCTCGGGCGCCGTAGCGGCAGGGTCAGCAGGATCGAGATCTGGTACGTCGTCGTCGACGCGCAGATCGTCCTGACCGGCACTCCCGGCTCGAGGCACTGGCTGGCCAACCTGCGCGGCCACCGAGAGGCGGTGCTGCATCTGGGTGAGCCGGTGAGCGACCTGCAGGTCGTGGCGGACGAGGTGACGGATCCGGCCACGCGGCGACATGTCGTCGAGCAGGCGTGGCGGATTCAGCCGTGGTACGCGGCGCAGGCGTACTCCATCGACGACTGGGTGAGCGCCTCACCGATGGTGACGCTGACGCCCCTGACGGACTGACGGACTGACGGACTGACGGACTGACGTCTATGCTGCGGGCGCGGCGCGACGCCCACGCAGGGCCCGGCCCACGGAGGAGCCCACCAGCAGGCCGAGCGAGATCGCGATGGCAACGCCCAGCAGCCCGAGGGCGACGTCGGTGGCCGACTCGCGACCCGCCGCGAGCTCGGTCACACCGACCAGGCCCAGGCTCCCGGGCACGAGCAGCCAGAATGCCGGGAGGAAGAGCACGAGGCGGGGCAGCTGTGGGCGTCGCAACTCGACCACGCTCGCTCCGAGGCTGGCCGCGATGGCCCCCAGGAAGCCACCGAGCCCGATCGAGCCCACCTCCTGCCCGACGAGCTGGGCGCCGAAGGCGAGACTGAGCACCAGCAGGACCCACCCCTGCATGCGGAGGGGAACGCCCTCCATCAGGCAGATGCTCGATCCGATGAGCACCAGACCCACGGCAGCGCCGGCCCAGCCGATCTCGTCCACCCGGAGGTTGACCAGGGTGGAGGCGGGCACGCGCAGCAGGGCGGTGGCCATGAGCAGTCCCAGCGCGAACAACCCGAGCTGGGCCAGCCCGTAGGTCAGCCGGGCCGAGCCCGCCTGCATGTGCCCGGCGGCGAGCTCCGACAAGCCGTTGACGACGAGCGCTCCGGGGAGAAGGACCGCCAGCGGGGGCAGGACCGTGCGCAACGGACCCTCGAGCAGTCCGGCGTCAGCGGCGCCGAAGATGGCCAGCGACACCACGAACGCGGCAAGGGTGGGGAGCAGCGCCCTGACGACCTCGTACCGCTCGGCCAGCTGGACGAGCGCAAAGACGAGGACCGACCCCGCCGCGGCCGCAACGATGTTGGCCCAACCCGGTTGCAGGATCAGCGAGATGCCGACGGCCAGCACGGGCCACGCCAGCGCGACCAGCCACAACGGCTGTCCGACTGGACGCCGAGCGACCGCCGCGAGCTGCTCCCGGGCGGCGCCGGTCGCCAGGCCGCCGTGGACCAGCTGATGGCGGATGAGGCGGACGCTCGCGGACTGGTGGAGGCGCAGGCCAGCGGGAGCCGAACGATACGTGGCGGGGTCTCCCGCCTTCAGGGTGACGAGCAGTCCTGTGGGGCCGACTGCGGTCTGGACGTCCGGGAAGCCCAGCCGGGAGCCGACCTCCGCCAGCTCCTCCTCGATCTCCTGGACCGGCTGCCCGGTCGCGATCATGGCCGTGCCGAGCTCTGCCAGGAGGGCACGGGTCGCGGTTGTCCGGTCCCCATCGGCATCACCCGGTGGCAGCATCACAGCTCAACGCGTCGCTGCCACGGTCCACTCACGCTCGCCATCATGTCAAAGGTCCACCCACCGAGGCAGCGAGACGTCCGCGGCTGGAGACGCGCATGGCGAGCACGTCGCGAATTGCCGCACCGCTCGGGTCTCCTGCGGCGCGAAGCGGGTACGGCAGAGTCCCACCCCGCAACGCGTCGCCGGCACGGCGGCACCGGACCAAGGACTCCGCATGACGGCATACAGCACTCTTGTCCGCTCGACGCACGTGCTCACCAACGCGGCGTGGTTCGGCGGCTCACTGGCCAGCGCGGTGGCGCTCGACGAGGTCTCGCGGGAGGACGACGAGGCACGTGGGGGGCTCGCGATGGCCGAAGCAGCACGGCGGCGGTGGGGTCCGGCCCAGGGGCTGGCCATCGGCCTTCACCTGCTGAGCGGGGTCGCCGTCGTCGTCGACAACAGGCGTCGCGTCGTCGCGCACCGCCCGACCGCGGTCGCCGTCGTCCTCAAGACGGCACTGACGGGTGCCGCGCTCGCGGTGAGCGCCGAGGCGTACCGCTCCGACGCGGAGCTCAGCGATGCGCTCGAGCGCGCGGAGTCGGATCCGGCGTCACGGCAAGCGGCGCGAACCCTCGGGCAGCGCATGGCCTGGCTGCGATGGGCCACACCCGTGACCACCGCCGGTCTCCTCGTGCTCGACGCCTACCTGGGTGAGCAGCAGCGCGGCGTCCCCGGCCTGCTCGACAACCCGTCCCGCCCGGGGGAACGGGCGTGACGCGCGAGTTCGACTTCGCCTTCGAAGGCCGCTACCGCCTACCGGGCATGGTCTTCGGGATCAGACCGGCCACGGCGCGGGTCGTCGTCACCGACGACGAGTTGCTCGTCCGGTTCGGCCCCTGGCGACTCAGGACGCCCCTCGCCAACGTCGCGGGCACGCAGGTCACGACGGGGTACTCCCTCGTGCGGACGGCGGGTCCGGCCCACCTGTCGCTCGCCGACCGTGGCGTCACGTTCGCGACGAACTCGCGGCGGGGGCTGTGCATCTCGTTCGTCGAGAAGGTCCGTGCGATCGAGCCCACGGGCCTGCTTCGTCACCCGGCCGCGACGGTGACGGTCGCCGACCCGGAGGCGCTCGCCGCGGCACTACGGCACTGACGCCGTCCGTCTGTCGCCGTCCGTCTGTCGCCGTCCGTCTGTGGCCGTCCTCTCGATGGCCGCGACGAACGCGTCCCGGGCCGACACGATCGCGGCGGCGCCGGCCCTGTGTCTTCAAGGCCGGAACCGCACCTCCGAAACTCCCACCGGGTCGCCGCCACGGAAGCGATCTGTCCAACGTCCAACAAGGCGGTTGCGGCCGAGGCGGGTGTTTTGCGCCGGCGACCGCGGGTACCTGTCGGGCATGCAGAGACCTGAGCGACACAGCACCTGCCCGGGCGACACCCCGCCGCGCGGGAAGCCGGTCCCGGTGCTGACGGACGTCGGCGCTCGGACGACGTCCGCCCAGGTCGAGTCGCTCGTCCTGGTGCGTCACGGCGAGAGCGTGGGCAACCTCGCCGACGCGCAGGCGCGGCGTGCCGGTGCCGGCCGCCTGGAGCTCGGCACCCGGGACCCGGACACGCCCCTGTCCGAGCGCGGTGAGCGACAGGCCACGGTACTGGCTCGGCACGTCGCGAAGGCGGAGAGGCCGCGACCGGACGTCATGATGAGCTCGCCGTACCTGAGGGCGGCGAGCACGGCGCGCATCGTCGCCGAGGCCGTCGGCATGGCGCCGGTGTGGGACGAGCGTCTGCGCGAGCGTGACCTCGGGGTCTTCGACGGCCTCACCGGGGTGGGGATCCGCGAGAGCTACCCCGAGGAGGCCGACAGGAGGACGCGGCTCGGCAAGTTCTACTACCGGCCGCCGGGTGGTGAGAGCTGGACCGACGTCGCCCTGCGAGTGCGTCATGTCCTGCTCGACCTGGCTCAGGCCCACGCAGGTCGTCGGGTCTGGATCTTCACCCACCAGGCGGTCATCATGAGCTTTCGCCTCGCCCTGGAAGGGCTCGACGAGACGACGCTCCTCGACGTGGACCGGACCCAACCTCTCGGCAACTGCTCCGTGACGCGCTACCGGCGAGGCTCGGACGGACAGCTCGAGCTCGAGTCCTTCGCCGACACCCGCCACCTCGAGGGGGCCGCCGTCGAGGAGACGCACGAGGAGGCTGCCGAGGAGCCGCCCGCCCTCGAGGTGCACGAGAGGAGGGGGTGACGTGGCCGTCGAGCGTCCCGTACGCGTGGACCGTGAGCTGCTGCGTGGGTGGCCTCTGCCCGATCCGGATGGGGACAAGTCCGACCACGGCACCGTCCTGGTCGTCGGCGGGGCACGCCAGACACCGGGCGCGGTCCTGCTCGTCGCGGAGGCTGCGCTACGGGTGGGCGCCGGCAAGGTGCAGGTGGCCACGGCCGCCGACACCGCCGCGGCCCTGGCCGTCGCGCTGCCCGAGGCCTTCGTCGAGGGTCTTCCCGTCCTGCACGACGGTGAGCTGGCAGTGGCCGGTGCCGACCGCGTGCTCGAGCTGGCAGCGGGCGCCGACGTCGTCGTCCTCGGGCCCGGTCTGGGCAAGCCCCGCGATGCGAGCCTCTTTGCAGCGCAAATCGTTCCGCATCTTGACGCAGGCCTCGTGCTGGACGCTCTGGGCACCGCCTACCTGACGGGTCACCGTGACGGAGTGCGACATCTGGACGGGCGGGTGCTGCTCACCCCCAACGTCACCGAGGTGGCCGCCCTCCTCGAGCGGTCTGAGGAGGAGGTCACGCGCGCGCAGCTCCGCGCGACGGGCACGGTCGCCGACCGGACCGGCGCGGTCGTCCTGAGCGGGGGAGAGGTCTCCTACATCGTCTCGCCCGAGGGTGAGGCGTGGTCGTGCGACTCGGGCCCCTCGGACCTGGCGACGGCCGGTTCGGGTGACGTGAAGGCCGGATGTGCTGCCGGCCTCATGGCCAAGGGTGCGTCGCCGGCGCAGGCCGCCGTGTGGACGTCGTGGCTGCACGCCCATGCGGGCGCGCGGCTGCGCGAGGACCGCCCCGGCTTCCTGGCCCGCGACGTGCCGCGTGCCATTCCGGGAGAGATCGACCGCGTCGAGCGGGACTCGAGCTCCACCGAGGCCGTGCGCCCGGCCGGTTGACCCTGACGTGGTCCAGGAGAAGGGCTGTCGTATGCCGGATGGCCCGCAGGGACGTCCTCCTACCGTCCGTGGGGGGTGACGTCGAGGGCGCCGGTGTCGATGACGTCGAGAGCGACGTCGTGCAGCTTCCGGTTGGTGTTCTGGCTCGCGATGCGCAGCAGGTCGAACGCCTGGTCGCGGGTCAGCTTGTGCTGCGCGACGAGCACGCCCACGGCCGTCCCGATGTCGCGGTTGGAGGTCAGCGCCCGCTCGAGGTTGTCGACGCGCTCGCGCAGATGGGCAACCATGACGGACTGCGCGGCATGGGTGGTGAGCAGCAGGCCCTCGGCGAGATCCTGCTCGTCGAACGCGTTCGGCTCGTCGGCGTAGAAGTTGAGCCCTGCGATGAGGGTCGTCTCCTCGAGGTTCATCCGGAAGGACAACATGCTCCTCAAGCCGAGCTCGTCCGCCACGCGCCTGCCGTACTCCGGCCACCGCTCGTCTGTGGCGAGGTCCTTGGGCTGGTAGATCGTGTGCTCGACGATGGCGTCGACGCACGGGCCCGAACCCAGCTCGTACTGGATCGCGTCCGCCTCGCGGGCCACGTCGTCGGAGGAGGCCGCCGTGGCGAACCGGTTGTGGCTCAACGTCGTGATGCTGGCGGATCTCGCGCTGGGCACCCGCTCGACGGCGATGCGCGTCACCGCCGCGAACGCGTTCTTCGCGCTTGCCCGGGCAAGCTGACGGCCGAGGCGGTCGAAGTCCTCGGCCACCCCCCGGAGGTAGCCGGGCACGTTCGGGTTCGTGGTCGTCGTGTCGTTCATCCGGGTGGGCTCCCGTCAGTCTGCGGTCACGCTCTGCGCGCCGAGACGGGTCAGGGGCGGCAACTCCGGTTCGAATCACCGTCGCGTCGGTCACGAGCGGCTGGTGCCGACTCCACGTGCACGTACCCACCGGGCCTCGATCCATCCTGCGACCGCCATTGCGACTCGGCCCGTGCTGTTTCGAAACCCGGCCCCGGGGGCACACGTGTCGAGGTAGGGGCTACCTGCCGCTGGGCGCGCCTGACCCAGGCGACCCGTACCCGAGACGCGCCGATGGAGAGACGGTGGAACCGATACCCGAGACAGACGAGGCGCTGATGGAGCTGGAGCGCTATGGCGACGTCGACCTACGCCAGGACCTCCAGCGCCTGACCGCGGAGGCCCGCCAGACCGTCCCTGGGCTGACACCGTGATCCTCGACGTGGACGGCACTCTGGTCGACAGCAACTACCACCACGCTGTGGCGTGGGCGCGAGCGTTCGCGCAGTACGACCTGACCGTGCCGCTCTGGCGGATCCACCGTGCGATCGGCATGGGAGGCGACAAGCTCGTCGCCCACGTGGCGGGGGACGCCGCCGAGTAGCGTCTCGGGGAGGCGCTGCGCGACCAGTGGACTCGCGAGTTCGACCGGCTCATCGAGGAGGTCAGGCCGTTCGACGGAGCTCGGACGCTGCTCGAGGAGGTCAAGCTGCGCGGACACCACCTCGTGCTGGCGAGCTCCGGGCAGCCCCAGCACGTCGAGACCTTCCTGCGCCTCTTCGACGGTGAGTCTCTCGCGGATGCGTGGACGACGGCCGACGACGCCGAAGAGAGCAAGCCTGCCGCCGACCTGCTCGAGGTCGCCTTGAGTCGCGTCGGTGGGTCTGCCGGCGTCATGGTGGGTGATGCCACATGGGACGCCCGTGCGGCTCAGGCCGCGGGCATGCCGTCGGTGGGAGTGCTGACCGGGGGCTTCAGCGAGGCCGAGCTCCGGGACGCCGGCGCGACCGAGGTCTTCGAGGGGCCGGCCGCCCTGGCCGCGGCCCTCTCGGCTGGTCTCGTGGAACGCCTGTCCTCCTGACCGTGCGACGGTCGGCGCGGCACGTCGGCCGCTCCGACTGAGCCAGGGCCCGCGGGGTAAGCAACGGCCGAAGGGCCTCTGGCCCTGACCCGCGCCGCTCGCCGACGGCCCTGCCGACGAGGAGACACCTGTGCCGACCGAAGACCGCATCGCCGATGTCTGGGGGGATCGCACACCGTACCCACGCGGTGGTGACTGGCCCGTGAGGGTCGATGCACACCTCGCCGCCGACCTGAGCCCCGGTGAGGTCGACCGGTGGGTGCAGACGGCATCGACCCTGCACTCGAACGGGGACGCCTTCGACGTCGCCGTCCGCGACGGTCGGATGGTGGGCGTCAGGGGACGCCCGGACGACCGCGTCAACCGGGGACGGCTGGGTCCCAAGGACCTCTTCGGCTGGCAGGCGATCCAGTCACCCGACCGGCTGACGCGTCCACTGGTGCGCCGCGACGGCCGGCTCGTCGAGTGCTCGTGGGACGAGGCGATGGACGTCGTGGTGGGCCGGACGCAAGCGCTGCTCGAGGAGCAGGGCCCCAGTGCCGTCGGTTTCTACACGACGGGTCAGCTCTTCCTCGAGGAGTACTACACGCTGGCGCTCGTCGCCCACGGCGGTATCCGGACCAACCACGTGGACGGAAACACGCGCCTCTGCACCGCCACGGCGGCCGAGGCGCTCAAGGAGTCGTTCGGCAGCGACGGGCAACCCGGCTCCTACACGGACGTCGACCACGCCGACGTCATCGCCCTGTTCGGCCACAACGTCGCCGAGACCCAGACGGTGCTGTGGATGAGGATCCTCGACCGGCTGGCCGGCGACGACCCACCGGAGGTCATCTGCGTCGATCCCCGGCCCACCCCCGTGGCCCGGGCCGCGACCGTGCACCTCGCGCCTCGTCCCGGCACGAACGTCGCGCTCATGAACGCCCTGCTGCACGAGATCGTCGCGAACGGACACGTCGACGAGGCCTGGGTCACCGCCCACACCGTCGGCTACGCCGACCTCGAGAAGACGGTCACCCGCTACACGCCCGAGGTCGTCAGCACCATCTGCGACGTGCGGGCCGCGGACATCCGCACCGCAGCCCGGATCATCGGCGAGGCCGAGGCGCTGCTCTCGACGGTGCTGCAGGGCTTCTACCAGTCACACCAGGCGACCGCGGCGGCAGTGCAGGTCAACAACCTCCACCTGATGCGCGGCATGATCGGCCGACCCGGGTGCGGGATCCTGCAGATGAACGGCCAGCCGAGCGCGCAGAACACCCGTGAGTGCGGTGCCGACGGCGACATGGCCGGCTTCCGCAACTGGAGCAACCGCTCCCACGTCGAGGACCTCGCGCGGGTCTGGAACATCGAGCCGAAGCAGATCCCGCACGCCACCCCGCCCACGCACGCCATGCAGATCATGCGCTATGTCGAGGACGGCTCCATCCGGATGCTCTGGGTCTCGGGCACCAACCCCGTCGTCTCGATGCCCGAGCTGGCGCGGATGCGATCGATCCTCTCGCAGGAGCGGCTCTTCCTCGTCGTGCAGGACATCTTCCTCACCGAGACGGCGCAGCTCGCCGACGTCGTGCTGCCTGCGGCCGCCTGGGGCGAGAAGACCGGCGCGTTCACCAACGTCGATCGCACCGTGCACCTCTCCGAGAAGGCGGTCGACCCACCCGGGGAGGCACGGTCCGACCTCGACATCTTCGTCGACTTCGCGACACGGATGGGCTTGCAGGACAAGGACGGTCAGCCGCTCGTGAAGTGGTCGACCGCGGAAGAGGCCTTCGACGCCTGGCGTGAGTGCAGCCGTGGTCGACCGTGCGACTACAGCGGCCTGAGCTACGACAAGCTCCGTGGTGGCAGCGGCATCCAGTGGCCCTGCACCGACGAGTCACCCGACGGCACGGAGCGGCTGTATGCCGGAGGCACCTTCTGGGCGTCACCCGAGGAGTGCGAGACCTTCGGCCGCGACCTCGAGACCGGCGCGCCCGTCGAGGAGCAGGAGTACCGCGCGCTCAATCCCTTCGGACGGGCCGTCATCAAGTCGTCCGACTACCGGCCTCCACACGAGATACCCGACGAGGATCACCCGCTCCAGCTCATCACGGGTCGGACCGTCTATCACTTCCACACCCGCACCCGGACCGCCCGGGCGCCCGAGCTGCAGGCGGCGGCGCCCGACGTCTGGGTGGAGGTGTCGGTGACCGATGCCCAGACGTATGGCCTGGCCGAGGGCGACCTCGCCGAGGTCACCACGGCGAGAGGGGAGGTGCGGGCGCGCGTGCGGGTCAGCGGCATACGCCCCGGGGTGGTCTTCCTCCCGTTCCACTACGGCTACTGGGACACGGGGGAGGGGTGGCGCCCGGGTGACCACGGGCGAGCGGCCAACGAGCTGACCCGGACCGACTGGGACCCCGCGTCGAAGCAGCCCATCTTCAAGACGGCGGCGTGCGCCGTGCGCAAGGTGGCCGATGGTGACGGCACACCGTCGCCCGCCCCCGACAACACCGCCTCGGCCCCCGTGGCCGCGGCAACGGCAGAAGGAGTGGAGCGATGAGGATCGGCACGGTCCTCCGCGACCTGCACCATGACGAGAACGAGCTGGCGCGCACGCTGTTGCGCGTGGCCGATGAGCACCGGGCTGACCACGAGGTCCACCAGATGGGTGTGCACCTGGCCGAGTGGTCCTGGCGCCACGTGCGCGAGATCGCCGCCATCGCAGGATCATTCGGCGAGAACCTGGACCCGACGCCGGACGGGACGCCGACCCTCGTCGAGGAGGCACGTCGCTGGATGTCGGAGCGCGGTGGCAGGTCTCCTGAGAGCGAGCTGGTCATGGTCCGTGACCTGCGCGACGTCTACCTCCGGGCGTCGAGCGTGTTGACCGACTGGGAGATGATCGGCCAGGCCGCCCAGGCGATCGTCCACGACGAGCTCCTCGAGCTGGCGACGCGCTGCCAGGCGGAGACGAAGCGGCAGGCCACGTGGGCCAACGCCAAGATCAAGGAGTCCTCGACGCAGGCTCTGGTCGTATGAGCACCCGGACCGCGGCCCCGGACGAGATCCAGACCCGCGTCGTCGTGCGGCCGGTCGGCAACCCGCTCCCGCTCGGCTTCCTCGCGCTCATGGTCGCCACGACCACGGTCGCGATGCTCCAGCTCGGCGTGATCGGACCCGAGCAGGGCCATGTCGTCGCGCTCGGCGTGCTCGTGCTCACCGTGCCGCTCCAGGCCATTGCCAGCGTCCTCGGCTTCCTGGCGCGAGACCCGGTGGCGGGGACGGGCATGGGCGTCCTGGCCGGCACGTGGGCGGCCGTGGGCTTCACGATGCTCGGCGCGCCGCCCGGTGCGACGTCACCAGCCCTCGGGGTGCTGCTCGTGTGCTCGGCCGTGGCGATGGTCGTGCCCACGGTGGCTGCGACGGGCAAGCTGGCGGGTCTGTCCGTCATGGGACTGAGCGCCGCCCGCTTCGCCGTCACCGGCGTCGGTCAGCTGACCGGCTCGCCCGTCTGGCTCACCGGCGCCGGTTGGCTCGGTGTGGCCCTCGGCCTCCTCGCGGCGTATGCCGCTCTGGCCTTCGAGCTCGAGGACGTGCAGCACGTGACCGTGCTGCCTGTCGGACGACGTGGACCCGGCGCCGACACGATGACGGCGTCGACGCGTGAGGAGCTCGCCACCGTGGCCCACGAGGCCGGCGTCCGGAAGCAGGTCTAGCTCGGTCACCGGACGATCGTCGTCCTCGGGCGAGGAGCGGGGGCGACGAGAGCAGGGTCGCGCAGGCCTCTTCGACATGCGCTCACGTGGCTGGTGGCTCGGTGCTGGAGGACGCCAAAACGCTTGGGGTCACAGCATGTAACCACATGCCATACCCGTTCTCGCACCGTCACACCCAGTTGTGTCGGACCTGCTTGGACGTTCTCCGGCTGGGTACCCGGTGACTAGCAACACCAGCTCGGCGGGCGGCTCGAGACAGGGGCATGCCCGGACGTGCGACCACGGAAGGAACAGACCATGACCGAACGACCGTACGAGACGACCGTGCCCGACGACGTGACCGTCGGCCCGGGATCGTCTTCGACCGGGGACAGCTACTACACCTCGGCCTCGACGTCCCCGTCGCAGGGCGCCAATGGCGGCACGACTGTGGGGACCGAGGCGAAGTCCGTCGCGTCCGATGCGGCAGACAGCAGCCGGCACGTCGCGGAGACCGCAGCCTCGGGCGCCAAGGACGTCATGTCGGAGGCCACCACCCAGCTGCGCCAGCTCTTCGAGCAGGTACGCGGTGAGCTCGACGACCAGGCATCGTCCCAGGGACAGCGCGCCGTGGGTGGACTCCGGTCGCTCGCGGACGAGCTGCGTCAGATGGCCTCGAGCTCCTCGCAGCCGGGTGTCGCAGGGGAGGTCGTGGGACAGGCGGCTCACCGCGCGAGCTCCGCCGCCGACTGGATCGAGAACCGCCAGCCGGGGGACATGATCGAGGAGCTGCGCTCCCTCGCGCGGCGTCGGCCCGGCGCCTTCCTGCTCGGCGCTGCGGTGCTCGGCGTCGTCGGGGGACGACTGACCCGTGGGCTGACCGGCGACGGCAGTGGCAGCTCCGGCACCCCGGCGTCGCTGCGGTCGGCGAGCAGTGCCGGTCCCGCGACGACGCCGCTCGGCACGGGAGGTCCTGCGCCGGCAACGGTGCCACCGTCCGAGTCTCCCGTGCGGAGCGAGCCCTACACGGTGGGCGTGCGCGACAGTGACACGCACGCCGTGACCTCGATGACGGGGGGCGTGGCGTCCGACCCGATCGACGGGGACCTCACCGAAGGCCGGAGCGGGGTGCTCTGATGAGCAGCTGGCCTGAAGGCACCACCGGAAGGGCTGCTGCGGCCACCCCCGGGGCACCCGCGGCCGGCCCGTATGCCGGGGCCGACCCGGCGGTCACCACCACGGACCCGTCCGGGAGAGGTCAGCCGGCCGGCACGGCATACGCCAGTTCCGCGGGTCGGCACGACAGTTCGTACGACAGTTCGTACGAGAGCTCCCAGGACAAGGCGGAGCACGCCTCCATCGGGGAGCTGGTTGCCGACATCAGCGAAGGGCTCAGCACCCTGCTGCGCCAGGAGGTGGAGCTGGCCAAGGCCGAGGTCCGGGAGTCCACGACGCGCGCCGGCAAGGCCGCCGGCATGTTCGGCGGTGCTGCCCTCGCGGGCTGGATGGCGCTGCTCTTCCTCTCGGTCGCCGTCTGGGAGTGGCTGTCTCGAGCCCTTGACAGTCGTGGCTGGGCCGCCGTCATCGTCATGGCCGTGTGGGCCGGCATCGCCGCGGTCCTTGCGGCGATGGGACGACGCACCACCAAGGAAATCCAAGGACTGCCGCGCACGATGGAGACCGCGAAGCGGGTCCCGGACGCGCTGAAGGGAAACGAGGAACGATGAGCACCAACTACACGACCACCAGCAACGACCCGGACGCGATCCGGGCAGACATCGAGCGGACCCGTGAGGAGCTGAGTCGCGATGTCAACGCCCTGGGTGAGTCCGTCAGCCCGGGACACGTCGCGCACCGGCAGGCCGAGAAGGTCAGGGGACGAGCCTACGCCGTGCGGGACCGCGTCATGGGGTCCGCGTCCGAGGCGGGAGACCGGACCACAGACATGGCCCACAGCGTCGGTGATGCCGCCAGCCAGGCAAGTCAGACGGTCCAGAGCAAGACGCAGGGCAACCCCCTGGCGGCCGGCCTCATCGCGCTGGGGGCCGGGTGGCTCCTCGGCTCGCTCCTGCCCGCCTCCGAGAAGGAGCGCCAGCTGTCCCAGACGGTCAAGGACAAGGCCGAGCCTGTGGTGCAGCAGGCACAGGCCGTGGCCAAGGACGTGGCGAGCGAATCTGCGGAGCACCTCAAGGAGCCTGCGCAGGACGCCGTCCAGTCGGTGAAGGAGACGGCGCAGTCAGCAGCCCAGGACGTCAAGGCGGAAGGGCAGCAGGCAGCGACGGACGTGCGGGAGAGCGTGTCCGACTCCGCCGAGAGCGTCAGGAACCAGTCACAGGGCTGACCGTCCCGGACGCTCAGCCGACGTGAGAGGCCGGCCGAGACTCGTGGACCGGCCCCACTTCGTGCCACCTGCACTGATGGACCCGACCACACGGTCGGGTCCATCAGCGTGTCAGCTCAGGAACGGTCCACGAGCACCGTCATCGGTGACGTCTCACGGCCCGGTGGCGGGGCGGTCGGTCCGCGTGGCGTGCACCGGGGACTCAGCGCAGTGGGAGCAGCAGAACACGATTCCGCCCTTCTCCACCCCATGGCCCAGGACGCGGCACCCGCAGTGTCCGCAGGCGGGCGCCCAGTCGGTGACCGCGCACTCCAGGCTGTCGTAGGTCCGGGAGCGGTCGCCCCGGGTGATCGTGAAGCTGCGGTCGTAGTCGTTGCCGCACAGGTCGCACACGCCCATGGTGTCCACTCCTTCGTGAGCCGGTGTCTCTCTCGGCCGGTACCCCCACCCGGACGCTTCGAAACGCGCACTCAGCCTGACGGGCCGTCGTTGCGAGACCTTCCAGGACGTGGCGCTGACAGACGCGAAGACGACGATCACCGGGAGCGCGAACCTGCGTCCCCGCCATGGTCGTCTCGGTGAGCCGCTGGTCATGCGCCGGGCGCGTCAGGAGGCGGAGCTCAGCTCGTTCGGGATACCGGTGTGCGCCACACCGGCGATGTGCTCGTGCAGGCCCGCCACGATGCGTCGCAGGCATCGGGACACGTGCATCTGGCTCACCCCACGCAGCTCGCCGATCTCGCGTTTCAGTCAGGCCGTCGACGTAACGCAGGAGCAGCAGCTCGCGGTCGTCGTCGTCCAGCACGGTGAGGGCGCCGGCGAGGTCGGCTCGGTCCTCCGCGCGCTCGAGCTCGCCGTCCGGGCGCGAGAGAACGGTGGCGAGGCTCGGACGGTCGTCGTCCACCGGTGAGCAGTCGATCGACAGCGGGCGGAACGCGGTCGTCGCACGTGCAACCTCTCGCAGCTCGTCGACCGACGCGTCGACGGCCGCGGCGAGATCGTCCTCCGACGGGGTTGCACCCAGTCCCTGCTCGAGCTCCTCGCGCACCACCGCAGGCGGGCTGGCCGTCGTAGCGGCCGGCCGTCGTCGTGCACAGGTCGAGGTAGGGGGTGACGATCTGCGCGACGACGCTCTCACGCTCGGAGTCGTCGCGTGCGCTGAAGAGGCGGTCGAAGAGGACGGATGTCTGCACGTCGCGTTCGGTGACGACACGTCGCGGGCGGTTAGTCGGCTACGCCATGACTCATCTCCCCTGGGACGGGATGACGGAGTCGGCGCTGTGTTGGACCGCTCTGACCCTTGAACCGTGCCACTACTAGCGCGGGCTACAACACACCCAGCGCGCGGGGCGTTGAGCCCGATGGCATGCAGGCTGACGCCGCGTCGGGCTGCCCGGTCGTCCGTCGTCGAGAAGCCAGGCGAGGCGTTTGTGCCCGCCGGGAGCGGGTATGCGCACGACGTGATCGCCGATGACTCCCAGTCCCTCACACAGCTCACCGTCCGGGAGCTGGTAGCCGAGCTCACACGGGTCGAGGACCGGCTGCGCGAGGACGCACACCACGCTGGTCCGCGGCCCCTTCCCGGCCAGGTGAGCCGTGAGGCGGCCTTGCGTCGGCGTGAGCGGGTGCTACTGGCCGAGCTGGCCGCCCGCCGGCAGCGCCAGAGCTCCGAGGAGTCTTTGGCGTAACCAGCCGTGTGAGAAGTCCCGGCGACGCGTTCGGCGGCCGCGTGTGGACGATGCCGGCGAGACGCGGGTGCGGGAGAGCGAGGCCCGCGCCGGAGTGATGTGTGGGTCTCGCCTCCTGGCGCCGCCCGGTCCGCAGCGGAGGGGCGTCAGGCGGAATGGCTGCAGCTCGAGCAGGTGCAGTCCCCGCAGGCGCACGTGTCACAGGTACAGCCGTCCGGGCAGTTCTCGCAGTCGCACGGGCTCTGCGGCTCCGTCTCGATGGGGACGGCAGGGATCTGGCCACTCATGGCGGTCTCCTTCGGAGATGTCGTGATCGTGTCGTGGACGGCGCCCGTCAGGAGATGACCGCGTCCACAGCCTTCTTCATCGCGCTCGGCTGCTCGGGCCGACGTGGCGCCGCCTTCTTCGCCTCGAGCAGCTCCTCGCCGAGCCCCTGCAGCTGCTTGCGACCGAGCCCCTCGCGCACCTTGGGGAACCAGTCCTGCTCCTCCTCGGACATGTGGTGCTCGACGTTCTCGATCAGCACGGTCGTCTTGGCGTCGAAGCGCTCGTCGGTGGCGTCCATCGCGGCGAGCTCCATGCAGAGCACGTCGGCGACGTGGTGCTCCTCGTAGGACTCGAGCACGTCGTCCTCGAGGTCGGGCAGCAGCTCGCGGACCCGCGGGTACATGACCTCGTTCTCGATGTACGTGTGCACGGTGAGCAGCTCGAGGATCGTGTCGACGATCTTCTGCTTCTGGACCGGAGTCTGGTCGGGCTTGCGGAAGGCGCGGAACTGCTGGCGCACCTCCTGGTGGTCCTGCTTGAGCAGCACGATGGCATCGGTGGACATAAGCACTCCTTCGAGTGGGGTCGTGGCAGCAGACGAGGGGGTCGCCCCTGGGGCGTCCACCTCTGTCGTACCCAGTGCGCCGACGCCCAACACTCGGGCCCCGTACGCCGAACCCTGACGTCATGGACCGGGGACGGTTCGGGTGTCACGTCGTGGCCGTCACCCGGTGAGCGACTCCTGCTCGGACAAGGCCCCGAGGTAGTCGGCAAACCCTCCGGCTGTGCGCCCTCGCGTCCGACCGGAGGTGCGCACGTGGACCGCCGAAGAGGCGAGGCAGGCAGCACCGGACCTCCGAATCCGCTCGACGAGACGGACGTCCTCGTGGACGGCGACCGGCTCGAAGCCGCCGCAGTCGACGTACGCCGACAGGCGGACCCCCAGGTTGGCGCCGTGGACGTGCGGGTGCCCGTCACGCAGGTGGTGCAGCCGCCACCACCGGGCGAGGGTCGCCGAGTCCAGGGCGTCGTCGGGCTCCACGGTGCCGATCACGAGATCCACGCCGACGTCGGCGAGCACGACCTGGCGCACGAGCCAGTCACTCGGCACCACGCAGTCCGCGTCCGTGCTGGCCAGCCAGAGACGGTCGAGCTCCGACGCCGGCTCGCCGGCCGTCGCGACGACGACCCCGTGCGCGCGGGCGGCACCCACCGAGCGCCGCTCGATCTCGCTCAGGGCGACCTGTGGAAACTGTTCGGCCACTCGACGCGAGCCGTCGACGCAGGCATCGAGCACGACGGTGACGCTGGCGTGGATCTCTGGCCTGAACCGGCCGAGCTGCGTCACGGCGTCGGCGACGGAGCGCAGGGCCGCGGGGAGGAGCTCCTCCTCGTCGTTGGCGGGTATGACCACGTGTACGCGGCTCAGGGGCCGGGTCGCCGGGACCGTCACGACGCCCCCGCCCGGTGCGCCCCGGTGCGGGAGAACACGTCGAGCCGGAAGTCGTCCTCGACATGGGTGGCAACGCGGGGGACGTCCGACCACTCGCTCCAGTGCCTGTGCACGGCGGGACCGTCCATCGGCCACCCGCGTACGGGATGGCGCCAGTGGCAGAGCACGACGGCGCCGTCGTCCGTCAGGCACGACTCGACCCGGACGACGAGCCGCCTCAGCCTCGAGGGGCTCAGGAAGTAGCCGACCTCGGAGACCACCACGAGGTCGAACTGCCCGGCGGGCCAGTCCTCGGGGACGCTGCCCTGCACGACCTCCACGGCGACGAGGGAGCCGAGCGAGGAACGCGCCGCGTTCGTCGCCGCCCGGCTCTCGTCGATGACGACGAGGTGATCGACCCGTCCGGCCAGCTCGGCCGCCAGTGCGCCCACGGAGCCGCCGACCTCCAGCGCCCGGGAGTAACGCTCGCCGGGGAGGGAGGCGAGGGTCACGGCTCGCTTGCGCTTCTCGTACCAGCTCGTGCGCACCTTCCACGGGTCGGCCGACGACTCGTGCAGGTCGTCGAGGGCGTCGTCGGACGGTGCGTCGAGAGGGAGGAACACCTCGTAGGACCTGTCGAAGTGGGTGAGCATGTGAGCGTGCAGGACGGTCTCGTCACCCGGCCGGTCCGAGAGCGGCGCGACCTGGGTGCGGTGGAGGCTGACGGCCTCTCGCTTGAGGTCCTGCACGTCGGCAGGCACCGCGAGCGTCCGAAGCTGCGCCCACGGCGCGTCCGCGGGCTCGCACCAGTGCCAGAGCCAGACCGGGTACTCCCACAAGAGGGCATCGGTACGCCGGCACGCCACTCCCGCGGCCCGTCCGGTCGCGTCGTGGTCCGCGTGGCCGTCGTGCCGCCAGGGCGCGACGACGAGGGTGGCCTCACCGCGCTCACCGATGAGGTCGACGAGGTGGTCGACGACCTCTGTGGCGTGGTCGACCACGGCGCCGTCCGGCACGCCGAGGCGCACGAGGGTCCCCGACGGCGCAATCCGGGCCAGCGCAGCGCGGGACTCCTCGACCCGTTCGCGCGCGAGGGCCTCCCGAGCCGACGTGGGGGATTTGGGGTGGGATGCCTCCCCGTCCGTGACCAGGACGACCACGACGTCGAGACCGGCTCGGGCAGCCTGCGCCGTCAAGCCACCCGCGCCGAGCGTCTCGTCGTCGGGGTGAGCCGCGACGACGACGAGCCGACGAGCCGCGGTCGTCGCCAGCTGGACCGGCGCGACCTGCTCCCATTCCGGGCGTTCGCGCCACCTGGACTCGGCCGTGCCCGTTTCGGTGTGCGTGAACGTCGGGTGATCCGTCACCTCGCCCGCCCCGCGGGCTGCCCTTCGAGGACGTGACGGCCGAGCGCCGCCTCGTCGCGCTCGGCGTGCTCCTGACGGAGATAGAGCTCGAGGTCGGCCACCCGCTGGGCGTGGTCGTCCTCGAGGGCCAGCGGAGCCGGGCCGGTCGCGTGCCCGACTCTCAGCAGCACCGTCTCGGCGGCGCGCGAGACGACGTGCCGGACGCGCAGCGCCAAGGCTGATCCATCCGGCCCCGTGGCTCGCCCAGCGTCGACGCGTGCGGCCGCGTCGGCCAGCACGGCGCGGGCGGCCCAGAGGGACGCGTCGACGGCGCCGAGATGCATCTGCGCGATCTGGTCGGGCTCCCTGCCCGGGCGCATGAGCCGGCGCGCGACGCCGACCGCGCCGCCGTACCAGATCGCGGCGACGCCCATGGCGCCGTAGGCGAACCCGCTCCGCTCGAGATACCAACCCCTCGGGCCCACGGGAGCTGCCTCGGCCCCGTCGAAGACCACGGGTCCGCTCGGCACAGACGCGAGACCCCGTGCGAACCAGGAGGCGGGCTGGACCGTCACGGAGTTCCCGGAGCCGAGCCGGACGGCATACAACCGTCGTGTCGATTCGCCATCCCAAGCGGTGACGAGCGCATGCGAGAGCGAGCCCGCCAGCGAGCACCACGGCTTCGTCCCGGTCAGCTCGACCGGGCTGTCGTCGCCGCGCGCCTCGAGACGCATGCCTGGTCCCTCTGCAGCGAAGACGCCCCACGTCGCGTCCTCGGTCCCGGCCATGGGGACCTGGTGCCCGGCCCGGCGGGCCTCCGCGAGGATCGCCAGGGCGTCGAGGTGGGGCTCGATGGCGCGAGCGGCAGTCAGGCTGACCGCGGCGACAGAGGCCAATGACTCCCAGAGCGCCGGCGTGGAGCCCGTTCCAGGAAGCGGGAACGCCTCGGGACGGTCACGGACGAGCCGAAGCGCCGCACCTGGGTCGCGGACATCCTCGAACCCGGCCGTGGGCCCGTCGTGGTGCCACTCGATGGGCGAGCCGGATCCCGTGTCGTCGGAGAGCCGGACGGACCCGGTCACCGGGCGGTCCGCTGAGTGGGTGCGGGAGGATGGGAGGTCGGTCGGCTCACGAGCTGCACATACCCACCCGGCGACGGGCCGCGGTGGCCGCTGAGGCGGTCAGCGCTCCGTTCGCGAACCGGGACGAGGATCGCCGGTGATGATGCGGTCCTCGAGGCGTTGCATGACGAGCATCAGGGCGAAGCCGACGATGGGAGCGGCGAGTGTCAGAACGATCATGGTGGTCTTCCAGAGGTGATGGCGGTGTCGCACTCCCCGGCCCGACCAGAGAGCGTGTCGTCCCCGAGGTCTGTGACGTACCCGTCGGGGGAGGGCGGCGACACGTCGACGGGTGCACCCCGCGCCGTGCAGTACTCGAGCGTCAGCCGGCTTCGCGCGCGTCGCGGCACAGTCCCGCCCACCAGCCGATCGACCGTGCGGCCTCCCAGTCGTCGAGGCCGACGGCGACGAGCCCCGGGTAGACGCCAGTGTCGTCCGCCCGGAAGCGCCGCTCGGCCATCGGCTCGTGCTCCAGACCCAGAAAGGCGATGCGGACTCCGTGCTGCTCGTCGACCGCCGTCACGGTGCCGGGGTGGTTCTCCTGCAGGCCGCGACCGGCGTCCCGGTCGACGTCGACGGAGGCCGTCGGGTCGGCTCGTCCGACGTAGAGGACGTGCGTGCCGACGGGGTCTGAGGCGGTGAGGGGGCGCATGGTTCTCCTGGGTCGGTCGGTCTGTCCCGAGATGGTGTCGTCCGTGTCGTCCGTGTCGTCAGCGGCTGGCCGCGCGGACGGCGCCGGTCGTGTGGGACCGGCGCCGTCCGCACCCGGGTGAGATCAGGCCCGGGGGTGTGCAGCGGGGCAAGCCTCTGCGGTCAGAGGCCGAGGAGTCGGTTGAGCAGGGTGGCCAGCCCGTTGATGCCGTTGCCGTCGAGCAGGCCCGCGACGGCGCAGAGCAGGTTGCCGAGCAGGTTGCCGGCGCCGGACTGCGCGGTGATGTTCAGGACCACCTGGTTGAGGTCGATGACCAGGCCCAGGACGTCGAGGTGCAGCGGCCCGAGCACGAGGTTGAGGATGTCGCACGAGCCCGCTGTGGTCGCGCTCGCCACCGTGGTGGTGACGGTCTGGCTGACCGGGATGACCGTCCCCGTCAGGGTGGTCAGGGTGCCGGTGACGAGACCGGTGACGGCGAGCTGGCCGTTCTGGTTCGTGAACGAGGTCGGCGTGAAGGAACCGGCGAACGTGCCGACGCCGGCGATGACCTGGTTGATCGTCGAGGAGGCGGTGGTCCGGGGGGTGCTGGCTGCCTGGGCGGCCGAGGGAGCGGCGGACGGGGCAGCCGACGCGGCAGCGGCGGGCATCAGGCCCAGGGCTGCGGTCGTGGCGAGGGTGACTCCGGTGGCGCACAGCTTGGTGGTGAGCTTCATGGGGTGACTCCTTGATCGGTGTGAGGGCGGCTTCGTGGGCCGTCGGTCACCCCTGAAGAGGCCGTCGGCCCATCCGGATGACGCGGGAGTCGACAGCACGTGCTCGGGTCCTCCCGCACCGTGCAGCCCGTGCGAGCACGGCGGAGCACCGCGCCCCGAACGGATGTGCGACATGCCCGCGTCATGCGCGGACGCCCAAGGCGTCCGTGCCCGCGCTCAGGGATCGAGCACGCTGCGGTGGGTCATGTCGTACGCCGCCAGGACCTCCAGCAGCAGCTCGCCGGCGCCGTCGACGACACCGATCAGGTCGTCGGCCCCCGTCGCCCGCAGGACCTCGAGGCACACGTCGTGGTGGATGCGGCAGACGTCGAGCAGGCTGACGCCCGCCGTGAACGCTCGGCGGCCCAGCTCGTAGGCAGACTCGCGGACGACCTCGTCACGGCGGGGGAGGAAGCGGCGCAAGGTCATGCGGTAGTCCTGCGTCAGGTCGTCGAGGACGGTGCGGCCGGTGGGGCCGGTCACGGCGTGGATCCGGGTCGGGCGTCCCGTTCGGTCGAGTCGGTGCCAGCCCCGGGGTGGGCGGCGAGCAGGGCCAGCCCCTCCTCGAGGTCGAGCGCGGTCGGGACCTGGCCGGTGCCCATGCCGAGGCGGACCATCGTGAAGGCCACCTCGGGCTGGATGCCGACCAGGACCGTCAGGGCCCCGCGCAGGCGCGCCATCTCGGCGATGCGCCGCAGCGTCAGCGCCGCGAACGAGTCGATGACGTCCAGGGCGGCGACGTCGATGATGACGCCACGTGACCGGTGCTCGCCGATCTGGTGGATGAGGTCGTGCTCGAACCGGACCAGCTCGGAGTCGTCGAGGGCAGTGTGCACCGATGCGATCAGGGTCGATCCCTGTCGCATGATGGACACCAGAGCCGGTCCGCCGTTCACGAGCTGGTGCTGCCCTCCTTCCGGGTCACGGTGTAGCCGAGGAGACGTTCGGCCTCTTCCAGGCCGCCCTGCAGGTCGCCGATCGTGTTCATCTTGCTCAGGTCGACGCCGATCGTCACGAGCGTCTGGGCGATCTTGGGGGATAGTCCAGTGATGATGACGCTCGCGCCCATGAGGCGTGACGCGTCGACCGTCTGCACGAGGTGGTTCGCCACGGCCTCGTCGACGTCCGGTGAGCCGGTGATGTCGATGACGACGACCTTGGCGCGGTGCTTGCGGATGCCGGACAACAGCTGCTCGGTGAGCTGACGTGCGCGCTCGCTGTCCAGCACGCCGATGATCGGCAGGATGAGGAGACGCTCGCGCACCGGGAGGACAGGGGTCGACAGCTCGCGGATCGCGTCCTGCTGCTGGCGGATGATGCGCTCGCGCTCGTCGACGAAGCTGACGGCGACCGTGTTCGCGATGCGGTTGGCGGCAGGCTCGTACGCGTCGAGCACCTCGTTGAGTCTCGAGAAGTCGCGCTGGTACTTCTCGAAGAGCGACCGGGCCAGCACGTCCCGGAGGAGCAGCACGATCCCGACGACCTCGTGCGTCTCGACCCCGCGCGGGATGATGCGCTCCGAGAGGTCGCGCGCGTAGTGCTGGAGCGCCTCGACGTTGCCGGTCTCGAGGACCTCGACGTAGTTGTCGTAGACCGACGTGGTCTCCGCGGCCATCTCCTGAGGGGTCATGGCGGTCAGCAGGTGGGCCTGCTGGATGCGCTGGGACCACTCCTCCTGCAGTCGGGTCCGGTGCTCGCGCAGATGGGCCACCAGCTGCGACAGCAGGTGCTCGCCACCGCCATGGTCCGCCCAGTGGCTCTCGTGCAGGGCCCGCGTCTGCGGGTGCTCCTCCGGTCGCTCATCCATCGTGGGTCCTCTCCCATTTGGTCATGGTCACTGTGGTGCCGTGGCCCGGCTCGCTCGCGATCGCGAACTCGTCCATCAGCCGGCGGACCCCGGGCAGTCCAAGTCCCAGCCCGCCGTACGTGCTGAAACCGTCGTCGAGGGCACGGTCGATGTCGGGGATGCCCGGTCCGCCGTCACGGGCCACGACCTGGATCCCACGGCGGGGGACCTCGAGCAGCTCGACCACGACCTCACCCGTCCCGGCGAAGCGCACGATGTTGCGGCACACCTCGGACACGGCCGTGGCGATGACCGTCAGGTCGGTGGCCGCGAAGTCCAGACGGGACGCGAGCTCACGGGCGGCCCGCCGCGCCGACACGATGTCGGGATCCGCCGTGACGGGTATGCGGAGACGGTCGTCCCGCTGCTGCCCGCGTTCGAGGAGCGGCTCGCTCAACCGAGCACACAGCTCGCACTCGAGGAGGTGCTGGGCCGCGCGCACCTCACGCTGCCGCCGCTGGTCACCGCCACTGAGGGCGATGAGCACCGCGCGGCACTGGTCGGTCGGCAGCTCCGCCTGCTCAGCTGCGAGTACGTACTCGACCCGCAGGCGGGCGCGGGTGCGGTTCAGCTGGGCAGCCACGGCACCGGCGGTACTGCCGGCCCGGGCAGCGAGGGTGTGGGTGTCGGTGCCGCTGACCTCGTGCTCGAGCAGGGTTCGACGTTCCCGCTCGCCCAGCCGGGCCAGAGCCGTGGCCATCGCCGACTGCTCCTCGTCGAGGACGACCTGCGAGTCCGGGAGGTCGGGGGTGCTGAGGTCGACGACCCGGTGCTGGTTGCGCCGCCGGCGGTCGGCGTCGCGCCACATGGAGGCCACCACGTTGCGGGCCGTCACGATGGCGTAGGGCTCGAGCATGCCCGGCTCGATGGTGGCCGAGGCGGCAAGGACGCGGGTCAGCGTCTCCTGGACGAGGTCCTCCGCGGAGGGGTGCGAGCCGACGCGGGCATGGACGATCCGACGGACCATGGGAAGCAGGTCCGCCACGTCCTCGGCGCTGTGCCCGGGGGGACCCCCGGCGCGCTCGGTCGCGCTCACGGCGTCAACGTACCCAAGTGACCCCGATCCCCAGCCCCGTGCGGCGACCCGCTGCCGCGACCCGTCGCCGCGACCCGTGGTCTCGGCCCGGAGGGGGACCTGAGGTCACTGGAGCAGGCATCGGTCCGACCACCTCGTGGGTGGTTTGGCGGCGAGCCGAACCCGCATGGCAGCATCAGGTCGGTCGATCCCGGTGGACGTGTCTCACGAGGCGCTGGCCACCCACCCGCTCGCATGACAACGTCCTGTCCCGGACAAGGAGGCGCACGTGAAGGTGCTGCTGCTGGAGAACGTGCACCCCGTCGCCGTCGAGGCCTTTCGACGCAACGGTCACGACGTCGAGGTCCGGTCGGGGTCCCTGACCGAGGGTGATCTCGTGGACGCCCTGGTCGGCGTGTCCCTGCTGGGGATCCGGTCCAACACCAAGGTGACGCAGCGCGTCCTCGACGCAGCCGACGACCTGCTGGCGGTCGGCTGCTTCTGCATCGGCACCAACCAGGTCGACCTGACGGCGGCGGCCGCGCACGGTGTGCCGGTGTTCAACGCTCCCTTCTCGAACACGAGGAGTGTCGTCGAGCTGGTGCTGGGCGAGATGCTGGCCCTGGCCCGCCGGCTGCCCGAGAAGACCCAGCGGATGCACGACGGGATCTGGGACAAGTCCGCCCGCGGCAGCCACGAGACTCGGGGTCAGACCCTCGGGATCGTCGGGTACGGCAACATCGGCACCCAGCTGTCCAACGTCGCCGAGGCCATCGGGCTCCACGTCGTCTTCTACGACACCGCGGACCGGCTGGCGCACGGCAACGCCCGGAGGCTCGGATCGCTGGAGGAGCTGCTCGGGGAGGCCGACATCGTCAGCCTCCACGTCGACGGTCGACCCGGCAACGCCGGCCTCTTCGGCGACGACCAGTTCTCCCTGATGAAGCCCGGTTCGGTCTTCATCAACGCCTCCCGGGGCATGGTGGTGGACGACCAGGCACTGCGCGCGCACATCCTCTCCGGACACCTCTCCGGCGCGGCCATAGACGTGTTCCCCAGCGAGCCCAAGGCCCAGGGCGACCCGTTCGAGTCGCCGCTGCGCGGCCTGGACAACGTCATCCTGACCCCGCACGTCGGAGGCTCGACCCAGGAGGCCCAGGAGGAGATCGGGGCGTTCGTCGCGGCCAAGCTGCTCGGCTTCGTGCAGACGGGCGTCACGCCGCTGTCCGTGAACCTGCCCGAGGTGTCGGCTCCGCCGGCCGAGAGCGGCTTCCGGGCCGGCTACCTCCACCACAACGTGCGTGGAGTCCTGGCCTCCATCAACCAGACGCTCTCCGCGGCGGGTGCGAACATCACCGGCCAGTCGCTGTCGACGCGTGGCGAGCTCGGCTACGTCATCACCGACACGGACGTGGCGCTGTCGGAGGAGACCCTGGACCGTCTGCGCCAGCTGGAGGAGACCGTCTGGCTGCGGACCTGGGCGACCTGACGAGAGACGTCGCCCGTCCTCGTCAGGGGTGCGGTTGAGCGGCCGACAGGGCGACCACGAGCTCGCGCACCACGGCCGGGTCGAGCAGGCGATCGCCGTAGAGCTCGCGCACCTGGCCCATGCGGTAGCGCACCGTCTGGGCATGGACGTGCAGCTCTGCGGCGACGGCGTCGCGACGTCCCTGGTGCAGCAGCCACGACAGGAGGGTCTCGGTGAGGCGGTCCCGGGTGCCCGGGGGCAGGTCGGCGAGCGGAGCCAGGGCGTGGGCTCGCAGGTCGGCGAGCGCGTCGGGGTCGGCCGTGAGCACGAGGTCGGCCAGGTGCTGCTCGGTGTCGACCGGGGCGCCGGCGCGCGACGGCCGGGCCAGCCTCGCCGTGCGCGCGGCACGGTCGTACGACGACCGCGCGTCGTCCCAGGGGCGCGGGGGACCGACGACGGCATGGCGTCCGGCGAGCACGCGCAGCAGGTGGACCCGACCCGGCCCGTCGGCGTCGGGCACGAGCAGCAGCGTCGGGGGATGGTCGGGGTCGGCGTCCTCGGTGCCCGGCAGGTCCTCGCC
The DNA here is from genome assembly GCF_001429645.1 of Terrabacter sp. Soil810. Lineage (NCBI taxonomy): Bacteria > Bacillati > Actinomycetota > Actinomycetes > Micrococcales > Intrasporangiaceae > Terrabacter > Terrabacter sp. Soil810. Next base: position 1,164,776 of record NZ_LMSW01000011.1, read on the forward strand.
GACCTGGAGGGTGTCGGCCCCGAGGGAGGCCAGGGCGCGCCGTCCCTGGGCGGCCGGCAGGAGCACGGCCGTCAGCGTGGTCGGGGCAGGCCATTCCGCCCGGGCTGCGGCCGCGGTCAGGACGTCGACGCCGGCCCGCGCGAGCAGGTGCTGACCCAGGCGCTCGCGATAGCGGTCACGCACCCGTCCGCTCGTGGTCAGCTCGTCGGTGTGACCGGCGACGCTCGCGGCCGACAGCTCGTCGATGTAGGCGAAGAGCAGCTCGGCGAACTTCGCCATCGTCGACGCCGGGAGCCCGGCCTCGTCGGCGGCCCGGGCGAGCTCGCGCCACGACACCCGGGCACCGACACGGTATGCCGCGAGCAGGCTGTCCATCGAACGCCCACCTCGTGCCTCGCCGCGTCCGAGGGCGTAGGCCCCCTCCCGGGTCGGGCCGAGCGGGGTGCTCGCGTCGACGTCGCGTCCTCCGCCCGCGAGCTTGAGGAAGCCGGCGATGGCCATCTGGACGGCGCGCTGGATCGTGTCGCCGGCGGACCCGCCGAGGGCTCCGCGGTAGTCGGGGACCTCGTCGACGACCGCCGTGACCGTCGTCGACGCGATGGCGGGCAGTCGCTCCCGGAGGACCCGGAGCACCGCGTGGTCCAGCTGCAGGTCGGCCGCGCCCCGGACCGTGGGGCTGCTGGCCTGTGACGCCATGGCTGTTTCCTCCGAACAAGAGTTCCCGAAGACTTCACGCCCTACGGTCAGGATCTTACCCTTGCCACTCAGTCATGCTGGGGGCATGAGCCTGACCGCACCCTCGACTCGAGCCACCCGACCGTCCCTGCGACGACGGTTCCTCCAGCTCGCCGAGCGTGCGACCTCACCGCTGCTGCCCGCCGACTACCTCGACCTGTTCGACCCGCTGCGCCCCGGCGCCGACCTGCGCGGGCGCATCGTGGCCGTCCACCCCGAGACGGCGGACGCGGCCACCATCGTGATCCGCCCCGGCGCCGACTGGGCGGGCCACGTGCCGGGTCAGTACGTCCGCATCGGCGTCGACGTCAACGGCATACGCCAGTGGCGGGCGTACTCCCTCACCCACGGCCCGCGCGCCGACGGCAACATCTCCATCACCGTCAAGGCCGTGCCGGACGGGCTCGTCAGTACCCACCTCGTGCGCGAGTCGCAGCCTGGGACGCTCGTGCACCTCGAGCAGGCCCAGGGCGAGTTCGTGCTGCCCACCGACGGCGGGAAGCTCCTCTTCGTCACCGCGGGGTCGGGCGTCACCCCGGTCATCGGCATGCTCCGCAACCTCTACCCCGTCGCTGACGACGGTGTGGTGCGCCTGGCCCGCTCGACGGCATACGACATCGTCGTCGTCCACGTGGCCCCGAGCGAGCCCCACTCGATCTTCATCGACAACCTCCGCGCCCTCGACGAGGCCGGCCTGATCCGACTGGTCGCCCGCTACGACGACGAGCACGGGGTCCTCGACGTCGCCGACCTCGACACCCTCGTGCCGGACCTGCACGAGCGAAAGACCCTCGCGTGCGGTCCGGGCGGACTGCTCGACGCGCTCCAGCGCCACCACGACGAGCGTGGGCTCGACCTGCTCACCGAGCAGTTCCGGGTCACGACGCTCGTCGTCGGCGAGGGCGGCACCGTCGACTTCACCGGCTCCGGCACGACGGTCGACGCCGACGGCGGGACCCCCATCCTCGACGCCGCCGAGGCCGCCGGCGTCCTCATGCCGTCCGGGTGCCGCATGGGCATCTGCTTCGGCTGTGTCCTGCCCCTGCGCGAGGGCGCCGTGCGCGACCTGCGCACCGGCGCCGTCACGACCGCGACGCCCGGCGAGACCGAGGGCCAGGGCGTCCCGATCCAGACCTGCATCTCCGCAGCCGCCGGCGCCTGCGTCATCGACCACTGACCCAGCCCCACAGACCAGACCCACAGACCTCCAGACCCCCTGACCAGAGGAGTCACCATGACCGTCCTGCAGAAGAAGGCCCACAACCCGATCGGGCACCTCACGCCCGAGGACATCGAGCAGCTCGGCGTCGAGCTCGACGCGATCCGCCAGTCGGTGATCGACACACGCGGAGCCGACGACGCCGCCTACATCCGCAAGGTCATCGCCACCCAGCGCAAGCTCGAGCTCGGCTCCCGCGCCGTCCTGCTCGTGTCGATGTTCCCGCCTGCCTGGCTCGTCGGCACGGCCGGCCTGGCGGTCGCCAAGATCATCGAGAACATGGAGATCGGGCACAACGTCATGCACGGCCAGTGGGACTGGATGCGTGACCCCAAGATCCACTCGACGACGTGGGAGTGGGACAACGCCAGCCCCTCGGAGCAGTGGAAGCACTCGCACAACGAGCTGCACCACACCTACACGAACGTCATCGGCAAGGACAACGACCTCGGCTACGGCATCATGCGCGTCGACGAGGACCAGCGGTGGGTCCCGCTTTACGCCGCGCAGCCGCTGTGGAACTTCGTCAACGCGTGCTTCTTCGAGTACGGCATCGCCGCCTACGACCTCGAGCTCGGCAAGAACCTCGCGACCAAGGAGCGCCGCCAGGACCCCGACTTCCGGGCGCGCGCCAAGGTCACGCTGAAGAAGATCCGCAACCAGATGACGAAGGACTACGTCATCCACCCGCTCCTGTCGGGCCCGTCGTTCCTCAACACCCTGGCCGCCAACGCCACGGCCAACCTCATCCGCAACCTCTGGACCCACTCGGTCATCATGTGCGGCCACTTCCCCGAGGGCGTCGAGACCTTCGAGCGCAAGTCGATCGTGGGGGAGACCCGCGGTGAGTGGTACGTGCGCCAGATGCTCGGCTCGGCCAACATCAGCGGCAGCAAGGCCATGCACTTCATGACCGGCAACCTCAGCTTCCAGATCGAGCACCACCTCTTCCCCGACCTGCCGAGCAACCGCTACCAGCAGATCGCGCCGCAGGTGCAGGACCTCTTCCGGAGGTACGGCCTCACGTACACGACGGGCTCGCTCCCGCGTCAGGTCGCCTCGGCGTGGAAGAAGGTCATCCGGCTGTCGCTGCCCAACGACTTCCTGGGCCGGGGCCGGGGCGCTTCCGTCACCGACCTGCCCGCGTCGGAGCCCGCTCGGGAGCACGTCGCCGCCTGAGGCCGGTCACGTCTCGCGAGGTCATCGCTTCCGACTCGAAAAATCGTGTCATGAAAGCGCACCCCGATCGTCTACTGGGTGTCGGGTCGCCCACGGGCGGCCCGGAACAGCCCGGGTGTTCGTGGAGGGGCGCCCATGGCTGGCCCGTCGGGGACGGGCAGCACCGAACAGAGCCCCCGCTCGCCCACCTGAGCGGGGGCTCTGTGCTGCCCGCCCGAGCTGCGTCCGGCGCCGGCTCCCGCGGCACCGCCGTCTCACCGGCGGACGGTCGGGTCCCAGCGCCAGGTCTCGAGGCGCGGGCGGTCCGGAAGGGCGGCGCGACCGCAGCACCAGAGCAGCACCTGCGCCGGGTCACCAGCGGGTGCGTCGGGGAAGAGGCGCGTCACCACGGGCGCGCTGAGGTCGGGCGGTGGTGCCCAGTCCAGGCCGAGGCCGCTCGTGATGTCGTGGGTGTGGACGAGCACCTCGACGACGCCCATGGCGGCGAAGCCCTCCGCGTCGGCCATGCCGGCGGGGTGCCACGCGCGGACTCCGACCGGCGCGGCGCCGCACGCGAGGCGCAGGAGCTCCGTACACGTCACGACCGACCGGACGAGCCCGTCCGGGGTGGCCGACGGCTCGACGGTCACCTCCATCGGGAGGTAGGAGTCGACCGGTCGCGCCACGACCTGCACGGCATACGAGAAGAGGACGTCCGCGACGTGGCCGGCAGTGTGGCTGCACGACCAGTCGAGGTCGCCCGCCCGCGGGCTCCAGTCGTGGTCGGCGGCCGCTTCGAGGACACGCCGGCACTCGGCGGCTACGGGCGTGAGGAGGTCGGTGATCGGGCGCGGGTCGGTGAGCGCGCCGGGCGTCGTCACGGTGGTCATGGCAGGACGGTGCCACCGGATCCGGACGGTCCCCGACCGGGATGACGGGGAGTCACCCTCGTTCCCGGCGCTCGCGCTCCCGGACCAGCTCCTCGACCGCGCTCGGCAGCGTCGTCTCGAAGTCGATCAGCTTGGCCCAGGTCGGCGTGACGACGATCCGGACCATCCCGTCGTAGAGCGAGCGCACCTCCGCCTCCCACTCGACCCGCTGCTCCGGCGTCATCGTGTAGCTGCCGTTCATCTCGAGGTACTCCGCGGGGATGCCCTCGACGACGTCCAGCTCGGCGCGGCCGCGGATGAGCAGGATCGTCGGCGGGTGCACCTCGGTGTCGATCGTGAGTGCGACCGCCGGGGCCCGGCGCAGGGACGGGAGCTTCGGAGCGTTCGTGCTGGTGCACATGACCAGCTCGGTGCCGTTCCAGGTGAAGGCGATCGGGATGGTGCGCGGCGTGCCGTCCTTGGCGACGTAGGCCAGGCGGGCCACGTCTCGGGCCAGCAGCTCCTGGCTGCCCGGCCGGTTCAGGACCTCGGTGATCTCGTTCGGGTGCACGGTCGTCCTCCTGGGCGCGGGGCCTCCGGAGTGGACGCCCGTCACCCGGGGGACGGAGCCGCCTCGCGCGTCTCGACATCGGGCCGGCCGGGATCTCGCCCGTCCGTCAGCGAGCGTCCGTCACGGTCACCGCTCGTCGACTCGCGACGAGAGGGCACAGGAACGGGTCGTTCTGCCCGAGGCCGACGGAGTTCAGATGCGCGATGACGCTGCCGTATGCCGTCCAGAGCGTCGTCTGCGTGTAGCGGACGCCCTCGGCCGCGCAGTAGGCGACGACGAGCGGCTGCACCCGGCGCAGGTCGGGGCGGGCCATCGAGGGGAAGAGGTGGTGCTCGGTCTGGTGGTTCAGCCCACCGAGGAGCACGGACATCCACCGCCCGCCACTGATGTTGCGGCTCATGAGCACCTGGCGGTTGAGGAAGTCGAGCTTGAGCCCCGGCGCGACGAGAGGCATGCCGATGTGGTTCGGCGCGAACGAGAGGCCCATGTAGAGGCCGAACAGAGCGAGCTGGACAGCGAGGACGGCGACCACCTTCGCCGGTGACATGACGAGCAGCAGCAGCACCGGCAGGCCCGCGAGACGGATCGTCAGGAAGGCCAGCTCCAGCCACCGGCGGTCGACCCGACGACGGCCGGCGACCCGGTGGATGCCCTGCCAGTGCAGTGACAGTCCTTCGAGCAGCAGCAACGGGAAGAAGTACCAGCCCTGGTGAGCCACGAGCCAGCGCACCAGTGGACGGTGGGAGCGGTGCGCCTGTTCGGGGGTGAAGGCGAGGACGCCCGACGCGATGTCGGGGTCGGAGCCGACCTTGTTGGGGTTGCCGTGGTGGCGGGTGTGCTTGCTCTGCCACCAGCCGTAGCTGATGCCCACGAGCAGGTTGGCCACGATGAGGCTGACCCAGTCGTTCATGCGGCCGGAACGGAACATCTGGCGGTGGGCCGCGTCGTGGCCGAGGAAGGCGATCTGGGTCATCAGCACCGCGAGCACCGCTGCGGGCGCGATCTGCCACCAGCTGTCCCCGATCCACACGACGGTGAGAACCCATGCAGCCATCGCCACGACGGCGCCGATGAGCCTGGACCAGTAGTAGGCATACCGTCGACGCATCAGCCCGAGGTCGTGCACCTGACGGGTGAGCGCGGTGAACGAGCTTCCGGTCGTCTGGTCATGGTAGGTGCTGCTCACGGCGATCGATCTCCTTGTGTCACTGCGGTTCCCGTGGACACCGATCGTTCACGGCGAGAACGACACAGGCTTCACGGGCAGGTGAGGAGTGACCGGCTCGGAGACGGCGGTGCCGGACGACGCGCGCGGTCACGTTCACGGGAGGGACGCGACCGGGGTCCAGGGACTCGCCTACCAGCCCGACTATACGCGTGCGGAGACGCCGGACCGTCGGGTCACGGACCCGGGGGGTCCGCCCGGGTCAGGTCGGGGAAGCGAGCGGGATCGGACACGACCCCTCGAGCCAGCTCGCTCAGCCTGTGGTTGTTGGCGCGGGCGTAGTTGCGCAGCATCGTGAACGCCTGGTCCACGTCGATGTTCATGCTCCGGGCCAGGGCGCCCTTGGCCTGCTCGATGCTGACCCGGCTGACCAGGGCGGCCTGGAGCTGTTCGGTCAGCACCTCCCCGGCGCGGATCGTGCGCTCCTGCAGGATGCCGATGGTCGCGACGTCGGCGAGGGCCTGCACGATCGTGGCCTCCGGCTCGTCGAGACTGCGCGGTGCCGCGGAGCACACGTTGAGAGCCCCGATGACCTTCTGGCGGTGCCGGAGGGGGAAGGCGTGCGCCGACCGCAGTCCAAGACGGACGGCTCGCTCGGCGAAGGACGGCCACCGAGTGCGCGCCTCGGCCGTGTCGAGGTCGAGAGCGTACGTGGGGACCCCGAGGCGGTAGCACTCGAGGCAGGGACCCTCCTGGCTCTGCAGCTCGAAGAGCTCGAGCAGGTTGACCGACTCCGGTGAGGCCGCGACGAACTGGAGCTGCCCCCGAGGGTCCGCGAGCACGAGACCGCCCGCTGACGAGGCGCTGAGCTGTGCGGCGCGCTCGGCGAGCAGGCCGAGGAACTCGATGACGTCGAAGTCGTCGACGAGCGTGTCGGCGATCTCGACGAAGACCTCGGCCAGCTGCTCGTTCTCCACCATCGCCGTCGGCTCCCGTCGTCCCGTGCCGGGTGCTGGAGCGGGCAGACCTGACGTGCCCGCCGGCGTGGAGTCGCACGGCCACCCGGTCTGACGACCATTGTCACCGGGACGAACGCGTCGCGGGGGAGCCGCGGAGCCCGAGTTCGGTACGCAGCCTGCGCTCGTCAGGGCGACGGTCGGTTGGTCAGGGTGCTGGCCCGGTGTCGGAGGACGTCTTCCTGGATCGTGTCCGGGTCCCGGTTCGGGGCCTCACCCCGGGCGTATGAGGACGGGTCGGCGTGGCGACCACGGGGCTCCCCGCGACGATGCGCGGGCTGTGGGCCAAGGACGGGTTCGAGTTCGGGGTGGCTGCCGCCTGCTTCCTCGGTGCCCTGCTCCTGGGACCGATCCGCGGCATCCTCATCGCCTTCGTCCTCGCCCTCGTCAACCTCACCCGACGCGCGGCGAACCCCGCCGTCGACGTGCTCGGCACGACCGAGGACCCGGACCAGGCCCTTCCCGTGCTGGGCGACGCCACCGAGAGCGAGCCCGGGGTCATCGTCGTGCGCTTCTCCGCGCCGATCTTCTTCGCCAACGTCGGCCTGCTGCGGGATCGCGTGCACGCCGTCGTCGAAGCGGCACAGGTTGCCCCGTCGGGCGCGTCCGACGGGGCGGGCGCGCCCGCCGTCCGACACCTGGTGCTCGACATGGATGGCGTCACCGACATCGACGTGACCGGTGCCGACGGACTCGAGCAGCTCAGGTCCTGGCTCCAGGGCCGTGGCACACAGGTGCACTACAGCCGTGTCCGCCCGGCTGTCGCGGACCGTCTGCACCACTTCGGGCTCGACGAACGGTCGGCGATGTTCGGCACGAACCGCGCGGCGCTCGAGGAGCTCAGGTCCCGCTGAGGGGCGGTTCGTGGACGACCAGGTCGGTCAGAGCTCGGCGAACTCGGCGGTGCACAGCGCCCAGATGATGAGGCCGTTCAGGGCGAGCAGCACGATCGACCAGAACGGGTAGAGCGGCAGCGAGGCGAAGTTGAGCACCATCGCGATCGAGACCGGGACGAGGGCGAGGATGCGACCGATGGGCCGCTCGGCGAGGATCAGCCCGCCGATGACGACGAGGACGACGCCCCAGACGAGGTGGATCCAGCCCCAGGCCGTCGTATCGAAGGCGAGGATGTACTTCGGCGTGTTGACGTAGAGCGTGTTGTCGAAGAGGGCGGACAGGCCCCGGAGGAACTCGAGGACCCCGGAGATGAGCAACAGGGTCCCGACGAACAGCACCGTCCCGTACTTCCAACCGTGCGGTCGCGTCGGCGTACTGATGGGCGAGCTGGTCATGCGTCCTCCCGTGTCTGGCGATGCCCCATGGTCCGACGAGCGCAGAGCGGTGGTCGTCACCCTGACGGCATGAGATCGCGGATCGGCCCGCTCGTGCCTCAGAGCAGGCGGAGCTCGCGCCCCCGCGACACGGCGTCACGTCGCTTCGCGACACCGAGCTTGCGGTAGACAGCGGCGACGTGCGTCTTCACCGTGTTGGTGGACACGCACAGCTCGTCGGCGATCTCGGCCACCGACATCATCGTCGTGAGCCAGCGCAGGACGACAGCTCGCGGTCCGTCAGCGACTCGGCGACCGAGCCGTTGTCGTCCCGTTCGAGCGACACCCAGGCGGTGCGCCTGCCCGCGCGGCGACCCCAGATGGTCGACACCGGCATGAGCCACATCGGCTTCCGTGTCGTCGGACGACCGGCGGTCGGGCCCGACCCCGGACGAACCGTGCTCCCTCTCGCGAGTCCCTCGTAGCCGACGACCTGGGGCGGCGAGTGCCGCCTCGGGTTCGTTCTGTCGTCGACGGGGTACGTCGAGCACGACCGGACGGAGGGACATCGTGACGACGACGGACGCCGTGGTCATCGGCAGCGGACCCAACGGGCTCGTGGCGGCCAACCTCCTCGCCGACGCCGGGTGGTCGGTCATCGTCCTCGAGGAGCAGGACCGGCCCGGAGGGGCGGTGTGGAGCGACGACTCCGTCGCGCCGGGGCACGTGCACGACACCTTCAGCTCCTTCTACCCCCTGGCCGCAGCCTCGCCGACCATCCGCGGGCTCCGTCTCGAGGAGCACGGGCTCGCGTGGGCTCACGCCCCGTCCGTGCTCGGGCACTCGTTCGGCGACGGCCGGTGGGGCGTGCTCCACCGGGACCGGGCGGCGACCGCGTCAGCTCTCGACGACGACGCACCCGGCGACGGCGACGCGTGGCTCGCCCTCTGCGACACGTGGGACCGGGTCGGTGACGACGTGCTGCGCGGCCTGCTGAGTCCGTTCCCACCGGTTCGGGGCGGCGCCGGTCTCGCCCGCCAGATGCTCCGCTCCGGCGGTCTGGAGCTGCTGCGCGAGATGGCGATGCCGGCCCGGAGCCTGACGGAGCGGCTCTTCCGGGGAGAGGCGGCGCGCATGCTCGTGGCGGGCAACGCCGGTCACGCCGACATCGGCCTCGAGTCCCCGGGCTCGGCGGCCATGGGTCTGCTGCTCGCGCTCCTCGGCCAGACCGTCGGCTTCCCCGTCCCGCGCGGTGGCGCCGGCCGGCTGTCGACCGCGATGGTCCGTCGTCTGGAGACCCATGGTGGCGAGCTGAGCCTCGGAGAGCGGGCCGAGGGCGTACGCGTCGAGCGAGGTCGCGCGGTCGCCGTGCGCACCGCCGGACGCGAGATCCGGGTCAGGCGTGCCGTGCTCGCGGACGTGTCGGCGCCCGCCCTCTACGGCGGACTCGTGCCGTGGGCCGACCTGCCCTCGCGGCTGCGCCATCGGATGGAGCGCTTCGAGTGGGACCCGTCGACCGTCAAGGTCGACTGGGCCCTCGGCGGACCGGTGCCGTGGGAGGGCGCACCCGCGGCGGCCCCGGGCACGGTGCACGTCGCGGACTCCATGGACGAGATGACGTTGGCCGGGGCACAGGTGGCAGCCGGCCTCGTGCCGGACCGACCCTTCCTGCTCGTCGGTCAGATGGGCGCGGCGGACGCCACGCGCGTCCCGGCCGGGGGAGAGGCGCTGTGGGCCTACACCCATGTGCCCCAACGGGTTCGGGGTGACGCGGCCGCGGGTCGACCCGGCATCCGCGAGGTGCGCGGCATGTGGGACGAGAGCGACCTGGACGCCATGGCCGAGCGGATCGAGGCGCGCCTCGAGAGCCGCGCGCCCGGCTTCCGCGACCGCATCACCGCCCGGCGGGTCCTCGGCCCGCACGAGCTGGAGGCGCTCGACGGCAACCTCGTCGGCGGGGCGATCAACGGCGGCACGGCGGGGCTGCACCAACAGCTCGTCTTCCGACCGGTCGCCGGATCCGGGCGCGCCGAGACGCCGGTCAAGGGCCTCTTCCTCGCGTCCGCGTCGGCCCATCCCGGCGGCGGCGTGCACGGTGCGTGCGGAGCGAATGCCGCACGGGCTGCCTTGTTCCACCACACGATCCAACTCCCTTGGAGGCGCACGTGAGCACGACGACCCGCACGATCCACGGCAGTCCGGACGCGGTGTTCGACGTCCTCGCCGACGGGTGGAGCTACAGCCAGTGGGTCGTCGGCGCCTCGCGCGTCCGTGACGTCACACCGGGCTGGCCGGCGCCCGACACCCACATCCACCACTCCGTCGGTGCCTGGCCCCTGCTCATCGACGACACGACGACGGTGCGTCGGTCTGAGCGGCCCGAGCTGCTCGAGCTGACCGTGCGCGCGTGGCCGTCCGGTGAGGGGGTCGTGCGCATCACCTGTCGCGCGGACGGCGCCGACACCGAGGTGACGATGGAGGAGGACGCGACCAAGGGGCCTGCGGTGCTCGTCCCGAAGCCGGTGCGCGACGTCGTGCTGGACCGCCGCAACCGGGAGGCGCTCCGGCGTCTGGCGATCCTCGTCGAGCGCGCCCAGCCAGATCCTGCCTGACGACGCCCCTCGAGCCCCGGGGCGACGCGTGCACACCGCCCGGCTGGACGGTTTTGCGGGAATCTTGCGAATCGCCTGCGCGAGTCTTGAACAATCCGGACAATTCGGAGGGCTGGTCCTCGTCCCTCGTCCCGGAGTCCCCACATGCTCACCACTCCTCGTGCCCGCTCGCCCCGACTCGTCGCCGGGGCCCTTGCACTGGCGGGCACCGCCGTCGCACTGCTGGCGATGGCTCCCGGGGCCGCGGCGGCGTCCACGCCGAGGGCGGTGAGGACCGTGACCCCGGCGCTTGCCACCCCGGCGTCCTCAGCCCAGGACACCCGGGCGATGTGGGTGTGGGACACGAGCACTCCCGCGGCCACCGTCGACCTCGCCGCGAGCACCCGCATCGACCAGCTCTTCGTCGCCGTCCCGCCGAACCTCGCCACCTCCGGCCAGCTGCCGAACATCAGGGCGCTGAGCGACCGGGCCCGCGCCGCGGGCATCCGCGTGGACGCCCTCGGTGGCGACCCCGGCTGGGTCGACAACCCGACGTGGGTCATCACCTACTGGCTCAAGCCGGCCAAGAGCTCGGGTCTCTTCACGGGCATCCACGTCGACGTCGAGCCCTACTCCACCTCCGCGTGGTCGACCGACCGGCCGAGCGTCGTCGGCAGGTACCTCACCCTGCTCGACAAGCTCCATGCGAACGCCGGCACCTACCCGATCGAGGCCGACATCCCCTTCTGGTTCGACACGGTTCCCGCCGTCGCGACCACCGGCGCGGCCTCGACACTCGACCGCGAGATCATCAAGCGCACGGCCGGCGTGACGGTCATGTCCTACCGCAACACGGCGACCGGCACCGACGGGACGCTCGGCGTCGCCGCTCCCGCCCTCGCCGCCGGCGCGTCGCTCGGCAAGCCGGTGCGCCTCGGACAGGAGACGAACTACCTCGGCGCGACCGCGGTCGACACGAAGCAGACGTACTTCGGCTGGACCCGCACGGCGATGGAGGCCCAGCTGGCCCAGGTGAACGCCGGCGCGAGCGGCTACGCGACCTACGCCGGGTTGGCGATCCACGACGCCTCCGGGTACGCCGTCATGGCTCCGTGACGCGGGCGGCGACGACTCAGAAGCCCGCGATGCCGACGATGCCGAAGAGGAACGCGATGAGCAGGGGCCCGGCCAAGGCGGACACGTCGGCGGGCTCCACCGTGGCCGGCGCCCCTCCGTGGGGGTGAACGCCGGGTCTCAGGTGAAGCTGCCGAATCCCGTGGAGACGAGGACCCGGCTCGTGAAGCTGCCCGTGCCGGTGCCCGTGTAGACGTAGAGGTAGCCGTTGGGCGCGAGGGCCAGCAGGTCCTTCCGGCCGTCGCCCGTGAAGTCGTCCATGCCGGCGAGCTGGGTGAAGGCGTTCCAGCCCTTGCTCGTGCCGATCTGCTTGCGGTAGCGGAACCCGCCGGAGCCGTTGCCGGCATAGAGCCAGAGGGTCCCGTCGTTCCTCCGGGCGACGAGGTCGTTGTGCCGGTCGCCGTCGAGGTCACCGACCCCGACGACGGTGGTGAAGGACTGCCAACCGCTGCCGATCTTCTTCGGTCCCCAGAAGCGCGCCCAGTCCCGGTTGGCCCAGAGGTACAGGTCGCCGTTGTCGGCGATCGTCAGCACGTCGGCCTTGGCGTTGCCGTCGAAGTCACCGGGCGTCACGATGTGGCGGTACCTGTTGAACGTCGAGGGGGAGATCGAGTTGAACGCGACGAGCCGGTTGCCGTTGTAGGCCCACCACGACTCGTCCCACCCCGTGTAGGTCACCGACAGGACGTTGCCGCCGAAGAAGTCGTCGCCCGGCCTCGCGAGGGCGGGCAGCAGCGTGCGCACGTCGCCGAGGCCCGAGCCGACCTTGGCGCTGCCGGTGATGCCACCGATCCCGTTGCCGCGGTAGAGGTAGGCGACGTTGCCGTGGCTGACGCCGATGATGTCGGCGCGCCCGTCGTTGCTCACGTCACCGGTGATGAAGAGTCGCTGCCGCGGGCGGGGCGTCGCCGTCGCGACGCGCGCGGGGCCGAGGCCGGCCGCGTTCCTGGCGCGCACCGAGAAGCTGTATGCCGTGTGGTTCGCCAGCCCGGTCACGGTGAGAGTGCGGGCGCTCCCGCCGACCGTGTAGGTCCTGCCGCCGGGTGAGACGGTCACGGCGTAGCCGGTGACCGCGCTGTTGCCGACGTCGGTGGGCGGATCCCACTGCACGCGGGCCGACCGGTCGAGCGGGACTGCGGCAAGGAAGGAGGGCGCCGTCGGCGCGGCGACCACCGAGAGGTCGAGGGCTGCGATGCCCACGGTGTGGGTGGACGGGCACGACCGGTTGCAGGTGAGTGTGCCGTCGTGGCGGTACTCGCTGTAGTTGCCTGCCCTGTCGCGGAGCACGACCGCGTCGACGTACCAGGTCCCGGTGCTCACCGTTGGTACCCGTCCGGACGCGACTCCGGAGCCGGTCGCCGAGGTCGCGAACTCCCACCAGGAGGGGCTCTGGAAGCCCGTGGCCGCCCGGTACTGGACCGTGACCGAGGCGAGGGACTCGTCGGCCGCCGCGTAGGACAGGGTGGCGGTCGAGCCGCTCGTCGTCGGACGTGTCGTCCAGGCGATGCGGGAGAGCACGGGGGACTCGACGTCGACGGACGACCCGGTCACCGTGACGGTCGTCGCCGCGAAGGGGAGCGTGTGCGTCGAGGGGCCACTGGCGCTTCCCTGCGGCCACACCTGGACGGCGCCCGAGGAGCGGTACGTCGCGCTGTTGCCCGCCAGGTCGCGCACATAGACGGAGTCGAGCCGGTACGTCCCGTTCGGCACGGACGTCGGCACGACCCCGACCACGGTGCCGTATGCCGCCGGGTCGCCCGTGAGACGGAAGGTGTGGCTCCCGTCGGTGAAGACGGCATACGCCATCGAGCCCAGGGACGTCACGGGCGGGTGCGCCTCGTCGAGGCCCAGCCGGAGGCGGGCTTCCGAGCCGACAGCGGCGCTCGGTGAGGCGAGCGTGACCGACGTGACCAGCGGCGCGTCCGAGTCGGGCGTCGAGCCCGTGACGGCCAACGACACGTCCAACGGGAGCTGGTGCACGGCGCCTGGGCACTCGGGCACGCAGGTCATGGTGGTCGGCGAGTACGTCGTCGTGTTGCCCGACTCGTCGCGGACGGTCAGGGTGTAGAGCGTGGTGGGCACGTCGGCAAGGCCGTCGGGCACGGTCGTCGACGCGACGCCGGTCAACGGCAGCTGGTCACCGAAGTCCCACTCCGTCCGTCGTCCCGCTGCGTCGACGAACGAGGCGACGATCGAGACCGTCGGAGAGGCGTCCGTAGCCGAGTACGAGATCGTGACGGGATCGCCCGGTCCCACGTCCACGGGCGACGTGAACGCGACCGAGTCGAGCCGAGGGGCGACGTCGTCGACCGCCCAGGCAGCGGGAGCGGCTGCAGTCGTCGCGGCCGTGGTCGCCGCGACTCCCACGGCCAGGAGCGCTGCCAGCCGGCGACGGGCGTGGGCGTACGAGAACACGAGTCCCCCTGTCGGACGAATGAAACGAGCGCAGCATACGGCCTGACAGCACCGAGATGCCGGTTCCGGCGAAAGCGCGCCGGTGTCCGGTTCATCCGTGTTCGACGAGGGTTCACGGACTCGCCACGTCGAGGGCACCGCGACCACGAGCGCAGTCCCTAGCGTCGAGGGGTCAGACCGGACCCGAGCGAAGGACACCCCCATGCACGTACGCCGTCTCCTCGTCCGCCTGGCCCTGGCCGGCCCGCTGGCAGCAACGACCTTGACCTCACCGTCGCCGCGGAGGAGGGGCCCTTCCTGCGTGGCTTCGCCGGTCACCTCGAGACGGGGCGCGCGTCCATCAGTGAGCCGGCCCTGGGCCACGCCGACGACTGAGCGCCCGCTGCCGTATGCCGGGTGGTCCGGCACCGTGGTCGAGCGACCCCGGTGCCCGGTGCGTCCTCGGCCTCAGGCCGTGCGGCTTCGACGGTCGGGAGTGCGGATGCCGAGCTGGGAGAAGACGAGCGCGGTGCCGGCCACGCACGCGAGCAGGGCGAGCCCGAGACCGTACTGGGGGAGGACCTTGTCGTAGGTGGCGCCGAGGACGAGCGGCGGGAAGTAGCCGCCGAGCCCTCCAGCGGCGCCGACGAGACCGGTCACGCTGCCGACCCGCTCGACGGGGGCGGCCTTGGCGACCCAGGCGAACACGCCGCCGGTGCCCAGACCGAGGAAGAAGGCGATCGAGACGAACGAGAGGCCCGCGGGCAGCTCGAGCGGAGGTCGGAGCGCGAGCACGACGGCGAGCGCCGTCGTCCCGGCGAGCGAGATGCCGAGGACGGCACGAGGCCCGATGCGGTCGCTGAGGATGCCGCCGATCGGCCGGGCGACGACTGCCGCGATGGCAAACCCCGCGGTGCGCGTGCCGGCTGCCGTGAGGTCGAACGCGTAGACGTCCTTGAGGTAGGTCGGCAGGTACGTGGAGAAGGCGACGAAGCCGCCGAAGCAGACGGCATACAGGAACGACATCTGCCACGTGATCGGTAGGCGCAGCGC
This sequence comes from Terrabacter sp. Soil810, assembly GCF_001429645.1. Classification (NCBI taxonomy): domain Bacteria; kingdom Bacillati; phylum Actinomycetota; class Actinomycetes; order Micrococcales; family Intrasporangiaceae; genus Terrabacter; species Terrabacter sp. Soil810. Next base: position 1,179,952 of record NZ_LMSW01000011.1, read on the forward strand.
CGCTGCGAGCTTGGGCACGACGGGGTCGGTGTTGGGCCGCCAGAGCGGCGAGTTGCGCATCCAGGTCCAGCAGATGGCCGCCGTCGCGGCCAGGGCGACGGCGAGGATGACGTGCGTCGCCGTGTAGCCGAACCAGGTGACGAACCTCGGCGTGAAGAACGCCGACAGCGCGGTGCCGCCCATCCCGGCCCCGAAGACGCCGGTGGCGAACCCGCGCCGGTCGGCCTGGAACCACGCGTTGACGAAGGGGATGCCGACGGCGAACGTCGTGCCGGCGATGCCGAGGAAGAATCCGAAGACGAGCATCAGGGTGAACGAGCCCGCGTTGCCGGCGACGGCGACGAGGAGCACGAAGGGGATGCTGGCGAGCGTGAGGATCGGGAACATGATGCGGCCGCCGAAGCGGTCGGTGAGGGCGCCGGCGAGGATGCGGCCGACGGAGCCGACGAGCACGGGAGTCGCGACGAGCAGCGCCTTCTGGCTGCTGCTGAGCCCCATCTGCTCGGTGTAGCGGACCCCGAGCGGACCGATGATGTTCCACGCCCAGAACGTCACGGTGAACGCGAACAGCGCGAGCGCGAGGTTGCGGTTCTGCCCGGTCAGGTCGGGTGCGGCGCCCGCTCGGGGCGTGGCCGCGGTCTGGCTCATGGTGGCTCCTGGACGAGGGGTGGGTGGACGGAGGCCGAGGTGCGGGGCGCCCTCAGGGGCGACGGTCGCGGTCGGAGGTGCCGACCCCGCTCCAGCCGGGACGGCTGGAGCGGTTGCCGGAGGTCCCGCCGTCGCGCGAGCGGTAGACGATGTAGGGCCGGAACAGGTAGTGCAGCGGGGCGGTGAAGGCGTGCACGAGCCGCGTGAACGGCCACAGGGCGAAGAGCAGCATCCCGACGATCGCGTGGACGTGGAACTGGACCGGCGCCGCGGCCATCGCGGAGACGTCGGGGCTCAGCAGGAAGACCGACCGGAACCAGGGCGACACCGTCTCGCGGTAGTTGTGCGCCTCGGATCCGGCGCCGACGCTGACGAGCGTCGTCCAGAGGCCGAGCACGATGGCTGCGACGAGCAGGACGTACATCAGCTTGTCGTTCTTCGTCGTCGCCATGAACACGGGTCCAGTCGTGCGGCGCCGGTAGACGAGGATGAGGATGCCGACGAGCGTGCACAGCCCGGCGAGACCGCCGAAGAGCAGCGCGTTGAAGTGGTAGAGCCCCTCGCTGACACCGACGGCCTCGGTCCACGACTCGGGGATGACGAGTCCGCCGACGTGGCCGACGAAGACGAGCAGGATGCCGAAGTGGAAGAGCGGCGAGCCGATGCGCAGCAGGCGCGACTCGTAGAGCTGCGACGACCGGGTCGTCCAGCCGAACTTGTCGTAGCGGTAGCGCCAGATCGTCCCTCCGACGAGGCTCGCGACGCAGAGGTAGGGCAGGACGCCCCAGAGGAAGGTGCTCACGAGCCTCCTCCCGTCGTCGTGCCAGACGGGACCGCTTGCAGCGGAAGCAGCCTGGGGTCGTAGGGCTCGAGCCCGACCGACTCCGTCGGGTGCGGACCGGTCATGCCGACCATCTCCATGACCGCAGCCCGGTCGGGTGGCGACTCCCCGGGAAGGGTCGCGCACACGGCGACGACAGCAGCGGCATACGGACTCTGCTTCTCCTGCAAGGCGATCCGCAGCAGCTCGAGGCTTGCGCGGTACTCCTGCAGCAGCGCGACGCCGGCCGCCGCGTCGACGCGTGCCGCGAACTCGAGCACCATCGGGAGGTAGTCCGGCAGCTCGCCGTGCGTGTCGACGACCGCACCACTGCTGCGGTATGCCGTCTTGAACCGTCCCAGCACCTCGCCGCGTCTGCGGGTGTCGCCGTCGGTCCAGTAGGACAGGTAGAGGGCGTGCTTGCGGCTGAGGTCGAACGTGTCGACGTAGGCCCGCTGCAGCTCGGCCAGGTCGGCTCCGTCGAGGTGGGCGACGAGACTCGACAGTCCCGTGGCCGGCGGCGAGTCGCCCTGCTCCGCAAGTGCATCGCGCATAGAGGGGATCGCTGCGAGGAGGTCGCCGGACGGGTAGTCGAGGCAACGCCCCGCCACGAGGTGGACGACGCGGTCGTCCCGGCGTGCCGCCGCCCGGCGCCGTCGGCCGATCACGGTGCGTCGCCGTCCGTGCGGCCGGGGAAGAGTCCCGGGGGTGCGCCGTTGCCGTCCCAGTTGAGCAGGTTGACCCGCCCGGTCAGCGCACCCGACGGGCTCGTCGAGATCGCCGTGTCGGAGGTCTGCCGCTGCTTGAGGGCGTTGAACGTCTCTACCGCCACGGGCGCCGGCCGGCCGCTCGCCTCACCGAACGGACCGGACTCGTACATCCCCGGCCCCTCGTCGAAGTCGAGCGAGCAGCCGATCTCCTCGAGCTCGTGGGCGCGCTCGACGTGCGCGGTCGGGATGACGTAGCGGTCGGCGTACTTCGCGATCGCCATGAGGCGGTACATCTCGTAGAGCGTCTCCTCGGTCATGCCGACCGCCTCGGGGATCGCGGGGTCGCCGTCGCGGCCAAGCGACACGTCGCGCATGTAGGCGCGCATCGCGGCGAGCTTCTGCAGCACACCCGTGATGATGTCGGTGCGCCCGGCCGTGAAGAGCTCGGCGAGGTAGTCGACGGGGATGCGCAGCGCCTCGATCGCGCCGAAGAGCACGGTGCGGTCCTCGGCGTCGTGGCCCTGCGACGAGAGCACGTCGACGATCGGCGACAGCGGCGGGACGTACCAGACCATCGGCATCGTGCGGTACTCCGGGTGGAGCGGCAGCGCGACGCGATAGGTCTTGGCCAGCGCGTAGACGGGCGAGCGCCGGGCCGCGTCCATCCAGTCGTCCGGTATGCCGTCACGCCGGGCCGCCGCGACGACCTCGGGGTCGCTCGGGTCGAGCAGAAGGTCGAGCTGGGCCTCGTAGAGGTCGCCCTCGTCAGGTGTCGCCGCCGCGGCCGTGACCCGGTCGGCGTCGTAGAGGAAGAGCCCGAGGTAGCGCAGCCGGCCCACGCACGTCTCGGAGCAGACCGTCGGCAGGCCCACCTCGACCCGCGGGTAGCAGAAGGTGCACTTCTCGGCCTTGCCGCTCTTGTGGTTGAAGTAGATCTTCTTGTACGGGCAGCCGGTGATGCACTGCCGCCAGCCTCGGCACCGGTCCTGGTCGACGAGGACGATGCCGTCCTCCTCGCGCTTGTAGATCGCGCCGGAGGGGCACGAGGCCATGCACGACGGGTTGAGGCAGTGCTCGCAGATGCGGGGGAGGTAGAACATGAAGGTCTTCTCGAGCTCGAAGCGGACCTTCTCCTCGGACTCGCGCCGGACCGAGGCGTTGAGCTTGGCCACGATCGGGTCGAGGTGGCCCATCGCGCTCGAGCCGCCGAGGTTGTCGTCCCAGTTCGCCGACCACGTGATCTTCGTGTTCTCGCCGGTGATGAGCGACTTGGGGCGGGCGACGGGGAAGTCGTCACCCAGGGGCGCCTCGATGAGGGTCTGGTAGTCGTAGGTCCACGGCTCGTAGTAGTCGGCGAGCTTGGGCTGCACGGGGCTGGCGAAGATGCCGAGCAGCTTCTGCACCCGGCCGCCGGCCTTGAGCCTGAGGCTGCCGCGGTGGGTCAGCGTCCAGCCGCCCTTCCACGTCTCCTGGTCCTCATAGCGGCGCGGGTAGCCCTGGCCGGGCCGCGTCTCCACGTTGTTGAACCAGACGTACTCGGTGCCGGCGCGGTTGGTCCACGCCTGCTTGCACGTGACCGAGCACGTGTGGCACCCGATGCACTTGTCGAGGTTCATCACCATGCCCATCTGGGCCATGACACGCATCAGTACGTCACCTCCTGCGAGCGCTTGCGCACCGTCGAGACCATGTCGCGTTGGTTGCCCGTCGGCCCGAGGTAGTTGAACGTGTAGGACAGCTGGGCGTAGCCGCCGATGAGATGGGTGGGCTTGACGAGCAGCCGCGTCACCGAGTTGTGGATGCCGCCGCGGCGACCGGTGGCCTCCGACTTCGGGACGTCGATGGTGCGCTCCTGGGCGTGGTGGACGTAGACCACGCCCTCCGGCATACGGGAGCTGACGATGGCCCGCCCCACGAGCACGCCGTTGGCGTTGAGGCACTCGACCCAGTCGTTGTCGGCGACGTCGATCGACCCCGCGTCCTGCGGGCTCATCCACACCGTCGGGCCGCCGCGCGAGAGCGAGAGCATGAGCAGGTTGTCCTGGTACTCCGAGTGGATCGACCACTTCGAGTGCGGGGTCAGGTAGCGGACGGTGACCTGCTTCGAGCCGTCGGGCCCGAGCCTCGGCTCGCCGAAGAGCCGGTGCATGTCGAGCGGCGGACGGTAGATCGGCAGTGCCTCGCCGAGGTCCTGCATCCAGTCGTGGTCGAGGTAGAAGTGCATCCGGCCGGTCAGGGTGTGGAAGGGCTTGAGCCGCTCGATGTTCACGGTGAAGGGCGCGTAGCGCCGACCGCCGGTCTCGGAGCCCGACCATTCCGGTGACGTGATGACGGCGACGGGCGCGACCTGCGTGTCGGCGAAGGTGATCCGCTTCTCCTCCGACCCCTCGGCGAGGTCGACGAGCTTCTTGCCGACCCGCTCCTCGAGGGTGCGGAAGCCCTGGACGGCAAGGTGGCCGTTCGTCGTGCCCGAGAAGGTGAGGATCGCCTCGGCGAGCTTCTCGTCGGTGTCGATCGCCGGCCGGCCGTCACCGGCGCCGCCGAGCATGACGCCGTTCTTGGCGGCGAGCCGGGCGACCTCCTCCTCGACCCGGTAGGTGACGTTCTTGACGGTGAAGCCGAGGGTGTCGGCGAGCGGGCCGACGGTGGCGAGCTTCTCGCTGATCGCGGTGTAGTCGCGCTCGACGAGCTGGAAGACCGGCATCGTCCGGCCCGGCACGCCGGGCTGTCCGGTCGCACGCCAGTCGACGGCCCGTCCACCGGGCTGCGCCGTCTCGCCGGGGGTGTCGTGCATGAGCGGCACGCTGACGAGGTCCTTGCGCACGCCGAGGTGGGTGCGCGCGAGGTCCGAGAGCTTCTCGGCGAGGAGGTGGAAGAGCTCGAAGTCGCTCTTGGCCTCCCACGGTGGGTCGATGGCGGGGGTGAAGGCGTGCACGAACGGGTGCATGTCGGTCGAGCTGAGGTCGTGCTTCTCGTACCACGTGGCCGCGGGCAGGACGATGTCGGAGAGCAGGGTCGTGGACGTCATGCGGAAGTCGGCCGAGAGCAGCAGGTCGAGCTTGCCCTCCGGCGCCTCGTCGTGCCACGTCACCTCGGACGGCCTCGGCGCCAGGGGGTTCTCGCTGCCGAGGACGTTGTGGTGCGTGCCCAGAAGGTTGCGCAGGAAGTACTCGTTGCCCTTGGCCGAGGACCCCATGAGGTTGCTGCGCCAGAGCACGAGGGTGCGCGGCCAGTTCTCCGGGGCGTCGACGTCCTCGATGGCCGAGGTCAGCGTGCCGTCGTGGAGGGCGCCGGCCACGTATGCCGCGGGGCTGGCAGCGGTGCCCGCGTCGACGGCGGCCTCGGCGTCCTCGGCGACCTGGAGCGGGTTGGTGCCGAACTGGGGGTAGAACGGCATCCAGCCCATCCGGGCGGACTGCGCGATGGTGTCGGCCGTGTGCTTGCCGGCCAGATGCCCTCTGGCGAGAGGCGAGTTGAGCGAGTCGGCCGAGTAGCCGTCGTTGCGCCACTGGTCGGTGTGCATGTACCAGTACGACGTACCGGTCATGGTGCGCGGAGGACGGCCCCAGTCGAGGGCGTTGGCGAGGGAGATCCAGCCCGTGATCGGCCGGCACTTCTCCTGCCCGACGTAGTGCGCCCACCCGCCGCCGTTGCGGCCCATGCAGCCGGTGAGGACGAGGAGCGAGAGGATGGCACGGTAGGTCGCGTCTCCATGGAACCACTGGCAGATGCCCGCGCCCATGATGATCATCGAACGGCCTTGCGACTGCTCGGAGTTCGTGGCGAACTCGCGGGCGATGCGGATGCACTGCTCGGCCGGCACGCCGGTGATCTCGGCCTGCCAGGCGGGCGTGTAGGGGGCGGTCACGTCGTCGTATCCCGTCGGCCAGATGCCCGGCAGTCCCGGCCGCGCGACGCCGTACTGCGCGAGCATGAGGTCGTGGACGGTCGTCACGAGGTGTCCGCCGACGCGGCGGGCGGGGACGCCGCGACGCAGGACCGACCCCGTGCCGTCGGGCTCGACGAAGGCCGGCAGCAGCACCTCGACGGCCTCGGCGCCGTCGCCCGCCATCGTGAGGGCGGGTGTCACTCCGTCGAGGTCGAGGTTCCACCGCCCCTTGCCGGAGTCGGCGTAGCGGAAGCCCATCGAGCCGTTCGGCACGACCGGCTGGCCGGTCGTCCCGTCGAGCAGCACGGTCTTCCACGCGTCCTCGTCGGGAACGGTGCTGCCCTCGGCAGCCAGGTCGGCGGCAGTGAGGAACTTGCCGGGCACGAGGGGAGCGCCGGCCCCGTCACCCGACGCGGCGGCATACGCCTCCTCGGGGGCCTCGAGGCGGACGAGGAAGGGGAGGTCGCTGTAGGTGCGCACGTAGTCGGTGAAGAAGGGGACCTCGCGCTCGACGAAGAACTCCGTGAGGAGCACGTGGCCCATCGCCATCGCCAGCGCCGCATCGGTGCCGGCCTGTGCGGGCATCCACTCGTCGGCGAACTTCGTGTTGTCGGCGTAGTCGGGGCTGACCGTGACGACCTTGGTGCCGCGGTAGCGGACCTCCGCCATCCAGTGCGCGTCGGGGGTGCGGGTGACCGGGACGTTGGAGCCCCACATCATGAGGTAGGTCGCGTCCCACCAGTCGCCCGACTCCGGCACGTCGGTCTGGTCGCCGAAGACCTGCGGGCTCGCGACGGGCAGATCGGCGTACCAGTCGTAGAAGCTCGTCATGACGCCGCCGATGAGCTGGATGAAGCGGGTGCCCACGCAGTGCGACACCATCGACATAGCGGGGATGGGCGAGAAGCCGGCGACGCGGTCGGGCCCGTACTCCTTGATCGTGTGGACATGGGCGGCGGCCGCGATCTCGACGGCCTCACCCCACGACGCGCGCACGAGCCCGCCCTTGCCGCGGGCGCTCTGGTAGCGCCGCCGCTTGTCCGGATCCGTCGTGATCTCGTGCCAGGCGTCGACCGGGTCGCCCAGGCGGGCCCTGGCCTCGCGGTACATCTCGAGCAGGACGCCGCGGACGTAGGGGTAGCGCACCCTGGTGGGGGAGTAGGTGTACCAGGAGAAGGCGGCACCGCGGGGGCAGCCACGCGGCTCGTACTCGGGTCGGTCAGGACCGACGGAGGGGTAGTCGGTCTGCTGCGTCTCCCACGTGATGATGCCGTCCTTGACGTAGACCTTCCACGAGCAGGACCCGGTGCAGTTGACGCCGTGCGTCGAGCGGACGACCTTGTCGTGGCTCCAGCGGTCGCGGTAGAAGACGTCACCGGCGCGACCACCCTCCCGGAAGACGGCCCGCCCGTCGTCGGACTCCTCCCACCGGGTGAAGAAGCGGCCCGCCCGGAGCAGGGCGGCCGAGGCCGGGCCGTCCACCCCGCCCGGGGCCGTGCCGGTGCTCCGGAAGGCCGCGCTCACGGGTGCCACCCCGGTCCGGGGCGGTGACGGGGCAGGAGATCCATGACTCCTCCAAATCGACGACGGGGTTCATCGAAAACGATCGGCTGCGGCGCGTCCGGGCGCCTCCGTGGCGACGCCCCGGTGACCCCGAACGTCCGCAACGCTACTGGTCCCAAGCAGTTTCGGCGCGGCAATCGCGGGGCTGAGGCGTGGGTTTCTCACCCGGCCGCCCGGCGCGACGGGTCGTCATCTATCCTCCAAATCAACGAAATGGAGGACCGACGTGGCAGCAAGCACCCGGAGTGAGGTCATGGCGTCGTCCACGCGTCGAGCGATCATCGACCTGCTCGCCGCCGCGGCCGACACCGCGGACTCGACGGGCGACGTGGGCGCCGTGGGCGCGGAGCGCGGTCCTGAGCGCCACGGGCTCAGCGCCGCCGAGGTGGGTTCCGCCCTCGACCTGCACGTCACGACGGCCCGCTTCCACCTCGAGCGCCTCGTGGCGGTCGGGGTCGTGGAGAGCCTGCAGCGTCGCGGCGCCGTGGGCCGGCCGCGCAAGATCTACGTCGACGCCCGGAGCCGGCGACCCGGCCTCGCCAGTGCCGAGGCCCTCCAGGCCTTCACCGAGCTGTTGACCAGCGCCTGGTCCGCTGCCGAGGACGGCACTCCCGGCGACCCCGAGCGCGCCGGCGAACGGTGGGTCCGGGAGCGCGCCGAGGAGCCGGCTCCGCCGGTCGCGGGCACCCGCGGAGCGTGGCTCGGCAAGGTCGGCATGGCCGTCGACCTGCTCGACGAGTGGGGCTACCAGCCGGAGCTGGGCACGTCCGCCGGGGGCCGCACCGTCGAGCTGACCCTCCACGACTGCCCCTTCCTGACGATGGCCCGGGCCCACCCCGAGATCGTGTGCGGCATCCACCGGGGTCTGATCCGCGGCACCATGGCGGCGGTCGGCGAGGACGGCGCCGACGTCGAGCTGCGGCCCTTCGTCACCGACCGCACCTGCTCGGCGCGGCTCACGACGGCCGCCACCTTCCATCGCGCGGCGCCGCAGCGGACCTGATCCGAGGTGGGTGCGGACCGTGACACGGCGAGATCTCCGGACGGATGCGGGGTATGACACCGGCGTGAGCACGTCGTCGTCCCGACCCGACCGGGGCCGTCCCGAGGGAACGTCCCGGTCGACCGCGGTCAGGGCACGGCTGGGACCCGGGCGCGGGCACCCGAGCGACGGCATCGACGTCGCCGTGGCCGTCGACCTGGTGATGCTCCACCGCGGCCTGACGGCCGAGGAGGCCCACGACCTGCTGCGGGCGCACGCTGAGGCGAGCGGCCTCGACCGGCCCGCGTGGCTCGACCGGCCCGCGTGGTTCGAGCGGCCCGCGTGGCTCGAGCGGCCCGCGTGGTTCGAGCGGCCCGCGTGGCTCGAGCGGCCCGCGTGGCTCGACCGGCCCGCGTGGCCCGACCGGCTGTCGGGCCGTCGTGGCAGGGTGTGTGGTCCCCGCCCCGACGATCCCTGGAGGTGCCCGTGAAGGTCTACGTCGCTGGTCAGCTGCGCGACACGCAGGCCGTCAGGGCGGTCCAGCGCGAGATCGAGCACGCCGGACACACGCTGACGCACGACTGGACCCACGACCTCGAACTCTCCGACGGCTACGCCGACCAGCCCGCGCGGTCCGCGGAGACCGCGCGGACCGACCTGAGCGGCGTCATGACGGCCGACGCGGTCGTCGTGCTGGCGTCGAGCGCCGAGCCCGGGCGGGGTCTGTTCGTCGAGCTGGGGGCGGCCCTGGCGCGCGCCGAGCTCGGTCGGCTCGACCACGTCGTCGTCGTGGGAGAGATCGTCCACGAGAGCGTCTTCCACTTCCACCCGCGCGTGCGCCGGGTGCGAGCCGTCGACGAGTGGCTCGCCGACGTGTCCTAGGGAGCCGGTGGAGTCTCGCCGTTGGCCACGGCCTCGACCCAGTCGACGGCCGCGTCCGTGAGGCGCAGCACTCCGTCCTCGTCGACGTCCACCCACGAGGCCTCGGGGTCGACGGGACCGTCGACCCGGGTGATGTCCTCGACGACGTGCATCGGGAGCGGCTCGCCGTTGTGCGCGACGAGCCAGTCGCGCGTGTCGGGCCGCACCGCCGACCACCACGTCTCGAGGGACATGGGACCACTGTCGCAGCACTCGACCGTGCCCGTCGAGCCTCAGTCGCCGGGGCCGAGCACCCGGGGCGCGGGTGCGAGCAGGCGGCGCACCGCGGCACGGCTGACGAGGAGGGCGAGGATGAGCAGCGTCACCGACACGAACCCGCCGAGGCTGACGCTGTCGCCGAACACGACGTCGATGGTCTTCAGCACGACGAACTTGCTCCCGACGAGGACGCCCCACAGCAGGAGCCCCGCGGCGACCTTGCCCGCGGTGCTGCGGGCCGACCTGAACCGACCCCTCGCACGCTTCTTGACCGCGACGACGACCTCGAGCACGGCCTTGAGGAGGACGGCCGTGAGCAGGGACAGGGTGAAGGTCTCGCTGATGACCGCAGGGAGGTACTCGACGAAGAGGTTGAGCACGACGACGTAGACGAAGACGTCGACGACGTCGGCGGCGCGCCCGTCGGTCGGGCGGGGCGGGCGAGGCTCCGGACCGGGCACGGGTCCCACGGTAGGGGCGCATCGACGAGGTGGCCGTGACATCGCGACCGATCGGCTCGTTGGGGCAGGGCAATCCGGATCCGCCCGACGGCGTCACCGGAGTCAACTGACCATCTCTTGCACTTTCCTTGAGACTTTCTTGCGGAAATCGGGGCATTAGCGACGTAACCGACGATTGGGGCTGATACACCTACTCCTGGGACACCGGTCACTGGGTTGAGCCGGGTGCCACGACCAGGGAGAACCACGATGAGCGCAGTGACGGCGGCCGACGACGAGACCATCGTGGCCGTGATGACCGGCAGCGAGCGGGCAGCGATGCTCGAGCGTCTCGCGCAGGCATGCACGACGAGCGTCGTGGCCCCGGTCGGCGCGGCGCGGAACCGAGTCGGGCACTCCGCTCGTTCACTGGTCATGTGGCGTTGCCCCTGACGGGTCCTCCCGTCAGCCGCCGGGCCGCACCCGAGCACCCCGTCGTCCGCGGCGCCCCGCCCCAGATCTGAGGCACGGCCACCCGAACGCGGTCGGCGGGGGCTCGGCCCGCCCCGGCGCCGGCCGTCGGCCCGACATCAGAGTCGGCGGCTGCTCAGCACCGATGAGCGGTCGATCTTGAGGGTCCCGCCGTCGTCGACGAGCGAGTAGGACGTCCGCTCCTCGTAGCGGCGTCCGTCGTCGAAGACGTAGCGCAGGGTCGCGACCACCGAACCCGGAGCCGACCCCGTGGCCTGGCGCACGTCGACGGACGTGATCGAGCTCCAGAAGCGCTCGTAGGTCGCACGGCTGCCGGAGGTCGTCGAACGGTAGCGGTCGGTCAGGCGTGCCCACCCGGCGTCCGTGTCACCCGGGAGCAGCGCGTAGTAGTCCCGCACCGCGCGCGCCAGCTGAGCGTCCGTGGTCCCGGCCGGTGCCGTGGTCGGCGCAGCCGTCGAGGGCCTCGGCGACGACGTCGACGGCCTGGGGCTGGGGGGCGTGCTCGGCGAGGCGGCCTGGGCCTTCGACGTCGTGGGAGCCGTCGTGGTGGGTCGCGGCGTCGTGCTCGGCGCCCTCGGGCTGCTCGTGGCGACGGGGGGTGCGGCCACGTCGCCGGCCTTCCCGGCGTCGCGCTGCAGGCCCCAGACGGCGAGACCCGCACCGGCGAGCACCACGAGGGCGAGGAGCACCAGGATCGCGGCCCGACGTCGTGCAGGATCCTCGCCCTCGCTCCCGTCATCGTCGGCCCCGGTGGCGTCCGCGGGTGCCGCCGCGGGAGTCCTCGGCGGCGCGCCGACGGCAACCCGGGCGGCTGAGGCAGGTCGAGGGGCGCTCGGGATCTCACCGCCGAGGTCGTCGGTGACGTCCGCCGGCGCGCTGCCCGCAGCGGCACCCCCAGCGGCACCCGCTGCCGCACCGGCGACGCCGGGTCGGCCGACTCCGTCCTCCCGGGACCGGGGACCGACGGGAAGGACGCGGGTCCGGCTGACACGGTCCTCGCGCTCCTCGCGGGCGTCGGCCGGTGACGGGGCCACCCCGCTGGGTGGCCGGCGTCCCGCGGCGACCTCGGCGAGGTTCGCCGACACCTCCTGCATCGACGGACGGTCGTCGGGCGCGGCGGCGAGCATCGCGAGCAGGACCGGGGCGAGGGGCCCGTCACCGGGCGGCGTGATCGAACCGGATGCAACGCGGTGCAGCAGGGCCATCGGGTTGTCGCCGGTGCCGAACGGAGGAGCGCCCTCGACGGCCGCATACAGCGTGGCTCCGAGGGAGAAGACGTCCGAGGCCGGACTCGACGGTCCTCCCCGTGCGACCTCGGGCGCCAGGTAGGCCGGGGTGCCGGTCACCATTCCGGTCGAGGTCAGGGACGCGTCGCCGAGGGCGTGGGAGATGCCGAAGTCAGTGATGCGCGCCGTGCCGTCCTCGGCGACGAGCACGTTGCCGGGCTTGACGTCGCGGTGCACGATGTCCGCTCGGTGGGCGGCGGCCAGCGCGGACGCGAGCTCTGCGCCGAGCTTGGCGACCTCGCGCACCGGCAGGGGTCCTCGCTCGACAAGCAGGGCGTGCAGGCTCCGTGACGGGAGGTACTGCATCACGAGGCAGGGCTGGCCGTCGTGGTCGACGACGTCGAAGACGGGCACGGCGTTCGGGTGGTGCAGACGCGCGGTGTTGCGGGCCTCGCGCATCGCACGCTCGTGTGCGACGCGCGCGTCGGCCTCGCCCAGACCGACCGGCGAGTGGAGCTGCTTGAGGGCCACGGCGCGGCTCAGGCGCTCGTCCCAGGCCAGCCACACGTGTCCCATGCCACCGGAGCCGATCCGGTTCATGAGCCGGTAGCGCCCGGCGATGAGGTCAGGCTCCTGGCCCACCATGCTGGCTCTCTCCCTCTGGTTGGTGTGGCTCGTGCTGCGGTCGGGTGCAGCGGGCCTCCGGGGTGACGACCCCAGGCAGTCCCGGACGTTCGCCCAGTGGTTCGTACCCAGACCAGCGCCCCATGCTGCCATTGCGCCCCGACGTGCCGGGACCGGCCCCCGTCGCTGTGCGGCCGCGCCGCTCACTGGGTACGCACCGGGCATGGCACCAGCAAGCGACCCCTCACGCAGCAGCAGAGGCCAGGCCGAGCCAACCAGCGCGGGCGACGCCGCGCACGGCGACGTGAACGACTCGGACCACGAACGCGAGCACGATCCGGACCACTCCAGCGGGCCCTCCGGTCCAGCCGACCTCCCGCGGGCCTCCCTCGTGGCGGCCGTCAAGCGGGCTCGGGTGGAGTTCAAGCGCGACAACCTCACCGACCTCGCGGCGTCCCTGACGTACTACGGCCTGCTGTCGATCGCGCCCGCCCTCGCGGTGCTCGTCGCAGCCCTGGGGCTGCTCGGACGCGACGCCACGTCAGAGGTCGTCAAGCAGGTCCAGGCCATCGCACCCGGGTCGAGTGCCCAGTTCGTGCAGACGCTCATCGCCCAGGCCCAGGCGAACCGGACGAGCGCCGGGCTCGGCGCGGTCCTCGGCCTGCTCGTGGCCCTCTGGTCGGCGTCGGGCTACGTCTCGGCCTTCATGCGGGCCTCCAACGTCATCTACGACATCCCGGAGGGACGCCCCCTCTGGAAGACAGTGCCGATCCGTGTCGGCGTGACCCTCTTCGCCGTCGTCGTCATGGTCGTCAGCGCCGTCATCGTCGTCGTCAGCGGACCGGTCGCCGAGCAGGTCGGCAACCTCATCGGCGCGGGGGACACGGCCCTCGTCGTCTGGGGCGTCCTCAAGTGGCCCGTGCTGCTCGTCCTGGTCTCAGTGCTGTTCGCCGTGCTCTTCTGGGCCAGCCCGAACGCGAAGCAGGGTGGCGTGAAGTGGGTCAGCCCCGGGGGCATCATCGCCGTGGTCATCTGGCTCGTCGTCTCCGGTCTCTTCGCGCTCTACGTTGCCCTCTTCTCGTCCTACAACAAGACCTACGGGTCTCTCGCCGGCGTGATCATCTTCCTCGTCTGGCTGTGGCTGACCAACATCGCGATCCTGCTCGGTGCCGAGGTCAACGCCGAGCTCGACCGGAGCCGGGCGATCGCCGAGGGCGTGCCCGAGGACCTCGAGCCGTTTGCAGAACCTCGAGACACCCGGGCCATGGACGACATCGACAAGCGGGCCGTGGCCGAGGCCTCCGAACGCAGGTCGAGCTGAACCTCCTGCCCCGTAGAGTGCGAAGGGTGGGAGACGACGCACGCCCCCGGCCGTCCGACCGGCGCCCCGCAGGGGTGATCCCGCATGAGCCAGTGGCGTGACGACACGAGACAGCGGGTGCGTGCCCTACGACGGGCGTTCCACCAGCCCGGCCCCGAGCGCGACGCCCTCCTGCTCCTCGTCAAGGCCGCGATCGCGACCGTTCTCGCCTGGCAGTTCGCGGTGCGGGTGCTCGACAGCCCGGTCCCGTTCTACGCGCCGATGGCCGCCCTGCTCGTCGTCGACCGCACCATGGTGCGTTCCCTGTCCGCCAGCGCCCAGCGGATCGCGGCCGTCGTGCTGGGGCTCAGCGTCGCGTGGGTCGTCGCGACGGTCTTCGGCGTGACGTGGTGGACGATGTTCGGGGTCATCCTCGTCGCGCTCGTCATCGGGCGGTGGTCGCGACTGGGGGAGCACGGCATGCAGGTGCCGGCCATGGTCCTCCTGTCGCTCATCACGGTCGGAGGCACGGACGAGCAGTTCACCTACCTGACGATCGTCGAGACGGTCGCCGGAGGCGTCATCGGCGTCGCGACCAACGCGATCGTGTTCGCACCGCTCCACCTCACCAAGCCGCGCCAGCGGGTGTCCGCCCTGGCTCGGCAGGTGCGCGAGCTCCTCGAGGAGATGGCCGAGGGACTGCGTGGCGACTGGGACGAGCAGACGGCTCGGCGGTGGTACCGCCGGGGCACCGAGATCGGTGACAAGGCGCCGTACGTCGTCGACGACATCCACACGGGTCGTGAGAGCACGCGCTTCAACCTGCGCGAGAACCTCCGTCCCGCGGACGTCGACTGGGACGGCTACGAACGCACGGTCACGACCCTGCGGCGGACCGTCTGGGAGGTCACGGGGATCGCACGGACCCTCGTCGACGCCGCGGACGAGCGACGTCGCGGGCCGGCGCCGTCCGACACCTTCGTCGCGGAGTACGCCGTGGCGCTCGACGGCATGGCGCAGGCCGTCTCGCAGCTCGGCCGACACGACGACGACGCGACCACGAGGTTCGACGCGGGGACGGCGAAGGCCCGCGAGGTCCTCACGACGCTGCGCGAGCAGGTGCGCACGACGCCCCTGGAGGACCCCGAGCAGTGGCCCGTCTACGGCTCGCTCATCAGTGACTCGCTGCGGGCCGTCGACGAGCTCGAGTCGGCGCGGGAGTCGGCGGTCGTCCCCGGCGACACCGCGTCGCTGCGGCCCCCGGCGTCCGGGTCCGGCGTATGGGCTCGACTCCGACGCGGGGCAGGGCACCGCTCCTGACACCAGGGCTACCGACGCGTAACCCCCGGGGGTGTCGTCTCGTTCCCAGAGCACGTGGCCACGAGGTCCGCGTCCAGCACGGTCGCCCGCGGCCCGTGCGGGGTCGGGGGACCCACCGTCCGGTCGTCCGCCGAGGAGAGGAGCGCCCCGTGCCTGCAGCGACCCAGCTCGCCCCCGGCCTCCCACCCGACCTCCCACCCGACGCCGCTTCGACGCGGACGCCGACCCCACGCGTACACCATCGTCCCGTCGCTTCTTCGGGGGGTGTCCGGTGAGGCGCGACGGGTGCTCGGAGCGCAGCGGCTCCAGCTGGGAGTGCTGGACGTGGCCGGCCGCACAGCAGCGGCGTCTCACCCCGGCGCGCGGCGTCGGCCGGCGTCGGCAGCGGCTGCTCCGAGCGGCCGTCTGCCGGCCGGTGGCGGGTGGCCGGGAGCAGGACAGCAGTCCTCCCGCTTGACTTCGAGTGCGCTCGAAGCGTCAGCATGGTGCAGTGACCGTCATCGCACCGCCCCAGGGCCTGACCATCGCCGAGGCCTCCGAGCGCACCGGCCTCACGACGCACACCTTGCGCTACTACGAGCGCGACGGGCTGATGCTGCGCGGCGTCGGCCGCACGAGCTCGGGTCACCGCGTCTACACCGAGCGCGACCTCACCTGGGTCCGGATGCTGACGCGCCTACGCGCCACGGGAATGCCGATCCGCGAGGTCAAGGCGTATGCCGCCCTCTGCCGGCAGGGGGACGGGAACGAGACCGAGCGCCTCGCCCTGCTGCAGAACCATCGGGCGCGGGTCCTCGCGCAGCTCGCCGAGGTGACCGAGCACCTCGGTGCCATCGACAACAAGATCGGGATCTACCAGTCGACGCTCGAGCGGACCGAGTCCTGACCGTGGCGCCTGCTGGCGCCCCACGTCTTGACCTCGAGCGCGCTCGAAGGGTTTGACTCGGTCACATGACCCACGAACACGAGACCACCACCACCCGCGCAGCACGAGCACCGCTCGGCACCCGCACCCTCGGCACGACGTCGCCGCTCGTCGTCTCGACCATCGGCCTCGGCTGCATGGGGATGTCCGAGTTCTACGGGACCGGTGACGAGGGCGACGCCGTCGCGACCATCCACCGCGCTGTCGACCTCGGCGTCACCTTCCTCGACACGGCCGACATGTACGGCCCCTTCACCAACGAGAAACTCGTCGGGCGGGCTCTCGTCGGTCGCCGCGAGGACGTCGTCCTCGCCACGAAGTTCGGCAACGAGCGGGCCGAGGACGGCACACGGCTCGGCATCAACGGCCGTCCCGACTACGTCCGGCGGGCCGCCGATGCCTCGCTCCGGCGACTGGGGGTCGACCACATCGACCTCTACTACCAGCACCGCGTCGACCCGACCGTCCCGATCGAGGAGACCGTCGGCGCGATGGCCGAGCTCGTCGAGGCGGGCAAGGTCCGGCACCTCGGGCTGTCGGAGGCCTCCCCGCGGACGATCCGGCGCGCCCACGCTGTCCACCCCATCACGGCACTGCAGACCGAGTACTCCCTGTTCACCCGTGACATCGAGGACGAGATCCTCCCGACGCTCCGCGAGCTCGGCATCGGACTCGTGCCGTACTCGCCGCTCGGCCGGGGCATCCTCACCGGTGCCATCGCCTCGGCGGACGACCTCGAGGCCGGGGACTCCCGTCGCACGGCGTACTTCCCGCGCTTCCAGGGCGAGGCTCTCGAGGCGAACCTCGCGCTCGTCGGGCGGGTCCGTGACATCGCCGAGTCGAAGGGTGCGACCGCCGGGCAGCTCGCGCTCGCCTGGGTCCTGGCCCGGGGTGAGGACATCGCGCCGATCCCCGGGACCAAGCGGGTGCGCTACCTCGAGGAGAACGTCGGCGCCACGTCGCTCGTGCTCACCGCCGACGACCTCGCCGCCATCGACGAGGCCGTGCCGCGGGACGCCGTGCAGGGCGCGCGATACGGCGACATGTCCAGCATCGACGCCTGAGCGCCCTTGCGGCGACGGGGGGTCCGGCGACGACGTGGTCGTCCCGGGCCTACCGGCGGACGACGTCGCGCAGGTTGACGACGAGGACGACGACGGCCACGGACACCAGCACCCAGTACGTCAAGGGCTGCCAGTTGCCCGCGAACTCGCCGACGAGCGCCACGAGGCCGATCACCGCGACGACGCGGACGGCATACGCCAGGAAGTAGCCGCGGGTGAAGGCCTCGATGCCGAGGACGAGCACGAGCAGCACGGCGGCACCGAGCGGACGGTCGGTGATCTCCGGCTTGAAGAAGCCGGCGATCAGGTAGAGGACGATCGGCGTGCTGACGACGGCCCAGACCGCCAGCAGCCGGTCCCGCGAGCGCTCGCCCGCCGCGATCGGGGTCCGGCGGTGGGACAGGTGGGCGTGCGGCGAGGGAGTGGGAAGGCCGTCGCGCAGGGCGCGTTCCATCCGGGTCCGTTCGTCGCGCAGTCTCACGGCGTCCATGCGCAGCGCGGTGACCGCGTGCTCGTCGGGAGCCAGGGCGCGCACGTCGGGGCTGTCCGGCCCGAGCCCGGCCGCGCGCGTCGTCAGGGCGTGGACCCGAGCGTCGGACTCCTCGGTCAGGTCGGCGAGCTGCTGGTCGATCTCGTCGATGCGGTCGGCGACGAGGGCCGCCTCGGCCTCCGGGCTGGGCGCGACCTTGGCGAGCGCCGCCCAGCCGACGGGGTCGCCCCAGGACAGCCGGACCGTGGCGTTGCGCTCGTAGCGAGGGCCGGCGGGCCCCCGTTCGCCGCCGAGACGGTCCTTCGTGTCATGACCCCAGAGCCCCCGGTAGTCCCGGACCCAGGGCGTCTGCTCGTCGATGACGACGGGGTCCCAGGCCAGCTCCGCCGACGGGCCGATCGACGGGCCGTCGCCGCGCGCGTAGTCGATGTAGGGGATGCCCAGTCCGGCGCCCTGGGCCGCTCGCGCCCACGGGGCGAAGAGCTTGGCGAGGCGGCGCACGGCGGGGATGACGCCGCCCCACGACGGGGGTGCGACCGTGATGAGGTAGTCGCCGGGCAGGTAGGCGCCCGAATGGGATCCGGCCCCTGCGAAGACCACGGGGTGGCGCCCGTCCACGGTCGTGAGGTCGGGGTCGTCCCAGCGGCGCCGGAGGTCGTCGCCGGTCTCGTCGTGGGCGCTGAAGACGACCCACCGCGGTGGGGGCAGGCCGTCGTCGTCGAGCGTGCCCGTGCCGTCGAGGAAGACCGTCACCTGCTCCCAGTCGGCCTCGTGCTCGTTGACCCCGGAGAAGCCCGAACGCCAGTTGTTGAACGCGTAGAAGAACCAGTACTGGCACACCACCCAGCCGTCGCTGCGCACCACGCGGCCGTAGTACGTGGGGCGGTCGGGGGACAGGTGCTCGCCCTGGGCGGCGTACGCGGCTGCGGCGCTCCCGCCCGGCACCGACCCGCGGAGCAGGAGCGAGACCCGGCTCAGGGTGTCGATGGTGCGTCCGAGGAGCCCGACCTGGGCGAGCCGGTTGCCGGCGCGGAAGCTCGGTCGGGCGCCCGGAAGGATGCGGCGCAGCCGGTCGGTCCACGACCGCGGCTCAGCGATCCCCGACAGCGAGAGGCCCGGTCCGTCGTGGTCGGCGCCGTGGGCGGCCAGTGCGGTCAGGTCGATCGTGCCCGGGCCGGCGAGGACCGTCGTCACCCCTGCCTCGTCGCGGATGAGGCTCGCGTGGGTCACGTACGCGTCGACGGCGACCGGGAGGAAGTACTCACCACGGGTGAGGCGGACGACGGGCTCGTAGGCCCGGAGCAGGCGGAGGTCCTCCTCATGCGTCATGGCGTCCACCTGTCACCCCGATCCCGCCGAACGACCACGCGCCGGCCCTGGGTCGGGACCGGTCCTGCCGCGAGTCTGTCACCCGACCCGGCCGGGCGCAGTGGGTTGCCCCCCGGTGCGTGCTGTGTCTCGCGGGTCGGTCGGCGGGGAGCGTGATTAGGTGGTGGCATGCGCGTGACTCACCTCGGACATGCCTGCCTCCTCGTCGAGGCCGCCGACCGCCGCATCCTCATCGACCCGGGCAGCTTCTCGTCGGGTTTCGAGGAGCTCACCGGTCTCGACGCGGTCCTCGTGACCCACAACCACGCCGACCACTTCGACCCGGCGCGGGTCGGCGCCCTGATCCGCGCCAACCCGGGCGCGACGGTGCACACCGACCCCCTCACGGCCGAGAAGCTGCGCGACGAGGGTCTGGCCGCGGAGCCGTCACGGCAGGGCGAGGACTTCGCCGTCGGCGACGTCACGGTCTCCCCGGTCGGTGAGCTGCACGCGTTCAACCACGCCGCGATGCCCCGCATCCCCAACGTCGGCGTCGTCCTGCGGGCCGCCGGTGAGCCCTCCCTCTTCCACCCGGGAGACGCCTACGACGGCGAGCCCGGGCAGGTCGACGTCCTCGCCCACCCGCTCAACGCCCCGTGGGCCGCGAGCCGCGACTCCATCGCCTTCGTCGCACGCATCGCCCCGAAGGTCTTCATCCCCATCCACGACGCGCTGCTCAGCGACGTCGGGCACCGGATGTACTCCGGCCACATCGAGCAGTTCTCCGGTGTCGAGGGCCTCACGTACACCCCGCTGCGCGACGCCGAGTCCGCGACCTTCTGACGCTCGACTCGGGGGAGTGGTATGAGTGACGTGACCGATCTGCCTGCACCGCAAGGCGACCCGACCGAGGGGCCGGCGATCGCGCTGCGCGGGCTGGGCAAGCGCTTCGGTGACCTCATCGCCGTCAAGGGGATCGACCTCGACGTGCCGCGCGGCTCGTTCTTCGGGCTCGTCGGTCCCAACGGCGCCGGCAAGACGACGACCCTCTCGATGGTGACGGGCCTGCTGCGCCCCGACGCGGGGCAGGCGTTCGTCCTGGGCCGCGACGTCTGGGACGACCCCGTCGCCGCCAAGCGGTTGATCGGCGTGCTGCCCGACGGGCTCAAGCTCTTCGACCGGCTCACCGGTCTCCAGCTGATCACGTATGCCGGCCTGCTCCGTGGCATGTCGCGCGAGCTCGCGTCCGAGCGGGCTGCCGAGCTCGTGGCGGCGCTCGGTCTCGGCGACGCGCAGGGCAAGCTCGTGGTCGACTACTCGGCCGGCATGACGAAGAAGGTGACGCTCGCGTCGGCGCTCGTGCACGCGCCTCGGGTGCTCGTGCTCGACGAGCCGTTCGAGGCGGTCGACCCGATCTCGGCGGCGACGATCCGCCGCATCCTCTCCGGCTTCGTCGAGTCCGGAGGCACGGTCGTGCTCTCGAGCCACGTCATGGACCTCGTCGAACGCATCTGCACGCACGTCGCCGTCATCTCGGACGGGCTCGTCCTCGCCGCGGGCGAGCTCGACGACGTCCGGGGTGACCGGTCCCTCGAGGAGCGGTTCGTCGACCTCGTCGGCGGGTCCACCGAGGTGGTGGGGCTCTCGTGGTTGCGCACCTCGTCCGACTGAAGCTCACCCTGCTGCGCAACATCTTCCGGCGCAGCCGGGCCCAGGCGATCGGGGCCGTCGTGGGGATCGTCTACTTCGCGGTGCTCGTGGCCGGTCTCGCCGTCATCCTCGCGTCCCTCCGCGGGTCGCTCGACGCGGCGCGCGTCGTCATCCCGCTCGCCGGAGCCGCCGGGATCGTGCTGTGGACGGTCGTGCCCCTCTTCTCCTTCGGGTCCGACCCGACGCTCGACCCGGGGCGGTTCGCAACGTTCGCCGTCCCGCACCGCGAGCTGGCGATCGGGCTCGTGGCCGCCGCGCTCGTCGGCCTGCCCGCCATCGCATCCATGGTGCTGTCGGCCGGCGTCGTCGTCGCCTGGTCCCACACCGTGGCCTCGACCGCGGTCGCCGTCGTCGCGACCGCTGTCGGGCTGCTGACGGCGATCACGACGAGCCGATGGGTCTCGGCGATCATGACCCACGCGATCTCGAGCCGTCGGGGCCGTGACGTCATCGCGGTCCTCGGTCTGCTCCTGCTCGTCGTCATCGGTCCGGCGATCTCGGTCGTCGCCAACCTCGGCGCGGGCCTGCGCGACCTCGCGACGACCGCCGCGCAGGTCGTGAGCTGGTCCCCGCTCGGCTGGGCCTGGGCCGCCCCGGGTGACGTGGCGGCGGGTGACCCCGGCACCGGACTGGTGCGGCTGGCCCTCGCCGCAGGACTGCTCGTGCTCGTCTTCCTCCAGTGGTCCAAGGTCCTGCGCGCCGAGGTCGACAACCCGCGCGCCGTCTCGCGGTCCGACTCGGGCGCCTCGGCGGGAGACGACCTCGGCCTCCTCGCCCGCCTGCCCGGCACACCGCTCGGCGCCGTCGCCGCGCGGGTGCTCACCTACTGGCGCCGCGACCCGCGGTTCCAGATCAGCATGGCCATGACGCCCGTGGTCCCGTTGGCGCTGCTCGTCCCGTTCTACACGGGCGACGTCCCATGGACACCGCTGCTCATGGGTCCGCTCGTCGCGTTCCTCCTCGGCTGGAGCGAGCACAACGCCGTCGCCTACGAGTCGGATGCCCTGTGGCTGCACATCGTCTCGGGCACGTCCGGCCGCGACGACCGTCGTGGGCGCCTCCTGCCCGACGTCCTCCTCGCCGCCGTGCTGGTGCCCGTCTACGTCGTCGTCGGGGTCGCGGTCGCCGACCGCTGGGACCTGCTGCCCGCGGCGCTCGGTCTGTCGGTGTCCCTGCTCGGTGCGGGGTATGCCGTGTCGAGCGTCATGAGCGTCGTGATGCCCTATCCCGTCCCCGAGTCGGGCGAGAGTCCCTTCAACGCGCCACCGGGGGCCGCCGGGATCACCATCGCCGCTCAGTCGATGGCGAGCATCGGCACCCTGGCGCTCGCATCACCCACGATCCTGCTCGCGTGGCTCGCCTGGCAGGGGTCACCGGCAGCGGTCTGGGCAGCCGGCGTCGTCGGTGTCCTGCTCGGCGGTCTCGTCGGCGTCGCCGGCGTCGGCGTCGGTGCGCGCCTCTACGAGCGGCGCGCGCCCGAGCTGCTGTCGGCGCTGCGACGCTCGTAGGCCGACCGCAGCAGATCCCAATCCGGTGCCGGGGGGCCGCACCTGGATCTACTCTTACGGTGTGTAGTAGATCTGCGCCGGGCAGGAGGACTCACAGCTTCGCGCTCCCGGAGGCCAGACATGATCACCCAGTACCTCGCCGCGTCCCAGCCGGTTCCCGCCGGCCCCGTCGTCCAGTGGGGGTGGCTCACGATCACGGTCGCCAACCTCCTCGTCATCCTGCTCATGATCGCCGTCTTCGTGCTCGCACTCCTGCTGCCGTTCCCGGCGCCCCCTGAGGAGGAGGACCGGTGAGCCGGGCGGCGACGCCCCTGCGCCCGGGATCTCCCGAGCCGCAGGCGCGGTCCCGGAGCAACACGTGGACGGCTGCCGTCACCCGTTGGGTCGAGGGCCTCGTCCCCCAGGGCCAGTGGCTTCCCGATCGCCAGCCGGCCTACGTCGCCTCGTGGATCTACGTCTTCGGGGTCGCCTGCCTCGCCAGCCTCGTCGTCATCATCGTCTCCGGACTGGTCCTGGCGATCGGCGGAGTCGCGTGGTGGCACACGAGCGCCCTCGGGCACTTCGTCAACTCCGTCCACCTGTGGAGCGTCGAGCTCTTCTTCGCCACCATGGTGATCCACCTGTGGGGCAAGTTCTTCATGGCCGCGTGGCGCGGCGACCGTGGACTCACCTGGGCGACAGGGGCGCTCGCCTTCTTCGGTTCGTTGGGGACAGCGTTCACGGGCTACCTCGTCCAGACCAACTTCGACGCCCAGTGGATCTCGACGCAGGCCAAGGACGGGCTCAACGCCGCGGGCATCGGCGCGTGGTTCAACGTCATGGACCTCGGCCAGATGATGCTGTGGCACGTCTCGCTGCTCCCGCTCGTCGTGGGAGCGATCGTCGTCGTGCACATCGTCCTGGTGCGCCGACACGGCGTCGTCCCACCGATCGGCGCGACCGAGCCGTCCGTCGCCCCGGGCGACCGGTCCCCGACGCAGAGCATGCCCCCTGGGGTGCAGCCATGACTCGCCGGACCGGTGGGTGGGGACCCACGCCGGACTCGCACGCCTTCCCGACGCGTCGCTATGACCTCGTCAAGGAGTTCGTCATCGCACTCGCCGCGGTCTCGGTGCTCTCCGTCGGCGCCGCACTCGTCTTCTCGTCTCCCGACGAACCGGCGATCTCCTTGCAGCAGTGGGCGCGTCAGGCGCCCGCAGACGTCGTCGCCACCGCCGCAGGCGAGCTGGCGGGGACCACGACGAGCGCTGGTTACGGTCCGCCCTACAACACGGCGGGGGAGGGCCAGAGCCTCGGTCCGGTGAACCTCCAGACGATGCCCGGGGTCACCATCCCGGTCGACTCCGCCAAGGATCTCGTCCTCGACCCGGTCCGGAGCCTCACCTCGGACCCGGCTGCGACCGCTGCGATACGCGTCTGGGACGCGGCGCCGGCGGACCGGCAGCAGGCGTGGGCCACCGCGTACGCGGACGCGCTGGCGAGCGCGCCGGACGGTGACCCGGCCAAGGTCGCCGCCGGCGACTACGGACCGGTCCCGGCCCTTGCGGCGGCCGAGCTGCGGCTCGCCGACAGCGGGGCGCTCGAGGGCCTGCTCACCTCCCGCACATCCTTCTTCGGTGCCGACAGCACCAAGGCACTGCTGCTGCTCGCCGACGGGACCCACCTGGAGGACGCGGCCCGGGCCCAGAACCTCGGTGGGGACCAGTGGGGGATCATGAACGAGACCGGCAACTACCCCGGCCAGCCGTGGCTCTGGCTCTACTCGCTGTGGTACCAGGTGCCGCCGTTCTCGACGTCCGAGAACGCGGACATCGCCGTCTGGGCCCTGATGGTCCTGCTGAGCATCGGCTTCATCTGCATCCCCTGGATCCCGGGTCTGCGCACGCTGCCACGCCATCTGGGGGTCCACCGGCTCGTCTGGCGGAGCCGACCCTGACGTGCGACGAGCGGGGGGTGGAGCGCCGGGCCCGTGCCGGGCGCTCCTCCCCGGCGGCTCAGGACCGGTCGGCAGCGATGTCGGCGGCGAGGTGGGCGGCGCCGATGATGCCGGCCTGGTTGCGCAGCTGGGCCGGGACGATCGGGCAGCGCAGCGTGAGCTTCGGCAGGAAGTCGTCGCTGTCCTTGGAGATGCCTCCGCCGACGATGATGAGGTCGGGGGAGAAGAGCTTCTCGATGGTGTCGTAGTAGGTCTGGAGGCGCTCGACGTACTCGTCCCATGACAGTCCCTCGGCGTCCTTGGCCGACGAGGCCGCGCGGTCCTCGGCGTCGTAGCCGTCGATCTCGAGGTGCCCCAGCTCGGAGTTCGGCACGAGGCGGCCGTCGTGGATCAGGGCGGTGCCGATGCCGGTGCCCAGGGTGGTGAGGATGACGAGACCCTGCACGCCCTTGGCCGCGCCGTAGTACATCTCCGCGAGACCGGCGGCGTCGGCGTCGTTGAGCACGGTCACCGCGCGGCCCGTGTGCTCCTGGATGAGGGCCTCGGCGTCGGTGTTGATCCACGACGGGTCGATGTTGGCCGCCGACAGCACGGTGCCGCGTATGACGACCGCGGGCACGGTGACGCCGATGGGGGAGTCACCCGTCACGTCGGCGAAGTGGTCGACGATCTGGTCGACGACCTCGGCCACGGCGTCGGGCGTGGCCGGCTTGGGTGTCAGGATCTTCAGCCGCTTGCCGGCGAGGTCACCGTCCACCAGGTCGACGGGGGCGCCCTTGATGCCGCTGCCGCCGATGTCGATGCCGAGAGGCTTGCCGTGCTTGGCCATGGTCCGTACTTCCTTGTCGAGGACGTGGTCGTGGGGGTCAGCTCGTGGTGCTGGGTGAGGCGGTCGTGCAGAGGTGGTGCCGAGGTGGTGCCGGGCCGACGTGCCCGGTCGACCTCGGCTCAGGCGGCGACGCCCTCGGGGAGGGTGAGGATCTCGAAGCCGCCGTCGGTGATGAGGATGGTGTGCTCGAACTGGGCCGAGCGTCTGCGGTCGCGGGTGACGACGGTCCACCGGTCGTCCCACATGTCCCACTCGTGGGTGCCGAGGTTGAGCATGGGCTCGATGGTGAACGTCATGCCGGGCTCGATGACGGTCTCGTAGTGGGGGGCCGCGTCGTAGTGCGGGACGATGAGCCCCGAGTGGAACTCCAGGCCGATGCCGTGCCCGGTGAAGTCGCGCACGACGCCGTAGCCGAAGCGCTTCGCATAGCTCTCGATGACCCGGCCGATGACGTTGATCTCGCGACCGGGACGGGCGGCGCGGATGCCGCGCATCATCGCCTCGTGGGTGCGCTCGACGAGCAGGCGCGACTCCTCGTCGACGTCGCCCACGAGATAGGTCGCGTCGGTGTCGCCGTGGACGCCGTGGATGAAGGCGGTGACGTCGATGTTGACGATGTCACCGTCCTCGAGGGGCCGGGCATCGGGGATGCCGTGACAGATGACCTCGTTGACGCTCGTGCACACCGACTTCGGGAAGCCCTTGTAGCCGAGGGGTGAGGGGTAGGCGCCGTGGTCGAGCATGTACTCGTGGGCGACGGCGTCGAGCTCGTCGGTGGTCACGCCGGGGGCGATGACCTTCGAGGCCTCGACCATGGCCGTGGCGGCGATCCGCGACGCGACGCGCATCTTCTCGACGGTCTCGGTGTCCTTGATGCGCACGTCGCCGTCCTCGCGCGGGTTGGGCACGTCGACGTAGTGCGGTCGCTCGATCGAGGCAGGCACCGGTCGTCGCGGACTGAGGGGGTGTGGTGACACCCGCGGCTGGAGCAACGGCATACGGTGGAGTCTAGGTCGTCAGCGGGTGCCGTCCACGAGGGGCGTTCACGACGCGGACCCGCTCGGCCGGGTGGCAAGTCGGAAGAGTCCGAAGAGAGAAGGAGTGCGCACGTGAGCTTCTGGTACAACGTCGACACGGGTCAGGTCGAGACCGATGAGAACCGCAGCCGCGGCGAGCAGGTGCTCGGCCCGTACGCCACCGAGGCGGAGGCGCAGGCAGCGCTCGCCACCGCCCACAAGAAGACCGAGCAGTGGGACTCCGAGGACCGCGACTGGAACGAGCGCGGTGGCTCGGCGCCGGGCGGCGACACCGACGCCTGACCACTGGCGCAGATCTGCACGCAATGCCCCGCCCGACCGGTCACGACCGGTCGGGCGGCGGCGTCTCAGGACTCGAACGAGTGCTCTGCGTCGGGGAAGGCGCCCGACTCGACGTCGGCGGCATACGCCCGGGCGGCACCGAGCAGCGTGCCGCGCAGGTCGGCGTACTTCTTGACGAAGCGCGGCGCCTTGCCGCTGCGCAGCCCCGCGAAGTCGCTCCACACGAGCACCTGCGCGTCGGTGCCGTTGCCGGCGCCGATGCCGATGGTCGGGATGCTCAGCACCTCGGTGACGCGCTCGGCGACCGGCGCCGGGACCATCTCGAGGACGACGGCGAAGGCGCCGGCGTCCTGGAGGGCGCGGGCCTCGTCGACGAGCGCGTCTGCGGCATCGCCGCGGCCCTGCACGCGGTAGCCGCCGAGCTGGTGCTCGCTCTGCGGGGTGAAGCCGACGTGCGCCATGACCGGGATGCCGGCGTCGGTGAGGGTCTTGACGAGCGGGACCATCGCCGTGCCGCCCTCGAGCTTGACGGCGTGGGCCAGCCCCTCCTTCATGAGGCGCACGGCGCTCGCGAAGCCCTGCTCGACGGACCCGCCGTAGGAGCCGAAGGGCAGGTCCGCGACGACCAGGGCGCGGCGCGCGGCCGACGACACCGCCCGGACGAGCGGGATCATCTCGTCGAGCGTGACGGGGACGGTCGTCTCGTAGCCGTAGACGTTGTTGCCCGCCGAGTCGCCGACGAGCAGCACGGGGATGCCCGCTTCGTCGAAGATCTGGGCGGCATACATGTCGTAGGCCGTGAGCATCGCCCAGCGCCGCCCCTCGACCTTCATCGCGTGCAGGTGCGGGATGCGCACCTTCCGTGGGGACGGAGCGGCGCTAGCGGCCGCGGGGGAGTCCTGGGCCCGGCTCCCGGAACCGTAGGGACTCTGTTCCTCGGGGGCGTCTGTGCTCATTCCGGGAGCATATCGGGGCCTCCGGGGAGGCCCTGACGGTCGCCGGCCGGCTTCAGGGATGCCTCTGTGACAGATGGGCTTCTCTATCCCACTCGAGGGTGGTCTGGGAAGGGTGGAGGGGTCTCTCTTTACGAAGATTTTACGTTCTTTGCGATGAACTGCCTTGCAGCACATGTTTTTTCGAATTGCCTGGCACCAGACGCCACATTGTCTGTGTTCTGTGTTCTTATACGCGAGGTGCCGGATTTGCGGCGCCTTGTGACCAGGAGGACAGATCGTGAACAAGCGCCATTGGAGTGCTGTGTCGGGGTTGGCCGTGGGGGCGCTCGTCGTCACCGGGCTGAGCTCGCCGATGCAGGCTCAGGCAACCCCCGTTGCCAAGGCCCCGGTGAGCGGAGACCCCGCAGCCGCCCAGGCCTCGCAGCCCGACAACCTGCCCAACCCCCTTGCCGACGCCCAGGCGGCCGAGCGCAAGGACGCAGTTGCCAAGCTGCTCAAGGGCGAGGCCTCGACGAAGACCATCAACGGCAACCGCGTGATCGAGGTCAAGACCAAGGGCAAGGACGGCAAGGCCGGCACGTCCCGGTACGTCAACTACCCGGTGAACCGTGAGGAGGACATCTTCACGATCCTCACGGACTTCGGCACGCTGACGAAGTCGCCGTTCGACACGACGCCCGGCCCGGTGCACAACCAGATCGCAGCGCCCGACCGCACCTGGGACGGCAGCGCGACCGACGACAACTCGACGTACTGGGTCAAGGACTTCAACCGCGACCACTACCTCGAGATGATGTTCGGCACCGGTGAGTCGTTCAAGGACTTCTACCTCAAGCAGTCCAACGGCCGCTTCCTCGCCAAGGGTGACGTCTCCGACTGGGTGACCGTCCCCTACAACGAGGCCCGCTACGGCGCCAAGAACAACGCCGACGGTTACTGGAACTACGTCAAGGACACCGCGACGGCCTGGTACAACGCGCAGCAGGCGGCCGGCAAGAGCGACGCCGACATCAAGACGTACCTCGCCCAGTTCGACAAGGTCGACCGCTACGACTACGACGGCGACGGCAACTTCAACGAGCCCGACGGCTACATCGACCACTTCCAGGCGATCCACGCCGGTGAGGGCGAGGAGGCCGGTGGCGGCGCGCAGGGCGTCAACGCCATCTGGTCGCACCGCTGGTACGCGTTCTCCAACCAGGCCGGCGTCACGGGTCCCGACTTCAACAAGCTCGGTGGCGTGCCGCTCGGCACCTCCGGCATGTGGATCGGCGACTACACGACCGAGCCCGAGAACGGCGGCCTCGGCGTCTTCTCGCACGAGTTCGGTCACGACCTCGGTCTGCCCGATCTCTACGACACCAACGGTGGCGACAACAGCACCGCCTTCTGGACGCTCATGAGCGGTGGCTCGTGGCTCAACCGCGGCAAGGACTCGATCGGCACGACGCCCGGCTACATGGGCCCGTGGGAGAAGCTCCAGCTCGGCTGGCTCGACTACAAGACGGTCCCCTTCGGTGAGGACACCACGGTCAAGCTGAGCCAGGCCGACCTCGCCACGCAGAGCGGCTCCGCGCAGGCGCTCGTCGTCCCGCTGCCCGAGCGCACCGTCACGTCCGACCGCAACACGCCGCACTCCGGCAAGGCGGAGTGGTGGAGCGGCTTCGGCGACAACCTCAACTCGACGCTCACGCGCACGGTCGACCTGACCGGTGCCAAGACCTCGGCCT
Organism: Terrabacter sp. Soil810; assembly: GCF_001429645.1. Lineage (NCBI taxonomy): Bacteria > Bacillati > Actinomycetota > Actinomycetes > Micrococcales > Intrasporangiaceae > Terrabacter > Terrabacter sp. Soil810. The sequence goes on from NZ_LMSW01000011.1 coordinate 1,208,881, forward strand.
CGATCAGCGCCTGGGTCCAGGGCAACCTCGAGAAGGACTACGACTACCTCTACGGCGAGGTGTCGACCGACAACGGCGCCACGTGGGCGCAGGTCGGCACGCCGGTCAACGATGTGTTCGCCTGGGCGCAGAAGTCGTGGGACCTCTCGGCCTACAAGGGCCAGACCGTTCAGTTCCGCTTCCGCGTCGCCACCGACGGTGGCGTCTCGAGCGAGGCCTTCATCGACGACGTCGCCGTCACGACCGACGGCGTCGCCGGCACGGTCGACGACGTCGAGTCGGGCGCTGGTGCCTGGACCGCCAAGGGTGGCTTCTCCGTCATCGACGGCACCACCTCCAAGCAGGTGCAGGACTTCTACCTCGCCGAGAACCGCGTCTACAGCGGTTACGACTCGACCCTGAAGACCGGCCCGTACAACTTCGGCTGGGGCACCACCAAGCCCGACTGGGTGGAGCGCTTCCCCTACCAGAACGGCATGCTCGTCTGGTTCGCCAACGGTGAGTACGGCGACAACAACACGATCGACCACCCCGGTGGCGGTCAGGTGCTGCCGGTCGACGCCCGCCCGGCGCCGGTCATGCTCAACAACGCCAACGGCACGAAGACGATGATGGGCAACCGTCGCCAGCCGTTCGACGCCACCTTCGGCCAGGAGGCCACCGACGCGATGAGCTTCCACCGCAACGGTGTCGAGACGGTCGTCCCGTCCTCGCCGGCGATCCCGACGTTCGACGACTCGGTCGTCGACCGCTACTGGTCCGCGGCGAACCCGCTCGGCTCCACCAAGGTGGCCGGCTCGGGCACGACGATGACCGTCGTGAAGACGCGTGACGGCGGCAACGAGCTGCAGGTCAAGGTCGCGTTCAAGTGACACACCCCGTGACCGCGAGGTCATGAGCGCGTCGGGCCCCCGGGACACGTCCCGGGGGCCCTTCGCGTGCCCGCCCGGCGGCACACGACGGGGCTCTCGTCCGAAAGATCGTGTGTCGCAACATCCGTGAAACAGCCATGCGGCAGGATCGACACATGAACCGTCAGGAAGAGTTCGTGCTGCGCACGATCGAAGAGCGAGACATCCGGTTCGTCCGTCTGTGGTTCACGGACGTCCTGGGCACCCTCAAGTCGGTGGCGGTCGCGCCGGCCGAGCTCGAGGGCGCCTTCGCGGAGGGCATCGGCTTCGACGGTTCGGCCATCGAGGGGTTCGCGCGCGTCTACGAGGCCGACATGCTGGCCAAGCCCGACCCGTCGACCTTCCAGATCCTGCCGTGGCGCGGTGACCCGCCCGGCACGGCGCGGATGTTCTGCGACCTGCAGCTGCCCGACGGCACGCCGAGCTTCGCCGACCCGCGGCACGTGCTGCAGCGGGCCCTCGGCAAGGCCGCCGACCTCGGCTTCACCTTCTACACCCACCCCGAGATCGAGTTCTTCCTCCTCGAGCAGGGGCGGGGACCCGACGGTCGCCCGGTCCCGGTCGACGACGCCGGCTACTTCGACCACGTGCCGCACGGCACCGGCCACGACTTCCGTCGCGCGGCGATCACGATGCTCGAGAACATGGGCATCTCCGTCGAGTTCAGCCACCACGAGGGCGCGCCCGGGCAGAACGAGATCGACCTGCGATACGCCGATGCGCTGAGCACGGCCGACAACATCCAGACGTTCCGCACGGTCGTCAAGGAGGTCGCCCTGACGCAGGGGATCTACGCGACCTTCATGCCCAAGCCGTTCTCCGAGCACCCCGGGTCGGGGATGCACACGCACCTCTCGCTCTTCGAGGGCGACTCCAACGCGTTCTTCGAGGCCGGCGCGCCCTACCAGCTGAGCAAGGTGGGCCGACAGTTCATCGCCGGTCTGCTGCGCCACGGGGCCGAGATCGCCGCCGTGACGAACCAGTGGGTCAACTCCTACAAGCGCCTGTGGGGCGGGGGAGAGGCGCCGGCCCACCTGACGTGGGGGCACAACAACCGCTCCGCCCTCGTCCGCGTGCCGATGCACAAGCCCAACAAGGGCCAGTCCACGCGTGTCGAGGTGCGGTCGCTCGACGCCGCCTGCAACCCCTACCTCGCCTTCGCGGTCCTGCTCGGTGCCGGCCTCAAGGGCATCGAGGAGGGCTACGAGCTGCCGCCCGAGACCGAGGACGACGTCTGGAGCCTCACCGACTCCGAGCGTCGCGCCATGGGCATCAAGCCGCTCCCGTCGTCGCTCGGGCGGGCGCTGGAGGTCATGGAGGAGAGCGAGCTCGTCGCCGACGTCCTCGGCGAGCACGTCTTCGACTTCTTCCTGCGCAACAAGCGGCAGGAGTGGCTCGACTACCGTCACGAGGTCAGCCGCTTCGAGCTCGACCGCTACCTGCCGCGGCTCTGACGCACCGGACCGTCTCCACGGGCCGACGACCACCGAGCGATTCGACACCGATGTCATCACGCACCAGCACGACCGAGGGAGCCCTGGCCCGGCTCGGTTTCGCCGACCCCGACCGGGCCGTCGGGCTCATCGACGACCGCGCGCTGCTGCCGATCCGTTCGGCCGTCCCCGACGGACAGCTCGACCCCCTCGCCGCCGTCATGGGTGACACCGCCGACCCCGACCAGTGCCTGCTCGGGCTGGTGCGGGTCGCGGAGTCGCTCGCCCGTCTCGGCGACCCGCCCGGTTGGGGGATCTCAGCCCTCGCGGCCGAGCTCGCGACCCCTGGCGTCGGCCGAGACCGCGTCCTCGGCGTGCTCGGGGCCTCGACGGCGCTCGTCGACGAGCTCGTCCGGCACCCGGAGCACTGGGTCGACGCCGCTCGCGCCGAGCGCCGCACGGGCGAGCAGGTGCGCAGCGACCTCGTCCATGCCGTGACCGACGAGCGTGGGGAGCACACGCCGCTCGACGCCCTGCGCATCGCGTACCGCCGAGGGCTGCTGCGCATCGCCGCGCTCGACGTCACGGCCGCCGACCCGCTCTCCGAGATGCCTGCCGTCGGTGAGGCCCTGGCCGAGCTCGCCGAGGCCGCCCTCGAGGCCGCCCTCGTCATCGCGCGCGAGGAGTTCGGCGACGGGCACGAGGTGTGCCGTCTCGCCGTCATCGGGATGGGCAAGACGGGCGGTGGGGAGCTCAACTACGTCAGCGACGTCGACGTCATCTTCGTCGCCGAGCCGGCCGACGGTGCGGACGAGGACCTCGCGCTCAAGGTGGGAACGGCCCTTGCGACGGGGGTCATGCGCGCCTGCTCGACCCCGACACCCGAGGGCAGCCTGTGGCCCGTCGACGCCGCGCTGCGTCCGGAGGGCAAGCAGGGCCCACTCGTGCGCACCATCAGCAGCCACAAGGCCTACTACGAGCGGTGGGCCAAGACGTGGGAGTTCCAGGCCCTGCTCAAGGCGTGGGTCTCCGCCGGTGACAAGGAGATCGGGCTGCGCTACAAGGCAGAGATCTCGCCGATGGTCTGGGAGGCGGCCGGGCGCGACAACTTCGTCGAGGACGTCCAGGCGATGCGGCGCCGCGTCGAGCAGCACGTCCCGGCCAACGAGGCCGCCCGCCAGCTCAAGCTCGGCCCAGGCGGCCTGCGCGACGTCGAGTTCAGCGTCCAGCTGCTCCAGCTCGTGCACGGCCGCACCGACCCGAGCCTGCGCTCCGCGACGACTCTCGAGGCGCTGTCGGCGCTGGCCCGCGGCGGCTACGTCGGACGCGACGACGCCGCCGTCCTCGACCGCGCCTACCGGCACCTGCGCTGCCTCGAGCACCGCATCCAGCTGCACCGGCTCCGCCGCACGCACCTGATGCCGGTCACGGATCCGGATCTGCGGCGGCTCGGCCGGGCCATGGGGCACCGGACCCACCCGGAGCGGGCCGTCGTGGCCGACCGCCAGGCCTCCGCCCGTGAGGTGCGTCGGCTCCACGAGCGGCTCTTCTACCGGCCGCTGCTCGCGGCCGCCGCGAAGCTGAGCCCGACCGAGGCACGCCTCAGTCCCGAGGCCGCTCGCCAGCGCCTGCTCGCCCTCGGCTTCCGTGACCCGGCCGGCGCGCTGCGCCACATCGAGGCACTGACCACCGGGGTCAGCCGTCGCGCCGCCATCCAGCGCACGCTGCTGCCCGTCATGCTCGGCTGGTTCGCCGACGAGGCCGACCCCGACGCCGGGCTCCTGTCGTTCCGTCGCGTTTCCGACGAGCTCGGCTCGACGCACTGGTACCTCAAGATGCTCCGCGACGAGGGACGGGCCGCCGACCGTCTCGCGCACTGCCTGGCCCGCAGCCGGTATGCCGCCGACCTGCTGGTCCGCTCCCCGGAGAGCGTCTCGATCCTCGGCGACGACAACGGCCTGACGCCGCGGACGCGGGAGGCGATCACGGCGACGATGCAGTCCGCGGCCGGACGGCGCGACTCGGCCGTGGACGCTGTCGCCGCGGTCCGCGCGATCCGGCGCCACGAGCTGCTCCGCATCGTCATGGGCGACCTCGTCGGGGCCGTCGACCTGCCCGGGGTGGGCGCGGCCCTGACCGACCTCACGGGGTCGACGATCCAGGTCGCCCTCGAGGCCGCGACCCGCGAGGTGGAGCGGCGCGAGGGCGAGCCCGTCGGCGGTGACATCCTCGTCGTCGCCATGGGGAGCCTCGGCGGCCGTGAGCTCGGCTACGCGTCGGACGCCGATGTCATGTTCGTCCACCAGCCACACCCGGGGTCGTCGGAGAAGGACGTCCAGGCCCGGGCGACGCTGGTCGTGCAGGAGCTGCGCAAGCTCCTCTCCGGCTCGGGCCCCGACCCGGCCCTCGGGCTCGACGCCGACCTGCGACCCGAGGGCAAGGGCGGGCCACTCGTGCGCAGCGTCGACTCGTTCCGCACCTACTACGAGCGCTGGGCCCTGACCTGGGAGTTCCAGGCCCTGCTGCGCGCCACCCCGATCGCGGGCCCGGCGTCGCTGGCCGACGCCTTCCTCGGGCTCGTGGACCCGCTGCGGTGGCCCGAGGGCGGCATCACCGAGAGCCAGGTGCGTGACATCCGCACCCTCAAGGCAAGGGTCGAGAGCGAACGCCTGCCCCGCGGTGCCGACCCGCGCACCCACATCAAGCTGGGGCGCGGTGGCCTGACCGACGTGGAGTGGGTCGTCCAGCTCCACCAGCTCGAGCACGCCCACGCGCACCCCGCCCTCCGGGTCACCGGCACGATGGCCGGCCTCGCGGCGCTCGAGTCCGACGGTCTGGTCTCGACCGAGGACGTCAGGGCGCTGCGGGAGGCCTGGCGCCTCGGTGCCCTCATGCGCAACGCCGGCGTGCTGTGGCGGGGCAGGCCGATCGACAGCGTCCCATCCGACCTGCGCGACCTCGACGGGATCGGCCGGATCATGGGGCGGTCGGCAGGTGAGGGAGCAGCGCTCGCGGAGATGTGGCGCCGGGTCGCCCGACGCTCCCGCCACGCCACGGATTTCAACTTTTACGACTCCCCGCCTCGGGGTAGCGTCGTCCCGTGAATCCGAGCCAGGGGCAGGGCGACAGCGCGCCGACGTACGCCGCCGTCCTCCGCGTTCCGCGGTACCTGCCGGTGTTCCTGGCCAACGCCCTGTCCATGTGGGGCGACTACATCGCGCGCGTCACCATCGCCGCGGTCGTCTACGAGCGCACCCGGTCCCCGCTCGCCACCGCCACGACGCTCGCGGTCAGCCTCGTGCCGACCTTCTTCGGCCGCAGCCTCATCGGTCCCGTCGTCGACCGCTTCCCCTACAAGTGGGTCCTCATCTGGTCGCACCTGTTGAGGGCAGCCTGCGTGCTGGGGCTCATGTGGCTCGTCCTTCAGGGGTCGAGCCTGTGGGTGATGTTCCTCGTCCTCTTCGGGCTCGAGCTCATCGGAGGCGCCTCGACGGCGTCCTACATGGTGCTCGTCACCGACCTCTTCGACGACCGCCACCTCTACGCCCGCGCCGTCGGTCTCGGGGCGATGTCCGAGCAGTTCAACCAGGCGATCGGCCTCGCCGTCGGCGGCGGCCTCATCGTGCTCGTCGGTCCGGAGACCGGACTCCTCTTCGACCTGCTGACGTTCGTCGTCGCGGCTCTCGTCACGCTCTTCGTCGTCGAGCTGAGGCCGGTCTCGGGCGAGCGGGGTCGTGGCCTGCGCGGTTTCGCGCGCGACCTGACGACGGCCGCGGGCGACCTCGCCCGTCACCCGGTGCTCGCACGACTCGTGACGCTGAGCGCCGTCGCCTGTCTCGGCATCGTCGCGCCCGAGGCGCTGGCCCTGCCGATCGCCGGCCAGAACGGGTGGGGCGGTGTCCTCATGGCCTCGCCGATCGTCGGTGCGGTCGTCGGCATCATCCTCATCGGGCGCCGCGACGTGCACCAGCAGAACCGCTCGATCGTCCCGCTCGCCCTGGCGATGCCGATACCCCTGCTGCTGACGGTCATCGAGCCGCCGATCTGGCTCGTGGCCGTCCTGTTCTTCGTGTCCGGGATGATGCAGGCGTTCATGGTGCCGCTCCAGGCGACCTTCGCCCTGGTGACCGAGCCGGCCCTGCGGGGCCGCATCTTCAGCCTCGCCGGGTCGGTCTCGATCGCCGCCGCCGGCCTGTCCTACCTCGCCGCCGGCTGGGTCGGGCAGCACTCGAGCGCCTACCTCGCCGTCACCATCTGCGCGGCCGTGTGCCTGGGCCTCATCGCGCTCATCGCGGCGACCTGGCCGCACAGCCGAGTGCGTTCGGCCGTCGACCACGCCTACGCGACGACGTCCTCCCGCGCCGCCTGAGCGGAGCGAGAGGACGTCCGTCCGAGGGTCCGACAAGTACGCGTGGGCCGCGCAGCCGTCAGCGCATCCCGTTGACGGCGAGCAGGGCCCGCCACGTGGACGGGTAGGCGATGCCGGTCGCCCCGAGGCCGTGCTTGCTCTGCCAGGTCTTGAGCCGACTCGTGGTGACCGAGGCGAAGGTGCCGGTCGCCGGGGACACGCCGATGGCCTGCTGCAGCGTCGTGACCGCGGGTCCTGACATGCCCGGACGCAGCACCATGCCCGAGCGGGGCACCAGCTGCTTGAGCAGGGTGCTCGCCCCGGACGGGGCCTTGACCACGGGGTAGCTCGGGCACCGCGTCGCGTTCGGGGTCGCCTGCCCCGCGGACCAGTTGAGGTCGGCGGGACGGCACGGGCCCCAGTCGACCGGGGCGACCGCCTTGGTCCAGAAGGAGGTGCGCCCGTTGGCGCCCTCCCAGGAGAGGCTGAGGTGGATGTGGTTGCGGTGGCAGGCCGTGTCGTAGGCGGACGACGGGGTGTCGGCGCAGCTGCTGTACGGGCGCCAGCCCTCCGACGAGCGGTAGGAGCTCCACATCTTGTTGTTCCAGATGATGTACATGACGCCGAGCCGCCGGGCGTTGGCGTAGCGGTTGCCGGCCTTGTCGTACGCGAGGAGCCAGGTCAGGACCGCGCCCGCCTCCGCGCGCTCGGTGGCGTTGCGGACGTTGAAGAACGTGTCGATGGCGCGACCGTCGAAGTGCTCCGAGGACGGCGTCGTGGCCGACGTGCAGGTGCGCGAGAGGCCGTACGTGTTGCCGTAGGTGGCCTGGATCAGCGTGGCGAGCTTCGCCGAGCCGGTGCGGGTGCGGAGGTCGCAGCCGGTCGGCGGGACGTAGGGCGAGAGGCCCTCGATCGCGGACGGCAGACCGGTCGGCGTCGCGGGCACGGCGACGCCGCCGCCGGCCGTGGCGTCCGGTGCTGCGGACGCGACGATGGTGGCGGCCGCGACGGCCGACATCAGCAGGCCGAGCGCGCGCAGGCGTCGAGGCAGGATGGGGTGCTTCATGGGATCTCCCAGACGGGGATGGGCGGGATCCACCCGAGCGCGAGGCAGGGTGGCAAGGGCGCGAGGGGTGGAGTGTTGTCATCCCGGGCGCGTGGAGAGAGGCCGTCAGGGAGCCTGCGAACGCGGGTGAGGCAATTTAACCCATTTGTTCGTTTACTGCCAGTCATCGACAGAATTCCACCGCCGACACGCCACGGATATCCCGCGCCGAGCGCTTCGGTCGCGGTAGGGCAGCCCCACCGCCGGGGGTCGAGGCATCGGGACCAGGCCGGACGTCCGGCTCGGCGTCAGGTGGTCGACGTCGCCCGTCCGCGGCGCCGGCGACCGCGGAGGTCGAGGGCGCCGACGAGGCACACCCACAGCGCCTTCCAGCGCCGCGGATCGGGCTCGGGGGCCACTGCCGCGGGCGTGCCTCCGTCGGGGGCTGCGTGGGTCTCGACGGGTTCGCCGCTCACCGGCCGAGGATCCCCGTCGTCGCGTCGTCGCGGCGGCCCTCGAAGAAGTGCTCGAGCACGCGGGCGAAGGGCTCGGCCCCCGCAGCGTCAGGCGCGGCGCGCTCGAAGAGGGTCATCGACGACCTCAGCTTGACCGCGTCCACCGGTCCGAGGACCCGGACGGCATTGTCGGTGCCGAGCGCGTCCAGCGCCCTCGCGCACTCGCGCAGCCGGGGTCCGAGGACCGGGTGGCGCAGGTAGGCGCGTGCCTCGGGGAGGCCCGACACGGCATACGCCCGGGCTGTCTCGCTCCGGCCCAGCCCGGCGACCTGGGGGAGGACGAACCACATCCAGTGGCCCCGTTTCGCACCGGCCCGCAGCTCGGCGAGGGCGGTCTCGTAGGTGCCGCCGGCGTCCTGGGCCCGCACGAACCGCTCGAGGTCGAAGGAGTCGTCGGTCATGGAGGAGTCGTACCCGAGAGACCCGCATGACCGCACACCGCGGTGCGGGGTGGGGCCGCGGTGGTCACGGGACGGCCCGCATCGTCATGATCACCTTCTCCTGCTCGGCGACGGCAGGTCCGTCCGCCCCACCGACTCGTTCGTCACATCGGGCTCGGGAGTGTTCCGCGCCGGGCCCGTCCGGCGCACAGTTGGAGTGAGGGTTCCGTCGGCCACCCACGTGGGCGCTGTGGCCGTCAGCAAGGACGTGCAGTGGACGCAAGGGCCGTGGACCGGCGCAGTGTCATCGTCGGGGACTCGGTCTTGCTGGGGGCGTCGTGCTGGCGGCGTGCACGAGCGGAGCCGCGACGTCGGCACGACGACCCTTCACGACTCCGTCGCCCATGACCCCGACGACGGGCCAGCGCGTCGTCGAGGCGACGCTGCACGCCCGACCGGCCACCGTCGACCTCGGCGGCCCGGCCCTCTGCGGTGCCTCAAACCCGCGCCCTACAGGGTGCTGACATGGCATTTCCGGTCGGCCGGTGTCGGCGTCATCCCGCCGAGCAGCAAGTCGCGGTCGGAATCAGCGTCTCCGCGCGGGCAGCCAAAGGTCACCGACAGCGTTCTCACCCCGGGCATGCTTTCTCCGCGCCCAACCCGAGTCGCTCAGCCTGACAGAACAGGCAAGGCAGTAGATCTCATGGATGCCGTCACCGAGGAGACCGAGGACGAGTCACTTTGCCTAGACGAGCGGGCTTTGGGCGCAAACCCGTGTCCAGTGGAGGTTCGTTCGGCGATGCTGGGGTGACTGCTCGCTCCACCATCAGGGGGTCACGATGGTCCAGGTCGCCGCACCGCCCTCGCCCATCCGGATGCGGATCCCTGTCGGGATGGTGGCATCGGCCATAGCAGTCCTGTTCCTCATGATGTCCGAGCTCAGCCGGCTGACCGGAGAGGTGCTCGACACCGAAGGCCGGTCATGGCCGGCCAACACGTTGATGGGGCTGGGCCTGCCGGCACGGGAAGGGTGGGGCGCGCGCTACACGGGCCCCTTCGCCGATGCGCGGACCACGTGGATGACGATCTATCTGGTCCTCGACCTCGCCTTCGTGCTCCTCTACCTGTGGGCCGCGTGGACAGCGAAACGTACCTCGTGGAAAGCGCTCGCGGTCGCCGTCTCCTTCATGGCCGGGTTCGACCTCGTCGAGGACGTGCTCGCCCTCATCGCGACCCACTGGGTCAAGCCGCCCTCGGGAGTCGCGAGCGCCCTGTCATGGGTGCTGTACGGGGCGACGCTGCTGAAGACGCTCTCGCTGGCGGCAGCGCTCGTCACGGTGTTCTACCGGGCGCGGGAGGACACCGCCTACCGCGGACGGCTCGGCCGCTGGGTGGTCGGCGCGTACCGTCAGCGGTTCTCCGTGCTGGCCGTGGTGCCGCTCGCCGTCATCGGCGTGATGCCCGGAAACGACCTGCTCGATCAGCTACCCGACGTGCAGCGTCGATGGCTGCTCGACGGCTTCGGGCACGCTGTGGCCGCCACGATCGTCGTGTTCCTCGTCGCGGTCAGCCTCCTGGCCCTGGGACGGCTCCGGTCCGCCACGGTGTGGCACCCGCCGACGCCCACCCCGACCGACCCGATGCGGGCATCGTTGGGGCTCGTCGTCATCGTGCCCGCCCTCGTGCTCATCTGCTGGGTCGTGATGCTGGTGCGGGGGTCGGCGACCCTGACGGAGGTGCCGGGGCTGCTGTGGTGGCCGCTGAGCCTGTTCGTCGGTATCCCGGTACTCATTGCGTCGGTGTCCCGCTGGATCCGGTGGCGTCACACGACGGCCGGTCAGGTCTCTGGGTCGCCCTGGTTCCCGAGGCCGAGCTTCGGCTCGCCGTCAGCGGCGACCAAGGCGGTCGTGGCCCGCTCGGGCGACATCATCGCCACGGCGGCCATCGTCATCGCCGCCCTCGGGCTGGTGCGGTCCTACACCTCCGTGGTGGCTCTCTACCTGGCGGGGGCGCCCATCACGGCGGGCTGGGCGGTGGTGGGCCTTGTCGTCGGCGCCGTCGGAGCCGTGGCCGTGTGGCCCGTGATGCGATGGGCTACCGACCTGGTGACCGTCACCGACCTGCCGGCATCAGCGACCGGTTTCGCGGCGACGCTCCGCCGGATCATGTCGCCGGCGCTGCTCACGCCACCCAGCCTGCCGGCCCGCATGGGTGTCCTTGGGGCCGGTGTCGCGCTCCTGCTGGCGATCGGCCTGGCGCCCGAGTGGTTCGCCGCGCATGTCGGTGTGATCGGCACGTCGGCGCTCGCTCTGCTGGCCGCGTGCCTTGTCCTCGGTGGAGCGGTCGTCATGCTCGAGCTGAAGCTGAGCCCCGAGGTGTTCTGGTTCAAGCCGATCAACACCCCAGCCGTCCCCGTCACGACGATCATCCTTGCGGCGCTGTTCTTCACGTCGACGCTGGGCGACGACGCGAACCTGCACGGCGTGGACGGCCTCGTCCGGACACCGGCCCCGGCTGCGGCCTCGGGTACGGCCTCGGGCAAGGCCTCCGATTCAGCGAAGACCGCAGCGGCCCTGACGGAGCGGCGGGACTTCACGACCGTGTTCGACCACTGGGTGACCGCGACAGCCGACTGCGGGCACGAGGTGTCCAGCGGGTCACGGACGATCACGGTGCGCCCGATGTTCCTCGTGGCAGCCGAGGGTGGCGGCATCCGGGCCGCCTACTGGTCGGCAGCTGCCCTGGACCTGCTGAGCACCTCCGCGTCCGCGTCGCCAGACGGCATCAACTGGGCGGCGGCACCACCGTCGCCGTGCGCCAGCCCGCTGCTCGCCGGTGGCGCCAGCGGCGGCGCTGTCGGGGTGACCGTTGCGCGGTTCGCCGGTCAGGACTCGGCCCGCACCCGCGTGGTGAAGATGGCCGGACCGGACGCGCTGGGCCAGGCGAGCGTCGGCCTCTTCGTCCGGGACCTGCTCTACGCCGCGACCGGGCTACCCATCTTCGGGACCCCCGGCCACGAGCAGGAACCAGCGAGCTCCGGCCCGGTCTGGAGAGACCGCGGCGCCCTGATGGAACAGGTCTGGGCGGCCTCGTCCGGGCTGGACGTGCCCTTCCTGCCGACCACGCAGCAGGGCCAGGACGCCGCGACCTCCAGCCGGAGCGGCGCCCTCGTGCTGAACTCCACCCGGGTCTCGGACGGGTGCCGCATGTGGATCAGCCAGATCGCGTTGAGCACCAACCCGGACGCCGAGTGCGATGCCGTCTCCGCCCCGGCCGGGCACACCCTCGACCTGTTCGAGACACTCCGTATGGACCGGTCCAACGCCGCGACCGGCGCGCAGACACGCGCCGATGACCTGTGTCTGGGACCGCTGACGGCTGCGACCGCGGCGCTGCTCGCGTCCCGCTTCCCGTTCGTGACCCCGAGCGGGGTCGCTGGCCCGTGCGGCGACCAGCCGGCCCAGCAGTTCGTCGATGGCGGGTACGTCGAGAACTCCGGCATCAAGACGATCGTCGACCTCGCCCCAGAATGGCTCGCGCTCGTCCAGGCTCACAACGCGACCGCGCTCCAGAGTGCTCAGCCCGACCTCATCGTGCCGGTGGTCATCTACCTCGACAACGGCACCGGTACCGACCTGCGGGCCGAGCCCCCGCAGAAGACACCGGAGCTGCTCGTGCCCCAGCGCACGACAGGGCGCGCGAAGTCATCGCTCGTCGACACCCCGGCGCTGCTGCGCGAAGCCGAACGGCTCGTCTCGGCCGAGTCCATCCTGCCTGGAGGGCAGGACGTGACCGCGGTACGCACCGCGGTCGAGGGGTGGCGGCCGCACTCGGTGGTCCTTGTCCACGAGTCGACCTTTCCCGCAGTCACGGCCCCGCTCGGCTGGGTCCTGTCGCAGCAGAGCATCGAGACGATGGACCGCGCCCTGGCGCAACAGGCGGCTCAGGTCCCGAACGGGGAGTCCTTGAACCAGGCACCGGTCGTTTCGGGACGCGGGCGGTTGGGCGACGCCATCGCCCTGGTAGATCCGGCCATGTGATGATCGCGGCACCTGCGCGCTGAAGTTCGGCCCGCGCCCCCCGACGGAATTCGGGATTCGGCGCCGTGCGGGTCCCGAAAGACCACCCCGGGTATTCGATCCCTTCCGTGAGTCACACGTTCGGAGCGTGCGCCGGAGTCGTGTGCGACAACAGGTGACTCAGTTCTGTTGTGGCATGACGTGGCGGCTTGTCGGGAGTGAGGCCACGTCTTGCGACTTCGCGCGAGGTCGGGGCGACGGTGGCAGCCCACGTGTTCGGTAGCTCGTCGTGCTGGCGTGCCCAGCGTTCCAAGAACGTCTCTGTGTGCGTCGGTGGGAGGTCCACGTCATCGCGTCTACCTCGCATGGCGTCGATAGTTCGTCACCAAGTGAGACCGGTCAGTGGACGGGCCCTAGGGGCGATGTCGGCACCGCGAAGGTTGCGAAACCACGCCGTGCCGTTGCGTTACGCCCTGCAGCCGCGTCGAGTCGCGCGGCAGGCATGGTTCGACGCTGTCGTCGTCAGCCCGTAGTGGGGCGCAGCGGATCTCATCGAGGCAGTGAGCCGTGCCAAAGATGTGCCAAACGCGGGCCCCAGACAGGGGCCCGCGCTTGGTAAAGCCTTGTGACACTGACGTATTCGTTGATGCGTTCCAGCAGGACTCAGATGTCGAAGTACATCTCGAACTCGTGCGGGTGCGGACGGAAGCGGATCGGGTCCACCTCGTTCTTGCGCTTGTACTCGACCCAGGCCTCGATGAGGTCCTGCGTGAACACGTCGCCCTCGAGGAGGTAGTCGTGGTCGGCCTCGAGGGCGTCGAGCACCTCGGGCAGCGAGCCGGGCACCTGCTGGATCGCGGCGTGCTCCTCGGGCGGCAGCTCGTAGAGGTCCTTGTCGACCGGCTCCGGCGGCTCGATGCGGTTCTTGATGCCATCGAGACCGGCCATGAGCTGGGCGGCGAAGCAGAGGTACGGGTTCGCCGACGGGTCGGGAACGCGGAACTCGATGCGCTTGGCCTTCGGCGACGTGCCGGTGATCGGGATGCGGACGCACGCCGAGCGGTTGCGGGCCGAGTAGACCAGGTTGACCGGCGCCTCGTAGCCGGGGACCAGGCGGTGGTAGGAGTTCACCGTCGGGTTCGTGAAGGCGAGCAGCGACGGGGCGTGCTTGAGCAGGCCGCCGATATACCAGCGCGCGAGGTCGGACAGACCGCCGTAGCCGCGCTCGTCGTAGAAGAGGGGCTCGCCGTCCTTCCAGAGCGACTGGTGCGTGTGCATGCCCGAGCCGTTGTCACCGAAGAGCGGCTTCGGCATGAACGTCGCGGTGTGGCCCTGCTTCCACGCCGAGTTCTTGACGACGTACTTGAACTTCATCAGGTCGTCGCCGGAGTGCAGCAGCGTGTTGAAGCGGTAGTTGATCTCCATCTGACCCGCGGTGCCGACCTCGTGGTGGCTGCGCTCGACGTTGAGACCGACCTCCTTGAGCTCGAGGCAGATCTTGTCGCGGAAGTCGGCGAAGTGGTCGACGGGGGAGACGGGGAAGTAGCCGCCCTTGTAGCGGGTCTTGTAGCCCTTGTTGCCGCCCTCCTCCTCCCGGCCGGTGTTCCACGCGGCCTCGACGGAGTCGATGAAGTAGTAGCCGGCGTTCTGCTTCGTCTCGAAGCGCACGTCGTCGAAGACGTAGAACTCGGCCTCGGCGCCGAAGTAGGCGGTGTCGGCGATACCCGTGGACTTGAGGTACTCCTCGGCCTTGCTCGCGATGTTGCGCGGGTCGCGGCTGTAGCGCTCGTCCGTGAAGGGGTCGAGGATCGAGAAGTTCATGACCAGCGTCTTCTCGACGCGGTAGGGGTCGACGAAGGCGGTGGCGGGGTCGGGCACGAGCTTCATATCGGACTCGTGGATCGCCTGGAAGCCACGGATAGAGGACCCGTCGAACATCTGACCAACGGTGAAGAAGTCCTCGTCGACCGACTCAGCCGGCACGTTGAAGTGCTGCATGACACCGGGCAGATCGCAGAACCGAATGTCGACGAACTTGACGTCCTCGTCCTTGATGAACGTGAGGACCTCGTCAGCTGAGCTGAACATCCAACCTCCTGATGTGGGGCGAGGTCGTCTCCCGGTCCTGGGCTCCGAGGAGCGGCAGAGATCGAGCGACGGCCTCGTGCTGTCGGTGTCGACACTATCGACTGCCGATTTCTCTGCAATGACCCTCATGTTTCACGGGTGTTACGGATGGACAGGCCCGGGCAAAGCCCGCGAGCCGTGTCTCGTTACGCTGGACCCGTGGTGGACCGCAAGGATTTCGGCTCGTGGCTCNGGGCCCGCGAGCGCGCACGAGCGCCGACGGGCAGTACCGAGGCCGCGACCTCGGCCTGCCACCGCACGGACCGGGCTCCGTGGCCGGCTTCGGCATCCGCTTCGCGGGCGTGCTCATCGACTGGACCATCGCCTCGCTCATCGCGCGGGGTCTCTTCGGGGTGCCGCTCCCGTTCTCGCAGCCGCCGGCGTCGGGAGGGCAGGGCTTCGTGGTGCTCGCCGTGTTCGGCGTCATGCACCTCGTGCTCGTCGGCACGGTCGGCTTCACGATCGGCCATCGGATCATGGGCCTGCAGGTGCGCTCGCTCGTGGGTGAGCGTGTCCTGCCGCTCCAGGCGATCGCGCGCACCCTCCTGCTCTGCCTCTTCCTGCCCGCCGTGGTCTGGGACCGTGACGGCCGGGGCCTGCACGACAAGGTGCCCAACACTGTCATCGTCCGCACCCGCTGACGCAGGCCTGACGCAGGCCTGACGCAGGCACGACGCAGGCACGACGCGGGCGCTGCCCGGGACGGGTACGCGGAAGGGCCGGTTCCCACGGGAACCGGCCCTTCCGCATACCTTCTTGGTCGCACCGCCGTGGCGGTCGGGATCACTTGCCGCGCAAGGCCTTCCGGTCCATGCGGGCGCGCATCGGGTCGACGCCGGGAGGAAGCGGAGCACGGAGACCTCCGAGCGCCTTGAGCCGCTTGTTGACGAGGGCCATCTCGTCCTTGGTGATCTGTGGCTTGAGGCGCTGGACCTTGCTCGCGAGCTTGGGCAGCGGGACCTCGTTGTCGCCGGATCCGACGCGCATCGTGGTGACCGGGACGCCGGGGGCGACGCGCTCGACGCGCTTCTTCTCGGTGGCGAGCAGCTTCTGGACGCGTGCCGTCGGGCCCTCGCCGACGAGGACGACGCCGGGCCGTCCGAGGGCGCGGTAGACCATGGCGGCCGAGTTGATGTCACCCGGGCGGGCGACGTCGGCGGCGACGGGCTCGCGGTCGGTGTACCAGCCACGACGGATCGAGGTGAGGGCGGCACCGGCGGCGCCGGCCTGGCCCTCGATCTGGCTGTAGGCCGCCCGCTCGGCGCGGCGGCTCATGACGATCGTCGCGGCGAGGACGCCGAAGAGCACCCCGAAGATGCCGAAGATCCACGGCAGCTTGACGAGGAAGCCGATGACGAGCAGCACCCCGAAGACGACGAGGAACGACAGCAGCATGAACCAGCCGATGAGGGGGTCAGCCTGCTTGGAGACCCGGTAGACGTCACGGATCTGGGACAGCCGTCCCTGCTTCTTCTCCTGGAGCGCGCTCGTCGCGTCGCCGTCCTTGTTGCGTGCCATGGTGCTCAGGATACGGCGCTCTTGGCGCGGGCCACCAACGACGCCGCCTCCTGGCGCGCGGGGGACCCTGCGGCCTCGGCCAGGTGGGAGAGGTGCGCGGGGATCTCGCGGCCCCACTTGCGCATCGCGGTGGCCCAGAGACGACCGGCGCGGTACGACGAACGCACGAGCGGACCGGCCATGACGCCCTTGAAACCCATCTCCTCGGCCACCTCGGACCAGTGGACGAACTCCTCGGGCTTGACCCACCGGTCGATCGGGTGGTGCAGCTTGGAGGGCCGGAGGTACTGCGTGATGGTCAGGATGTCGCAGCCGGCGTCGTGGAGGTCGCGGATGGCCTCCTCGATCTCGGTGTCGGTCTCGCCCATGCCGAGGATGAGGTTGGACTTCGTGACGAGCTCCGCCTCGCGCGCCATGCTCAGCACGGCCAGCGACTTCTCGTAGGTGAAGGCGGGACGGATGCGCCTGAAGATGCGCGGCACCGTCTCGAGGTTGTGGGCGAACACCTCGGGGCGGGCGTCGAAGACCTGGCCGACGAGCTCGGGCTTGGCGCCGAAGTCGGGCGGGAGGATCTCGACGCCGGTGTTGGGGTTGAGCAGGTGGATCTGGCGGATCGTCTCGGCGTAGAGACCGGCGGCGCCGTCGGGCTGGTCGTCGCGGGCGACGCCGGTCACGGTGGAGTAGCGCAGTCCCATCCGGGCGACCGACTCGGCCACGCGTCGCGGCTCGTCGAGGTCGAGGGTGGTCGGGCGGCCGGTCGCGATGTCGCAGAAGTCGCAGCGCCGGGTGCACACGTCACCCCCGATGAGGAAGGTGGCCTCCTTGTCCTCCCAGCACTCGAAGATGTTGGGGCAGGCGGCTTCCTGGCACACCGTGTGGAGTCCCTCGGACTTCACCATTGAGTGCAGGGCGGTGTACTCGGGCCCCATCTTGGCGGTGGTCCTGATCCAGGACGGCTTGCGCTCGATGGGGGTCTCGGCGTTGCGCGCCTCGACGCGCAGCAGACGACGGCCGTCGGGAACGACAGACACACGGGCTCCTTGGTCGGGATTTGCTGCTCCGCACAGGTTACGCCTCCCCGCGGACCGTCCCGGACCACCCTCGACGTGGGCGTATGCCGGGTGGTCGAGTCGGGCGGGGGTCTGACCTCGGGCGTCAGGTGACGTCGCGCCGCCGGAACGACACGAGGCCCGCCAGCACGACCGCGAGAGCCATGCACAGCAGGAAGACCCAGCCGTGCGTGTAGCTGAGGGTCCGCTCGGCGTACTCGCACGACGAGGGGCCGCAGGACTCGGCGGCGTACGTGGTGCCCCGGTCGACGAACGCCTCGATGTTCTTGAGGACCGACCACTGCTGGAGCCGGCCCTGGAGGAACGCCTGGATGACGATGCCCTCGACCACCACGGCGAAGCCGAGCACGGTCCCGATGATCGCCGCCGTGTGGCGCAGGAGCAGGCCGAGCGCTGCCCCGACGACTCCGGCGCCCAGGGCCAGCGCGACGATGCGCAGCCCGAGCAGGGCCAACGGCTCCTCGAGCGGCGGCGCCTGCGGCAGCTGGAGGTCGGAGCCGGGGCGGTTGACGACGGCGACCATGCGGGCGCCGAGGTTGGTCAGGACGAGCCCGAGCACCGCGACGACGGCGCCACCCACGGCGGCCGCTATGAGCTTGCTGGCGGCGACGCGCAGCCGTCGTGGCTGGAAGGTCAGCCAGAGGCCCATCGAGCCGGTGGAGAACTCGGCCCCGACGAAGCTCGCACCGAGCAGCAGGGCGACGAACGCGAGCAGCAGGGCGATGGTCCGGGCGATGCCCTCGGTGACGATGTCCGCGACGGGCAGGCCGATCCCCATCTCCTCGAGCGTCGGGGTCTGGGCCTGCTGGTCGCAGCCGAGGTCGAGCGTCTGGTCGCCGCTGCGGTCACGCTCGATGGCCTGCTGCCTGCGACAGTCCTCGACGATGCGGGGTGCTTCCTGCTGCATGATCCGGTAGCTGTCGAGCTGCTGGGCGAGGCGCTCGGGCGAGGTCTCGTTGTAGGCGTTGTAGACGGTCGCGCCAATGAAGACGACGACGGCGGCGACGACCACCTTCGTCAGCCGGCGCCACCAGAGCCGGCGCAGCTCGACGCCGACGAGGCCGGCGAACGAGGTGCCCTTGGGCTGCCGCTCGGTGCGGGGGCGGGAGTCGGGGGAGACGAGCGTCTCGCTCATGCCACACCACCGCTCCGGCGTCCACCGGCGGCCCGGTCGGCATCGCTCCCGAGCCCCTCGTCGGCGGTGAGTGCGAGGAAGGCCGACTCGAGGTCCGGCCGAACCGGCACGAGCTCGGAGACGTAGAGACCGTGCCCGGCGAGGGACCGGGTGACGGCCGAGGGGTCGTCGGTGCCGACGACGAGGTACGCGTCGTCACGGGTCAGCGTGAAGCCGTCGGCAGCCAGCACCTCGGCGGCCCGGTCGGGGGAGGCGACGGCGACGCGTACCTGGGCGGTGCCGGCGACACCGGCGCCTCCGAGGATGTCGCTGACGCGCCCCTCGGCGAGCAGCGACCCGTGCCCGATGATCGACACCGTGTCGGCGACCTGCTCGACCTCGGCAAGGATGTGTGAGCTGACGAGCACCGTCTTGCCCTGGGCGCCGAGTGACGACATGGTGTCGCGCACCTCGCGGATCCCCGCCGGGTCGAGCCCGTTGGTGGGCTCGTCGAAGATGAGCAGGTCAGGGTCCTTGAGCAACGTCGCCGCGATGGCGAGGCGCTGCTTCATCCCGAGGGAGAACCCGGCATACCGGTCGCGACCGCGATCGCCGAGGTGCGTCGCCTCGAGGACCTCGTCGACGCGGTGTCGCGGGCTGCCGATCGCGCCGGCGAGGAGCACGAGGTTCTGGCGCGCGGTGAAGGCGGGGAAGAACTTCGGCGACTCGACGATGGCACCCACCCGGTCGATGACGTGGGGCAGCCGCTTGGGAACCGCCTCGCCGAAGACCTCGGCGGTGCCCGAGTCGGCACGCACGAGGCCGAGCAGCATCCGGATCGTCGTCGTCTTGCCCGAGCCGTTGGGGCCGAGGAAGCCGTGGACGCCACCGAGGGGCACGGACATGGACAGGCCGGTGACGGCCACACGTCGTGACCCGCGGCTCAGGTACGTCTTGCGTAGGTTGACGGTGCGGACGGCGACGTCCATCGATCCCCCTGGTTCGACCGGTTGGTGGTCGACACCCTAGGGGGTGCCACCACCCGACCGGGCGTGAACCCTCCGGTCACGACACGGCATACGGCCTCGGGGCGGCGTCGTTCAGGCGAGGGCGCGGCGGTTGGGCTGGAGCGTCGGGAGGATGTCGGCCAGGTGCTTCTCGACGTGCGGGAGGACCTCGGTGACGGGCACGTCGCGCCCGAGCTCGAACGACAGGGACGTCACACCGGCACCGACGATGCCGCACGGGATGATGACCTCGCCCCACGACAGGTCGGGGTTGCAGTTGAGCGCGAAGCCGTGCATCGCGACCTGCCGGCTGACGCGGATGCCGATGGCACCGATCTTGCGACGCGGCCCGCGGTCGTCGGCGGCGATCCACGTGCCGCTCTCGCCCTCGACGCGCCCGGCCTCGACGCCGAAGTCGGCGCAGACCCGGATCATCATCTCCTCGATGTGCCGGACGTAGCCGACGACGTCGATGGGCGCCGGCAGCCGCACGATGGGGTAGCCGGTGATCTGTCCCGGGCCGTGCCAGGTGATCTTGCCGCCGCGGTCGACGTCGATGACGGGTGTGCCGTCGCTGGGTCGCTCCTGCGGCTCGGTGCGCTTGCCGGCCGTGTACACCGCGCGGTGCTCGAGGAGGTAGACGGTGTCGGGCTCCTCGCCCGCCACGACCTTCGCGTGCATGTCGCGCTGGACCTGCCAGGCCTGCTCGTAGTCGACGAAGTCGGGGTCGAGGCCGAGGTGGACGAAGCGCATGCGGTCACCCTACGCCGGGCGGCATACGATGCCGGAATGCCTGGCACCGACCCGTCCCCGTCCACCCCGCTGCGCGTCGGACTCGTCGGCTACGGCTCCGCGGGGCGAGGCATCCACGCCCCGCTCATCGTCCGGGCCGGCCTCTCGGTGGCGGCCGTCTCGACGTCGAACGCGACACGCGCCGACGAGGTGCGTGCCGACCTGCCGGGCACCGAGGTCGTCCCCGACCTCGAGACCCTCCTCGGCGTCGACGGCCTCGACCTCGTCGTCCTCGCCTCGCCGAGCGGGGTGCACGCGGAGCAGGCCGAGCGGGTCGTCGAGGCGGGCATCCCGCTCGTCGTCGACAAGCCGCTCGCCGTCGACGCGAGCCGCGCGCTCGACGTCGTCGACCTGGCCGCCCACCACGGAGTGCCCCTCACGGTCTTCAACAACCGCCGCTTCGACCCCGAGCTGGCGGCTCTGCGGATCGTGCGCGACGACGAGCTCGTCGGTGAGATCTGGCGAGCCGAATACCGTTGGGACCGTTGGCGCCCGGTGCCCAAGCAGCGCTGGCGCGAGCAGGTCACCGCCGAGGAGGGTGGCGGCCTGCTGCTCGACCTGCAGACACACCTCGTCGACCAGGCCGTGCTGCTGCACGGGGAGGTCGAGTCGGTCTACGCCGAGGTCGACTCCCGCACGACGGTCGCCGAGGACGACACCTTCCTCGCCTGCCGGCACACCTCCGGCGTCGTCAGCCACGTCATGTCCAGCTCGGTCAACGGCGCCCCCGGGCCGCGCGCCCGCGTCAACGGCTCGGCCGGATCCTTCGTCATCGGAAGACAGTTCGACGACGTCAGCTCGTTCACCGAGTTCGAGAACCAGGGCGACGCCGTCGGCTGGGTCGTGCGCGGCGACGAGCGCGAGCCGGGGCCCGTCGTGACGGACGCCGACCAGGCGGACTTCTACCGCGCGGTCGCGGTCGCGCTGGTGTCGTCCGACCCGCAGGCGACGATGCCGGTCGACCCGCGCGACGCCGTCCACGTGCTCGCCGTCGTCGACGCCGCGCGCATCAGCGCCCGTGACCGTCGGGTCGTCGACGTCGTGACTCCCGGCCAGACCCCCTGACCGGAACCGTCGGCACCGTCGACGTCGCGTATGCCGTGTGGCGCGGCCCGTCGTCTGGTCCCGTCGTCGTCCGGGCCCTGTGGATGACGCGCCCGCGCACCGTCGGGGCGGTGCTTGCATGAGCGGATGGACGACCAGGAGCGAGAGCAGCCGGGGCAGGCGCCACCGGAGCGTCCCGACGTCCCGGGACACCGCGTCGACGCCGTCATCGGCACCGGAGGGTCAGCGGTCGTGTGGTCGGGGGTCGACGCGACGGGGCGACGGGTGGCGATCAAGGTGCCGCACCTCGTCCGTGACGAGCTCGACCGCCAGCAGTCCCTCGCCGAGCAGCAGGTCCTGCTGGCCGTGCAGCACGACCACCTGGTGCCGCTCCGGTCGGTCGTGCCCCTCGCCGACGGCCGCGAGGCCCTCGTGTTCGACCTCGTCACCGGGGCCCAGCTGGCCGGGATGGTGCGCTCCCGCGGTCACCTGCGGCCGGGCGAGGTCGTCACGGTCCTCACGCCCGTCTGCGAGGCCGTGGCGCACCTGCACGCGGCCGGAGGCCTCCACGCCGACATCTCGCCGTCCAACGTCACGGTGACCTCCGACGGGCGACCGGTCCTGCTCGACCTCGGTGCGGTGCGCGTGGCCGGAGGTGAGCCCGGGGTCGTGCACGGCACCGCTGGCTTCGTCGCTCCCGAGGTGCTCCTCGGGGCGCGGCCCGACGAGGCCTCCGACGTCTACGCGCTCGGGGCCGTGGCGTGGTTCTGCCTCACCGGCAACGGTGCTCCCGACACGATGCTGCGTCTCGACGAGGCGACCGTCGTGAGCCACGTCGGCCCCGAGCTCGCCTCGGTCGTGGCAGCGGCGATCGACCCCGAGCCGGACCGTCGGCCGAGCGCCGCCGATCTCGCCGGCCTCTTCTACGACGCGGCCCCGCCGGAGGCCGTCGAGGTGGTCGTCAGTCCGGACCAGGCGTCGGCACTGACCCACCGCCTCCGGGCCGAGGCCGGTCGCGAGCCCCCTCCCGCGGCGCCCCGCCCGCGACCGTCGTCACGTCGCGTCGTCGTGTCGGCGCTCGTCGTGTCGGCGCTCGTCGCCGTGCCGCTGCTCGTGGCAGCGGGGTGGGCGTGGGCTGCGCGGGCACCGGACCCGTCGGCGCCCTCGGCACACGCCGCGACGACGCGGGCACGGCCCGCGTCCACCACACCCGGGGCGCCCGGTGCCACGGCAGTGCCGGCGCCGCACGGGACACCGCCGCGCACGGTCCCCGGGCCGAGCGCGTCCACGGTGGTGACGGCCTCGACGCCGCCCCTCTCGCCGGCACGTCCCGCATCGGGCGCGACCACGTCCGACTCGGTCCTGCGCGAGGCCACGAGCCCCTCGCTACGACCCGAGGACGTGCTGCAGGTCCTCAGCGACCGGCGCTCCGTCGCGCTCGTCGACGGCGACGTCACAGCCCTGGCGGGAGTCCACGCACCCGGTTCGCCGAGCCTCGCCGGCGACCGGGAGCTGCTCGCCGGGCTCGCCGGCGCCCGCACGCGCTGGGAGGGGCTGCGGCTCCAGGTGGCCGAGGCGCTCTTCGTGTCGGGGTCACCGACGGAGGCGGTGGTGCGCGCCCGGGTCGACTGGACGGCATACACCGTCGTCACGGCGGACGGCGCGAGGCAGGGGCGCCTCGCTGACGTCGGCCGTCAGCTCGACTTCCGGCTCGTGCGCGGGCCGCAGGGCTGGCGCATCAGCGCGCTCAGCGCCTCACCAGCCACCTGACGGCGCCGTCGAGGTCGGGGTGCTCGAAGGTGAACCCGGAGGCGAGCAGGGCCGCAGGCTCGACGCGCTGGCTCGCGACGACGTAGTCGGCGAACTCGCCGATGACGGCACGGATGGCGAAGTGGGGGGCGGGGACGAACGCCGGCCGCGAGAGCGCCGACCCGATGGCCGACGCGATCTCGCGCTGCCGCGCGGCCCCCGGGGCTGCCAGGTTGAAGGGCCCCACGAGTTCCGGGTGGTCGAGGAGGTGCAGGATCGCACGCACCTCGTCGACGAGCGTGATCCACGGCCACCACTCGCGGCCCGAGGCCATCGGACCGCCGAGGCCGAGACGGCCGAGCAGCACGACTTGCTCGAAGGCGCCGCCCTCGTGCGCCATGACGAGTCCCGTCCGGACGAACGCGACAGGGAGGCCCGCGTCGACGGCGGGCCGGGCCGCGCCCTCCCAGCGGACGACGACACCGGAGAGGAAGTCCTGCCCCGGGTCGCTCGTCTCGGGGAGGTGCTCCTCGCCCCGGTCGCCGTAGTAGCCGACGGCCGACGCGTTGACGAGCCGGATGGCCTCGCCGGTGCGGTCGCGGTGGGCGACCAGGGCCTGGGCGACCGTCCCGGTGGCGTCGGTGCGAGACCGCTCGACCTCCCGCTTGTGCTCGGCGTTCCACCGGCGGTCACCGATGCCGACGCCCGCCAGGTTGACGACGGCGTCGACCCCGTCGAGCGTGCCCTGGTCGAGCCGTCCGCGGGCGGGGTCCCACTGGACCTCGTCCGGGGCAGCGGGGGAGTGGCGCACGAGACGGATGACCTCGTCACCGCGTTCGGCGAGGGCACGACGAAGCGCGCCGCCGATCAGACCGGACGAGCCGGTGACGGCGACGCGCTTCGTCATGGGGTGCTCCTCATGCAGGGGAACCTCAGGCCTCGAACTGGCCCTCTTCGAGCCTGGCCTTCATCGTGCCGAGGAACCGCGCGGCGTCGGCACCGTCGACGATGCGGTGGTCGTAGGACAGCGCGAGGTACATCATCGACCGGATCGCGATGGTCTCGCCGCCGTCGACGTCGGTGACGACCACGGGGCGCTTGACGATCGCGCCGGTGCCGAGGATGGCCACCTGCGGCTGGTTGATGATCGGCGTGTCGAAGAGCGCACCACGGCTGCCGGTGTTGGTGATGGTGAAGGTGCCACCGGCGAGGTCGTCGGGCGTGATCTTGTTGTTGCGCGTGCGTGCGGCGACGTCGGCGATCGCGCGGGCGAGGCCGGCGATGTTGAGGTCACCGGCGTTCTTGACGACCGGGACGATGAGCCCCTTCTCGGTGTCGACGGCGATCGAGAGGTTCTCGCTGCCGTGGTAGACGACCTCGTCGCCCTCGATGCTCGCGTTGACCATCGGGTGCGCCTTGAGCGCCTCCGTCGCGGCGAGAGCGAGGAACGGCAGGAAGCTCAGCTTCGTGCCCTCGCGGGCCTCGAAGTCGCTCTTGACCCGGGCCCGCAGGCGAGCCACCTTCGTCAGGTCGACCTCGACGACGGTGGTCAGCTGTGCCGACACCTGCAGCGACTCGACCATGCGGGTGGCGATGACCTTGCGCAGGCGGGTCATCTTCTCGCGGGTGCCGCGCTTGGGCGAGACCGTTGCCGGGGCCGTGGATGTGGCGGCCGGAGCGGCGGAAGCGGCGGGCGGGGCCGCCGGAGCGGCCGGCTGGGCGGCCGGTGCGGGCTCGGCCGGTGCCTTGGCGGCCTCGGCGGCGTCGAGCACGTCCTGCTTGCGGATGCGACCGCCGACGCCGGTGCCGGTGATCGAGCCGAGGTCGACACCGTGCTGGTTCGCGAGCTTGCGCACGAGCGGCGTCACGTAGGCGGCGGCGTCGTCGCGCGACGGCGTCGGGGCCGGGGCGGCGGCCTCGGGCGACTGCTGGGCCGGGGGACGCTCGGCGTCGGCCGGCGTGCCGGCGGCCGCAGGGGCCGCCTCCTCCTGCTGCTCCTGAGCGGGAGCCTTGGGTGCCTCGGCAGCGGGCTCGGGTGCCTTCTCGGGCTCGGGCTCAGGCGCCGGGGCCGGCTCCGGGGCCTTCTCGGGCTCCGGTGCTGCGGCGGCCGCGGGTGCACCGCCGCCGATGACGGCGAGGTCGGCACCCACGGGGACGGTGTCGTCCTCCTGGACGAGGATCTTGGTCAGCGTGCCGGCGACGGGCGACGGGATCTCGGTGTCGACCTTGTCGGTCGAGACCTCGAGGAGGGGCTCGTCGACGGCGACCTCGTCGCCCTCGGACTTCAGCCAGCGGGTGACGGTGCCCTCGGTGACGGACTCGCCGAGAGCAGGCATCGTCACCGTCTGGCCCTCGCCGCCACCCGACGCCGAGGCGGCGGCCTGCGGCTGCTCCGCCTGCGCGGCCTCCGGCTCGCTCGTGGCGGCCTGCGGCTCCTGCTCAGTGCTGGGCGCCTCCGGTGCAGGGGCGGCCTCGGGCTCGGGTGCCTCCTCGGGCGCGGCCTCCGGCTCGGCGGCCGGGGCGTCGCCACCCGACGCAGGGGCGTCGCCGTCACCGATGACGGCGAGGTCGGCGCCGACGGGGACGGTGTCGTCCTCCTGGGCGAGGATCTCCTGGAGGGTGCCCGCCACGGGGGAGGGGATCTCGGTGTCGACCTTGTCCGTCGAGACCTCGAGCAGTGGCTCGTCAACCTCGATGCGGTCACCGACGTTCTTCAGCCAGCGGGTGACGGTCCCCTCGGTGACGGACTCACCCAGGGCCGGCATGGTCACGCGTTCTGACATGACGTGTTTTCTCCTCTTCCCAGTTTCTGGCTCAAGCGTGTGCGTGCAGGGGCTTACCCGCCAAGGCCAAGTGTGCCTCGCCGAGTGCCTCGTTCTGTGTGGGGTGCGCGTGGATGAGACCGGCGACGTCCTCCGGGTGCGCCTCCCAGTTGACGATGAGCTGTGCCTCGCCGATCTGCTCGCCCATCCGGGCCCCGATCATGTGGACGCCGACGACGGGTCCGTCGACCTGACGCACGAGCTTGACGAAGCCCTGGGTGCCGAGGATCTGGGACTTGCCGTTGCCGCCGAGGTTGTACTCGTACGTCGCGACCTCGCCGTGCTTCTCACGCGCCTGGGTCTCGGTGAGCCCGACGCTCGCGATCTCGGGGTCGCAGTAGGTCACCCGGGGGATGCCCGTCTCGTCGATGACGGCCGGAGCGAGACCCGCGATCTCCTCGGCGACGAAGATCCCCTGGGCGAAGCCGCGGTGCGCCAGCTGCAGGCCCGGCACGATGTCGCCGACGGCGTAGACGCCGGGGGCGCTGGTGCGCAGGCGCTCGTCGGTGGGCACGAAGCCGCGGTCGACCGTGACGCCTGCGGCTTCGTAGCCGAGCCCGTCGGTGACCGGGCCCCGCCCGACGGCGACGAGCAGGAGGTCGGCCTCGATGGTCTCGCCCGACTCGAGCGAGACGGTGACGACGTCGCCCTTCTGGGTCGCGCCGGCGAAGGCGACTCCGGTCTTGAAGGCGATCTTGCGCTTGCGGAAGGAGCGCTCGAGCTGCTTGCTGATGGCCTCGTCCTCGGCGGCGACGAGCCGGGGCAGGGCCTCGACGATCGTCACCTCGGAGCCGAAGCTCCTGAAGACCGAGGCGAACTCGACGCCGATGACGCCGCCACCGAGGACGACGACCCGGGCGGGCACGTCGTCGATGGAGAGCGCCTGCTCGCTCGTCATGATGCGGCCCCCGATCTCGAGACCGGGGAGCGACTTCGCGTAGCTGCCGGTCGCGAGCACGACGTTGCGGCCCGTGACGCGTCGGTCGCCGACGACGACGGTGTGCGGGCCGTCGAGGACACCCGCGCCCTCGACGTAGTCGATCTTCGCTGCCTTCACCAGGCCCTGCAGGCCCTTGTAGAGACGGCTGATGACGCCGTCCTTGTACGCGTTGACGCCCGACATGTCGACCGACTCGAAGGTGGTCTTGACGCCGAACGACGCGCCCTCGCGGGCGACGTCGGCGACCTCGGCGGCGTGGAGCAGCGCCTTGGTCGGGATGCAGCCCTGGTGCAGGCAGGTGCCCCCCAGACGCCCCTTCTCCACGAGCGCCACGGAGAGCCCCAGCTCTGCCGACCGCAGGGCGCAGGCGTAGCCGCCGGACCCTCCACCGAGAATGACGACGTCGTAGTCGCCTGCGGCACCAGCCGGCATGCGCATGTGCTCCTTCGGGTGAATCGCCTGCTCCCGCCGTCGTGCAGCAGGAGTCCGCGGAGGTTCGGGCGTACGCATGGGTGAGCGTACGGGTGGGCGTGCAACAGCATCTTGTCATTGATCGGATGAGACGTCACAGGCAGGTCACGCCGCCCGGCGCGCTGTGGCGGCGGGCACGGCCGGACCACGTACAGTGCCGCCATGGGCTGGTTCTCACGACGCGGCAGCCGCAAGGGTGACGAGCGTCCCACCCGCTCCGACGGGCCGCAGATGGAGATCGACCGCAAGGCGGTCGAGCAGCACCTCCGCTCGTTCGTCGACTCGCGGCTCGGCGTCGAGGCGTACGTCGAGCCCGCCACGAGCGTCAGCCCCACGACGATCGTGCTCATCGCCTGGGACGGCGAGTGGACGCGACGCGCCGTGGGCTCGCCGAAGGAGGGTCTCGAGATCAGCCAGAAGCTCGGCGTGCCGGTCTACGACGTCAACAAGACGGGCTATCCCAACCGGATGCGCGAGTGGAGCAAGCGCCGACGTCAGGGAGACGCCTGACCCGGCCACACGGCATACGACCTCGTGGTCGGTTGCCGGGCAAAAGGGGTGGACCGGGTCCCGGTTCGCTGACAGGGTGAAAAGTGTTCAGTCCGTGCCGGATTCGGCGCCACAGCACACAGGAGGTTCTCGAATGTCGAAGCAGGATGGCGAATCCAGCGGTCCGAGCGAGGAGATGAAGGCCAAGTTCCGGGCCGCGCTCGACAAGAAGCACGCCCACGGTGGCAAGGACGTCTCCGACGACCACGACCGCACCAAGGTGCACGGCGCACACGGCCCCGCCAAGGCCCAGCAGATGTTCCGTCGCAAGTCCGGCGGCTGACCACAGCCGCACACGCCGAGAGGCCACGTCCCCCAGGACGTGGCCTCTCGTGCGTTCGGGTCAGACGTACGACTCGGCGAGGCCGACGAGGGTGCGCACGCCGAAGCCGGTGCCGCCCTTGGGCCAGTAGCCCGTCGGGGCCTTGTCGTTGTAGGCCGGTCCCGCGATGTCGAGGTGGCTCCACGGGATGCCCTCGCCGACGAACTCGCCGAGGAAGATGCCGGCCGTCAGCATGCCGCCCTCGGCGCCGCCCTTGTGCGCGAGGTCGGCGTTGATCGAGTCGAGGCCCGGACGCAGCTCCGTCGGCAGGGGCATCGGCCACATGGCCTCGCCCACCGCGGAGGCCGCCTCGAGGACGCGCGTGCGGAAGTCGTCGTCGTTGCCCATGACGGCCGCCGTGTTGGCGAGCGCGACGACCTGCGCGCCGGTGAGGGTGGCGATGTCGACGATGGCGTCGGGCTTGCTCTCCGAGGCGAGGGCGATGCAGTCACCGAGGACCATGCGACCCTCGGCGTCGGTGTTGAGCACCTCGACGGTCGTCCCGCCACGCATCGTCACGACGTCGCTCGGACGCTGCGCCGTGGAGCTCGGCATGTTCTCGGCGAGACCGAGGTAGCCGGTGACGGCGATGGGCAGACCGAGCTCGGCGATCGCGAGGACGGCGCCCGCGACCGCAGCAGCGCCGGCCATGTCGCACTTCATCGTCAGCATCCCGTTGGCCGGCTTGATGCACAGGCCGCCGGAGTCGAAGGTGATGCCCTTGCCGACGAAGGCGATGGACGCCTTGGGCCGCGACGGCGTGTAGCTGAGGACGGCGATCCGCGGCTCGTTGGCCGAGCCCTGGCCGACGCCGACCGTGCCACCGAAGCCGCCGGCGCGCAGCGCCTTCATGTCGTAGGACTTGAGCTTGACCTTCGTGCCCTTGATGCGGTCGGTGAGGGAGTCGACGAACGTCTCCGGGTAGAGCAGGTTCGGGGGGAGGTTGACGAGGTCGCGGGTGTACGCGACGGCCTCGCCGAGAGCGGCGGCCCGCTTGACGGCCCGGCGGGACGCGGCGTCGGCCGGGCCGACGAGCGCCACGGCCGCGACGGCGTCGGTGCTCCTCGTGCCCGCCTTGGACACGGCGTACGCCCCGAGCGCCACGCCCTCGGCGACGGCGGAGACGAGCTCGACCGACGTGCCGGGCACGACGACCGCGACCTTCTTCTTCCGGCTCAGCGAGCGGATCGCGCCGCCGACGCCCTTGCGGACGTCCTCGAGGGCCGAGGGGTCGGAGGACAGCGGGCCGACACCGGCGAGGACGACGAGCTTCGCGGCGACCTCGGGCACGGCCGTGAGGGTGGTGACCTCATCGACCTTGCCGGCGAGCTCGAGGTCGGTGACGACGGACTTGAGGTGCGCGACGGTCTTGCGGGGGAGGCCGTGGCCGGGGGCCAGGGTGGCACCGCCGTCGCCGGGGACGAGCGCGACGACGAGCGCGTCGCCGGCCGTGTCGGCGGCCGAGCGGTTCGAGATGGTCAGGTTGGCCACGAAGGACTCCTTTGTCGAGGTGCTGTCGGGCGCACGGGTGACAGCACGTCCTGAGGGGTGTGTCGATGGTGCGCCGGCCGGGCACGGGTTCGTGCGCCGGTCGGCCTCACGACACCGCCGCTGGTGGCGGCGTTCGATGATAACGAGCGCGGGGGGCGGACCCGGTGAGCGGTAGGTTGGCGCCCATGACGACAGCGACGTCGGGGACGACCTCCCCGCTGACCTCACCCCTCCACGACCGCCACGTCGCCCTCGGCGCCAAGATGGCCGACTTCGGTGGCTGGGACATGCCGATCGAGTACCCCGGCGGCGGCGTCGTCGCCGAGCACACCGCCGTGCGCGAGCGCGTCGGCGTCTTCGACGTGAGCCACCTCGGGAAGGCCTCGGTGACCGGTCCCGGGGCGGCCGACTTCGTCAACACGTGCCTGACCAACGACGTGCGCCGCATCCAGCCCGGGTCGGCGCAGTACACCCTCTGCTGCGACGACGCCGGCGGCGTCGTCGACGACCTCATCGTCTACCTCAAGGCCGACGACGACGTCTTCCTCATCCCCAACGCGGCCAACACCGCCGAGGTCGTCCGTCGCCTCCAGGCCGCTGCGCCCGAGGGCATCACGGTGACCAACCTGCACCGGGACTACGGCGTCATCGCCGTCCAGGGCACGAAGAGCGACGAGGTGCTCGAGTCACTCGGGCTGCCGACCGGCCACGACTACATGTCCTTCGTCGAGGCGGACTGGCAGGACCACCCCGTCATCGTGTGTCGCACCGGCTACACCGGCGAGCGCGGCTACGAGCTCGTGCCGCAGTGGGACGACGCGCCCGCCCTGTGGGACGCGCTCGTCGAGGCGGTCGCGCCGTTCGAGGGCAAGCCGTGCGGCCTCGGTGCGCGCGACACCCTCCGCACGGAGATGGGCTACCCGCTGCACGGACAGGACCTGTCGCTGCAGATCTCACCCGTCCAGGCCCGCGCCGGCTGGGCCGTCGGCTGGAAGAAGGACGCCTTCTGGGGCAAGCAGGCCCTCGAGGCCGAGCGCGCCCACCCGACGCGCCTCATGCGGGGCCTCCTCGTCACCGGCCGCGGTATCCCCCGGGCCCACTGCACCGTGTCGTGGAACGGCGCGGCCGCCGGCGAGGTCACCTCGGGCACCTTCTCGCCCACCCTCAAGCAGGGCATCGCCCTCGCCCTCCTCAACCCCGAGATCGCCGACGGCGAGACGGTGTCGATCGACGTGCGTGGCCGCGCGCTCGAGGCGACCGTCGTCAAGCCGCCGTTCGTCCAGGTCCAGGTGCGCGAGGCCTGAGCCTCCTTCTGCGCTGACGTATGCCGTGTGGCGCACTCAAGCGGCCACCCGGCATACGTCTCGGACGGGCTCAGCGGCCGCGGACGGCCGCGGCGGCCTCGACGATGTACGGGGCGCTGACGAAGTCGACCCCGACCTCATGGGCGAGCGCTGCCCTCTGGTCGGCCTCGGCCTCGGTCAGGTGGACGCCGGCAGGGTCCTTCTCACCCCGTTCGTCGAGGCCGGACTGGTGCCAGAGCGTGGACGCCCCGAGACGCCGGGCCTCCTCGAGCAGGCGCGGCATGTCGTCGATGGGGCGGTGGCTGTAGACGATGTCCGCGTGGTCGGGTAGGCCGGACACGCGCTCGGTCTCCTGACGACCGTCGACGAGTCGGGTGACATAGAGGTCGTCCGGCTGCGGCCCACCCTGGAAGGTGATGTCGAGCCCGGCGCCGACGAGGGCGTTCGGGACGTCCTCGGACGGCCAGTCGTGGAGCACGACGGTCCGGGCGGTTCGCAGGATCTCGACAGGGTCGGTCATGGCGCTACCTCCGTGGTTTCGGTCCAGCTGTGCGGTCGGGTGCGATGGTGGTGCTGCGTCGGGTTGTCGGTCGTCGTCGCACCAGGAAACGAGCCAGCCGATGACGTTGGGCCAGAAGAGGAAGGCTCGATCGCCGTCATCGCGCAGGTACTGGTGCAGCCGCACGGTGGTGCCTGCGGGGGACCGGTCGAAGCTCACGTCTGTCTGGCTGTCGTCGACGATGCCGCGGTAGGAGAGCCGGACCCCCGGCTCCCACACGGTGATCTCGGCGATGACGAGCTCTCCGTCGGGATAGACCTCGAGCACGCGACCACCGGGTCGGCACTCGACACGCATCGTGGGAGAGCGGCGGGCGTCGAAGAAGTTGATCGGTCCGGGCACCCACCACTCGCTGATCTCGGCCGTGAACGCCTCGAAGGCGCGGTCGGGCGACACCGCCACCTCGACCTCGGCGCGGGCCTCGGGGCGGCCGGGCGGTGTCCCGGCGCCGCCATGCGAGATCATGAACCCGCCTCGACGTGCGCGCGGAAGGCAGCGAGCTGCTCGTCCCACTGGGCCTGAACCTGGTCCATCCAGGCGCGGGCCGCCACGAGGCCGACGTGGTCGAGCGCGAAGACACGACGGCGGGCATCTCGCGGGTCGCGGGTGTCGGTGACGAGGCCGACCTCGTGGAGGGTGCGCAGGTGTCTGCTCATGACCGACGGCGAGACCGAGGCGAGCCGGGCGAGCTCTCCGGCGCTCAGCGGGCCCCCGGCCAGAGCCTTGACCGTCGCGAGCCGTACGGGGTCGCCGAGGGCCGCGAATCGCTCAGCCTCAAGACCATCGTGCATGGCCGCAATATTTCACGATATTGACAAGTAATCAAGGGTGTCGACACCCGCTGCCGCGTCGTGCCGGATCCGCGTTCCGAGCGCGGGGCGTCCGGATCCGCTAGTCGCGCAGGGAGAAGTGGCGCCGGCCGTGGCGGTCGAGGATGCCGGCGAGACGCTCACCGTCGAGCGCATGGATCGTCAGTCCGTCGCGCCCCTCCATCGTGTCGGCCTGGAGCATCGCGTTGAGGATCGCCTCCGCCGTGGCCTCGATGACGGCACCGAACATCGCGTCGAAGTACTCGAGCGCGAGCATCTCGACCTGCATCCCGATCTCGGTGCGCGCTCCGGGGCCCTGGTCGGGCATCCCGTGAGCAGCCGTCGAGAAGGCGATCATGAGGTCGCCGGAGTAGTTGTCGCCACGGGCGCCGAACTTGGCGATGCCGAGTCCGGCGCGCTGGGCGAGACGGTTGAGCTGGTGGGGCAGCAGGGGCGCGTCGGTCGCGACGACGGCCAGCACCGAGCCCGTGCCTGGCGGCGGGACCCGGGTGATCTCCGACATGCGGGGGAAGGGCACGACCTTCTTGGTCAGCACGTGGCCGACCGGCACGCCGTTGACCTCGAAGTGCTTGCGGTCGCCGTGGTTGGCCTGCACGAGGACGCCCACGGTGAAGTGCCGGTCGCCGAGGTCGACGACCCGGGAGGCGGTGCCGGTGCCGCCCTTGAAGCCGTAGCACTGGGTGCCGGTGCCGCCGCCGACGTTGCCCTCGGCGATGACGCCGCTGCGGGCGTCGTCGAAGGCGGCGTGTACGTGCTCGCGGGTCACGTGCTGCCCGCTGATGTCGTTGAGGATGCCGTCCCACGTCTCGCCGACGACGGGCAGCATGATCGGCATCCGCCCCGGCAGGCGCGTCTCGCGTGCGATGAGCGAGTCGCGCACGACGCCGACGCTGTCGGTGTTCGTCAGGGCGATCGGGCTCGAGAGCATGCCCGACTCGTGCAGCCACTCGAGACCGGTCAGCTCACCGAAACCGTTGAGGCGGTGGTAGCCCGCGAAGACGGGCTCGGTGGAGGCGCGGCCGCCGTGGGGGAGCACGACCGTGACACCGGTGCGCACCGGGCCCTGCCCGACGGTCATCTCGCCCTCGCCGTGCACGATCGTGCTGTAGCCGACGCGGACGCCCCCAACGTCGGTGATGGCGTTCAGTGGACCCGAGCGGCCCGTCCCGATCTCGATCCCGACATCGGTGGCTCGCACGCGGTCTCCTCCTCGTCCACCCGCGGACCGGGAGGACCGGTGCTGCGGCTACGATCTGGCTTGTCGATCTGGCATGTCACCGAGCGGTCGCCCCTCGCTGCCGAGCGGCGCGACCCACGATGTCGAGAAGGGTAACCGCTTTTGTCTGACGCACGCGATCCGCTCCGCGCCCGCCTGGCGCTCGCCACGGGACGGTCGGCCGGACGGCTCTCGCAGGCCCTCGGCAAGGGCTCGGGCTCCATGATCGGAGGCCGCCTCGCCCTCCGCGTCGACCCCCAGGTGCTCCGCGCCGTGGCCGGCGACCGGCGCAGCGTCCTCGTCACCGGGACCAACGGCAAGAGCACGGTGACGGCGCTCGTGGCGGCCGCCATCACGCCCGGCGGCACGGTCGTGAGCAACACGACCGGCGCCAACATGACCGACGGCATCGTCACCGCCCTGTCGGCCGACCGCACCTCCGAGCTCGCGGCCCTCGAGGTCGACGAGGTCTACCTCGAGCAGGTCGCGCGAGGCACCCGGCCCCAGGCGGTCGTCGTGCTCAACAGCTCGCGCGAGTACACCCGCGGCGTGTCCCTCAAGAGCACGCTCGAGCACTGGCGCCGCACGGCCGCCGCGCTCCCGGACGACTGCGTGGCCATCGTCAACGTCGACGACCCGCTCGTCAGCTGGGCCTTCGAGACCGCTCCGCGTCGCGTCGGCGTCAGCGGTGGCCTCTACTGGCGCGGCGATGCCCTCATCTGCCCGGCGTGCGGTTCGGTCCAGGACTTCACCGACGACTCGTGGAGCTGCCCCGGCTGCGGGCGGTCGCGTCCCGCGCCCGACTGGAAGGTCGTGCCGGACGGGGACGGCTGGGCCGTCGAGCACGACGGTCGGCGCACCCGCATCGAGGTGACCGTTCCGGGACGCACGGGGCCCGTGGGGGGTGCCTTCGCGCTCGCCGCCGCGGACGCCCTCGGTGTCGACGTCGCCGAGGCCGCCGAGCGGGTGAGCGCCGTCGCCGACGTCGACGGCCGCTATGCGCCCTACCGGTTGGGCGACCACGCCGCTCGCCTGCTCATGCTCAAGAACCCGGCCGGCTGGGCCGAGGCCATCGACGTCGCCGTCTCCACCGAGCGTCCGCTCGTCGTGGCCGTCGACCCGTTCGGGCCCAAGGACACCGCCACGATGTGGGAGGCGCCGTTCCAGCGTCTCGCCGGTCAGCGGGTGGCCGTCACCGGCGGACGCACGGCGGACGCCGTGGCGATCCTCGACGCGGCAGGCGTCGACGTCGTCGAGGCACCCGACATCGAGTCCGCCGTCCGGGCCCACGCTCCGGGTGAGGTGATCGTGGCCTGCAACTACCCGGCCTTCCGACGCATCTCGAAGCAGTTCCGAGGAGGCACCCATTGAGCCGGACACTCACCGTCGCCACGCTCTTCCCGCTCGCCACCGTCGCCGCGGCCGACGAGGCCAACGCGAGTGCTCTCGTGCGTCGTGGCGCCGCGCGTGACCTCACCGTCGAGACCGTCACCGTCGACCGGGCCGACTCCTTCGTCGGCGCCGACGTCTACCTCGTCGGCGGCACGGGACGCGGCGGCGTGGCCGCACTCGTCGAGGCGCTGACCTCCACGGACCTCGCGGCGCGGGTCGCAGACGGCGCCGTGGTCCTCGCGGTCGACGCCGGTCTCGACGCGATCGCGCGATCGTGGGTCGACCCGTCCGGTGCCCGTCACCAGGGACTCGGTCTCGCACCCCTGACCGTCCACTCGGCCCCCGAGGTCACCGGCACGGTCGTCACCCGGCCGGACGCCTCCCTCGACCTGCCCGCCCTCATCGGGTGGGAGGCCAACGACCTGCGGACGGTCCGCGAGGACGACGCCCGCGCGCTCTTCACCCTCGAGGTCGGCGCGGGCAACCGCACCGACGAGGCCGTCGGCGAGACGTCGGAGGGCGTGCTCGCCGGCTCGGTCATCGGCACGCGGCTGCACGGCCCGCTGCTCGCCCTCAACCCCGAGCTGGCCGACCTCGTGCTGGCACGCGCCACGCAGCGGTCGGAGCAGTGGCCCGCCCTCGAGTCGCCCGCCGTCGACCGCGCCCGGCGCGAGCGCATCGCCGAGGCCCGGCGCACCGCGCCGAAGGCCGAGTGGCGCAGCCGCCTGCCGGGTCCCGTCGCAGCCCGCCTCCGCCGCTGACCCACCCCGACCCCAACCGTCGAGAGGCCACAAGTGGCCGCCCGGCAACCGTCGAGAGGCCGCGAGGGGCCGCCCTGTCGTCGTCGAGAGGCCAGCTCTCGCTCGGTCAGTAGTGGCCTTTCGACGTGAGGGATGCGGCCAGTAGTGGCCTTTCGACGTGAGGGATGCGGCCAGTAGTGGCCTTTCGACGTGAGGATGCGGCCAGACGTGGCCTTTCGACGTGTCGGATGCGGCCAGACGTGGCCTTTCGACGTGTCGAGGGGGGCCCGACGGGGCCATTCGACGTTATGAGGGGGCCAGAGGTGGCCTCTCGACGGTCAGGGGTGGGGGAAGGCGGTGACGACGAGCGAGGCGGTGACGAGTCCGGCGGCGAGGGAGATCTCGATCGCGGCACCGATGACGTCGCCGGTGACGCCGCCCAGACGACGCACCGCGTGGCGTCGCGTCACGACGGCTGTGACCACGCTGACCAGGACGACCGCAACGGCTCCGAACCCGGCAGCCCACCACGAGACCCCGGCCACGGCAGCCGCGAGGCCGGCGACCCCGATCGCGGCGATCACGCTGACCACGGCGACGAGGCCGACCAGGCGCCCCCGGCGGACGATGCCGGCGACTCCCTGACCGAGTCCCTCGGAACGCGCGGGAGGTATGCCGTCCCGCGCGCACACCGCGCACGCGAGCCGGCTGGCCACGAGGGCCACGACGGCCAGGGCCGTGCCCCATTCACCGTGGAGGAGGACCGAGAGGCAGGCGGCGTCGAGCAGGAGCACGAGGACGACCGCCGCCGCTCCCGCTGGACCGGTGTCGCCCCGTCGCATGACCTCCAGCGACCGCGCCGGGTCGTGGCCGGAGGTGAGCCCGTCGGCGAGGTCGGCGAGCCCGTCGAGGTGGAGGGCCCGCGAGAGCAGCGCCGTGACGATGAGCCCGAGCACGGCCACCACGGCCGCAGGTGCCCAACCCATGGTCGACGCGGTGCCGAGGGCGACCCACCCGACGAGGGCAGGTGCCGTCGTCACCGGCGCGAGGAGCATGGCCTGGCCGAGGACGGTGCGGTCGACGTGAGCCGGTGGCCCGACGGGGATCGCGGTGAAGGTGCCGAACGTGAGCCGCCAGGCGTCACGCATCGAGCGTCCTCGGCCTCGGCTCGCGGGGCACGACGGGCGCCCCGCTGAGGTCGACGACGCGTCCCGCGACGACGAGGTGCACCTGGGCCGCCACCCCGGCGACGAGCGCGTTGAGCCGACCCAGCTCGTCCTGGAACAGGCGTCCGGAAGCCGTCGTCGCCACCAGGGACCAGCCGACCTCGTTGGTGACGACGACGACGGGCACCCTTGCGGCGCAAAGCGACTCCACCAGGCGATCAGCCTCACGGCGCACCGCGTCGGCCGCTGCGACGAGGTCGTCCCACCCGGCGTCGTCGACGAGCGCCGTGAGCCACGTGCCGAGGCAGTCGACGAGCACCGGGCCCGTGGCGGCGCGGATGGCACCGGCCACGTCCGTCGTCTCGAGGGTCCGCCACGTCCCGGGTCGGCGGGCTCGGTGGTGCGCGACGCGTCGGCTCCACTCGGGGTCGGAGAGGTCGGCCGGTCGCCCGGTCGCGACGTAGGTGACGTCCTCGTGCCCCTCCAGCAGGTCCTCGGCGTGGCGGCTCTTGCCGCTGCGCACCGGACCGGTGACGAGGGTGGTGGTCGAGGCCGCGCCCGGGCGGCTCACCGGGCACCCCCGGCGTCCTGGAGCGGCGCCCCGTGGTCCGAGCCGGTCGCGGCCGTCGGCTCGAAGACGACCGGCACCCCGAAGGCGGCCCGCCGCGCGCCGCGCCGGAAGACCCGCAGCAGCGCCGGACCGGCCAGCACGACGAGGAGTGCGTTGAGCACCCCGCGCGGCAGGTCCCAGGCGAGGGACGTCGCGAGGTAGAAGAGGGCGTAGTGGGCGAGGTTCTCCGAGAGGGGTGCGCCGGGGACGAAGCCCATCCCACCGGGCGCGGTGGTCCCGAGGAAGGGCCAGAACCAGAGGTTCATGAAGAGGCCGAAGGCGAGCCCCGTCACGAGGCCGTATGCCGCGAGCACCCACCGCTCGGCGCGCCCTCCCGCACGTGCGGGCAGCAGACCGGCCCCGAGGCCGATGCCTCCGGCGCAGATCATCTGGAAGGGCAGCCACGGGCCGACCCCGCCGGTCAGCAGGGCGCCGGTCGTGACGGCGAGGGAGCCGGACACGAAGCCGACGCCGGGGCCGAGCACGCGACCGGCGACGATGACGACGAAGAACATCGGCTCGAGCCCGGCGGTGCCGGCGCTGAGCAGCCGCAGACCACCGCCGGCCGCGGCGGCGACACCCAGGACTGCGATCGTCTTGGCGTCGAGGCGCCCGGCCGTCACCTCGGCGAGGCACACGACCGCGAGCAGCCCGAGGAGGACCGCGAAGAGCCAGGGCGCGTCGTTGCCGTGGTCGCGCGCGAAGTCCCCGCTGACGAAGAAGGGCCAGGTGAAGGCGACCAGGCCGACGACACCCACCACCGCGACGGCCACGACCGCCGGCCAGCGCAGGGGGATGACGCGGCGGCCGGTCATGCGATCCTCGCGAGGGCGCCCGCGACCTCGGCGACCGTGAGCCAGGTCTGGGGGAGGAGCACCTTCGTCACCTGCGGGGCGAACGCCGGCGACGAGGCGAGGACCTCACGGGCCGCGCCGTCCGTGACGACCTCACCGTCGGCGAGGATGACGACGCGGTCGGCGACCTCGGCCGCGAGCTCGACGTCGTGGGTGGCGAGCAGGACCGTCGTGCCCTGGGCGGCGAGGCTCGTCAGCATCTCGCCGAGCCGCTTCTTGGCGCCGTAGTCGAGACCGCGCGTGGGCTCGTCGAGCAGGAGCACCTCGGGTGACCCGGAGAGGATGACGGCCAGGGCGAGCTCGAGGCGCTGGCCCTCGGACAGGTCGCGCGGGTGCACGGCGGGCTCGATGCCGCCGGAGATGCGGTCGAGCAGGCCACGGGCCGTGCCGGGTGCAGCCCCGAAGTCGTGGTCGGCCGCCGCGCACTCGGCGGCGACGGAGTCGGCGTAGAGGAGCAGCTCGGGCTGCTGGGGCACCAGCCCGACGGTGCGCACTCGCTCCCGCGCGGACCGGGTGTGCGGGTCGATGCCCTCGGCCCCGACGCGCACCCGTCCCCCGGCCAGCCGGTGCTGGGCCGCGATGGCGCCGAGGAGCGTGGACTTGCCGGCCCCGTTGCGTCCCATGAGCGTCGTCACGGAGCCCCGGGCCACGGCGAGGTCGACGCCGTCGAGGACGACCCGGCCACCGCGCACGACGCGGACACCGGTGGCGACGACGGCGTCGGCGGGCCCGATCACCCTGAGGTCGGTGACCGGTCGCGGCGCGCTGGTGCCGAGGGCCTCGCGCAGGGCGGCGGCCTTGCGGCGGGCGTCGCGGATCGACAGCGGCGTGGGCGACCACCCGACGAGGCGGGAGAGACCGACGACGGGCGGATAGATCTGGGAGCGGAGCATCGCCTCGGCAGGGTCGAGCAGCTCGGACACGCGGCCCTCGTCGACGAGGACGACGCGGTCGGCGTGGTGCACGACGCGCTCGAGCCGGTGCTCGGCGAGCACGACCGTGACGCCGAGGTCGTGCACGATGCGATGGAGCGACGCCAGAACCTCTTCTGCCGCAACGGGATCCAGGGCCGACGTCGGCTCGTCGAGCACGAGGACCCTGGGGCCGGCGGCGAAGAGCGCGGCGATCGCGACGCGCTGCTGCTGACCGCCGGAGAGGGTGCGCAGCGCCCGGGCGCGCAGCGGCGTGAGCCCGAAGAGGTCGAGGGTCTCCTCGACGCGGCGGCGGATCGTCGTCGAGTCCAGTCCCATCGTCTCCATGCCGTAGGCGACCTCGTCCTCGACGACGTCGGTGACGAACGTCGACGACGGGTTCTGCTCGACGAGGCCGACGACCGTCGCGAGGTCGCGCGGCCGGTGCTCGGCGGTGTCGAGGCCGTCGACGGCGACGCGACCCGTCAGGGTGCCTCCGCTGAAGTGCGGCACGAGCCCGTTGATGGTGCGCAGCAACGTGGACTTGCCGCTCCCCGTGGGGCCGACGACGAGGACGAGCTCACCTTCTGGGATCTCGAGCGTGACGTCGTGGAGGCTGTGAGCCGGGGCGTCGGCGTACTGCACCGACACGTGCTCGAAGGTGATCACGGTGCGACCTCCCGGGGACGGGGCGTGAGCCAGGCCGGCACGGCGGCCACGAGCACGGCGAGCACGGCGAGGAGCGGCACGGCGGGCAGCTCGGCCTGCTGGCTCGGCACGACGCCGTCCCAGCCCTGCACGGAGGCGATGACGAGGACGGCGGCCGGGACGGCGCCCGCGACGACCGTGACGGTCTCGGTCCACGTCCACCGGTCGCGGCGGTGACCGGACCGGGGGTCGCGGGACGCGCCGACGAGGAGGCTCGAGCCGGCCAGGAGTGCGCCGAGCACGAGGACCGGTAGCCCGAGCACGCCCCCGGCGGAGGCGTCGAGCAGGCCGTAGAGCCCGGCGAGGACACCGACGAGGCCGGCGAGCGCGAGCCCCGTGGCCGCCCTGCGGCTCGTCGTCGTGGAGCGGACCGCGCGGCCGTAGCCGCGCGACTCCATCGACGCCGCGAGTCCGAGCGACCGCTCGAACGCGGTCTCGAGGACGGGCACCGTGAGCCGGGCGATCTCCCGTAGCCCTCGACCGTCGCGACCGCGCAGCGTGCGCGCGGCTCGCACCTCGCGCGCATCGGTGAGCAGCTGCGGCGCGAACGTCAGCCCCACGACGACCGCGGTGCCGACGTCGTAGAGCGTGGCGGGCAGGTAGCGGAGCAGTCGGCGCGGGCTCGCGAGCGCGTTCGCGGCACCGAGGCACGCGAGGACCGCGGCGAGGCGCAGGGCGTCGTAGGCGGCATACAACAGCGACTCGAGCGTGACCGTGCCGCCGATGCGCACGCCGGCGGCCCAGTCCGGCAGCGGCACGCTCGGAAGGGTCATGACGACGGTCTCGCCGACGATGCCGTTTCCGAGCAGAGCCGTCATGACGATGCGGAACGCGACGACGACGGCGCCGATGACGAGGAAGGCCGGCAGCGGGTTGACCGTCGCGGGGTCGTGGCGCTCAGCGACGACGAGGACGCAGACCCCGATGACGAGCAGCAGCAGCACCGGGTTGGTCGTGCGTGACGCAGCCGTGGCCAGGCCCAGCCCCCAGAGCCACCAGGCTGCGGGGTGCTGGAGCCGGGCCTTGAGCCGGAGCCGCGTCACGCTCGTCGTGGCTCCTCAGGCGTCCTGGCGGGCGCGGGAACGCGAGCGCACGAGCAGGTAGCCGACGAGGGCGAGCAGGACGAGGCCCGCGATGACGTATGCCGTCACGTTCGCGCCCGAGGACGCGGTGGTCGCCACGGCGACGTCGGTGCTCGAGGCGGCAGGCGCCGACGCGGAGGCCGACGGTGTCGCGGCCGGGGCCGCGATGGTCACCGGCTCGTCGGCGGCCTTCGCCTCGGGGCTGACCTCCTTGACGGCACCGCCGCAGTCGGTCGTCGGGTAGCCGTCCACACCGCAGACGAGGCCCTTCTCGGTGCGCACGTCGCCGGCGGCGGCGAGCACGACGGCGCTCGTGGCGTCGGCGGCGACGACGGCACACAGGGCCTTGGGCTCGGGCGGCGTGGCGCCGTCGGCGGCGTCCGCCGGGCGGCCGAAGTCGACGACGAGGCCGACGCGCTTCTTGCCCGTCTGGGCGGGGGTCGT
The DNA here is from genome assembly GCF_001429645.1 of Terrabacter sp. Soil810. Classification (NCBI taxonomy): domain Bacteria; kingdom Bacillati; phylum Actinomycetota; class Actinomycetes; order Micrococcales; family Intrasporangiaceae; genus Terrabacter; species Terrabacter sp. Soil810. The sequence continues at coordinate 1,250,364 of NZ_LMSW01000011.1, forward strand.
GCCGCAGAGCTCGTCGAAGGTGAGGACGGCGCGCGGGTAGCGGGTGGAGGCCTCGTCGGCGACGGCGAAGCGCCAGCCGTCGACGCTGCCGTCCTTCGGGACCGTCTGGTCCGGGCCCTTCTGCGCGAAGGTCCAGGCGCCGTCGGAGAGCTGGTAGAAGCCCCAGTAGCGATAGGCGGCTGCGTGCGCCGGCGCGATGGTGAGGGCGGACAGGCAGGCCGCGACGAGCGCGGCGAGGACGACCCGGAGCGGGGCACGACGGGCAGGGGACACGGTTTCCTCCTCGCGGTCGGACACCATGTCGGGTCTGCTGGCTGAGGCCGGCCCGGCGGGGTGACTCCGGTCCGCATTCCACGACAGACTGACAAAGGAGCCGGTGGGACGCGGGTTTTCCGGCTGGTCACCCCGGGCCGCGCAGCGGCGGGAGGTGGCTTCACGGTTGCGGGTCAGCGCCGGAGTCACACCGGCTTGCCCCATCATCCTTCGGTTAGGCGAACCGTCGCACGCGGGGCGTCCGCACGTCAAACGGCGCGGCAACTAGGGTGGCCCGCATGAGCGCTGACTGGTCCTGGCTGTTCCTCGACGCCCACGGCAACCCGATGGAGGGGGAGGGAGTGACCACGACCGGGTTCCCGACCCAGAGTGACGCCGAGAGCTACCTGGGGGAGTCGTGGCGCGAGCTGCTCGACGCCGGCGTCGAGGCGGTCACCCTGCGGGAGAACGACACCGTCGTCTACGGCCCGATGAGCCTGCGGGCCGCGGAGTGAGCGCGCCGCTGGGCTCAGACGGCTCTCCGGACGCGGCACTGTCGGCGGGGCTCGAGCGCGACCTGCTCGCCCGGGTCGTCACGGCCCAGCGGGCCTGGCGCTCGCCGGGGGTCAGCGTGGGTGTCGTGCGCGACGGCCGCCTCGTCTGGTCGGCGCACGTGGGGTCGGCGCGTCTCGGGTCCCAGCCGGTCGCGGCCACCGACGACACGCAGTTCATGATCGGCTCGGTGACGAAGACGTTCACGGCCCTGGCCGTCATGTCGCTGCGCGACGAGGGTCTGCTGTCGCTCGACGACACGCTCGAGACGTACGTCCCCGGCACGAGGCACGCGCGGGTCCCGTTGCGGCAGATGCTCGCCCACGCCTCCGGGCTGCAGCGCGAGCCCGTCGGCAACATCTGGGAGAGCCTCGTGGCGCCCGAGCGCGAGGAGTTCCTCGCCGGCGTCGAGCAGGCCGAGCAGGTGCTGCCCGCCCACCACGCCTTCCACTACTCCAACCTCGCCTACGGCCTGCTCGGGCAGGTCGTCGAGCGCGTGACCGGCCGCGACTGGGAGCACGTGGTCCGCGAGCGGGTGCTCGAGCCGCTCGGGATGAGCCGCACGGGCCTGACGCCCGCGGGCGACCGCGCGCTCGGCTACCAGGTCGACCCGTACGCCGGCACCGCGAGCGAGGAGCCGCTCTTCACGCTCAACGCCACGGCGCCCCTCGGCGGCCTCTGGTCGACCGTCGCCGACATGTCGCGCTATGCCGCCTACGTCGCGAGCCCCGACGACCGGGTCGTGCGGCCCGAGACCGTCGAGGAGATGTGCCGGCCGATCATCATGACCGACGTCGACGGCTGGAGCGGTGCCTACGGCCTCGGCTTCGGGATGGGCCGCCGCGGCGACCGCGTCTACGTCGGACACGGTGGCGCCATGCCCGGCTTCCTCACCGGCCTGCGAGTCCGGCGCAAGGAGGGCGTCGGGGCGATCGTCCTCGCCAACGCCACGTCCGGCGCCCTGACGCTCGGGCTCGCGACCGACCTCGTCGAGGCCGTCGTGGATGCCGAGCCGTCGCTCGCCGCGGCGTGGGTGCCCGAGACGGAGCAGCCGGCCCTGGCCGAGCTCCTCGGCCTGTGGTGGTCGGAGGGGTCGCCGATCACGTACTTCGTCCGCGACGGCGAGCTGTGGTCGCGGCTCGTCGACGACGAACCGCTGTCCGAGACGCGGTATGCCGCCGAGGGCAGCGACCGCTTCCGTGCCGTGGCGGGTCGGGAGCGGGGCGAGGTGCTCGAGGTCGTGCGCGCCGGTGACGGCTCGGTCGACAAGCTCTACTTCGCGACGTATGCCGTGACACGGGCACCGCTCGCGTTCGCCGACCTGCAGGGCTGACTTCGGGCGGTCAGGCAGAGCGGGTCAGGGAACCGGGCCCGGGCCGGCTCGACCGGTCAGGCGGGGTGCTCGCCGCGGGCGACCTGGGGCTTCGGCATGCGCGTGCGACGCATCTGGAAGGCGCGCATGATGGCGTACCACGCGTCGCCCTTCTCGGCGCCGCCGAACTTGTCGTCCATCTTGCGGCGCGTCCGGCGCCACATGAGCAGGGCGTCACCGATGGCCACGAGGATGAGGCCGTAGACGAGCACGAAGACGAGCAGCAGGGCCCAGTTCGTGCGGACGAAGCTGAGCAGCAGCACGATGAGCATGATCGGGAGCATGAACTCGCCGATGTTCCACCGCGCGTCGACCGTGTCGCGGATGAAGCGGCGACGCGGGCCCTTGTCCCGGGCGGGGAGGTACTTCTCGTCGCCGGTCATCATGCCGGCGCGCTGCTTGGCCATGGCCTCCCGGCGGACCGTCTTGTCCTGCTTCGTGGCGGCCTTGCGGTCGGTGACGATGAGGGGACGCTTGTTGAGGGCCTCCTGCTCGCGCCGCTTCGGCGTGGGCCGGTTCTTCGCATCGGGGCGGGCCGACTGGTCGGTCGAGGCCGTGGGTGCGAGCTCGTCGTTGAGGGTCTTCTTGCGTCCGAACACGGGGACACTCTAAGCCGAAGCTGGCTCCCGGCCCGCATCGCGCCCGCATCGCGCCCGCATCGCGCCCGCATCGCGCCCGCAGCCCCACGGCATACGACCCTCCCGGAGGTCAGCGTCCCGGGGCCGTGCGCAGCGGCACGAAGCGGTAGCGCCCGTGGCGCGTCGTCGCCAGCGCGCCGTGCTCGCGCACCACGAGTGTCATGGTGCCTACGACCGGGATCACCATCCGTCCGGGGTCGCCCAGCTGGTCGACGAGCGCCTGGGGGAGGGCTGAGGCTTCCGCCGAGACGAGGATGCGGTCCCAGGGGGCGTGGTCGGGGTCGCCCAGCACCCCGGCGGTCGCCTCGTGGATCCCGGCCCACGGCATCCGTGCGCCCTCGAGGTTCGCGGCGCCCCATCGGGCGAGCGCGGGCTCGAGCTCGACGCCGACCACCTCGCCCTCGGGTCCGGTGAGGTGGGCGAGCAGGGCGGTCGTCCAGCCGGACCCCGAGCCGACGTCGAGCACGCGCTGGCCGGGTCGCACGTCGAGCAGCCGCAGCATGTCGGCGACGGTCCGTGGCTGGGAGTTCGTCTGTCCGTGCCCGATGAGGATGGGTCCGTCGTAGGAGGCGCGGCCGCGGGCTCCGTGTGGGAGGAAGCCGGCGCGAGGCACTGCGGCGAAGGCTCGCTCCACCCGGTCGACCGCGTCCATGGTCCGAGCCAAGCACGCCGGAGCCTCGGCGTCAGCCCCGACGGGAGCGGTGAGGGTGCGGTGAGGGGTGCGGTCAGGCCCTCCGGCGCGCGATGACGTGCAGGAGCGTGCCGAGCGCGCGGTAGGGGTCGGACGCGCCGAGCCGCTCCTCGACGTCGAGCAGGGCCGCCAGCTCGACGCCGGTGGGCGCGGGCTCGTCGACCGGGACGTCGTCGCTGGCGACGCGGATGCCGTACCACGCGGTGACCTCGAGGCCGGCGGCCTCGCAGTCGGCCGTCAGGGACGCGAGCGTGTCGGCGCGGGCGTCGACGCCGATCTCGTTGCGGTAGCGGGCGTCCCGGCCCTCCTCGGCCGCCCGGCGCATCTCGTCCAGCGCGGCGAGGGCGGCCGGCCAGTCGTGACGGCCGGCCGGGCGCCACGCCATCGCGTCCCCGTTGCGCGCCGCGATCGACACGATGCCGCCCGGCGCGACCCGGCGGGCCAGGCCCGCAACCGCGGCGCGGCTCTCGGGGAGGTACATGAGCACGCCGTGGCACATGACGACGTCGTATGCCGTCGGGCGTGTCACGCTCGCCAGCCCGGCGAGGTCGGTGGCCACGAGCGTCACGTGCTCCCGCTGCTCGGGAGTGAGCCCGGCGGCAGCCTGCTCGAAGGCGGCACGCATCCGCCCGTCCGGCTCGACGGCGGTCACCGAGTGGCCGAGTCGGGCCAGGCGCAGCGCCTGCGTCCCCTGGCCGGCGCCGACGTCGAGGACGCGCAGGGGTCCACGAGGCAGGTGCGCCGCGAGCTGCCGGGTGACCAACTCCTGGCGCACGACGTTGCGCAGGTTGCCCAGGCGCTCGAGCCAGGGCTCCTGCCCGGCGACGAACGTGTTGTCTCCCATCCGGTCGAACCTACCCATCGGGGACGACGGCACCCACGACGGCACCCACGACGGCACCCACGGCGGCACCCGCAGCAGCGCTCCGTCGCGAGGACGCACCGGCACGTCGGCTCCCTCGTGGCCCGGCGTCTGCGTCGGTAGGGTCGGGCAGGTGACTGACGACGCCCTCACCCCCGACCAGATCCAACAGATCCGCGACCGCGTGGCCGACCTCATGCCGCAGGTCCGGGCCGACCTCGAGGAGCTCGTGCGCATCCCGAGCGTCTCGGCCTCGTCCTTCGACCAGAGCCAGGTGACCCGGAGCGCCGAGGCCGTCGCCGAGCTGCTGCGCCGCGAGGGCCTTGACGTCGAGGTGGTCGTCGAGGGCGGCCGCCCGGCCGTCATCGGTCACCTCGACGGTCCCGAGGGCGCACCGACCGTGACGCTCTACGCGCACCACGACGTGCAGCCGCCCGGTGACGACGCCGACTGGGACAGCTCGCCGTTCGAGCCCGAGGAGCGCGGCGGTCGCCTCTACGGCCGCGGTGCCGCCGACGACAAGGCCGGCGTCATGGCGCACGTGGCGGCGCTGCGCGCCCACGCCGGCAACCTGCCGGTCGGGGTGACGGTGTTCGTCGAGGGCGAGGAGGAGTCGGGGTCGCCCTCGCTCGGCACGATCCTCGAGAAGCACGGCGACCGACTCGCCGCCGACGCCATCGTCATCGCCGACTCCGGCAACTGGGACATCGGCACGCCCGCCCTGACGACGACCCTCCGCGGCGGCATCCGTGTCGTCGTCCGGGTGCAGACCCTCGACCACTCCGTGCACTCGGGCATGTTCGGTGGGGCGGCACCCGACGCCACCACCGCCCTCGTGCGCCTGCTCGCCTCGCTCCACGACGCCGACGGCAACGTCGCGGTGACCGGTCTCGACGCGGGCGAGGCCGCCGACATCGACTACGACGAGCAGCGCTTCCGCGCGGAGTCCGGCCTGCTCGACGGGGTCGCGCTCATCGGGTCCGGCTCGATCCTCAGCCGCCTGTGGAACAAGCCCTCGATCACGACCATCGGCATCGACGCGACGTCGATCGACAAGGCCTCCAACACCCTGTCGGCCAAGGCCGCCGCCAAGATCTCCGTGCGTCTCGCGCCGACGCAGGACCCCCTCGCCGCGTTCGAGCGGGTGCGCGAGCACCTCGAGGCCAACGCGCCGTGGGGGGCCCGCCTCACCGTCGAGCTCGAGGAGCACGGGTCGGGGTTCGCGGCTGACGCGAACGGCACCGTCTACGACGAGGCGCGGGCGTCCTTCGCCGACGCCTGGGGCACCGAGCCCGTCGACATGGGCGTCGGCGGCTCGATCCCGTTCATCTCCGACTTCTCGGCGCGCTTTCCCGACGCCTCGATCATCGTCACCGGTGTCGAGGACCCCGACACGCGCGCCCACGGCGCCAACGAGTCGCTCCATCTGGGCGAGTTCGAGAAGGTCTGCGTGGCCGAGGCGGTCTTCCTCGCCCGGCTGGGAGCGCTGCGGCCGACCCACTGAGGCGACCGGCAGACGCGATGGAAGGCGGGGTCCCGGCACGTGCCGGGACCCCGCCTTCCATCGTCAGGAGGTGGAGACGGCCGACCCCCGGTAGCGCTGCTCGCGCAGCTCGAGGGCGTACGCCTCCACGCCGGGCATGCCGAGCTCCTCGGCCGCGGCGATCTCGGACTCGACGTCGTAGGGCACCCGGACGAAGCTGATGCCGACGTGGCCGGGCGGCTCGTCCTCGCCGGGGCCGGCCAAGGTTCCCTCGAGGACGACGTAGGGCGCGCCGGGACCGTCGAGGGCGTTCCCGACCGAGCCGGCGTTGAAGACGGTGATGCCGTAGTCGACCGCGAGGTAGGCCCCGTGGATGTCGCCGTAGCCGACGATCGTGGGCACCTGACCGTCGCCCGTGAACGCGGTCTGCTCGACGAACGCGCGGTGCTCGGCCTCGGTCGTGGGGGTGAACACGCGGGTGAACTCGCTGACCGGTGACGCGTGGAAGAAGCGGATCGGCTGGCCGCTCAGCACGATCTCGTGGACGTTCGGCAGGTCCGCGAGCCAGCTCCGGTCTGCGGGCGTGAGCGCGTCGCGCACCCACTGGGCGTGCTCCCACGGCTGCACGTCGTCGCGCGCGATGAAGGCGTCCCAGTTGCCGCGCACGGTCGGCATGCCGCGGTCCCGGGTGATCCGGATGCACTCCGACCCGCGCGGCCCCTTCCCCACGAGGTCGCCCAGGTTGATGACGTCGTCGATGCCGCGGCGGGCGATGTCGGCGAGGACGGCGTCGTACGCCGTGACGTTGCCGTGCACGTCGGAGACGACGGCGACCCGGTGGAGGTCGCGGGCGGGGACGCTCACCCGGCTCAGTCCTTGTGGGTCGTGCCCGGCAGGGCGAGCATCCGGTCGAGCGCCGCGCGCGCCTCGGCGGCGACGGTCGGGTCGACGTGGATCGGGTTGACGACCCGGCCCTCGACGAGGGACTCGAGCGCCCACACGAGGTGCGGCAGGTCGATGCGGTTCATCGTCGAGCAGTAGCAGACGTTCTTCTCCAGGAAGGCGATCCGCTGCTCGGGGAACTGCTGGGCGAGCCGGCGCACGAGGTTGAGCTCGGTGCCGACGACCCACGAGGTGCCGGCCGGGGCGGCGGCGATGGTCTGGATGATCTTCTCGGTCGAGCCCACCTCGTCGGCCCGCTCGACGACCTCGTACTGGCACTCGGGGTGGACGATGACCTTGACGCCGGGGATCTCGCGGCGAGCGGCCTCGACGGCGTCGACCGAGAAGCGGCCGTGCACCGAGCAGTGCCCGCGCCAGAGGATCATCCGGGCGTTCTCGAGCTGCTCACGGGTCAGGCCGCCACCGGGGCGGTGCGGGTCCCAGACGACGCAGTCGTCGAGCGACAGGCCGAGCTCGCGCACGGCGGTGTTGCGGCCGAGGTGCTGGTCGGGCAGGAAGAGCACCTTGCCCGTGCCGTCGACGCCGCCGACCTGCTCGAAGGCCCAGTCGAGCGCCGTGCGGGCGTTGGAGCTCGTGCAGATCGTGCCGCCGTGGCGACCGGTGAAGGCCTTGATCGCCGCGGACGAGTTCATGTAGGTGACCGGGATCGCCCGGTCGGCGACGCCGGCCGCGGCCAGCTGCTCCCAGCAGTCCTCGACCTGGGCGATGGCGGCCATGTCGGCCATCGAGCAGCCGGCGGCGAGGTCGGGCAGGATCACGGTCTGCTCGTCGCTCGTCAGGATGTCCGCCGACTCGGCCATGAAGTGCACGCCGCAGAAGACGATGTAGGGCGCGTCGGGCCGGGCTGCGGCGTCGCGGGCGAGCTTGAAGGAGTCGCCCGTGACGTCGGCGAACTCGATGACCTCGTCGCGCTGGTAGTGGTGGCCGAGGACGAAGACGCGGTCCCCGAGCGCGGCCTTGGCGGCGCGAGCGCGCTCGACGAGGCCGGGGTCGGACGCTGCCGGCAGGTCGCCCGGGCACTCGACTCCGCGCTCGGTGTGCAGGTCGGTGCCCTGCCCGAGCACGAGGAGCGGGAGCGGAGCAGGTGCCGGGGCCGATGTCGTGTCGGTCGTCATGTGCAGATCGTATGCCGCCGCGCGGGCTGCGAGCGCTCGGGCACTTGACCTCAAGTCAACTTGATGTCTGACGCTTGTGGTGATCGACCCACGACCACCACAGGAGTCATGATGCCCACCGCACTCGTCACCGGCGCCACCCACGGCCTCGGCCGGGCTCTCGCCGAGTCCCTCGCCGCCCGGGGCTGGGATCTCGTCGTCACGGCCCGCGACGCGTCGAGCGTCGCCGAGACCGTCTCCCACCTGCGCACCCACGGTCACGACGTCGTCGGCCTCGCCGGCGACGTCGGCGACGCCGTCCACCGGGACGAGGTGGCCGAGGCCGTCACCGACCTGGCCGGAGCGCGCGGCCTCGACCTGCTCGTCCACAACGCGAGCACGCTCGGCCCGGTCCCGCTCCGTCCGCTGCGCGACCTGACGACGGACGACCTCGCTGCCGTGCTCGCCGTCAACGTCCTCGCCCCGCACGGGCTGACCCGCTCGCTCCTCCCGTCGCTCGAGGCGGCCGGAGGCACGGTCATCGCCATCTCGTCGGACGCGGGCGTCGAGCACTACGAGACGTGGGGGGCCTACGGCGCGAGCAAGGCGGCGCTCGACCACCTGACGCTGACCCTGGCCGCGGAGCTGCCGACGGTCCGGGCGTATGCCGTCGACCCGGGCGACATGCGGACCGCGATGCACCAGTCCGCGTTCCCGGGGGAGGACATCAGCGACCGGCCGCTGCCGGAGGAGGTCGCCGTCCCCGGGATCCTTGCCCTCGTCGGGTCGCGCCCCGCGAGCGGCCGCTACCGCGCGGCGGACCTCGTCGCCGCGGCGACGACGGAGGTGGCTTCGTGACCGCGGCTCTCACGCATGCGCCCCACACCGTCTTCCGGCGGACCGACGACCTCACGGCCGACGCGCCCCCCGAGGTGAGGGGTATCGGACGCGACGGCGTACGCCTCCTCGTCGCCTCGCAGTCCTCGTCCGGCGCGGTGCGCATCTCGCACACCACCTTCTCCGCCATCGGTGACCACCTGCTGCCCGGCGACCTGCTCCTCGTCAACAACTCGGCGACCGTGGCGGGCGAGGTGGACGCACGCCTGGACGGCCGGGGCGCCGTCGTCGTCCACGTCGCGACCGCGCTCGACGACGGCACGTGGGTCGTGGAGCTCCGCTCGGCGCCCGACGCCGCGCACCCCCTGCTCGACGCCCTGGAGGGCGACCTCGTCGAGCTGGCGTCGGGCGGCCCCCGGCTGCGGCTCGAGGCGCCGTACCCGAGGTCCGACTCGTCGCCCACGGGACGCGGCAACCGGCTGTGGCGGGCGGTCGACATCGAGGGCTCTGCGCTCGCGGAGCACCTCGCGACGCACGGCCGCCCCATCGCGTACGGCTACCTGCGTTCCCGGTACCCCGTGGACGCGTACCAGACCGTCTTCGCCCGGCTCCCCGGAAGCGCCGAGATGGCGAGCGCCGCCAGGCCGTTCACGGCCTCCCTCGTGGCCGGGCTCGTGTCGTCGGGGGTGCTCGTCGCCCCGGTGACCCTGCACACCGGACTGTCGTCGCAGGAGGCCGGCGAGGCGCCGCAGCCGGAGCGGTTCGCGGTGTCGGGGGAGACGGCCGACCTCGTCAACCTCGTGCGCTCCCGGGGCAGCCGGGTCGTCGCCGTCGGCACGACCGCCACGCGCGCCATCGAGTCGGCAGCCGACCCGGACGGCCGGGTGCACCCCGCGGCGGGCTGGACCGAGGTCGTCATCTCCCCGGACCGACCCGCGCGCGTCGTCGACGGCCTCGTCACCGGCTGGCACGACCCCGACGCCTCGCACCTGCTCCTCGTCGAGTCGGTGGCCGGTGCCGCCCTGGCCCAGCGGGCCTACGACGAGGCGGTCGCCCACCGCTACGCGTGGCACGAGTTCGGCGACGCGGGCCTCTTCCTGCCCCGCCGCTGACGGCGGACCGACGCACGGCGACACGGCAGTGGGAGGATGCCGGACGTGCACGTCATCATCGCCCCCGACTGCTACACCGGCACCCTCACCGCGGCCCAGGCCGCGGCCGCGATGGCCGAGGGCTGGGGCCGCACCGCCCCCGGCGACCGGCTGACGCTCGTGCCCCTTTCCGACGGCGGACCCGGCTTCGTCGACGTCCTCGCCGAGAGCCTCGACGGCGAGGTCCACGCCGTCGTGACCACCGACCCGCTCGGTCGCGAGGTGCCCGGCACCATCCTGCTGGCCACCGGCGCAGGCGGGCGGACGGCCTACGTCGAGTCCGCCCAGGCCGCAGGACTGCACCTGCTCGCACCCGACGAGCGGGACCCGACCCGCACGTCGACGTCCGGGGTCGGCACGCTCGTGCTCGCGGCGCTCGACGCCGGCGCGCGGCGCGTGGTCATCGGTCTCGGCGGGTCGGGCACCAACGACGCAGGGGCCGGGCTCCTCGCCGCCCTCGGGGTCGGCCCGGTCGCACGACTGGGCCACGGCGGACTGGCGCTCGCCGGGACCACCCCCGACGACGTCGCGGGCCTGGACGCCGCCCGCGACCGCCTCCGGGGCATCGACCTCGTCATCGCCAGCGACGTCGACTCGCCGCTGCTCGGCCTCAAGGGTGCGAGTGCTGTCTTCGGGCCCCAGAAGGGCGCGTCCGAGGAGGACGCCCAACGGCTCGAGAACGCGCTGGGCCACTTCGCGAGCGTCGTGGCCCGGGTGCGTCCGCCCGCCAAGGACCTGCTGACGGGCACCCTGCTCAAACCCGAGCGCGAACCGGGCGCCGGCGCCGCCGGGGGGCTCGGCTACGCCCTGCACCTCCTCGGTGCGCGCCGGGTCTCCGGGGTGGAGGCGGTGCTCGACGCGGTCGGGTTCGCCGATCTCGTGGCCTCGGCCGACCTCGTCGTCACCGGCGAGGGCAGCTTCGACTGGCAGTCGCTGCGTGGCAAGGTCGTCGTCGGCGTCGCCGAGGCCGCAGGGCGGGTCGGCGTCCCGGTCATCGCCGTGCCGGGCCAGTCCCTCGTCGGCCGCCGCGAGGCGATGACGGCCGGTCTGTCGGGGGTGTACGCCGTCGCGGAGCGTCCCGACCAGGTCGCCGCCGCGCTCGCCGAGCCCGCGGCCCGTCTCGCTGAGCGGACGGCGCGCGTCGCGCGGACGTGGTCGCCGTCCACGTCCTGAACGGCGAGATGGGGGAGGATGCGCGTTTCGGTCGAGGCCCGACGTATCCTTGAGGCGTCGGGAACACATCCGGCGCGGCATGGGTTCTCTCTTCCGACCCATGCTCCACGACGTGAAGGACCAACACATGAGTGTCGAGACGAACGCATCTCCCGCCGAGGTTCAGACCGAGGCTCCCGCCCACGGTGTCGTCCTGACGGACGTCGCGGCCACGAAGGTCAAGAGCCTGCTCGAGCAGGAGGGTCGCGACGACCTCCGCCTGCGCGTGGGTGTCCAGCCCGGTGGGTGCTCGGGCCTGATCTACCAGCTCTACTTCGACGAGCGCAGCCTCGACGGTGACCTCGTCCGCGACTTCGACGGTGTCGAGGTCGTCGTCGACCGCATGAGCTCCCCCTACCTCGAGGGCGCCACGATCGACTTCGCAGACACCATCGAGAAGCAGGGCTTCACGATCGACAACCCCAACGCCGGCAGCAGCTGCGCCTGCGGCGACTCCTTCAGCTGAGTCGCACGCACCAGGGCGCCCGGCGCCTCGCCCGTCCGAAGGGCCCGACCGTCACGGTCGGGCCCTTGGTCGTCCCCGGGCCTGTCGTCGTCCCCGGGTCTGGCGTCGTCCTCGGGCCTGTCGGCGTCGGCGTCGGCGTCGGCGACGCCGCGATCCCGGGTAGGTTCGTGCTGTGCAGATCGCCATCACCGGTTCCATCGCCACCGACCACCTCATGACCTTCGACGGACTGTTCGCCGACTCGCTCGTCGTCGAGCAGCTCGACAAGATCTCCCTGTCGTTCCTCACCTCGGACCTGCAGGTCCGCCGGGGCGGTGTCGCCGCCAACATCGCGTTCGGCATGGCCAACCTCGGCCAGCGGCCGCTGCTCGTCGGCGCCGTCGGTGAGGACTTCACCGACTACCGCAGCTGGCTCGAGCGGCACGGCGTCGACTGCGGCGGCGTGCACTACTCCGAGTCCCAGCACACGGCGCGCTTCATCTGCACCACCGACCGCGACATGGCCCAGATCGCCACGTTCTACGCGGGAGCCATGACCGAGGCGCGCGACATCGAGCTCGCGCCCGTCGCCCATCGCGTCGGTGGCCTCGACCTCGTCGTCGTCGGCGCCAACGACCCCGAGGCCATGCTGCGCCACTCCGACGAGTGCCGCTCGCGGGGCATCCCGTTCGCGGCCGACCCGTCGCAGCAGCTGGCCTTCTGCGACGGTCCGACCATCGCACGCCTCATCGACGGCGCCGAGTACCTCTTCACCAACGAGTACGAGAGCCACCTCGCCTGCCAGAAGACCGGCTGGAGCGAGGACGAGCTCGCCGACCGGGTCCGGGTGCAGGTCAAGACCCGCGGCAAGGACGGCGTCACCGTCCGCGTGCGCGGCGAGGAGCCCGTCGAGGTGGGGATCGCCCGCGAGGTGCGCAAGGCCGACCCGACCGGCGTCGGCGACGCCTTCCGGGCCGGCTACCTCACCGGTCTCGCGGCCGGTCTGCCGGTCCGGCGCTGCGCCGAGCTCGGCTCGATGCTCGCCACCTATGTCATCGAGACGATCGGCACGCAGGAGTACGCCCTGGGCAAGGAGCGCTTCCTCGAGCGGCTGGCCGAGGCCTACGGTGCCGAGTCCGCCGACGAGATCGGTCCCCACATCACGTGTCCACGGCCATGACGCCGTCACCGGACCGGCGCTGACGCTCAGAGGTTCTGAGCAGCCCACCCCCACGACACCCGGGAGCCCGTCCGTGCCCACGCCGCCGCCGTCCACCCCCTGGGACTTCGCGCTCGACCGCGTGCCCCCGGGTGAGGACCTCATCGGCATCGGCGCGGACCTCGACGTCGCGACGCTCTTCGAGGCGTACTCCGTCGGTGTCTTCCCCATGGGCATCGGCGACCACGGCGCCGAGCCGATCGGGTGGTGGTCACCGGACCCCCGCGGCATCCTGCGGCCGCGCGAGCTGCGGGTCAGCCGCTCGCTGCGCAAGGCCGTCGCCCGCTTCGAGGTGCGCGTCGACACCGACTTCCGGGCCGTCGTCGAGGCCTGCGCGGCTCCCGACCGGGACGGTCGGTGGATCACTCCCGAGATCGTCGACGCCTACGTCGAGCTGCACCGGGCCGGCTGGGCGCACTCCGTCGAGACGTGGCAGGACGGCGAGCTCGTCGGCGGGCTCTACGGCGTCGCCATCGGCGGGCTCTTCGCGGGCGAGTCGATGTTCCACCACGAGCGCGACGCGTCGAAGGTCGCGCTCGTCGGCCTGCGCGACCTGCTCGTCACCGACGGGGACCCGCGTCGCCTCCTCGACGTCCAGTGGCAGACGCCGCACCTGGCCACGCTGGGGGTGCGTGAGGTCCCTCGCGACGAGTACCTCGCGATCCTGCCGACCGTGCTCAGCGCGCCCCTTCCGGCCTGCTGGGCCTGACGACCTCGACGAGGTATGCCGTGTGGTCGCCTTCGTCGCGCGCCCCCACGAAGCGGTGGCCGCGCATCCGGCACCAGGCGGGGACGTCGTGGGCTGCGGCCGGGTCGGTCGCGAGCACGGTGACGGACGCGAGGTCTGGACGGTCGCGGACGAGCCGGGCGAGACGGATCACGGGGAGGGGGCAGCGCTCGCCGCGTGCGTCGACGACGGCCTCGTCGTCGGTCACAGGTCGCCGACCCCGAGCTGGTCGCGGACGGCGCGGATGCTCGGCGCGATGGCAGCGGTGAAGGCCCGGACGTCGTCGGCGAGTGCGGGGGAGACCGCGGGCAGGGGCAGCGTCACCCGCACGTTGCCGTGCGTCAGGACCCCCATGGCCGCGAGCACGTGGCTCGGCTCGAGCGTGCTCGACGTGCAGGCGGACCCGCTCGCGACGGCGAACCCGGCGGCGTCGAGGGCGCCGACGACGGCCTCGCCGTCGACGTAGAGGCTGGAGAAGGTCACGACGTGGGGGAGCCGGTCGTCCGGGTCGCCGACGACCTCGGTGTCGGGCACCGTCGACGCGGCGCGGCGGATGTCGTCCACGAGGGCTCGCGCGACCTGCGTGTCCGCCGGCCGGGTGGCCGTGGTCTGCTGCCACGCCTCGGCCGCGGCGAGCGCGAGCGGCACCCAGGGAGTGACGTCCGCGCGACCCTGCTCGACGTCGGCCCGGGCCTCGGGCCAGTGCCACCTGACACCCTCACGCACGACGAGCACGCCGAGCGGCGGCCCGCCCCACGACCGCGCCTCACCGACGAGGACGTCCCAGTCGCGCGGCACGTCGTCCCGCCCCAACGACGCCATCGCGTCGACGACGAGCGGGATGCCGTGGGCCGCGGCCGCGTCACGCGCAGCGGCGAGCGGCTGGCGGGTGCCGACCTCGCCGTTCGCGCTCTGCAGCGCCGCCACGACGCTGCCGGGGACGGCCAACGCGTTGCGCCACGCATCGAGGTCGAGCCGTCCGACGGAGTCGACGGCCACCTCGGCGAACAGGGCCGGGTCGCCGGCGGCGGCCGCGCGGGCCCGCCCCGGGACGAGCACCGCGGAGTGCTCGACCGCGGAGGCCACGGTGCGCGCCCCACGCCGCCGGGCGGCATACGCCAGCCCGTCGACAGCCCGGGTCAGGGCGGTCGGACCGCTGGGCAGGAAGCTCACCTCGGTGGGCCTGACGCCCAGCCCTGCGGCCACGACCTCGCGCGACCGGTCGAGCAGGGCCCGGGCCCGGCGACCCTCGGCGTGCAGGCGGGCGGGGTCGGCCCAGCCCACCTCGAGGGCGGCCAGCAGGGTGTCGCGCGCGACCGGATGGAGCGGCCCCGACGCCGCGTCGAGGAGGCGCCGCACGACCGGTGGCCGTGAGGGCCCCGTCGAGGCCACACGGGAGGGCTCGGCGGAGGGTTCGGGGGAGGGCTCGGTCGCCTGCTGGCGGGCGTCGGGGAGCCCGCCGGACGCCCGCTGGGAGCCTCCGGGAGGGGACGACGGGCCCGGTCCAACGTTCGTGCCCGGATCGTGACTGACCACTCCGCAACGTTAGCCGCCCCCTGCGGACAGCGTGACAAGTGGGACGGTAGGGTTGCGCCGTGGGCCTTTGCCGCCCAGACGGTTTGACGTGAACACGTTCGACGCGCGCCCTGCGCGCCCACGTACGGAACGAAAGGTGCACCTGGTGCCTGAGCTCGAAGACACCCCAGCGGCGTCGCCGGTGGTGACGACGGTGGTAGGTCAGACCGGGCGGCGACGCACGGGTCTGCGCATCGCCGGGATCGCCGGGATCGCGGCGCTGGCCCTCAGCGGCTGCCAGGGACAGGTGTCCAACGGATACCTGCCCCCGGTGGTTTCCGACACCGGCCAGCGGGTGACCGACCTCTGGATCGGCAGCTGGATCGCGGTGCTGGCCGTGGGCGCCGTCACCTGGGGCCTGATGCTCTACGCCGCCGTCCGCTTCCGCAAGCGCCGGGGTGACGAGACGCTTCCCGTGCAGCTGCGCTACAACGTGCCCATGGAGATGCTCTACACGGTCATCCCCGTCTTCATGGTGGCCGTCTTCTTCTACTACACCGCGCGTGACGAGGCCAGGCTCGTCGACACGAGCACGAAGAAGGACCTGACGGTCAGCGTGGTCGCCAAGCAGTGGAGCTGGGACTTCAACTACGTCGACTCGAACGTCCACGAGACCGGCGTCCACACCGAGCTCGACGGCAGCGAGGGCAAGCGGGCCCAGATGCCCGTGCTCTACCTGCCCGTCAACAAGCGCGTCGAGTTCGTCCTCAACGCCCGTGACGTCATCCACAGCTTCTGGGTGCCGGCGTTCATGATGAAGATGGACATGCTGCCCGGCAAGACCAACAAGTTCCAGCTGACGCCCACGCAGGTCGGCACGTTCCAGGGCAAGTGCGCCGAGCTCTGCGGCGCCTACCACTCGCAGATGCTCTTCATGGTCAAGGTCGTGCCGCAGGCGGAGTACGACCAGGAGATGGAACACCTCCGGTCCATCGGCCAGGAGGGCCTCATTCCCGTCGACGTCAGCCGCGAGAAGATGGTCCAGGCCGACATCGACAAGATCCCCGCACCGGCTCGCACTGGGAGCAACTGATGACGTCCGCAGCCTTCAACCGTGACGCCCAGGTCCCGGGCATGACCACCACCGCGCGGCCGCGGCTGGCCAAGGGACAGACGTTCGTCAAGTGGGTGACGACGACCGACCACAAGGTCATCGGCAACCTCTACTTCATCACGTCCTTCATCTTCTTCCTGCTCGGCGGCCTCATGGCGCTGCTCATCCGCGCCGAGCTCATGGCGCCGGGTCTGCAGGTCGTCGACAACCCCGAGCAGTACAACCAGCTCTTCACGATGCACGGCACGATCATGCTGCTGCTCTTCGCGACGCCGCTCTTCGCCGGCTTCGCGAACGCCGTCATGCCGCTGCAGATCGGTGCGCCCGACGTCGCGTTCCCGCGCCTCAACATGTTCGCGTACTGGCTCTACCTCTTCGGTGGCCTCATCGCGTCCGTCGGCTTCCTGACGCCGCAGGGTGCGGCCGCCTTCGGCTGGTTCGCCTACGCCCCGCTGTCCGACGTCAGCTACTCGCCCGGCGTCGGCGGTGACCTCTGGGTGTTCGGCCTCGCGTTCGCGGGTTTCGGCACGATCCTCGGTGCCGTCAACTTCATCACGACGATCATCTGCCTGCGTGCACCCGGCATGACGATGTTCCGCATGCCGATCTTCACGTGGACCGTGCTGATCACCTCGCTCCTGGTGATCCTCGTCTTCCCGATCCTCGCCGCGGCGCTCTTCGCGCTCGGCGGCGACCGGCGCTTCGACATGCACATCTTCGATGCCGAGAACGGTGGCGCCATGCTCTGGCAGCACCTGTTCTGGTTCTTCGGGCACCCAGAGGTCTACATCATCGCCCTGCCGTTCTTCGGCATCATCAGCGAGGTGCTGCCGGTCTTCTCGCGCAAGCCGATCTTCGGCTACAAGACGCTCGTCTTCGCCACGATCGCCATCGCGGCCCTGTCGGCGAGCGTCTGGGCGCACCACATGTACGTCACGGGACAGGTGCTCCTGCCCTTCTTCGCCGTCATGACGATGCTCATCGCCGTGCCCACCGGCGTGAAGTTCTTCAACTGGATCGGCACGATGTGGGGCGGCAAGGTCGTCATGGCCACCCCGATGCTGTGGGCGATGGGCTTCCTCGTCACCTTCCTCTTCGGCGGTCTGACCGGCATCATCCTGTCCAGCCCGGCGCTCGACTTCCACCTGTCCGACAGCTACTTCGTCGTCGCGCACTTCCACTACACCGTCTTCGGCACCGTGGTCTTCGCGATGTTCGCCGGCTACTACTTCTGGTGGCCCAAGCTGACGGGGCGGATGCTCGACGAGACGCTCGGGAAGATCCACTTCTGGATGCTCTTCATCGGCTTCCACATGACGTTCCTCATCCAGCACTGGCTCGGTGTGGAGGGCATGGCACGTCGCTACGCCGACTACCTGCCCGAGGAGGGCTTCCAGCTCGCCAACATCGTCTCGAGCGCCGGCTCGTTCCTGCTCGGCGCCTCGATGATCCCGTTCGTGTACAACGTCTGGAAGACGTGGCGCACGGCGCCGCTCGTCGAGTCCGACGACCCGTGGGGCTACGGCGCCTCGCTCGAGTGGGCCACGTCGTGCCCGCCGCCGCGGCACAACTTCACGTCGCTGCCGCGTATCCGGTCCGAACGTCCCGCGTTCGACCTGCACCACCCCGAGGCCGTCACGGGCGTCGCGCCCGTCGCCGACCAGGGCACCCTCGTCCAGGTCATGGGGCCGGCCGACGTCGCCGGGTCCGAGAAGGCCACCGCCAGCACCGAGAAGCGTGAGGACTGATCCCGATGCGCGTCGAGACCAAGCTCTTCCTCTACCTGTTCGTCTTCTTCGTCCCCGTCGTGCTCATGTACGGCTTCTGGTCCAAGTGGGAGGAGCCGATCGGCGTCACGGCGCTGGTCCTCACCGCCCTGCTGTTCGCGCTCACCGGCTTCTACCTCTGGATGACCGGCAAGAAGCTGCCGCTGCGCCCCGAGGACAACGCTGCCGGTGAGATCGAGGACGCCGAGGGCAACTACGGCTACTTCGTCGCCAGCTCCTGGACCCCGCTGTGGCTCGCCGGGTCCGGCGCGATCATGTTCGCGGGTCTGGCGATCGGCTGGTGGCTGTTCATCATCGGCGCCGTGTTCGGAGTCGTCGCCGTGTGCCTCTGGGTCTTCGAGTCCTTCTCGGGCGAGTACTCCATCTGAGTCGATGCGTCCGGCGCCCGCGCGCCAAGGTCACGCAGCAGAAGGGCCCCGGTCGTCGACCGGGGCCCTTCCGCATGCTCGGTGGCAGCCCCGTCACGAGGAGGTGCTGCGGTGACGGCGTCGTCTCATCTGCCTGACGACGCTCCGCCCGGAGCCGGACAGCGCGAAGGGGAAGGCCGTGGGCCTTCCCCTTCGATCCGACCCTGACCTTCACGGTCCGAGTGGCTCGCAGTGCGATCGTGTGGGAGAGAACATCTGACGCACCTCCATCCGATCGGTTGAACGGTTCCTCGACGGTATCCCCGGTCGGCGACCACGTAAAGGGGCGCTCCGGGCGGCCCCGACAAACTGTCCCGGGTGCGAGACGCCACGCTGGGCGCCCATGGGTGTCCGCGGGTGTCCGCGGGTGTCCGCGGGTGTTCGTGGTGAAGGCGCGAGCGAGCTCAGCCCCAGCCCAGCTCGTGGAGGTGCTCGTCGTCGATGCCGAAGTGGTGGGCCACCTCGTGCACGACGGTGATCGCGATCTCCTCGCGCAGCTCGGCCGTGGTGTCGCACATGCGCTCCAGCGGGCCCTGGAAGATCGTGATGCGGTCGGGAAGCGATCCGGCGTCCCGCCAGCCGTCCCGCTCGGTCAACGGTGTCCCGTCGTAGACCCCGAGCAGGTCGGGATCGTCGGGTGGGGGCTCCTGCTCGACGAGCACCACGACGTTGTCCATGGCGCGGGCCAGCTCCTGAGGGATCGAGTCGAGGGCATCGCCCACCGCCTCCTCGAACTCCGCCTCGGACAGCCGCATGGTCCGAGTCTGTCATGACCGTTCGTCGCGGAGTCCCGCGCGAGCGAGCAGCCGAGCGGCCTGCGGCCGGCTGCTCGCGAGGCCCTCGGGATCAGCTGCCGTCATCGTCGCCGCCGGAGGGCGCCGGCGTCTGCGACACGGAGTCGGACCAGGCGGCCTGGGCGCCGCTGTGGCCGATGCGCACGACCTGGACGCTCGTGCCGAGTGCCGCCACGAGCCCGAGGACCGCTCCCGCGAGCAGGACCGGGCGCGGGACGACCGACGTGCGGGCGCGGGCCTCGTCCGTACGTGCGGCCGGTGAGCCGTCGGCAGGAGGCGTGGTGTGTGAATGGCGCTCTCGCCGGGCCACGACGAGGAGCAGGGCCGCGGCGACGGCGAGACCGATGACCCAGAGCAGCAGACCCTCGGCGAGCTGGGAGTGGGTCTCGATGAGGTCGCTGTGCTCGACCCGCCGCTCGAGCGACTCGCCCGACTCGGTCGACAGTGCCTGTCGTTCGGGGACGGGGGGTACAGCCGTGCGCCCAGGTGCTCTCGACGACATCTCAGAAAGTTCTCATGAGCGACATCCCGCGCCCAGGGATGGACCCGGGACGCCGAGAGGGACCTCCCGTATCGGGAGGTCCCTCTCGTGGTCGGTCAGCGTGACCGACGACGCGGCGTCAGCCGTGCTGCTTGTCCGCCTTGACCGTCTCGCGCTCCTGGCCGGCCGCTGCGGGCTCGATGGCCTCGTGCCCACCGTCAGGTGCGGCTGCGTGGTCGTCGTGCTCGTGGTGGGCCGCCTCGAGCTCAGAGGGGGTCGCCGGTGCCACCCGGTCGCGGAAGTAGAAGCGCGAGAACTTCGCGCGCAGGCGCTCCTTGCGGGCGATCGGGCTGTCGACCCCGTTGGCGTCCTTGCCCGCCGTGAGCTCGAGCGGCTCGAGGGACTCGTGCTGGATCAGGACCCAGCGCTCCTCCGGTGTGAGCGGGGCGTGGATCTCCTCGAAGCGACCGTCGGCGTGTCGCCAGATCGTGCCGGTCTCGCGGCCGTGCAGGACCTTCTGACGGTCGGCACGCTGCAGGCTGAGGCAGATGCGCTTCGTGATCCAGAAGGCCACGGGCGGGGCCACGAAGAAAAGCACGCGCAGCGTCTGGGTGATGTCGTTGATCGACAGGTGCAGCTTGATCGCCATGAGGTCGTTGCCCGCGGCGAGGAAGAGCACGACGTACATCGAGATACCGGCGATGCCGATCGCGGTGCGTGTCGGTGCGTTGCGCGGGCGGTCGAGCAGGTGGTGCTCCCGCTTGTCACCCGTCACCCAGGCCTCGACGAACGGGTAGACCCCGATGATCGTCCACATCAGGGGCAGCAGGATGAGCGAGCCCGGGAAGATGTTCATGCTCCACGTGAAGCCGAACGTCTCGAACTCGAGGAAGCCGGGCAGCAGACGCAGTGCGCCGTCGGCGAAGCCCATGTACCAGTCGGGCTGCGAGCCCGCCGTGATCGGGGACGGGTCGTACGGGCCGTAGGCCCAGATCGGGTTGATCGTCACGACCGCCGAGATGAGGGCGATGACGCCGAACACGATGAAGAAGAAGCCACCGGCCTTGGCGATGTACACCGGCATGAGCGGGTAGCCGACGACGTTCTTGTTGGTGCGACCCGGTCCGGGGAACTGGGTGTGCTTGTGCAGGAACACGAGCAGGATGTGCGCCGTGAACAGGCCCACGAGGATGGCCGGGATGAGCAGCACGTGCACGGAGTACAGGCGCGGGATGATCGCCTCGCCCGGGAACGCGCCGCCGAAGATGAAGTACGACAGGTACGAGCCGATCACCGGCGCCGACTGGATGAAGCCGTTCATGGCGCGGATGCCGGTGCCGGAGAGCAGGTCGTCGGGGAGCGAGTAGCCGGCGAAGCCCTCGATGCAGGCCAGCAGCGACAGGATGGTGCCGAAGACCCAGTTGATCTCACGCGGCTTGCGGAAGGCGCCGGTGAAGAACACGCGGGCCATGTGGACGAAGACCGCCACGACGAAGATCAGGGCGGCCCAGTGGTGGATCTGCCGGATGAGCAGGCCGCCGCGGATGTCGAAGGAGATCCCGAGCGTCGAGCGGTAGGCGTCGGACATCGTCACGCCCTGCAGCGGGACGTAGGAGCCGTCGTAGACGACCTGGGTGGCACTCGGCACGAACCAGAACGTGAGGAAGGCGCCGGTCAGCAGGCAGACGATCATCGAGTACATCGCGATCTCGCCGAGCATGAACGACCAGTGGTCGGGGAAGACCTTCTTCGCGAGGAAGGAGACACCCTTCGCGCCGCCGAGGCGGTCGTCCATCCAACCGGCGATGCCGCCAAGGGGCTTGGTGGCGGAGGCGTGCTCGTCGGCCTGGCGGTCGCCGGCGCGGAGTGCGTCGGCGGGACGAGTCTCGTTGATGGTGCTCATCGCGCACGCTCCCAGAAGCTCGGTCCCACGGGCTCTGCGAAGCCTGCGGGGGCGACGAGGTATCCCGCGTCGTCGACGGTGATCTTGAGTTGCGGCAGGGCCCGCTTGGCCGGGCCGAAGATGACGGCGCAGTCCTCGGTGAGGTCGAAGGTCGACTGGTGGCACGGGCAGAGCAGGTGATGCGTCTGCTGCTCGTACAGGCCGACCGCGCAGCCCACGTGGGTGCAGATCTTGGAGTAGGCGACGACACCGTCGACGCCCCAGTCCTTGGCCTTCTGCACCTTGATCAGGTCGGGGTCGAGGCGGATCAGGATGACCGCCGCCTTGGCCTTGGCCTCGAGGACGTGCTTGCCCTCGTCGATGTACTTCTGGAGCGTCTCGGGCATCACGTGGAAGACGGAGCCCGAGGTGACCTCGTCGAAGCGGATGGGCGTCATCTCCGGGTCACGCATGAGCCGGATCGGCTTGCCGCCGTTGTCTTTCGGGTCCCAGATGGTGTGCTTGAGCTCCTCGATGTTCGTCGGTCCGAGCGACCCGGCGACCTGGAGGCCGAGGGGAAGGATGAAGAGACCGAGCGCGCCGCCGAGGGAGTACTTGAGGACCGGGCGACGGGGCAGCTGGGTGGACCCGACACCCTCGCTGACGACCGCGACGGCCTTGGCGCGCTGCTCAGCCGTCGACGCCTGCTCGTGGCGCTCCTCGACGATCTCCTCGTCGGACATGAGCGTCTTGGCCCAGTGCACGGCGCCGATGCCGATGAGGAAGATCGAGAAGCCGAGCGAGAGGCCGAGCACGACGTTCTGCGTCTTGGTGAGACCGACCCCGGGAAGGAAGAAGGTGGCCTCGTCGGGCACGGCGAAGTAGCTGACGACGAACACGAGGGTCGCGAGCATCGACAGGCCGAACAGCGTCGCGACCTGGCGCTCGGCGCGCTTGGCGGCGGCGGGGTCGTCGTCGGCGGCCCGGTGGATGTGCGGGGGTAGACCGGGGTTCTCGAACTGGTCGACGCCCGTGATCAGCGAAGCCGGCAGCAGGTCGTGACCGTCGCTGGATGCGGGGACGAGAGCCGTGCTCTTCCCGTGGTCCGTGGTCTCGTGGTCGTTCATCGGGTCGTGGTCCTGTCGTCGTTCGTGATCGGGACGATGCAGCGCGGGGTCATGCGGCCTTCTTGCCGAGCCAGACGGCACAGCCGATGAGGATGCCGAGGCCGAACACCCAGGCGAAGAGACCCTCGGACACCGGACCGAGGTTGCCGAGCGTGAGCCCGCCGACGTTGGTCTGGTTCTCCTGCGCCTTGAGGTAGGAGATGACCTTCTGCTTCGACTCCGGCGTGAGGTTCGTGTCGTTGAACACCGGCATCGACTGAGGGCCGGAGACCATGGCCTCGTACATGTGCCTCGGCGTGACGCCGTCGAGTGCCGGGGCGTACTTGCCTCGGGTCAGGGCACCGCCCGCGCCGGCGAAGTTGTGGCACATGGCGCAGTTGACGCGGAAGATCTCGCCGCCCTCGGCGATCGCCTTGTTGTTCTCCGGCGTGCCCGGCTCGATGACCGTCGTGTACTTCTCCTCGGGGATCGCCGGGCCGGGGCCGAGCGAGGCGACGAAGGCCGCGAGGGCGGCGATCTGCTCGTCGTCGAACTTGACCTTGTTCTGGGGAGCCTGGACGTTCGGGCCGGCGAGCGGCATGCGCCCGGTGCCGACCTGGAAGTCGACCGACGCCGCGCCCACGCCGACGAGAGACGGCCCGGACTTGGTGCCCTGGGCGCCGACGCCGTGGCAGCTGGCGCAGTTGGCGATGAAGAGGTCCTTGCCTTTGGCGACGTCGTCGGCGGCGGCGGCCGACGCGGCCGCGTTGGCGTCCTTCGGGGCGAGGAAGGAGTAGGCGCCACCGGTCACGAGGAGGCCGAGCAGCAGCAGCACCGCGATGGCGGCGGGGTGTCGGCGTCGGGTGGCCAAGGCGTTCACTGTGGGTTCCTGTCGTCCATGGAGGTGGGGGTCGGGTCCGGCTGCGCGCTCATGCCGGGGTCAGCGGAGGATGTAGATGGTCGCGAAGAGCGCGATCCACACGACGTCGACGAAGTGCCAGTAGTACGACGTGACGACGGCGCCGGTGGCGTTGGCGTGCGTGTAGCGACGCGTCGTGAACGTGCGGGCGATGATGAGCAGGAAGGCGATCAGGCCACCGGTGACGTGGAGACCGTGGAAGCCGGTCGCCATGTAGAAGACCGAGCCGTAGGCGTCGGAGCTCAGCGTGACGTTCTCGTGGACGAGCTCGGAGTACTCCATCACCTGACCGGCGATGAAGAAGGCGCCGAAGAGGTACGTCAGGACGTACCACTCGCGCATGCCCCAGCCCTTGATGTCGAGGAGCTTGCCGGAGCGGGCCTTCTGGCCGCGCTCGGCCTTCCAGACGCCGAGCTGGCACCACACGGAGGAGATGACGAGCACGAGGCAGTTGACGCTCGCGAACGGGAGGTTCAGCTTCTCGGTCTGCACCGCCCAGAGGTCACCGCGGACCGACCTGAGCTGGAAGTAGACGGCGAAGAGACCCGCGAAGAACATGAGTTCGCTGGAGAGCCACACGATGGTGCCGACGGCAACCATGTTGGGGCGGGTCGCCGGCCCGTGATGGGCCGGATTCGCTACTGCGCTTGAAGGAACTGCCGATGCTGTCGCCACGTTGGACATTATTCCCACATTCCTGTCCGGCTGTGCGAGGGACCCCCCGCATCGGGGCCCTTTCTCGCGCGGGTGTAGAGGATTCGTGACCATTCCGACACGAACCCTGAACAGCCGTGTCGTGGGCCGTCCGTCACCACCTTCCCACGCCGGTGTCCACCGGCGTCTCGCGGGTGGGGAGGTCGTGCCGTCGGTCGCGGGCCCGCCCGGTAGCATCGGGCGCATGACCGCCTCGAACGACAGCGCAGCACAGGGTTCGTCCACCGACATCGCGACGACGGCCGGTTCGCAGCGGCCGGTGGCCCGGGTCAGCGTGCTGCTCTACAGCGACGACTTCACGACCCGTGACGCGGTGCGCGCGGCCGTCGGTCGTCGCCCCGCCAAGGACGTCGAGGTCGTCCGCTGGCACGAGTGCGCGACCGCCGACGCGGTGATCAGCTCTGTCGAGTCCGAGCGGTTCGACATCCTCGTGCTCGACGGCGAGGCCGCAAAGGTCGGCGGTCTGGGGCTGGCCCGCCAGCTGAAGAACGAGATCTTCGAGTGCCCGCCGATCGTGGTGCTCACGGGCCGCCCGCAGGACAGCTGGCTCGCCGCCTGGTCCCAGGCCGACCTGGCCGTCCCGCACCCGCTCGACCCGATCGCGCTGACGTCGGCCATCGCCACGCTCGCGCGCTCGGGCGTGCCCACGGCCTGACGCATGGCGCCCGACGCGACGACCTGGCCCGCACTGCTGACCGACCTCATCGCCGGTCGTGACCTCGACCGGGCGACGGCCGAGTGGGCCATGGAGCAGATCATGTCCGGAGAAGCCACGCCCTCGCAGGTCGCGGGCTTCCTCATCGGTCTCCGGGCCAAGGGCGAGAGCATCGAGGAGATGCTGGGGCTGGCCGAGCAGATGCTCGCCCACGCGCGCCGCATCGAGGTGCCAGGACCGAGCCTCGACATCGTCGGCACCGGCGGGGACCGGGCCCACACGGTCAACATCTCGACGATGTCCTCCATGGTGGCCGCTGCCGCCGGTGTGCGGCTCGTCAAGCACGGCAACCGGGCCGCGTCGTCGTCGTCGGGCTCGGCGGACGTGCTCGAGGCACTCGGTGTCGACCTGTCCCTGACGCCCGAGCGCGTCGTCGAGGTCGCCTCGGAGGCCGGCATCACCTTCTGCTTCGCGCAGACCTTCCACCCCTCGTTCCGTCACACCGCCGTGCCGCGCCGCGACCTCGGCATCGGGACGGCGTTCAACTTCCTCGGTCCCCTGACCAACCCCGCCCAGCCGACGTATGCCGCCGTGGGCTGCGCGGACGCACGCATGGCCCCGCTGCTGGCGGGTGTCTTCGCCGATCGTGGGAAGGATGCTGCGGTCTTCCGTGGTGACGACGGGCTCGACGAGGTCACCGTGTCGACGACGACTCACGTGTGGTGGGTCCGGGGCGGGAGCGTGACCGAGCGCTCCGTGGACCCCACACGGCTCGGGCTCGAGCTGCACCCGATCGAGGATCTGCGCGGCGGGGACGCGGCACACAACGCGGGCGTCGTCCGCGACGTCTTCGCCGGCGCCACCGGCGCGATCCGGGACGCGGTGCTGCTCAACGCGGGCATCGCGCTCGCCCTCACCCGATCCGACTCGGGATCGTCGGAGGCCGACTTCGACGCCGACGTGCGAACCGGGATGGACCTCGCGGCGGACGCCATCGACAGCGGCGCCGCGACGGGCCTCGTCGATCGTTGGGTGGCGGCGACCCGACGCTGACTCGGCGG